>NZ_JAKWFI010000004.1:0-559301 GCF_029522175.1 Paenibacillus sp. P2(2022) | reverse complement strand
ATTCATGTTTGGTGGCGATAGCGGAGGGGTTCCACACGTACCCATCCCGAACACGACCGTTAAGCCCTCCAGCGCCGATGGTACTTGGACCGCAGGGTCCTGGGAGAGTAGGACGTTGCCAAGCAACGAGTAAAAAGGACCATGATCTTTTTGAGATCATGGTCCTTTTTTGTGTTAAATATCAGTAGAATTTTTAATTAGTTTAAGTTAGTTATAAGTTCGACTGAATCTGTGGATATTAGCTAGTAAATAGATAGACATTTTTTGAAGAAAATTAGCACCAGGTATTAGTATCTGGTGTTATAATATGAATAAGGATTATAAAGGAGAGTGATCAGATTGTTGAATTCAAAAGCAAAGTTAACGGCCCTTGGCACTTATGTACCTGAACGGATTTTGACGAACGCCGACTTGGAGAAGCTTGTGGAGACTAGTGACGAGTGGATTGTACAACGAACGGGTATGCGGGAACGACGAATCGCGGCCGAAGATCAGTATGTATCTGATTTATGTATACAAGCTATTAAACGTATGGTTAACCTTTATAACGTAAATGTGGACGATGTTGACATGATCATTGTAGCGACGAGTACACCTGATTACTATTTTCCAAGTACGGCTTCCCGTATTCAGGCTTATTTTAATATTCCCAATACAGGGTCAATGGATGTTAGTGCTGCATGTGCAGGCTTTGCCTATGGACTTCATTTGGCAAATGGTCTGATTACGGGTGGTCTACATCGCAAGGTTCTAGTGATTGGAGCCGAAACATTATCCAAAATTACAGATTATACGGACCGGACGACATGTGTTCTTTTTGGAGATGGAGCAGGGGTTGCACTTGTTGAATATGACGAGGATGAAGGGTCGTTTTTGACTTCAGATATAGGAACCTTTGGGCAAGGAGGAGCACATCTTTATCGCGCAGGATTATCTAACTATTTGGATGGAGAGAAGCTGCAAGATAATGGTTTTATCGCTCAAAATGGACGTGAGGTTTATAAATGGGCTGTACGTTCTGTCCCAGCAGGAATCGAGCGATTAATGGATAAGGCAAATATGGGGAAAGAGGATCTTGACTGGTTTGTACCTCATAGCGCTAATCTGAGAATGATTGAGTCCATATGTGAAAAGAGTGCAGTACCTTTAGAAAAGACGCTGACGAGTGTAGAGTTTTATGGCAACACTTCGGCGGCGTCCATTCCGTTGGCTTTACAGTGTGGATTGGATGATGGGCGTTTAAGATATGGACAACATGTGGTGTTATATGGGTTCGGGGGAGGCCTGACGTATGCGGGTCTGTTATTAAAATGGAGTGTGCCTGATTTGTAAGCTGCTAACTAATGCATGAGCAATAGTAATAGTGTGTAAAGATCGTGTTAATAAAGAGACGTTGGTTCGCGTTAGATTTATCGTAAGATGGCAGGATGGTATAATTAACATTATGAGAGAAAGGAGCGTAACATGAAGGTATTGGTATTGGCAGAAAAACCATCCGTGGCCAGAGAGATTGCACGTGTGATGGGCAGCCGTGAGAAGCATAAAAGTTATATAGAAGGACCTAAGTATGTAGTGACATGGGCTTTGGGTCATTTGGTCGGATTAGCAGAGCCTGAGGATTACGATTCTAAGTATGCGAATTGGAACTTGGAGGACTTGCCCATTCTTCCGAAGAACTCCAAGTTAAAGGTATTGCGGGAGAGCAATCATCAGTTCAAAGCTGTACAGCAGCTGATGAAACGACAGGACATTGGAGAACTTATCGTGGCAACAGATGCTGCTCGTGAAGGAGAATTGTTGGCGCGTTGGATTATACAAATGGCAAACTGGAGAAAGCCTTTCCGGCGTTTATGGATTTCCTCGCAGACGGATAAGGCAATTAAGGCAGGTTTCGCGAAATTATTGCCTGGCCAGCAGTTTGATCGTTTATATGAATCGGCTCGCTGTAGGGCTGAAGCAGACTGGATGATTGGTCTCAATGTAACCCGCGCGTTAACGGTTCGTTATAACGCCCAGCTTTCGGCTGGAAGAGTACAGACACCGACACTGGGGATGATTATGGAACGTGAGAAAGAGATCACCCAGTTTCGTTCTCAAGAATATGATACGTTGACGGCGGATTTTGGTCATTTTCAGGCAACATGGCGTGCAGAAAATGGGGATTCACGTATGTTTGACCGTACTCAGCCAGAGACTTTGCGCCGCAGGCTTGAGGGGGCCAAAGGTACAGTTGTGAGTGTTAAAAAAAGTGAAAAAAGCGAGCCTCACCCGCTCGCGTATGACCTAACTGAGCTGCAAAGAGATGCTAACCAGCGCTACGGCTTCTCGGCCAAGCAGACGTCTAATGTTCTTCAGCGTCTATATGAGCAGCATAAGCTGGTGACTTATCCACGTACAGACAGTCGTTATCTTACCTCCGATATGGTGGATTCCCTTAAGGAAAGGCTCAGTAGCGTAGCCGTGGGTCCGTATGCTTCTTTAGCACGTCCGCTATTGCGTAACAAATTGCCAATCACAAAACGAGTTGTAGATGACAGTAAAGTCACAGATCACCATGCGATTATTCCTACTGAGCAGACGTTATTGCTTAATCAGTTAAGCCCAGAGGAGCGTAAGCTGTATGATCTGATTGCACGCCGTTTTATCAGTCTGTTCTACCCACCTGCACGTTATGATGCTGTAGCTGTATCGGTCATGGTGGGGCAGGAAACATTTCAGGCAAAAGGTACAACCATAAAAGATAGCGGTTGGCGTGCTGTGTATGACGAAAGTCATTATGAATTGGACGAGGAAGAGACAGATGACCGTGAAAGTAATGGACGGGGCGTTATTTTGCCTGAGCTGAAAAAAGGAGACTCCGTCCAATTGCAGCGTTGTATTGTACGAGCTGGACGAACAATGCCGCCGAAGCGGTATACAGAAGCAGCCCTGCTGGCTCAGATGGAAAAGCATGGCCTGGGTACTCCAGCCACCCGTGCGGATCTGATCGAGAAACTCGTCAGCTCGGATACGATAGAGCGCCAGGGGAACGTGATGCATCCAACTGGCAAAGGCAAGCAACTGATCGAACTGGCGGCTCCACAGCTGCGAACGCCCGAATTGACGGCACAATGGGAAGCGGAGTTAGAACGGATCGCCCGTGGTCAAGGACAACCTGAGCCATTTTTGAATTCTATCCGTGCTATGGCGAAAGAATTGGTTTCTACTGTGAAAAATAGCAGCGCTGAGTACAAGCCCCATAACGTAACGAATAGCCATTGTCCGGATTGTGGTACAAAGTTGTTGGAGAAGAAAGGGAAGAAAGGAAAGTTTCTTGTATGTCCAAGTGCGGATTGCGGTTACCGTCGTTCAGGCGAAAAACGCTTGTCCAATCGACGTTGTCCGCAGTGTCATAAGAAAATGGAAATGAAAGAGGGCAAGGCAGGTTTGTATGTAAGATGCTTATCCTGTGGCATTACGGAGACGCTAGATAAGGACAAGCAACGGGTAAACAAGCGGGAACAACAAAAGCTGGTAAAACAGTTTGAAAAGAAGGAATCTTTTGGCTCCAGCTTGGGTGATTTGCTAAAAGCAGCAATGGAGCAAAAGCAGGGCGAATAAAGATTGCCAGAGCGTGCTTCAAGCTACACAATTAGCAGGCGTATGTCGGTATAAAAAAGCTTACTCCTTGGCATGGTAATCCGAGGAGGTGAGTATTTATGCCCAAACATAAGCCGCTTAAAATCAATAATCAGCAAAATAAATCAAGTATACTGGAGGAAGAAATCGCTGCTCATCCAGAGAAGCAAGCTAAATATCCTCCAAGCTTGAATGGGATTCCCAAACAGCAGTCTTAATGCTACCTGTAAGGGAAAACGAATGGCTGTATAAGACCAAGACGTTTGGATACCAGATGTAATCGTTATGGGTGCCAGACATTGTCTTGCATAAAAGAAGCAGCAGTACGGTGGTCAACCGTAACTGCTGCTTCTTTTTTATAATAATGAAGTTATATTTATTTGGTTTGGAATAACTGCCCTTAGTATTCATTAAAGAAAGATTGGATTTGATTAACATCATGCGTCTGGGTCAAAGCGAGCATGAGTAAAATCCGTGCTTTTTGCGGATTGAGCGAATCGGTGGACACAAAGTTCGATGCTGCGTCTTTTGTCGATGGGGACACAACTCCACTTCCTACGCGGCTGGAGCGGGCAATAATAACTCCTTTTTTGCCTGCGGCCTCTGCGCCTTCTGAGGAGGTCTTGGATAAGGAACCATTACCGGAACCAGCGACCACTATGCCCTTGGCGCCAGCTGCTACGGCAGCATCATACAGGTAGCGACCGTTGTTTTGATACTCGTATAGAATATCTACTTGCGGCAGTTGGGTGAGATTAGAGACGTCGAATACAGAAGAAGTCGTATGCTTATGAGTGGATTTGTTGTAGTAGTATACTTGATCGCCCACTACAGCTCCAAGGTAGCCCTGCTCCACAGACTTGAACGTATCGACTGCAGTTGTGTTCGTTTTTGTGATGTATCTTGCTGCACCGATGCGATCGTTCAGCAATACGAGTACACCTTGGCCTTTGGAGGCCGAAGCTCCGGCAACTTTTACAGCATTATAAAGGTTGAATGGACCATCGGCACTGATGGCAGTAGCTGGGCGCATAGAGCCAACAACAACTACAGGCTTATCGCTCTTAACGACAAGGTTAAGGAAGTATGCCGTTTCTTCCAATGTATCTGTACCATGGGTAATGACAATACCGTCTACATCGTCTCTGGCAAGCAGTTCGTTGGTGCGTTTGGCAAGTTTTAAGAGGATTTCATTATTAACATCGGGGCTACCCACGTTAACCACTTGCTCACCACTGACATTTGCAATACTTTTCATCTCAGGAACGGCATTGATTAAGGTTTCAACACCTAATGCGCCTGCTTTGTAGCCAGTTGTATCCGTGTTGACGGAGGATGACCCTGCAATGGTCCCTCCTGTGGCTAGTATTTTAATATTGGGTAAATGATTAGTTTGTGGATTTTCAGATTTGTCTGAAGTTGTAGTGTTAGAAGTAGATACCGTTGTGCTGGTTGTAGCTGCTGCCGCAGCGTTAGCAGTAAATCCACCACTCCATAAGGTACTTCCGAGAATAAAGCCGGCCAACAGGGGAATCATTGTCATTTTTTTCATGTTAGTCATATAAAGCTCCTCTCCAATCTTAAACCTTGAAATATTAATGATAGATTAACTGACAAATATTTTGTCGAATTACGTTAATATCACGCATTATAGGGTGTAAAATCGTTTTTAGTCAATATATATGTTAGAAAATATAACTTTAAAACTCGTTTTTATATATGTAATCGCTTTAAATACAGCTAAATGGAAAATAATTATAAAAGAAAACAACAAGCAGAAAACTCATAAGGAGTCTGCTTGTTGTTTTTGATAAAAGGTGAACAACTGAGTGTACCTTTAATTTCATTTAATGAGAGTGACAAGGTGGAGTTGATGTTTTACGGTATTTACATGGTTCTACAGTTGAATACAGATTCCATGATCAGGGGTTTTTGCTATGCTGTTTTGTTGGCAAGCTAGCGCTGGGAGTTCCTTTTCCTTGTTTACGGTTACGTTCTGCCTTTTTTGCATTTTCTCGTAGCTTTTCAACGTATTCATGGGTGCTTTCCATCGTAGTTCCTCCTTTAAGACAAAATAAATGCACTCGGGAATTGCCCTCATACACCGTTACTATTTCCGCAAAAACGTTTTCCCAGTCAGAGAAGGCGTTGTTTCTATAAAAGGGGTGAGGTTATAATGAAGAAGAGAGCCCTATATAAGTCCTAATACCTGAAACTGGTACGGTGTGCAAAAGGAGGAGAGACATTGCAGACAGGCTTGTTGGTATGGCTACTGTTCATTAATGCAGTAGGCTATCTGGTAATGTCGGAAGATAAAAAGAGAGCACGTAAACACCGTGATCGTGTACCTGAACGGACGTTGTTTTTGCTGGCCCTGATCGGGGGCGCATTGGGTGTACTCATTGCGATGTACCGCAAACGCCATAAAACACGGCATATGACCTTCAGATTAGGTATTCCTGTGTTGCTATTCATTAACGCATTGCTCTATGGGTATTTTTTACGCTAAGGCTGGGAGTTTAGCTTCTCATAGGGAAGTTCAATGATGATTGAGAAGGCTATTCTCAGCCATTACATGATGTATGAAGTGAACAACCACAGGAATACATAATTTCAGGCTTTGATTTAACAAACTGAATTCGGAAGAGGTGCGTATTATGCTATTTTCAAAAGTATTGCTTGCTTATGACGGTTCGGATGCTTCCAACAAAGCTTTATTGAAGGCGGCTGAATTGGTGAAGGCATCACCCTCCTCGAAGCTTGAGGTAGTGACAGCATTCGATTTCCCGCGGATTTTTATGGGCGAAGGTTTGGCTCCAATTCCAGCTTCGGTGAATAAAGAGTATTATGATTTGGCTGAGCAAACTACGGATGAAGTTAAAAAGCGGCTTGCTGAGCAAGGTGTAGACGCCAAGGTAGAGCTGATTCAAGGTTCGCCGGCCGAAGTCATTTTGGATTATGCCAATGAGAATGGCTTCGATGTGATTGTGATTGGCAGTCGCGGATTGGGTGGTATTCGTGAATTTGTATTAGGTAGCGTAAGTCACAATGTGGTGCAGCATGCACGTATCCCCGTGCTGGTCGTAAAATAACGAAGTAAAAAGCAAAAGTCGGATCACTACCTGTACAGGAAGTGCCGGCTTTTTATTTTTGTTGGAAAGATGTATTGCTGGCCGTTACCAGTGTAGGTAGAGTGATAGCTAAATGTAATACAATAGTCCTGAGGTATGCATATAAAGGGCTTGGTTTTTGTTAAACACGAACATTAAATTGTATCATTATGACAATGTTCGTTTTCAAGTTGACACAGGGTGTAGGGAATTGTTAAACTATGAAGTGTATTGTCGATAAAAAATGAACTTTAGGTACAATTTAATTAGGTACACATGTTGGAGCCGAAATCCATCACGATTATGCTGGGAAAGTATATCGTTGGGTATGGAGTAAGCACAATCCTGACTCGTATAATGCCGGGGATATGGCCCGGAAGTTTCTACCTGGAAACCTTAAATTTCCGGACTACGGGAGACATACGGCTGAAGCCGCATTGGATGCGGTGGAACAGGCTTGCTTTTGGCATGCCTTTAAGAGGCTCTGTCGTTTGTTTTTTCGTAGTCCGGTGTCTTGAAAATAACGTTATTTTCGAGTGCCGGATTTTTGGCGCTTATTGATAAACAGGGAGTGAAGGACATGTCAGTGCAGGTCGCTGTCATTATGGGCAGCACATCAGACTGGGACACCATGCAACATGCATGTGCTGTGCTGGACGAGCTTGAAATCGGATATGAGAAAAAAGTAGTTTCAGCCCATCGTACACCGGATTTAATGTTTCGTTTTGCAGAAGAGGCCGCCGGGCGCGGACTAAAGGTCATTATTGCTGGAGCGGGTGGGGCTGCACATCTGCCGGGAATGGTAGCTGCGAAGACCTCCTTGCCAGTGATTGGTGTGCCTGTCCAGTCGAAGGCTCTGAATGGTCTGGACTCCCTGCTCTCCATTGTGCAGATGCCGGGTGGTATTCCAGTCGCCACTGTGGCAATCGGTAAGGCAGGCTCTACCAACGCAGGGTTGCTGGCTGCACAAATATTAGGTGCTTTTGACGAAAAGATAAGTCAGCGGGTTGTGGCAAGACGCGACCGTATCCGTGACGAGGTACTGGAAGGCAGTGACTCGCTATGAATGAAGCATGTGAATCCGCAGGCCGTATTCGCCCTCCTGGCACAGTGATTGGAATTTTGGGAGGCGGACAATTAGGCAGAATGCTTGTACTAGCAGGAACAAACCTAGGCTATCGCTTCGTGACACTGGACCCTGCACCGGATAGTCCGTGTGGACAGGTGTCAGAACAAATCCGTGCTGCCTATGATGATGAGCACGCGGCCAGAGAACTGGCTGAACGGTGTGACGTGATCACGTATGAGTTTGAAAATGTGGATGCGGGTGTAGCCGCGCTTTTGGAACAGGAATCCAGTGTACCGCAGGGCAGCAGTCTTTTGTACACGACACAGCATCGTCTGCGTGAAAAACGTGCTATTGAAGCAGCTGGTGTTCCTGTCGCTCCATATCGTGAAATTAGCAGTCCTGCCGATATGGCTCAAGCGGTAGCCGAACTGGGTGTGCCGTGTGTGCTCAAAACAGCAGTCGGCGGTTATGATGGCAAGGGCCAAGTGGTCATTCGCCAATCGGAGGAAGCCACGAATGCCTACGAGCAACTGGCTGGAAGCGGTGCGGAACTGGTGTTGGAACAGTTCATCCGTTTTCGCTGCGAAATCTCGGTGATTGTAGCTCGCAGCACGAACGGTGAAGCCAAAGCCTTTCCACCTGCGGAAAACATCCACGTGAACAATATTTTGCACACGTCGATTGTACCCGCACGCGTACCTGAAGCTGTCCAGGAGGAAGCACGCAAATTGGCGCTGGCTGTGGCGGAGTCATTGGATGCGGTGGGACTGCTAGCTGTGGAGATGTTTGTCACCGAAGACGGACAATTATACGTTAATGAGTTGGCACCACGACCCCATAACTCCGGCCATTACACGATGGAGGGTTGCGCCACCTCGCAATTTGAGCAACATATACGTGCGATTTGTGGTTTGCCACTGGGCAACACGAAGCTGCTGACTCCGGTGGTGATGGTCAATGTACTAGGTGAGCATTTGGAGGACGTAATTCGAAGATTCGGACAATCAGATGCTGAAGCTGAAGGATTGAGTGTTGTACCAAAGCTGCATTTGTATGGAAAAAGTGAAGCCAAGCCAGGCCGAAAGATGGGACATATTAATCTGTTGTGCCAGGATACGGAACAAGCACTGGAATGGATTGATCAAACCAATATTTGGGGGAATAAATAGTCATGATCGAACGCTATAGCAGACCGGAAATGAGAGCGATTTGGACGGAAGAAAATAAATTTAAAGCTTGGCTGGAAGTAGAACTGTGTGCCTGTGAAGCATGGGCTGAGTTAGGGGTTATCCCAAAAGAAGATACCGTGGCTCTGCGCAAAAATGCAAGCTTTGATATTGAACGGATCTATGAGATTGAGCAGGAGACAAGACATGATGTCATTGCTTTTACCCGCACGGTATCCGAAAGTCTTGGCGACGAGCGCAAATGGGTACATTATGGCCTAACCTCTACAGACGTGGTTGATACGGCTCTGGGCTATCTGTTAAAGCAGGCGAATGAAATTCTGGAACGAGATATTCTGAATTTTATTGAAATTTTGAAGGAAAAAGCATTGGCTTACAAGCACACACCGATGATGGGACGTACACATGGAGTGCATGCTGAGCCGACCACATTTGGACTGAAAATGGGCCTGTGGTACGAGGAAATGAAGCGCAATCTGGAACGTTTCCGCTATGCTGCTGACCAAGTACAATACGGTAAAATGTCCGGTGCGGTCGGAACATACGCCAACATCGACCCGGCTGTGGAAGAATTCGTATGCCGCAAGCTCGGCACCAAGCCTGCCCCGATTTCTACACAAACGCTCCAGCGCGACCGTCATGCTGAATACATGGCCACGTTGGCGTTGATCGCCACATCGTTGGACAAGTTTGCTACAGAAGTCCGTGCATTGCAAAAGAGTGAATTCCGTGAGGTGGAAGAAGCTTTTGCCAAAGGTCAAAAAGGATCTTCCGCGATGCCACATAAACGCAATCCGATCGGAAGTGAAAACATCTCCGGTCTGGCACGTGTGATTCGTGGGCATATGGTATCGGCGTATGAGAACGTAACGTTGTGGCATGAACGCGACATTTCGCATTCTTCTGTAGAACGTATCATTCTGCCAGATGCAACGATGCTGTTGAACTATATGCTGAACCGTTTTGGCAATATCGTGAAAAATCTGACGGTCTTCCCTGAAAATATGAAGCGCAATATGGCGCGTACGTATGGTGTACCATTCTCCGGCCGCATTATGACGAAGCTGATCGACAAGGGCTTTAGTCGTGAAAAAGCTTACGATACCGTACAACCGCGTGCGATGCAGGCATGGGAAGAGCAACGCCAGTTCCGCGAAATTGTCGAGGCGACTCCGGAAATTACTGCCGTGCTCAGTCCGGATGAAATCGAGGATGCGTTCAACCCGGCTTGGCATTTGAAGAACGTGGATACGATCTTTAAAAAGTTGGGATTAGGGGAGTAGAGGACGGTTTGGTGCTTGGGAGAGGCTCAGGAGCGTGATGAGGCCGCTGCGCGAACGGATCATTCTTCCGATTGCTGTTGCCCCTGGTTTCCTGGAAAATCTGCAAAGGTTGGAATCCAGGGGCAAAGGCAAGCGCTAACGCTTCTCCAGAACGATTCCGTCCGCTCCGCTGCTTCCAGCACCAACCTTCGTGTGGGAGCAGAGCTAGGGGAGGTGCGGCACATAAGATGCCGCACCTTCCCAAGAGCGATAGAAAAGCGTGTTCCACTGCTTTTCTATCACAGACCACGTGCTCGTGGGGGTTGCCGAATTTGCGCAGCAAACAGCCGGCAGTCCTCACGAGCACGCACAGGCTCAAGAAGCGAAGCCTTGAGCCAGCCGTTCGCACCAACGTAAAAGCGTTGCTGGATGAGGGCTTGTGCGAACAAGCCTTCATCCAGCGAAACGCGCTCACTTCACCATAGCTACAAAATACACGCCCTCACCTTGCCCATTAGCCAACCCTTGCGGGAGTCGCGAGGGCAGCAGCCCTGGGGGTCCTCCCTGAGGGGAGGATTTAGGAGGGGCAAAGGCTCGATTTAGGAGGGGCCATACTCTTTTGAAAGAGGTGTAATGAAATGTCATTGTCTACCGCCGAAGGTCTGATTCATGCGCCGCTTTTGTACAAAGGCAAAGTGCGTGAGTTGTATGATCTCGGAGAACATTTTCTGATTGTCGTGACGGATCGGATTTCAGCTTTTGATTATGTGTTGGAGCCGCCTGTACCGGAAAAGGGGAATGTTCTGAACAAGCTCAGTACTTTCTGGTTCGAGCAGACGAAAGACCTGCTGGAAAACCATGTCGTGCATACCGATGTAAACAAGCTCGGACATGTCATCGACGAACAGAATAAAGAGCTGCTTAAGGATCGGATCATGGTCACGCTGAAGGCTGAACGCATCGACATCGAGTGTGTGGTGCGCGGATATATTACCGGAGGCGGCTGGCGTCAATATGAACAGACCGGTGAGGTAAACGGTATTCCATTGCCTAAGGGGCTACGTAAGAATGAACGCTTTCCCAAGCCTTTATTTACACCGGCTGCCAAAAACGACGTCGGTCACGACGAGGACATTTCCCTTCACCAAATGAAGCAACTGGTCGGGGCCCAGCTAACCGGTGAACTTGAGGAAAAAAGCTTGGCATTGTACGAATTTGCGCGTGCTTTCTGCGAAAAGCGAGGAATCATTTTAGCGGATTGCAAGTTTGAGTTTGGTCTTGTTGATGGCAAAGTGATTTTGATTGATGAAATTTTCACCCCGGATTCATCCCGTTTTTGGGCGCAGGAAAAGTATGAACTAGATGTTGAGATTGACAGCATGGACAAGGAGCCGGTACGAAGCTATTTGGCATCCTCCGGTTGGGACAAGAATAGCAAGCCCGATCCGTTGCCTGCTGAGGTCGTAGAAGAAACAACTGCAAGATATACGGATATTTGGCGGCGTCTGACGGCACAGTAAATAGTAATCATAATTCAACCAATAGGATTCACTCATTCGGAGGAGGAACTGAAGGAACATGATGAAAGCAACAGTCTATGTCACGATAAAGCAAAGCGTTTTGGACCCGCAGGGGGTCGCGGTGCAAGGCGCACTGCATTCTATGGGTTTCGGAGAAGTGGACAGCGTCAGAATTGGTAAGTATATGGAACTGAATCTGGATACAACAGACCGCGAGAGTGCAGAGAAACGCATCATCGAGATGTGTGAAAAGCTGTTGGCCAACACGGTCATTGAAGACTACCGCTACGAACTGGAGGGCTGATTCCATGAAATTTGCAGTTCTGGTTTTTCCGGGCTCCAACTGTGATATTGACTGCTATAAGGCGATAGAGGACACGGTCGGTGAACCTGTCGATTATGTTTGGCATACGGCAACGGATCTGTCACCTTACGATTGTATTCTTGTTCCGGGAGGCTTCTCCTACGGGGATTATCTGCGGTGTGGTGCGATTTCCAGGTTTGCTCCGGTGATGAAGGAAGTAGCCAAAGCGGCTGCCGGGGGCAAATATATTTTGGGGATTTGCAACGGTTTTCAAATTTTGACCGAAGCCGGGCTGTTGCCAGGAGCTTTGCGCCGTAATCTGTCGATGAAATTCCTTTGCCGTGATACGGTGTTGCAGGTTGCGAATAACCAAACGCCTTTTACAAGAGATTATGCTGCTGGTGAAGAGATCATTATTCCGATCGCACATGGTGAAGGCAACTATTACTGTGATGATGAGACGCTGGCTCGTTTGCAGGCGAACAATCAGATCGTATTTACGTATAAAGATAATCCCAATGGCTCCATGACGGATATTGCAGGGATTTGTAATGAACAAGGTAACGTGCTGGGCATGATGCCCCACCCGGAACGCGCGGTGGACGCATTGCTTGGAACGGATGACGGCAAACGTATGTTTACATCTATTTTGAATGCTTGGAGGGATCGTCATGGCGCAGCAAGTGTCCGCTAAGGAACCGACGGCAGAGCAGGTTGCCGAACATAAACTGTATCAGCAGATGGGTGTGTCGGACAGTGAATATGCGCTGATCTGCGAATTCATGGGGCGTCAGCCGAATTATACGGAGATTGGCGTGTTCAGTGTTATGTGGTCAGAGCATTGTGCTTACAAAAACTCCAAGCCGTTGCTGAGACGTTTCCCGACGAGCGGTCCGCGAGTTCTGATGGGACCCGGTGAAGGAGCAGGGATTGTTGATATTGGAGACAACCAAGCAGTTGTATTTAAAATCGAAAGTCATAACCATCCATCCGCTGTAGAGCCTTTCCAAGGGGCAGCAACTGGGGTAGGCGGCATCATCCGTGATATTTTTTCCATGGGCGCAAGACCTGTTGCCGTTTTGAACTCGCTGCGTTTTGGCAAGCTGGAGAGCGACCGTGTGAAATATTTGTTCGAGCATGTGGTATCGGGTATTGCGGGCTACGGGAACTGTATCGGTATTCCGACCGTGGGTGGAGAGGTTGTATTTGACGAAAGCTACGAAGGCAATCCGCTCGTTAATGCAATGTGTGTTGGACTGATTGACCATGATAAAATCCAACGTGGTGTGGCAAAAGGGGTTGGTAACCCGGTGTTCTACGTAGGCCCACCAACAGGACGTGACGGGATTCATGGAGCAACTTTCGCATCCGTTGAGCTGACAGAGGAATCCGAAGCGAATCGGACTGCGGTTCAAGTAGGCGATCCATTCATGGAAAAGCTGGTTATGGAATCATGTCTGGAACTGATCGACAGCGGTATTGTACTGGGTATTCAGGATATGGGCGCAGCGGGACTTACCTGCTCCAGTGCTGAAATGGCAAGCAAGGCGGGCAACGGTCTTGAGCTGTACCTGGATCAGGTACCGCAGCGTGAAGAGGGCATGACACCTTATGAAATGATGCTGTCTGAATCACAGGAGCGTATGTTGTTCGTTGTTGAGCCTAAGGATGAAGCACAGGCGCTTGAAATTTTCGAGCGTTGGGGCGTCATTTGTGCCAAGGTCGGTAAAGTGACGGATGACGGTCGTTTGCGTTTGTTCCATCACGGTGAAGTGGTGGGTGATATGCCAGTGACGGCGCTGGTTGACGAGTGTCCGATCTATGACAAGCCTTCCGAAGTCCCTACTTATTATGAGCAAAATGCTGCGATTGACACACTTCGGTATGCAGAAGTAACGGACTTGAACGGCGTGCTGAAAAAGGTGCTATCTTCACCAAGTGTAGCTAGCAAGAAATGGGTATACGAGCAATATGATTACATGGTTCGCACCAGTACGGCCGTTCGTCCGGGTTCGGATGCAGCTGTAGTGACCGTACGTGGCACCCGCAAGGGACTTGCAATGACTACGGACTGTAACGGACGTTATGTATATCTGGACCCTGAGGTAGGTGGACGGATTGCAGTCAGCGAAGCAGCTCGAAACATTGTATGCTCCGGCGGAGAGCCTTTGGCGATTACGGACAATCTGAACTTTGGTAACCCTGAAAAACCGGATATTTTCTGGCAAATGGAAAAAGCCGTAGACGGTATGGCAGAAGCTTGCCGTGTACTGGATACACCTGTTATCGGGGGCAACGTTAGCTTGTACAACGAAAATGCCAAAGGTTCGATCTATCCGACGCCTGTAGTCGGTATGGTCGGTCTGGTACATGACACAGATCATATTACAACACAAGGTTTCAAAGCCGAAGGCGATGTCATTTTCCTAGTGGGAGAGACGAAGGCTGAGCTAGGAGGCAGTGAGTTCCAGGCTATCGTGCACGGTGTATCCGAAGGGCGTCCGCCTGAGCTCGATTTGAATGTAGAGAAAAAACTGCTGACTGCGGTACTAGGAGCGATTCAGGCCGGATTGGTACAATCCGCACATGATCTGGCAGAGGGCGGTTTGGCTGTAGCACTTGCCGAATCTGGAATTAGCGGCGGATTGGGAGCGCAGGTTAACGTAGAAACGTCTTTGCGCCCTGACCATGCTTTATTCAGCGAAAGTCAATCCCGCATTTTGTTATCTGCATCACCGGATAAAGCGTCTGCTCTGGAAGCACATCTGCGTGGACTGGAAGTACCAGTTACCGTATTGGGAAAAGTTGAAGGATCACAATTGACAGTTGAGGTGAACGGACAACCCGCTTTGAACGAGGCAGTCGCCAGTTTGAAGCAAATCTGGGAGGATGTCATTCCATGTCTGATGAAATAACAGCACGGACGTTGTGGACTGGAGATTATTATAATGAAGGCTCAGGTAAAGAGGGGCTGTTTGATAAATTAAAAGAGGAATGCGGCGTATTCGGGGTGTACAGACACTCCGATGCCGCTTCCCTAGCCTATTACGGCTTGCACGCGCTTCAGCATCGTGGCGAAGAAAGTGCAGGGATCTGTGTGAGCAGTGGCGACGAATTCCATTATCATCGTGGAATGGGACTTGTCAAAGAAGTATTTAATAAAGACTTAATGGCTTCGTTGACAGGCGATATTGCCATAGGACATGTGCGCTATTCGACAAGTGGAGACAGTAAGCTGACGAATGCACAGCCTTTGGTGTTCAAGTATCGTGATGGTGATTTGGCGGTAGCGACGAACGGAAATATCGTAAATGCTTTGCAAATTCGGCATGAACTGGAGCAGGGTGGGTCTATTTTTCAAACAACCAGCGATACCGAAGTAGTAGCACATTTGATCGCTCGGTCGTCCAAGGATTTAGTGGAGGCTGCCAAGGATGCATTAAAGCGTATTGTCGGTGGGTTTGCTTTCCTTATTATGACCAATGACAAGCTGCTTGTGGCTTCTGATCCCAACGGCTTGCGTCCATTGACGATGGGCAGATTGGGCGATGCTTATTTGTTTGCATCCGAGTCTTGTGCCTTGGAAACCATTGGTGCAGAACTGTTGCGCGATATCGAGCCAAGTGAACTGCTAGTTCTGGATAAAAACGGACTGCACGAAGACCGTTATACGGAAGATAAGCAGCGTAAAGCGCTGTGTGCGATGGAGTATATTTATTTTGCTCGTCCTGACAGTGACTTGAATGGTTCTAATCTTCATGCAGCACGCAAACGAATGGGCAGCCAGATGGCGCTAGAGGCTTTTGTCGATGCAGATTTGGTTACCGGTGTACCGGATTCCAGCATATCGGCTGCAATTGGTTATGCAGAGCAAACAGGTATTCCCTATGAGCTGGGCATGATTAAAAATAAATACACTGGACGTACCTTTATTCAACCGAGTCAGGAGCTGCGCGAGCAGGGTGTGAAAATGAAGCTGAGCGCCGTACGCCGTGTTGTTGAAGGTAAACGGGTCATTATGATCGACGACTCTATCGTTCGGGGCACCACATCTCGTCGAATCGTAAATATGCTGCGGGATGCGGGCGCGTTGGAAGTACATGTACGAATTACCTCACCGCCTTTCAAAAACCCGTGCTTCTACGGTATCGACACGCCGGACCGTCGGGAACTGATCGCTTCGTCCAAAACCGTGGAGGAAATTCGGCAAGAGATTAACGCTGATTCGCTCTATTTTATGAGCGCCGAGGGATTGATTGCCGCGGTAGGCGGACATAACGAACAGGATTACAAGGGCGGTTTGTGCCTGGCTTGTTTCGATAATGATTATCCGACACAGGTAGATTTTAAAGGCGAAGAAAAGTTCGGGTGTAGTTGTTAATATAGGAACAAAAGAGGTACAGAGGTGCATGGAGGTATGGGATGGCGGTTCTGAGGGGACCACTCCGCGTGTGCAAGGTTCTTAGGATCGCTGTTGCCGCCAGATTCCGGGATTGAAATAACCCCTTACAGGGTAGGAATCCATCGGCAAAGGCGAACGCTTTCGCTTCTCCAGAATCCTTCCACCCGCTGCGTTCCTCAGGTGTTCAGCATTTTGCAGCAGTGCCTGTACCTCTTCTGTTCCCACCGGGAAGAGGTTAGGTAAGGCCGTTAAAAACTCATGGCATAACTATTTCATGCCATGAGTTTTTAACAGGCGGCTTGTACAGCCGCCTGCGAGCCAGCGAAGCGAGGCTCAGGCAGCAGGCAGAGCGAAGCTGCCTGCCTCAAGGGCCAAAGAAGTAAGCCGCCCGTTGGCGCTGCTCACTTCTTTGGCCCGGCACGTCCCCGCCGCCGTCACTACCAAAGGCGGCCACGCATCAAAGCGTGTCATTGTGAATTGCGGGAAGACCCGCAACTCGCAATGGAAAACACGCGACGCTCATTACGAACCACCACCAAGCAGCACCCAATCCTACGCATCTGACCGACTCTTGAGGGGTCCAGGGGGAGCAGCCCCATGGAATCCTCCCTGCTAGGGAGGACTTAGGAGGGTCAATCATTTGAAGGAGTGTTCATGAATGTCCGAAGCATACAAAAACGCAGGGGTAGATATCGCTGCTGGTAATGAAGCAGTAGAACGGATGAAAAAGCACGTAAAACGTACCTTCCGTCCGGAAGTGCTCACGGACTTGGGCGGATTCGGTGCGTTGTTCGGCCTGAATAAAGATAAGTATGAAGAGCCTGTACTCGTTTCCGGTACCGATGGTGTCGGCACGAAGCTGAAGCTTGCCTTTGCAATGGATCGTCATGACACCATTGGCATTGATGCAGTTGCGATGTGCGTAAACGATATTGTCGTCGGAGGTGCAGAACCTCTCTTTTTTCTAGATTACCTTGCTTGTGACAAGGTTGTGCCCGAGAAGATTGAAGCTATAGTCGCTGGAATCGCAGAGGGCTGCCATCAGTCAGGGTGTGCGTTGGTCGGCGGCGAAACCGCAGAAATGCCGGGGATGTACAGTGAGGGCGAATATGATATTGCTGGCTTCACGGTAGGGATTGTAGATAAAAGCAAAATCATTAACGGTAGTTCTATTGCTCCTGGAGATACCGTAATCGGGCTGGCTTCCAGCGGTGTTCACAGTAATGGCTTTTCACTGGTTCGCAAGCTGTTATTGGAACAGCAAGGCTATGATTTGCATGATGAAATTGAAGGCTTGAATGGCAAACTGGGCGATGTACTGCTGGAGCCAACGAAAATTTATGTGAAATCTGTGTTGGCATTGCTGGACAAGGTAAAAGTAAAAGGTATGGCGCATATCACGGGTGGCGGTTTTATTGAAAATATCCCTAGAGTATTACCGGATCACGTCAATGTAGATATACAGTATGGCACATGGCCAATTCTGCCGATCTTCCAGCTCATGCAGGAAAAGGGAGAAATCTCTAACAAAGACATGTTCACGACCTTCAATATGGGGATTGGAATGGTGATCGTTGTTGAGGCAGAGCACGCACAGACTGCATTGGAAGTTCTGAGGGAACAGGGTGAAGCTGCGTATGTGATCGGAAAAGTAACGGAAGGCAGCTCGATCGTGACCTTTACGGGAGCCGAGGTATAATGGGCAATTACCGGATTGCTGTTTTTGCATCAGGCGAAGGGACGAACTTTCAGGCTTTGGTGGATGCGGCCGCACGGGGTGAACTGGGCGGCGCCTCGGTAGAACTACTTATCTGTGACAAGCCTGCGGCTCCGGCTGTAGCTAGAGCACAGAAAGCTGGAATTGCCTGTCATACTTTTCGCCCTAAGGAATATCCTGCCCGAGAAGACTATGAGCGTGAATTGGTGGCTTTGCTGGAGCAGAAATCGATTGACCTCATCGTGTTAGCAGGCTATATGCGTTTGCTATCCAGTGTCATGGTTGATGCCTACGCTGGGAAAATCATCAATATTCATCCGTCACTGCTTCCGGCATTTCCAGGAAAAGATGCTGTTGGACAGGCATTGGCCTATGGAGTCAAGGTAAGTGGAGTCACCGTCCATTTTGTGGACGGCGGGATGGACACTGGTGCGATTATTGCCCAACGTGTCGTAGAAGTTCACGATCATGATACAGCGGAATCCTTATCCGCAGCCATTCAATCCGTGGAACGTCAGCTATATCCAGAGGTAGTTGGTAGACTGGCTCAAGGCAAAATCCAATTGAATGGCCGCAAGGTGAGCTCACTTCTCTAAAGATAACTGTAATTTGTCATATCATTGTCATAACAAGGATACTGTACAGGCATTTTCCGATATTTCTCGGGAAATAAATTGATAGAAGAGAAATTTGCAAAATTCTGAAAGAGCTAAAGGAGGAGACAGGGTGAGTATTAAAAGAGCGCTCGTCAGCGTATCAGATAAACGGGGAATCGTGGAGTTTTGTCGCGAGTTGTCCAAATTGGGTGTGGAGATCGTTTCGACAGGGGGAACGAGCAGCTTGCTGTCGAAGGAGGGCATTCCTGTCATCGGTATTTCAGAGGTAACGGGATTTCCAGAAATTATGGATGGACGTGTTAAAACACTCCACCCTGCAGTACACAGCGGTTTGCTGGCTGTTCGGGATAATGAAGAGCATCAGCGCCAGATGAAGGAGCTTGGATTGGATTATATCGATCTGGTCGTTGTGAACCTGTATCCTTTTGCGGAAACGATCGCCAAACCCGGTGTAACCTATGAAGACGCGATTGAAAATATTGACATCGGCGGACCAACAATGCTTCGTTCTGCGGCAAAAAACCATGCTTTTGTCAGTGTAGTGGTCGATGCGGATGACTATAGCACTGTACTGGAGGAAATACGTAAGGATGGTGACACGGAGCTCAATACTCGTAAGCGTTTGGCTGCAAAAGTGTTCCGTCATACGGCGTCATACGATGCTTTGATTTCCGATTATTTGTCGAATGTGACAGGCGATCCGCTGCCTGAGCGTTACACTGTAACCTATGAAAAAATTCAGGATTTGCGTTATGGCGAAAATCCTCATCAACAGGCGGCATTTTATCGTGAGCCTTTGGCGGCCAAGGGTACACTAACAACAGCGAAGCAACTTCATGGTAAAGAGTTGTCTTATAATAATATCAATGATGCGAATGCAGCCCTGCAAATCGTCAAAGAATTCAGCGAGCCGACAGTAGTTGCAGTTAAGCATATGAATCCTTGCGGTGTGGGAATTGGCGGCAGTATTTATGAAGCGTACAGCAAAGCTTACGCAGCAGATCCAACCTCGATTTTTGGCGGCATTGTCGCGGCTAACCGGATTATTGACGGCGATACAGCAAATAAGCTGAGTGAAATCTTTTTGGAAATTGTATTGGCACCGGGCTTCACGAAAGAAGCATTGGAGATTTTAACGAAAAAGAAAAATATCCGTTTGCTTGATCTGGGTGAGCTTTCCCCATCTGAGGCGAAGAGCCGTTTCGTCGTGACTTCCATTGAAGGCGGCATGGTTGTTCAGCAAAATGACGTTCATGCTGTGAACCCGGATGCACTTACAGTTGTAACAGAGCGTACGCCATCCGAGGAGGAACTGAAACAACTTTTGTTTAGCTGGAAAGTAGTTAAACATGTGAAATCCAACGCTATCGTACTGGCGGCAGATAATATGACTATTGGCGTAGGCGCAGGACAAATGAACCGTGTCGGAGCAGCCAAGATTGCGATCGAGCAGGCCGGTGACAAAGCAAAAGGTGCCGTATTGGCATCGGATGCATTTTTCCCGATGGGCGATACGCTGGAGTTGGCAGCTAAAGCAGGCATTACAGCAGTCATTCAGCCGGGCGGTTCCATTAAAGATGAAGAATCTATCAAGGTTGCTAACGAATATGGCATTGCTATGGTCTTTACAGGCGTACGTCATTTCAAGCACTAAGTTGTGTGAGTGGTGGATGCAGCACACCTGAACGATCATAATGGGGCGGGAGGAATCACCTGAATGGATATTTTGGTTATCGGAGGGGGCGGCCGCGAACATGCAATTGTGTGGGCGCTGAAGAAAAGCCCCAAGGCCGGACAAATCTATTGTGCGCCAGGTAATGCTGGCATCGGACAATTAGCGGAGTGTGTGCCGATTCCGGTGAGTGAGTTTGACGCGCTGACAGAACTGGCGGAATCCAAAAAAGTCGGACTTGTCGTAGTGGGCCCCGATGATCCACTGGCAGACGGCATTGTGGATGCCTTTGAAGCGAAGGGCATTCCAGTATTCGGACCGCGTAAAAATGCAGCGGAAATTGAAGGCAGTAAAATCTTCATGAAGGATTTGCTGCACAAATATCAAATTCCGACAGCAACTTACCGCAAGTTTTATACCTATGAGGAAGCACATGCCTACTTGAAGGAACAGCCTATTCCGGTGGTCATTAAGGCCGACGGATTGGCAGCAGGCAAAGGCGTGACAGTTGCTTACTCGATGGAGGAAGCGGAAAAGGCGCTGTCCGATATTATGGTAGCGAAGGTTTTTGGAGAAGCGGGTGCACAGGTCGTGATTGAGGAGTTCCTTGCTGGACAGGAAATGTCGATTCTCTCCTTTGTGGATGGTGAAACGGTTCGTCCAATGGCAGCGGCCCAAGATCACAAGCCGGTTTTTGACGGTGACAAAGGACCGAACACAGGTGGCATGGGAACGTATTCCCCGTTGCCTCACATAGCCAATTCCATTATTGAGGAAGCCATTGAGACGATTATTAAGCCGACGGCCAAGGCTATGGTTGCTGAAGGACGCCCGTTCCGTGGTGTTTTATTTGCTGGACTGATGATTTCGCCGGACGGCAAGCCGAAGACCATTGAGTTTAATGCACGTTTTGGTGATCCAGAAACACAAGTCGTATTGCCTCGCCTAAAATCCGACTTGCTCGATATTTTTCTCGCTGCTGTGAACGGCACACTGGATCAGGTGGAGATCGAGTGGAAGGATGAAGCTGCGGTGTGTGTGGTGCTGGCATCCGGAGGTTATCCTGCAGCCTACGCCAAGGGGATACCTATCCAAGGATTGGATCAGGCAGATGAAGCCATCGTATTCCATGCCGGCACAGATATCAACGAACAGGGTGAGTGGGTAACGAACGGCGGACGCGTATTAGGCGTGGTTGGTTTGGGACGTGACATTGCCGAGGCACGGGACAAAGCTTACGAGCAGGCGGCTCGTATTACCTTTGAAGGCAAGCAAAACCGTACAGACATTGCGGCAAAAGCATTGCTATAACAGCAATATATAGGATAAGAGGACCTCTGCGGAGGTTCTCTTTTTTCGTTTGACAAAAGTATACTTATCCTATAGGATTAAAAATACAAAACTGACTGACTGATCAATCGGGAGGAGGAAACCCATGCAGCCACGCAAGGCGAAGCAATCCAAAACCCTTTCGAAAGAAACAGACCGCAGGACTCAGCTTCTTCACATTGCGTTAAAGCGGTTTGCTGAGCAGGGTTACCACCAAACGAAGATTTCAGATATTGTGGTGGAGGCAGGAGTAGCTCAAGGCACATTTTATTGGCATTTTAAAAGTAAAGAGGCTCTGGCGCTGGAGATTATCGCAACAGGCCGTGAACAACTTTTGTCAGCGATCGGGCAGGGGTATCGCCGTGATGCAGGAACGCTGGCTGATATGGTCAAGGCATCGGAAGCGCTGTTTGTTCGGCTATTTCATTTTGCATTGGAGAACCGTTATCTGATGGGTTTGCTGCTGATCGGCAGTGGTGTCGATGAACCCGTGCGGCAGAGTATCCGTGAGACCAGAACTGCGATGGAGCTTGCATTCCGGCGCAATATGGAGAGAGCAATCGAGCTGAACATGTTGCCTGCCGAATTAGATGTCGAATTAAGGGCAGCACTACTCATGAGCATGATCGAAGGGATCATTATACGCTGGTTATTCGGTTCAGAGGGAACACATGACCACATCAAGCAGGTATCCGCTACAAGATTGGCAGAAGAGGCTGCTAATTTTGAATTTTACGGACTATTAGGTCAAAGCTAGACGGTCAACATCGCATGAATGAGTAGTGGGCAACAAATAATATAGCCAAATTACACATACAAACTTAAACATTTACATCTAGACAGGAGAGAACGATACATGAAAACACGTAATAAAGGATTCTTGGTGACCACACTCATGGCTCTGGCATTGTTCAGTCTTGTGCTGAGCGCTTGCGGTACCAAACAGGAAGCTTCCAATACCGGAACTGGAACGGGCAGCAATAATGAAGCAGCCGCCAATCAGCTCGAAGCCATCAAGAAGGCCGGTGTAATGAAGGTAGGCATGATGGGCACTTACCCACCGTACAATTTCTTGAACGACAACAAGGAGTTGGACGGGTTTGATGTGGATATTGCCAAAGAGTTGGCGAAACGGATTGGAGTAAAAGCGGAATTCACGGCCCAAGAATTTTCGGGATTGATTCCAAGTCTGCAAAAGAAAAAATTCGATGCAGTGGTTAGCCAGGTTGCGATTACAGAGGATCGCAAGAAGGCCATTGACTTCACAGATCCCTATATCACCAATAATGTGAATATTATCGTGAATAGCAAAACAAATGACATTACGAAGTTGGAAGACTTTAAAGGCAAAACCATTGGTGTCGGCTTGGGGACAAATGATGAATCTTATCTGCGCAACGAAGTGCTGCCAAAGGTAGGCGATTTTGAGATCAAAACATATGATGATGTCATTACTTCATTGAAGGATCTAAACTCTGGTCGTATTGATGCAACCATTAACAATCTATATGCTCTCAAACCCATTATCGACAAAAACGGATTCCAAATTAAAGCCGTAGGCGAGCCGATTAAATCAGACCTAGCAGCTGTAGCCATTAACCAGAAAACTCCTGAGCTCAAGGAAGCCTTGAACAAGGCTCTGAAGGAAATGAAGGAAGACGGCACTTACAAAACAATTTTCAAAAAATGGTTTGGCGAGGAGCCAAAAGAATAACGTAAGCCTGTTACAGGCATCTGGCTCCAGTCTTGGCTTTTATGCTGACATGGGGCCACTCGTCTGAAAGAAGGGAATATAATTGATGCTAGAATTAATGTGGGAGAACGTCCCTTTTTTATTGAAGGGCGCTTATTATACGCTGTATATAACGATTGTTTCTATGCTGTTTGGTTTAATTATTGGTTTGATTGTTGCTGTAGCGCGCTTGAAGGGGAATCGACCTGTTCGGTGGCTGGCTCGTATGTATGTATCGATCATCCGGGGAACGCCGGTTTTGGTGCAGATTGCGGTCATTTATTATGGTCTGGATGATTACGGAATATCTTTCGGATCGTTAACGGCTGCTTGCCTCGCGCTTAGTATTAATACAGGGGCGTACTTATCGGAGACGTTCCGTGGAGCTATTTTAGCCGTACCACAGGGACAGACCGAGGCTGCTTATGCGACGGGAATGTCGCCTGGTCAAACGATGTGGCGTATCATTCTTCCACAGGCGTTGCGCATTGCAATTGCACCGATGGGGAATACGTTCGTGGGTATGCTTAAAGAAACGTCGCTTGTGTCGGTTATCGGGGTTAGTGAATTGATGCGACAGGCACAGCTTTTACAGGCGCAGTATTTGCGCTACATGCCGTTTCTGCTCGAAATTGCCCTGATGTACTGGATTATGAGCATTGGATTCTCCGCTATACTGGAGCGGGTGGAAAAGCGTCTGGCTCGAGCTTATTAAGGTGGAGATGATAGATGATGATAACAACAAACGGATTAGGTAAACGATTCGGACAGGTAGAGGTTCTGAAAAGCATAGATTTTCAGGTTGCCGCTCGTGAAATCGTCGTATTGCTCGGTCCCAGCGGCTCAGGTAAAAGTACCCTGCTGCGTTGCCTGAACGGACTGGAAGAGTTGTCTTCTGGCAAGTTTGAGGTGAACGGGATTGAGGTTAATGCTATGGCTCCTGTTCGTGCCCGCCAAGCAGCCATTCGTGATATTCGCAAGCAGACGGGGATGGTGTTCCAGCAATTCAATCTGTATCCGCACAAAACAGCTATCGGCAATGTCATTGAAGGACTGCTGACAGTAAAGAAAATGCCGCGCGACAAGGCTATGTCTATCGGACAACAGCTGCTGAAGCGGGTGGGGTTACTGGATAAGCAGGATGTACATCCATCTCGTCTGTCCGGTGGACAGCAGCAACGGGTAGCTATTGCACGTGCACTGGCGATGGACCCGGCGATTATGCTGTTCGATGAGCCGACATCGGCGCTTGATCCCGAACTCGTGGGTGAGGTGCTGGGGGTTATGCGGGAGTTGGCTCAAGATGGAATGACGATGGTCGTCGTGACGCATGAGATGAAATTTGCCCGCGAGGTGGCAGACAAGGTTGTATTTATGGCGGACGGTATCATTGTGGAAGAAGCTGCACCACAGGCATTTTTTGATGCTCCCCAGCATGAGAGGACACAAAAGTTTTTGCGTCAAATTAGCGAATTTTAAGTTAAATCGAGAATAAATCATTGATCACTAAGATGGAAAGAAGGCAATTGATTATGAAAGTATCTACAACTTGGCATGGCAAACGCGCGTTTACTTCGGAAGGACCGTCCGGTTATTCCGTAGGGATGGATGCTACGGCGGCTTATGGCGGCGATGGTAAAGGGATGACACCGATGGAACTGCTGCTTGCAGGTCTGGCGGGATGTATCGGTATTGATATTACGATGATTTTGGATCGTTTTTTGTCGGACATTACTCGAATTGATATTGATGCAGAAGGTACACGCAAGGAGCAAATGCCAACAGGATTTACTGCGATTGATCTGACGTTCCACGTAGATGGAGATATTCCAGATTACCGCGTATGGAAAGCGATTCAGATGGGTAAGGAAAAATATTGTGCAGTATCTGATTCCCTAAAAGCGGAAATTCGGATGCACCTCATTTTGAATGGAACAGAAGTACCCTATCCAGCGTAAGTGTTGAGGGGTGAAGAGAGCCAGCTTGTGTCATATACAGGCTGACTCTCTTTTTTTATGTTGTCTGACAATATGACGCATAATGAAATCTTGTGTGTGGAATGCATATCGAAGTTACTGTACGATGAATCGTTTAGAAAAGAAACCAATCAGCGGATCGGTGTACAGGTTTCCTTATCCGCTGCTTTTTTGTTTGCGTTCCCGCAGCAAGAGATACAGGAAATAGGGCGCGCCAATTACGGCTGTCACGATGCCGGCGGGGATTTCGAGCGGCGGCTTCAGCCCCCGTCCGAGCGCATCGGCAAGGACGAGGATCAGGGCACCGATCATGGCTGCGCCGGGCAATAGATAGCGGTGGCGATTACCAAACAATCGCCGTGCCAGATGTGGTGCCAGCAGCCCTATAAAGCCGATGGAACCGATGGCAGCGACACAGGCAGCAGCTAAGGCCACAGATACGGCCAGCAGTCCTGTGCGCATACGCTTCACGCTAAGTCCCAAACCAGCGGAGCTTTCCTCATCCAGACTCATAATATCCAGCTTGTGCTGTAGTGTATAGGCGAGAGGCAGCAATACAATTAACCATGGCAAAAGCCCATATACTTCATCCCAGCCTTTGCCCCACAAGCTTCCAGCTAGCCAAGTCAGCGTATCGCTGGCTTCGAGTGGATATTTGACCAGAATATAATCGGTCGCAGCCTGGAAGATAGCACCTACCGCCAGCCCGGTTAAGGCTAGCATATTAGGACGCATGCCTCCCCTCATCGAAAGCTGTACGAGCAGTAGTGCAGCTAACCCGGCACCGACAAAGGCAGCGACAGGCAGCAGCGCCACCGGGGATGAGGGGAGCAGCACGATGACGAGAACCGCAGAAAAGCCGGCTCCCTTGGATACACCCACCACATCCGGCGAAGCCAGTGGGTTGCGAATCATGCCTTGCAGTAGCACGCCGGCTACAGCAAGACCAGCACCGGCCATGATGGCCAGCAGGTCACGAGGCAGTCGATAATGGTGAACGATGAACCAGGAAGAGGCATTTCGGTTAGTCAGCGCCGTGATCAGCTCAGCGGGCGTAATGTAGGTGCCGCCCACGCCGATAGCTATAAAGGAAACACCCATCATTATCACGAGTAAAATCCACAGTTTTTTCATCGTGAAGCCCTCCCGTTCTTGTGCGCCAGGTATAAAAAGAAGGGCGCGCCCACCAGCGCAGTTACGATACCAACGGGCGATTCATAAGGAAAGGCAATAAATCGTCCAAGCACGTCCGCATATGTCAGCAGCAGAGCTCCGCAGATTGCAGACAGGGGGATGACCCGTTTGTAATTGTCGCCTGTAAATACCTTAATGATATTCGGCACCATCAGACCCACAAAGCCGATGGCCCCGGCTACCGCTACAGCAGAGCCTGCCAGCATAATAACTGAAACCGAGGCTAGCAAGCGGACAAGCCGTACGTTTTGCCCCAGTCCTTGTGCGACCTCTGTACCGAGGCTAAGCACAGATAGCGAGGGGGCCAGCGCCAGTGCAAGGATCATACCGACGGCGAACCATGGCAGCACCAGACGCGTGTCGGCCCAAGTAGACCCGTCGATGGCTCCGGCGAGCCAATACAGTACATCGGATATTTGCTCGTTGAATACGAGCAGTCCCTGAGTGACAGAGGCCAGCAGCAGATGCACAGCCATCCCGGCAAGAGCCAGCTTGACTGGCGTCATGCCCGCCGTTCCGGCCAGCGCATATACGAAGGAGCCACCTGCGATCGCTCCGGCAAAAGCAAAATAAATGCTGCCGGACGACCCGATATTCGGCAGCAGCACGACCGACAGGACGACAGCTAGCGAAGCGCCAGAGCTGACCCCAAATACCTGCGGCGAAGCCAGCGGGTTGCGTGTGATGGCCTGCATCAGCGCTCCGGCCACGGCAAGCCCGGCGCCGACGATCAGGCCAATGACGGCACGTGGCAGGCGTATCGTCAAGATAATGAGCTGATCCTTGGACGGATGCTCGGTGAATAGTGCAGTCAGCATGGTGGGGATGTCCATCCTGACTGGGCCAATCGCCACGCTCAGCAATAGTCCAGCCAGCAGCGCGAATAGAAGTGCAAAGAAGACCGGCTTATTTAGCCGGTCGCGTAAGGCTTGTCCGATCAACGGGAGCCGTCTCCTTTAGTTTGCGCGGGATACAGAAGCGAAATCGCTTGCTCCAGTATTTTCTCGGCAGAGCCGAGTCCACGGTACCGGGTCCACAGTGCCCGGTTTACTTCGTAAACTTCCCCTTTTTTCACGGCCGTAATGTTTTGCCATAACGGATTTTGCTTCCATTCTGCAAGCAGCTTCTCATCGGCTTCCACTAAGAAGATCACGTCCGGATCAGCTTGTGCAATCTGCTCCAGTGTCAGCTTGACTGTAGGCTCGCTTGTATTTTGAAGGGCATTGTGGATGCCTGCTTGCTCCAGCAGTTGTCCATCAAAAGATGAAGCGCCGTGAGCCGATAGTGAATCAGAACGAAATACCCCAAGCAATACGCTACGTGACTCACCAGCTTGGATGCCTTCTTTCAGCTTTGCCATTGTAGCTTTATGTGCTGCGAGAATTTGCTCACCCTTTTCCTTCTCACCCAACGCGTCAGCGATAACGCCGAAGGATGCCAGGTTTTGCTCATAAGAGGAATTGCGGCTCTTTAGAACAATGGTAGGAGCAATCTCACTTAGTTCTTTGTAAATGCTCTTATGACGGTTCAGATCAGCAATAATCAAATCGGGCTTCAAAGAGCTGATCGTTTCCAGGTTCGGCTGTTTGCGTGTGCCGACAGGTGTAAAGTCGATTCTTTTGCCAAGCAGCCCATCGATATCATCATCATTTTCCTGAGCTATGCCGACAGGCATCACGCCCAGTTGGGTAGCAGCATCGACAAAAGAGAATTCCAACGTCACAATTCTTTTGGGTTTGCCTGTAACTTTGGTTTTTCCCATCTCATGTTTGATCGTTCGAGTGTCGCCTGTGGTTTGAGGTGCTGCTGCGTTATTATTTTGTGACTGGCCTCCACATCCCGCCATAACGGCTGTCAGTAGTACCAGAATCGCTGCAAGCAGCACGCCTGTGCGTAGTGGCTGTTTCGGTGTTGCCATATGTTGTCCCCCGTTCCAAATATGCTTACCAGAGAAACTGATAATCATTATCAATTAACTAACTGTTGACCATTCTAGCAACCGGGAAAGGGGACGTAAATAATGTGATCATTTAAACCGTTTTAGCCTATTATGAGAATTAAGTTCATTAAAATCATGAGCGAGATGAGAGGATGGAAGAGACCAGACGTATGAATTGGTGGTTTATGCATTTTCCTGCCGTCTGCGATAGATACGCTCCGGTCTGCCGACAGTTCCGTATACCTGATCGTGGTGAGCATCGCCACTTTCCACTAAATATTCCAGATACCTTCTGGCGGTAGATCGGCTCATACCTAGCTCAATTCCCACTGTACCCGTAGTTACCTCACCTCGTCGGTTCAGGAGATCAAGCACCTTTTCGCAAGTGACTTTATCAATGCCTTTGGCCCATAGCTCTCCTACTCCGTTACCCGTCATCCGACCCGTGCCCGCGCTTTGAAGCAGACGGTCAATTTCCGATTGCTCCACCGTAGATTGTTCTTCTTGCCATGTTGTGACTTGGCGGCGAAAACGAGCATATTCCTCTAAGGTCGCCCGCAATCTCTCGAATACGAGCGGCTTTACGATAAAATCAAATACTCCTGCTCGAACCGCTTGTACCACAGTTTCAGCTTCTTTGGCGGCAGTCAGCATAATGACATCTGTACTTGGATAGTGCTGTTTGATGAACGATAGCAGGGTTAGACCATTCGTATCGGGAAAATAAACATCCAGCACGGCTAAAGACGGACGCAGAACATCTAGTTGAAGCTTTGCCTCAAATTCGTTCGTTGCTATTGCACATACGGTGAATCCATCCACCTTTTCAATAAATCGTCGGTTAATCTCCGCAATTCGCGGATCATCTTCAATAATAAGAACCTCAATGTCCGATAAAACCCGCTCATTCATGGCCGTAACCTCCTTTTACATCATGATTCGTGTCTGTTCTAATTAAAGGAATGTATACTTCAAAAATGCTACCTCCACCAGGCCGTTCATGTACTTTTATGGAGCCACTCATTCGTTCGGTGTACTCCTGCACGAGAGCAAGGCCATATCCGTGTCCTGCCTCTGCTTTAGTTGATGCTCCCTTAACGAACAGTTTTTCCTGGATATCCTCCGAAATACCCGATCCATTATCCATAACTTCGACGACGATGGCTTCAGTCATTTCTTCAAGCCGGAACCAGACCTGTCCGTCAGGTATAGAGCCTATTGCAACTGCTTCCATAGCATTGTCCAGCAGGTTTCCGGCAATGGTAGCAAGAAGCGACCACTCCAACGCAGGAGACGGGGTTGAAAATGCTCCTTTTATATATGAATGGAGTACAATCCCTTTTTCCAACGCCTGTTTTTTCTTGCTGATCAGCAGGCTGGCGATGATTGAATCGGGTGAAAGAGAAGACGAAACGGAACTATGTACACGATACTCTTCCGATTCCTGAGTAATAAAGTCCACTGCTTCGTCATAACACTCCAACTGAATCAGGCCGGATATGAGATATAGCCGATTGGTATATTCATGTGTTTGTGATCGTAACACGTCCGCATAATCCTTGACCTCTGTCAACTGCCGCGTCATGCGAAGCAGCTCTGTTTTGTCACGCAGGCTGGCAACGGTGCCTAGCATTCGTCCGAATCGATCCTTGATCGGTACACGGCTGACGACTACGACTCGTTGTTGGATCTCAATTTCCTCATTGAATACGTTTTGTTCCTGATCCGGCTTCATGCTAGGATTCTTTTCGATAAAATCTGTAGCAAGTACATCTGCCAGCTGATATGCCGCGCCCGCCAAGTGACGAAGCTCGCATCCATAGAGGCTAGTTTCCGGAGGAAGACCAAGCAAACGGACGGCTTGTGGATTGGCAAGTGTGACTTGTCCACTGCTATTAACCGCGATAATCCCTTCACCTATGGATTCGAGAATGGCTTGCTTTTCCTGATACAAACGTCCAATCTCCACTGGCTCCAGCCCATGCAGTTCGTGCCTTACCCGTCGTGCTATAACCAGACTTCCTAATATGCCGATCATTAGCGCGCCTACCATGAACCACAGCCATGTATATGTGTATGTACGAATATTTTGCGCCACATCTGTCATCAGGAAACCTACAGAAACGAGTCCGATAGCTCGGCCTTGTTCATCATAGACTGCGGTTTTGGCTCGCAGTGACGGTCCGAGAGAGCCGGTGGATTCCGTAATAAAGGAATGTCCTTGCAGCACCTTATTATTCAGCGGGTCCATCATAGGCTGCCCAATGCGTTCCGGGTTAACATGCCATTGCCGAATGAGATGACGATCTGCAATCGTAATAAAATCAGCGCCGGTGCTGGCTTGGACAGGTTTCACTGCTTCGTTGATCCGAACACGTAATTGCGTCGTGTCGGTCTGTTCTAGAGCATCCCTCACCTGTGCATCTACCGCAAGCGTATTGGCCACAGTCAGTGCCCTTTTCCCAATCTCTTCGTACAAGGCGGAGGTAATCATATAACGCAAGGATAATCCCAACAGCCCGGTAACGACTAGCACTAAAAGGGATATGAATACCATTAATTTTGTCTGAAAACGCACATGCCTTCACCGCCATTAAACAAAATATAGGAGCAGTTGATCAGCGGATAAACACCCCAATATGAATCATTTTACTGTATTCCAGAAACGGCCGCACTTTTAATCTATCGAAAGAATGGTCTATAATAGAAATAGTTACATAATACGAGGAGGAAAATATTATGATTATTATTCATGCAGATATGAAAGTTTTACCAGAAAAGAGAGAGACCTTTTTGCAACAAACCCAAGGGTTGATCAGCGCATCACAAGCTGAAGAAGGCAATGTACGCTATACGTTAATGCAGGATTTGAATGATCCCAACGCATTTACGATGGTTGAAGAGTGGAAGGATGCTGCTGCTGTAGATTTCCATAACAAGTCTGCCCATTTCCAGGCATTTGTTGCTGCAGCTAAAGAATTGTTGGCTGCTCCGCTTGAAGTGAATGCTTTTCAGGATGCAACTAAACTGTAATTATCCCGTTGGATAATTTATAACTAGGAATAGGAGGAGATAGACATGGGGAATATTGCGGATACAGCTTTACTAAATAACGGAGTTCAGATGCCTTGGCTTGGTTTTGGTACATACAAGGCGGAAGGCAATGAGGTTTACGAAGCAGTCAAAACAGCTATTAAGGTCGGTTACCGTCACATTGATACCGCGGCGATCTACGGCAATGAGGAACTGGTCGGACAAGCCATTCGTGACAGTGGAGCGGACAGAGACAATCTGTTTGTGACCACTAAGCTATGGAATCAAGATCAGGGCTACGATTCAACACTGCGTGCTTTCGAGGAAAGCCGCAAGCGGTTGGGCCTGGATATCATTGATCTGTACCTTATCCATTGGCCTGGCAAGGACAAGTACAAGGAAACTTGGAAGGCGTTCGAACGGCTGTATGAAGAAGGAAGCGTACGCGCGATTGGAGTAAGCAACTTCCAAATTCACCATCTCGAAGACCTCCTGAAAGACAGTAATATTGTACCTGTCATCAATCAGGTTGAGCTTCACCCGCGTCTGACTCAGCAGGAGCTGCATCAATACTGCCGGGAACACCAGATCCAGCTTGAATCGTGGAGTCCTCTGATGAAGGGGAAACTGACGGAGCAGCCAGATATCGTTGAGATTGCTGCCAAATACGGCAAAACGACTTCTCAGGTTATTTTGCGTTGGCATCTGGATCGGGGAATTGTAACGATTCCCAAATCGGTTACCGCGCATCGTATCCGCGAAAATGCCGATTTGTTCGATTTTGAACTGACGACTGAGGATATTGACCGAATTAATGGTCTTCATCTGGATGAGCGTGTGGGTACTCATCCCGATAAGCTGTTGTTCTAATGGAATTTGTAGATGTACAAAGAACCTCCCATTCTGCGTTTATCGTGGTTTGGGAGGTTCCTTGTTTATCCCTACTGATGATTTATTTTGCGATGCAGTAGGAAGGAGTAGAGTACAGGAATGACGACGGATATAAACAGCCCGGTGAGAAAAATGACGGTGCCCGCCACTCCATCGACCCATGCCGCTACCAAGCCCGAAGCACCACCGAACATCATCATAGGTCCGCCAAAACGGTGCGTTTTACGCCATACCTCCGGATTGGACAGAGTCCACGGCGTGCGGATACCGAAGGTATAGTTTGGCTGTACCTGAGTCATATAATTACCCAGCACCAGCAGCACCAGACCCAGCACTCCATAAAGGATCGTAAGCATCTGTAGCCGATAATTCAGGTTATACAGCAGCATTCCCCAACCGGCTATAGCGAGAATGAGCGAAGTGCCTACACGCGTAACCTCATAGGCTTTAGTAAATTTCTTGAAATTTGCTCTGTTGGGGTCCATGTAGCGGGATAGCCGAAGGAGCAAAGGCACCAGCCCCAATAGCACCAGCATGAGAATAGAACTGTTTTTACTCATATACCCGTCTGCGGTATTGTCCATGCTAAAATGAGAGGCCAGCACATCGGGAAGCCGGTTATACAGTAGTAAAGCGCCTATAGCAGGTGATAAGGCAAGCAAAGTCGTCAAAACATCCGTCAAGCTCCAACGTGTTCGGAACTTCATTCAGACCCCTCCGTATCCTTAATATCATTCGAAGTTGGTTTTACAGGGGCATCCGATTGGGCGATACTGAACATCCAGCCGATGACATCCGCCACAACTGTTGTATGCAAGGTGTAAATAATGCTTTGCCCCTGTCGCTCATCCAGCACAAGCCCCGCCTGCTTCAGCAAATTCAGATGGTGGGATATGCTGGGCTTGCTGATTTGAAAATGCTCAGCGACGTCGCCCGCGCTCATGCTTTTCTCTTTCAAAAGCTGCAATATTTTGCGCCGGGTCGGATCAGCCAAGGCTTTGAAGGCATCATTCAAAGTTTGCTCACTCCTTTAGATATTTAGATAATTCTCTAAATATCTAATCACATAGTAAAATAAAGCTATACTACATGTCAATGGAACAAGACATCATTTTAGAAAAAATTAACGAGGTCAATTATGTTTGTATAAAGCAGTGAAATGGGCTATAATCAAATTATACAAAAATAAGATTCTTAATTTAAAGTTAATTAGAGGAGGGAATAGATATGAAACACGTCTTTCGTAAAGGAAATGATCCGCAAGCTCCGGTTATTTTGCTGTTGCACGGTACCGGCGGGAATGAACAAGACTTGCTACCATTGGCTGATTTGGTTGCACCAGGCGCATCTGTGTTAGGTGTGAGAGGTAATGTGCTGGAAAATGGAATGCCGCGCTTCTTTCGGCGTTTGGCAGAGGGTGTGTTCGACATTGAGGATCTCGTATTCCGTACCAAAGAACTAAGCGAATTTGTTGATTCAGCTGCAGAGCAATATGATTTTGACCGTAACAACGTGGTGGCTCTGGGCTATTCCAATGGAGCCAACATAGCGGCCAGTATGCTCTTCCATGATGCAAAAGCGCTGCGTGGGGCCATTCTCCATCATGCTATGGTGCCATTGCGAGGGCTGGAACTGCCGGACTTGAACGGTGTCCCTGTATTTCTGTCTTCCGGTGAAAATGACCCGATTGTTCCAGCGGCGGAATCTCAGGAGCTGCAAGCCCTGCTGGAAGGGGCCGGAGCACAGGTAGAAGCCTACTTGGAACGCAATGGTCATCAATTGACTCGCACTGAAGCCGAAGCCGCAGGCCGATGGTTTGGAAAGCATTTTAATGTATAAAATAACTCGATAACGATCAAGCTACGGTTTAGCGCTCTAGTGAGCGATTCTATGATTAGGAGGCGTCAAACCGATGGCAAAACCGGATAATCGAGCAGATAATGTGGAGCATTTGCAACAAAATATTCAGAATACATTGCAGAATCTTCATGAGGCTGAAGGATATCTAAACGAATTTTCCTCTGAAATCAGCAATGAGGAGCGTCAGCAGATCGAAGAAAAAAATAATCGTCGTAAACAAAGTATTAGATCATTTCGAGAAGAAGTGAAAGACGAAGCAGCACATTCGCAAGAGTAGTTAACATAGCGCGACCCAACTCCGAGTTTCAATTGGAGTTGGGTCGTTTTTTTATGCAGAAATCATCATATTCCCATCCAATTCATTTTCCCCCTATAATGCAATGAGATCTATTTTACACAAAAACGAATTTTTTTTGAATAATATTGTTGTAAACTAATTTGTATTGATGTTAAATAATAAAAGAAAGCGCAATCATTTACGAATTAGGATTTCATCATGCGAAGGGGGAAGGATATGCTGCTGCGAAGAAATAGCATGGCTTTGATGCTTATGGCGGTGGTTTTGATGGCTGGACTGCTGCAAGGTTGTTCTTTCAAGACTGATGAAAAGGATGGGCCGGGAACAGAACTTGTATTATGGACATTCAATGAACTGCATGAGAAGTTTTTTCTGCAAATGGCTGACCAATGGAACCAACAGCACCCTGATGAATTGATTAATTTGAAAGCGAATACATTTCCTTATGACAACCACCACAGCAAGCTCTCGATTGCGTTGCAATCAGGGGTGGGAGCGCCGGATATCGCGGATATTGAGGTCAACAAAATTGGTAATTTCCTCAAAGGAATACCGCAATTGGTCCCGCTCAATCCGGTGATTGACCCTGAGATTAATAACATTGTGCCTTCCAGAGTACAGATTTACGGCAAAGACGGTAAGTATTACGGCATTGACTTTCACGTTGGAGCCGAAGTGATGTATTACAATAAAGAGATTATGGATCAGGCGGGGGTAGACCCGGATTCCATCGTTACCTGGGCAGACTACGCTGCTGCTGGCAAGCAAGTGCTGGCCAAAACGGGCAAGCCGATGGCGACCTTGGAGACCAATGACCTGTGGAGCTACTGGCCGATGATCTCCCAGCAAAATTCAGATTTTTTGGATGACAAGGGCGAGTTGACGCTCGATAACGAAACCAATATTAAAACACTGGAGTTTCTCCAACAAATGATAAAAGACAAAATCGCTATTCCCGCACCGGGCGGCGGGCATCATATGGAGGAATACTACGGGTTTATGAACAAAGGCGGGGCCGCTTCAGTGTGGATGCCGATGTGGTATATGGGACGTTTTACGGATTACATGCCTGACTTGAAAGGAAAAGTCATTATTAGACCGATGCCGGCGTGGGAAAAAGGCGGCTATCGCTCAGCAGGTATGGGCGGGACCGGAACGGTAGTCACGAACCAATCGAAGCACCAGGATTTGGCGATGCGTTTTCTAGCCTTTGCCAAGCTGTCCAAGCAAGGGAATGTGGAGATTTGGAAGCAACTAGGGTTTGATCCCATCCGCAGTGAAGTGTGGACTATGCCGGAAGCCAAAGCCAAAAATAAATTTACGGATTATTTCGGAACCAATATTTTTGACACGCTGATCGAAGTAAAAGATGAAATCAATGCGGTGCATATTGGACCGAAAACGCCTGACATCGCCAGTGCTGTACGTAATAAAATACTTTATCGGACACTACAGAGTGGCGAAGATCCAGCCACGGTGCTGCATGAGCTAGCAGATGAACTGAGATAGACCCCAACAGGAAAGGGAGTGAGATTCATGGCAACGCCCGTTCATACGAACGCTAATGTACCGACAGGTCAGCCGCCAAAAACTCAGCGTCCGACCAGAAGCCAATGGAGCCGATTTATTCATTCCAGTCGTACGGCACCGTATGTATTTGTCCTTCCATTTTTACTGTCCTTTGCGCTGTTTTTTGCGTATCCGGTCATCTCGACGGTCATTATGAGCTTTCAGGAAGTCTTGCCAGGGATAACAACTTATGTTGGCCTGGAAAATTATAAGGATTTAATGAATCCTACATTTGGAAAAGCAATTTTGAACAGCGTCCTGTACACGCTGCTTACACTGGTCGTGTTGATTCCTCTGCCACTGGTACTGGCGGTATTGCTAAATTCGCCTAAAATGCCGGGTAGAGGGCTGTTTCGCTCCGTAATGTTTATACCCGCACTCACCTCAGTGGTGGTAGCAGGAACAATCTTCCGACTCATGTTCGGGGAATTGGATGGCTCGCTGATGAACTCCCTGTTGGGGATATTCGGTCTTGAGCCTTACAAATGGCTAATGAATGCGAACACCGGCTTTTTAGCGTTGATCGTGTTGGCCTTATGGAGATGGCTCGGGGTAAACATGCTGTACTACATGTCGGGGTTACAGAACATTCCTCCCGAGTTGTATGAAGCTGCTCAGATCGATGGGGCCAGCCGCTTTGATTCATTTTGGCGGATTACGATTCCTATGCTAAAACCCGTGACAATCTACGTATTTACGATCAGTATTTATGCCGGATTATCCATGTTCACCGAGAGCTATATGCTGTGGAACGGAAACAACTCTCCGAATGATATTGGATTGACGATCGTTGGCTATCTCTATCGCCAAGGTCTGGAACAGAACAGCATGGGCTTTGGAGCAGCGGTGGGGATTGTATTGCTCGTATTCACATTAGTACTGAACCTGATCCAGCTCAAATTTTTTGGCATGTTTCGGAAGGAGGATTAAGCGATGGCTCAGAAACAAAAAGGCCCATTATCTGCATTTCTCGTTGTCCTGTTCATTCTGTTTGCCGGGTTCGCCCTGTTTCCGCTATTTGCCGTGACGCTTGCCTCATTCAAGCCATCAACGGAGCTGTTGCGCTACGGCTTGAATCTCAAGCTGGAGTGGGCCATCATGTCCTTAAAAAACTATGCGTTCATCTTTCAGGGGACGACGGATTATTTTCAATGGTACTGGAATAGTCTTGTCATTACTATCTTGTTTACGGTGTTATGTCTGATATTGTCCGCGATGGTCGGGTATGGCCTGGAGATGTATCGTTTTAGACTGAAAAATGTGATTTTTACACTGGTGTTGGTCGTGATGATGATCCCGGTAGAAATTATTATGCTGCCACTTTACAAACTCATGATCGGTATGAAGCTGATCAATACGGTATGGGGTGTGATTTTGCCATTTGTCGTCGCACCGATTCCGATCTTTTTCTTCCGTCAATATTTAAGCGGGGTACCCAAGGACTTTATGGATGCTGCACGGGTTGACGGCTGTTCAGAGTATGGTATTTTTGTGCGGATTATGATGCCTCTGATGGCACCTGCCTTTGCGGCAATGGCTATTTTACAAGCTATGAACAGTTGGAATAACTTCCTGTGGCCGATGATCGTATTGCGTACTAACGACATGCTGACACTGCCAATCGGTCTGTCCAGTCTGCTGACGCCATATGGCAACAATTATGATGTGCTGATTGCCGGTTCAGTCCTGGCTATTTTGCCGATTCTCGTCGTGTTTCTGTTCTTCCAGCGTTACTTTATTGAAGGGATGACTGCAGGCGGGGTGAAAGGATAATCATTGCGGTGCTGAATGAGTCGACTGAATACAAGAAATGTATAGAGTCAGGAAAGGCGGGCCGGGCATTGTCTCGGCCTGTTTTTTTATGAACTCAATGATTTTCATTCTCATTTTCATGACTATCAACTGCACAAGCTATAGGTAAACGTGGTATGATGTTTGAAAGATTTCAAATACAGCACTTTGCATAATTCGATTCCTAACGCTCAAAAGTTTAATATATAGACGAACTAAACCGATTCGATCTATATATTACTGATTTGAAATCGCTCTTGGGATTTATGCAAAATGCTCAATACAGAAATATTCAGGCGGAGCGTGGAGAACCTATGGAACCAACAGAAACCCAGAAAACTGAGCCGGCCACAGCGTCAACCGTTGGCATGGAGGATATTGTACGGGCGCATCATATGCTGCGTGAGGTGATTGTTCGTACACCTTTACAGAGGGATGCCGTCCTATCGGCCAAATATAACTGTAATGTGTATCTGAAACGAGAGGATCTCCAAGTTGTGCGGTCCTTTAAAATCCGTGGAGCTTACAACATGATCCGCAGCCTAACTCCTGAGCAAATGGAAAAAGGGATCGTGTGCGCGAGTGCGGGTAATCATGCGCAAGGTGTGGCTTTTTCATGTAACGCGCTTGGCATCCACGGTAAAATATTTATGCCGAGCACAACGCCCAATCAGAAGGTGAAGCAGGTACGTCGCTTTGGCGGAGACAGTGTAGAGGTCATTTTGACCGGAGATACGTTTGACGATGCTTATGACGAGGCCATGAAGGTATGCAGCGAACAGGAAATGACCTTTATCCATCCGTTCGATCAACCGAAAATTATTGCGGGCAATGGCACGATTGCGATGGAAGTGATGGAGAGCCTGGATACACCTGCGGACTATATGTTCGTGACGATTGGCGGCGGCGGTTTGGCGGCAGGCGTAGGCACATATGTTAAAACTGTGAATCCGACCACCAAAGTAATCGGTGTAGAACCCCTGGGCGCAGCATCGATGACGGAAGCGATGCGTTTGAACAAGGTCGTTACACTGGAGCACATAGACAAGTTTGTTGACGGGGCTGCGGTGAAGCGAGTGGGTCAGTTAACATATGACATTTGTAAACATACCTTGGATGATATTGTGAAGGTACCGGAAGGCAAGGCATGTACAGCGATTCTGGCGCTGTATAATGAAAATGCGATTGTTGTGGAGCCCGCGGGTTCGCTGCCTGTAGCAGCACTTGATCTGTATCGTGAGCAGATTCAAGGCAAAACAGTAGTCTGTATCGTTAGTGGTGGCAATAACGACATTGATCGTATGCAGGAGATTAAGGAACGCTCCCTAATATACGAAGGACTAAAACATTATTTCATGGTGAATTTCCCGCAAAGAGCAGGGGCACTGCGTGAGTTTCTTCAGGAAGTGCTTGGACCGGACGATGACATTACTAGGTTTGAGTATACGAAAAAGAATGATAAAGAAAATGGCCCGGCGCTGGTCGGTATTGAATTGTTACACAAGGAAGACTATCTTCCTTTAATTGAACGAATGAATCGCAAAGGGCTTAACTATACGGAATTGAACAAAAATGAGAATTTGTTTAATATGCTTATCTGACAAGGAGCCTACGGGCTCTTTTTTTTGTATGTGCAATGTTATGCGTAGTTTATGAATTTCTTTTTATTTGAAATAAAGCGTTTACAAAACTGAAGTTAATAGGTTAATATATGTGTAACTTCATAAGCGAAAACACTAACGTAATAGACGTATCACCAGATTTCTCATTATAAGATACTTATTCGGAGGTGCGAAAGAATGTTGAAAGCATGGAAAAAATCAGTACAGGGTAAATTCGCCCGAACAGCGTTTGCTGCCGTAACTTCGGCTGCTTTGTTGCTGTCCGTGGTGCCGTCCACATCGGCCGAGCATTGGGCGTTAACAGGCGATGTGGCAGTACATGATCCATCCATCACGAAGGAAGGCAATGCATGGTATATTTTCTCCACAGGACAGGGAATACAGGTTCAAAGATCAGATGACGGACGCAATTTTTACAGATTGCCGCAAATTTTCCTGTCGCCACTACCATGGTGGAAATCGTATGTTCCTAAACAAACCCCAAATGATGTGTGGGCACCGGATGCTCAAAAGTACAATGGACGTGTGTGGGTGTACTATTCCATTTCTACTTTTGGGTCGCGTACTTCGGCCATTGGCTTGACTTCAGCAACGAGCATTGGCGCAGGAAGCTGGAGAGATGATGGACTGGTGCTGCGTACAACGGATTCTGACGATTATAATGCGATTGACCCGAATCTGGTCATTGACGCTTCCGGAAACCCGTGGCTTTCCTTCGGTTCATGGAATACGGGCTTGAAAGTAACTCGACTGGATAAAAATACGATGAAGCCTACGGGCCAGATTTATTCTATTGCTAGACGTACGGCTGGAGGTTTGGAAGCACCGCATGTTACATACCGCAACGGCTATTATTATCTGTTTGCCTCCATTGATAACTGCTGCAAAGGCGTAAATAGTAATTACAAAATCGTTTATGGTCGCTCCACCAGTATTACCGGGCCGTATGTGGACAAGAGCGGAAAAAACATGATGGACGGCGGTGGAACGATATTGGATGCGGGGAATGATCGCTGGAAGGGACCGGGCGGACAATCTGTCTATAACAACAGTGTGATTGCGCGTCATGCCTATGATGCCACCGATGGCGGAAATCCAAAGCTGCTGATTAGTGATTTGAAATGGGATTCAGCAGGCTGGCCTACGTATTAATATAGCGGATTACTTGAAATCATTCACAGCGATCTCACAAAGGTATATCTAAAAACTGTTCCTCCTAATGGGGGAACAGTTTTTGGCTTGCAATGTCATAGAAACATGCTATTATGTATCAAGTTGATAATCATTATCATTGACGTTATCGTAATGAGAGCCATGGTGGCTTTCAGGTATGGAGGGAGTGACCTCACCGAATGCAGTCTAAAGACAGCATGGACAAACATACAGCTTCGACAGAGAGGACCGCACCTGAAGTAGCCTCTGTAGCCCGTCCGGTGCTCCGAGCGGGTAGGATTCGGCAGGCGTTGTTGTTTACAGCTTCTGCTGTATTGTTGGCCTTGGCCATATTCGCTGCCATTTCTTTTGGAGCCAAAGACCTGACCGTAAGCACGGTGTGGTCGGCAGTATTTCACTATGATCGTTCGCTGATGACACACAGGATCATTCATGAGCTGCGATTGCCGCGTGTACTCGGTGCAGCTATCATTGGGGCTGCGCTGGCGGTTGCAGGCTCTCTGATACAAGGCATTACACGCAATCCGTTGGGGGATACAGGTGTGCTGGGCATTAACGCAGGAGCGATGTTTGTAGTTGCAGTGAGTTTTGCTTTTTTCCCCGATCTACCTTATGGGACGTTAATTATATTGTCGTTCCTGGGGGCACTGATGAGTACCTTACTGGTATTCGGGCTGGGAGCATCCGCGCCGGGAGGACTGACACCCATGAGACTAACGGTGTCTGGAGCTGTGACAGCAGCCTTGTTAGGTTCCATGACTTCGGGAATTGCGATTTATTTTGATCTAAGTCAGGATCTAGCCTTCTGGTATGCGGGTGGTGTTGCCGGAATCAAATGGTCGCAGCTTAAGATTCTTGCGCCGATTTTGCTTATTGTGATCGCTTGGTCTATGGGGCTCGCACGCTCCATTTCATTGATTTCAATGGGCGATGAGGTAGCATTGAACCTGGGACTAAATCTCAGGCGTATCCGGCTGTTGGGTTTGCTGACTGTGGTGGTCCTGGCTGGGCTATCCGTATCGGCTGCCGGGGCCATCGGCTTTGTAGGCTTGGTCGTTCCACATATTGCTCGCAAGCTGATCGGTGTGGATTATCGCCAGATCGTACCATTGTCTGCATTATTGGGAGCCGTGCTGCTAGTGCTGGCTGATTTGGGAGCGAGAATGGCGAATCCACCGGAGGAGCTAGCTATTGGAATTATGGTGTCTTTTATCGGAGTACCTTTTTTCCTCTTTCTCGCTCGTAAGGAAAGGAGGGAATTATAGTGAGTCGCTCTCTAGGGACAGGGGATACAAGAACGACCAAGGCTTGGCTCGTTTGCTTCGTATTGGCTGGAATCAGCTTTGCTGTCCTTGTTCTAGGTTTGAATACCGGAACGATTCGTATTCCACCGCTACGCGTGCTGGATACACTGTTTGGCGGCGGGAGCGGACGTGATCATATGGTCCTGTTTGAATACCGTCTGCCGCGGATTGTTGTAACAGTGCTGACTGGAGCGGGACTAGGTGCAGCCGGGGCAGTCATGCAGGGCTTATCGCGAAACGCACTCGCAGATCCGGGAGTGCTGGGCCTTCATGCGGGGGCTGCGTTGGGTCTGGTGATGTATGTTAGCTTTTTTCGCGATCTGGAAGGATCAGTAGCCTTGTTCATTCCCTTGTTTACCTTTGCAGGAGGTGTCGTTGCGGCGGTACTGATTGTTATGTTGTCCTATAGTGGCAGCAGAGGAATCGTGCCTGTGCGATTAATTCTGTCCGGTATCGGTGTAGCCTCAGGGCTCAGCGCCATAACGCTGTATTGGTCGTTGCGGCTGGATGAGGATACGTACGCATTTACCGCACGTTGGTTGGCTGGCAGCGTATGGGGACGGGACTGGATACATGCAGTGGCTTTACTACCGTGGATTGTCATTGTATTGCCCTATGTTCTATCTCAGACACGTAGCCTGAATAATCTGTCGCTGGGTGATGAGACCGCAGCTGGAATTGGTACAAGTGTGAAGCGCCAGCGTCTGATACTGCTGGGCGCAGCAGTGGCTCTTTCGAGCGCCAGCGTATCCATGGCCGGAGGCATCGGTTTTATTGGGCTGATTGCGCCTCATCTGGCTCGCCGTCTGGTTGGACCGATGTATCAGCATTTGCTGCCAGTAGCCGCTTTGGTCGGGGTCGTTATTATGGTCACAGCAGATACGATTGGTCGTTCGGTATTTCAGCCGAATGCGATTCCAGCAGGTGTAGTGGTTGCTGTGGTAGGAGCTCCGTATTTTTTATTCTTGTTGTCCCGAACCAAATGACTATAAGATTAGGTTACATATACAGTCCAATGCTGCACATGATGCAGCGTGCGGAACAACAACGAAGTAGAAGTTTTGACGATTTAACATTATAAAATAGAGCTTCTATAGTATAGGAGAGAATATTCATGAGAAAAAATAGATTTGAGGGTTCAGGGCTTAAACGTTCATGGATAGCCCTGTCTCTTGTGGCATGCATGATCATGCTGTCCGCTTGTGGACAAGCAGCAGACAAACAGACTAGCGATACGAAAGCGGACGATAGTGCCCAAACCACCATTAGTGCGGATTCGCGTATTGCCTCAATGTCTATTCATTTGACGAATAATCTGCTGGCATTGGGCATTACTCCAGCAGGTTCAGTTATTGGTGGAGATGTGAAGGATTTTCTGCCCCATGTAAAAGATCGTCTTCAAGATACTCGTAAGCTGGGAGTTGTCACAGACCCCGACATGGAAGCGGTACTGGAGCTTCAACCTGATCATATCTTCCTCGACAAAAAATATTCGGGAACTGATGTGGCCAAGTTTGAAAAAATTGCACCAACTGAGGTTTTTGATTTGGATGAAGGTACATGGAAAGATCAATTGAAAAAAATAGCTGCCATGGTTAAACATGAAGCACAGGCAGACACTTTTCTGAAAGATTATGATACACAGAGGGAACGGGTCAAAAAGCTCATTCATTCCAAAATCGGAGACGGGACTGTCATGGCTGTACGTGTCACAGCGAAAGAAGTTCGTGTCATGGGGATGAAGCGTCCAGTAGGACCGTTATTGTATCAGGACTTAGGCTTGAAGCCAGCCAAAGGTGTGGAAAAGATCAACAAGGCCTACCAGGTTGTATCCCAAGAGGTTTTGCCGGATTATGATGCCGACGCCATCCTGGTGATTATTAGTAAAGGTGCGGATGCGCAAAAGGTATACAAGCAGCTGGAGGGGAACACAGTATGGCAAGGACTTAAGGCTGTGAAGCAAGGTCATGTCTACATGCTGGACGGACAGCCTTGGCTGGACTATTCCGCGATGGGGCACAAAATTGCATTGGATAATGCAGAACAACTATTTTCCAAATAAATGCTAAAGTACAGCAAGCCGTATTCCCCATGCATCTTCTTGCAGGTGGGGGTACGGTTTTTCTGACGATCCCAAGCTTCAAGTGAGGTGGCTGATTGCAAATAAAAAGGAGCTGCTACGATTCCGTTATGAGGCAGCTCCAGCACTGTGAGAATTGCGAGGTTATGAATGTTTTTTACGCAGAAAAATCGGTTTGAGTCCAATAAAGCCAATGGCCGCCAGCACTAAATTCATCCATGGTGAGATTTTGAATACCGGCAGCACACTGCGCAGCGCAAGTCCGGCGACAAGAATGACAACAACCAGTACTACATACATCAAGATGGATTTGAAATTCATTTGGGGCTTCACGGGAGCATGGTCTGGTTGTTGTGTCTCCTCGCCTTCTTCCGGACGATCCATGAAATTCATTAGTGCTTCAACCAGCAGAATGGCACCTGCGGCGATGATGATGAGGGTGGAAAGGCTAATTTTTTCAAAAGGTTTGATATCCCCGCCTGTAAATGTGATAAACCAACCGATAATCGCCTGTGTCAAGAAAAACATGGACAAGGCAACCCATGCAATAAGCGTATAATTTTTTGCTTTATTCATTGCTTCCTCCTGCTTTATGATCGTATTCCAAGCTGATGGAATCGCCATTTTGTAACAAAGACAGTATACGTGAGGAAACGCCGGATGGCAAAAGGCTTATCCATTATGTATATTACCGCCGCATTCTCCTCAAACTGGATACAGGGTGAGCGCATGGAGCAACCTGAATATAAAACGTTGAGAGGATGTGGCATCATGGAACTGGAGAACCAGGCAGATTATTCGGTCCAAAAACGACTGACAGGTGCTCCGAACGGGAACAGTGGGGGAGCCTTGCTTGCAAACGTGAGTCACCGGAGCGTTCGAGGGACATCTCCAACGTACCGTATATTGGACGATACTGAATTGGCTGAGGACACAGAATTTGCAGGTGAACTGGGTGAACAGAGCTACCGCAGCCTGTGGCATGAGGATCAAAATAACGGCGCCTCTTGTAAACTGGAGTGGGAGGGACGAGTCGAAACCCACCAAATGTTCAGGCACAGCTACGAATAGCAAGTCGTCTACTTTAATGTAGAGATTGCACTCTAATAAGCGAGTAGTATGGCGTTCTCCGACAAGCATTGGGGAGCGCCATTTGTTTACTTCCATATCGGTATGAACTGACAGGTTGACAAGGAAGCAGGGCGATGATAGACTGACTTTACTATAAAACTTATTAAACTTATCGGAATTAAAGTGAATAAATATTCTGGATGGATATTCCACGTTACTATATGAGCTTGAATGATGAAATGCTGTAATGAAGCTTGAAACAGGGGGAATCAGGATGGAACGGCAAATTGGAATTCGTTTTGAAAATGAGGAACTGGCCGCTACAATTCATTATCCAAACCGTACAAATGAGGGAGAGCGTCAAAGACGTGTTCCACTCGTTGTTATTTGCCACGGTTTTGTGGGCAATCGAATCGGAGTCGATCGATTATTTGTCAAGACTGCGCGTGAACTGGCTGAAGGGGGGTATTTTGTACTGCGCTTTGATTTTGCCGGTTGTGGAGAAAGCACTGGTGAATACGGCAAGCAGGGGCTCGAATCCATGATCAATCAGACACGCACTGTGTTGGATTACGCCGTGAATTGCGCGGACATTGACCCGACTAAGGTGACGTTGATCGGTCACAGTTTGGGGGGCGCAGTTGCCCTTCTCACAGCTGTTCGGGACAAGAGAGTACAGAACTTGGTCCTTTGGTCAGCTGTCGGCTATCCGTTCAACGACATTGTCAAAATTACGGAGCGAAGCGTATACGACGAATCTGTTAAAACCGGTCATGCAGACTACCTGGGCTATAAGTTCACACCAGCTTACTTTGAGTCATTAGCTCAATTCCAACCGTTCCAGGAGGCCGTTAAATTTAACGGTGATGTGCTCGTTATTCATGGCACCTCGGATGATATCATTCCTGTGGATTATGCGTTTCTGTTTCAAAAGGTGTTCTGGATGCGTCCGGAAGGACGCTGTGATAAGGAAATTATTTTTCAGGGAGATCACACTTTCTCATCAGGTAAAGAGCGGCAACAGCTGATTGACCGCACACTGGAATGGCTGGATGAACAAGAAAATATTCAACGGGATTGGCAGCACTGGATGATCTGATTTCAGGGTGTAACGGTTTGTATTGGAAATTGTGCCTCCGCCGGAGTAAAATGAAAGAGTAACACTATACTGGCGTGTGGAGGTTGGCAGCGATGACATTACCCTCAATTTTTGTTGCGCATGGTTCACCGACACTGGCTGTAGAAAATAACGCATATACCAGTTTTCTTGCAAAGCTGGGCGCGAGCCTGCCCCGACCCAAAGGAATTGTCATTTTTTCCGCGCATTGGGATAGCCCCGATCAATGTATCAGCGCGGATGATCAGCATGCAGCGTTGCACGATTTCTACGGCTTTCCTGAAGAAATGTACACTCTTGATTACCCTGCACCAGGCGATCCAAAGCTGTATGAGGAGATAGGGCATCTGTTCAGTCAGCATAACCTGTTCCACCAGCCGGTTCGGAACCGGGGACTGGATCATGGAGCATGGGTGGTTTTGCGGCATATATATCCTGATGCGGACATACCGGTCGTACCCTTATCCATTGATTCACGGCGCGATCCTCAGGAGCAATACGAGATTGGACGGATGCTGGCGCCACTGCGTGATCAAGGGATTTTGATCCTCGGTAGTGGAGGCTTGGTCCACAACTTGCGGACACTCAAGCAGACGAGTGAGCCAGCCGATTGGGCCGTTCAATATGATGACTGGATCGCACAGCAGCTTCAAGACTGGAATTTGCGTCATCTGTTCCAATATGACAAGAAGGCTCCGTATGCCAAGCAGGCGGTTCCTTCGTATGGAATAGAGCATTTTTCACCTTTGTTTTACGTGATGGGAGCTGCCGATCATGATCGCTCCGCGCGTAAGCTTTTTCAGTCGTATGTCCTTGGCTCATTGAGTCTCAATTGTTGGGCTTTTGGTCAAGAAAGTGATCTGTAAATGTAAGAAAAAGAACTTCCGAAACCACATGATGTGTGGGGTTGGAAGTTCTTTTGGTCTGTTCCTCTTTGATTAATTAGCAGGCACGTTCTTTTTTAGCCAGGCGGATACTTGCGTAGTTCGCTTATCTTCATTTTGATCTAGTAGTGTCATAAATGCCTTCAGCTTTTGAATATAGGGACTCTTCGAATCCCTGTTGCGCTGAACGACGAGCTGATATCCTTTTTTGGCATTGGGGCGAATCTTGTTGGTGTCATCATCGAATAATGGTGTATTGTTCGTACCATAAAAAGTATAGAAGAAATAGAGATCATGTAATGATTTGACTGCTTGTGTACGATTGGAATGTGGATATTGGGTTATAAATGACTCTTGCGCCAGCACTCTTCCGGCTAACTGTTGATAACCGATGTGTAAAGCTGCATCCTTGGTAGCCGGCTGTCCAGATTCCGTCGCCATGATGTCAATATAGTCGCGGATATCTGCTGTAATGTTATTTCCGAATACTTTATATTTCTCATAATTGATGACTGGGTAAAACATGCCTTCTGCGGTTTCAAGTTTGTAGCCGGCATCTCTTGATTGAGTGAGTAGCTTTTTCAGCTTTGTATCACTTGTCCGGCTCATTACATTAGTGAACGAATCACCAGGTTTATAGACTTGATTAATCTTAGTTTGAATAGAGGTCGGATATAAGGCCTGTGCATATGAATCCAATTGCTGTTTCTGTGCATTTTCCAAGTGTAGCACTAGGATGGTAGCTTGAGAGGCCGGAATGGATTGGATATGCTTTTGTAAATAAGTGAATGCCTGAGGTAACTTGCCTGGTTGGCGTAGTAGCTGCTCGAAGGTTTTTGAAATATGTTGCACACCTTCTGCTTGAGATATTGTAGTAGATGTCGCTGCTTTGGCTGATGTCGTAGATCCCAATCCGATCGTCTGTTCTGTGAAAATTACTGCTGCGAGCATGAGGTAGGCTTTGGTGATTTTTTTCATGATATAACCCTCCATTGCGTTCTTTGATGTAACTGTAGTGTACAGGGTAAATGTATCGTGAACATTCCATGTTGTATCCAACTTGTAAACGTTTGTGGGGGAAGATGAATCCGAAAAAGGAGTCTCCAAGTCAGAGTGGACTTGAGGACTCCTTTGTTCATTTAAATAGAGGAGGGGCAGCATGGCCACACATACAAGCAGCATAGCTGCGCAAAAACACCAAGAGAAGCAGCATAGCTGCACAAAAACACCGAAGAGAAGGAGCATAGCTGCAAAAAACACCAAAGAGAAGCAGCATAGCTGCACAAAAAAACAACCATTAGCCAGAGGATAACGGTTGTTTTTTGGGTAGTTAAGCTATTTTTCGATTGGGGTCCGTTTGATAAGTATCTTTATTTTTACCAAACAGTCCACGCAGGAAGGGCAGTACCCAACGGTCAAAGCCGATTCTTCCGGCATTTGCACCAGCAACGATAAGGAAGATTTCAACCAGCAGGTAGATTGCATTGGTGCTTACTGTACCCGAGAACAGGAACGAGAAGTTCATAACCATAGCCATCAAAGTAGCCAGTGTAGTCAATGTACCAAGAAGTAGGCCAACCCCGACCAAGAACTCACCCAATGGGATCAGGACGTTGAACAAACCGACATTCGGCAGAGCAAAGGCTTCAAGGAACGATCCCCACCAGCCTTGTACAGCGGGATGATCTCCACCTGTTTTAGCAATGGCCCCCGAGATAAATCCACCTGCATCGAATCCGCCAGTCAGCTTCTCAAGTCCGTGGGTCATCCATTCATAACCTAGATAAACCCGTACTACAGTCAGCAGCCACATTGCTACTTTGTTCTCACGTAACCAGTTGTTAAACATTTAAACCACTCCTCTTTCTTAATCTATAATGATGGGTTGTATTTCATTTTGTTTGGGATGATCATCTTTGCTACACCTTTATTGTATTAGGTTCAGTTACAGTTATTTGTGATAAAAATCACAAAGTCTAAATATTTTTTTAAATTTTAATGTCTTCAGATAAGTATTCTATAGAGAGGTAATGCCTCAATCAAGACAAAAACAGGAAATAAAGCTTATAATGAGAAAAATAACTATGTGGAGGGATGAACTTGTCCGGGCCCATGTCTCAACGAAATCATTGGCTGCGTGTGATGGCCTCAGCTCTGTTATGCATGACAATGATGTCTTGTTCTGCTTTGTCCAATACGGGTGAATCTGAATCCGTTCCCAAACCGACCCAGCAAGAAACAGAGAAAAAGGTGCTTGAACCGTCTATGGAGCCATCTGTTCCGGCATTTACAGCTCCGCTTACCGGGCTTCCGGTGGAGCAGCCTGTTATAGAGCGGCCGCTGGCTGTCATGATTAACAATGCTCCGGCTGCGCGTCCACAGGCGGGGCTTAGCCAGGCAGACATGGTATATGAAGTTCTTGCAGAAGGCGGAATTACCCGTTTGGTAGCTTTTTTCCAAAGTCATGGTGGTGATGTGAAGATCGGTCCGGTCCGAAGCATCCGACCGTATTTGATTGAACTGGGCGAAACCTATGGTGCGTTGCCGATACATGCAGGGGGAAGTACAGATGCCTATGCGATTTTACAGCAGCAGCGGAAGGAGCATCTGGACGAGATTTCAAATGGAGGGGCTTACTTCTGGCGAAGCAAAGACCGTCGTCCTCCACATAATTTATACACAGATGTGAGCAGACTGCGTAAAGGAAGCGATAGCAAAGGGTATGCCAAGCAGACGGAGGTTCCAGTATATCGTTATCTTAAAACTGGCGAAACTCCAGTTATGGTGAACGAGAGTGCCGCCTCTTTGCACATCCGATTTTTGTTAAAAAGCTATCGCGTATCTTATACCTATGATCCAGCTGATCAACGATATAAGCGTTTTGTGAACGAAAAGTCACATCTAGATCAAAATAATAATCAACAGCTCTCAGCGGCCAATGTGATTGTGATGAGTACGAGGCATCGAACGTTGGATGATGTAGGTAGACTAAGTGTTGAGCTGGACGGTAGCGGAGAAGCCATGGTGTTTCAACAAGGAAAGCTAATACGTGCTGAATGGCAGCATATATCTGGCGATGCGATTCGGTTTATGAAAAATGGGGTTGAAATCCCGTTAACGCCAGGTACATCCTATATACATGTGGTACCTGCAGATACTTCACTAGCGGAACATGTAACAATAGAAGCAAATTAGAAAACGTAATACTCCTTTTTAGGGAAAAATTGTCGGATAATGACCTTCCATGTCGGGCATTGTATACGTATATCTAGAAATTTGCTTTTACAAACATTACAAAAACATTGATGAGTGTGATAAGATAGCAAAGGTTGTCTATTGCAGTCGAAACAGGTTGCGGATATTTTCGTAAAGGGGTAATCGTTATGAGATTGAAGAAAAAGGATATATTCTTCGAGACGTTGGAAAATATGGCAGATACGATCGTGCAAGCAGCCGATTATTTTGCCCAACATACTTCAAATCTTCAAGATGTGACTTTGTTTACCAATGAGATGAAGAAGTATGAAAATAAGTGTGATGATTACACACACACGATTATTACTGAGTTGAACAAGACCTTCATTACGCCGCTCGAACGCGACGACATCATGGAACTGACAACGACCATGGATGATGTGCTGGACGGTCTTGAAGCGACAGCCTCTCGTTTTTATATGTACAACATTACAGAGCCGGACGAGTATATTGTGCAGTTCGCTGATATTTTGCGTCAATCAGCTTACGAAATTCAAAAGGCTGTACATTTGCTTTCACAGAAAAAATTGCTGGCTATTCGTGAATACACCATTCGCCTGAATGATTTGGAAAATCAGGGGGATGAATTACTGCGTATTTGCATCAAAAACCTGTTTGCAACTGTAACTGATCCTATTGAGCTGATTAAACGCAAAGAATTGTACGAACGCCTTGAAACGACAACGGATTCATGCGAGGATGTTGCAAATATGCTGGAATCCATCATTATGCGTAACTCGTAAGGGAGTCCTTTTACATGGATACAAGTTTACTGGTACTAGGTATTGTTATTTTTCTTGCTCTGGCATTTGATTTTATTAATGGATTTCATGATACGGCGAACGCAATTGCCACTTCGGTCTCGACCCGTGCATTGACGCCGCGACGTGCGATTATTATGGCTGCGGTTATGAACTTTCTCGGAGCGATCTTGTTTACCGGGGTTGCCAAGACCATTGGTGGAAGTGTCGCTGATCCAACCAAGCTTACGAACGGAATTGATATCGTCATTGCGACGTTGATCGCCGCTATTATCTGGAATCTCTTGACTTGGTGGTTCGGTATTCCTTCATCCTCTTCCCATGCATTGATTGGTGCGTTGGCCGGAGCGGTGTATGTAGGTGCAGGACAGGATAAATTAAATTGGAGCGGCTTTATCGGGATTGTTGAGGGTCTTATTTTCTCCCCGCTGATTGCTTTTGTTGTCGGTTACATTGTGATGATGATTTTGAAATACATCTTTGCTTATCGCAGTCCGCATACGGTGAACAAGGGTTTCCGTACCATGCAGGTGATTACGGCAGCTATTCAGTCGTTTACGCATGGTACGAATGATGCTCAGAAGGCGATGGGGATTATCACGTTCGCACTCGTCTCGGCAGGGTATCAAGACCATTTGGAAGTACCTATGTGGGTGAAAATCTCAGCTGCAACAGCCATGGCGCTTGGTACGTCTATTGGGGGCTGGAAGATCATCAAGACGATGGGAACTAAGATTTTTAAAATTGACCCAATCAATGGATTTGCAGCCGACGTTTCGGGGGCTTCCGTTATATTCACAGCTACTTTGCTTCATTTGCCAGTAAGTACCACTCATGCTATTACTTCGGCGATTCTGGGTGTAGGGTCTGCGAAGCGTTTTAGTGCGGTTCGCTGGTCACTAGCTGGTCGTATTGTAATAACCTGGGTAATAACGATTCCAATTTCTGCGCTATTGTCAGGTTTGATATTCAAAATTCTTTTCTAGTTTTCTTCATGGTTTCTAGAAAAAGAACATACAATATAGGATACACAATAAGCTTCCGTCCGCTTTTTGCGGCAGGGGCTTATTGGCATTCTCGGGCAAAAATGCATCTCTAAAGTTTACACATCCAGATAGTTCCATGAGATGTTTTTTAAAAAATACCTGACATCAAAGTAGTCAATTTTTAATAACTCCTGTAGAATAAACAGAAAACTTTGAACCGTTCAACTGACTGGAGGATCTTATGCAAAAACCAAGAAAACTAATAGCACTCATGATTTGTTTGTTTTCTGTGGTTGCCCTGGCCGGTAATTTCGGTGTAGTGGCCCACGCAGAAAATAAAACAAAGTATGATATCGGCACGGATACAACGTTCGCGCCTTTTGAGTTTGAAGATGTAAATGGTAAATTTGTCGGAATTGATATGGATTTACTGGCAGCTATTGCTAAGGACCAGAATTTTGAGTATACCGTTAAGCCACTTGGCTTTAACGCGGCAGTGCAGGCCCTTGAAACGAATCAAGTGGATGGTGTCATTGCCGGGATGAGTATTACAGATGAACGCAAGCAAAAATTTGATTTTTCTGAGCCCTATTTCGACTCAGGTGTTGTCATGGCGGTCCGTAAGGATAATGATACGATTAAACGCTATGAGGACCTGAAAGGACAGCGTGTCGCTGTCAAAACAGGAACACAAGGCTACACATTCGCGGAATCCATTAAGGCAAAATATGGCTTTACTACCGTTCCGTTCGACGATTCTTCTCAAATGTATGATGAAGTTAAAACAGGTAACTCGGTTGCCTGCTTTGATGATTATCCGGTACTGGCATACGGTGTGACTCAGAATAATGGTCTTAAGCTGGTGACTGATAAGGAAAAAGGTGGCTCTTACGGTTTCGCTGTCAACCAAGGCAAAAATGCGGAGCTGCTGGAAAAATTCAATGCAGGGCTTGTGAATCTTCGTAACAGCGGGGAATATGACAAAATTATGTCCAAATACCTGGGAGAATCCGGCAAAGGTGTGGCTCCTGTAGAACGCAGCCGCTGGGAACTCATTTCCGCTTCGCTGCCTGCGTTGATTAAAGGGATGGGAAATACGCTGTTGTACACCCTGGTATCCTTGCTCGTAGCCTTTTTGCTGGGACTGGTGTTTGGCTTTATGAAAGTGAGCCATAACAAGGTGTTCCGCGGTATTGCAACTGTTTTCGTTGATGTATTCCGTGGTATTCCACTGATCGTACTTGCATTCTTTATTTACTTCGGTATCCCACAGGCACTCGATTTTAAAATGCCGCTTTTTGTCGCGGCGGTGTTGACGTTATCCCTAAACGCTGGTGCTTATGTGACCGAAATTATCCGCGGGGGTATTCAGTCCATTGATCCGGGACAAATGGAAGCCGCTCGTTCGCTTGGTTTGCCGTATCGGACAGCCATGCTGAAGATCATTCTGCCACAAGCCGTGAAAATCATGATCCCGTCGTTTATCAATCAGTTGGTTATTACGTTGAAGGATACGTCCATTCTGTCGGTTATCGGTCTGGTTGAATTGACTCAATCGGGCAAGATCATTATTGCACGGACGTTCCAATCCTTTGATATTTGGCTGGTCGTTGCGGTGATGTATCTTATCGTCATTACAGTCTTGACCAAAATATCCAACCGTCTTGAAGGGAGAGTTCGCCGTGGGTAAGATTATCGTTAAAAACCTGAAAAAAAGCTATGGCAGTAACCAGGTGCTGAAAGGCATTGACATGCAAGTGCGGGAAGGCGAAGTTGTATGCGTCATTGGCCCTTCTGGTTCAGGGAAAAGTACGTTTTTACGTTGTATGAATATGCTGGAGGAAATTACAGCTGGTGAGGTCATCGTCGATGACTACAAATTGGGTGACAAAAACGTGGACATTAACAAGGTCCGTGAAAATATAGGTATGGTGTTTCAGCATTTCAACCTGTTCCCGCATATGACGGTGCTCAAGAACATTATGTTCGCGCCGACTGAGCTGGGCAAACAGACGAAGGCAGAGGCCCGTGAGACAGCTATGAAGTTGCTGGATCGCGTAGGTTTGGCCGATAAGGCAGATGCATTGCCAGGACAGCTTTCCGGCGGCCAGAAGCAGCGTGTGGCGATTGCACGTGCGCTTGCAATGAACCCAGACATTATGCTGTTCGACGAGCCAACCTCGGCGCTTGATCCTGAAATGGTGGGTGAAGTGCTCGGCGTAATGAAAGATCTGGCTCGCGAAGGCATGACGATGATGATCGTAACGCATGAGATGGGCTTTGCGCGTGAAGTAAGCGACCGTGTCGTATTTATGGACGGTGGTTACATCGTGGAAGAAGGAACACCGCAAGAGGTATTTGGTAATCCGAAAAACGAGCGGACCATTAGTTTCTTAGAAAAAGTATTGTAAGTGGGCTAGGGTTTACTTTGAGCGCAGATAGAGATGTGTGTGACGCTCCGCGTTCCATTTGATCTTCCGATCGCTGTTGCCTCTGAATTTTTTTGGATTATGTAACACATGAAAAGGTTAGAATTCAGGGGCAAAGGCGAGCGCTTCGCTTCTCCAGATTCAAATGTACCGCTCCGCTACTGCCCGCTGAATCTGCTCCTTTCTTTGCAAAAGCCTGCCCCACTTTTAAATGAGTGGGTGCAGGCAGAGGGAATTGGCGCAGCGCTTTGCTTGCTGCGCCGAGGGGGATATAGCGAGTAAGTATCATTCGATTTGAATGGTGGAACCGGGCATCCCACAACTGTATAAGAAATGGAAAAAAGATTTAAGGGGTAACGAATGAATTATTTTAAGGATATCTTCGGGAGCGTGCTGGCCCGGAGATATCCTTTTCTTCATTAGAGCATATGAAACCTAGAACTTGAGATTTGTATAATGTGGAATGGCTTATATAAAATATAAATAACACATAAGACGGCAGTATAAGCGAGGGGGACGTACGGTGATACGTACATTGGCTATAGGGCACGATCATCAGGTGACGGTGGGACAACCGTTAGAGCAGATTGTCATGGAAGATTACATATGGATCTGGGCTGACTTTAACGAGCCTACAGATCAGGAGTCAGAGCTGCTGACGAGTTATTTTCATTTTCACCCGCTGGCTGTAGAGGATTGTATGCATGTTCTGCAACGTCCCAAGTTGGATTATTACGAGAATGTACAGTTTCTGGTGGTACATGCGCTTGATGTAGATACATTAGAGGCGGAAGAGGTAGATATGTTTATTAGCAGCCGTTTTTTGGTTACATATCACCATCATGAACTAGAGGAGTTGGATCAAGCTTGGGAGCGGATTGTCGAGCATGCGAACGAACGTAAAATATGGTCTCGCGGACCGCTGGCTGCAGCTTATACTGTGATGGACAAGCTGGTAGACAACTATTTTCCGAGCCTTTTCATCATTGAGGATGAATTAGCCGAGCTTGAAGGTTTGGGCGCACACGAATCGGTAGAGGAATTAATGAAGCAGGTATTTGACCTGCGTGGCAGGTTGCTCAAGCTGCGCCGTACGATCGTACCGATGCGTGATCTGATGTACCGAGTTTTGAATTCACAGCATGTGCAGGGTCAGGGGGATCATATGGCTTATTTTACGGATATCTATGATCATTTATTGAAGCTGACGGACATGTTGGAGGCCGACCGCGAGATGACAGCCGACCTGAGAGACAGTTACATATCGCTTAATTCCAATCGCATGAATTCAATTATGAAGACGCTGACCGTAATTACGACCGTTTTTATGCCCTTGACGCTGATTGCAGGAATTTATGGTATGAATTTTTCGAATATGCCCGAGTTGGGCTGGAAATATGGATATTTTGGCGTACTGTTCTTTATGTTCTTATTGAGTGTTGCGATGGTGGTGTGGTTTATGCGCCGAGGTTGGTTTAAATAAAATAGCCTACTTTCTTGTGCGTTTGCGCGGACGTCTGCGCGGGGTTGTGGTACTTTTGCGCTGTGTCTTTTTCCGGCGTCGGCGTGGTGGGGTATATTCATCCAGTTCCTCAGTAATTGGTGTTGTCGTTTTTTTGCTTGCGTTTTTGTTGAATGCTGGGAGCGAGCCCATAATCAGTTTTGCCATCGGAGCAAATTGCTGCACGCTAGACATGATCTTTTGTACCTTGCCGACCGTAGCAACAATCCCGTCAATACCGCCCATACGGTCAATAATACCTTTAATATCGTTGAGATTACCAAGACCGCCAAGCAGCCCTCCTTTGGCTGGGGTGGGGTCTGGCGTGACCACGGCGGCATCTGTTATGCTCGCTGGTGCCTCATAAGGCACCACGGCGGAGGAATCGACTTGCGGAACCTCGCTGTAGGGATCGAGTCCAGGGTAAGGAGTTGAACTATACGGATCGGAGATAGAACGCGTTTGCGCCCTCCGATGATAGTAATGTCCAGGCATGAGATCACATTCCTTTGCAGATTGATACTCTACTGTATGTTACAAACGCACAGTGGGTTTAGGCGCGTGTCCTGAGATTAGGTATAAAAGCGGATTTGGGCATTTGTACAGGAAGTTTCTGCAGTCATGTAATGTTGTTCTGTAATGCGTGAAACCGTTAATGCTTGAAAAACTAACTATTTGTCGAGTACAATGAGGAGAGATTGTAACCTTTGGGAGATGATAATCTATGCAGCTTAAAAAGCTTAATGATAAAAGTATTGATCAATTGTTCGAAGCTATTTTAACTCTTAAAAATTTGGAAGAGTGCTATGTATTTTTTGATGATCTGTGCACAATTAATGAAATTCAATCCCTCTCCCAACGTCTGGAGGTTGCCCGTATGCTTGGCAAAGGCAGCACTTATAATCAGATTGAAGCTGAGACAGGCGCCAGTACAGCCACCATTTCACGTGTGAAACGTTGCCTGAACTATGGGAATGACGGGTATAAAATGACTCTGGAACGTCTGGGTCGCTAATGCAGAGCCCTGGGATACTGGTCATCAGCCATGGCTCTAGAGAGCCATATTGGGTGGAACAGGTGGATCAGGCAGTTGCAAAGCTTCAATTGCTGGAAGCAATGCCGGTAGAGGTTTCATTTTTGGAAACGGTTAAAGGAAGATTGATTCAAGATGGGATTGACCGTCTGGAAGCCTTGGGGGTAACAGATTTACTAGTTATTCCTTTGTTTGTGTCGTCAGGCAGTACGCATGTAGATGAGATTAGCTATGCGCTGGGAGTCAAAGCTGCGCCAGACAAAGAAACGGATTTGGAGCCTTTTCAATTGAAGGCACGTGTGCATTTTGGTAGTCCATTGGATGATGGCGAAGATGTTGCCCGCATGGTGTGGGACAAGGTTCGTCTATTGTCGGTTGACCCTGCGAGAGAGGTCATTTTACTCGTAGGACACGGGAGCGCGCACAACGGCTTTCTTCAGCGCTGGGAGCAAGGGATTTCCTCGTTGGCTCGTACGGTGCAAAACGTGAGTGGCATCATCACGGATTACGCTTTGCTAAATCCTGAGGGTGTGCATGATAAGGCGGCGTACTGGAATCAGGAGCGGGGTCATGATGTTATTGTGGCACCGCTGTTTTTGAGTTCGGGATATTTTACAAGTCATATGATTCCCAAACGCTTACAGGGGCTGGATTACCGTTATTCAGGAGACCCTATATTGCCGCATCCTTTGCTTACAAGCTGGATGGACAGACAAATTCGTGAGCTGTTACAGAGCATGAAGACGCAAGCAAGGACCGATAATAATTAACCTGAATTTGGGATAGTGTTTCCAACCTGAAATTCCCTTATTTGGATAGTGAATGGCTTCTTTTATTGTAAAAGAGGTCTTTTTCCAGTATGATGATATTTTGTACAGACTGAATGTGATGAACTGCGATGTGAATATAAATATCATTAAATATACGGGTGGCGTAACGGAATGAAAAGAGCTAGATTAATCTATAACCCGACCTCTGGGCGTGAGGAAATGAAGCGTCGCCTTGCGGATGTCTTGCAGCGCCTGGATGAAGGTGGTATTGAGGCCTCTTGTCATGCAACTACAGGGGAAGGGGACGCAACGCGTGCCGCAACAGAGGCCGTTGAGCGTGGCTATGATATGATTATTGCCGCTGGTGGCGATGGTACATTGTATGAGGTCATTAACGGGATGGCTGAAAGGGAAAACCGCCCGCCTCTGGGTGTGTTTCCTCTAGGAACGACGAATGATTTTGCCAGAGCACTGGGCATTCCCAGGCATTGGGAGGATTATTGTGACCTCGTTATTCGTCAAAATCCGAAGCCACTGGATATTGGAAAAGCCAATGACCGCTACTTTATCAACATCGCAGGCGGTGGAACTTTAACCGAGCTTACATATGAAGTTCCAAGCAAGCTCAAAACGATGATTGGCCAATTGGCCTATTATTTTAAAGGTATGGAGAAGATGGTCAGCCTTGCTCCACAGGAGCTGATCATCAAGGCATCGGGTCAGGAAGTGATCCACGACGAGTTTATGCTTTTCCTGATCGCGAATACAAATTCGGTCGGCGGGTTTGAAAAGCTTGCTCCTGGGGCGACAATAGATGATGGACTGCTCGATGTCATCGCTGTGCGCAAATGCAATCTGGCGGAAATGATCCGGTTGGTTACACTTGCGCTGCGTGGGGAGCACTTGCAGGACAAGAAAATCGTTTATTTCAGAACCGATTACATGGAAGTGACCTCACCTGGCTATGTTCAGCTTAATCTGGATGGCGAATTAGGAGGCACCTTGCCAGCGACCTTCCGAAATCTTCCGCATCATTTGAATGTTTTTCGGTAAGGAAATGAACGGGAATGAATTGGTTCCCAGTTGGTTGAGCAGTGCGATATACAGAACGCAGAGTAGATAATTGTTTATGTAGGGAACATATCGGTCCTTGCCGCTCTCCGTGGGGAGTAACGGCATTTTCGAGTTGATGTTTAAACATCGTCTAGATGACGATTTGAATGATGTGGCTGAATGAAGATAAGCATGAAAAGAAGAACAGAAAGAAGTGACCATCATGACGAATAACCGTAGCGGACGTGGAAAAAGCCGCCGGAATACAGCAACAGCAACTCCAGTTCAAGGAAAGCAGCACCACAAGACCATACAGGCGAAAAAAGACAGAGAACTGGAACAGTCACGAGTTGGAGCTGGGAATAGAATGCTTCGGGCTGGAACCGAAAGCAAAAGTGGAAATATGGATAATTCGGATCGAAAAATGCGGGGGGATGAACGGAAATCTCGTCATTTTTCCAAAGGTGAACGGAGTAACGATAGACGGAATCAGGAAGCTTCCAATCGTAAACGGTCTAGTGCAGAGCGTAGCGATCTGCCTGTGCAAAAGAACGATGAGGCCGTGATAGACATCATCGGCATGAACCATGATGGCGAGGGCGTAGGGCGTGTCGAGGGTTTTACGCTGTTCGTTCCGGGTGCGTTACCGGGTGAAAAGGTACGGGTCAAGGTGCTAAAAACGAAAAAGCAATATGGCTATGCCAAATTGCTGGATATTGCGCAGGCTAGCCCGGATCGAATTGCAGCTCCGTGTGCCATCTACGATCAATGCGGCGGTTGTCAGCTCCAGCATATGAGCTACGAAGCGCAGCTGGGCTGGAAGCGACAGCATGTGGTGGATGTGCTGGAACGTATCGGAAAGCTGAGTGTGGCTACAGATGGTGAGGCCGATACAGCCAAGGCTTCTGATTCGGCCATAAATGACGGCGGGTTAAATGCTGACAGCATGTCCGTTCATTTGCGGCGTGTACAAGGCGTAGTCGTGCATCCTACACTCGGTATGAGTGAGCCTTGGCGGTACCGCAACAAAGCCCAAGTGCCGATTGGTGTCACCGAGGGCGGGCTTGTCGGCGGCTTCTACGCACGCGGTAGCCATCGCATCGTGGATATGAACACATGTCTCATTCAAGACGAGCGCAATGACGAAGTGGTCGCACGTGTCAAAGAGATTGGCCGAATGCTGGGCATCAGTGCATATAATGAAGAAACCGGGCGCGGGCTGTTGCGCCATGTCGTTGTGAAGACCGCTTTTCGCACAGGTGAAATGATGCTAGTCCTCGTCACAAATGGGCGAGATATTCCGCACGCAGATGCGTGGATCGGTAGTATTCGTGAGCATATCCCACACGTGGCAAGCATATGCCAGAACGTGAATACCAAGCGAACGAACGTTATTTTTGGCGACGAGACTCGTGTACTGTGGGGACGTGATGTGATCTACGACTACATTGGAAACGTCCAGTTTGCGATTTCTGCACGATCCTTTTATCAGGTGAATCCCGTACAAACGGAGGTGCTGTATAGCAAAACCGTCGAATATGCCGGGCTCACAGGCAAAGAAACGGTAATTGATGCGTATTGTGGCATCGGCACGATCTCCTTGTTCCTCGCTCAGCATGCAGACCAGGTGTACGGGGTGGAGATCGTCAAAGAAGCCATCGACGATGCACGAAGTAATGCGCTATTGAACGAAATGCACAATGTGAAGTTCGAGGTAGGCGCCTCCGAGGATGTCATTCCCGCATGGAAAGAGCAAGGCATCACCGCCGACGTTATCGTCGTCGATCCTCCTCGCAAGGGCTGCGATCCACGCCTGCTCGACACCATTCTGGAGATGAAGCCAGAGCGTGTGGTATATGTATCCTGTAATCCAAGCACACTGGCGCGGGATTTAAGGATATTGGAGGATGGCGGGTATAGTACTGTGGAAGTGCAACCCGTAGATATGTTTCCGCATACGGTGCATGTGGAATCGGTGGCTTTGTTAGTGAGGAATGGTACAGATGGCTGAGATTCCAGTAGTGGAGCGGGTTTTGGGAGTAGTACAGATGGAATGAAAGTGTGAGAGGCGAAAAAATAGAAGAGTTGACTGATTGTTGACGAATTAAAAATAAGTTAAGGAGATATTTGAGGCTTAAATCAAGACTTTCTATTATTGGGACAGGGGTTTGACGCACTTTACTCGAGAAGGGAATATTTAATGTTGAGACCCCTGAAAGGATTGCCTACGAGTCAGGGGTTGGGTAATAATCTATTGCCGTCGAATACACCCTGTTGGTCTGTTGGGGATTGCTGCCCCGTTCAGGAAATGACTAGGATTATATTTGTACTGGGAAACCACTGTTGGCTGTCGTCGGGGTGGTTTCTTTACGTTTCTTCTTGAATTAGTCATTTTCAGTAAAGCGTTCTTGGCGCACCATTCTGGAATATGCTGCAGGGCAGCAATGATGGTTGTTTGGTTTGAAGCTTTAATAATGACCCCGGACACCACCTCCCCCTGCCGCAGGGGTATAAAAAAGCCAGAAACCGGAGGCTGCTGAGCCTATGCTTACGCCTTCTAACTTTACGAATCAGCGTTGGCTAGCTGCTCCCTGACATTAATGTGATTTCATTTATGAATTAGCTTCCAGTAGTCCGAACGCATGATTTAATTGTTCGCTCTTGGGATGGCTTTCTCTTCCTGCGCCCTTTTCACGATCAAATTCCGTTAAACGCAGCATAGCCTGAAAATATCGTCAGTACTAGTACCCCGTTACGGTATCTTCGAATGTTAAGGACTCGATTCCCACTCCCGCGTTCAAACAGGTTTATCACTGTCGCAATTGCATCACCAGTTGAAGTTGCAATACTGTTGCTTCATAACGGACTAACGACTCTCTGGCTTCCAGACGGTCAAGCAACTTAGTGAATTTAGGTCCCCCTCGTTCTCCTGACCTCCATTTATTTAATCTAGGCTTCAAGGTTTTACCCCACTGCTGAAATTCGTGCTCACCCCATAATCATGTATGTATTCCCTTATCTTTTCCTTACCGAGTGCCTTTTGTATTGCATCAGAGAACGCTTCTTTTGCATTCAAAACGCTATTTCCGCAAAAACACAAACGATAGTTAGTGTATTGCCGGAATAAATTCTATTACTGTTAATACAAGAAGTATGCAAGGGGGATTCATTATGAAGAAGGGTATGATTAGCTACGAATTTGGGGTCAATGTTTATAGGATAAGGACAGAAATTAAGCACCTCACTCAGGAAGAACTAGCTGAACTAAGCGGGTTAAGCGCCGTCTACATCGGTGAGATAGAACGTGGGCTGAGGAACGTAAGCTTAGAAACTGCTGAGAAGATTGCTGATGGACTTTCCATCGATCTATGTGAGCTTATAAAATATGACAGACCAAATCAGGAGGACGATGAATGATTCCATTTAAAAATCCAGAGAGAGTTGAAGATGTATTTTGCAAGGTGCTCACACCGAACGATGATAGCGGTCGCCATGGTGTATTGATTCCTGTGTTTGCGTATCGGCTTTTCCCAGATTTTGTTGGATTTGATCCACTTAGTGCGACCAATTACGAAGCACCTATTATAACTCACTGGGATGAATCTGAAGGATGGTCTCAGAAGGACAGCAAATGGAAGCATTATCATCGTTACCCAGAACGGCGAATGACATCATTGTCGCCCGAGCTACTCAATACCAAGCCTGAAAATTCATTGCTAATAGTTGGTAAATACAAGGATTTGTACGAGTATGAATGCATCATCATTCATCCAACGGATCCTCGGTATCTTCCAATTGGAAAAGAATTATTCCATTTTGAGCTTGAACAGGAGAAGGTCAGCGGCCTATCCGCAATCTTCCCATACAGTGAGCTTGTCGGCGACATAGAGCCATCTGTACTGGATGAATTAGTCGCCAAGGTAAGAGAGATTTCCAATCGTGGATTTGTTCCTTCCATGAGATCCGGTGATACAGGGGTCGGTTTCACGTTCGAATCACTATTGGGGATACAAGCGAACTCAGGAAAAGAACCCGATTATAAAGGCATTGAAATCAAGTGTTCACGTTCCAATAAGCCAAAGAATAAAAGAACCGTCCAAACGGGTAAACAAACGTTGTTTGCACTTGTCCCTAATTGGGGAGTAGCAGGGGATCGGAAAAATCTCGTACTGGGCTATGGATATTGGGATGAAAGCAGAGAAAGAACCGCGCTTTACTGTACAATTAAAATCGCGGAGAACAACTTAGGCTGGAAGCTTGAGGTTGTAGAGTCCGAGGGTAAGATCTACGTATGTAAACACGGTGAACGTATTGTTCAATATGAGTTGTCGAACCTAGAAGCAGCATTGGAAAGTAAACATAAGGAAAGTATCTTTGTAACTGCCTATTCGAGGAAGCTTGCCTCAGGTGAAGAAACATTCCATTACGATAGCCTCGTTCACGCTAAGGAGGTCTTGTTCAAGGAATTCATTGCCTTAATTAAAGAAAACGTCATTGGATTAGACTTTGCTATCCATATCAAGGACGGTAAAGCTAGGGACCATGGATTCCTCTGGCGTCTGGAAAATAAAAAGTATCTCTTGCGACTATTCAAGTATGTAGTCGAGCTTTATTAAAAATAAAGGGTCCGCTGGTATTACACCTGTTGGACCCTTTGACTCCTTTCGATTAGCTCATCTGATCTCGGCCGCAAATGTGTTTTTTACAAGGTTCTCACTATGAATGCTGATAATGGCCGGCGTTCCTGACGTCGTTTCCTTCTTACCGGGTGCTCCTGTTAACTATGAAGTACCGGTCTTGGTCGAGATATTCGAATGGCCCAAGCGCTCTGATATAAGTTTTGCATGTACGCCTTTGTTGATTAGTAGGGTGCACTCGTATGGCGAAGATCGTGGAATCTAATGTATTTTAACCCATGCTTCTTAAGAAATGCGCGAAACCATAGATAAGGTGTCTCGGGGTGATAGGCGTTCCCTTCATCGTTACTGAACACAAAAAAATGATCTCCGTCTTTCCAGGCATCACCTAATGCAAGCCGCTTTTTCCGTGACTCTAGATAATACTCCTTAAGATGCTCAATCACACTATCAGATAGACTTTCCTTGCGTTTAGACTTATCCGTTTTAGGTTGGAGATGATTCTCTTACCGTCAATGGAATGAGAAATGCTCTGTTTAACCTCAAGAATCCCTTTATTGAGGTCAACGTGTCCCCACTCTATACCAACTAGCTCGCCACGGCGAAGTGCTGTTGTTATTGCGAGCATGATCATGATACGCCATATCATTGGTTCATTTTCTAATAATTCGAACAACAGTGCTACCTCATCTTCATCGTATACTTCGATCTCTTTTCGTTTGACCTATGGAAAAGGAATACCGAAGACAAATCAATTTCTTCGACAAGGACTCGAAACGGCTCTGGGGGGATAATGAGACAGGAGTTAGCCAGCTTATTGAACGTATGCTAATGACGAAGTGGGGTTCGTCTAAAGGGAGTATGACCCGCTTTGAGGATGGGGTGTTTAGTTCTAAGAATTGAGCCCGCTCATGAGCATCGGTCAATCCTGTATCGCTGGACAAAAGAAATTTGTCTTTATAGGCTGCACCATCACTTTGAACGCAAAGAGCAAAAGCAAGGACCCCTTCAGTAATGATGGGGTCTTTCAATATTAATTATTTCGTATGATGGACTAAAAACAATATGGGAAGAAACACTAGGCAGATTTACTTCCTATAAGTTTAATCTATTTGTGATTATGGGACACCGTAATTCTAAAATTGATCTGATGCTTCTTCTTCATTTCTCATAAACGAGGAGAAAGAAGTGTGACACATCTGTCGTCATGTATTTGATGAATCATTTCCTAATACAAATGGCCCAAAAAATGATGAGCCCAAAACACCTTGACAATATGGTATCATGATGATAAATAGAATCATTTTTGGAGGAATATCAATGACTACAAGCATTAATCTTACGCCTAATCCTCGGATATTACAAATGTTGGGTCAAATTGAGTTCGAGAATTGGCAGTGTATTGCTGAACTTGTGGATAATTCAATAGATGCCTTATTAAAAGACTTCAACAATGGTAGGACCGATAGAGGAGAAATAAGGGTTAGTATTCCAACTTTTACGCAGTACACAGAAGGTTCTCCAATAACGATATGGGATAATGGACCGGGGATGAATATTAACCAACTAGAAAATGCTTTAAAAGCTGGTTATAGCAGTAATGACCCCACCTCAAATTTAGGTTTATTTGGAATGGGGTTTAATATATCTACAGCTAGAATTGGTGATAGGACATCTGTATTTACTTCCCAGAAGGGAGAACCCAATGAAATCGGTATCGAGATAGATTTTCAAGATATGATTCTAAATAATAGTTACGATAGACCCGTATTATCCAAACATAAAGACAACTCATATATTAGCGGAACTACGATTAAAATTTATAAATTAAAAGAAAGAGTTAGCCATTTAGGACAGCAAGGTATAAGTTCTCTCAAAAAGCAGCTTTCAAAAGTATATTCTAAATTGATTCGGGACTATAATATTGAAATTTATGTGAATGGTGATAAGCTTGTTCCTAATAAAAAGTGCATATGGAGTCCTGAAAGATATGTAATTAGAAATCATGAGAAGATTCCCGCGTATCTGGAGGTTAATGAGAACTTAGGTGATATGTATTTTTGTAGCTGTTGTTGGAACTGGCTTGATGCCCCAGTAATTGAAGGTTTGACACCACCGATATGTAAAATATGTGAGACATCAGATTTCGTTAGTGCAAGAGAGAGAATTATATCGGGTTGGCTTGGCATTCAAAGATATTATGATAAAGATGATTACGGAGTAGATTTTTATAGAAATGGTAGATTAATCGTAGCTAATGATAAATCGTTGTTTTATTGGAAAAATCCCGAGACGGGTGAACCTGAGATTGAGTATCCCGTGGATGCACTTCATTTTGGAGGTAGAATTGTTGGTGAATTAGAAACGAATTTTGTAAAAGTAACATATACAAAAGATAGTATTGAAAAAATGGATAAGCATTGGGATGCGCTTACTAAGAAAATTCGCGGTGAAGCACCAATACGTCCCAATATAGCACAAGATTTTGGATATCCAAAAAATGGAACTTATACAGCTCGTTTATTTGGTGGTTATCGTAAGGCTAATAAGCCAGGTAGAGAGGACTTGCTTCCAGGTAAATATAATTCATCAAGAAACAAATGGGAAGCAGATAATGTTCAACCAAAAGCTTGGGCAGAATTGTTCTATAAAGGTGAATCTGAATATCAAGATGATCATAAGTGGTGGGACTTAGTAGAACAAGTGGAAGAAAACAGACGATCAAGTAATATAGCTGCTGGCGAAGGAAGTGGGGAGGAAGACTTCCTTAACCCCAATTTTCCAAGCGGTGATTCCCGGACAAATGTACCCCCGATTGGAGGGGAGCCACCCATTTCTGGAATTCAAAGGCCACTAACCGGAGATGCTGAAGTCGCTGTTACATCTGTGGTTATTGATACGGAGGAAGATTCTTTAATTTCATATGTGAAAGACGAGTATCTAAGTGGCGTCTATAAAGTAGATGAATTAGGGGAAGATGGGATAGTACTAGATGTCTTCATTAATAACTCTTTGACACAGGAAAAACCACTTATTATTGAGAAGCTTAGCTATTCTAATTACAAGGCATATTATAACCCGAACTCCAACGTGTTCAAGAGTTTTGCCAACTCCGTTAAAGAATACTTACTAATGGAACTCGCAAATAGTCTATATTTAAGAAAAAATGACCCTGATGAGTGGTCTATCACAAAGATTTTTTATTTGTTAAAACTTCATTATTGTAAGGAGGAAAGCTTCGAACTTAACAATGTAAAATACAATGCAAACAATTTGCTTACTACAATTAAAAATAAATTAAGTGTAGCTGACATTAGGTTAGTTCCTGAGATTACATTGGACAGAGAAGATTACCAGACTTTGCAACGTGCTGTTTTGAGTAAACTCGGTGAGGGAGACTCTAAGGTAAGAGAGTTAATAGTAACAACAAAATTTCTTTCATTTATGCCGAATAGTTTCGTTTTGAAGTTTTTTACTATGTACCCAACAGTCTTTTTTGACGGCGTAATTTGGAGAAAACCATTTAGTGAGATAATCGACACTGACATTCAACAAGAGATAATTCAGGAGTTCTATTCATACCTAACTGATATTGTCTGGTTAATTAAGTATGAAGAAGAAGTAGTAGTTAATAATTTCCACAGGTTTAAGAGGAATATTGAAAGTCTCCGTTCTCTGGGGGAATTGACTGGTGAATGATACTAGAGGATTTTTGGGTAGAGAAAGGTTGTTCTATGGACCATGGCAGGCATTTGAAAGAGCTTTAGCTAGGTATTTGGTTCACATAGGATGGGAGCACGTAGCGCTCATTGGTGGTTCTGGTGATAATGGTGGGGACATTATAGCGTCAAATGGTACCAAAGAAGTTGTATATCAAGTTAAGTTTAGATCAAATGGCGGCGCAGTGGGGAAGGAAATTGTTGAAGATATAAAGCGAGCCATGGCATTTTATGAAATAAAGTTTGGTTGTTTAGTGACAAATGGTTATCTAAGTAAAGGTGCTCTAGATTATTTATTTACTCTGAAAAACTTAGGTTACAGAATACAAGTTATTGAAGGTAAAGATCTTATTGAAAAATTCAAAAGTCTTACTGATAATCCTGCCATCCAGTCTGATGTCAGAGAGTATCAGGCAGTAGCCATTGATAGTATTAATAAGTCTTTTGAACGTGGCGCGCGTTCTTGTCTAATAGTCCTCGCTACAGGTCTAGGGAAGACTTTTGTTGCTGGGAAATTCCTATCACTCATATACAAAAAGTATAGTGATATAAAAGTGTTAGTACTAGCAAATAAGAGCGACCTCATAAAGCAATTTGACAGAGCTATATGGGGCCATCTTCCTAAGTCAGTTTCAACGCACATCTGGGATGAGAGTGAAAAACCGGTTTATACTGATGGAGTGACCCTTGCTACATTTCAGAGTGTATATAATCATTTAAAGGGTGACAAGGAAGTTCCGTTTTATAATATTGTAATAATAGATGAGTGTCATCATGCTGGTGCGGAAACATATAACTTTGTAATTAATGAATTAAATCCTGATTTTTTATTAGGTTTAACGGCAACCCCTTTTAGAACTGATAATAAGGAAATAAGAGATATATTTGGACAACCCCAATTCACAATGGATATTATCCAAGGGATGCGTCACGGTTATTTGGCAAAAGTCGATTATAGGATCTTTTCGGATAATATTGATTGGAATTTTGTTACATCATACAGCAAGAAATCATTGACTATAAAGAGCTTAAATAAACAATTATTTTTACCACAACGTGATGAGGAAATAGTTTCCGTTTTAAAGGAAGTATGGATTAAAGAACATACTAATAGGGCAATACTTTTTTGTTCTGGAATAGAGCATTGTAAACAGATTGAAAAAATCCTTTTAGGCTATGGATTAAAAGCAAGAGGCCTTTACTCGGGAATGGACCCGTGGAAAAGGGAACGTTATTTAAGAGAATTTAGGCAAGGTAAAATAAAGATACTAGTATCTGTTGACATTCTTAATGAAGGTATTGATGTACCTGAAGTAGATCTAGTAGTTTTTTTAAGGGTAACTCATAGTAGGATAATATTCCTACAACAGTTAGGAAGAGGCTTAAGATTGAGCAATAAAAAGAATAAAGTCATAGTATTAGATTTTGTAACTGATATAAAAAGAGTGGCGTCATTGTTTAATTTAAATAAGAAGAATCAAGAATATAAAGAACAAGGGATTGAAATCGTTACGCTCAACAACTTTAATGTTTCGTTTTCTGATAGAACTAGCGAATCATTTTTCGAATCTATTATTAAGGATAAGTTCGAAATTGAAGATTATGACGAAGCAAGAGAATTATTCTTACCTTAGGGGTTTAACTATATGGACATAATTTCAATACTTAATATCATTAATGCACAAGATTGTCTAAGGAATGCTTCATTTCAACAAAATTGGTTGCGATATAAAAGCCAGATCGATAATTTTCTAGGGGAAAATCCCTCTGAGAGTAGGGTATTAAAGCTTGGATCTTGGCTATCTAGAATTTTCTCATTGGATAATGAATCAGCCCGTGATCAAAGTGATGTTTCTGTCTCCGGCAATGCGTGGTCCAGATTAGTTAATTGGTATTTAAACATGTGCTTAATCGGTACTAATTGTTGGGCGGTGAATAGTTCAGACTTAGTTCCGTCACAAGTAAAAAGGGCGCTAAGTCTGCAAATAAACAATCAAAAAGTCCAGAACTCAAAGGAAATAATTATTATGGGTTACTTTGGGAAAAATGTACCTGAGGTGTCTATCCCAAACGACTTTGATGGTATTGACCTAAAAATTAATTATTCGCAAATTTACAAACATTTCTTTAACTCAATAGATCTAGCTGATTTAAGAGTTGTATTATTGTCCGCGAAAACAAATTGCTCTGATATGCTTGCAATACCGTTATTTTGGAACTTTTGTTACAAGGGCAACAATTTAGATATGTTTGGAGTGAAGGTTGGCAATGAGAGGGAAAACCCAGAGAAATTTATTGATGAAAAAGTACTTTATTCTATTGTAACTGTTCCCTCGGGTAGAGAGTCCAAAATACTTGATGGTACCATTCCAGGGCAGGCTGCATTAAATAAACTTCAACTTCTTGATGGTGGCTTTTATTGGGGAAGACCCTCAACAGAAAAAGTAAATTCATTTGAACACTTTATAGCAGATAACTTCGGTGAAATTAGCAAGAACGCAGGTAAAATAGTAAGTGATGATTACAACTATAAGGATTCTCCACGATCTTTGCTATATAAACTTTTTAACATTTAGCTTCCATGGTCATTTATAGCAATAATTAACAATCTAAAAGTAAGTAGGCTGAATTCGTTAACTCTAAGGATGAATACACTTGAGCGAATGAACGCTGGGCATCGACATGGATGACGTGAAAATTAGCTTCGATATCGTATTTTATAAATTGATCAAAATGTTACTCGCTTGGACGAGCTAGTCTAAAATTTTGAATACCCCCTTTAATCACTTTAGCGATTAGAAGGGGGGATTTTATTGTTTATGTTGAAGAAAGTTGGAAGGTAGCTTCATTTAATTTTATTGCTTTCATTATCTCGAGTGCAATTGCTCTAGCTAATAAAGGAGGGACAGCATTACCAACTTGCGTATATTGCGGGACCTCTACTTTTCTTCTTGGACCACCGGTAGTTCTCTTGCCAAGAAAAATAAAACTATCATCAAATGACTGGATTCTAGCCATCTCCCTAACAGTTGGGATTCGATGTTCAAATGGAGTTAAGAAGTCGTCAGGCAAGGTGACCATAGTAGGTGCAACGCTATTTCTATTTAATCTGAATCTGTTGCTTTTTTTAGTTAATAATGCATCTATAAACTCATCGTTGATATTACCGGTTTTAAACAGATCAATAATTTGTTTTGTTGTATAATCAGTTAGTTTTTTTTCACATTCTTTTAACAATGAAGGATATCGGCTAAGATCTATTCCTTCACTTTTGATCCTTTTAACTAGTGCTGCGGAAGATTCTCCTTCTCTAAAAATAGAAAACCTCTCTGTAATTAACTCATTGTGTCTTGATAGATCATGATTATATATCTCACCATTGTAGTCAACCGACTTGCCGGAAAATGTCTTTGTACGACCTCTACGTGATTCAGTTTGATATTTTGATAATTTTTCTAAAAAGAGTTTACTGTCCTGATTAACAATAAGATCACTAATAGCGTCCAAAACAGTGACCTTATCTGTTTCATTGGGTGTAGTTGGTGTGGGATAGACCGGCGCTTTTACTGAATTTAGATATCCTATAAAAATCACCCTACGTCTTCTTTGTGGTACCCCGAAGTCAGAAGAATCTAATACTTGGGGAAGAAGAGTATTGTACCCAATTTCAGAAAACTCGTTTCTTAGTATTTCGGGAACTAAACTGTTATCAGGATATACTGAACCTTTTACTCCAACAAAACCATCTAATCGGGTATCGTTAAAGCCCTCCACATTCTCCATAACAACATAATTTGGTCTCAAATCATTAATAATTCTTAAGTACTCTTTAAATAGTGTATTGCGAGGATCATCCTTTTTTCGCAGCCCGGCGCGGCTGAATCCTTGACACGGAGGGCCGCCAAAAATAACGTCTATTTTTGGAAAGGGTTTATTTTGGAACATTTTGAGGTTTTGAATTGATTCAATAATTCCGCTTGATGGGAGTTCACGAATATCAGTTCTTTTAAAGAAAGTGTTCACACCTTGGATAAGACCAAGTTGATCGTGTCTATTTCTATAGGTTCTTTCGACATCTTCATTAATATCACTTGAAAATAGGATATGAAATCCCGCTTGTAAAATGCCTTCGCTCATCCCTCCGGCACCACAAAATAAATCAATAGCAAATGGTTTCATATAGTGCACCTCTTCATTCAAAACTAGGTTAACTGTATTATGACTGAATCTGAAAGAAAAGTCCAGGTTTATTTTACGAATATATGTTCTATTATAAAACATTGAATATATCAATGGACAGTTTTATTTTAAAAATTATTAAACGATGTCGTAAATAGGTATTATAGGTGCTAATATAGATCTTATACAACAGGAAAAATAAGGTGATCCCAATGAATCCATACTTTTTGCCTAATGTGGAAGAACAAATAAAGATTCAATTGATTCAACAATATTGTAGGAATGAATTTGCTTTAATTAGAATGACTTCAACAATGCTAGAAAAAAGTATCATTGACGCCTCGGGTCCATTAAGAACCATTTTAAAGGATAATGATACCGTAACTATGATAATGTTCTTCAGGGAACTGAATATAAAATTTTGGAGGATTCTCATGTGTTTTTGAACTCTAATATAGTAAATATGAAAACTAGCTTTTATAGGCCAAATACAAAACTCGGGGATCCGAGAATCTGGATATACGAATTTAAAAAGTATATCCCTACCGGTACATTGATATATTTTACTACTTTTCAAGGAAATCTTGTGGTTATCCCGCTTATTACGGGAGAGTCGCTGGAAATATTGTTGCCGCAATACTTTGGTCGCAATGACGATTATCTGATTGTAGAAGAATTAATGCAGCGTCTTTCAATAATATCAAACCAACGGATAAAAAGTATATCTCCATTTAAAAGCAGTCCAAAAGATGTTGGTGAAACCTTAGAAAAGTGTTTAGGGATAAGCCCTAATAGTATCGCACAAGCGTATTTTAAAGGAGCAATCGAATTAAAGTGTAAGAGAGCCAGTGGAGGAAATCTTGACACATTATTCAGTATGGTTCCTAACTGGGATATCAGTGCTCTTAAAAGCTCCACAGATATATGTTGACTTACGGATACCCAAGTAATAAATACAATGGCTTTTATGATTTATATGTAACAGTCAACAATAACCCAAATAATCAGGGGCTTTTTCTAGGGGCAGATGATGAAGAACAAATAATATAAAAATTATCAGGCAAATAACTAGTGTTGTTCAAAAAAGTCAAAGTGAACAAACACAATTTGTAAAGAATCAAGAAGAAATGTTGAATGTTTATAAAAGGCTAGCAAATAAAGAACTTTTATTACATAAAATTATCCATGAGGCTTTGATTTGGATAAAAAGCGTGAAAACAGTATCGTCTTCTGCAAAACGAAAAATTAGAATAGAGCGTAAGGAACAAAATATACCCAATTTTGGAATAGTAAATTTACTTGAGGCAGATTTCATCAAAATTGATAATTTAACAGATGATGCTAAAGACTACTTGATTGGGGCAAGAGATCATTTAATTCGAGAAAGGACGAAAGAACAAATCAACTTGAGAAGACATGGGCAGCAGTTTATTAATAATTTTCATGAAGACTTCTTATCTGAAAATATTAAAATTCCCTTTTCCCTCCAGAAGATCTTAATTACAAAATGGATATAGACGATTATAAAACTTTGCTAAATAATTATATCAGTAACTCAATTAAGTCATTAAAAAAATTAGTAGAAAACAAAAAGAAATTTCCATTAGCATAACGGAAAATCAAAGAAATATTATATTTATTTTTAAAGATAACGGGGAAGGGATTCCTGAACATATACGAGATAGAGTCTTTGATCCATTCTATTCAACAACCGGAGGTTTCGGAATGGGTTTATCAATTGTGGATGAAATTGTAAAAGAGTACAATGCTGAATTAAACCTTGTAAAAAATTATTCAGCAGGTGTAGAGTTCCAAGTTAAATTAAGGAAGTAGGGGGGATGTTAGTAAGAAATATACTCGTTGTTGATGATGATTAAAATCTTGAAGAAACTCAACAAGAATTATAGTGCAATCTATTTAGATATCAAAGAAAAATATGCGTTAGACTATGATATTAATTTTTTGGGGAACGGTTCATAGTTAGCGCAAATCTGATATGGTTAAAACCCGTGTAAATCAAAGGTTTTAACCATCTAACACAGAATCCAACCAACTCACACATGTTCCCGTGGAGTGTTACTCCATCAGGCCAATCGCTTTCAAGGGTGTCAGCATTAGACAGAGTCATGTTATTAAATGAAACACCATGCATTATCAGATTCATACGAGCCAGGTTGTGTGTTGTCGTATTTTTTTCTTGACCCAAAAATTTAATCGCCCCAGGTTTATCTCCACCAGACAACTCACCTTGAACCATTAACAGCAATGGCCCAGATCCATAAGTCGGGTCATATACCGAAAAAATTTTATCCGATTCTTCTACACCATCCGTTACGATTTTAGCCAATACTTGAGAAACTTCATGTGGTGTGATTAAATTACTTAAAAATGCTTTAAGGCATTCTTAATCATATCTACCTTATTGGTACCATGTGCTTTGCGGGAGAGCGATACAACCGCCTCCACAAGTCTCTACCTGTAATGACGTGCTCCGTTGCTGTATACGCCAATCCAGATGCCCAAGGAACTGACCACCCACGCTCATTTGATGCTGTAGTTGCGAATCCTCCTTATTCTGCTCATTGGGACAATAGCGAAACGAAACTCAAAGATCCACGTTTTAGGGAATATGGTAAACTCGCTCTTAGAACTAAGGCGGATTATGCATTCATCTTACACAGCTTGTATCATTTGAATGATACTGGAACAATGGCGATTGTATTACCGCATGGTGTCATGTTCCGTGGTGCAGCAGAAGGTGCGATTCGCCAAACGATCATTGAGAAAAACTACCTTGATACCGTTATAGGCTTACCTGCCAACTTGTTTTACGACGTATCCATCCCAACTACGATTTTAGTATTCAAGAAAAATCGTAAAAGAAAAGACATCTTGTTTATCGATGCAAGCAATGACAAGATAAACAAGAAATCGCTGAACTTGAAGCCAAAATCAATGAACAGCTAAAAATTTTGGGTATTCATGTGTAGATTTGACGAAAAGGGTCAAGGATATTATTCCTCGGCTCTTTTTTTAGGCCATTCGCTTGGGAACGGCGTAGGCTGGGGGAAGTTATACCGTGCAGTATTTCTATGAACTGCGGCGCAGTACGTTATAGAAGATGGCAAGGAGGGGCGGCGCTCTTCCTTTTTTTGCGAGTCTTTTGGGGAGTATGCTCCTCTATTGAGTATGATATACTCATTTAGATGTCTGTGCTTAACATATACTGCCGTTTGAACTAGGTTGCTTAAACACGTTATATGTGAAGAAGAAGCAAGGACATGAACAGGTTAGCTTTACCATTTTGGGACCAAAGATTTGTCCTGGTATTTATAGAGGAGTTTTTGATATGACGAATAATTTTTGGCGTGATTTGCCACGACCTTTTTTTATACTGGCACCGATGGAAGATGTGACGGATGTTGTGTTTCGCCATGTCGTAAGTGAAGCAGCCAGACCGGATGTGTTTTTTACGGAGTTTGCGAATACAGAGAGTTATTGTCACCCGGAGGGGAACAAAAGTGTACGCGGGCGTTTGACTTTTACAGAGGATGAACAGCCCATGGTGGCCCATATCTGGGGTGATAAGCCGGAATATTTCCGTGAAATGAGCATCGGTATGGCGAAAGAAGGCTTCAAAGGCATCGATATTAATATGGGTTGTCCTGTAGCGAATGTAGCCGAGAATGGGAAGGGAAGCGGCCTGATCTGCCGTCCCGAAATCGCAGCGGATATTATCCAAGCCGCGAAAGCCGGGGGACTGCCCGTGAGTGTAAAAACAAGGCTCGGTTTCACTGCCGTAGACGAATGGCGCGACTGGTTGACCCATATTCTGAAACAAGACATTGTGAATTTGTCCATTCATCTGCGGACAAGAGAGGAAATGAGCAAAGTAGACGCTCACTGGGAACTGATTCCGGAGATTAAGAAACTTCGTGATGAAGTGGCACCAAATACACTGCTGACCATTAACGGAGATATTCCGGACCGTCAGACCGGCTTGAAGCTCGCTGAGCAATATGGAGTGGATGGCATTATGATTGGGCGTGGTATTTTCCAGAATCCATTTGCGTTTGAAAAGGAGCCGAAGGAACACAGCAGTGAGGAATTGCTTGAACTGCTGCGGCTTCATCTAGATCTCCATGATCATTATTCAGCGCAGGAGCCACGTTCGTTCAGCCCTCTCGCCCGCTTCTTCAAAATATATGTCCGTGGATTCCGAGGGGCAAGTGAACTCAGAAACAGCTTAATGAACGCCAAATCAACAAGTGAAGTGCGTACATTGCTTGATGAGTTTGGAAGCAAGGATCATGATGAGGTAGAGGAACGTGGAAATTAAATTGCCAAGTTGGGGATGGGCTGTTAGTAGGCATTGAAAACATAGGAGGATATATGTCCTGGAGTAAATTGAAGCAACAACTGGAGAGTTTCCTCTGTCCTGCGTTAGACGGAAGAGTCGAATACCGAGCTACCAGTTACCGTTATTTACCTGATAAATCTGGAATTTGTTATATAACTGTAGATAAAAAGAACGTACTCAATATGAGTGATGTAACTAACCCAATCAGATGGTATCAGACGGAGCAGGAAATCAAGAATGATCCCAATATCCAAGTTCCTATCAGCAATGAAGAAATTGAAACGGTCAGAAAAGACACTAATGGGAATGTTCCGGAGGATCGTCTACAAGTAATTGCAAGAGGTAGAAAAATATCAGAACATGCAAAGGAGCTTTTGTCAGCACAGGCCTCATTAAGCAAGTCTAATTTTAATGTTGTAGCTAATAAATTTTTAACTACTTCTATAGAGGACAGCTTAGAGAGTAATGATATCTTATTGAATGTTCTGGCTTTAGTGGACAGACGAGTAGGAAAAAAGCGAATTTTAAACATGTCTGAGAAGATGAAGTTAAAGCATCCGATTGTGCAGTATTTTTATGAACTACGGCGTAGTACGTTATGAAAATAAATAACTTTCAATGATCAGGGGACATTGTGTCAGGGTTGTTCTCACTGAAGATATGAATATAGAATTTGAAAGAAATTTGGGAAAAGGTTGAGTGGAGAACGGGGCAAACCGGCTTCCATTATCATGTCTTTTCCCTGTTTTTTATATCGGGCTATACTGCATTGATTCCTACTTTGCAGGCTGGGTATCCCATTGCGAAACTGGACACAAGCCTAACGAAGGTGAATGAAACGGTTAAGGAAAATTCGCGGCTTGTGTACGACTCCATGCTAAAGGGGCTGCGTCAGGCTGTAGAACATGAGATCAAGATTGGAATTGGAACGGATGCCGCCATGTCTTACGTCACTCACTATGATATGTGGCGGGAACTAGACCACTATATGAGACAAACGAAACTGAATGCGGGTCAGGTCATCGAACGGGTAACAAAGTCTAATGCGGAGATCCTAGGCATTGATCATCTTACAGGGAGCATTGATATCGGAAAACAGGCGGATTTAATCGTGCTGGAGCACAATCCTTTGGACAACATAAAAGCTTTGTCAAATGTAGCTATGGTTATGGTGAGGGGCAATCTTATACCAACACCATCAGTGACCCGAATTCAGGAACTGGACAAGCTGATTGTTTCAGTTTGTCAAAATTAAACCCATCCCGTAAACTCCAGTATAGACGCTTTCGCGGATTGTGCTTCGGATTGCGCCCCTTTACGCCATTCTTTAGGCGGCTCTCCCATAAGCTTGGAGAAGCATCGGTTGAAGCTGGAAATGGAGCGATAACCGACTTGCTCGGAGATCGAAAGAATGGAGTCTTCTGTGCTTTTTAACTGCTTGCAGGCTTCTTCGATTCGGGTGCTGTTTAGGAAATCGAGAGGCGACGTTCCCATAATCTCATGAAATTTTCTGCGGAAATGGGTTGTGCTTAAATGGCACAGATCAGCCAAAAAATCTATGGTAACGGGCTTCATGTAATGTTTAGTGATGTACTCCAAAGCCGGAGAAATGACAAATTCGCTTTTCAAGCTATGCTCTGTTTCTTGATTAGCCATTGGTTCATTCCTGGAATGAATTCTAAGGAGCTCTATATAAAGGGATAGCAATAAGCCGTAGGCGCTTTCCTGGTAGTAAGGGTTCTGTTGTTGTAATTCCTCTACGATCGAAGTCGCAAGTGTATACACCTTGGGATGCTGCTCCTTGTTTAATATACAGTTCGTTCCCTTCATCACCCACAAGTTTGGCTCAAAGTTTCTGTAAGCGCTTTTAAAAGAATGTTGGAAAAGGTCCTCTGGCGAAAAAAAGATATAAGACCAAAGGCTGGCTGTATTTGGCGAACTATACGTGGTGTGAGGAAGATACCTGGGAATGAAAGTTACATCCCCGGCTTTGAAGGGGACAGTTTCTCCTTTGATCTCCATGAAGCCGCCATCCGAATAGCAAATACCAATCTCCAAATGGTTATGAAAATGAAGGTGCTCACTTTTAATATCTGAAATCTTCCAACGTTCACCACTTAATAGCAACACAGGAAAGTTGATGGGCAAGCTGTAGTGTCGGTATTCTATAACGGGCTTCTTTTTTCTGGGCATATTCAATACTCCCATTACTTGGATTTGAGTTGATTCTAGGTCAACGTTACATCAAGCTTAGCCAGCAGGTATACATCAGGATTTTGCAAAATTCGATTCCAATCGCTGCAAGGTGCAATATATAGACGAACTAGACCATGTCGATCTATATATTGTTTATTGGAAGTCGCTTATTGGATTTTTGCAAAATTCTCACATAAATGATTGGAATTGCGCAGTTTTGTTGCGAATGTGCTTAGATTGAGACTATTTTACTGCGTACAATGGAATAAGTAAAGCGTTTCCAAAATAGTGACGAACCGCTCTCAAGCGCCTTTGGGGGCGTGTGCACTAAGAGAGGGGAATAACAATGCTTCAATTAACTTATGACAAGGAAGAGATACTAAGAGTTATTGATAAAGTCGTCAGAAAAACCATGGCGATGGATTTAACATGGGATTGGCCCTGCGGTGTGGCTTATTATGGTGTATCCAGAGCCTATACCCAAACAGGAAATAAAGATTATTTAAATATGCTTGTCCAGTGGGCAGATGAATACATCGAGCTTGGTCTGCCGCACTGGACGGTAAACACATGTGCCATGGGTCATATGCTGATCACATTGTATGAAGAAACAGGGGACCAGAAATATTGGGATATTGTGATGAGCAAGGTGGATTACATCCAAAATAATGCTCTCCGGTTCGGAGATCGTGTCCTGCAGCATACGGTATCCACTGCTAATGATTTTCCAGAACAGGCATGGGCAGATACGTTGTTTATGGCGGCATTTTTTCTGCTTCGAGTAGGAACCAAATTAAAGGACGAGAAAATGATCCAGGATGCCTTAAACCAATATTACTGGCATATCAAATACCTGCAAGACCCTAGCAGTGGTCTCTGGTACCATGGCTACAACAATGTCAAACAGGATCACATGTCCGGATTTTTCTGGGGAAGAGCGAATGCTTGGGGAGCATATACCATGTCGCAAGTCAAAATTCATTTGAAAGACTGGTATTTGTATCCGCCGTGTATGGACGTGGAATGTTCCCTTCGGGATCAACTGGCGGCACTGAAAGGTGTCCAAACAGAGAACGGCTTATGGCGGACGGTACTGGATGACGAGGAGTCCTATGAAGAAGTATCTGCATCTTGCGGTATTGCGGCGGCCATGATCAATAACGGCAATCCGCTGCATACCAAATACGTGCAAAAGGCACTGAAGGGCATCTTGAACCATATTAGCGAAGACGGACGGGTACTGGGTGTATCGGGTGGAACAGCGGTTATGAAAGATCGGGAAGGGTATCGCAATATTCCAAAAGACTGGATTCAGGGCTGGGGACAAGGCTTGGCGTTGGCTTTTCTATCCGATATGTTGAATTAGGAGGGATTGAAGATGTCTAAACAAACAACGGGGGCCTTTACACTACCGGGGGAATCTGGTTACGAGGCGCTGACCCTAAAATTAGCTGAACGATGGGGCGCCGATGTCATCCGTGACAGTGACGGCACGCAATTGTCCGATGAGATTATAAACGCTGGATACGGCATTTATTCTACAATCTGTATCATCAGAGATCATAACGAGTGGGCGTCCCGCAATCTGGATAAGCTGCAGCAGTGTTTTTTAATTACGAATCCGAAGGTAGCTGTACAGGATTATGTATCCATCTATCTGATGGAGGATTTTTTTGCAGAACAATTCAAAGTGAATGATTCCAAAGAGGCGCTTAACTACTGGCAGGTTTTTGACAGAACGACCGGGGAAGAAGTTCCAAGAGAACAATGGAATTATGAAAGGGAATCCGGAAATGTGGTCATTACCGGAATTGCTTCTTGGCATAAATACACGGTAAGCTTCATGGTCTACCGGATCTGGGAAGAGATTTCCATGTACAATCACACCACGAATCATTGGGACAAAGAGCATTTGATGCAGATTGATCCTATCTATATAGAAACGCAACAGTATCTGCTGGATTGGATGGAAGATTGGTGTCTTCATCATAAGGAAACCACGGTTGTCCGGTTTACCTCCTTATTTTATAACTTCGCCTGGATTTGGGGCAGCAATGAGCGCAATCGCCATCTGTTCTCTGATTGGGGGTCATACGATTTTACGGTAAGCTCAAGAGCGCTTGATCTATTTGCCAAGAGATATGGGTATTCGATGACTGCCGAGGATTTTGTGAATGGTGGAAAGTATCGCGTCACACATATCCCGGCTGAGCAGCGCAAGCTGGACTGGATGGCATTTATCAATGATTTTGTAATCGAATTTGGCAAGAAATTAATTGATATCGTGCATCAGCACGGCAAGCTGGCCTATGTGTTTTATGATGACAGTTGGGTTGGCATGGAGCCTTATAATGAACGTTTTCAAGAGTTTGGATTTGACGGATTGATCAAATGTGTGTTCTCAGGTTATGAGGCGAGGCTGTGTTCAGGTGTAAAAGTGAATACGCATGAGATTCGGCTGCATCCCTACTTATTTCCGGTTGGCTTAGGCGGGCTTCCTACCTTTATGGAAGGGGGCGACCCCACGCTGGATGCCAAAAAGTATTGGATTAATATCCGGCGCGCCCTGTTGAGGGAGCCTATGGACCGGATTGGACTGGGTGGATATTTGCATCTTGTAGAGCCTTGCCCGGATTTTTGCGATTACATCGAAAAGATTGCCAACGAGTTCAGAGAAATCAAAGAACTGCATCATGAAGGCAAACCCTATCACATGAAGACGAAGGTAGCTATTCTGCACAGCTGGGGAAAATTGAGATCGTGGACCTTGTCTGGTCATTTCCACGAAACATTTATGCATGATTTGATTCATATCAATGAGGCTTTATCCGGATTGCCGGTTGAAGTTCAGTTCATTGATTTTGACGATATCCGTCAGGGAATACTACAGGATTGTGATGTAGTGATTAATGCGGGCTCTGCTGGTACAGCATGGAGTGGCGGAAAGTACTGGGATGACAACAAATGTGTAGACTTACTGACTCAATGGGTTTATGAGGGCGGCACCTTTATTGGCATCAATCAGCCTTCAGCGGTTGAAGGTCATGACAGCTTTTTCAGAATGGCACATGTCCTCGGTCTGGATGAGGATACAGGCTCCAGAGTAGCTCATGGAAGATGGACATATGAGGTTAGGGATGAGCATGGTTTGGTGCCTGAAGGGGCAAGTATAACGCCAAAAAATAGGATTTATCTTACGGATGGGTCAGCTGCGATAGCGGGTGAAATGAATGGAATGGTAACGCTATCCACTCATGCCTTTGGTAAAGGAAAGGGAATTTACCTTCCTTCCTTCGAATTCAGTTGGGAAAACACAAAATTGCTGCTGAATATAATCCGCTTTGCGGGTAATGAGCTCAATGAAACGAAGTATATTACGGATAATTTATATACAGAGTGTGCTTATTATCCAGAAAGTAAAATGTTGGTTGTTATTAACAATAGCGATCAACTGCAAAAAACGACGATTGAAACGGACTATGGCAAACAAACCATGGAGTTAGAGCCCTATGACACCATGATCACCCATATCGGCTTAACAAAATCGGTATAGAACAAAAGTGAATAAGAAGTAGCGGTATCAAGCCCTCCTTTATTTAAAGGAAGGGCTTTTTGTTTCAGCACCTCCAGAAAATCCAGCCAATTTACCGGGGATTTTGTCCATTCAAAAGCATTTAGTCCTTCATTAACTATAAGTATAACAATGAAGGAGATGATTTCTTTGCGAAAGGCAACTTTAGTGAAAATTAGAAAAGCAGAAGCAAAATTGGGGAAAAAACTGAAAAAAAGAAGCCATGTGGTTATGAATGTTAAAAAAGCCATTCGTGTAACTCAACTTGGAGATGGGTTTGCACGCTTCACTTTCGCTCCGGTCACTATTTCTCCTAATAGCTTTAGAAGCACTACGATTAACGGTAACGACTACAATCTGATTAGCGGTTCATGGATTTTCTCGGGAAATCAGCAAGGGTTTCTGCTCGATAACTATTCTGCGGCGGAAGACAGATGGTTCTTTACTGCATGGAATCCAACGGGAACCACAAGAACGGTATCTTATGCTGTTATCGCCAAACGGAAGCCATAATACCAATGTCATCGTTAGCAGGGAAAAGGAGCTTGAGGCTTCTTTTCCCTGCTAAATGTAGAGAGCATTTTGAACAAACCTTCGATGATCTTATAATTTTTGATAATGGTTTAAGAGGTGCCCAACTCTTTCTTTAATAATCTGTTTTAAAGATTCAGGCTTCACGGATCGTACATAGCGACCATATCTCATAAAGTAATTAGCGATAAACTCTTCTTCTCCAGGATTGTAGAATCCTTTTATGACTGTTTTATGACCCTGCTCTATTTTCATAGAGGGATAATGTTCTTTATAAAAGATATCCTTAGCTTGTTCTACAATTTCTACTTCAAAATCAATGCTCTTCTCAGATTGATACATTTCTAATGAACGAATAAGGAGTTCATCTATAGAACAGTGAGAATTGATTTCCTCTTCTTCTATTGAGGTGATTCGATCGCATCTGAAAACCCTATATTTGTTCGTATTTAACTCTATTCCAGTAGCGTACCATTGGCCAAACTTAGCGGAAATCTTGAAAAATTGAACATGGTAACTTTTGTTCTGGTTATTTTTTGAATATTGAATCTTACAGTACGTCTCATTAAGAACGCTGGTTAGAATTTTATCTAAATAACGACTAATATGATTATGCTGATATATTTCAAATTGTAGAACCTTTTTCATTTTATGAATCTGGTTTATTTGTATTTTAGAAAGACAGTGTTCAAACTTTTCATTGAGTTTATTAACACTCAAATGAAAGGGTGTAGATTGATAAGCTTCTAAGGTTAGCATGGCAAAGTACAGAGCATACACTTCATCCATCGTAAAAATAATAGGGGATAACAGTCTATTTTTTAAGATACCATATCGTCCATGTCGGCCATGTTCCGAATAAATAGGCATACCTAATTGTTCTAATGAACTAATATCACGTAGGGCTGTACTTTTTGAAATGTGGTATTTATCCATGAGATCATTTAAATTAAAGTACTCACGACTGTTTAAGTATCTAATCATGTCATTTAATCTTTCGGGTTTCTTCATACATAAATCTCCTTATAAAAGGTGTCATGTTTTGATACCTTTACAAATGATAATAGGTTCAAGGGGATATATCAAATCTATAAGATATCTACCTAAAAGCATGATAAAAAAGGAGATTGAACCCATGAGTACAACACTGGAAATAGCTATTTTCTTATCCATGAACGGAAAAGCAAAGGAAGCCATAGCTTTTTACAAAAAACATTTTAACGCAGAGGAACGATTTCTTGTTACTTATCAGGACATGGCCAAACGTGACAGCTCAATACAGCTTACTGATGAAAATAAAGATTATATTTCTCATTCTGTCTTATTGATCGGAAGAACAAAGGTTATGATAGCAGAAGAACCAATGAATCCCAATGAGGAATATACCGTAGGGAATAACATTTCATTATGTATTCAAAGTGCTGACATTGAAGAAATTGAACATTTTTATCATAGTCTAATAACAGATGACCGAGTGAAAATTATTGTTCCTTTATCTAGTAATGTGTTTAGCCAAGCCTACGGTATTGTAGAAGACCCGTTCGGTATACAAATACAATTCATGTTTGATCATCGGTTACAATAAAAAAGTAGGTTAAAAAAAGCACAACAGCATGGTGAAAAGTGGATAATAAATGGATAGAAGTAAAAACTAAAATGGGCAAATCCAAGATACCACAGCAGAAAAGGAGACACTATGACGGAGAAAAAAGAAATAGCTGATAAAATAGGGTGGAACTTCGACAACAGTTATTCTCGTCTGCCGGAATCCATGTTTACGAAGCTCAATCCAAATCCTGTTCGCTCACCAAAGCTGATCATTTTAAATCATCCGTTGGCAGTTTCAATGGGGTTGAACGAAAATGCGCTGCAAAGAGATGATGTTGTAGCCATGTTGGCCGGCAATCAGGTTCCCGAAGGTGCTACACCTCTTGCACAAGCTTACGCAGGGCATCAATTTGGGCATTTTAACATGCTAGGAGACGGCCGTGCTCTACTACTCGGCGAGCAGATCACTCCCTCGGGCAAACGGGTTGATATTCAGCTCAAGGGCTCAGGCAGAACGCCGTACTCTCGTCGTGGTGATGGCCGAGCGGCACTTGGGCCGATGCTCCGCGAATACATCATCAGCGAAGCGATGCATGCGCTAGGTATCGCTACCACCCGCAGCTTGGCGGTGGTAACCACGGGTGAGGCGATCGTCCGGGAAACTGAGCAGCCCGGTGCCATTCTGACTCGTGTGGCTGCCAGTCATCTTCGCGTCGGCACCTTTCAATATGTCTCAGCATGGGGCACTTCCCAAGATCTGCGTACTCTGGCTGATTACACATTGGAACGACACTATCCGGAAGTTGCCAATGACGAAAACCGTTACCTTTCACTGCTTCAGGAAGTGATTAAGCGTCAGGCGAAGCTGATCGCCCAATGGCAGCTGGTGGGTTTTATTCACGGAGTGATGAACACTGACAATATGACTCTTAGCGGAGAAACTATTGATTATGGTCCTTGCGCCTTTATGGATACCTATAATCCTGAGACGGTGTTCAGTTCCATCGACATGCAGGGCCGCTATGCTTATGTCAATCAGCCGCATATCGCTGCGTGGAATCTCGCGAGATTGGCAGAGACCCTCTTGCCACTGCTGCATGACAACAGAGAGCAGGCTGTCAAAATGGCCGAGGATGCAATTTCAGATTTTGCAAACATGTTTCGCCATCATTGGCTTGCGGGAATGCGGGCTAAATTGGGGATCTTTAACGAAGAACCGCAGGATGAGTCCCTTATTGAGGATCTTCTTAAAATCATGCAGAAGCATCGCGCGGACTACACCAATACCTTCCGTGCCCTAACTTTAAACAAGCTGGAGGATGCGGTTTTGTTCAGCACGGCGGATTTTACCCAGTGGCACGAGCAGTGGCAGGCGAGGCTGGACAGACAGCAGGAATCCGAAGCCACCTCGTATCAGCTGATGCGCAGCAGCAATCCCGCAATTATCCCGCGCAACCATCGGGTAGAAGAAGCACTGGAGGCTGCGGTGGAACGAGAAGATTACCGAGTGATGGAGCAGCTTCTTGAAGTTCTTTCGAACCCTTATGCTTATTCTACCGAACAGGAAATTTACTCTACATTGCCTGAGGAATCCACTTGTCCTTACCGAACATTTTGCGGTACCTGATCTGTAGTAGTCATGTTGAACAATTGGCTGATAACGTATTTCATGCGTTGGTGGAGAAGAACGACTTTCTCTCACCAACGCATTTTGTTTTTATTTTGAATCTGTTCATTTACAGATGAGATCCACCACTTGCATCAATCAATTGACCCGTTATCCAACGGCTATCCGTTGAGGCAAGAAAGGCAGCTATATCTGCAACATCTTCAGGCTCACCCCAGCGTTTAAAGGTCGAAAGGCCAGCGGCAAATTTCTGCCCGTCAGGATCTTGTAATGTTCCGCTATTCATCTCTGTATTGATAATGCCTGGTTGGATGGCGTTGACGGTAATATGACGGCTCCCAAGTTGATGAGCCAAAACATGCGTTAGTGTGTCGATGGCCCCCTTTGACATGCTATATGCAAAAACACTAGGGGAGGCCACGCGTGTAACAAACGATGAGAGATTAATAATGCGGCCTCCATCTTTTAGACGCGGCAAAGCTTGCTGGGTAACAAAAAGAGGTGCTTTGACATTCATGTTCATGACTTCGTCAAAAGATTCTTCTGTTGTCTCTTCCAGAGGGACAATTTGACCTATTCCAGCGTTATTGACGAGAATATCAAACCGATTATCGCCTGTACATTCCCGAAGCGCTTCATCCAATTTCGCATATAAATCATGAATGCCGTTCAGGGCACTGAAGTCAGCACCAATCGTAAATGCAGCCCCTCCAAGTTGCTCAATTTGATGAACCACCTCATCTGCTTCTTTATGCCTTTTTCCGTAGTGTACTGCGACAATGGCCCCCTCCCGAGCCAGACGTAATGCAATGCCACGACCGATTCCTCGACTTGCACCAGTTACTAAAGCGATTTGACCTTTTAACTTACTCATGTCTTCATCTCCTTGTTTGGAATTCATGCATAGTTATATCACAAGGGTATGTTTGAAATGTTGCTCTTTCATTCAGAGCTTATGTTTTACACTGTAGGGATATAGGCTTTAAACAAGCTTAATATCGTGATATTTATCATTGAAAAAACACGTATCTTCAACGCTCTAATGCATTACATTGAATTGACCAATGTTCAGTAAAATGAATCTCCTTCCTTTCCATTTCATGTCTAAAAATGTCTGCTAATTAGCAGTTGTATTTAGACGTTTTTTGTCATACAATGCATCTAATGCTACGGACTCGGTCTTAGAAACAGTAAGGTTTGGACGGCAAATAGGACGTGGTTGACTTTGTATATTTATGAATCGTGGAGCTACTGTGTAGTCGTTCGATCAACCACGTCAGTCTGAAAATTAATAATGTTTGGGGGCAGTTTTCCGGATCATTAGCATTTGATGACGAACATATACGAAGGGGAGCGTTCTTTTGGAATCGAAACAATTAACGAGAGGGCTGAAGCCACGACACGTTGAGTTGATTGCGCTTGGAGGCACGATTGGCGTTGGCTTGTTTATGGGATCGGCAAGTACGATAAAATGGGCAGGTCCTTCGGTGCTGTTGGCTTATCTCTTAGCTGGGATTATTATGTTTTTTGTCATGCGGATCATGGGGGAAATGCTGATTCTTGAACCGGTGACGGGCTCATTTGCTACCTTTGCTCATAAATACATCAGCCCTTTGGCCGGTTTCTTGACCGCTTGGAGCTATTGGTTCTTATGGGTTACTGTAGGAATGGCGGAGGTCACTGCGATTGGGGTATATGTGGGCTACTGGTTCCCGGATATCCCGCAATGGTTACCGGCTTTGGCAGGTGTAATTATTATTGCGCTGGCCAATTTAGCGGCTGTGAAATTCTATGGAGAATTTGAGTTTTGGTTTGCGATGATTAAGATTATCGCTATTATCTTCATGCTAGTAGTTGGTACGGGGATGATCTTCTTTGGCCTCGGTAACGGCGGACAACCGATAGGTCTATCCAATCTAGTCAGCCATGGTGGTTTTTTTGCAGGAGGGTTAAAAGGGTTCCTATTTGCACTATGTATTGTAACGGCGGCTTACCAGGGGATTGAGATGGTAGGCATTACAGCGGGTGAAGCAGAAAATCCGAAAATGACCCTGCGAAAAGCTATTAAAAACATCATCTGGCGTATTCTGATTTTTTACGTAGGGGCAATCTTTGTCATTGTTACGATTTATCCTTGGAACCAAATTGGCGAGATTGGCAGCCCGTTTGTTCTGACTTTTGCCAAGGTAGGAATTGTAGCTGCTGCGGGTATTATTAACTTTGTTGTACTTACAGCTGCGATGTCAGGTTGCAACAGTGGTATTTATAGTGCGGGCAGAATGTTATATACATTGGCTAAGAACGGACAAGCTCCTAAGTTCTTCGGGAAAGTTTCCGCAAGCGGTGTCCCTAGAAATAGTATAATAACGACCATTTCATTGCTACTGGTAGGCGTGTTATTTAACTACCTAATGCCTGATTCCAAACTGTTTTTGTATATTTACAGCGCTAGTGTTCTCCCGGGTATGGTACCGTGGTTTGCATTAGCCATCAGTCAATTTAAATTCCGGAAAAAGTGGAAAAACGAAATGGAAGATCATAATTTTAAGTCTCGTTTTTTTCCGATCAGTAATTACATCACCATTATCTTTTTGTTGCTCGTAATCGTTGGAATGTGGTTTAATCCGGATACACGCTTGTCGTTGATTGTCGGGGCGACATTCATGGCGATCGTCGTTGTTGGATATTTTGTCTTTGGCATAGGAAAGCGGCAGAGAATTGAAGAGTTAGAGAAACACGAATAGGCTGCTCAAGATATACTATTTGCCGAGTGTAATTCAGATGTCCTGAGTTGCACTCGGCTTTTCTTTTTGTATGAAGAGGAATAGAGCAATGGAAAGGCTGTGAGTGAGGTAAAAAGGTGTGTGGTTAACCTGTTCGCACTACAAGTGTAAATATAAATACAAAGAAAGTGAGAAAGGAAACGGAGAAGTTCATTATGGCCATACTCTTACGATGAGCCTTAAATTCTGAGATGCCGGACAATAAAAATACAAGTCCTAGAAAAAATTGTGCGATGGTGTATGCGTGCTTGTAAGTATCGGGATATGCGAGGGATAACAGGGACGAGATCATAGCAACTACAGCAAATATTAGAGTGAGAATTCGATAGATATCCATTTTCTTGAACATAGATAAGTGCACCCTTCCTTATATACCTATTATTCTAAGGGGTAAATCTTTAGATTTCAAATAAAAGGAAATGGACGTTGACAGCTTTTTGTTTTGCAAAAGGAATGCGAAGATGCCCCAAGCCATGCTTGGGGCATCTTCAAATTAAAACTGCTTTTACAACTTATTGATTTACCTAGCTTACATTGTGCTAATGTCAATCACGAATCTGTACTTCACATCAGATGCTAATACTCGTTTGTAAGCTTCGTCAATCTGGTCAGCTGATACCACTTCAATTTTAGGAACAATATTGTGTTTCGCACAGAAATCCAGCATTTCCTGTGTCTCGCGGATACCTCCTATCATTGATCCTGCAAATGAGCGGCGATGTCCGATAAGGGACATCACATTGAGTGACATCGGCTCCCCGGGGGCACCGACATTCACCAAAGTTCCGTCAAGAGTGAGTAGTGCAAAATAAGCGTTCAGATCGATGTTGGCACTTACCGTATTAATAATCAAGTCAAAGCGTCCAGCCAGTTCTTCAAATGTTTCTGGTTCGCTTGTGGCATAATAGTGATCCGCGCCAAATTGCAAGCCATCTTCTTTTTTCTTTAATGTTTGTGATAGAACGGTTACCTCAGCACCCATAGCATGTGCGATCTTGATAGCCATATGGCCAAGGCCTCCCATACCCACAACTGCCACTTTCTTATCTGGGCCAGCTCCCCAGTGGTTTAACGGCGAATAAGTCGTAATACCTGCGCAAAGTAATGGAGCAGCCACGTCAAGCTCAATATTATCTGGAATTCTTACTACAAAATCCTCAGTTACGACAATGTGGGTGGAATACCCGCCTTGTGTAGGCTCGCCGTATTTGTCAACACCAGCGTAGGTAGGGACATTTCCTTTAAGGCAGTATTGTTCCTCTCCTTTACGACAGTTCTCGCATTCGCCACAGGAATCAACCATACAGCCAACTCCTACCCGGTCACCAACTGTGTACTTTGTAACTTTAGCTCCTACATCCGTAACAATCCCTGCAATTTCATGTCCAGGTACAAGTGGGTAGTTCACGGGTCCCCATTCGCCGTGAGCAGTGTGGATGTCAGAATGGCATATGCCAGCATATTTAATTTCAATCAATACATCATGTGAATCAAGATCCCGTCGTTTAATTTCAGCCGCTCGAAACGGTTTGTCTGGGCCGTCGACAGCTCGTGCTTTAGCAGTAATCATAAATAGCCTCCTAATTACTTATATTTTTCAAGAGAAAGTAATTGTATTGAATACAAAGTGAAAACTAAGTGAAGTCGATTGAAGTTTTCCTCTTGCAGATCAATGTTAATCCTTATAGTTAACTCTAAGTCAAGCAACTACCTATATTCCTTTTAAAAAATTATGCTAGGAGACTTTGACACTCAACCAATAGCTTGATAGAATCCCTTTATACCTAGAGTTAACTCGAAGTCTATATCATTAAGGATAGGAGATACATGATGAAGACATATTCGATCAGCGAAGTTGCTAAAGAATTGAATCTTACAGCATATGCCTTGCGTTACTACGACAAGGAGGGACTTATGCCTTTTGTAGAACGGACATCTAGCGGAACAAGATTATTTAAAGAATCCGATATTGACGCTTTAAAAATAATTGAATGTCTAAAATCCACCGGAATGCCGATCAAAGAAATTAAAAATTTCATTGATTGGTGTTCTGGGGGAGATTCCACACTACAACAAAGATATGACATGTTTATCGAACGAAAAGCGACTGTAGAAGCACAAATGGAGGAACTAAAAAAAACAATGGAGGTTATTGAACATAAATGCTTATATTACAAAACTGCATTGGATGCCGGAACGGAAAATATTCATAAAAACAATAATATAGGGAGTCACATGACTAACTAACAGAAAAGACATAATTTATCCACACTTCCTTCTAATATTTAACTGTTAGTAGAATTATTGAAAAGCTATAATTCTAATGATGATTTGAGTGTACATGAAGAAAAGAGGTTGTGGGTATGATGTTAAAAAAATGGCCAGTAGTATTCATGCTAGGTATTATCATGCTGGTATCTGTAGGTTGGAACAGTGGAATATCTTATGCAAAATATTATTACGAATACACTTGGGATCAGTACAAGGGGACTGAAATCAAGACCTACAGGCTGACACCAGTAGCTGGTAGAGCCGGATCTATGGATCAGGAAAAGGCCCTTGCTGCTATTGGCAAAACTCCAAATGTGTATGGAAAGTTCAGTGGCTATCGAACAGATAAAACAACTGAATTTGCAACCAAAAGTGTAACGGATGAGGTTTATCATTATGCGATTGTTGATTTTAATACCGATAAGGAGCCAGCAATTGTAGAATACGTGAATCCAAAAGGCGGAATTCCTCATACATGGAACGGAACTGATGAGATTCGAATTTTTATGAGAGGATCTGAGGCTGCTTCTTTGGCTGAGCTGTTTTATGAGGGAACTCCAAGTGAAGGACGCTATCATTTTAATGCTAACGATGTCTACTTAGTTACATTCTGGTCCAGCACAGCACAATCAATCACGGGAATGTCTGCTGAAGCACTAGTTGAGGAAGGCCCCTCTACGCTTATAAATCAAGAGTGGGTAAGTCAAATAAAAGACAAAGATCCTGCTGCTTATCCGCAAAACGGAACTCTAAAGGGCTACTTTTATATTTATAAGGGTTCTGAGTTGAAAAAGGATTAACGAGCAGCCAGGACTTAATAAGTGTATCTTACACAAAAAATGAGATAACATTTTGTATTCAGACGAATGCGGATACAGATGTCATCTCTTTTTTTATTTATGTGTACATGATTAAAATGATAGGCCCAAAAGGTGATAAGTATTTAATTGCCAATGAAAACCATTGTTTAGTGATAGGGAATTAAGGCTTAAAAAAATATGGTGAAAGAGCAGGACAGCAGATTGCTCAAACCACTTTTTTTGCTGGCTTTATTCAATCCTAGGGAGATTATTCCGATAATTCAAGTATATACAGTTTGGTGTTAACAGTAATGAAAAACCGTTTGAAAACAAAAGAGGATGATTTTCAAAATTGATATGAAGGTACAGGTGAAAGTGGCCCAGTGCTATCTCGTAAAGGAGGTGTAATGATCTCAAATAATGAATTATGAAAAAAAGTTAAAACAAATTAGGCATTACATGGCTGGTTTACTGGCTGTCTGGTTGTTCTGTATACATAGTGCGCCTGTTTTTGCGGACAGAGCCTTTAACGATATCGAACATTCCTATGCAGCTGATGCGATTGAGGCCATGGCTGCTCAAGGTTATGTTACGGGTTATCAGGATGGGAGCTTTCGACCTTTACATTTTATCTCGCGTCAGGAATGGGCAAGCATTTTCGCTAAAACCTTAAAGCGAACATCGAATAACAGAGGCGTAACTTCTTTTCGGGATGTGTCACCATGGGCTTTACCTTATGTACAGGCCTTGCAGGAAGAAAGCATTACGAAAGGGATTAGTGATCAATTATTCGGTGCCAAGCACAATATGACTCGTCAGGATATGGCCGTTTGGTATGCCCGGTATTTTGGTGTTACTGATGATACCCGATCTGCTGGTATATCCAGTTTTGTGGATCAACCTAATATATCAAACTATGCACAAACGAGCGTATGGCTGATGGAACGGTTGGAACTGATTGAGGGGGATACAAATCATTATTTCCACCCTAAAGAGTCTGTGAGTCGGCAGGACGCCACGCTGGTTGCTTATCGGATATGGTTAGGCGGTGACGTTCTGAAAGAACGTGCCAAGCGTTTGCTGGAGTCATTAGGAAATGGAGCTGCAACGATGCCTCAGGCGACCAGCCAACAAGAATCGCACAAGATTGCGGTCGATTTGACACCGGAAATTAGGCAACAACATGTGAATTCGGAAATTGATGAGCCTAAAAGGCATCGCCCAAGGCCTGATTCACCAGTATCTCCGGTGACACCACCGGAGCCGAAACCGGAACCGCCAATCACACCACCGGTGCCTAATCCCAAACCACCAATAATTCCGGTTGACCCATCGGTGATTCCACCGGACCACTCTTCGGATTTTTTGGTCGATGAAGTCGTAATCAAGGCGCAGGAGCTAGTAAATCAGCCGGAAACGTACCCTTCGTATCAGCTATCCTTTCAGCTATACAATGAAGGACGACCAGTAAGCATTCCTGCTGCCAGTGTCACAAGTGTTACGTACACATTTAGTGATGGGTTAGGTGTTTTTGATGTACAAGGGAAAATCGCACATCCCGGAAATATACCGGCTGCGGACAGCTTCATTCCGGTAGAAATGAAGGTCACCATTGCCAAACCTTATCGGGTTCTTACAGCTCAGACCAAGCTGATCGTGAAAGGGAAGACTCCGCCGGCAGAGCCACCGAACGTAATCAGGTCTGTATACTTGGCCACGTATACCATTTCAGAGGCGGCAGCTTTAGATCCGGCTGCTTGGAAAATGTCCTACGTATTTCGTAATGCTAAAGGAGAGATTATAGCTCCTAAAATGCTGCCATCAGACTTGATACTTCGGATAAAGGATTCCAGAGGAATATTTGAAGAGGATGGAAAGATTGCCAACCTGCATTTGATTCCAGCAGTGAACTCGGTTATTCCATTAAAAATCACAGTTGAGTCTCCATCCCAAGGGATTCTCTTCACATCCGATGCGGAATTAACGGTAGAACCCGGGGAACGTAAAAAACAATACTTTGCTGTCTCCATCATGCTGCAGGGAAGCGCGACTACCGTAGATCAAATCAAGCAATCTCGTCAATTGCTGATGGATCACTTTGGTCCCAACATTAAAGTGACATGGGCGATGCAAAACGGATTTGTTTTTGTAGAAGCGAATCGGCCGCAGCTTGAACAGGTTCTGGCATTTGTCGATCAGTATGGAGATGAAGTTGGGATTCTGGCGGGGTACCCGAACCAGTCCGAGCCCGGGCTTCCTGTTTGGGAAGCAAAGATGGATGAGTGGCTGTATATGTATCGTTATAATGCATTTAATGAGCTGCACCAATCTGGTTCGATGGGATCACCATCCGTGTTTGAAAGCATGGATACAGACCAATATCGGAAGTATCTGCCGAAATCATTGACCAGCTTTACGGTGAATCCCGAACAGACTCAATGGCTTAAGGATCACTATCGGATTACATCGGCGATGGGATGGTCGGCTACACAATATAATGTCAACGGTATGTATGGTGAGGGCTCACCTTTGATGCCTTACTGGTCCCATAAGGACAATCCGATTGTTCCCGCACAAGGAATTGCTGATAATAGCGGTACCGTATTCATGAACTCGGTTACGATTGATCCAATTGGATCACGCTATACGAAAGATTCCTCACGCTGGACTCTTCATCCGGGTGATCCCTATGTGACGGAGACGGATGCGGCACCACAACTGTATATAGTACAGCAATATTTGGATAACCCTTATCAACGTATAAATACGGTAAACTACTTGTCTATTATTTTGGACATCAACGCACTTGCCAACACCCATAACATGGGTCCAATATGGGAGAACTTTGTGAATCATTTCCCGCTTGATCGCAAGGTCGAGATTGTGGGTGTAGACGGGCTGAAACAGATTTATGAATCGGTAGCAGGAGCCAATAATGATCATACCGAGTTTACGCTCATGTTTAGAGGTTCAGGAATAAAGACGGCTATGGATTCCAATAATTCACCGGCAAATCTGCGCTATTTGTGGACTGAAAATGCCTCACAGCGGATTATTTTATCCAAAGAGGATGGAGATGCGGCATGGTCCATTATTGACTTTACCGATTATACCCCAAAACCGGTTCCGAAGCTGGCTTACAGCCCGGAAAATAGTCACACGGACGTAAGCTATGTCACTGGAAGGAACTTCAAGCTATGTCCAACAGCTCCTTTAACAGCAGATGAAATTCAACGCGTGAAAACTCGTTTGAAGGAAATCTATTTCGTGGAAGAAGTGAACTATCAGTAGGCGTTATGAAGTGACAACACTTTTAGGAACTATAGTTTTATGTAAAGAGGGCGTCCCAAGCCATGGAAATGGCTTGAGAGCGCCCTTTGCCTTTAATAAGGATATTCCGCGTTTTACACCCACTCCACAATCTGATCTACAGGTCGCCGAGTTTTGTCGCGCGGCTCGTTCAGGCGGTATCCAAAAGCCACCATACAAGAAATACCGAAATGCTCGGCATCCATAATGCCTTCTTCGGAGAGGATGCGTTCAATTTCTTGTTTATTAAAACCTTCGATAGGGCAGGAATCAATGCCGATTTGAGCTGCGGCAGTCATCATATTGCCCAGTGCGATATAGGTTTGTCGGCATGCCCACTCGAACATAGCTCTTTCATTTTCCTCAAGCGCAAAATCTGATTTTAGGAAGGCGTCATATACCTTCTCTTTGCCTTGCATCACTTCAGCAGGTAATTGCTGCACGTTTACCATCATATTCTTGATATAATCGGATGAAGCTACCATATCTTTAGGCAATCTGGAGAGAATAAGTACGAAATGGCTTGCTGTTGGCAACTGTTTTGTGGCCCCCCAGGAATAGGGCAGCAGCTTCTCACGCATATCTGTACTTTGGACGACAACAAATTTCCAGGGTTCAAAGCCAAACGAGCTTGGGGATAAACGACCGGTTTCAAGAATAAACTCAAAATCGGAATCGCTAATTTTCTTATGACTATCAAATTCTTTTGTAGCATGTCTGAACTTGTATGCAGCCAAGATTTGATCTTTAGTGGTTGTTAAGGTTTCCATCGTGATTCCACTCCTTATGGTTGTGATTGAAATTGACGCTTACTAAGTGCATGACTAATATTAGAATATACATGACCATTTTTGAAGTACGCACATTAATGTGCTGTAGTATATAAAATGATACCAAGGAGGAGAAGGGCCAATGCGCAATCGGAAAGGCGGTTTTGGTGAATGTACCGCTGGGAATGATCAGGCGTGTCCTGTTGAGTACACGTTGGATGTGATTGGGGGCAAGTGGAAAGGGATTATTTTATACCATCTCATGTATGGGACTAAGCGATTTAGTGATTTTCGGCGGATCTGCCCGGGAATTACCCAGCGTATGCTGACACTCCAATTGCGCGAGCTGGAAGAGGACGGTGTCGTTCATCGTGAAGTCTACCAGCAGGTTCCGCCTAAGGTTGAATACTCTCTCACCGAGTTTGGAGAAACACTCATCCCGATTATTAATCTGATGAAGGATTGGGGAGAAGAATATAAAACAAAACAGCGATCACCGGAAAGCAGCCCTTCAGCAACCTAGCCCCAATTTGTAGGTTTAAGAAGCAGCCGCATCCAAAAGACCTGGCCATCATTTTGGCAGGTCTTTTTATTTTAAAAGTGAAATAATAAAAAGTTCGCTTTGCAGTTGACAGCAAGGATGACGCTTGATATATTTCTTACGATATTGATAATCATTATCATAATGGTATAAGGCTATTACCATATTACATAGGGGGCTAATAGGTTGAGGAAAAAATCGATATTTATGCTGGCTACTTTGATGCTTGTATTGGCTGTATTTATCAGCGCATGCGGCGGAAATAACACTGAAGGTAATACCGCTTCAACTTCAGGAGATAAGCAAGAATCGGCTTCTACTGGAGAGACGAGAAGCTTTAAAACGGTTAAAGGGGATATTGAGATTCCCGCTAAGCCACAGCGTATTGTAACGGATTTTTACGGCGGAGAACTGCTGTCTGTTGGTGCTAACGTGGTGGGTGTGGAGCCGACTGCGTTTCAAAATCCTTTTCTGACTGATTTGCTAAAGGAAAAAGGAACCAAAGAGGTGGGTGATCCTACCAATTTGGAAAAGACGCTGGAACTCAAACCCGATCTGATCGTGGTTATGAAGGATACGAATTATGAAGCTTTGTCTAAAATTGCACCTACCCTGTACATTCCGTTCGGCACCACGACTAATATCTATGATACGGTCAAGCTGTTCGGCGATATCACTGGGGAAAAGGAGAAGGCTGAGCAATTTATTGCCGCCTTTGACAAAAAGGCTGCTGAAGGCCGCGCTCGTCTGAAAGGTGTTATTGACGAAAAGGCAACTTTCGGGTTGTATGAGCTGACGGACAAGAACGCACTTTGGATCTTTGGTGACAATGCGGGACGAGGCGGACAAGCCGTATACAATGCGCTCAAACTGAACATGCCGAAGAAGACAGCTAATTCCAAGGAACAAACCGTACAGCTTTCAATGGAGGTACTGCCGCAGTATGACGCAGATTACATGTTCCTGACAACCTATGATCCAGACAAAAAGGGAACCGCGCTTAAGCAACTGAAATCGTCCGCTGTGTGGGGCAATCTGCCTGCGGTGAAGAATAATAGAGTGTTCTTTAATGATTTTGATACGTACTATCGCTATGATCCGATCGCTATTACCGGACAGATTGATATGATTGTGGATATGCTGGTTGAAAGAGAGAAAGAGAATAAAGCTAAAAAATAGGTGGATTTTGTGTTGTAACGAAATGTCGAAGGCAGATAGGAAGCTGCATACTACACGCAGTATATAGCAATAAAAGACCAGTCCAACATAAATCATGTTTGGACTGGTCTTTTATATATTATTTCGTCGTAATTACGATAGTATCTTCTTTTTGTAGCCAATCTACCTTGGCTCCCAGTGTCTCGCTGATGAGCCTCAGTGGAAGATAACCAATACCGTTCACCATGAAGGGCGGATTAGTGAGTTCTACAGATTTACCGTTCACTTTTGTTTGGCTGGTTTTAAAATTAATTTCTAGAGAGACGGGATGGTCTCCCGCCTTGGACTGATTCATTTTCGCTATTTTGCTGTTGAAATCATAAGTGATGTCGGCCCCCAGTTGGTTAAAAACAGAACGCAAGGGAATAAACGCCTGCCCATTGCGGGTAATCACACCGTTGCTTAGAGGGACAGGTGTACTGTTGAGACGGACGAGAATCGGCTTTTGTACAGGAACTGGCGTATTATAAAGAAATTCATAATCGCCTATGCCGAGTTGCGCGTGTTTGTTAACACCCCAGCCCCACAGTGCGTCGTTTGCCTTTTGCATGATGACGTGCCGTGGGCCTGCCTTGATGCTTTGAATATTTTGAGCAAGTAATGTAAAAGGGACATTGGAGGATAATTTTTCGCCATCTAGAGATGCAACATATACATTACCAGCAGTGGTTAGAGCAAGAAGGGAGCGCTCAACGAAAAAGGCGTCTTTAACGTCCTTTACTCCTGTTAGCAGTACAGGGATATTAGTGTTGTGATAGGTCGTATTGTCTAAGGCACCTGTAACTGTAGCCCCCCAGAACCATAGCCGACCTTGCTGATCAATGGCGAGATTGGAATACCTATTAGCCTTGATTGTCTTGATGCCCGATAAGGCTTGAATTTGTGATACGGCTAGCGTTTCGGACGGAGCTGCATTTTTATCAAATTCTTTGGGCCACGTCCACACGGTACCATCCTTTTTTAAGGCTATATTTTTAGCAATTGCCTTAATGTCTTTTAATGGTGAAATAGGTTCGAAGCCCTGTAAGGCTGTTGTGTTTTTCCATACACTGCCGTCTTTCTTAAGAAATATCCAGCGTTCCTCATAATCCGGTCTTTCTTCATAGTAACTGACTATATCGGCAACCTCGTCGATGCCAGACAGAATTTGAAAAGGACTAAAGGTATTTTTATCTTCGAGTTGATCAGCGAGAAATATGCTGCCTTCGTTGGTCAGAGCGAGTACATGATCATTCAAACTACTTACAGCAGCGAGGTTCTGTAGTCCTTCCAGAGGAACAAACTTCACAGATTCAGAAATGTTGTTTCTAGGCACATACCAAGCAGAGTGGTCTTGCAAGGTAAATAGCAGATCACCTTCGTTGATGATATTAGAGAATGTTTTTATTACGTTTGGCTTACCCTCTACACGAGTCGGTACGGATTGATTATAGCCCCACAGCCACAAGCTTCCATCGGATTGGATCAGACTTCCGGAATCATAGGAGCGAATATGCGATGTAGAATCATTTCCGGCCGCCCACACCCTGGGACTGATCAGTAATAACGTAATTATACTGAGTAATAGACCACGTCTTTTCATACGATTTTCCTCATTTCTTGATCAATGTGTATAAGAGAAAAAGTAATCTTAAAGAATATCCCTAATCCATAGACGAAGAAAGTATAGAAAAGTTTTCCAAATATAATGAATTGCAATAAAATAACCTCCAAACCCAACGAATAGAGATGGATTTGGAGGTTATTTCTGTTAGCAAGTAGGTAGAATATATGGGTTAGCACAGCTAGTGCGTAGTATGAGCTAACTACTTGCGATTCGACTGCGTACGGTCAACAAGGTTTGCTCTTTAATTTGTCCGATTTCACGGAGGAGTGTGGCTGTTTTGGCTTCGTAGGATTGTTTGACATCCAAGTCTTTTAGCGAGGCAAGGTTAATATCAATGGTGAGCAGGGCGGATTGAGCCGCTGCTTCAAACAAAATCGCACCGATGCCCAGATCAGAGATCACATTTTTATTGGATATTTCCACAATATTGTAGGCTTGTGATAGTCCGTCCCGGCATACTTCCAGCAGGCGCATAGGTACTTCAATGGCAGCAATCACAGCTGTTTGTAAGGAATGGGTACGATAGCGCTTTTCTTCGTCTGTTTCTTTGGGCAAACGCAGCGCGGTCATGTACTGTTCAAAGGATTGGATGTCTGCGGCCATCAGTTCCTCACAATGCGTAGACAATCTTTCCATACTGCTAATGACTTGCACCATTTGTTCACTGAATTGCGTGTATTTTCCTCCTTGTGAAAGGTTGGCGGTCATGGAGGTCATCGCTGCGCCTAGTGCCGCAGCCAGCGCGGATACACTTCCTCCACCAGGGGTAGGCGCTGCACTTGCAGCTTCTTTCAGAAAATGTCCGATGGACTGGTTCCACGACAGTTCACTCATGAATAAACCACCTCTCTGGAGTAATGTTGCAGATGTATCGCTTTGAGCAAGTTTTTGTACAAAATTGCGGTCGTTAAGGTGCCTACACCGCCGGGAACGGGAGAAATGGCATGTACCTTTTCTACAACGTCCTGAGCAGCGTCCCCCACAATTTTACCCTCCAGCGTCTCATTAATTCCTGCATCCACGAGAATCAGACCTGGATGAACCATATCCTGCGTAATCACATCAGGACATCCGACTGCGACGAAGGCAATGTCTGCATGGCTCAGATGCTCTGCAATATCACGCGTACCTGCATGACAGGCGGTGACGGTGGCATTTTCTCTTTGCAGCATGTGGAAAAGGGGAAGTCCCACCGTCTGTCCGATGCCGACGAGCGTGACATTTTTGCCTGCCAAGGAGTGGCCGTAATGCTTGAGCAGTTCAATACAGGCTTGAGGTGTAGCGGGGTATAGCCCTGCGTCACCCGTAACGGTAGCCAGCTTGTTATCAGGCGTAATTCCATCAATATCCTTGTAGGGGGCGATGGATTGTTTAATAACGGAGGCAGAAAGATGTTGCGGAAGCGGGAGTTCCAGCATAATGCCATGTACATGGGATGCATCATTTAGGGTACCGATCACGTGCAGAAGTTCGGCTTCGCTTACATGACGATTAAAAGTATGGAGATGAAATGAGATGCCCAGCTTCTCTGCTATTTTTTGCTTGGTCCGTGCATAGTATGCAGATGCCGGATCACCCTCTATCAACAGGGTTGCCAGATGGGGACGGTGTCCTTGCTGTTTCATTTGCTCTACTTGGGAACGGATCGTTGCATACACTTGCTCAGCTGCTTCTTTGGATTTCATGATAATAGCCATAGTCCGAGCCTCCTCTGAATTTATCGCATAATGGAATCAACAGGGTGTCATGGTCTTCGAAAACGAAAAAAAGTATTTGCACAAGGTCGTCAAGACAGACGAATCCTCTGCAAATACTTCTCCCAGGCGAACGGTACGCTTGATTGTATGCTCCCTCGTGGTTCATTCCACTGACTTCGCCAGTCACATACAGCGTTATATATCTTATATTTTAACAAAATAACAGCAGAAAAGAAACCCGTGAACATTTGCCAAACAGGTTTGGTTAGTTGTCTATATGACAAATGTCATATACCCGAACTGACGTTTATGACTACAGCAGATACAGCGGTCTCCTTATACTGAGCTTAGATCAACATGTACGCCTGACAGGATTAAGGTATGGGCTGCATTTTAAAGGAGGATCATAATGGGTATGACACAACTCCCGTTAGCTCAATTGAAAAAAAATATGGCTCCCTACGAGAAAATAAACACGAAATCCAGCGTTCTGCAACTGTTCAATACCTTGGGACCGCTGATCCTATTGTGGTATGCCGCTTATCTTAGCCTAGCGGTTTCTTACTGGCTGACGCTTCCCATTACCATTATTGCGGCAGGGTTTGTGGTACGGACGTTTATTATTTTTCACGATTGTGGTCATCAATCTTTTTTCAAAAGTCGCAAGCTGAACGATATTGTGGGAACGATTACAGGTATTATTACGCTCTGCCCTTATCACCAATGGAAAAATAGTCACGCGATCCACCATGCAACCAGCAGTAATCTGGATAAAAGAGGCACGGGTGATATGTGGGTGCTCACGGTAGAAGAGTACACAGCAGCTTCCACATGGACACGGCTGGCCTATCGTATATATCGAAATCCTTGGGTTATGTTCGGCCTAGGTCCAATCTATACTTTTTTGATTTCCTATCGGTTTAATGTCAAGACAGCCAAACGTAAGGAAAAGATAAACACCTATGTGACGAATATATCCATTGTTGCATTGTATGCACTGTTGTGCTGGGCTATTGGTTGGCAGGCATTCCTTCTGGTACAGACGCCTATCTTTTTTGTCTCTGGTATGTTGGGAATCTGGCTGTTCTATGTGCAACACCAGTTTGAGGATTCGTATTTTGAGCATGATGAAGAGTGGAGTTATATTAATGCGGCCGTCGAGGGCAGTTCTTACTACAAGCTTCCTAAAGTATTGCAATGGATTACAGGTAATATTGGTTTTCATCATGTTCACCACTTGAGCCCGAAAGTACCAAATTACAATTTGGAAAAAGCACATGAAGCGACACCGTTGCTGCAAAAGGCGACCACGATTACGGTGAGTAGCAGTCTGGAATCTTTGAAGTTCCGACTATGGGATGAAAGTACCAAGACCTTTCTGACCTTTAAACAAGTAAAGCCGCTGCTTAGCAAACGTGTTGGCACTTCAAAACCCATCCCTACGCCTGTTGTAGGCACGGAACGAAAATAACGTTGTATGGAATTTGGTATGATAAAATAAGGTGTATCTAAAGTAGAAAAGGGTGGCAGGATGCAAAAGTGGTATCAGATTTTCCAAAGAAATACGGGACTTAGCCCTTATGTGTGGGTTGTCTTTTATATCCTGCCCTTTTATTATTTTAGCTCTTCATCTACAAGTCATATTATTCTGGGAACTGCTATTATTTTGGTGTTTTTTGCTTGTTATGTACTGGCTTTTGTCTCTCAAGGCTGGCTCATATACTTTTGGACCAGTGTGCAGATTGCTATATCGATTACGATGACGCTGCTATTTAGCTATATGTACTTTTCCATATTTATCGCTTATCTGATTGGTAATATGAAAAGTAAGGCTGCATTTACGACGCTGTATATTATTTTAATGGTGATTACGATTGGATTAATTAATTATGGGTTTGTTTCACAGAATCCCGTTTTTATTAAGCAGATTCCTTTTATCCTGCTCAATCTGATTGGTGTGATTCTCCTGCCGATTACGAACTTTAATCGCAACAAAAGTGATCGGCTTCAGGTCCAATTGGAGGATGCCAATAAAAAAATATCGGAATTGATTAAGTTGGAGGAACGGCAAAGAATCGCGCGTGACCTGCACGATACCTTGGGTCAGAAGCTGTCACTCATTGGACTGAAGAGCGATTTGGCGGGCAAGCTGCTGGACCAGTACCCGGAACGGGCTCATGCCGAAATTAACGATGTTCGTCTTACGGCGAGAAGTGCGTTAAAAGAAGTACGAGAAATGGTTACTCAAATGCGCGGCATGAGACTAGAGGATGAACTGCTGCGTATTCGGCAAATTTTAAAGGCTGCTCACATCGAACTGACCTTGGAGGGCGACCCGAAGCTGGAGCATACGTCATTAATGAATGAAAATGTGCTGAGTATGTGTATGAAGGAAGCCGTAACCAATGTAGTGAAACACAGTGGAGCTACCGCTTGCTCCATCACCATTGAGCCGTCTCGTAAGGAATTGACCCTGCGGATTCAGGATAATGGAGTTGGTATTATGGGAGAAAATGCAGTCTTTCGGGGACATGGTCTGCAAGGCATGAAGGAAAGGCTCGAATTCGTGAACGGATGTATGGAACTGCGTTCAGATCAGGGAACGACCCTGGTCATTAAAGTGCCTAACATCACTGAAAAGCCGAATGAGGAGGTGGGGCCATGATTCGAATCGTCATCGCAGAAGACCAGCGTATGCTGCTGGGTGCTCTAGCCTCCCTGTTGGACTTGGAAGAAGACATGAAAGTAGTCGGAAAAGCAAGCAACGGGGAAGAAGCTATAGAACTGGTGAAGCTGCATCAGCCAGACATATGCATTATGGACATCGAAATGCCGATCAAGAGCGGATTGGATGCGGCAGAGGAACTCAAAGGCTTGAATTGCAAGGTGCTTATTTTAACAACGTTTGCTCGCCCTGGGTATTTTGAACGAGCGATTAAGGCGGGCACACACGGTTATTTACTCAAGGATAGTCCCAGTGAAGAACTGGCTTCCTCCATTCGCAGTATTATGGCAGGTCGGCGTATTTACGCTCCAGAACTGGTTGATGATGCTTACGCCGAGGTCAACCCGCTGACTGAGCGTGAAAAGACCGTTTTGGCGCTTATTGCTGACGGAAAGAACACCAAAGAAATTGCTGGTGAACTGTATTTAACAACAGGGACAGTGCGGAATTATATTTCAGTCATTCTCGATAAGCTGGGTGTCAGCAATCGGATTGAGGCCATTACACGTTTTAATGAAAAAGGTTGGTTTAAATGAGAGACAGACAAAAATATTAAGCAGGACAGGGACGTTATGAATCCAAACATAGCTGCTCTGTTTTTTTGTTTTATCCATAGATTTGCTATGCCTCTAGCGTACTTCCTTGTGATACAATAGGATAGTTGTCCACAGGATGGACCCGGAGTACAAGGAGGAGCAGAACCGCATGAAACAAGCCCCGTTTATAGCCGTTGAAGGGCCGATTGGAGCCGGCAAGACGACGTTGGCTTCGATGCTTTCAACCGAGCTACATTTGCCGATGATCAAAGAGATTGTCGAGGAAAACCCGTTTCTCGATAAATTCTATCAAAATATAGATGAGTGGAGCTTTCAGCTGGAAATGTTCTTTCTCTGCAATCGGTATAAGCAGCTAGAGGATACTGGCCTGCAATATATCGAGAAAGCTCAGCCTGTGATTTCAGATTACCATATCTATAAAAATCTAATTTTTGCTGAACGTACACTTAAAGGTGTAAAACTCGAAAAATATCGCCAAATCTATCATTTGCTCACCGACGATATGCCTAAGCCGGACATTATCGTTTATATTAGAGCAGATTTGGATACGTTGCTGAGCAGAATCCGTAAGCGCGGACGCTCCTTTGAACAGGAGATGGACCCTGCCTATCTGGAGCAATTGATTACGGATTATGATAAAGGCATTCAGTTTCTCGCCGAACAGTCACCTGCTCCACGTATATTAACCGTGAACGGGAATGAAATTGATTTTGTAGAAAACCAGGCACAATTTGAACAAATTGTTTCCGATGTAAAGGAGCTTATATAGTGAATAATTACAACATTCCTGCAAATGCCCTGATTACGGTAGCGGGTACGGTAGGTGTAGGTAAATCCACGTTAACAGGTGCTTTGGCCAGTCGTCTTGGTTTTAAAACCTCGTTAGAGCAAGTCGATCATAATCCGTATCTGGAGAAGTTTTATCACGACTTCGAACGATGGAGCTTTCATCTGCAAATCTATTTTCTCGCGGAACGCTTCAAGGAGCAAAAGAACATTTTCTTGTCTGGTGGAGGTTTTGTGCAGGATCGTTCCATTTATGAGGATACGGGTATTTTTGCGAAAATGCATGCTGATCAGGGAACAATGAACCCTACCGATTATGAAACATATACTAGCCTGTTTGAGGCGATGGTCATGACCCCGTTCTTTCCGCACCCTGATGTGCTGATCTATCTGGAAGGCAGCTTGCCCTCCATACTGAGTCGGATCGAAGAACGCGGCCGCGAAATGGAAATCCAGACCGAGCGATCCTATTGGGAGCAAATGCATCGCAGATATTCCAATTGGATCAACGAATTTGATGCCTGTCCTGTACTGCGTCTAAACATTGATGAGTACGATGTACACGACCCTGCCTCCATGGATGCCATTTTGACAGAAGTGGGCAAGGTAATCTCCACAAAGTAGAGATATAACCCCAAAAAGCATACAAGGACTGTGGTACAATCAGTATAAATTAAGCTGATAGACCGCAGTCTTTTTTAATATGTGGAAGTATGAGGGATGACAGGCAGTATAGTGGACAAGTCTTGGCTGGAATGCGAGAATAGGAACATATATTAATTGTAATGACTCACGGGAAAGGATGGGATACTGTGATGCGTTTTGGTATCGTTGGAACGAACTGGATAACGGAAAGATTTATTCAAGCTGCGATAGAGACAGACGAATTTTCCCTGACCGCGGTGTACTCACGAACAGAGGAGAAAGGCCAAGCCTTTGCTGATAAATATAGCAGCCAGCCGGAGGTTTTTACAGATCTGGCGCAAATGGCTGCAAGTGATCAGGTGGATGCCGTATACATTGCCAGTCCTAATTCCTTACATGCAGAGCAAGCGATCTTATGTATGAACCATGGAAAGCATGTGCTGTGTGAGAAGCCTTTTGCTTCTAATGCAGCAGAGGTGCAGAGCATGATCGAAGCCGCGCGCAACAACGATGTTCTGTTGATGGAGGCTGTTAAATCCACGCTTATGCCCAACTTTAAAATTATAAAGGATCATATGTATAAAATAGGCCGGGTTCGGCGTTATTTTGCAAGTTACTGTCAATACTCTTCACGCTTTGATGCTTTTAAGCAGGGTAAGGTGCTGAATGCCTTTAATCCGGCTTTTTCAAATGGTTCCTTGATGGATCTGGGAGTGTATTGTTTGTATCCGATGGTGGCATTGTTCGGCAAACCGGATGAGATCCGAGCGGTGGGTGTGCTGTTATCCTCTGGTGTGGACGGCGAGGGCAGCATCGTGATGAAGTATCCGGATATGGATGCGATCGTCATGCATTCCAAAATTACAGATTCCTATTTGCCTGCCGAAATTCAGGGTGAGTATGGAACGATGGTAATCGACAAAATCAGCCAGCCCTATGAGGTGAAAATTCATTATCGGGACGGCACGATTGAGGATTTGACCAAGGCTCAGACGCGTGAGCCCATGTATTATGAAATTCGGGAATTTATGGATCTGATCAAGAGTGGGGAACGCAACAGTTCTATTAACTCTTTGGAGTGTTCACTGGCAGTCGCTGAAGTGATGGAGGAGGCAAGACAACAATTTGGCCTTCGTTATGAAGCGGATTTGAAAAATACTTCTGCGCATTAGTTGGCTAGTGATTTAATAAAACCTTAATGATTTTCGAAGACTCGCCACTGTTTCTTATATGGGGTGAGTCTAATACTATATGTAAATAGCACCTAGAACAGGAATAAGGGCTCCCGGTTTAGCAAATTTTGCAAACATCCGGGGCCTTTTTTAGTTTATATACCTATTCTCATTTTTTACAAAGTACTATATTTCCAAAGACAACGTATTAACAATTGATTGTTATGATCATGTTTATAACTTTTACATATTAACTGCACAGAGGAGTGTACACATGTTTAAGAAGTTTCAAAAATGGTCAGCAACATCTATGTCTGTTGCTCTTGCACTAGGTTTGATTACTGGCATGTCAGCTTTGCCTGTTCATGCTGAGTCACCAGTGAACACAGATCAAGGTATTAGTAAAGTTACAGCTACATTTTATGGAGACACCAAAGCCTCCAAAGGATTTACCTGGTATACTTCAAAACTTTTCACGAAGAGCACGGTTCAAGTAACCAAGAAAACCGCTTCTGAAGCTGATTTTACGAGTGCTCTTACATTTGAAGGTACTTCCGCTCCATCAACCAATTCTCCAGAAGAACTTGTCCATAAAGCCGTAGCAACAGGTCTTCAAGCGGACACAGCTTATTATTATCGTGTGGGTGATGCAGCGCGTGGGATATGGAGCGAAACAGGTACGTTCCAAACAGCTCCTAAGAGTGGTGAATTTACCTTCATTGATCTAGCTGATACACAAGCAAAAAGCGAAGATGAAGCCATATTGTCTTCACAGACGCTCGAAAAAGCACTTCAAACCGTAAATAATGCTCAGTTTGTAGTCCACAACGGGGATATCGTAGATACCGGTACCAAAGAAGAACAGTGGAACTGGTTGTTGGGGCATTCACAAAAAAGCCTTTTGAATACAACCATTGTTCCCTCAGCAGGTAATCATGAGGATGAGAACTACGCTTTTTATGATCACTTTAATATTAACCAACCAGCTGGTTCAGCTACTAAAACAGGAGCGTACTACTCCTTTGATTACAGCAATGCTCACTTTATCGTCCTGAACTCCAATGAGGACTCAGAGAAATACGCCAATTTTTCGGAAGACCAAGTTGAATGGTTAAAGAAAGATGCTGCGGCAGCCAAAAAGGCAGGTGCAAAGTGGATCATTGTGAATATTCATAAAGGTCCTTACACTACCTCTAACCATGCAACAGATGCTGACATCATGGATAACAATGGAGTTCGTAACCAAATCGCTCCACTCATGGACAAACTTGATATCGACTTTGTCGTGCAGGGGCATGATCATATTTATGCTCGGACGAAACCAATCAACCAAGAGGGTAAAGCAACAACGCCAACCAAATTAAAAGATAGATTAAATGAAAAGACGATTGAATATAGTGTGAATCCGGATGGAAGTATCTATGTCATCCCGGCAACCGCTGGCCCCAAGGTCTACTACAAAAACCCAAGCGAAAAACTTGGAGATAAGTACTATAATCTCTTTGAACTAGCTGAAGAGAATCATGCGGCAGTCTATGGCCCAGATCCGAGTGACAATCGTAGACCTGTACGAGGACAGGTACAAAATTTTGTGGGCATCACCGTAGACGAAAATAAACTTACAGCCGTAACGTATGAAATTGATCAAAACAAAAATGATGCCAAACCTTTTATTGTGGATCAGTTCGGAATTATCAAAAAATATTAGTATATTTTGATTCAATGGTTTCCAAATGATCTCTAAATGATCTCTAAATGATCATACAAGGATATCCTACAGTCTGTTTGGCTGCAAGGATATCCTTTTTCATTTCCTTATAGGGCCGGGACTTTCTTATAGAGAGACGTCTGAAGTGGTGCTTGTAATACTTACGCCCTGTTCGGAAGCGGGTACATCGTACATAATGCTATTAACAGTCCAAAGTTTAAAAGTAGAGTATTCAATTTTACATAGATAATTTTTTTGCAAAATAAGGGAGGATACAACGATGGCTTATCAAGAAATGAATGGAGTACGCGTATGGGGAGCACCTGATCCGGGGGCACTATCTCAAGCCCGCACATGTGCCGAAAATGGCAATGTGATTCAGGCGCTGCTGATGGCGGATCATCATAAAGGCTACAGTCAGCCGATTGGTGGTGTGGTGGTATATGACGGACAAATTTCACCTTCAGGTGTGGGGTATGATATCGGCTGTGGAAATAAGGCGGTAAGAACCAAGCTGTCTGCAGCAGATATTATGCCGCGTATTTCAACCGTGATGAATGAGATTGCACGTCAGATTTCGTTTGGCGTAGGTCGTGTGAATGAGGTTCAGGTAGACCATGAGCTGTTCGATGACCCGGATTGGGCGGTATATGCAGCGATTGGGAAGCAAGAGCATGACAAACTGAAGTCCTTGGCGAGAGAACAACTGGGTACAGTAGGAAGTGGTAATCATTTTGTTGATGTATTTGTGGAGGAAGCGACAGGACAGGTCTGGGTTGCCAATCATTTCGGTAGCCGGGGCTTTGGACACAAAACAGCAAGCGGGTTTCTAAATTTGGCCGCAGGACGGGAGTTCCTCGGAAAGGCGCCAGGAGAACATATGGATCAGCCGCCTGTGCTGCTGGATATGAACAGTGAGCTGGGGGACATGTACTACCGTGCGATGCGCCTTGCCGGACGTTATGCTTATGCCGGACGTGACTATGTGATAGAACAAGTGCTTGGTATTATGGGGACTGAAGCGGACTTTACGGTGCATAACCACCATAATTACGCGTGGAAAGAACAGCATGATGGACGCGACACCATTGTGGTCCGCAAAGGTGCAACCCCCTCGGCCCCTGGTCAAATGGGCTTTATTGGAGGAAGCATGGGCGATATCTCGGTGATTGTACGTGGAAAAGATTCGGTAGAAAATCGGGATTCCTACTATAGTACAGTTCATGGCGCAGGGCGTATTATGAGTCGTACCCAGGCAGCTGGTAAAATGAATTGGAAAACCCGTACGCGTAGCGGTGGGCAGATTACGGACCTACAGATGAAGGAGGCCGTTCGAAACTACGGTGTCGAGCTGCGTGGAGCAGGTACTGATGAGAGTCCGTTCGTCTACCGCAAACTGCGTGAGGTGCTGGACGCTCATTCCGAGACCGTGGAAGTTATGCATGTGCTGAAGCCGATCGGGGTATGCATGGCTGGGGCCAATGAGTTTGACCCTTATAAGGATTAATGAAATGATTTAACAATAAAAAGGGACTATACCCGACAGGAATGATCATTCGTCGGGCGTAGTCCTTCTGAGTTATGTAGTGCCTCTCAATCTTACAGTTGATCAGCAAAAAGCTGTTCTTTAATATAAGCGACAGGCATTTCTTGTCCTGTCCATAATTCGAAGGCAAGTGCGCCCTGCCACAGCATCATGCCCAGACCGTTAATGGCGGTTGCACCTACAGACTCAGCTTGTTCCATCAGCTTGGATTTGGCTGGGCTGTATACAACATCGGTCACGATCAGATCGGAACGAAGCATGGACACATCTTCAATGACACTTTTACCTTCCAGCGGTTTCATACCCACACCTGTACCGTTAGCGAAAATATGACTTGTAAGAATCTCTTCACGTAGCTTCTCTTGATTCCCTAATGCATAGATATTCGCTTTGACTTGGGTATGTTTCATCTCTTCATTAATAATACGAACATTCTCTTCCGCCCGGGCAAAGAACTGGTCATTACGAGCGAAAATTGAAATTTCAGCGAGACCAGCCCGAGCGGCTTCAATAGCAATCGGCGTTGCAGCACCGCCTGAACCGACGAGTGTCATTTTCTTACCTTTCAGATCAATGCCGTGCTCTTGCAAGTTACGAACATAACCAGATCCATCTGTACTGTAGCCTTTCAGCTTACCATCCGTATTCACGACGGTATTGACGGCACCTGTAAATTTAGCGCTGTCGTCCAGCTCGTCAAGGTACTGTAAGATCGCTGTTTTGTTAGGCATGGACACGTTGTAGCCGCGTATGTTTAGAGCGCGCATTCCCCGTACTACTTCTTCGAGTTGTTCATTGCCTACTTCAAAGGCCATATATGCGTTGTTCAGCCCCAGTTTTTCAAACGCAAGATTATGCATAGCCGGGGACAAAGAATGTCCGATCGGTGTAGCAAGCAGTCCGATTAATTGTGTTCTTCCGTCAATACGTCCAGCATTTTTCATAATAAGCCTCCAAGTGATCTGTGTAGTTTAATGAAACACTTTTTTATATCGATAAGCAACAAACACGGCCAGCAAAATACTGACTACGGCAATCGCAATATCCAGAATGAATACCGAGGTAATTCCCAGACTTTTGGACATGCTCCCGGTAGCCAAAGGCATCAGGATGAACGATAGGCTGGCTGCTATGTTCACGAGAGAAGTCGTAGTTCCTTTGTTCTTGCGGAAAAATTCCGTCATAACCGTGAGGGCAATTTGGAATATGCCTGCGGTGGACAAGCCGATTAAGAATGAACTGATCAAAGTAGCGACAGGATTGTGCCATACAATTAAAGCCAGCAAAGAAAGCAGGGCAATAAGCGGGTACACAATCATGACGGTAATGGGCTTAATGAATCTACCAAGTACCACAGCCAACAAAATAACGGAAACTAGTGAACCTATACTGTAGTAGCTAAGCAGCTTAATGGCGCTGGCTTTGTCCATGCCCAGAGCCTCTTGTCCAAAGGTAGGAAGCCATAGCTGCACGATCATGAACAATACAGTGGAAGTAAAACCGATAATAATCAGAGACAAACCTTCTTGCCAAAACTTGGGCTCGCTGTGGAACGAATCCGTTGATTGACCAGTCTCGGTTGGAGCCTTTTGTTCCTCTGCTTTGTGGTTGGGGAAACCGGTCATCGACAAGAAGATCCCGTTCAGCAGATAAATTCCCGCAGGAATAAAGAAGGAATATCCATAGAACATATCGTGGTTAATAAAAAATGCAATCATGAACGGAATAACAATGGCACCGATCGAGATGGATGCTTTGACCAGGACGGTTGCAGACCCGGCTTTTTTTCCGAACCCTTCAATGAGTGCTGGATAAGTCCCCGCATCCATCATAGAGTTGCAGAGCCCTGCGATAATGGCAAACACGAATGCCAACGTGTAGTTAGGTGCAAGCGGAATGCCGATCAGGAAGATTAAATAAGCAAATGATGCAATAACAATGAGTGGTTTCCTTCCGTATTTATCTGACATTTTTCCGGCTACTCCGAGAGCAAGCAGTTTACCGATTCCAATCGCTGACACCAGATAGCCGATGGCTGCTTTATCCGTGTTCAATTGCACGGTCAGAAAGCTCATATTCGACGAGAGAATAACATTAATCATACCCAGAAGAAAATAGTTGATATAAAGCCCTGTTGCCATTCTGATATAAGGATTTTTCATAAGTGTAACTCCCAACTTAAATTTTAGATCAATGGCCTAGATAGGCATCGTCCAGGTCTATTAAAGTGCGCCCACAAACAAGTGAAAATATTCACATAATGTCTATGTCTTAATTATATAAGGGGTGTTATTATAAATCCAATGCATATTTTTATCGTTTTTCATAGTTTGAATCTATAATTTAAAATATGAATTAAAGAGGGAGCGTACATCCTTATGAATCTGAAGCACTTACAATATTTTCGTGTACTTGCAGAGATGGAGCATTTTACCCAGGCAGCTGCGCGGCTATGTATCACTCAACCCAGTTTAAGTCATGCGATTTCAGAATTAGAAAAGGATTTGGGCGTTCATCTGTTTGAAAAGCAGGGGAGGAATATTCGGCTAAACAAATACGGGCGATTTTTTCTGAAGTATGTGGAGCACGCGATGGATGAATTGGAAAAGGGGGAGTATAACTTACGGGAATTAGTGAGTCCAAGCCATGGGAATATAGATTTGGCGTTCATTTACACGTTAGGTTCACACTTCATTCCAGTGATAATCCAAGCCTTTTCAGCTCTGGATGCCCGTAAAGACATTTCCTTTTCGTTTCACCAAGGGAATACGAACGATATTATTCAAGGCCTGAAGCAGGAACACTATGACGTGGCGTTCTGCTCTCACGTGGAAAATGAACCAGATGTAGAGTTTATTCCGCTGGCTCAGCAGGAATTGGTGGTTATTGTTTCTCCTGATCATCCGCTGGCTTCTCTGGACCAAATTGACCTCAAAGATACAGCGGATTACCCGGTGATCTTCTTCAACAAAAAGAGTGGGGTTCGGCCCATTATTGAAAATTTGTTCGCCAAGGCAGGCGTTACGCCACAGATTATTTGCGAGATTGAAGAAGATACGGCAATGGCTGGGCTGGTGTCTATTAATTACGGGATCGGAGTTATGCCCCGCATTTCATCGTTAGATTATTTTAACGTCAAAACATTGCCTATTGTAAATCCAGAATACGAACGTTTTATCTACCTAGCCAGCATTAAAAATAGATATTTATCCCCGGCAGTAGTAGAGTTTCGGAACTTTGCCCTAAGTTATGGCAAGGAGTTTTATCTGAAAACGCATCAGCGTGTCTAAGCTGGAGTCTCGCAATATTTAAACTTGATAAATTTTAAATTGTGTTCTATACTTCATCATCGACACAAGCAATGTGAAATGATTCACGTTTTGATACTACAAGACTTACTTACAAAAGCAGGTGATTTCATGATGAAACGTTCTTCTACTCCCGTGGCGACAGCTCTGTATGTGAACTATCTTTTGTTCGGCATGTTTAATATTATGCTGGCGTCGCACATGTCCTTTTTAACAGAGCATTTGCATACAGATCAGGCGGGCATTAGCCTTTTGGTTTCCGCGATGGGATTTGGCAGACTGTTTACGCTGTACATATCCGGCGTGCTCTCCGACCGCTATGGTCGCAAACCGTTCATTGTGGCCGCAGGGCTGCTGATGGCCGTATTTTTGGTCGGTATACCACTGAGTCCCACCTTTGAGATGGCGATGGTACTGGCTGTGCTGGCAGGTGTAGCGAATTCTTTTCTTGATTCAGGTACTTATCCGGCTCTGATCGAGGCTTTCCCCCAATCCTCTGGTTCGGCTACAGTGTTGGTGAGAGGTTTTATATCCATTGGGGCGGCATTTTTACCGCTAATGATTATCTTTTTTATGAATCACGATATTTTTTACGGGTTCTCTTTCTTTATACCAGCATTGATATTTGCATTAAATGCGGTCTACTTGTTCAGAATGAAGTTTCCAGACATGCGGGTACAGCCCACCAAGGAGCAAAGTGGCGGTACTACTGTATCTAGTGCCGAGCAGACAGGAAATTTAAAGGCAGATGATGCGAGTAAACCGCGGTTTTGGCAGGAAGGTGTATGTCTTATTCTGCTTGGATTTACGGGGCCTACTTTGCTGTATATTGTGCAGTTATGGCTGCCTACGTTTGGACAACAGTTTATCGGCATGACGGAATCAGAGTCTCTCAGACTATTAGTTTATTACAATATGGGTTCGCTGGTTTCCGTGTTTGTATTGGTCATTGTGTTGAGAAAATGGGTTAAACCTGTTCATATCATCCTTATTTATCCTTGTATTTCCTTGTTGGCTTTTGGAGCGCTTCTTCTTTTCAAATCAGGGGCTGCCGCCATTATCTGTGCGAGTGTCATCGGGTTTTCCATATCGGGTGTACTTCAGCTGACGTTAACCGTAATGAGTGAATTTTTTAGTCAACGAAAAGGACAGATTACCGGGTTTATTTATACCGCAACTTCGCTATCCTATACGCTCATCCCCGTGTTTACAGGCTTTCTTTTGAAGCATTCTCAGATTTCCAGTGTGTTTATGCTGGCTATTATCGTGAATGTGCTCGGGATCGGACTGGCGGTGTTTGTTAACTTTCGTTACAGTGTCGTTTTTCCTGCAAAACGAGAATTGTCTCCTCAAATTGTACTGGATACGAAATAACTAGCGACTGAACCTAATCATCTGCATGCTTATTCAGAATGCGTTATACTATGAATTATTGTGAATGTTCGACTTGAAACTGTAATTGGGGAGTGAGATAGATATGGCAAAAATCGTAAAGGTAAAAGATGTACGGATCGGTGAAGGAGCGCCTAAAATATGTGTCCCCATGGTGGGAGAAACGTTGGAGCAGTTGAAGGAAGAGGCTGCCCATTTACGTACACTCGACCTGGATATCGTAGAGTGGAGAGTCGATTTTTTCGAGCATGTGGAGGAGCTGGAAAAGGTAAAGGCTGCCTTACATGAGATTCGGTCTATTTTAGCCAATATTCCACTCGTATTTACGTTCCGTAGCGCCCGAGAAGGTGGAGAAAAGGAAATCAGTGCGGCAAGCTATGTAGAATTGAATCGTACAATAGCCGAAACGGGACAAGTAGATATGATTGATGTAGAGCTTTTTAATGAGGAAGCTGATGTGAAGATGCTGATAGAAGCTGCACATAAGCATAATGTGTATGTGATTATTTCTAACCACGATTTTCAAAAGACGCCGTCGAAGGAGGAAATTGTGTCCCGGTTGCGTAAGGCACAGGAATTGGGCGGCGATCTGCCTAAAATAGCGGTGATGCCAACCAATACAGCCGACGTCCTAACCTTGTTGGACGCCACACGCACCATGGCAGAAGAGTATGCGGATCGTCCGATTATCACGATGTCGATGGCGGGAAAAGGTGTCGTGAGCCGTCTGACCGGAGAGCTATTTGGTTCAGCGTTGACTTTTGGTGCTGCCAAGAAGGCTTCTGCACCGGGACAGATTCCTGTCACTGAACTGAGAGAAATATTGCAGGTGCTGCATAGCCACTCTTAAGAGATGCAATTACTACCCACTAGCGAGCAAGGAATTCATAGTGAACACAAAAGGAGGACCCCATGCGATAAGCATGCTGGGGTCCTCCTTTTTGTAATGCTTAATTCAATCCCCGAGTAGGTTCATACAATTCCCAACCCAGATTCAGTGTTTGAATAATATAGTCTGCGACTTCTTCCGCATCCAACTGATCGGTATCGATCTTGGAGTGATTCACCGCGTAAATGTCCTGTCTGGAACGGAAAAGATCTTCAATTTCCTCTAGCGTCTTGTTTTGCAGATTAGGGCGGGTGTCAATCAGCATCTTGAGCCGATCTTTCCAGGAATCCCAATTTAAATCCAAGAAGAACACAATGGAGGAAGCCAAACAAGCCTGCTTCACCTCTTCCTGTAGAAACGCGCCACCGCCAACAGAAATGATTTTAAGACGCGTATTGCTGCACAACTTCAAAATATGCTCTTTTTCAATCTCACGGAAACGCTTCTCTCCGTAAGTTTTGAAAATTTCTGTTGTAGGCATGTTGTACTCTTGTTCAATCTCCTGATCAATATCCACGAAATCGCGATACAGCTTGCGCGCTAGATGGGAACCGATCGTTGTTTTGCCCACGCCCATAAAGCCGATGAGCACAATATTTTGTTCTTTTAATGGAATCTCACTATTGTTTTGCACATAACCACTCTTTTCTCACCAGTAATGTTGAGATGTAACGCTTCAAAGCACTAAATACATTATACGTTCATCAACCGTGTCATTCAATAGTATAGAGCACATCAGCAATGAGGTATACGATAAAAGAGACTCTGATTACCAATGGAGTGATAAACAGCATGTAAACGAGATGAGGTATTCAAATGTTATTTAATGCGTAAATGGAAGAAAAACAAACTTGTACAAGTATAAAAGAGGCAATATTGTGTACTTAATTGAAAAAAAGGACATATTTTGCCGAAAAACGTATTGAAATTATTGGAAGTAGGAATATAATAGAGTTATGCAAATTGTAAATGTAATCGCTCTATTTACAATTTGTGATTGATTTAATTTATAAAAAAAGAAGCTACTTTGAACCAAAAACCAAGTATACATATGCAAATAGTTAAATATCACTTTACGGACATGTATCGGTCAATGGGTTCATTGTACGAAGGTGGTGATACGGTCTACGCGCTTGCGCTCTAGTCAACGAAGAATTGGAGATAAGAATAAAAAACGATCTAGGAGAGGGATGAATTGAAATGAAAACAAACACAGCTAAAGTATTGAAAAAGGGAATGAGTATCGCTTTATCCGGTATGTTAATCGCGTTATTTGTCGGCAATTACTCTGCCCATGCAGCTCCAGAGGTCGTTCACAAGACCATACTTGTTAAAGCTGGAGAAGTATACGATGGTAAAGGCAAGACCGTAGTGGCTGACCCCGATACCTTGGGAGATGGAAGCCAGAAAGAGGCTCAAAAGCCTATCTTTAAGCTAGAAAATAATGCAACGCTGAAAAATGTGATCATCGCTGCGCCTGCTGCGGATGGTGTGCATGTATATGGCAATGGCACCATTTCCAACGTAACGTGGGAGGATGTCGGTGAAGATGCATTGACGCTTAAAGAACCAGGCACGGTGAACATTACAGGTGGTGGAGCGTTTCATGCATATGATAAAGTATTCCAAATCAATGCCGAAGGCACGATTAACATTAAAAACTTTAGAGCCGATGATATCGGTAAGCTGGTTCGCCAACTTGGGGGCTCTACGTTTAGGGTGAATATGACTTTGGATAACTCGGATATTTCCAACGTCAAGGATTCGATCCTCAGATCGGACGGTCCTAACAGCAAAGCTAAAATTACGAATACTCGTTATCATAATGTAAAACAATTGTTCAAAGGTTTTAAATCTGGCAATACGAGCGAGTCCGGCAATACTAAATACTAATCGTTAGCGTAGGATAGGAGTACGATAGGAAAGGGGCTGTCCAACAGGTCGTATGATCTGATAGGACATGCCCCTTTTTTGGTATGTTAAGTTAACCCTAAGATGATCTGGGCTTCGTTCAGAACGAGGACTATGTTATGATCGTGCTATTACATTTTATACAAAAAAGTTGGGTGGCTATGAATCTATTTCATCAATATGTGAATCATGACGGTACTTTAAATGATACGCTGGTGCACAGTCGTGAAATTTTATATACAGGTACGAATGGCCGACATGTGGAACGTTTTTACGTGTCCTCCTCTGAAAGTTATATATTTAAACCCCTGACCAATGATGATCAGAAGGGACGGGAGAGATGGGTGTATGAGCATGTGCTTCCAGCATTATCACCCATCTATCCCCAATTGCTAGCTTGTTCCGATACAGACGCAGATGGCGGAGGAGAATGGATGGTGTTTGAGGATCTTGGTCCGTTACATCATCTACATGCAGATGAAACCCTATTGCAAGCTGTTGGACTTGTCGCAAGGTGGCATGCTTTGCCGCCGGGTCGTTTTGCCGGGATGCCATTGCGTGGACCGAAGCCGCTCATCCAGGAGATGGTTTCCGAGCTGCACACACGCAAGCCAGATATGTTAGAGCTTTGCAGCTCACTCGGTTTTTCGAAGCAGCAGATGCAGCGTATTTATGCACAACTGGAGCATCTATCTTTTTCACACCAGCTTGTACTGTCTCATGGTGATCTTCATCCGGGGAACTATGCGTTGAGTGGGGAGCGGCTAAGGGTGCTGGATTGGGAGCATGCTCATCTAAACACACCGCTGTGGGATGTATATCACCTGATCGACATGTCTCATCCGTTGTTCCCCCGACACATGACGTCTGAATTGCGTATTCGTATGCTGGACACCTATCTGGAACAGCTGGAGCTGTTGGGGATAAAGGGTGATCGAACGGCATTTATACAGGAGTATGGTATGTTTGCTGTGGTATTTTCGCTCTGGATGTTATTATTAATCACAAATGATTTGCAAAGGATTGGAACGGAACTGCATAGAAATAGCGGCAAATGGTCAAAAGAGCAATTAGAGTCCCAATTGGATGCAACGTTAGCTTGTTTAAACCAATGTACAGCGATGATGGATGGGGTACAAGTCCAACCATGCAAGTAGTGGCTTAAGGCACAGATTCTATATAGTCAGCCAAAGAAGGTAGGGAAATAAATCCATGAAAAAAGTCGGTTTGGTCATGAGAAAAATACAATTTGCTGAAGCGCAAGGGCCTCGTATTTTTGCAGAACGTCTGAAGCAGATCGGATTGGAACTGGGGGTAGATATCGTATTTGTATCGCCGGAGCGCCACGTAAGTAGCCATGACTGGCTTCCAGGCTATGAGCATGAAAAGAGTGACCTGGTCAATTATGACATTGTACTGGATCAACTGCATGAGCAGCAGATTGAGCACGTTATTTATACGGTATCTGGCTTTACTTATTTGAACATGTTTTTTAAAAACAGCGTGCTCTTTCCGCATAGTTTTCCAGATCCGGCACTGACAGGCTATGAGATGATGAAGCCTTTTTATCAGATTGTGGACAAGGCTATCGTACAGACTGCCTTTCTCAAGCAGGAGATGGCCTCGAAGTTTGGCGTAACCGATGTGACAGTCATCCCGATCGGATTTAATGAGCGGCTGGTGGAAAAGCATTTTGATCCCTCACAAGTGGTGGAGAACCGGGTGATGTGGATTGGTAGAGATGAAGAAAATCGGCGTCCGGATCTGGTGCTGGAGTATGCGCGGCATAATCCTGACAAGGATGTCTATATGGTGTTTGGTGGTGAACGCTACAAGGAGAGCATAAAGAAGTACGACATCCCGGACAATGTAAAACTTCAATTTGCATTGACGCAAGACGAGGTGTTTGCACTGATGAACACGGCGAAGGTGTATTGGAGCTGCTCCAAATTCGATACGTTCGCAATGCCGCTGACCGAAGCGCTCGCGATGGGGAAGATCGTGGTGAAACCCGAGCACCCTTGCTATGGGCACATCAGCTCTACGCATTCTTTTTCAGGAAATGAGAAAAACTGGTTCGAGCTGGTCAATATGGCTGCGGCTTCACCTCGCCGGGTTTCTGCGGAGAATCAGGCATACGCCATGGAACAGTTTTCGAGTCAGGTGATGAAGCAGGGATACCGAGACTTTTTTGATGGTTGGTTAAGCTGAACGACGAGGCAGGATGCGTGGATGTAGACCATAAAAAAGGGACTTTCGCTCTAATGAACGAAAGTCCTTTTTCTTATGACTGTATCTCTGCTATCGCTTCAGTATGAGCCGTCTTGCGATCCATCATGTAGCTGACCAGCATCAGTAGCAGACCGCCGACAGTAATGAGTGATGCAACCCATGGAATGGCGGGTAGCCCCATTTGGTTAATCACGACTCCTCCGATAAAAGCACCGCCTGCGTTGCCCAGATTCAATGCGGAATGGCTGGAGGTAGAGGCTAGCAAAGGAGCCTCATAGGCCAGATTCATGATACGAACCTGAATCCCCGGCATGATGCCGAATGCGGCAATCCCCCAGATAAAGACAGTGATCACGGCTAGTACCTTGTTTTGAAGCGTAAACGTCAGAATGGCCAGAATAATGGCCAGTACAGCATAGTTTGCAACCAAGGACGGAAGCAGCTTCCAATCTGCGAGCTTCCCGCCAACGATGTTGCCAATCGTGACGCCTAGGCCGAACAGGACGAGAATCCAGGTAATGCTGTGCTCGGCAAAGCCGCTAATATCCGTAAGCATGGGCGTAATGTACGTAAAGACAGTGAACAAGCTACCACAGCCAACTGCACCTGTCAGCAGCATCAGCAGCACTTTTGGATTAATTAAGCTCTTGACTTCTTGCTTGAGACTGGAAGGCTTGTCCTGCTGAATCACCGGAATGTAACGAATAATACCGAAGAGAGAAATCAAGCCGATCACAACAATGGCTCCAAAGGAAGCGCGCCAGCCGAGCTGCTGTCCGATAAAGGTGCCGAAGGGCACGCCAATAATGTTCGCTACCGTCAATCCGGTTAGCACCATAGAGATGGCCCCTGCCCGCTTATCAGGACGGACCAGCCGGGCAGCGATCAGGGAACCGGCACCCAGGAAGGTTCCGTGCGATAACGCAGTAGCCATACGGGCCGCAATCAGAAGCTCGTAGTTAGGAGCAATGACGGAAAAAAGATTCCCTAGAATGAATATGGACATCAGCAGACACAGTAGCTTCTTTTGTGGAACCTTATGGGTTAATACAGTAAGCACAGGTGCGCCAATGGCTACACCAAGCGCGTAACTGGTGATTAATTGCCCGGCTTGCGGAATCGTAACATGAAGATCATGGGCTACATTGGGCAGAAGTCCCATAATGACGAATTCGGTCATGCCGATGGCGAAGGCACCAAGGGTTAACCATAGCAAGGAGGGGGGAAAGCGATTAGCTGTCATATTTTCTTGAGTACTCATAAGTTTCTTGTATCCTCCTGAAAAAATAGTAATGCGAGTATATCATTCCAGGCGACATCTGGCGACCCATTTTGCAAGAATTTTACATACTAAGCTGATAAGGTTTGTGTAATTTACAAAAGCGACAGGTTGGAAGGAGCCAATTATGTTATTTTGGTAGTATGATATGAAGATAGGGAATGACGTTGTAAGGAATAATCCGGGGAGGATATAACGATGACACTTAAAGTGGTACATAGTATTACGGACTTAATCGGGGATACGCCTTGTGTGCGGCTGCAACGGCTCACAGGACCGCAGGATGCGGAAGTATATGTGAAGCTGGAGTATTTTAATCCAAGCGGTAGTGTTAAAGATCGGGCCGCGGGCAACCTGATTGCCGAGGCGGAAAAGGCGGGGCATCTAAAGCCCGGAGGCACCATTATTGAACCGACCAGTGGCAACACGGGAATTGGTCTAGCGATGAATGCGGCAGCCCGAGGTTACCGCGCAATTTTGGTGATGCCTTCGAATATGACGAAGGAACGGATCAATATTTTAAAAGCCTACGGGGCTGAGGTCGTACTGACACCAGCGGAAGAACGGATGCCAGGAGCGATTCGCAAAGCTCTTGAACTGGGGACAGAAATTGAAGGAAGTTTTATCCCACATCAGTTTGAAAATGAGGCCAACCCCGATATCCACCGTACAACCACAGCACTTGAAATTTTAGAGCAGACGGAAGGAAAGTTGGATGTGTTCGTCGCTTCTTCGGGAACGGGTGGGACCATTACGGGAACAGGTGAAGTGCTGCGCCAGCATTTGCCGGATCTGCGGATTGTTGTGGTCGAGCCTAAGGGTTCGCCCGTACTGTCCGGGGGAAAGCCCGGTCCACATAAGCTGGTGGGAACGAGTCCGGGCTTTGTTCCTACCGTGCTGAATACGGAGGTGTATGACGAAATCATCCAGGTTTCCGATGAGGATGCGATTGCTGTGACACGAGCAATTGCTGCTCAGGAAGGGATTCTCGTCGGGCCCTCCAGCGGAGCTACAATATGGACGGCCATTCAGGAAGCTCGGCGTTTGGGAGCAGGCAAACGGGTACTCTGTATTGCCCCGGATACCGGAGAGCGTTATCTGAGCATGGGGATATTCGGATAAATAGACGCGAATCGGGGCCAAAGTGATACATGACCGTAAGTAAGTGGTAAAATAATTGTGTGATAGCGGTTTCAAGAGCTGTTTGAATATTGATAGCACGAAATATTTGAGGATTGAAGGAGGAGCAGCATGAAGATTATGCCTATACAGAAACGAGGGATCTCCAATAGTCGGCTGGTGCTCGGTTGCATGCCTTTTGGTGGAGAATGGAGCCATGCACCGTTTACACAGGGGCATGTTGTTGAAGCGGAGAGAACTGTAGATGCTGCACAATCCATCGGAATTACGATGTTTGATCATGCGGATATCTATCGTATGGGAAAAGCGGAAGAAATTTTCGGTCGGATTTTAAAGGGACAGCCAGGCTTGCGTGAACAAATCGTCATTCAATCCAAATGCGGAATTTTTCTGCCGGATGGTACGCTCCCGGGTCGTTTTGATTTCTCATATGATCATATTATGGAGTCCGTGGACGGTATCCTGAAGCGTCTGAGTACTGAATATTTGGATATCCTGCTGCTGCACCGCCCCGATCCGCTGGTAGAGCCGGAAGAAGTAGCAAAGGCGTTCAGCGAGCTTAAGACATCCGGCAAAGTACGGCATTTTGGCGTTTCCAATATGAATGTAAGCCAAATTCGTTTTCTGGAGCGCAGCCTAACGGAGCCACTGATTGCTAATCAGCTGGAGATGAGCCTGGCACATCTGCATTTTATAGATCAGACCGTACACGTGAACCAGCAGGCAGGGACGAATGTACATTTTGGCGAAGGTTTGCTGGAATATTGCCAAACCGAGGATATTCAGCTCCAGGCTTGGGGACCGCTGGCGCAGGGGCGTTTTAGCGGAGGTTCTCTGGAAGGAAAACCTGAGCATATCCGTAAGACGGCAGAGCTGGTACAAAAACTGGCCTCTGAAAAGGAGACGACACGTGAAGCGATCGTCCTGGGCTGGCTTATGAAGCATCCGGCACGGATTCAGCCTGTCATTGGCAGCGCCAATCCTGAACGAATCCAAGCATGTCAGGATGCCGAACGCCAGAGCGAACTGATGACCCGTGAGGAATGGTATCAATTGTATGTAAGTGCGCGCGGTCAAGCCTTGCCGTAACTGGTACTGCGGACTAGCTTGTTACAGCAGACGTGTGCGGATGTAAGTACATGGCCTCGTTTCGTTTATACGTACTGTATTTAATAGGCCCTCCTTTCGTCTCATTAGCAGACGGAGGGAGGGCCTTTACGTGGATTCATCCTATGTTTCTTCAGCAGCTATTCCTCTTCGTATCGTGCGAGGGCCTTGGCTGTTGTTTCCTTCATTCGCGATATTAATCGAGAGCCTTGGACGACCTTGACACGTTTGCCGAGGAAGCGGATTTTGGATAACACATATTCACATTCGTCTGCCTGGAAAGTGAGCGTAATACGATAGGTATCTGCTTCCTGATCATATTCGACCTCCTTTTCAAAACAGGAAAAAGCATATAAAATACGAGACATTTCACCGTTATATACAGGAATAATTTCGATGATGCCCTGTTCTTTGCGTGACTCCAGTATACCGAGTATTCGTTGGGTAAACATCTCGGCTTCTTCAGGTAGGATCTCATCCTCCGTAACGGTTACGATGTTGGACAGCTTAGTGGACATAAATGCGCGGTGGCGACGATTATACCACAGCAGACTCCATTCTTTTTTGACCATGGAAAACTCCAGCTTGTATGGGAATCCGGACATTCGCTCATGCAGGCGTCCGTTGCGCAGTTTGTAGGTCATACAGATGCCTGAACGGGATCGCAGAATGGAACGCAATTCACGCAGGAGTGGATGATAAACCGAAGCAGCAGGAACCCCTGCTTTTTCGCGCAGGCTACCATCAGCCTCCAGAGGCTCGTCGTCTGCAAGTAATTGCCGAAGCTTATCAAGTGTAGAGGGGGTAAAAGCCTCTGTCGCTGCCGAGTCTGCAAGCATGGACTTAAGCCAGACTCTTTCCTGCGATGTGGTAGCAAAAGCGCCCGATTCATCCAGTCGTGAGACGATCTGATAGTTAAATATTTTCTCGAACAGGCTCATAATAGGCTTGCAGCTCCTTCCATTCCTGTCTGAATTCCTTACGCAGCCGCTGGGGCTCCAATACCTCACAGCTTGATCCGAAGCTGCGAATCCACGGTTTAATCTCAGTGATTCCATTCACTGTGATTTCATAGATAAAGGATTCACTTTCTTCCTCCGTAATTGCACCCCATTGTCCCTGTGACAGTACACGTTCCCGGATAAAGTTGCGCTTTGCACCCTCAGGATTAAAAAAACGTACCCGTACCTTCACGGGACGACCCGTATCAACAAGCCAGCTGTACCGCATTTTTTCTTCTAACACGGATAACAGGTCGGCATAAAGCTGCTCTGGGACAGGCTTGCCCTCCACCAATTGAGTCATGCCCTCCATTCGAAACTTCATGATTCCTTTGCCGCCTACATGACCAAGCACATACCAACGTCCGTATTGATGATCATAGATGACTTGCAGGGGCAGAATGGTATGTTCACGGCCTTCGGTCTCTTTTTCAAACCGTGGGTTTGTGTTCTGTGACCCGTACATGCTTCGTTTGGACGCCGAAAAATATAAAAAGCTTACGCAGCGACGTTGCCGAATGGCATGCAGAAGCGGATGAATATGGGCTTCGTCCAGAATGCGTGAATAATAATGGTATTTATATAAAAAAGGCTCTGCCATCTCACGATCTCCGAGCTGACGGCGCATAGCTTTTTTAAGATGATCTCGTAACAGATATCCCTGCACAGAGGGGAGCTGGGTGTTGGCCATAATGTCCACAAAATCATATAAGTCCAGTAATTCCTCGTCCGTCAGTTCTGTCACCAGATCATTGCGGACAGCATAGCGATAAGGTCTGCCGCCAGGCTCCTTACGAACCACGCCGACTTCGACCAGATATTTCAGATCAGAACGGATTGTTTTCTCATCTGGCAGTGAACTGTCGGAAGGCAGGCCATTGCAGCAAGCATCCAACAGTTCCATGGTGGTCATAGGCTGTGACTGTAGCGCTGTCAGCAGAAGGGATAAGCGGACGCTTTCCGATTCCTTGAGCGATTTGGCCCGAAACAGAAATAACAGCAATGGATCAGCGGATTCGTAATAATTAAAGCGCAGCATCTCATTAAAATCATGTCCCTGTTCCGCAGGCAGCTGCTGTTGTACGGATTGGACGATTTCCTTGAGGCGCCGGATCGTTTTATCAAAGGTATGTACCGAAATGCCAAGTCTGTCTGCAAATTGCTGCCGATTATAAGCGCCGCTTGTTAGTGTGAGCATACGCAGGAATTGAATTTCTTTATCAAAACTCTCTCTCGCCATGATGCATTCCCCGTTTCTGTAGCCGTTCTCCGAAAATAAGTATCCCTTTATTCTAACAGGGAAGGGATGCAGGAAAAAGGTAATTTATTCATCTTTGTAATACTTTCACCATGTTCATGACTTCCAAAATAAAGGATTATAGGGATATAAGGTAGCATGATAAGTAAGAAGCAATACATAACAGAAGGGTGATGCAACATGTTTGGACGATTCAAAAATGAAGTGTTATATCCATGGGTAGGTAAGCTTTCGATTTATGAAACGATTAAGCAGGGACTGGATCCTCAGGGTAGGCTTACGGATGATCATTTGCCAGATGATGAAGAATACTGGGCAGGTCACAAGATGCGTTGGGTGGCAGGAGGGCTGGATGGAGCGTTTGGGCATCATGGCGCTGGCGGAGATGGAGAGACTGACAAAATTAAGGATCTGGTGCAGTTGTTGTCCAGACAATGCCGCAAGCCAGGGATGAAGACGAGACGTGAGACGTATGTACGCTTGATGGAGGAAAATGCACTCAGCCTGATTGATCCGCTGCTAGATGCGGTGCGGGAGCATCCAGCAATTCAGCCGGATCGATTGTATGAGGAAGCACGTTGGCTGGCTGAACACGGAGCACATCGTAATGTGGTGAAGTTTGGCATTGCATTGCTTGGATTGCTGGAGACGGATCAGCACCACGAGCTTATTTTAACACTAGCCAAGCATGATGAATTCACGCTATATGCGGCTGTAGCTATCCGTAATATCTCGGAGCAGGCCAACGAGCAGTTGTATAGGTTAGCGTCACAGGTACATGGCTGGGGACGTATTCACGTAGTAGAACGGCTGGAGCCGACACGGCAGGAAATACGTGATTGGTTATTACGGGAAGGATTCCGCAACAATGTCATGTATGAGTATCTTGCTTATGAGTGCGCTCATAAAGGCGAACTGCATACAGCCATCGCTGTACCGCACATTGATCAGGAGTTGTTTGACGGGGCGGGTGATATTCTATCAGCTTTGCTGGCAGCAGGCGGACCTGCGGAAAGTATAGATGATTATGAGCATGCCGCTATGGTCATAGGCAACTACCTTCGCCATGCTAAGGCCATGTGTACGACTGTGAAGCATTTTACGATCATCATGGATATTGCGGATTTTCTGGGTGAAGAAGACGATTCATGGGAGGCACGTTATGAGCATGAATGGACGCCGGAATTGCGTAAACGTTACGCGTCGATATGCCAGCAGATGATGGACGATCCACAGTGGGTAAAGCCGGTAGAACAGGAGCTACAGCATGCAAATTCACCGCATCTCCACTATGCCATTCGTGTAGCTCGAATGCTAGCACTAGATGTATGGCCCGTGCTATTTGATCAATTAAGCCAATACCCAGTCAAGCCTAATCTGTACTTTGAACTCATCAGGACAGAGGATGAACAACGGGCTCGTAAGCTGGTGGCTTTTGCAGAAAAGCGCTTGCCTCTGGAAGAGATTGCTTCTGGTCCTGCTGATGTGCCAGGCTTTGGACCGGAGTATGAAGCGCATCAGTGTCTGGGTATTTTGCTTCAGCAATTGTCTTCTTACGAAGGAATGGGGCAAGAGCTAGTTGCTGCCGGACTCTGGAGTCCGGTGACCTCCAATCGTCATGCAGCGCTTCATGTACTCAAGGAATGGCCTTCTGAGATGTGGGGTGAGGAAACGACAGAGCGTCTTCGCCGCTTATCGGTAGCTGAAACGGAGGAGTCGGTTAGAGAACAGATTCGGGAATTACTTTAATGATAAGGGAGGGAACATCATGACAGATGTGAAGCATGGGCAGGGTTTCATTCAACCGGAAATGCGCGAAACGATTTTGCGTGAGCTGCGGGCGTTGGAGCAGGAGGAGCAGGTGCGCATTGTATACGCCTGTGAATCAGGCAGTCGGGCATGGGGGTTTCCTTCACAGGACAGTGACTATGATGTACGATTTATCTATGTAAGACCCATAGAATGGTATTTATCTATTTTTGATAAGCGGGATGTGATTGAACGGCCAATCAGCGATTTGCTGGATATAAACGGCTGGGATTTGAAAAAGGCGCTCAATTTGTTTCGCAAATCCAATCCGCCTTTGCTGGAATGGCTGCAATCTCCGATTCCCTATCTGGAGCAGTATTCAGTGGCTGATCAGATTCGTGCGATCTCGCCGTTAACCTTCTCTCCGAAGTCCTGTATGTACCATTATCTGAATATGGCGCGGGGAAATTATCGGGATTATTTGCAAGGTGAACAGGTGAAGATTAAAAAGTATTTTTACGTGCTGCGCCCGCTGCTGGCCTGTGGCTGGATTGAACGATACAACAGCATGCCTCCGATGGAATTCGTAGACTTGCTGGAGGAATTCATTCCGGCTGATACCGAACTTTCTCAGGTGATCGAACATTTGCTGGAACGTAAAAAAGCGGGCGAGGAGCTGGATGTGGAGCCACAGCTTTCGGTGGTGAATGATTTTATCGAGCAGCAAATGGCTTACTTTGAACAGAAGGCGCCTTTGCTTCAGCATATGGAGGGCGGACGGGATCAGCAGTTGGATGATATGTTCCGCGCTGCGGTGAATGAAGTATGGAAAACATAAGTTGGGAGGGAGAAGTAGAGTATGCATATCACGCTAAAAGCAACCGGAAATAATGCCGGGATGATTTCGCATTTGCTTGCCAAAAATCCCTATAATACGTATGATCGCACGGAAAAGGGTGCGCGTGTACGCATGGTGTACACCGTGTTTACCGAGGAAGAGGCAGAAATCGTCATTCAGGCTTCGCCAGATTCGATAGATTTGGTCAAAAACAGTCCAGATAGCTATGATATTACACAGTATATTAATGACCGGGAGTTTGTAACCAGTAGCTTGTTCTGTACCTATATTCGCGGCGCGCTTGGCACGGCCCTGAACGGCAAACCCAAGGAAGACTATGCAGCATGGGTGAAGCATCCTTTTGCATTGGAGTTATCGTTTGGGCCTGTTGCGTCGGATTTGCCAGATGCTGTGGTGGAGGGACTATTTGCGCCGCTGGGCTATCAAGTGACCATAGAACGAGGGGAAGCGGATTATTCTTTTCAGCTGAAAAATCGAAGCACCGTCAGATATGTCACGCTAAGTGGTCATCAGACGGTGCAATATGCGCTGCGTCAGTTATTGCTGTTGATTCCAGTGTTGGATAATTATAAGCACTACTATATTAGCGAAGAAGAGTTTGATAAGCTGAAACGTTACGGTGAAGGCTGGCTGCAAGAGCATCCGATGCGCGAGCTCATCATTCGACGCACACTTCATTTTACCAATCTGATTGAGCAATTTGAGCAATCTGATTCTGCTGCTACACGGACTGAAAAACATGCGATCCAAGAACAAAAGCATAATCACGAACAGGATCAGCAGCAAGAACAGTCACTGGAGGAAGAGACGCAACAGCCTACTGTACGGCTCAATGAGCTGCGGTATCAAGCCATTATGGATGTGATTCGCAAGCTGCCCCGAAGACAGAAAATCGTAGATTTTGGTTCAGGGGAAGGGAAGCTTTCGGCTCGCTTGGCCCGAATGAAGGGCATTGAAGAGATTTGGGCTGTGGAGCCGTCTGCTTATGCACAGGTGAGGGCTGTGGAGCGTTTTGCCAAGCTGGAAAGGCATGCCGACGCAATTCGCCCTACACCTATGATAGGCTCTCTCTTTTATTATGATGAACAATTGCGAGGGAAAGATGTGATGATCCTGTGTGAAGTCATTGAGCACGTGGATGAGCATCGTCTGAACCGGGTGATGAATACGATTGTGACAGAATATCAGCCGGGTGTGCTGATCGTGACGACTCCCAATCGCGAATATAACGAAGTGTATCGTATGGATCAGCAAGAGCTGCGGCATGGCGATCACCGATTTGAATGGAGCAGAAGTGAGTTTCGTGAACGATGCGAGCAATGGATTGAGGAAGCTCCTTATTCATTAGCGCTGGAAGGGATCGGAGAAGAGGTCGAAGGCTTTGGACAACCGACCCAAATGGCTGTATTTACGCGCAGAAAGGAGCCGAAGAATTCATGAGCATTTCATCCGAACGAACGATTGATTTACCGCATGCTGGACTGGTTGTATTGGTAGGGGCCTCGAATAGTGGTAAAACCACTTTACTGGACAGGCTGGTGAGCGAAGGGGTTCTACTGGAAACGGAAGTGGTATCCTCGGATCATTTTCGCCAGCTGGTCGGAGATACGGAATTTATAGACTGGAGCGGACTTCCAAGGCTGGAATCGGACGTGCTGTTTTATGAGTACCAGCAAATGTCAGCCAAGGCGTTTGAGGCGATGGATACCATTCTGGCTATGCGCTGTCGTCTGAATAAGCTGACGGTTGTGGATGCCACTCATCTGTATGCTGAGGATCGCCAGAAATATGTACAGCTGGCAGCCAAAGCGCATGTACCAGTGATGGCCTTGGTGCTGGATGTGCCCGAATCTGTGCTGCTGGAACGTGATTCAGGTAGGGCGCATCCGCGTGGCCGCCAACGGGTCAAGCAGCAGGCACAGCTGTTAAAGCGGAACCTGCGCGGTATCCGGGAAGAAGGTTTTAACGCTTGTTATGTCCTCAAGGATGTAGAAAAGGTTAACTTTGCCCGTCGTGCTCAGCCGCTGTTTCATGATATAGGTGCAGGCATTGATATCATTGGTGACATTCACGGGTGCTACCGTGAGATGCTGGAAGTGATAGAGCGGCTCGGATATATGGAAGATACGGAAGGACTATACCATCATCCAGAAGGCAGAAGACTGGTGTCTGTCGGAGATGTGATGAGCCGTGGCCCAGAATCGTTATTAGCGGTGCAGTTCTGGAAAAAGCACGTGGACGCTGGACTCGCCTACATGATTGACAGCAATCATGGCTGGAAAATCGGTCGTTACCTTGATGGGAGAAAGGTAACTCTCAATCATGGAGATGAACGATTCGCAGAGGAAATGGTTCAATATGAACAAAAAGCGGGCAAGGCAGCAGCGGAACAGCTTAGAAGCGAGTTGAGGGATTTTCTACTACATGCACCCTCTCATCTTATTTTCGGCAGAAACGGGTTGCGGCACGTAGTTGTGACTCATGCGGGGATCAAGGATCATTTTATTGGCAAACAGTCGGCGCGTATTTCTGATTACTGTCGTTATGGAGATACGGAAGGTCAGGATGCAGACGGAAAACCAATCCGCAAAGATTGGTTCGTAGACCATGAATCGGGAGAAATAGTAGTATGGGGACATGATCCGAGACCGCAGCCTACCCTTGTCAATCAGACGGTGAATATTGATCAAGGTGTGGTATTTGGTGGTATGCTGACCGCTTATCGTTATCCGGAAAAGGAATTTGTCAGCGTTCCGGCTCATGAGAATTATGCGAATGATCCCGATAGCCCACTTGTCCGGTGGCAGAGAAAACGGTTTTCCCCGCCGAATTTACGTAAGCTCATCGCTGGTTACAGTGTGCTGACGGAATCGTATGGCGAAGTGCGCGTTCAAGGAGAATCGGTCAAAACCGCTATAGATACCGTGTCACATGTGACGGTACCGATGGAGGAACTGGTGTACATTCCGCCCACGATGAGTCCTGCCCCCAAGGTTTCCGAAGAGGAAGGTTATCTGGAGCATCCGCGTGAAGCGCTAGCTTATTATCGCAGTCAAGGCGTACAAACGATGGTAGCTGAGAAAAAGCATATGGGTAGTCGGGCGATTTTGCTATTATTCAAAAACGAACTGGCTGCTGTTGAATATGTAGGCTACCCGACATTGGGCACGATCTACACCCGAAGCGGACGACCCTTCTTTGAGTCAGGCTTTGGGAAGCAGGTGCTGGAGAAGCTGAATGCGGATCTAGTGGATGCCGGATATTTTGAACAGAACCAGACGGATTTTGTGTTGCTGGATGCGGAAATTGTACCGTGGAATCTCAAGGCTCGGGAACTGATTGCTGCACAGTATGCGCATGTGGGTGAAGCAGCTCTGCTGGATCGCAGTAAGCTGGTAGACAAGCTGAAGCAGGCGAAGGTTGCAGGCCGAGAGGTTGGAGACTGGCTGGAGGAAATGGAACGGAAATATGGCAATACCGTAACGTTCCAAGAGGCTTTTCAAAAATATTGCTGGGATGTGGACGGTCTGGATGAAATTCGTATTGCACCGTTTCATACACTGGCCCACAGCGGACAGACGTTTTTTGACCAATCTCATATTTGGCATATGGAGCACAACCGGGAGCTGGCAGGACTGTCCTCTATATTTATGGAGACAGAGTATCGTATCATCACGGATGAAACAAGCGAGGAAGAGGTCATTCGCTGGTGGAATGAGATGACAGAGGATGGTCATGAGGGCATTGTGATCAAGCCGGAACGCTTTTTGATGAAGAATCGGGACAAGATGATTCAGCCTGCAATCAAGGTGAGAGGCCGGAAGTACTTGCACATCATTTACGGTATGGATTATCTTGCCCCTGAGAATTTAAAACGTCTGAAGCAGCGTCGAACGAACAAAAAGGAGCGTCATGCCTTGATGGAAGGAGCGCTTGGCATGGAGGGCGTGGAACGTTTTGTCCGCAAGGATACGGTGGAGCGTATTCATGAATGCGTCCTGGCCGCGTTATCTCTGGAATCGGAGCCGATTGATCCGAGATTGTAGTTTGCGAAGGAGGGATTGAGATGGACAGGAGTACACCGTTGATTGATATTGGTGTGAACTTGATGCACCGTTCGTTTCATACAGATCGGGAACAGGTGGTCGAGAGAGCAGCGGCTGTAGGGATTACACCGTTGATTATTACTGGAACCAGTGTCCGCAGTAGTCGAGAGGCTGCTCAGTATGCAGCGCGTTATCCTGGTCAGCTGTATGCTACAGCTGGCGTGCATCCCCATGATGCCAAAAATTGCAGCACAGATACGATTCAACAGCTCCGCCAACTCGCGGTTCAGCCGCAGGTCGTATCCATAGGAGAATGCGGGTTGGACTATAACCGTGATTTTTCTCCGCGTGATGTACAGCGCCGATGGTTTGGAGAGCAGATTCAACTGGCGGGTGAGCTACATATGCCGTTATTTCTGCATGAACGAGATGCGCATGAGGATTTTGTCGCTATGTTACGAGAGCATCAAGGGCTTGTCGATAAAGCGGTGGTGCATTGTTTTACTGGCACTGCTCAGGAATTGCATACGTATGTGGAAATGGGACTGTATATCGGTATTACTGGCTGGATCTGTGATGAGCGGCGCGGCAAGCATCTGCGTGAGTTGGTGAGGGATATTCCGCTCGACCGGTTGATGATTGAAACGGATGCTCCATTTTTGACCCCGCGTAATCTGCCTGTGAAGCCCAAAGAAGGGCGTAATGAGCCGATGTATCTCGCTCACATCGCCGCTACGATTGCTGAGTGCACAGGCCGGAGCATGATGGAGATCGAAATCGCGACGACGGAAACAGCCAAACGTTTCTTCGGATTATAGGATTGTCAAAGCCATAGATGTGGTATATATTATAGTGAATTAAAAAGCATTGTCGGGAGCTTGAGATAGTCAGGCTGAGAGGGTGGCCCTTGCCGCCGACCGTGAAATCTGATCTGGGTAATGCCAGCGTAGAGAAACCTAGAACACTATACAAGAAACAGAATTACCGCCTATTGGCGGCGGCTAGTCGATGGATTCGTTTCATATCATATATCAAGTTAATGAGCTGTGGGTTTGTAAAAAGTTGCAGACGGACAAGCGTGTCTTGTTTTGTACCTGACTTTGGCTTGGTTTCAGTGCAGTAGACTACTGTGCATATGAGATATGTCGACAACTGATAATGTATGGTGATCATTTTATGACTGCGCATAAAGCTTGCCTGGAGATTCAGCTCCGGACAGGCTTTTTTTTATGGCCAGAAGGCCTATTTTAACGAAAAAGGGGAGCGTATCAACAATGAATACGAGTGTAAAAGCGTCGAAAGGGTTGAAGCTGACTGATATTTTGGTCACGATTGTAATCTCCGTGGTGTTCGGGCTAGTCTACAAAATATGGGGACCTGCCTATGATTTAATGAAACCATTTGGTCTGCATGCCGAGCAACTGATGTATGGCATGTGGTTTATGGCTGGCACGTTCGCTTATCTTATCATTCGCAAGCCGGGAGTTGCGATTTTGGCAGAAGTGGCCGCGGCCACAGTCAGTGCTTTTTTGGGAAGCGAATGGGGCATGTCCACCTTGTACTATGGTCTGCTGCAAGGCTTGGGAGCGGAGCTGTTCTTTGCGGCTTTTCTGTATCGGAACGCAAACCTGTGGGTCGCTTCATTAGCTGCGGCAGGGGCGGCTGTCACTTCTTTGATTTTAGACTTCAGCTATGGGTATATTGATCAGCTATCGACCTGGAACTATGTTTTGTATATTGGATTTCGGATGATTGGCAGTATTGTGATTGCTGGGGTATTCGCTTTCTATCTGGCTAAGGCGCTGGAGGTAACCGGAGTTACGCGAAGTTTGAGACCGGCAACGGAACAAGATTATAAGGGGCTGGATTGATGAGCGCGGCCAACGAAGATGTGGTAGCTTCGATCACCCGTCTTCGTTTGAAATTTCCCGGTGAGCAAGAGCTGCTTTTCCACAATATGTCCTTATCTGTCCGCAAAGGGGAAAAGCTACTGCTGCTGGGTCCAAGCGGATGCGGCAAATCAACGCTGCTTCAGGTGCTGAGCGGTCTGATTCCACGCACGATAGAAGTGCCTATGAAATACGATGCTGCCGTGATCCCGAGTCTCTCTGGTATTGTATTTCAAGATCCCGACACACAGTTTTGTATGTCATATGCAGACGAGGAACTGGCTTTTGTATTGGAAAATAAGCAGGTTCCAAGGGAGCAGATGCCATCCCGTATTCGCGAGCTGCTAATGCAGGTTGGTCTTCCAACGGATGATATACATCTGCCCATTGCCAGCATGTCACAAGGAATGAAACAGCGGCTGGCGATTGCATCGGTGCTGGCTATGGAGCCGGAAGTGCTTTTTCTGGATGAGCCGACAGCCTTGTTGGACGAGGAAGGTACTACACAGGTGTGGGATACCATTCGCAACATTTCGGCAGACCAGACGCTGGTGATTGTAGAGCATAAAATTAATGAAATTGTCCAGGATGTGGATCGGATTGTGGTGCTTTCTGCTCAAGGGGAGATTATTGCGGACGGAAGGGCGGAAGAAGTATTTCATATACACCGACAAGCATTATCCGAGTATGGCGTGTGGTATCCGGGAGTATGGGATGAATCGTCTTCACCACGTTGGAATGATTCTATGACGCAGCAGAATGATGCGTTGCTTGCGGATAGTCCGTCCACTTCAGCATGTACAACAAATTTGCTGGAGTTGGAACATTTTAGCGGACTTCGGGGAGGGAGCTCAGTCATTTATGTGGAGCAAGCGCAGGTGAAGCCTGGCGACTGGATTGGTGTGGTCGGTGAAAACGGGGCTGGCAAAAGCTCGCTTCTGCTCTCTATGATGCGCTTACTTCACACGCAGGGGCGTTATCGCGTGTGCGGAGCTGAGGCAGGCAATACGGAGCAACTGGCTGAGCGCATTGGGTTCGCGTTTCAAAATCCAGAGCTGCAATTTGTAGCGAACACCGTGCGAAGTGAACTGGAGTATTCGTTACCCAAGAGTTTGTTTACCGCTGAACAGTGCAGAGAACGAGTGGATCGAATGCTTATGCAGTTCGGATTGGAGCGACTGGATGAACGCCATCCGTATCAGCTCTCGCTGGGTCAAAAAAGACGATTAAGTATTGCTACGGTAATAATCCGGGAGCCGGAAGTGCTGCTGCTGGACGAACCGACTTTTGGGCAGGATGCGCGTAATACCTTTGTCATGCTGGATATGTTGGAACAGCTGAGAGCGGCAGGCACGACCATTGTGATGATTACGCATGACCCAGAAATTGTCCGTCGATATTGTACCGATATATGGCGGATTCAGAAAGGAGAGCTACGGTATGAGCCTGTCCTTTCCTCATCATGAAACATGGCTACATCGTGTGAATCCGGGCCTAAAGCTTGTGATGTTTTCTCTGCTGTTTGTGATCGTTATAGTCATCCATGATCCGAACGTTATGTTTAATGTTACATGTGCTATGCTGCTGTTGCTTGTCTGGTCAGGCCATCCATGGAAGCGGCTGCTGCTGTACGGATCTCCCTTTATATTGGTGTTTATTTCAACCTCAACAGGCATGATGATGTTTGGCAAAGGAGTGACGACCTGGTGGACATGGGGCCTGATCCATATTACGCAGGAAAGCTTTTACCGAGGGATGCATCTGGGCTTTCGTGCACTGAGTATGGCCGCAGCAGGGTTGCTGTTTGGTTTAACGACTCGTCCGGTGAGCCTTTTTTATTCACTGATGCAGCAATGGAAGCTCCCTCCCAAGTATGCGTACAGCTTTTTGGCAGCTATGCGGTTGATACCGATGATGCTGGAGGAATTTCAGGCTTTGAGACATGCCCACCGTATTCGAGGTTTGCACCAGCATGTGTCCAAATGGAATATGTATGCCACGCTGCGCAGGTACGCAATTCCGCTGCTCGCTCAAAGTATCCGGCGTGCGCAGCGCATTGCTATAGCCATGGAAGCCAAGGGCTTTGCTAATGAAACCAAGCGTACGTATTATTATGCGATCGGCTATTCGGCTGTAGATATTATATTTATTTTGTATTTTGTGGTGCTGCTGATGCTAGCTTGGGGACTTGGTACCTGCTTTCCTTATGTGGGGGTATGGGATGTACGTTAATTGTTGTCAAAAGGCTTTGCCCGATTTCTGCTCTGTGGTATATTAATGCAATGGGAATTGACGGCTCGTACAGACCCGCCTGGGCTGGCGGGCTTATTACATTTTCCCGCAGTAATGGATCATCAGGAGGCCAAGTTTCATGATTACGCTGCATCAGGTAAACAAGCATTATACCACCTCAAGCGGCCCATTTCATGCGGTTCAATCCGTGTCTCTTCAAGTGGAGGAAGGGGAAATTCACGGTATCATAGGTGCCAGCGGTGCCGGCAAGTCTACGTTGCTCCGGTTGATGAATGTATTGGAAAGGCCGGATGAGGGAAACGTGGTTGTGAACGGGGAAGATCTGACTCGCATGCCGGAAAAACGTCTCCGTGAAGCGCGGCGATCCATAGGGATGATTTTTCAGCATTATCATCTTGTTCATAATCGGACGGTAAGTGGAAATGTAGCAATGCCGTTGGAGCTGGCAGGTGTCGCGAAAAAAGAGCGAGCGGAACGCGTGCGCGAATGCCTGCAATTCGTTGGTTTAGCGGATAAGGCAGAACAGTATCCGGCACAACTGAGCGGAGGCCAAAAGCAACGTGTGGCGATTGCCAGAGCACTGGCGAATCGTCCTGCGGTGCTGCTTTGTGATGAGCCGACCTCAGCCCTTGACCCGCAGACGACCGCTGATATTCTGGGCGTGTTAAGGGAGATCAACCGTGAACTGGGAGTTACGATTGTAATCGTCACACACGATATGGACGTGGTACGCAATATTTGTACCCGTGTATCCGAAATGCGGGACGGGAAATTACTTTCAACGAAACATGTAGCTGACCCTATGGTAGGTTCAACCTTGGAAGCAGGTGAAGCTGATGAATGACATGTTGAACATCATTGCACAGTATCAGTCAGAGATATGGAAAGCCATCGGGGAGACGTTTATCATGGTGGGGATTTCTATCGCAGCAGCTGTACTGTTAGGGCTTCCGGCAGGAACGATTTTATATTTGTGTGGTAAAGGGCAAAAATATGAAAATCGACTGCTCTTCACCATACTGAACAGTCTGGTCAATGTTATCCGCTCGTTTCCGTTTTTGCTGCTCGTGGTGTTTATGATTCCATTTACACGTTTGGTGGTAGGCACGGCGCTGGGCACGATGGCAGCTACGGTTCCCTTGTCAGTGGTAGCTATCGCCTATTATTCGAGACTGGTGGAACAATCGTTGCTTGAGGTGCCCAAGGGTGTGATTGAAGCCGCTACGTCTATGGGAGCATCCACCCTCCAGCTTATTTTTAAATTTCTATACGTGGAAGCCCGTTCTGGACTTGTACTAGGTTTGACCACGTCCACCATTAGCTTCATCTCCTACTCCACGGTGATGGGCATTGTGGGCGGCGGCGGGGTAGGCGATTTTGCCATTCGCTATGGTTACCAGCGGTTTGAAACAGGCTTGATGGCGTTCACCATCGTCGTTATGATTATTTTCGTACAAACGATCCAGTTCACCGGAAGCACCATATCCCGCCGGATCGACAAGCGGTAAGAGGTTTATGAATCTCTTTATTAACACTTGCACAACTCACTATGGGAAATAAAAATGACTTTACAGTGCCTCAAAAGCGGAGCGGGCAGAATTGTTCTGGAGAAGCGTTAGCGTTCGCCTTTGAAATGGGATTCTAACCTATCATCACTTTAAATGAGAGAATCCCATTTCAACAGCGATCGGAAGAACAATCTGCACGCGAAGCGGCTCGACCTCCCACTGTAACTCATTTTTTATCTTCCCAATCACAACTAATTTGGAGGTTCATCATCGAATGAGTCGGAAAAACAACATGAAAACGAACTTGAAATTACTTACACTGTTTGCAGTGGTTATGCTGCTGGTTGCCGGATGCGGTGGTCAGAAGCAGGCTACACAAGAAACAACAACTAAAGAAGCAACATCCCAAAAAGAAGTGACCTTGAAAGTAGCCACGCTGATCCCACCGATGACAGATGTGCTGGATATCGTGAAGCCACTGCTTAAACAGGACGGAGTCAATCTGGAAATTGTTGTGCTGTCAGACAATATCCAACCGAACAACGCATTGGCAAGCCGTGAAGTGGATGCTAACTTCTTTCAGCATGCTCCGTTTATGCAACAATATAATGAAAGCAACAAATCTGATTTGGTAGCGGTAAAACCGATTTACAACGCCATTTATGGCGCGTACTCCAAAAAATACAAGAACGTTAAAGACCTGCCCGAAGGTGCGACGATTGCCATTGCCAATGATCCAGCCAATACCGGACGTTCTTTGGTAATGATGGAGCAAAACGGTCTAATCAAGCTTAAAGAAGGTGTAGGCTATAATGCTACACAGGCTGATATTATTGAGAATAAGAAAAAGTTTGTGTTTAAAGAAGTGGATTTGTTGATGCTGGCGCGGTCGCTGGATGATGTGGACATGGCTGCCATGTATCCCGCATATGCCAAGCCGCTCGGTCTGACACCGAAGAAGGACGCGCTGATTACCGAAAAAGATGATACGCACTTTGCCATTAATTTGGTAGCGCGTAAGGATAATGTAGATTCCGATGCCGTTCAAAAGCTAGCAAAACGAATGACCGGACCGGAAGTACGCAAATTTTTTGAGGACAATTACAAGGATAGCGTGGTTCCAGCATTTTAAATAAATAAGTATTGAAACATTATTTTTGATGATATTTGACCTGTATAATGGAGTGCAGTCTGTGAAGAGCAGATGGTCTCCCTTGTGCAGGTCTTTTTCTTTTTCATCCTTAATATGGGTAAAATTCATCGAAATCAGGGTACAAAGTCTTATTTTTTAAGATTTTAGTGTATTACAGCACTGTGAATTTTGGTCATAAAGGGTGATAGAGTAATGATAAGGAACCTATTAAAATAAATATACGAACAAACATTCGTTTTATGTTTTATTAACGATGTTTGTAGGAGGGTCGAGAAATTCAGCTGACAACGGGTCAAAAGCGTCAATAAAAAAAGGAAGGGAAACAATATGAAGCTGTTTGTAACTGTAAAAAGTTTGGGAAAGCGTAAACCCGCACTCGCACAACAGGAAATAGAGCTGAGCCCTACTCCAGAAACATTGCGAGATTTGATTACAGCAACCGTTGCCCTGAATGTTCAAAAGCTACGGGAAAAGCAGGAGAGTGTCGCGCTGATTCCGTTCCTCACGGGAGAGGAAATTCAGGCACAAGGCGAGACAGGCAAAGTTGGATTCGGTTCCATATATAATGATGGTGTTCCTAATATTGAGGCTGCCGTGAACACGGCGATGCAGGCCTTTGAGGATGGTTTATACAGGGTTTTTGTATGTGATGAGGAAGCGATTGAACTGGACGCTCCTTTGTCACTTCATGCAGGGGATGAGATTGTATTTATACGCTTCACAATGTTGGCTGGAGGCCTATGGTAGAGGAGGAGACGAAATATGCATCAGGAGAACAATGAGCAAGAATATTTCGCCACACTGAAAGAGCGCGCGGCGCAACTGGGTGGACAACAGCAGGAGTTGGCTCAGTATGTTGTGGAACTGGGTAAGCTTCATTACATACAAGAGGTTGAGGAGCCATTTACCAAATGTCAGCAAATACTGAAAGAACGGGCGGCAGAAAGCGGAGAACCGCTGTTCAAGCCACTGGCAGAAGTGTTGCGTTCTCTAATTGGACAAACAGCTGGCGATGTGTTTGCACATCTAACCGAGCATGTGACCGAATATCCTTACAGCACTGGGTATGAGCGCAGACCGTTTCGCACTTCTGATATTACCGCTCATACTTCCCGGGTTTATAAAAAAATGGTGCAGTTGATCCGAATGGACTGTATCGGATTCTCTATAATGGATTATTTAACGAAAAAGGATTACGAACCAGGCAGGGATTACCGGATTCAGGAAACGATTGGTGATTGGATTGCTTACGAGCTAGACAACGGCAATTCACAGGTGCTAGAGGCGCTAAAAGCTATTATTTATGGGGATAATCAGGCGGCGCTACTTACGCGCAATATGATTAAAGGCATGCTGCTAAGCCATCAAGATGAGAATTATCACATGATTGGCGAGCTGCTGGCAGCGGCCAGGCTTCAAGAGGGATTACGCCAAAGCATTGTGGAGCAAATGGATGAAGGAACTCCTCAGGCTCTCATTTATCTGTTAAAGGTGATCATCGACCAAGGCTTCATTCGATACAGTTCGGTAGTGCGGGCGCTTGCAGTGTGGACGGGCATGGGCCTGGAATCTGCCAATCAGCGGGTCGTTCGCCAGCTGATTGAGCAGGCATATGAAGCATTGACTCGCAGTGAACTGCGCCAGGAATGGCTGATCAGCTCAAATGCTAACGAACTATATATGAGTTTGTGGGCTACGGCAGTACATGAGGAACGTGATTTATATGGACAGGTTCGCCAACTTATGGAGCAGGGAGCAGCATACCAGAAGATTGTAGCACAGTATGTACTGTCTAATACTAAAAACAAGGATCTGCGCCTCGGAATTGCGAGAGAATATCTGGATGAGACGGACCCGGAGCTTCGCTATTGGATACTGACGAACTATACAACTGATTATTTTTATGAATGGGTAGAAGGCGGGACGGTCGCGGATCGAATCGTTAAAGTGGCGCGCACTCCTTTGCTGGAGAGCAAAGAGGAGCGTCGTAAGGATTTTGAACGACTTCATAATCTATTTGTACATATGAAAAAGGGTGAGTCTACCGAGCCTTCCAAGGTGCTGGATTATGTAAACCTGTATCACCGCTCGGATGCACCTATTCAAAAAATGCTGTATCTCGCTGGTTATGATATGGATGCTTCCTGGATTGGGGAAATTATAGCCTTAAAGGATCAGATTAGCCCTAATCTGCGCGGCGAGATATTGAATCATTTTGTGCAGAACCCTGAGGATGCGGTACAGCGTGATTTTATTTTTTCCAGCTTGTCTGACAAAAGTATGAGTATCCGTGAGTTCGCTGTGGCCAAGGCGCGCAAGCTGACGCTGTCGGAACCAGAAATGCAGCAAATGGAAGCTTTATTAAAGCTCAAGACAGGCTCGTTGCGACAAAGTGTCATTGGTGTGTTGCTTTCACAATCGGAAGATCCGCTCGCTGGCTCATTGGAACGCTTGCTTCGTGCGAAGGCGGAACTGCAACGATTGGGTGGACTGGAAATATTGACAAAGATATATGCAGACCCGGATCGTGCCCAGCAGTATGAAAATCTGCGGGCTTTAGCGGATATCATTCAGCAACCCACCGCCAAAGAGGAGCAACTGCTTTCCAAGCTGGGACAGGAGGATGCTTATACAGGGACAAACGGCTTTGGCTTGTACGATCCGAATGTCAAGGAAGCTTGGTTGGAAGAGAAGGTTGATCTGGGTGATTTCCGAATGGCCGATGTTTTTGCTAGTCCATTGGAGAAGCTCAAGCAGTTTTTGAGTGGACTGGATGAGCTTGTTCATCATCATCGTGATGTGGAATATACTGCGGAGTATTATTCAGGCTACAAAGATACATTGCTTATTGGGACGAATCTTCGCCCTCTACGACTGGTTCAGGTCGATGAAGAAGTAGATTCCAGGCTGTCTTTATATCCTCTTTATGAGGAATGGGAACGATATTTGCAGGAAAGCGGCATAGAAGCACGTGATCTGCTGGAGCTTGTTTTTTATGATCGATTGGAGCCAATGGACCAAACGTTGGATCGCTACTATCGATATTTCTCATTTAACTTTGGCTATTCAGAACAAAGCAAGCAAAAGCTGCTAGAAGGATGGCGTAAAGACTTCGCCGAACAAATGTATCCTTTAGAGCGGATTAACGAGGTTCAAAAGTGGATGGCAGAGCTGACCTATTCCGATCAGGTAAGCACATTAATTAATGCTTATTTTATGGACACAGCCGGTTCCGAAACATTTGACGTAATCGACCTTGCCTTCAATTCACTAATGCAAAGTATGCCTAAGGATAGACCTGTAGAGGATATGGGAATGTTTCATTTATTGTCCGGCCCGTGGTTGGCATTGGAGAAAGGGCGAGTCCATGATAATGAGTCCTTTAAGCGCTTTTTCCATACCTTTGTGAACTACGCAGAATGGCCAGGCATGGAAAATCGTTTTTATTCTCCGCTGGATCTGGAGGATCACTTCAAAGCCTATGAAAAAGGACTGATCAGTGTAGGTGAAGTGTATCGGGAGCTGCTGGCCGGTAGTGAAAGCAGAAGGCATATGAGCACCTTAACCAATGCTCGTAATACATGGATTTCCAGCAAGCCAGAATTTTTGGAGATACGTCGTACGGTTATTGATCGACTGCTAGAGGTTGAATTGGTTCGAGGCGATTTGCCTACCGAAGCCACGTCAAAGGTGATGGGTCTGAGCCGGATTGAAGGCATGGATTATTTTATCCGTATTCTGGAGGGGCTCGACAAGGAAACGTTCGTGCGTGGTTATGTGTATGGCTACGGTGATCGTATTACCAAAAAAGAATCGTTCAGCCACTTGCTCAAGGCATGTTATCCAAGTGATGGCGAGGATGCTGCATTACTCAAGGAGAAGCTGAAGAACACTAAAATTACAGATAAACGTTTGTTGGAGGCGGCAATGTATGCCCCACAATGGATTGAGATTGTAGCAGGCTATCTCGGGTGGGAAGGACTTCGCAGTGCAGCATGGTACTTCCATGCGCATATCAATGAAGGCTTTTCGGCTGAGAAGGAAACGATTGTAGCTCATTATTCACCGATAGCTCCGCAGGATTTTAATGATGGTGCCTTTGATATTCACTGGTTTCATGAGGCCTATGAGACGCTGGGCGAGGAACGATTTGATCTGCTGTACGACTGTGCCAAGTATATTTCGGCTGGAGCCAATCATCGTCGATCCCAATTGTTTGCGGATGCAACGCTGGGTAAGCTGAAACGGAGTGAAATGGAAAAATCAGTGGAAGACAAGCGAAACAAAGACCATTTGTTGACCTACAGTTTGATTCCACTTGCCGAGCCGCCTGAACCAGATGTCCGCGAACGTTATGATTTTATCCAGAAGTTTCTGGAACAAAGCAAGAAATTCGGGGCACAGCGTAAGGCTAGTGAGGCACTGGTTTCACGGATTGCGCTCGGGAATTTGGCACGTAATGCAGGTTATGATGACGTAACCCGTCTCGTCTGGGACATGGAAGCTCGCAAGCTGGATGATCTCCGCTCTTATTTTGAGCCCCATGCCTTAGATGAGGCTACAACGATACAACTGGTCATTGATGATGAAGGAACGGCAGATATTGAAATTGTCAGCAAAGGGAAGACGCTGAAATCCATTCCGGCTCGTTTCAAGAAGGATGAGTATGTTACGGCGTTGAAAGAGCTTAAAGGAGATCTGGTAGACCAATATCGCAGAGCTCGCAAAGAATTGGAACGCTCTATGGAGTCTGGTACGACCTTTATGGTGAAGGAATTAAGAGGATTGTTAGGCAATCCTGTGCTTGCTCCGCTGGTGAGGACACTGGTTTTCAAAGCTGGTGATCACCTCGGTTATTTTAATGGGGATACGTTGGTGTTGACTGCTCCTTCTGCTGAACAGCATACTATTGGAGAAGAGGATAAGTTGGTTATTGCACATCCACTTCATTTGTACGAAAGTGGTCGTTGGAGCGAATTCCAGAAGGACTTATTCGACCGCCAGATACGCCAGCCATTTAAGCAGGTGTTCCGTGAGCTGTATCTGCTGAATGCTGATGAACGTGCCAACGCGACAGTTTCCCGTCGGTATGCGGGACATCAGGTACAGCCGAATAAAACGGTATCCTTACTAAAAAGTCGCCAATGGACAGTCAGCTATGAAGACGGACTCCAGAAGGTGTACTATGCCGAGAATCTGATTGCGAACCTGTATGCCATGGCCGATTGGTTCTCACCAGCGGATACTGAGGCTCCTACACTGGAGACCGTGCAGTTCTTTGATCGGACAACATATAAGAGCGTGCCTTTGGAGGAGGTTCCACCTGTTCTGTTCTCTGAAGTTATGCGGGACGTGGATCTGGTCGTCAGTGTTGCTCATGTAGGCGGCGTTGATCCAGAGGCTAGTCTGACAACCGTTGAAATGCGTAAGGTCATTGTACAGGAATCCCTTCGTCTGCTGAAAATTAGCAATGTACGCTTAGATGGGAATTACGCACGTATAGATGGGAATCTTGGCGAGTATGCGGTGCACCTCGGAAGCGGTGGGGTCTACAAGCAAGCCAAGGGAGCACTGCACATTATTCCGGTGCATTCGCAGCATCGTGGTCGCATCTTCCTGCCGTTTCTGGATGAGGATCCAAGAACAGCCGAGATTCTATCCAAAATAGCGTTGCTGGCTGATGATCAGAAAATCAAGGACCCACAAATTCTTGAACAGCTTCAAGCGTAGAATAGAAATTGTAATATAAAGAAAATCATAATTAACTCAACGTTCGCATCTAGACAAGGCTTCAAAATCATCGACTGTGCAAGTGGAAGCTAAGTTTAGCTGCGGAGGTTGAGTTATTTAATCTCAGGTATGAATCGAGCTCGAATAAGGAGATATGCGTAAAAAGTTGTTCCTGGTTTTGAAGGGAAGCTTACGACATCACAATTGACGATAATAGGAGAATACAGCGATGATAAATAGTATCCTTTTACAAGAGTACACAACTGAGTATCAATCGCAAGTAGTCGATTTAATTCTACATATTCAACAGAACGAATATAATATCGCCATCACTAAAGAAGATCAGCCTGATCTGCTTGATATTGAAAACTTTTATCAGCATGGTAACGGCAACTTCTGGGTGGCTCTTCACGAAGGAATCGTAGTAGGGACGGTTGCCTTACTAGATATCGGAAACCATAAGACGGCGCTCAGAAAGATGTTTGTAAAACAAAACTATAGAGGCAAAGCCTTTAATGTTTCAAATCAATTACTTCAGCATGCCATAGGATGGGCCAAGGAACGGTCTGTTGAGGGAATCTATCTTGGAACAACACCGCAATTCGTAGCCGCTCATCATTTTTATGAGAAGAATGGATTTGTTAGTATAGCTCTTGATGAATTGCCAATGGGCTTTCCAGTTATGAAAGTAGATAAAAAGTTTTACAAATACACCATTCAATAAATGGCCTGAACCAAGACGATCCTAAAGGAAATTCCTGCTCAAAACTGACTTCGTGCTCGCCTCGCTGCCTTCCTGCCGAGCTGCAATACAAACTGCCGCCGAGCAGGAATTCCTTTTGTTTAGGACAGGTGTTTGCTAGAATGAAGAAGACCGTGTAAGCCAATGTTAACTATACAACTGGGAGGGATACAAGTATGAGCAAAAAGATTAAATGGGGAATTGTCGGTACGGGATGGATCTCAGATCAGTTTGTTGCCGATCTGCAACATGTTACGAATGGAGAAGGATACGCCGTTGGATCACGCAATATTGAAAGCGCTACCGAATTTGCAGCCAAGCATCAAATGGCACAGGCTTATGGTAGCTATGAGGAATTAGTGCAAGATTCCGAGGTCGATGCTATTTACATAGGGACTCCTCATCCTTTTCATAAAGAAAATGTTCTAGCAGCTCTACGAGCGGGCAAAGCCGTCTTGTGTGAGAAACCCTTCACCGTCAACAGCAAAGAGTTGGAGGAACTAATCCGTTACGCCCGTGACCATAAGCTATTCCTGATGGAAGCCATGTGGACGCGTTTTTTGCCTCCGATACGCCAAGTGAAGGAGTGGCTACATGCGGGACGTATTGGTGAAGTGAAGTTGGTGAAGGCGGAATTCGGTTTTCGCATAGATTGGAACCCAGAGGGAAGATTATTGAATCCCGAGCTGGGCGGAGGGGCATTATTAGATGCGGGAATTTACCCCGTTTCTTTTGCTTCGATGATCTTTGGCCCTGAACCAGAGCATGTATGGAGTACTGCTTATATCGGGGAAACTGGCGTTGATGAGACATTTTCAATCATGTTGGATTATGGAAAAGGACGTACAGCTATGCTTAATGGGGCAGTTCGTCTCGGACTGACGAATGAAGCTTATATCCATGGAACCAAGGGCTATATTCACATTCCGTCGTTCCTGAATGGTACATCGGCTACTTTAGTTGTGGACGGTGAAGAGGCGCAAAACTTTCAGGATGATCGTTCCTCTACAGGCTATGCTTTTGAGGCAGAAGAAGTTGGGCGCTGCTTGAACGAAGGTTTGCTCGAAAGCTCTACTATTTCTTTGGATGAATCATTAGGAATTATGAAATTGATGGATCAGATTCGTTCACAGTGGGGACTTCGGTATCCGTTTGAATAATCACATTGAATCCACAGTGCTTCCAGGGACCGTTCAGGTTCCTGGATTTTTTTGTTACCCAAACTTTTTTTATACATAAGTATTCCCAATTTCCTAAATAGAGGCTTTGGTCGCACGCTAAAAAAGACCATAGAAGCATGTCAAAGTGTGGGACATATGAATCATTTTTTATGATTATAAATAGTTAAAAATACGTCATTAAAAAGTTACAAAAGTGTAATCTTGTGATCGGTTAACTGAATTGTTAGCGTTCTCTTTTTATGAGAAAGAATGAAGGTCCTAGTGTTCTCCTTCCAAAAACTTTCAATGAAATTTCCGAAAATGTGCGGTAGGGTGGTAAACGTGTCACTTGAGCCATTGCGGCTTTTGCTGATTTGCTTGCTTACCCCGTGGCTCTGGATTTTTGTTGGAGCTCGCAGGGTCGAGAGCCTTTGCAAGCCTGTGAGCGTTGAATAGGCATTCACCTCATGACCAAACATCAAGGAGGAATTACAAACGTGAAAGTAAAATCAACATGGGTGTTCCGTATGGTGATGATGACAGTCATTGCGGCTGTTGTGATCGGACCTATGCATATTGCAGGAGCGGCAGGAAGCCGGACAGATCGGCCTTGGATGAACACGTCCATGTCGGCTGAGAAACGGACAGCATTGCTGTTACAAGAAATGACGCTGGAAGAAAAAATAGATCTGGTGACTGGTAAGGTCAACAATTATTATGGATTTTATAATAATTCGATGGAACGGTTGGGTATTCCAGCGTTAAAGATGGCAGATGGACCTGCGGGTGTGCGGATCGCCAATCCGGATGTGCAGGACAAGCAATCAACTGCGTTGCCGGCCCCTATTGCACTGGCTGCAACGTGGGATACTCAGGCTGCCAAACAGTATGGAGATTTGATTGGAGACGAGGCTTTTAATACAACTCATAATGTGGTGCTTGGACCGGGGATGGATATTGCCCGTATTCCATGGGGATCGAGAAACTTTGAATCTATGGGCGAGGACCCGCTACTGCAATCGCAAATGGTGACCGCTTATGTCAAAGGTGTACAAAGCCATCCTGTTTTGGCGACTGCGAAACATTACCTTATGAATAATCAGGAGACGGAGCGTTTCACGACAAATGTCAAAGTCAGTGACCGTGCGCTGCATGAAATTTACATACGCCCGTTTGAGGAGGCTATTGCCAAGGCAGATTTGGGCGGAGCTATGTGCTCCTTTAACAAGGTCAACGGCGAATCGGCATGTGAGAACAAGACCATCCTGACAGACCTTTTGAAAAAGGAAATGCAATTCAAGGGCTTCGTGATGAGTGATTATGGCGCGAATCTGAGTACAGTCGAATCGGCAAATAGCGGCTTGGACCTGGAAACACCGGGAACCCCTTATGGTAAATGGGGAGATCAGCTGCTGGATGCGGTCAAGACTGGTAAAGTAAGTGAACAAACGATTGATGATAAGGCTAAGCGTATTCTGGTGCAGATGTTCAGTAAAGGTTTGTTTGATCACCCGGCTCAAAATAATCAAATTGATGCCCGTGACCATGGTAAAACAGCCCGTCAATTGGCTGAGGAAAGTATGGTGCTGCTTCAAAATAAAAACAACGTATTACCGTTGTCTCAAGATAAACTCAAATCCATTGCTGTGATTGGTCCAGATGCAGATAACGGCACCGTGGCAGGCGGAGGCAGTTCGTTGGTGAACCCGACGTACACGGTGAGTCCGCTGGAGGGCATTCGTAATCGTGTAGGCAAAGGAGTTACCGTCCAGTATGCACCGGGCACGGATCCTATTTCTGCGGGGGACATTATGCCAGGTCCATCAGCTGTTCCGTCATCGTTGCTGACCACATCCGATCAGAAAGAGAATATCAGTGTTGGATATGCGACTTATGGCGATGCTGAGCAGGGACTGCGAGGCGAATACTGGACGAATAACAAGATGGAAGGCAATCCGGTTCTTGTGCGCAATGATGATCAAGTCAATATGAACCTTGGCTTTTATAATTATCAGGGTTTCAATGCGAAGTCCCCTAAAGTTCCCAATACACCAACGACCCTGAACGGTTTGATATCTGCACGCTGGACAGGGGCTATTGCAGCTCCCAAGGATGGTGACTATGCATTGTCATTAACCAGTTTGGGATCAAGCAAGTTGTATATTGATGACAAGCTATTTGTAGATAATCAGGGTACGAAGCTGGAAACAACGAAGAAAAACATCTCGTTCAAAGCGGGGGAAAAACATAAGATACGTATTGAATATCGTGCCGATTATCCGACAAATGGTCGCGATTCTGGCGGTATGGTTCGTCTGGGCTGGGAGCCTCCAGCAGATACGACAGACAAGCTGATTGACAATGCTGTAAAGCTGGCCAAAAGATCGGATGTTGCGATTGTGGTCACGCGTACGTATGAGAGTGAAGGCTATGTGGAGCGTTCCGATATGGAGCTGCCGAACAATCAGGATCGGCTGATCCGTGCGGTTGCCGCTGCCAATCCGAAAACCATTGTGGTACAAATGAGCGGCAGAGCTGTGCAAATGGACACCTGGCAGGACAAAGTTCCTGCGATCGTACAGGCATGGTTTGCTGGTCAAGAGCAAGGGAATGCCATAGCGCGCGTCTTGTTTGGGGATGTAAATCCTTCTGGCAAGCTACCGGTAACCTTCCCGGTTAACGAGCAGTCTACACCTGTATCCTCACCGGAGAAATTTCCGGGAATCAATGGAGTGGGTGACTATTCAGATGGTATTTTTGTAGGCTACCGTGGATATGAAAAATCGGGTATCCAACCTGCGTTCTCCTTTGGACACGGTTTATCCTACACGACTTTCGGATATAGTGATTTGAAGGTAAAACAGCATGCGAGTGGAAAGAAATCCGATCGTACAAGTTCAGTCGAGGTTTCGCTTAAATTGAAAAACACTGGGAAAAAAGCTGGAGCTGAGGTTGTACAGGTATACAGCGGTAAGCTCCCGACCAATGTAGAGACCCCATCCCGTCAACTGGCAGGTTGGGCCAAGGTGGAATTAAAGCCGGGCCAAGAGAAGAAAGTCCGCATTGAGCTTGACCCGAAAGCTCTCTCTTATTGGGATGAAAAATCCAAAGCATGGGTTATGCCATCTGGTGAAGTTCCGATTTATGTAGGCAGCTCCTCTCAGGATACAAGACTGACAGGAAGTGTTACGATTCCGGCAACCTCTACAGAAAAGGCAAAAAAGTAATCCCGTTATATTCCTTTTAAAGTGGTTAAATTTCAAGAGAGCACGGGCACTAGCACCGGCTCTCTTTTTGCTATAAGTAGGTAACCATTCTAATAGGATCTAATAGGTATGCAAAGGGAAAACCTAGTGAAAGCTGTAATAGTAGGAACGATGGAGACAGGATGATTATAGAGAGAGGAGGATATAGATGAAGAAACTCCAAAAACAACGACGTTCTGACTTCTTGCTGCTTATAGTTGCAGCTATCATCTTGATTGGTGCTATTCTGGTCAGTCTGGCTATGCAGAATGGTGTGAACACGGCAGGCGAAAAGAATGTCAGTATGTGGCTAACCACACCGGACCCCGCGAATCGTCTAACACAACAAGCCCCAATTCCATGGAGAATAGACGACAGTAACGAAGCTGCAGCGAGTGCGGATACACTGACGGTTGAGATTAGACCCAATATTCGTTACCAGACGATGGAAGGGTTTGGTGCAGCCGTGTCCGGTTCGTCCGCATATCTGATGAATCATGGCATGTCTGCCAATCAACGTGACCAGTTGCTCAATGATTTGTTTACAGCTGGCGGCATTCAATTAAGCTATATTCGCCATACCATTGGAGCATCAGATTATTCAGTGGATGAACAGGGACAACCTAGCAGCTATACTTACGATGATGTGGCAACCGGCAAGGACTATGAGCTAAATCATTTTTCCATTGCCAAGGATCGGGATGTGATCGATGTGCTGAAGCAAATTCTGAGAAGAAACCAGGATCTACGGATTATGGGGACTCCTTGGACGGCCCCGCCCTGGATGAAATATGGTGAGCAGATATATAACGGCTGGTATTTGGATTATACCGATCCGCGTGTCTATCAGGCGTATGCTGACTATTTTGTTCGTTATATACAAGCCTTTGCGAACGAGGGAGTCCCAATTCAGGCGATTTCCATTCAAAATGAACCGGAATTCACCACGTCCAAGTATCCCAGCATGAGTATGGGAGCAGTGGAGCAGGCGAAATTTATCAAGCAATACTTAGGCCCTGCTTTAAGTCGAAACGATTTGTCTACCCACATTATTGCCTTTGACCATAACTGGGATACAGGGAGTGAATATGCCAAGACCGTGCTGGGAGACGAACAGGCTCGAAGCTATACGCACGGAACAGCCTTTCATTGCTACCAAGGAGAGCCGACAGCGATGACAGACGTGCACGATGCTTTTCCGGATAAGCCTGTTTATATGACAGAATGCAGCGGAGGAGCATGGAGCCCAGGCTTTGGAGATGATTTAAGCTGGGATATGTCCAAGCTGATTATTGGTGCACCTCGAAACTGGTCGCAAAACGTCCTCTTTTGGAATATTGCACTTGATCCATCCGGCGGTCCGGCCAATGGTGGATGTACCAACTGCAGAGGTGTAGTGACCATCGACCCGTTAAGCGGTGCCGTTACAAAAAATGTAGAATACTATGCGATTGGACATGCCAGCAAATTTGTTCGTCCAGGTGCGGTACGTATTGATTCTACCCACTATAGTGGAAGTATCGAAACAGTCGCTTATCGTAACCCCGACGGTACGCTGGTCCTGATTGCCGCCAATACGGGAGAGAACACCAAGACCTTTAAGGTTCGGCAGGGAAATCACGTTTTCAAATCAACCCTTCCATCCAAGTCAGCAGCTACCTTTCAATGGGAGCCTACAACTTCCTGATACGGTCTCTACATCAATGTTTATAAAAATTTTAGAGTGCTTAGCCCTAATTGGCTAAGTGCTCTTTTTTTCTCTATCAATTTTCAATTGTGAATAAATAAAATTTTAATGTTGTTCAGAATCGGTTCAGAAGCGGATGATAAGATCTTTTCACTAACAAAAGAATGAACCGTGAACGAGGAAAAACTGGTGATCAAGAACCAATAAAGAATGGCAGAAGGCGCTAATTGTGACGTTGCTGGCAGGTATGGCATGAAGACCACAGCTTTGTTCATGTGGAAAAGAAAGGGGACACGTCAGTAATTGTGAGTAAAGCGAATACAGTATCTTTTACCGATCAATCCAATATGTCATCCCAAGCGTTGCAGGTGGTACAGGAGGCTGTGAAGCAAGGGCTGATCACCGGTTATCCAGATGGCTCATTTCAGCCAGATCAACCACTGACGGGTAAGGAAATGGCCGCTTTGCTGGCTAATGTACTTAAGCTTGCCGTAACGGCGAAAGCAGTAACTTTTAATGACACACAGGGGAGTTGGGCCCTTCCTTATATAGAGGCGGTGCGTGCGGCAGGTCTAATGACTGAGGACCCAACGGGAGCTTTCCACCCGGGTGCTCCGGTGAGTCATGAGGAATGTGGCAGTTCTATAACGAATCCAACACCCACACCTAACCATGTACCTGTTACAGCCACAGTTCCTCCCGATCAATATGGCATTGTAGGTTCTGAAGATACACTAGTAGATTTAAAAAATGTATTTTTTGGTGCTGATCAGGATGAGCTATCGTATCGTGCGATCACTTCAGATGTAAACGTAGTAAAAGCAGAAGTAGCAAGTCAACAGCTTACGTTAAAGCCCAAATCAGCAGGAAGCACACAGGTGTTTGTGACAGCAGAGGATGGGAAAGGTGGTAGAGCGAGCGTGTTTTTCACCTATACAGTCACTGGCTCTACTTATAGCTCAACTTTGATCTAATTAGATGTTACAAAGCTGGACGTTCACGTTGTATTTAGTGGTACCGCCTGGCAGAGCGACTATATTTCAGGTTCATTAGGAACCACAGGAGGCATTTTTTTTGTTCTTTTCACAATATGTCGATGGTGGAGACGGTCGCATCGTGCTGCAATTGTTTTACAACCGAGAATGTGACTTCTCTCATAAAATAGAAGGATATGAGCTGGAGGTTCACCAATTCATGAAAAATACGAACCGCATGAACGTGTCCAGCATAGCGCTATATCCGGTTAACCCATTAATACCGTATCTGATCATAAACAGCATCTTTTACGATTTTATAGATGTTACAAATGTTTCCTATTTTAATCAAGAGGGTCATTTTTATAACCCAAGCGAATTTAATACGGTCGCATATGTACTAAAATATCATGGAACTGTGGTAGATGTGCTTGGAGAGCCTCATTCGCAGGATCAATTGTTTCCTCAAGGTGGGACATTTGTTCGTAAACAAGGTATAACATGCGGATCGCCCGTTTTTAATCAGCAGAATGAGTGGATTGCATACCCGAAAGGTACTTATCAATATGTGGGAAGGCATACACCTTAATTGTGTATATTGGGGGGAGGCAAAAAAACTTCGAACAGAAAAGCTGAAGGTTTTCACTGCATGTATCTTACAATATTTGGCAGACTTACTTTTGCGAAATTAGTTTATAAGGATTGCTTGGTAAAAAATTAGAGATTTCCATACAGATTTGGTTGGGATGCTTCTAATGGAGAAAGATGTGTAGTTATGCATGAGTGATGCTTGGCAGTAGCTTGCTTTTCAACGTTTCCCATCAATCCACCGGGTCATATTTTCCGGCTAACACAAGAGTGGAAGAATTGTAACAAAAGATTAAGACTTCGATGAGCGAGAATTATAGTATCCTTGAATGAAAGTTCAACACTCCAAGGAGTAGTTTTCCGTCGCGGTCTCTACTCCTTTTGGCATTAAGCTAAAGGGAAACGTTTGTTTAATCAAACAGCGGTAGTCTAGGACTTTATTTTCTCGTCCAAGGCTGCTGCTGTCTTTTTTTTGGGGGACAATCGGATACTTATTTTATCGAGTTTGCCGATTTTGAAAATTGAAAAGACGCTAGACTAGATATACAGTTCCAAATATTTTACTTACTTATGCTTATGCCAGGTATTTTTTATGATGTAGTTTTCCTATATTTGTAACCAAATCGTTTTTGCCTCTGTTAACTTCCCTCGTGTCCTCAATGCAATTGAAGTAGCGATCCGTTATCAATTTTGATTGATTTGTCTTCTGTTATTAGTACAAGCATTTTTCATCCTCTTAGCATGTAATAGAGCATGAGGGGAGGTGAATCCAATTGGCTAATACACGTCGTCCAGTAAAAAAGAAAATAACGCAATATAACTCTCCAGAACACAGATGTCACAGAAGATGTCGCAGAGCTTGCTGGTATGGTGACCACTGGGATCTTTGCGAGGAATGCAGAGTAGACCATAACGGAAACAACAACAGCTCGCGCAAAAATAGTGGTAAAAGCAGCGTTGTGAAGAAAGTGAAAAAAATCAAGAAAACTTGCAAATGTGGAAAACGATAAGTAATCAAAAACATCTGTTAGCGCTTAAAAGCCTTCTCTGTTAATACAAGAGGGGGCTTTTAAGGTTATAAAACCACAATAAAAAACATATCGGGGGATATATCATGGGATGGTTAGCAGAGGGCGTAAAGAAGAAAACAATGACCATTCGAGAGTCTACGACATTATGGAGGCATACAATACATATGAAAAATGTATCTATATCACTAAAGCGATGAAAATAGTAAACACCTGGATTAAAAACTGTGGTACTAAGATTAAAAATTCCATTTTTATTTCCTCCTTATTAAGACCCTAAACGATGTATAACTGTTTTCCTAAATTTCTAAAGATCAAAAAATAATGGTAAGAGGGAATTTTGAATGAAGAAAAATGGTTTACGCTACTTGCTACACTTACAATGGTGGCTGCATTAGGTACTTCTGTATCCGCTGCACCTGTTGTTCCGTCGGCTGATACTTCAGTTTCGGTTTCTGCTTCTGAAGCTTTAACAAAAGATCAAGCTACATCCGAAACTGCTGTCGATCAATCCGAGCAAGAGGCTCAAAAAGTTGTCACAAAATACTTAACTGCTATGCACGAAAAGAATTTTTCGGATGCAGTAATAGAACTGATTTTGACAAAATTGAAGTTGTTGGTGCCCAAAAAGAGTCCAATTCGAGTGTAGCAGTTACAGTCAAAGAGGATGGGGAAAAACAAAATTTGAAAGTAATCAAAGATGGTGAAGAGTGGAAGTTAGTTCTTGGTGATGGCAATCCTGCAACCGTTAAAGCACTGAATCCATCTGAAATTTCTACAAATGCGGCTGTAGACTATTATAGACTTAGTGGGGTTCAATATGGAACTGTACTAATTGGGGGCGACGCATTTTCTGTTGGTTCATCCCATTCGGCGACAATCAAAGGATGGCAAGACACAGGTATTAGTGACGTAAAAGCTGTTAATAGATATGAGATTGTGCAAGATGTATGGAATGGATGGAAAGAATGGAGTGTTCCACAGAAGGTATCTGGAAACAGTTCTGAAAAAGATTCTAGTACCTGGTACAGTAGATCTTTTGATGGTATCCCGGCAGGTAGTGGATATCATATCAGAATTTTGAATTGTTTTCATTCAAAAAAACGAACGCTACATTTGAAGCTGCAATGCTGATTGATTGAGAAGTAGGGGGTTCTGGAGAAATCCAGGAGAGCCCTTTTTAATACATGGTTGAAACTAAAGGCTGGTTTTAACCAGCCGGGGTATCTGTAGCAAGTAGACTGACTGATCGACAAGTAAGAGAGCGACTCCCTCTGTTTCATATTTAATAAATAAAAATTTGACATCAATCAAATCATATTTCCCTCGGTTGTCCTCCAAAAAGTCTTGAAGATATCCCATCTCCCACTAACCATTAATAATCCTACTTTTGAGAGCTTCTTTTTCACTAGGAACCATACCTAACAGGAGAGAGGCAATACCTGCTGCCAAGCTAGGTGCAGTGTATCCTTTTGTAAATGCGATCATTAATGATCTCCTTGTACTTAAAGTTTTTAGATGATTATAATGAAAATATAGTTTATATTTAGACTTTTTGAAGTTGTAGAGTCCTAATATATCCAAACACTTCAATTACAAAGGAGAGAATTCATTTCATGAGTATACATTTAGAGTTGGATTCCTTGTCGGTTGAAAGGCTAGCAATGGTCCTTTCAGGACGGCCAGGCATGTTCAAGTTGTTTTATGATACAGAGGATTGTGGATGCAACGGCGTACTTACCGTTTTGGTGATCGATGCACCGAATGCAACCGACACAGCAATTCAGTCCGATTCGTATTCTTTTTGGGTAGATCGGCAGCAGGAGCAGCAGTTCGATAGCCAAATGCGGCTTGAGGCAGATCCAAGTTACCCATCGTTCAAAGTAAGTAGCGATGCTGGTATATTGAGCAGCAATGTTAGAATTCAAGATCGGCGTGTAAACTCGTCCAAGGCGTGATATGCGGAGGTAATAAAAATATTAAGCACCAAAAAGCAATGCTAAATTAACACCAGCTTCCCAAAAACGAACCTTGTTAAGCCCATAGGGCAGAGGTTCGTTTTTACAATAATCTTTATGATAATTTCAGAAGGACGATGAGATGATGAAAAACTTGCTCGTTTCTGGCTATCGTGCCCATGAGCTGAATATTTTTAGTCAAAAGCACGAAGGTATTCCATACATTAAAAAGGCGATTGCAGGCAGACTGATTCCCCTGATCGAAGAAGGGCTGGAATGGGTAATTACCCCTGGTCAATACGGGGTGGACTTGTGGGCTTGCGAGGTCGTCATTGCATTAAAGGAGCAATATCCTCACTTAAAATGCTCTATTATGATGGCTTATCAAAATATGGAGGAAAAATGGAAAGAGGATAAAAAGGAATATTTTCAGCAGATTTGTGCCGAAGTTGACTATGTGGGAGTGGTTAGCCGCCAGCCGTATCAGGGAATATGGCAACTCAAGGCACGGGATGAACTCCTTTTCCGCAAAACAGACGGTTTATTGCTTGTGTACGATGAGGATGCCGGAGAGGGCAGCCCACGTTTTATGAAGGAACTGGCATTGAAAAAACAACAGGCAGAAGGCTATCAATATATCAGTATTAGCTCAGAGGATATCCAAAGCATAGCTGACGAAGAACGATTATTCATGGACCTCTGATTTTTAAAGCATTAGCCCGGATTTTTGAACAAAAAGGACGGAATCGTCCCTTTACAATGATGTAAGCGCTATCATAAGATTTAAACAACCATAACTTATCAGTCATATAAAATAAATTTATTGAAAATACAAACCATGAAAGGAGCTAATGATCAGATGAACAAAAAATTTCGGCATACTGTGTTGCTCTGTCTCGGTGTCATGTTGTGTGGAGTGGTCACTCCAATGGATAGCCCAATCTCAGCTGCGTCTACGAGGCAAATGGAGAAGCTGAACAGGGGAACTGTCGCAGTGAAGGTACCAGAGGGGATACTGGTGAGCTGGCGTTTATTGGGTACGGAAGCGGGTTCGGTTGGCTTCAATCTGTACAGAGGGTCAAGCAAGGTGAATGATGCGCCGATTACATCGAGAACCAACTTTCTGGACAAGGCAGGTACGACATCATCTTCGTATACCGTTCGTGCCGTGGTCAATGGAGCAGAGCAGGCCGCTTCTCCAGCGGTAAAGGTATGGAACAACAACTATCTGGACGTTCCCATCCAGCAGCCTGCAGGAGGCACAACCCCGGATCATGTGAACTACACGTACAATGCCAATGATGCCAGTGTGGGGGATCTCGATGGGGATGGCGAGTATGAGATTGTGTTGAAATGGGACCCTTCCAATTCTAAGGATAATTCGCAATCCGGTTATACGGGAAATGTATTTTTGGACGGATATGAGCTGGATGGAACACGCAAATGGCGAATTGATCTGGGACGGAATATTCGGGCTGGTGCACACTATACGCAATTTCTCGTCTATGATTTTGATGGAGATGGTAAAGCAGAGGTTGTATGCAAGACAGCAGACGGCACGGTAGATGGTACAGGAGTAAAGATTGGCGACGCATCGGCTGATCATCGCAACACGAGTGGATATATTTTGAAAGGTCCCGAGTTTCTAACTGTGTTCTCAGGTGATACAGGCAAGGCTCTTAGCACGATTGACTATGTACCTCCGCGCGGAACGGTGTCCAGCTGGGGAGATAACTATGGTAACCGTGTGGATCGTTTTCTCGCCGGGGTTGCTTATCTGGATGGCGTAAGACCCAGCATAGTGATGGCACGTGGTTACTACACGCGCACCGTTCTAGTCGCATATGATTGGCGGAACGGCAATCTAAGCCGCCGCTGGACCTTTGACAGCAATAGCTCCACCAACGCCGGGACGGCTGGACAGGGGAATCACAGTTTGAGCGTGGCAGATGTGGATGGAGATGATAAGGATGAGATCGTGTATGGCTCGCTGGTTGTAGACGATAACGGGGCGAAGCTGGCTAACACGGGGATGGGGCACGGCGATGCACTTCATGTAGGCGATTTGGACCCGGACCGTTCAGGTTATGAAGTGTTCAAGGTGAACGAGGACAAAAATGCCACTTACGGAGCCGCCATGTATGATCCGCGTAATGGCAACATTTTATGGGGCGTAAAAACAGGCAAGGATACCGGACGAGGCATGTCGGCAGACATTGATCCGCGTACCAAAGGAAACGAACAGTGGGCACCGGGCATCGGGTTACGTTCAGCCAAGGGAGAGCTCATTACCAACACGATGCCGTCCTCCATTAACTTCGGAATTTGGTGGGATGGGGATCTCCTCCGTGAACTGCTGGATCATACCTCCTCAAGCGCTGGTAAAATCGACAAGTGGAACTATACGAACTCGACGACTTCCAACTTGCTTACGGCCACAGGGACGAGTTCCAATAACGGGACCAAAGGAACGCCGTCGCTGCAGGCTGATCTGTTCGGTGACTGGCGGGAGGAAGTCATTTGGCGCAAAAGTGATAATTCGGCGCTTCGTATCTATACAACACCTTATGAGTCAGAACACCGATTTTACACGCTTATGCATGATCCGGTGTACCGCCTGAGTGTGGCCTGGCAGAACATAGCCTATAATCAGCCACCGCACACCGGATTTTATTTGGGAGAAGGGATGTCCAAGCCCCAGCAGCCGAACATATACACTCCTTGATGTGCAGCAGCTCGATAGTGGGGTGAGTGCAGGTTAAATGAATAGTATCAGATAGGGCTCCAGGCTAATCGGGGCTCTTTTTGTTATGGGCATAGAAGAGTACGTATGATTTTCATAATAATGGGAACATTAGTTCCTATTGAGGCAACTTATGTATGAAAAAGGAGGCGGAATCTGTGAGTTCTTTAACGACAGAAAGCATGATCGAGCTCGTAACTAATGTCGGATTCCCTGCAACATTAAGCCTGATTCTGTTAAAATACATTCTCGTCACCCTTAACCGTAGATTGGAGCAGCTGGACCAATCAATGAAGCAAATGTCACGATCCCTGGAAGAGATCGAGGAAAAGCAGGAGAAGCGGTCAGAACCTACGCTCCCGGTAAATACGGACAAACTTCGCGCAGAATGAACAAAAAAAGGCAAATAGAAACAATTTAGCAACCCAATCGAGAAACAAAATTCTTATAATAGAGACGTGTGCAGTTTATGCAGACATATGATTATGGAGGTGTATAGAAGTATGAAAATAAATACGAAACTATCCGCACTATGTGTTGCGGCCACACTTTTGAGCGCGGCACAGGTTGCCGCTGCTGCGCCCGCTGTGTCCGCTCCAGCGAACGCAGCGCAACCAAGCGTCGCCGTTCCGTCAGCTACCGTACCGGCCCAGGTGCCAGCACCAGCAGCATCTGCGTCTGTTACGACGCCGGCTCCTGCGCAAGCGCCGTCAGTTCCAGCAACAACAGCCCCAGCCGCAGGTTCCGTCCAAACGGCTAAACCAGCAGCTCCGTCTGCACCAGCACCGCGCCCATCTACGTCGGTAGCGCCAGCGGCTGTCCCGTCCGTACCATCGACTGCCAAGCCGTCCAAGCCGCAGCAGCCGTCCACTTCGGCGCCAGCTGCAGCTACGGCTACCAGCGTGAATCCAATCCAGCTGGACAAGCTGAACCATGAGAGTGCGATTCCGCTTGTGCTGGAGGCACAGTCTCGTTATCAGTATGCCACCAGCGGTGGCAAATCGTTGGGCCAAGCGTTCCAGTTGAATGGTAAAAGCTACCGCTATTTGTCCGAGGACATCGGCACGAAGACCAAATTGATCAACTATCTGACGCAGGCCTATACCAAACAGGCCAGTGAGCAATTTGTCAGTAAATTTTTTGTTGAGGTCAATGGCAGACTAGCTCAGTTGAATGCAGATGGCGGCAATTTGCTAGAGTTTAGCCGGGCTACGGCGAAAATGGTAACCATGACTCCGGTGAAGCGCAGCTACCTGCTGACCGTGCCTTATCCGGCAGAAGCCAAACAGCCAAACGAGAAAATCACCGTGAATTTTGAAAAGGTCGGCAGCTACTGGAAGGTTAGCTCCGCGCCGCATGTTATTTTCTAAATTAAGATTTTGCAACGTTCTTTATAAATAGGGTAAAGTGATGTTAAGGCTTGTTTCGTAAGCCCTAATTCAACGCAGGGGAGTGCTGTGCAATGATGACACCGATCAAGGTAAAAAACGTTAAGGATATTGAGAAGATCAATCAAATCGTATCCAATTATACGTATGACATCTGGATTCATGGCAAAAGCGGCATGGCAGATGCCAAATCCATTTTAGGCATGTATGTGCTCAAGCTGGATGAGCCGCTAACTCTGGTTGTACCTGACAACGTCAATCCCAAAAAGCTGTTCAAGGAGTTGGAGGAATTTATTCATTTTCCTGCTCAAGCAGAATAAACAGCAAAGAAGCACCTGCAGACACTGCATACGCTATTTTCAAAATGAATGCAAAGAAGCCATGGAACTCAGGTTCCACGGCTTCTTTTTTAATGTTCCTCCTCGTCCAAAAACGGGAGATTCACCGAATAGTACATAACCCCCATAAGCAGCACGCCACCCACCAGATTCCCAAGCGTAACCGGAACGAGATTATGGATGACGCCAGCGACAGAGACCGTACCCGGATGGTCCAGCACGAGCGCAATGGCGAAAGTACACATGTTAGCTACACTATGCTCATATCCCGAAATGAAAAAGCAGAATACAAACAGCATCATAGCGAACATCTTTGCGCCATTTTCCTTCATAAACATCGGCACAAAAAAGGCGAGGCAGACCAGCCAATTACACAAAATAGCGCGGAAGAATAGCTGCATTGCAGGCGCTTCCATTTTATGCTCAACTACGTTCAGCAGAAAGCTGTTCACGCTGGAGGAGTCAAACAGCCCTGTCAGGTATATAAGGAGTGCGAATACCCCCGCACCTAACAAGTTACCTCCATAGCTGGCAGTCCACAATCGAAGCACCTGACCCCAGCGCAGCTTTTTACGGAGCGCAGCATAGGTGTAATAGAAGGTGTTGCCAGTAAACAAATCACCGCCGCCGTACGCGATCAGAATGATGGCTGCCCCAAAGGTGAGCGCCGCCATGGGATAAGTGAATGGAGAATGCTCCATGTAAAAAAAGTTACCCGTCTTGAAGGCGACAATAACGCCGAATCCGATAAACATACTCGCCAGCATGGAACGCGCCAAATACCGGAGCAGGCTTTGCTTGTAAATTTTGTACTTCTTCAGGGCTAGCTGTTCGACATTGCGTAAGCCTTCCGTTTCCATACCAACGACAACCTCCTATTTTCTCATATCTAAGTCATTAAACCGACTTGATTTTTCCCGAAACATGCTCAGCATGTCAAACAAATTCTGTTAGCTTAACAAACCAAGCTTTTGCAGTCCGTATAAAATACCGTCTTCATCTGCGCGTTTTGTGACCATTTTAGCAGCGGCTTTGGCTTCATCACAACCGTTCCCCATCGCGACACTGTTATGTATAGTTGTCAGCATCTCCACATCGTTTAATCCATCGCCAAAAGCGTATTGATTCTCATCGGCAATGCCCAGTCTGGACGTAATTTCGCGAATTCCCTTTGCTTTGGAGCCAGCGTGAGGAACAACGTCCACTGAACTTGGATGCCAGCGTACAAAGTCAAATGCTTTGAATACCGCTTCATAGTAAGGCTCTTCTTCGGCTGTACACATTAACAGCGTCTGATAAATATCTCTCCCTTGGAAATAGAGCGGATCGTACCCAACCGAAATCTTGGCCTTAAGCGTTTGGACCGATTTCTCCACAAGCTCATCGTTAGGAATATTGGCCTTCATGTCCATATGATCCATATATACGAGAGCATGATTATGTGTGAGTGCCAGATCAGTCATCGCTTGCAAGGCTTCTCGATTCAGCGGATTGGTAGCGACGGCTTCCCCACGGAGCACCACATATTGCCCGTTAAAGCTAACGTAGGAATCAATTTCTAACTGCTCGCGGATATCCTTGAACATAAAAGGCGCACGTCCTGTTGCGATGGCTACCTCATGTCCTTGCTCTTTCAAAGCAAAGACTGCTTTTTCTGCCGTTAACGGCATCTTCTTTTCATCGTCCAGTAATGTACCGTCGATATCAAAAAAAATAATTTTTTTGTCTGACATGTCCTTACACCTGACTTTCAATAATATATTGTCGAAATAAACTCATATGGATTCATTATATCAAAGGAACTGCTTCTGGATACACAAATACGTATAAATCCTCATGAATGTCCGACCTCTATAGCTTACAATATGAAATAAGGATTACTGTAAACTTTAATGTCTATCTCCTATTTTCGAAGATGGGATGTGATCACCATGACAAAAATCCAAGTCACACCGGAGCAGCTGGATAACGTGGCCTCCCAATTTGCCAATGCCCACGGCATACTGTATAACCAGCTAAACGGTCTGGATAGCACAATGAACCGCCTTCACAGCCAGTGGGATGGTATGGAGAGAAATCGTTTTTATAATGACTATCGTACAGCTAAATATACGCTTTCTTCTATATTAAATAAGGTTCAATCCATTGAAATTGAGCTGAAAAGCATTGCTTTGAAGTTTAAAAATGCGGATGCTGGGAGCACACGTGGCTTCTGGTCAGCCTTGGCAGCAGCGATGAACGCTAGTGCAGCGCTGGCGGGTAGCGGAGAGGCTGGAAATCATGCTGAAGATATCGTGAATTCACCCAAAAATATAGACGAGTGGGAGCAGGCAGACGCGGATAAATATCATCAATATGAGGAACTATTGAAAAACGCGGAGACCATCGGCGACAAGCAAGTCATACAGAAAATCCACGACCAGATGAATGTCCTGCGGCTGCAATACGAGGACTCGGTTACTCGCACAGATTACAATACAGGAGAGACTTCCAAGATCACATCCGATTCGCTTGTTGCCGTCACTGAACTGACAGGTAAAGACGGAAGCAAAACAGATATATCTATAGATAAAAAAGGAAATATTATAAGTTATGAGCAAAATACGGACAAATACGATTACTGGGTCCAAAAGCATACTCAATCAGCCGGAGAACATGCTCTAGGTAAAACGGCCCAGACCGTTACCGGATATGGAATGGGTCTTATTTTGTCGCGCGGGACTGGCGTCAGTGGAGCAGGTTCGGGCGCAGCCTCCGGCTGGGGGGAACACGTTGTCGGCGTTGGTGGCGGTATGATCAGTGACAAGGTGCTGTTCTCTGTTCCCGATGAGGGAGAAACCCGTACCATGATCTACCGGACAAATAAAGAAACTGGGCATGTCGAGAACATGATCATCGTCACCAAAGGTGAGAATGAAATGAAGTATCGCTATTGGGAGGATTATAACTAGGTCTTGAGCAGTGAGAGATAATAACGTGAATACGAGTATCTATAAAATCTACAGACTTTTTCAAGACTAAGCGAGCGGCAGTGGAAGACTGCGAAACTCATCAGTTGGTAAAATCTGTAGATTTTTTCGTGCGCATATTTCTAAAATTCTATTAGAGTTATTTAATTGTTACATAGTATTTATGATTTAAGCAGCAATTTCATGGGGTAAAGGACATCTGACTCATGTAGTGTCTTTAATTTATGTTTTCAAACTTAGAGCAATCTGAGCTTAAGAGCAAGGTTCAAAAAAAGAGTTTAATATCATAATTTGGATAAATATAATAATATAATAAACGTGTATATTTGTTTATCTTTTAAAAATATTTAACAATTGCATAATTTAATTTTATTTATTTTTATGTAGTGAAAATAATGAAAAAAGCTATTCTTTCAAGAAAACGACTTTATCTAATGATAATCAACAAATTTCTACATTTTGCGACCTTTTATTTACAAAAATGTAACATTCGAAGGTTGACTTATTCATTGACTTTGTTGAAATAAATCGTTATTTTAATTCGTAAAAGGAGTAAAACCTGGGTTGGAATAACGATTGATAAATTATTAATACAAGCTTATTAAATGCTAGTGCACGGTAATTACATATGATTTAATTTGTTTTTAAATGATTCTTTTTTTCATTAATTATGTCGATCATAAATTTCTGCTTTAATACTATAAAGGTTATAACTTGCAACAGAAGTTAAATTTGAAAAGTACACATATTCAGGAAGCTCACTGGAGAAGAGGTTTTCAGATGAATAAAGTATCTTTTATTTTTCCTGGGCAGGGTTCGCAATATGTAGGAATGAGTAAAGAACTATGGGATAATTTTACTGTGGTAAAGCGTTTATTCGATGAAGCGGATGATATCTTAGGTGTAAAACTCTCAAAACTTTGCTTTGAAGGAGATTCCCAAGAGCTTCTTCAGACCATGAATGCCCAACCAGCCTTACTTACTGCCAGTCTTGCTGCATACTATGCTAGCAGAGAAATACTGGAACTGGAACCTCAACTGTTGGCCGGTCATAGTTTAGGAGAATACTCAGCATTGGTGTGCAGCGGTTTTTTCTCCCTTCAAGATGGACTTCAAATCGTGAGAAAACGAGGAATGTTCATGCAGCAGGCTACAGCCAACGGGGTAGGGACTATGGTTGCTGTTGCGAATGTTTCTGCTTCTATTCTGGAGAGCTTATGTCAAGAGATATCTACGGATCGTGATGTTATATCTATTGCCTGTCACAATTCAAACAATCAGTACGTGCTATCGGGACATACAGAACCTATGGCTCGAATAGTGGAGAAAATCAAACGTCTAGAACATAGTAAGGTTAACTATTTAACAGTAAGCGGGCCTTTTCACAGTATTCTGATGAAGCCTGCAGCAGATAAGCTTGCCGCAGAACTAAAAAAAATCCCGCTACGCAAGGGAAGGTGGCCGGTTGTTTCCAATGTAACAGCCTTACCACATGATGAATTCTCAATTTATGACTTGCTGTACAAGCAAATGATAAGCCCTGTACGTTGGACAGATACGATGGATTATTTATACCAGAACGGTATTACTGTTGCGCTAGAATTAGGTCCGAGAAAAGTACTTGGACAGCTAATGAAAGAAAGATATCCTAGTATCTCTACTTTTTCTATTAATACCAGTTCTTCTTTAAAAGAAGCGGACAAGTGGCTAAGTAAGCAGCAAACTACACGCAAATTTACACTTGAGCGTCTGGAGGAAGGCTTTGCAGCAGCGCTTATTGCACGAAATCGAAACGGGGATTACAAACAACATATGGAGGGAGTTGTTTACCCTAGTCAGCAGATCCGAAATAGGATCAATCAACTTCAAAATCATAAAAATGACACCGTTTATAATGCGGTTAATACAGAGGTGTTAGAGCTCATTCGTACTATTCTCACTACCAAGCAAGTGCCCGAGCAAGAACAACAGACGATTCTTAATATGATCTAAATAAGATTCATCAATGATGTTGGAAATTGTAAATTTATTAACTGGAAGCTAATAAATCTTACGATATACGGGGGGAATAGCATGTATACAAATAGGTTCAAAACCCTGGTTGATGTTATTACAGAACGGGGAAAGAGTGACCATAAATTTATAACCTTTATTGAGTCGGATCAAAACGAAACAACACTTACTTATAAAGATTTATATTGGGAAGCTCTAGCGTTTCTGGAGAATCTTCAGAATGCAGGAGTGAAGCAGGGACAGGAAATCGTATTTCAAATAGAAAATAATCGTCATTTTGTGAAAGCGTTTTGGGCTTGCATTCTTGGTGGTATGATCCCGGTACCTGTCAGCATCGGTAACAATGATGAGCATAGAATGAAGCTTTTTAAAATCTGGGATGTTCTTAACGATCCTTTTTTACTCATTGAGCCTAAAATATTAAAAGACCTTGAGAAATATACCCTGAAAACCAATCAGAATAATCTATTCGAAAATATCCGCCATCGTCATCAATTACTTCTTCAAGACCATGAACAACCTAAGCAATCCTTTGCAAAGATACACACCCCTCAATTGGAGGATATAGCATTTATTCAGTTTTCCTCCGGTTCCACAGGTGATCCTAAGGGAGTCATCCTTACACATCATAATCTCATTCATAACACAAGTGGAATTATAAATAGGACGGTCGTCACAGAGCAAGATTCGTTCTTGCAGTGGATGCCTCTAACCCATGATATGGGTTTAATTTACAATCATATTACCCCATTAGTTGCTGGAGTGAATCAGTACATTATGCCGACTTCGCTGTTCATTCGTCAGCCAGTACTTTGGATAAAAAAAGCTAGTGAACATCAAGTAAGCATTATATCCTCGCCGAACTTTGGATATAAGTATTTCATGCAATTTTACAAACCCGAAAAAGCAATGAACTGGAATCTGTCCAAGATCCGTACCATCATCAATGGTGCTGAACCTATCTCTACTGAATTATGTGACGCATTTCTTGAGACATTAGCTCCTTTTGGATTAAAAAGAACGAGTATGCGAGCATCATATGGTTTAGCAGAAGCATCGGTTGGAGTTGCTATCCCGCCAATTGATGCTGACTATATAACCGTTTATGTTGATCGTAAGCACTTAAACATTGGAGAGTTTGTCTTGGAGGTAGACAAGACTTTTCATAATGCTCTGCCATTTGTTGTAGTCGGTCAGTCGTTAGATTATTGTGAAATCAGAATATGCAATGACGAGGATGAGGAAGTCGCAGATCGCGTTATTGGGCATATACAAATCAAAGGTGAAAATGTTACAAAGGGATACTATAACAACGAGAATTCGACATCCAAACTTTTGACGCTAGACGGATGGGTGAGAACTGGCGATCTGGGGTTCTTCCGTGAAGGTCAATTAGTCGTCACAGGGAGAGCAAAGGATATCATATTTGTAAATGGACAGAACGTTTACCCTCATGACATCGAGCGTATCGCTGAGGAAGTAGAAGGAGTCGAACTTAATCGTGTGGCGGCGTGTGGAGTTCGTGTTAATGGGATGGAATCAGAGGAAATTGTGGTATTTGTCGTATCCAAAAAGACGATAGAAAAATTTTCTCCAATTGCAACTCAATTAAAAAAACATTTGTATCGTCATGGAGGATGGGCGGTTCACGATATTATACCTATTAAGCAAATGCCCAAAACGACCAGTGGGAAGTTGCAGAGGTATAAGCTTGCGGCTCAGTATGAAGCAGGACATTATCAGGAGACTTCATTAGTTTTAAAAGGGATTATGGAGCAAGAAAACAAAAATCAAAAATTGCCTACACTTTCGTTTGAGATCGAAAAAGTACTTCACGATATTTGCTGCGAGGTATTACTTAGGGAAGAGGTTGATACGAGAGACAGCTATTTTGATTTAGGAGCCAATTCCCTACAACTGGTTCAGATTACAGACAAAATTGAAAATCAGCTGGGGATTAAGCTTGCAGTTACCGATTTGTTTGATCATCCCTCAATAGCTCACTTGGCAGAATTTTTAGCGAGCCCTACTGATTCTGAACAACAGCATATTCCTACGGATGATACGGATCACAATCATAGCAAGGACGTGGCTATTATTGGGCTCTCTTTGGACTTACCTGGTTCTTCATCTGTGTCACAGTATTGGGATCATATTGTCCAAGGCGATGACTGTATCGGGAACTTAGGCTCTCAACGTAAGCAAGACGCCATCGATTATTTATCAGTTGTGGATCAAAGGAAGGGAGAAGAAGAGTTTATAGAAGGCGGCTTCCTAGAAGAAATTGATAAATTTGATTATGCGTTCTTCAAGCTGAGTCCTGTGGAAGCTAGCTATATGGACCCTAATCAGAGATTGTTCCTTCAGACCGCATGGCATGCACTTGAAGATGGGGGTTATGCAGGGGATCGGATTCATGGACAAAAGGTAGGAGTTTACGTCGGCTTCTCAAAAGTGGGCTACGATTATGAGCGGATGCTCTCTAAAGGAGAACCGGACAAATTTCACCAGTATATTGTTGGAAATTTACCGTCAGTGCTGGCAAGTCGAATTTCTTACTTTCTTAATTTAAAAGGTCCAGCAGTAACAGTGGATACGGCGTGCTCCTCTTCACTTGTCGCGATTCATATGGCTTGTAAGGCGTTAGCGACAGGGGATTGCAAGATGGCGATTGCCGGAGGAATCCGAACGATGCTATTACCAGTGAAGCTGGGACTAGATATGGAATCGCCAAATTACAGAGCTCGTACCTTTGATGCAGAAGCGGATGGAACAGGTGTAGGAGAAGGGGTTGCAGCGGTTCTGTTGAAGCCTCTCGATCAAGCTTTGCAAGACGGAGACCGTATTTATGCAGTGATTAAAGGAAGTGCGGTGAATCAGGATGGTACAACGGTAGGAATTACTGCGCCTAGTCCTTCCGCACAGGCAGAAGTGGTGGAGGCGGCTTGGATTGATGCGGCTATTCACCCGGAAACTCTGTCATTTATCGAAGCCCATGGAACGGGAACTAAACTGGGGGACCCTATTGAGATTGCGGGATTGACACAAGCTTTTGAAAAATATACGGACAAAAAACAATTTTGTGCAATCGGTTCCGTCAAACCCAATATTGGTCACTTATTTGAAGCAGCAGGAGTATCCAGTCTTATTAAAGCAGTTCTGATGCTGCAAACGAGGAAGAATCCTCCGTTGGTTCATTTTAAGAAACCTAGTTCCCGTATTAATTTTGAATTGTCGCCGTTTTATTTGACAACAGAAGTAGCCGATTTAAGTTCAAATGATGCCCCACTTCGCTGCGGAGTAAGTTCTTTTGGTTTCAGTGGAACCAATGCTCATGTTGTTATGGAGGAGTTTATAGAAACGCGAACACTTGAGGAATCTGTAAACACGCCGGATGGTGTTCATCTTTTTACGGTTTCTGCAAAAAATGAGCGAAGCCTGCATCATTTGGTTGAGGAATATGTGGACTATTTACGCCTAAATCCAGCGGTTTCCTTGGAGCAGATGTGCTATACCACACATATCGGCAGAGCTCATATGGAACATAAATTAGCAGTTATCACTTCCAGCTTAGAAGATTTATTACACAAGTTGGAGCGATGGACTTCCGGGAACCAACAAGAGAATGTACCTGATATGTATATAGGTTCTCATAAACAGAGCGTTGATCATAAACGGGAAAAAGATGATACGGTAGGTCGATTGATTACAGCTATCAGAGCAAGTGCACATACAGATATTCACGCTCTACGTCAATTGGGTGAACTGTATGTCAAAGGTATGGCTATTCCGTGGCAAGCGCTTTATACGGATGAGATCAAAATAATCCAGTCGCTGCCTTTGTACCCTTTTGAACGAAATCGTTGCTGGTTTACTCCAAAAGTAGTGCAGATAAGTAACGTAGGCAGGGAGGAGAGACGTATGGAGTCCGCGTATCCAAAAGAGCTGCAAGCTACAGATCAGATCGGCTACACAGCGAATATTTCCAAAGTATTAAAAGATGTAATCAGTAAAGTTTCTGGTTTTACGGTGGAACAACTGGATGAGCAGATGCATTTTCTAGAAATGGGCTTGGATTCAATTATGCTAGTTCAAGTTCAAAAAGAAATTAGAGAACAATTTAATGTGGATGTTCCCATGAACCACTTTTTTGAAAGTGTCACAAACCTGGATCGTCTAACAACGTTTATTTCAGATTTGACATATACCACCCAATCAGTTGCGGCTGCGGATGCTCTAAATACGGTCGATGATCGGACAGAAGTCAATCCGGAAAATACGGTTGCTGCAAAGCCTTCGTCCGAGTTGGGTGGCCTGGAAAAGTTACTCTCTCAACAAATTGAATTACTGAACAATCAACAGCTGGGACTTACTCAAGTGTTGACCAAACAACTGGAGATGCTTAGTGGCGGTCAAGGAGGAACTATTCAGGCAGCACCGTTAACCACAAACAAAGACACAGTCAGTGTTCAACCTACATCTCTGCATGTTGTGGCAACTGACGTGCCCATCACTTCTACAATTAAAGTGAATCCAACTACTGAATCCAAACCCTTTGTACCCTATCAACCTCTACTGATCGGTGAGGAAAGTGGATACAGTGCGCGGCAAAATGATTTCTTACAGCGTTTTATTAAACGATATACTCAACGAACCCTCGGGTCCAAGAAATACACACAGGAAAGTCGACTGGTTCATGCTAATAATCGTCATGTGTCTGGGTTCCGATCCTATTGGAAAGAAATCGTATATCCTATCATTTCAGAGAGCGCTTCGGGTTCAAGGATATGGGATGTGGATGGGAATGAGTACATTGATTTAACTATGGGCTTCGGGGTTCATTTATTGGGTCATAACCCAGCTTGGCTAACCGATACTTTACGGAGCAATGTGCACGACCGTACGCCTTCGATCGGCCCTATGTCGAATACAGCAGGCGAGGTTGCTGCCTTGATTAGCGAGCTGACAGGTGTGGAGCGGGTTGCCTTTTACAATTCGGGGTCAGAAGCTGTTATGGTCGCTTTACGTTTGGCTAGAGCAGCTACAGGACGCTCCAAAATAGTACTATTTGCTGGTTCTTATCATGGAACATTCGATGGTGTACTTGCCGTGTCTGATCCGAACTCAAGCGGGGGAGAGGCTTTGCCCATGGCACCGGGAATCCCTTCGAGCATGATGGAGGATGTAATTGTACTCCCTTATAATCACCCGGATTCTATAAAAGCTATCAAACATTATGCACATGAACTTGCCGCCGTATTGGTGGAGCCTGTACAGAGTCGAAGACCGGATTTGCAACCAAAGGAGTTTTTGGAGCAAATTCGCGAAATAACAGCACATTCGGGAACGGCACTTATTTTTGATGAAGTAATCACAGGATTTAGAATTCATCCAGGAGGTGCTCAGGCCTGGTTTGGAATTAAAGCTGATTTAGTTACTTACGGAAAAGTGGCGGGCGGAGGTATGCCTGTTGGCATAGTCGCCGGAAGCTCAGAATTTATGGACACCGTAGATGGAGGTGTGTGGTCGTTCGGAGATAACTCCTATCCAGAAAACACGAATATTAAAACGTTCGTAGGTGGTACTTTCTGTACACATCCGCTGACCATGCATACGGCTCTAGCCACTTTGAAATATTTGAAGTCTGAAGGGCCGAATCTTCAGGAACAACTGAACCGAAGAACCAACGAATGGGTAGCAGAGCTGAATACTTATTTTAAGCAAAATAGTGTGCCTATCCACATGGTGAACTATGGCTCATTATTCCGGTTTGTTTCGTTTGGCGACATTGAGCTCTTTTTCCATCTGCTGATTGACAAGGGAATTTACATATGGGAAGGTCGCAATTGCTTTTTATCGACTTCTCATACAGATGGAGACCTTCAACAAATTACACAGGCTGTAAAGGAAAGTGTGGAGGAATTGAGAAAAGGGGGATTCCTACCTGACCATACGCCATCACCAGATGGAAATGGAAGCCGAAAAAATGATGTGGTTCCCCTCGAATCCTCATCGTTCCCTTTAACAAAGGAGCAGCAGCAAATTTGGTTTGCTACGCAATCCAGAAGTGATTCATCTACTGCATTCAACGAGATAGCAGCATTGCGAATGCAGGGTCAACTGCAGCTTGATACTGTAAAACGTTCAGTACAGACAATTGTGAATCGGCATGAGTCGCTACGGACGGTTGTTGACCCCGATGGTGAAGAACAGCATGTTCTTGAGAATGTGAATGTGGTCATCTCACTGAATGATTTCTCAGAATTTCCTCCATCAGAGCATGAAGAAAAGGTCAAGCAATGGTTTGAGGAAGAGGGGCAAAGAACGTTTGATCTGACGTCCAAAGAACCATTGTTCCGAACTCACATTTTACGTTTAAAACCGGATGAACATATTGTAGTATTCACTTTTCATCATATTATTGCGGATGGTTGGTCAATGGCAGTGTTTATCCGTGAATGGGAGCAAGTCTACACTTCTTTCTGCAAAGGAGAAAATATAGTCAAGCTGCCTGTACCGCCAAAATTCAGGGAATTTCAAGCTTGGCAACAGTTGGAACTAGAGCGTGCAGGAGTGAGTGAGGCAGTTTCTTACTGGACACAGACATTGGATTCCGTCTCTGTCGCCATGGACATTCCGTCAGAGGACGGTGGTATGAAGAAACCAGCGTATAGTGGAAGAAGAATAAATATTCGGGCAGACAGTACGCTGACGAGAAAATTGAAAAAACTTAGTATTAAAGCGGGTAACAGTCTGTTTGTCACACTTTTGACAGCATATAAAGTATTTCTGCACCGCTTAACGGGAAACACCACGATAGTAGTAGGCATTCCTACCTCTGGTCAGTCTAGAATGGAACAAGTTAATTTGATCGGAAACTGTGTTAATATGCTACCGATTGTGAGCCATATTACCAGCAAAGAATCATTATTTAAGTATATGACACAAGTTAAGCGAGTCATGCAGGAAGTCGAACCGCTTCAAAACTACTCTTTTGCTGATCTGATTGAGCGTATAGAAAACATACTGATTCCTGAAATGAATGTCATCTTCAACATGGATCGACCGTTGCAGAATTTTCATTTTCATGGACTGGATGTTGAATTGATACCGACACCGATCCTGTACTCCAAATATGACATGTTTCTCAATGTGATGGAGGTTGAAGGAGAGCTTTGGTTTGATTTTGATATTAAAGCTAGCTTGGCCGCATCAGAAACAATGCAGATTTGGGCAAAGTACTTTTTGCACATCCTGAACACGATTGCTGATGGGCAGGAACGGGATTTTGTAGATATCTCACTCTTAAATCAGGATGAATTGAAATATGGGGCTAGAAACTACAAGGGCTATGTGGAACTCGAATCCAGCGACATTACGGACAACGATTCACCAAGAGCCATCTATTTACTGGATCATTATCTGCAACCTGCGCCTGTGGGGACGATCGGGGAATTGCATGTAGTACAGGAAAACGAATCACCTTCCGAAAATTTAGTATATTTACCGACAGGAATCCTGGCTTTGCGAACCGCAAACGGTGAATTACAATTGTTGGGACCTGTTCAGAAACGAGTCTATATAAAAGGACATGCCATATATACTGAACAACTTGAACGATTTATTACCTCTATTCCACAAATTAGCGAATGCCAAGTGATAGCCCAGAGCACAGACGGCAGAGCAGACACACATTTGGTTGCTTATGTTACGAGTCTTAATGATGGAGTAGAGGAAATCCTACGCAAGCAATTGCGAAATCATTTGCAAGACCAATGGGTACCTCAACAGATCGTTCAGCTTGAAAACATGCCCTTTAATTCGCAGGGATATGTAGACTTGTCGCAGCTTTCTACTATGAAACAAGTTGTTAGCAAAGAACCTGTTGAGGCAGTTAGTAGCACGGAGAGAAAAGTAAGAGAAATTTGGGAAACGGTGCTGGGATTAAATCGTGTTAGATCTGATGACAATTTCTTTGATCTAGGAGGAGATTCGTTGAAGGCGACTCTCTTGCTTGCCAGAGTTCATCAAGAGTTTGGCAAACGAATCCCTTTAAATGTACTTTTCCATTCACCGACAGTTTCGACCTTGGCCAAGGTGATCGAAGGAGCCAAACAAGGAACAGCCGTTTCTATTAAAAAGCTCGAAGAATGTACGCATTATGCAGTATCAGATGCCCAAAGGCGTATGTTTGTCTTACAGGATATGGGGATAGGTACAGCCTACAATATTACGGGTCAGGTGCGTATTGATGGGGATCTAGATATCCCTCGTCTTCAGAAGGCTTGCCTGGATTTGATCCGGCGTCATGAATCATTTCGTACTTCTTTTAATATCGTGGATGGCGAAATTGTACAAGTTATTCATGATGAGCCGACTTTTGAAATCAAAGTCACAGAAATATTGGAGAAAGATGCAGACGAGATGAGTCGCTTGTTTGTCCGTCCGTTTGATCTGCGCCAATGGCCACTTTTCAGAGCAGAATTGTTTCGCTTTGAGGCTAATAAACATATGTTGGTCATGGATATGCATCACAGTATTGCAGATGGGCTTTCGTTATCCATTTTCCTTAATGAACTCGTACAACTGTACCGGAGTGAAATTTTAGCTCCGATCCAAATTCAATATAAAGATTTTGTTGCATGGCAAAAGGAACAGTATACCAGTAATCGTTTGTTTGAACAGGAACATTATTGGAAAAATGTTTTGAACGGAGAATTACCTATACTGGCAATGCCTACGGACTTCCCTAGACCATTACATCAAAGTTACGAAGGGGGTGTATTGTCGTATAACATCACTTCAGCGATGACAGAAGAATTAAAGAAGCTTGCCAAAAATACGGGGACTACAGCTTTTATGATCCTGCTTGCGGCTTATAATATACTGCTCGCAAAGTATACGGGTCAGGAAGATATTATTGTAGGAACAGCGGTGGCAGGGCGTCAGCATCCGGACACGGAAACGATGATGGGGATGTTTGTCAACACGTTAGCTTTGCGGAACCGTCCGTCTCCTCAGCGTAGTTTTCATTCATTTTTGCAAGAGGTCAAAGAAACGACTCTACGAGCAATGGATTATCAAGACTATCCTTTTGAAGCATTGATTGAGAGACTGGATATCCGTCGTGACCAAGGACGCAATCCTTTGTTTGATACGATGTTTGTCATGCAGAATTTTGAAATGAGTTCGCTTGAAGCCAATGGAGTAAAATTTCATCCAAGTGAATTCAATCCAGGAATTTCCCAATTCGATTTGGTACTAAGTGCTGACGAATGGCAGGAGGGGCTAGCCTTACGCTTCAATTATTGTACCCAATTGTTCCGATCAGAAACGATTGATCGCCTTGCTAGTCTCTATATACAAATACTACGCTCCATTTTGGAACAACCTTGGAGCGAGATTGGGAAGTTGGAATGGTTACCTGAGGAAGAGAAGTTACAGCTAATACACGGCTTTAACAATTTTGATCCGCCCTCTTCATTGATAGTGAAGAAACAAGAAACGCTGCACTTGCAATTCGAAGAGCAAGCCCTCAAAAGTCCCAATCATGTAGCTGTAGTTCATCAGGGACATGTGATTACTTATAAAGAGCTGAACGAGAAATCAAATCAGCTGGCGAGGGCATTAATGAAGCGGGGAGTAGGGGCAGAAACTGTAGTCGGATTAATGGCGGGCCGTTCATTAGATTTGGCCGTGGGTATGTTGGCTATTTTAAAAGCTGGTGGTGCCTATCTTCCAATCGACAGTTCTTATCCAGAAGAACGAATTCACTTTATGCTTGAGGATAGCGGGGCTCCGCTCTTGTTGTTGAATGACTCATCTAATTACAATGCTACTACTTATGAAGGCTTAGTCCTAAATATGGACGATGATGAGTGGTATAAAACAGAAAGCAAGTTGTCTTCCAAGTGGGAATCGGATTCAAGTCATTTGGCATATGTGATCTATACATCGGGATCAACCGGTACTCCTAAAGGGGTTTGTATTGAGCATCGAGCGATATTAAATACGTTATCTTGGAGAATAAATGAATACGCACTAGAAGCAACAGACCGTATCCTGCCATTGCTGTCTAGCTCATTTGATGCTTTTGTGGGTGCCTTTTTTACTCCGCTGCTGTCTGGAAGTACGGTGGTGCTGCCTACGAATGAGGAATTGAGTGAATTATCGGCTCTGAAGACCTTAATTTTATCAAGTCATATTACACATCTCGTGTGTACTCCTTCCATGTACATGTCTGTTATAGAGGGTCTAGCCCCAGATGAAGCCATGTCTCTCAAGGTTGTAACGTTAGGCGGTGAGAAAGCAACGAAACGGTTGGTAGAAGCCAGCCAAGCCAAACATCCCGGCATTCAATTGTTCAATGAATATGGCCCAACAGAAAATAGCGTAGTTACAACGATGTTACGAGATATGGGGCCTGAAGAAGTAGGGTGTATTGGAAAGCCGATTCCAAATACGGGTGTTCTCATTCTGGATCAATACTTGCAGTTGCGACCAATAGGACTTCCAGGAGAATTGTGTATTTGGGGTAAAGGAATTGCGCGAGAATATCGTAATCGTCCTGAGCTTACGGCGCAGAAATTTATCCCGCATCCTTATTTGGACAATATGAAGCTCTACAGAACAGGAGATTTGGCGAGATGGTTACCTGACGGAACGCTAGAGTATCTTGGCCGAGCAGATCAACAAGTTAAAATCAGAGGCTACCGAATTGAGCCAGGTGAAATTGAAAGCACATTGTTGGCTCACAGAGCGGTAAAAGAGGCAGCAGTAGTGATTAAAGGAACAGATGACAATCCGTATTTATGCGCTTATGCCGTTTTGCGGGAATCAGTTACAGTAGATATTTTGAAAGACTATTTGTCGTCAAGCCTGCCTCACTATATGGTACCAGCCCATGTAATTTTGTTGGATGCGATGCCGCTGACAGCAAATGGTAAAGTTAGTAAAAGTGCATTGCCTGAACCAGGTGGTCATCTCAACAAAGAATTACAGCACGTTGGGCCCAATAATGAAACGGAGCAGCTATTGATCGAAATGTGGCAGGATCTGCTGGAGATTTCGCCGATTGGTATACACGATCATTTTTTTGAAATAGGTGGGCACTCGATGAAAGCTACCCTGTTGACTGCGAAAATCAACGAGGTCTTTCATATCGAAATTTCGACTCAGGATATATTTGGGGCACCAACAATCGAAGCACTCTCCAAGAAAATACTTGCTGCCAAGCCAACAGATTATCGACGAATTGAGGCAGTGACTGAGGAAGCTTATTATGAGGTTTCTCCAGCACAATCCAGATTGTTGGCCGTGCTGCCGCTGGATGAGACGGGTGTGGCTTACAACATGTCGGCAGCATTGATGATCGAAGGTCATGTAGATCGAAGAAGAGTGGAGCGTACCTTTGAGCAATTATTAGCTCGGCACGAAGCATTTCGGACCTCTTTCGGATATGTGGATGATAGAGCGGTGCAATTTGTACAACCAGAGGTAAGCTTTGAACTTGGCTTTGCCCGGGCTGCTGGTGATATTACGACAAAGGGTATAGATACATTGATTCGTAATTTCATACGGCCTTTTGATGTTGGTAAAGCCCCACTATTTCGGGCGGAGCTTCTTCAAATGGATCGGGATAAATGTATGCTTCTTATTGATATGCACCATTTGATAGCCGACGGTACTTCTATCGACACCATTATTAACGAATGGAACAAGCTGTACAAGGGAGAAGAACTGCCCGTTTTACCGCTTCAATACAAAGATTACTCTGCTTGGCTCAGATCGAATACAGAAATTCATGCAAAGCAGGAACAATATTGGCTTGAGCAATATAAGGGAGAACTGCCCGTTCTAGATCTACCTACAGACTATCAGCGCCCACAATTGCAGAGTTTTGTTGGAGATATGGTGAAAATTGAGCTGTCCGAAAAGCTTGTAGAACAGTTGAATCTCACTTGTCTTCAAACAGATAGCACTCTCTTTATGCTCTTATTTGCTGCCTATAATGTGCTGTTGGGGAAATATGCGGGACAAGAAGATGTCGTAATTGGTATTCCAACGTCTGGACGAACGCATGCAGATACCAACGGGATCGTAGGGTTATTCGTTAATACACTGGCCATTCGGAACCATCCGGCTAGTCATAAGAGCTTCAAAACCTTTTTGAACGAAGTAAAAGAAAACACGCTACAAGCTCTGCAAAATCAATCGTATTCATTTGCCGAACTGGTTGATAAGCTGTCCATCAAGAGAGACTTGAGTCGAAATCCGTTATTTGACACGATGTTCTCCTTTATGAACACGGATGCACAGCAGTGGCAAGCTGATAACCTTTACTTTGAGTTATATCCGTTCAAAACGGGGATTTCCAAATTCGATCTTGTACTGAATGCCGAACAAAAGGCTGGGAGAGTTCATCTAGAATTTGAGTACAGTACAAAACTGTATAAAAAAGAAACCATTGAGCTTCTCGTCGAGCATTACCTAAATGTATTAGAGGAAATAGTCCAAAACGCTGATATGGCATTGACTGATATTAATCTCCTAAGCGCAACAGAAGCGGCTGCTATAGAGGAGCGTTATAACAGCACTGATATAGCTTATCCACAGCCGAGACCTATACATCATTATATTGAGGAGCAGGCTGGCAAAAGACCTGATGCTAGAGCCGTTATCTATCAAGATCAGGTGCTGACCTATAAGAAATTAAATGATCAGGCGAATGCGATAGCAGGCGATTTGTTGGCTAAAGGAATTGGACTTGGAAGTTATGTACCTATACTCATGGAACGGAGCCTGGAACTGGTAGTATCCATACTGGCTGTTATGAAAACAGGGGCTGCTTTTTCGCCTCTTGATACAGAGTGGCCTATTGATCGCTTACAGAGCGCCTTGCAGGATTTGGGAAGTTCTATCCTATTGGTCAATTCAAGTACTCCTATCAGTTCAGAAATAAATGCTGGAGAGTATCTAGCTATAGACTGCTCTGTAGTCGAAAAGAGGAGTAACGCTATCAGTAACCCGGTAGTAGATGTAGATATGGAATCACCAATCTATGTCATCTTCACTTCGGGTTCAACCGGCAAACCAAAAGGAGTTATTGCTGCCCATAAAGGAATCACCAATCGTTTTCTATGGATGAATGACTATTTTGGAACATCGGCTGCACAAAGTGTTCTCCAGACGACTCATCATGTATACGACAGCGCGGTCTGGCAATTGTTCTGGCCATTAATGAACGGTGGCACAACTGTTTTGCCGGAAACAGGCATGACAGTGGATGCTACGTACATGACAAATATTATTGAACAGGAGCGTATTTCTTTTACAGACTTCGTTCCATCCGTATTTAATGCTATTGTCAACCAGTTAGATCAAAATTCAACTCGAACTAAGCAATTGGATTCTCTTCAACAAGTTATTCTTGGTGGTGAGGAAATTACGCCATCGACAGTTCATACATTTTTAACCATTTTTCCTCATGTTCAAATCACGAACCTGTATGGTCCAACGGAGGCAAGTATTGGCTGTGTTGCTTATCGAGTGACAGGAGATGAAGACAGAATTCCGATCGGAAAGCCAATTGCCAATACCAAGATTTATATATTGGACTCTGGACTAAAGAGGGTTCCCGTAGGAATTACAGGAGAAATGTATATTGCAGGTACACCACTTGGGATTGGATATTTGAATGATCCGATCAAAACGAAGGCCAGCTTTATAGATAATCCTTATTCAATGCCTGGCTATGAAAAGCTCTATAAAACGGGGGATTTAGCTAAATACTTGCCTGACGGTAATATTGCATTCCTGGGTAGATCCGATTTTCAGGTCAAAATTCGCGGGTACAGGATTGAACTTAGTGAAATTGAATATCATCTTTTAGGCATAGCTGATATTCAGGAAACTGTCGTGATGGTCAAAGAAAATAAGGGAAGTTCTTATTTATGCGCTTATGTGGTATCGGCTAATCCAGTAGATACGGATCGTATCAAAATACAGTTGGCTAAGGAGCTTCCTGATTACATGATACCTTCGGTGTATGTTCCGCTTGACATGATTCCCATAACACCAGGCGGAAAGATTGACCGTAAAGCATTACCTGAACCTGACTGGAGCGGTGCCTTAGAAGTAGAGTATGTGGAACCAACAGGTGAGACTGAAGTATTGCTGGCCCACATATGGGAGGAAGTGCTTGCCGTAACAGGCGTAAGTGCGACTCACAACTTCTTTGATTTGGGAGGAGACTCTATTAAGGGTCTGCAAATCGTCTCACGTTTGAACACGCATGGCTACAAGCTAAGCATTAAAGAATTATTTTTGTACCCTCAGATTAGACAATTGAGCCCATTCGTTAAGGTGATCCGTCGGAAGATTAGTCAGGAAGCCATTGAGGGAGAGCTGCCTTTAACGCCAATACAGCAGCGATTCTTCCATCTACAGAAGGTAAGTCCTCAGCATTTTAATCAGTCTGTCATGCTATTTTCTGAAGACGGTTTTGATGAGCAAGGGATTATGGCTGCATTTGACTGCATCGTTAAACATCATGATGCCTTAAGAATGACATTCTGTCAGAGAGAAGATCGCATCGTTCAATACAATGAAGGACTAAACAATCAACCACTATCCTTGACGATAAAATCACTGCCTGAAGGTCTACCAGCAGAAGCATGGATTGAACAAGAAGCGACGGCTATTCAAAGTAGTCTCGATCTCACCACCGGTCCTTTAATGAAGCTTGGATTATTCCGGACTGCTGAAGGGGATCACCTGCTCATTGCGGTTCATCACCTGGTAGTTGATGGGGTTTCGTGGAGAATTATTTTACAAGATTTTACGTCCCTTTATCAGCAATATCAGCAGGGGACAGCACTACACTTGCCAGACAAAACGGATTCTTACCGCTCATGGGCACAAGAAATAAGCCAATATGCAACAAGCGAGGAGCTGGCGCAGGAACTGGAATACTGGGCACAGCTGGAGCAAACTCAGTCCGGAGCGTTGCCTAAAGACAGCTCCTATGAAACCAACATGTTGCGTGATAGTGAAAATGGAAGTGTATCACTTGATAATGAGAACACTAGCAAATTGTTAAGACAGGTGAACCAGGCCTACAATACTGAAATTAATGACATTTTGCTCACTGCTCTTGGATTAAGTATCAAAGAATGGACTCAGCAGTCTCGTGTGTTGATCTATCTTGAAGGGCATGGGCGAGAAGAAGTATTTCAGGAAATGAACATTTCCAGAACTGTTGGCTGGTTCACAACAATGTATCCATTTTTACTGGAAGTGGACAATGCGCATGATCTCTCATATCAGATTAAGAACATCAAAGACAGCCTTAGAAGGATACCGAACAAGGGCTTTGGGTATGGGGTATTAAACTATGCTCAAGTGAATGAGTCTGGTGTGACTGCATTTCAGGCCGCTCCTGAAATTGCCTTTAATTATATGGGGCGTTTTGATACGGAACTAGATACAGATGTATTTACACTTTCTAAATTTTCCTCTGGAGAAGAGGCTAGTCCCTTCACGGAGAGATCTGTAGCGTTAGATATCAACTGCATTATTAATGAAAGCGAACAATTAATTATTACATGCAACTATAACAAGCAAGAATACCATCAACAAACCATTGAACAACTATTATTTTTATTCCAAAAACATTTGACGAATCTAATCGACCATTGCTGCAGCAAACAAGTAACGGAACAAAGTCCAACTGATTTTCTCTATGACAAGTTGTCAATCGATGAGTTTCAGAACCTGTCCCAACTTTTAAGTAACAAACTAAACTTGTAGCAAAGTGGTGAGCCGTATGAGAAACGCACTCATTCAAAACATTTATCCATTGACACCCATGCAGGAGGGGCTTCTATATCACTCCATTTTAGACGAGCACTCAGAAGCATATTTTGATCAAACGGTCATTACCATAAATGAACGGTTGAATGCAGAGACGCTGAAGGAAAGCTTCCAAACCCTAATTGACCGTTATGATGTGTTACGGACTGTGTTTGTTTATAAAGAAACAGACCAACCGTTACAAGTCGTGCTGGCTAATAAAGAAGCAACGATTGATTATAGAGACATTACAGAATTAAATGAAGCAGAACAACGTTTATATGTTGATAATTTTACGATTAATGATCGGAAAATGCGTTTTGATCTTGAAAAGGATCTCCTGATTCGGATAAGTGTTCTTGCATTAAGTGATACAAGCTGCAAAATGGTTCTGAGCTTTCATCACATCATTATGGATGGCTGGTGTATTGGTACCATTGCGAAGGATCTGTTCCAAATTTACAGAGCTTATTCCATTAAGCAGAAGCCAGAATTGGACGCTGTATTTCCGTATAGCCGATATATCAGTTGGTTAGGGCAGCAAAATAAGAAGACAGCTCTTGCTTATTGGGAACAACAATTATCAGGTGTGGAAGAGCAAAGTGGCTTACCTCTTAGCAGCAAGTCAACTGAGGATGGAAGCTACAAGCTGAACAACCATATTTTTACCTTGGATGAGCAGTTAACCCGTAGTTTGGAAATGATAGCACAGCAAAATCAGGTAACCTTAAGTTCTGTATTTCACGGGATATGGGGTCTGTTGCTGCAAAGATACAATGACACCAAGGATGTGGTATTTGGTTCCGTTGTTTCCGGCCGTCCAGCTGAGCTGGAAGGGTCGGAGAAAATGGTTGGATTATTTATTAATACGATTCCTGTACGTATTTGTCATAAAGAAGCACAAACATTTTCTCAAATAATTAAACAATTTCAGCAGAACATGATGGAATCGGGGAAGTACCATTTTCTATCCTTGGCTGATATCCAGATGCTAACCCCACTGGGTAAGAGCTTGATCCACCATATCATAGCGTTCGAGAACTACCCAATTACTGAAGAGCTTGCGGGTGGAGAAGGAGAACAGCTTGTTTCAATTGTGGAAACCGAAGGTTTTGAGCAAACGAATTATGATTTTAATATTGGAGTCATTCCTGGTAAAGAATTGAAAGTAAAGTTCGGCTATAACAGTATTGCTTATCAAGCTTCAGATATTCAAAGAATTGAACTGCACCTAAAACAAATAGCTGAACAGGTAGTCTCTAATCCGCACATGGATGTGGACGATATTGATTTGCTTTCTGGCGAGGAAAAACACAGAATCCTGCGAGATTTTAATGATACAAATGCCTTGTATCCTCAAAGTCAAACGATTCAACAGCTTTTCGAAGAGCAGGCGGCACTGACGCCGAATCGTTTGGCAGCAGCATTCGCTGATGGGCGGTTAACTTATCTGGAATTGAACGAACGGGCTAATCGATTGGCTCGCGTCTTGAGGATGAAAGGGGTGCAAACTGGCCAGATTGTTGGGATTGCAGCCTATCGCTCACCGGAGATGCTAGTCGGGATCATGGCTATTCTTAAGGCAGGGGGGGCTTACTTGCCAATCAATCCAGAGGATCCTCTGGAACGAATTCAATATATAGCGGGTAACAGCGGAGCTTCCATCCTGCTGGTGCAGCAGGAAATCCAATCTACACTGAAGGATCTTTCACAGAATATCAGCGTGCTTGCGATCGGAGCAGACTGGGCAACTGAAAAAACTAATCTTGAACCTTACAGTGGGCCGGAGGATGTAGCTTACGTAATTTATACTTCCGGTTCTACAGGTAAGCCTAAAGGGGTTATGATTCGTCACACCTCTATAGTGAATCGACTTCATTGGATGCAAAAAAAGTATCCGATTGGTGTGGACGATACCATTTTACAGAAAACACCTTACACCTTTGATGTTTCTGTATGGGAACTATTTTGGTGGGCTATAGCCGGAGCTTCAGTCTACTTTCTTCCACCTGATGGGGAGAAGGATCCCAAGCTACTGGTGAACACGGTGGCAGAGCAGAAAATTACAACCCTTCATTTTGTACCTTCCATGTTGTCTGTTTTTTTGGAGTATGTTGAGCAGCACCAAGCAGAGGGAAAACTCAGCAGTATTAAACGAGTTTTCGCTAGCGGGGAGGCACTAACAGTAAAGCAAGCCAGACGGTTTAATACTCTGCTTCGAAAGCCGAATGGCACAACTCTGCATAATTTATACGGACCAACAGAGGCAACAGTGGATGCAACATGGTTTGATTGCCCGGATGGAGATGATTTGCAGAGTATTCCAATCGGTAAGCCGATTGACAATAACCGGTTGTACATTTTGGATCAGGAGGGGAGACTGCTTCCTGTCGGTATTCCGGGGGAACTTTATATTGCTGGTACAGGAGTAGCCCAAGGCTACATTAATCAACCTGATCTAACGGACGAAAGATTCACAGATAGTCCCTTCGTTATCGGAGAGCGCATGTATAAAACAGGGGACTTGGCAAAGTGGCTTCCTGACGGCAATGTGGAGTATCTCGGAAGAACAGACCATCAGGTGAAAATTCGTGGATATCGTATTGAGACTGGAGAAATCGAAAAGGTCCTGCTCTCTCATCATGACATCAGAGAGGCCGTTGTTCTATCTAGAAAAGACCAAGAGGACGAAACGTATTTATGCGCTTATATTGTGTCTGACCGTGAACTCTTAACACAGGAAATACGATCCTATTTGAAAGCGTCTCTACCCTTGTATATGGTACCTGCTCATCTAATACAGATTGCTGCGATACCTCTTACGACTAATGGAAAGGTGAACCGAGGAGCGCTTCCTGAGCCCCATCATGTGATTCGGGAGCAGGGGTTTGTAGCTCCTCGTACAGATACAGAAACTCGTCTAGTACGTTTGTGGGAGGATATTCTGCATGTGAGCCCAATAGGTGTACACAGCCATTTTTTTGAACTGGGTGGACATTCGCTAAAGGCTACAATACTGATCGGGAAAATTATTCGAGAATTCCAGGTCGAGTTGCCTATGCGTGAAATATTTGAGTATCCAACTGTGGAAAGCATGAGCAAACTCATTGAACGTACCATCGGGAGAGGGGCAGGTACATTTACCGAAATTGCTCTACTTTCTGGTCAAACCTATTATCCGGTTTCCTCCTCGCAAAGACGTCAGATGATACTGCATCAACTTGAAGGAGCGGAACTGGTTTACAATATGCCTTCTGTCATGCTCGTTCAAGGCCATCTGGATCAGGAGCGGTTGAAAATGGCATTCACCACTCTGATTAACAGGCATGAAGCATTGCGCACTTCATTTTCATGGATCAACGGAGAGCCGGTTCAAAGCGTACATGACGAAGTAGAATTTGAGTTGAAGATTCATAGTCTGACCAGCAAAGAGGATATAGAGGAACAGCAAATAGAAACGGTGCTAAGTGAATTCGTCCAACCGTTTGACCTGAGCCGTGCCCCTTTATTAAGAGGCGAGCTGATTCCGTTGACAGAGAACCAAAATATGCTGCTGGTTGATTTGCACCATATTATTTCGGATGGCGTTTCTATGTCTATTATTATGGATGAATTTGTAAAATCGTATGATGGACAAGCACTTCCGCCTCTATCCGTTCAGTACAAAGATTATGCTAGCTGGCATAATGAGCAAGTAAATCATGGATTTATTAAAGATCAGGAATCCTACTGGCTGGACATCTTTAAAAATGAGCCACCTGTACTGGAGCTACCAACGGATTTTCCAAGACCGTCTATTCAAAGCTATGAAGGTAACACGGTATCTCGAATCCTGGGCGATGATATAACAGAGCCACTTCATAAACTCGCAGCTGAAACTCAAAGTACATTATTCATGATTTTACTGGCTGTATATAACGTTGTTTTGTCCAAGCATGCACGACAAGATGACATTGTCATCGGTACGCCGGTTGCTGGGAGGAGACATCCAGATACGGAAAAGATCGTCGGCATGTTTGTCAATACGTTGGCACTGCGTACTAGCCCTTCATCGGAGAAGAGTCTTTCTGCTTTTTTGGATGAAGTTAAGGAAGCGGTTTTATCTGCTTTTGAGCATCAGGAATATCCCTTTGAGCAATTGGTCGAAAAGCTTGCGCTACGGAGAGATGTGAGCCGAAGCCCGATCTTCGACACCATGTTTGTTATGCAAAATACAAAAGGGCAACCCCTACAATCTAGTGGGTTGGAATTCAAACCGTTTCCGTTCAATCCAGGTGTTTCCCGATTTGATTTAACCTTGAGCGCGGAAGAAACAGGCAGCTACCTTCATTTAAATTTGGAGTACAACAGTGCTTTGTTCCAAAAGGATACTGTTGAACGCTTCTTGGATCATATGGTGGTGGTGCTAAGGTCTTTTGTAGCTCATAGCACACAAACGATAGGTGATACAGATTTATTAACAACGGTAGAAAAAGAAGTGATTTTGAAGAAATTCAACGGGACGGCTGCGCCTTATCCAAGGGAGAAGACGATTCATCAATTGTTTGAGGAGCAGGTGGAGCGAACACCGGAACATCCGGCAGCCCTATACCAAGATCGGCAATTGACGTACCGGGAGCTGAATGCCCAAGCGAATCGGGTGGCTCACGTCCTGCGGAAGAAAGGCATCGGACCCGACCAGATGGTGGGCATCGCAGTTCATCGATCGCTGGAGATGATCGTCGGCCTGCTGGGGATTTTGAAGGCAGGCGGGGCGTATCTGCCGTTACATCCAGAGGACCCAGAAGAACGGCTGGGATTCATGCTGGAGGATAGCGGGGCATCTATCCTGCTGACCCAGCGGGATCAGTTGGACCGCCTTCGTCCGCACGGAGCCGACCGCGAGCTGATCGCTATCGAAGATTTGCTGATGGAGGGGATGGAGCTTATAGGAGAAGAATGCGAGAAGAACCCGGAACCTGTTAACCGCTCGAGCGATTTGGTGTACGTGATCTATACGTCAGGCTCCACCGGCAAGCCGAAGGGGGTCATGATTGAGCACGCTTCACTGATCAACCGGCTGCACTGGATGGAACAACGAATTCCGTTTGGAGCGGAGGATGTGATCCTGCAAAAAACGCCTTATACCTTTGACGTATCGTTGTGGGAACTGTTCTCGTGGGCGATTCAGGGAGCGACAGTATGCTTTTTGGAGCCGGGAGGCGAGAAAGACCCAGCAACGATAGCCGAAACGGTGGAGGCCAACGGGGTAACAGCAATCCATTTTGTGCCATCCATGCTGGGAGCGTTCCTGGAGTATATCGAGCACAGCGGAGCCGCCGGGAAAATGCGGAGTGTACGGCGAGTATTTGCCAGCGGGGAAGCGCTGATGACAGAGCATGTCCGCCGGTTTAACCGTTTGCTGGGGACCGAAGGAGCCACGCTGCACAACCTGTATGGACCGACCGAAGCAACGGTAGAGGTGGCGTATTATGACTGTCCTGCGGAACAGGAACCGGAGAGTATTCCGATTGGGAAGCCGATTGATAACGTGAAATTGTATATTTTGGACCATAAAGACCGATTGCAGCCAATAGGCGTACCGGGCGAGCTGCACATTGGAGGGGACTGCGTAGCCCGAGGATATGTGAATCGGAAAGAACTGACGGAGGAGAAGTTCGTAGAAGATCCATATACGTCAGAGGGACGGATGTACCGGACGGGAGATTTGGCGAGATGGCTGCCGGATGGAAACATTGAATATATGGGTCGGATTGACCATCAGGTGAAAATTCGGGGCTACCGGATCGAACTGGGTGAGATTGAAGCGGCAATACTGGCCTACGAAGGGGTCCAAACGGCAGTAGTGCTTGCTCGTGATGACCGTTCTGGGGGAAGTTATTTATGCGCCTATGTTGAACATGCCCAGGAGTTCAATATACAAGCATTAAAGGCTCGTATTAAAGAAGTTCTACCCGAGTACATGGTGCCTGCTTATATCGTATCTATGGAAGCTATGCCTTATCTATCGAGCGGTAAGATCGACAGAAAAGCATTGCCTGAGCCCGATCACAGTCTGTCGATTGAGGTAGATTATATTTCTCCTTCCAGTGAGGTTGAAGCGTTGATGGCCGAAATCTGGCAAGAGGTTCTTGGCTATGCTCCTATCGGAACGAATCATAACTTTTTTGAATTGGGCGGAGATTCAATTAAAGCTATTCAAATTTCCACACGTCTAAGTAAGCACGGATATCGTATGGAAATTAAGGACCTTTTCCGCCATCAAACCATAGGTAGCCTGACTCCGGATCTAAGAGCAGTCAGTGTTCAAGCCGAACAAGGGATTATTGAAGGAGAGGCTGAGTTATCGCCTATCCAACGATGGTTTTTTGAGCAAAAGTTTACGGAATCGAACTATTGGAACCAGGCTGTTATGTTGTATAGCCAAAAGGGATGGAAGGAAGAACTGGTCGATCAGGTGTTGTGTAAGCTGACAGAGCATCATGATGCCTTACGAATGACATATACAGCGAGTCCGGACAGAATCACTCCCGTCATTCATGGTACGAATCGAAAGGCATATGCTCTTACTGTTCTGGATGTAAGCCATGAGGCATCCATTGAAGAAGCAATCCAAACCCTTAGCGAAGCGATTCAGCGGCGTATGAATTTGGAAGAGGGTCCACTTGTGCAAGCAGGGTTGTTTCACACGGCTCAAGGGGATCACTTATTGCTCGCGATTCATCATTTGGTGGTAGATGGAGTTTCTTGGAGAATTCTATTGGAAGATTTGGAGCAAGGGTATATGCAGGCGCTTAATAATGAAGAAATTCTCTTCCAGGCGAAGACCCATTCATGGAAGGACTGGACCCATCGCCTGGTTGATGATGCAAAGGGTGCGCGTCCAGCTCGTTACAAGCGTTATTGGGAGAATGTGATCCGTCATGCCAGTAAACCGCTTCATAAAGACTATCCGGCCACTGACAGAAGAGGGAAAGACCTGAAAATCTGCAGCGTAAGGCTTTCCAAGCAACAAACAGATTGTCTGCAGAAGGATGTACACAAGGCTTATAGTACGAATGTAAACGATCTACTGTTGACAGCCTTTGGACTGGCATTGAGAGACTGGACTGATAATGATGAATTCACCATTTTGCTGGAAGGACACGGACGGGAACAGATCTTTGATGATATAGATATAACCAGAACGGTCGGCTGGTTTACTACGATGTATCCTATTCATCTGGATATGAAGCATAATGCAGATTTAGCTTACCAAATTAAGCTGACCAAGGAAGCGTTGCGACGTGTTCCTAATAAGGGCATTGACTTCGGAATTCTGGAATATATGACCTTACACGATTTGAAAAGTACTAATCAGGGACATTTTGCACCTGAAATCCGGTTTAATTATCACGGCCAGATTGATTCAGGCTCCGTTGCGCCTTTATTTGTCGAATCAAAGTATTCTCCGGGCCGGACAGTAAGTGAGGAGACCGAGACACCATTTGTGCTTGATATTAATGGCAGTATCGAACAGGGGATATTAACCCTCGGGATTGAGTATAGCAGTCGTGAATATGCTGAATCGAGTATTCAAAAATTGGGAAATTTCTTGCAAAGTCGTTTGCTAGAAATTATTGAGCATTGCTCTGAAAAGAAGGAGAAGGAATGGACTCCCGCAGATGTGAGCGATGATGAGAATCTTTCAATTAACGATTTGGATGAGATTATGGCCTACTATAAAAATAATACATCTTCCTAGGCGGTGGATTATGAGTAAAGATCTGCAAATTCAAAGTATATTCCGATTAACCCCGATGCAACAAGGAATCTTGTTCCATAGCCTGCTAGATCAAACTTCGTACGCCTATTTTGAACAGGTGAGTCTTACCTTGAACGGCTTACTCGAGGTAGAGCTTCTGGATCGAAGTCTTTCTGTTCTATTTGAGCGCCATGAAATATTGCGCAGCAATGTTTTTCACGTCAATATTGAAGAGCCTAAATTGATCGTATTTCGGCAGAAGCATCCAGCAATTCACTTTGAGGACATTTCTTCACTAACGCAATCTGACCAGGTGGCCTATATAGAACAGTTTGTTCAACGTGATAAGGCCAACGGATTTGATATTACCCGGGATGAGTTATTCCGGGTCTCCATATTGCAGTGTGCGTCTGATGTATACAAGCTGATCGTTAGCTTCCACCACATCATTATGGATGGATGGTGCTTAGAAATCGTTTTGAAAGAATGGTTCCAGATCTACACATCATTGCAAAAAAATGAGCCAGTTCAACTGGGGGAAGCTCCTTCTTATGAAAAATACCTCAAGTGGTTGGACAAGCAGGATACAGATATAGCGCTTACGTTTTGGGAGCGATATTTGGATGGTTTTGAACAGCAGAGTATCTTGCCTGCGAGTGGTAAAGGGAGCCATGTTGATTACGATCCACAGCAGCAAATCTTTAGCTTTGATTCGCAATTAACGGGTCAGTTGGAATCACTGGCCAAAGAACTCAAGGTTACTTTGAGTACATTGTTTCACTCTATCTGGGGTTTGCTATTGATGAAATACAACAACACCCGCGACGTGGTATTTGGCTCTGTCGTTTCCGGTCGTCCGTCAGATATTCCGGGAGCAGAAAACATGGTAGGCCTATTTATCAATACTATTCCAGTGCGTATATCGAGTGAAGAGGATCATCTTGTTTTTTCGGATTTCGTCCAGCATGTACAACATTCGGTTATGGAGGCGGGGCAGCATCATTATGTGCCCCTTGCTGATATTCAGGCGGGTAGTTTGTTGAAGAGTAATCTGATACACCATATTTTGGCCTTTGAAAATTTCCCGGGTATGGAGGAAGCTTCCGATCACGAAAACGAAAACAGTTTAGCGGTTTCGGAGATGGCTGGCTTTGAACAGACTAATTATTCTTTCAACCTTAACGTTGTCCCCGGTGAGAAACTGCGGATGAAATTCAGCTATAACGGTCTATTATACGAACCAGAATATATAGATCGATTAGGTCGACATGTTGAGGAAATCGCCCGCACTATAGTTTCGTCTGCTGATGTAGTTTTGCACGAAATAGATATTATTCTTCCAGAAGAAAAAGAAGTGATTTTGAAGAAATTCAACGGGACGGCCGCGCCTTATCCAAGGGAGAAGACGATTCATCAATTGTTTGAGGAGCAGGTGGAGCGAACACCGGAACATCCGGCAGCCCTATACCAAGATCGGCAATTGACGTACCGGGAGCTCAATGCCCAAGCGAATCGGGTGGCTCACGTCCTGCGGAAGAAAGGCATCGGACCCGACCAGATGGTGGGCATCGCAGTTCATCGATCGCTGGAGATGATCGTCGGCCTGCTGGGGATTTTGAAGGCAGGCGGGGCGTATCTGCCGTTACATCCAGAGGACCCGGAAGAACGGCTGGGATTCATGCTGGAGGATAGCGGGGCATCTATCCTGCTGACCCAGCGGGATCAGTTGGACCGCCTTCGTCCGCACGGAGCCGACCGCGAGCTGATCACTATCGAAGATTTGCTGGTGGAGGGGATGGAGCTTACAGGAGAAGAATGCGAGAAGAACCCGGAACCTGTTAATCGCTCGAGCGATTTGGTGTACGTGATCTATACGTCAGGCTCCACCGGCAAGCCGAAGGGGGTCATGATTGAGCACGCTTCATTGATCAACCGTCTGCACTGGATGGAACAACGAATTCCGTTTGGAGCGGAGGATGTGATCCTGCAAAAAACGCCTTATACCTTTGACGTATCGTTGTGGGAGCTGTTCTCGTGGGCGATTCAGGGAGCGACAGTATGCTTTTTGGAGCCAGGAGGCGAGAAAGACCCGGCAACGATAGCCGAAACGGTGGAGGCCAACGGGGTAACAGCGATCCATTTTGTGCCATCCATGCTGGGAGCGTTCCTGGAGTATATCGAGCACAGCGGAGCCGCCGGGAAAATGCGGAGTGTACGGCGAGTATTTGCCAGCGGGGAAGCGTTGATGACAGAGCATGTCCGCCGATTTAACCGTTTGCTGGGGACCGAAGGAGCTACGCTGCACAACCTGTATGGACCGACCGAAGCAACGGTAGAGGTGGCGTATTACGACTGTCCTGCGGACCAGGAACCGGAGAGTATTCCGATTGGGAAGCCGATTGACAACGTGAAATTATATATTTTGGACCATAAAGACCGATTGCAGCCGATAGGTGTACCGGGCGAGCTGCATATTGGAGGGGACTGCGTAGCCCGAGGATATGTGAATCGGAAAGAACTGACGGAGGAGAAGTTCGTAGCGGACCCCTATGCGGCGGGGGGACGGATGTACCGAACGGGAGACTTGGCGAGATGGCTGCCGGATGGAAACATTGAATATATGGGTCGGATCGACCATCAGGTGAAAATTCGGGGCTACCGGATCGAACTAGGTGAGATTGAAGCGGCCTTACTCGCGTATGAAGGTGTCAGGGCGGCGACGGTACTTGCCCTTGATGATCGAGATGGCGGCAAATATTTATGCGCATATTTCGAAAGCGGAGAAGGTTTGAACACATCTATTTTAAGGGCACATTTGAAGGCACTTATACCGGATTACATGGTGCCAAGTCATTTCGTCCGGCTAGATGTTATGCCGCACCTGTCCAGTGGCAAGGTTAACCGTAAAGCGCTACCCGAACCGGATCATGGGATGCGAGCCACCAGCTATGTTGCACCAAGAAACGAAACGGAAAGAAAACTAGCCGAGATTTGGGAGAAGTTGCTGGACATATCCTCCATCGGTATACATGACAACTTTTTTGAACTGGGTGGACATTCACTAACGGCGACTCGACTTATGTCTCGAATCAATAAGTTGCTGCAAGTTGAAATTCCACTCCGTGATATTTTTGCACATCCGACCATCGAAGAAATGAGTGTTTTGATCTGCGGACCAGAGGTTGCAGCTGGGACGATGATGGATATTGCTCCTGCCGAGCTACGCGATTCTTATCCAGTGACATCCGTTCAAAAGAGACAAATGATTTTACATCAGTTTGAAGGAGCAGAAACAGCATACAATATGCCCTTTGCCTTACTGATGGAGGGAGAACTGGACATCCAGCGGCTGGAGCAAGTGTTCAGGGATCTAATAGATAGGCATGAGGCATTGCGGACATCATTTGAGTGGGGCACAGAGGAGCCAGTACAAAAAATTCATAGTGAGGTTCCATTTCAACTGAGTTTCCAACAAGCTGATGATATCGGAATAGAAGCACAGGACAAACAGATTCAAGCGATATTCAAAACGTTCGTAAGACCGTTTGACTTAGGTCAGGCTCCATTATTGCGGGCGAAGCTGGTGCGTATTTCGGACAATAGGCATATTTTGATGGTAGATATGCACCATATTGTTGCAGATGGTGTTTCCATGAGCGTTTTGGCTAATGATTTCACGACATTGTATCACGGGAACTCACTGCCACCATTGCGTATTCAATATAAAGACTACGCCGTTTGGAATAGTGAGTGGATCAAAGAAGGACACTTGATTAAGCAGGAACAATACTGGCTAGACTTGTTTTCGGATGAGCTTCCTGTCCTTAATCTACCAACTGATTTCACGAGACCTCAAGTACAGAGCTTTGAAGGTGACCGGTATTCTTTTCAAGCTGATAAGACACTTCGTGAAGGTCTACAGCAATTTGTTGCAGAAAATCGGACCACTTTATTTATGGTACTGCTATCGGCTTACAACGTATTGCTGCATAAGTATTCAAGCCAGGAAGATATCGTGGTAGGGTCTCCAATAGCAGGTCGTAATCATACGGATTTAGAAAATATTATGGGGATGTTCGTTAATACACTTGTGCTGCGTAACCGCCCAGCTGCTGACAAAACGCTCAAGCAATTTTTACTGGAGGTGCAAAGAAGCAGCCTGGAAGCATTCGAACATCAGGATTATCCAATAGAAGATCTTGTAGATAAGCTCGAACTTCACAGGGATTTAAGCCGAAATCCTCTGTTTGATACGATGTTCTCTCTAGAAAATACCGATTCGGTAAGCCTGCTAACTGACGGGATATCCATATCGCCCTATTCTGTTGAAGCTGGCATAGCCAAAGTTGATTTAACGTTAACAGCAGAAGCGGACCAAGAGGGACTCTCTTTTCGAATTGATTATTGTAATAAGCTGTTTTACAAAGAAAGTATTGAGAGAATGTCGAAGCATTATTTGCAGATTTTACAGACTATTGTGGACTCTGCGGATGCACGGATTGGCGACGTAAACATGGTAACTGCATCCGAAGAAGAGATTTTGTTAACGAAATTTAATACGGTACCCGCTTCTAACGAGAAAGATAACCGAAAATTGCTGCATCAGCTCTTTGAAGAGCAGGTAGCGAAGACGCCGGAGCGTGTCGCAGTATCGTTCGAGGAACAACAATGGACTTACAGCGAGTTAAACGATAAAGCGAATCAGCTTGCCAGAGTGCTTAGAGAAAAAGGAGTACAGGCCAATACGCTTGTAGGCATGATGGTAGAGCGATCTTTTGAAATGATAGTCGGAATCCTAGGGATTTTAAAGGCTGGGGGTGCGTATGTTCCTCTGGCACCAGATTATCCTGCGGAGCGAATTAGTCTGATGCTATACGATTGCAAGATAACACTATTATTGGCTTCCCATCATGTCCTGACTGAATCAACTTTCATAAAAGAGGCAGGAGCAGATGCGTTTGCAGGGGAAATCCTTGATTTGGATCAGCTCGATACTATCGTTAAGGATTTGGATTCTAGTAACTTACCTTATGTGAATGAACCGGATGATTTGGCATATGTGCTATATACCTCTGGCTCAACAGGTAAACCAAAAGGGAATCTGACCATGCATTATAACGTGGAGAGATTGATTAAAAACTCCAATTATATCGATCTTACGGAACAGGATATTCTCTTGCAGTTATCCAACTATGCCTTTGATGGGTCAGTCTTCGATATATTCGGCGCTCTGGTCAATGGTTCTAAGCTGGTTCTCTTACGTAAAGAGAATATGCTGAATCCAGAAAAACTGTCTTCCTTAATTCGAAATGAAAATGTCTCGGTATTTTTTATTACTACCGCCTTGTTTAACACGTTGATAGAAACCAATATTGAATGCTTTACTACAATTCGCAAAGTACTTTTTGGTGGAGAGCGGGTTTCGCTACCGCATGTGAGCAAGTTGTTTGAACATATCGGACCCCATAAAATGCTCCACATGTACGGTCCTACCGAAAGCACGGTCTTTGCTACTTGTTATGGTGTAGATCAGATTCATGAACGGAAAGGTACAATTCCGATTGGAGCCCCGATTACAGGTACTACTGTGTACATTCTGGATAAAAATCTTAAATTGCAGCCTATTGGTATACCGGGAGAGCTTTGTATAGCAGGGGATGCACTATCCCAGGGCTACTTGAACCTACCTGATTTTACAAACGAAAAGTTTATAGATAATCCATTTAATCCAGGCGAGAAAATGTACAAAACAGGTGATATTGCAAAATGGCTTTCAGATGGAAATATTGAATTTGTAGGCCGCCAAGATCATCTGGTGAAAATTAGGGGGTTTCGTATAGAGCTTGGAGAAATTGAAAATCAACTACTATCCCATGAACGCATTAAAGAGGCAATAGTTGTAGCTAAACCGGATCCATCCGGTCAAAATCGTATTTCTGCATATATGGTGACAGATGGGGAATTAAATACTTCAGCTATTCGCCGTTACTTGGCGAAGTATCTACCAGATTACATGTTGCCATCCAGCTTAATCCTGCTGGACAGTTTGCCACTGAACGCTAATGGCAAGGTGGATCAGAAGAAACTGCCAGAGCCTCATATTAACTTAGACTTGAGCACGCTGTATGAACCACCAACAAGCCCTACGGAAGAGAAGTTGGTCAAAATTTGGGAAGGCGTGCTGGGACAAGAGGGAATTGGAATTAGTCACAGTTTTTTTGACCTTGGAGGAGACTCTATTAAGGCCATTCAAGTGATCGCAAGGTTGAGCCAAGAGGGATTAAAGCTGGATATGAAGGACATATTTCAGCACCCTACTGTTCAGCAAGTAGCACCATATGTCCAACGTCGTTCCAGAATCATTGACCAGAAGGCGGTAACAGGTGAGGTACAGCTAACTCCAATCCAAAGATGGTTCTTCGAAAATGTACAGGATGATCGGAACCATTTTAATCAAGCAGTTATGTTGTTTACTAGTGGTGTATTTGATGAAGAAGCCCTAAAGACTGCTTTGGAGAATATTATTATTCACCATGATGCCCTACGAATGGCGTATGAGATTGGTCAGAGTTCTGTTTGCCAATACCATACGGAGACGCAGTTAAGGCCTTTTCATTTAAATATTTATAATCTACAAGGAAATAACGATGCTGAAAGCAAGATTGAGGAAGAGGCGAGTCGGCTACAGGCTACCATGGACTTAAGAGCAGGCGAGATGATCAGGGTGGGCTTGTTCCAAACAGATCAAGGCCAGCATTTGCTGATTGCTATTCACCATTTGGTTATTGACGGGGTCTCCTGGCGAATCTTATTGGAAGACTTGGAGAGCGCATATACCCAGGCATTACAGGGTAAGGCTATCGCTTTGCCGGATAAAACGGACTCTTTTCAGTATTGGTCTGACCGGCTTGCAGAGTATTCGAACAGTCGGACTTTACTGAAGGAGAAGGCATATTGGCAGCAAATTGAAGGTGTTCAATGTGAGTCTCCATTTCCTCAGAAGAGCACAGGTACTGATGAGGGTGGAGTGAAAAAAGAAAGAACGAGCATAGCTGTCCGGTTGGACAAGCAAAATACACAGCTACTGCTTGGAACTGCTCATCAGACCTATAATACCGAAATTAATGACTTATTGTTATCAGCACTTGGTTTGGCTATTAAGCAATGGGCGGGTAGTAAAATCTTCGCTATTAATCTTGAAGGACATGGCAGGGAAGAGATTATGGAGGAGATTGATGTTACTCGAACCATAGGTTGGTTTACTTCGATGTTTCCTATTGTTCTGGATATGAGGGATAGTGAAGATATTTCATCTGTTATTCGGCGAACTAAGGAAATGATTCGGCATATCCCTAATCGAGGGATTGGCTACGGAGTTCTGAAGTATTTGACCGATGTGGAACATACTCAAGATTTAGATTTTAACATACAGCCACAAATCAGTTTTAACTATCTGGGACAATTTATGGATGGTACGCAAGAGGGGAGCTTTGAATCGTCACCGCTATCTCCGGGACGTTCTGTTGGTGAAGGGGCAGAAAGTCATTTTACACTGGACATTAATAGTATTGTTTCCCAAGACCAACTGTTACTTGAATTTGGATATATTCGTGGCGAGCATGCAGACCATGCTATTGAACAATTATCCCTTATGTATATTGAGCATTTAAAAATGTTAATTAATCACTGTACAAGCATTTCACAGAAGGTTCTCACCCCATCTGATTACCAAGACCATACTCTCTCTATTCCTGAGTTAGATCAGATTCTCAAGCAGTTTGGTGGGACTGAACAAGTAGAGCATATTTACCCGTTAACACCTATGCAGCAGGGAATGCTGTTCCATTACATGATGGAGCCAGAAACTACAGCTTATGTGGAACAAGTCGCGATTGAAATGGAAGGTGAACTGCAGCAGGAACTTCTGGAACAGAGTTTTCAAGAATTGTTGGCAAAATATGAAGTATTGCGTACGAATTTTGTGTTTACCAGTATACGTGAACCTCGGCAAGTAGTGCGTAAACATCAACAAGCAGAGTTTCAGTTTTATGACCTTACCGGGATGGATGAGCAAGAAATTACCGCTTATCTTGAGGATCACAAAAAACAAGATCTTCTGCGTGGATTTGATTTATCCAATAAAGCACTAATACGTATAAATGTATTAAAAACAACTCCTGATAAGTTTCTTATGATGTGGACCTTCCATCATATGATTATGGATGGATGGTGCGTAGGGATTGTCTACCACGATTTTATGAGCATGTATCTAGATTTGAAAAATGGTAGACCGCTTAAGTCTGAGACAGCCCCTGCTTATTCAACTTATATCCGTTGGCTGGAAAAGCAGGACAAAGGGGAGTCCATGCAATATTGGAAACAGGCTTTGGATGGATATGCGCAATGTGCAGTTATACCGAAGACGTTCAAATTGCAGGCTAAAGAAGGTGGTTACCGGACGAGTCAGCTGGAATTTTCGTTAGACCAAACAATGACACGACGATTAACAGAGATTGCATCTCATAATCGGATTACAGTCAACACGTTGTTCCAATCCATATGGGGGGCATTGCTTCAAAGATATAACAATACCAACGATGTAGTATTTGGAGCCGTAGTTTCAGGGCGACCGCCAGTAATCCCAGACATTGAGAGCATGGTAGGTATTTTCATTAATACTATTCCCGTGCGAATTTATGGCGAGGAGAATGAAAGCTTCATTGAAATGGCCAAGAGAGCTCAACAAAGCTCCATCGAATCTGTTAAGTATGAGTACACATCATTAGCTGACATTCAGTCCATAACCACACTGAAGCAAAGCCTGTTAGATCATATTATTGTGTTTGAAAATTACCCGGAGTATGGCGAAGAAGAGGCGCTACAGAAGCACAATCTGAAAATTCATGTGCGAGACATGGCCTTTTATGAACAGACAAACTATGACTTTAATCTTATTGTTTCCCTGAAAGACGAACTGAACATTAAATTTCTGTACAACGCTGATACCTTAAGTAGAGAATTTGTGGAACGTATAAAAAATCATCTAAATGGCGTAGTCCGACAAATCGTGGATAATCCAGAGATAAGTATATCCTCGATTGAAGTAACTTCTTTACCGGAGAAAGAAGTGATTTTGAATGAATTTAACAATACGACAGCGATCTATCCGCGAGCGAAGACAATCCATCAATTGTTTGAGGAGCAGGTGGAGCGAACACCGGAACATCCGGCAGCCCTTTACAAAGGACGGCAGTTAACGTATCGGGAGCTGAATGCCCAAGCGAATCGGTTGGCTCATGTGCTGCGGGAAAAAGGAGTAGGGCCTGATCGTGTGGTGGGGATCGCGGTTCACCGATCGTTGGAGATGATTATCGGACTACTAGGAATCTTGAAAGCAGGTGGAGCCTATCTGCCGCTGAATCCAGAGGACCCTGAAGAACGACTGGCGTTCATGCTGGAGGACAGTGGAGTATCCATTTTATTGACCCAGCAGGAGTTAGTGGAACAGCTTCGCTGTCATGGAACAACCAGGGAACTGATCGCTATCGAAGATTTGCTGGTACAGGAAAAGGAGCAAACAGAAAGAGAAAAGAATCCGGAATCGTTCAATCGCTCGACGGATTTGGTGTATGTGATTTACACCTCGGGATCTACGGGTAAGCCTAAAGGAGTCATGATTGAGCACGCCTCGCTGATCAATCGTCTGCACTGGATGCAAAAGCGGATTCCATTTGGAGCGGAGGATGTAATCCTGCAAAAGACACCATATACCTTTGATGTATCGTTGTGGGAATTGTTCTCGTGGGCCATCCAAGGGGCAACGGTATGCTTTTTGGAGCCAGGAGGAGAGAAGGACCCGGCCACAATAGCTGAAACGGTTGAGTCTAACCGGGTAACGGCATTGCACTTTGTGCCGTCGATGCTAGGAGCGTTTCTGGAATACATGGAACACAGCGGAGCTACGGGGAAAATGCGCAGTGTACGACGGGTATTTGCCAGCGGGGAAGCGCTGATGACAGAGCATGTGCGTCGGTTTAACTGTCTGATAGGAGGCGGCGGTGCCACGCTGCACAATCTGTATGGGCCAACGGAAGCGACCGTGGAGGTGGCGTATTATGACTGTCCTGTCGAGCATGAACCGGAGAGCATTCCGATCGGGAAGCCGATTGATAACGTAAAATTGTACATTTTGGATAAGAAGGACCGTTTGCAACCGATAGGGATACCTGGCGAACTGCATATTGGAGGCGATTGTGTAGCGCGAGGATATGTGAATCGGGAGGAATTGACGGAAGAGAAGTTCGTAGAAGATCCATACGAGCCGGGAGGACGGATGTACCGAACAGGGGATCTGGCCAGATGGTTGCCGGATGGAAATATCGAATATATGGGCAGAATCGATCATCAGGTGAAAATCCGCGGATATCGGATCGAACTGGGTGAGATTGAGGCGGCTTTGCTTGCGCATGATGGAGTTCGGGCAGCGGCAGTACTTGCCCGTGCTGATGACCGAACGGGGATGCCTAGTTTGGGGGCGTATGTTGTTGCCGAACCTCATGTGACAACGGCAATGTTGCGACAAAATTTATCTGTCTCAGTTCCAGAGTATATGATTCCAGCCTATTTTGTATTCTTGGATCAGATGCCGCTCACGTCGAGTGGTAAGATTAATCGTCGTATGCTATTAGAAATTGAGCTGGAATTTGGTACCGGAACGGAATATGTGGAGCCAAGCAGTGAGCTGGAAAAGGAATTAGTTGAGATCTGGATGAGCGTACTTGGTATTGAACATGTGGGTATCGACGATAATTTCTTTGAACTGGGAGGACATTCTTTAACGGCTATTCAGCTTGCATCCAGATTACAGGGGATTTGGAGTAGTGAATTACGGTTGAGCAGTATCTATCAATACCCTACGGTCAGAGAGTTGGCACTACATGTGGAAGGGATGGAAGAAAACCATTCTGCACTTGCCCAACAATTTGATCAAATTATAGCGTTGCTGCATCAAAAGCTGAACGTTAAGGGATGCTTACAACAAGAGCAATTCAATGGAAAATCTTATATCGTTCTGCATCTAGAAGATGGAGCCATTTCTTTTAAAAAAGAGATTATGGAACTGTTGGACATGAAATGCGATGAATCGATTCAGCCTCATTACATCACTTGGCATGGAGAAGAAAACCTGAGACTGGAAAAGGCCAATCTTGAAGACATTAAGAACATATGGACAGAAAGAATTGACAATGATTTGGACGTTTTCTCCAAAGCTATTTTAAGCCTAGGAGTGATAGAGAGACTGCCTGTTTCTCCAACACAACGTTACCATCTCCAACATAGTGATATTTCTGGCACGATTATTCCGCTAGAAAAACATATGAACATGGAATATGTGGAAGAAGCGATTCGGCAGATTATTCGAGAGCAGGATTTGATGAGAAGTACGCTGTGTGAAGAAAACGGAGAATTGCAGTGGCAAGTAAGGGAAGCACCAGATCATCTTCCTGTACCACTGGTTGATATCTCTATGTACGATGAAGATACACAGCAAGTGATTCTGAATAATATCGTCTGGCCTTATTTTTACAGGCAGCATGAACTGAGCAATTCACTCTTATATCGGATATTGATTGTGAAAAAGAATCTGAAAGACTACATGCTTATATTACCTTTTTCGCACTCGATCTTTGACTTTATGAGCAGTGAGATTATTAAGCACCAGTTCAACACTTATTATGAATGTGTACGAGCTGGAAAGGAAACGCCTAAAGGGAGCAGAAATCGTTACTCTGATTTTACAGCTCATATTATGGAAGGACCTCAGGGTGTTGATGATCTGGAACTAGCTACTACCTATAATCTGGATAAGTTTGATCGTGCAATTGGTCGTATAACCGATTTTGTAAGTCAAAAAGCAGTACTTGAAGGGCATACAACTGTCATTTGGGATTTGAAATCTTCCGAGAGAGCAGTTCACTTGGACAACACAAGTCATTGGGAGATTGCATTCTTTACGTTCACTGCTTTTTGTAAAATGTATTTCGAGCTTAGTCAGGTACCCATTTGGGTAACGCAGTATGGCCGAAGCTTTGGAGAGAAGCGTTACTATGATGTTATTGGTGAATTTGTAGATCATATCCCGATACTAACAAATTTAGACCAAAACCTGGTATCTCTAGAACAGCAGGTTCGCAAAAGTGTTCAATGGGCAGCTGAACATAATATCAGCTTTGCTAACTTAATGTATAACCCGGATGTACAGAATGATTATCCTTTATCTGGAGGATACTTGCAGCAGGCTTTGGATAGAATGCCAATTGTATTTAATTTCCTTGGTGAGCTGAGAAGTGAGCATCAACTCCTACAAACGGTGGATCTGGGTAATGTCAATGTTGAAGGAAGAACACGAATCTTATGCGAAGTTTGGCATGATAGCGAGTCTAATCTGTTTGTGGCACTAACTCTACCTTTTTCAGAAGACGAAAGTATAGTACGGAATCATCTACAAAGTGCCTTGGAGCAATTGGAAAGACGCTGGGCAACCGTTCTGTAACTCTTGCCCTAACCGAATAGGGGGATCTCATGAATCAGCCAAAGGAATTTTCGTTTTATGCTCGCCGGAACCTATTTATTTTTTCTGTGACCAGGCTTATATCTGAGCTAGGAAGTTCGATTTTTAAGTTTGCTTTAAGTCTATATATTTTGGATATCACCGGATCGGCCACTGTATTTTCAATGGTGTTAGGCTTGTCCATTCTGCCCGGAGTATTTGTCAATATTTTTGCAGGTGTAGTTATAGACCGGAGCAATAAGAAGAAAGTGCTTGTCATAACCGAAATATTAAGCGGAATAGCGCTACTAATCTTTTTACCCATTTTCTTGTTGGATTCAACCAATGTTATGTTGCTTGCCGTGTTTTCCGTTATATTAAGCCTTATTCAATCATTTACGTTCTTAACGCTGAACGCCTCAATTCCTAACTTAGTGGAAAGAGACAACGTTCATAGCGTAAACTCTTCCTATCAAAGTATAGGAGCAATCATAAATGTACTGGGTCCGATCCTGGGTGCCATAACTTATCGAGCTTGGGGCTTGGAAACGATTGTGATGATTAACGGAATAACATTTATTTCGGCCGGATTGATGCAACTATGGTTACAATTTAGGAAAACTGATGAACAAACGGTATCCTCAAGTTATTTAGACAGTGTCAAAGATGTGTTTGCGTATATAAACAAGCAAAAAGCCATAATGTATTTACTTGTCATCTTTGTCGGTATCAATTTTATGCTCGCCCCATTAGTCCAGGTTGTATTGCCATATGTGACTTATCAGGAACTTCAACTTTCAGCTCAGCAACTATCTGTTATTCAAGGAGCCTGGTTCGTAGGAGTCATCGCGGGAGCCATTGTGGTTTCACGTCGGAAAGTACATCAATTTGTTATTACCAAAATATTTATCCTGTTTCAGCTTCAAGCCATCTTATTCCTAACATGGTGTTTCCCATTATTGTTTCCCTCAACATCAGGAAGCCTGATACAGATGACGTTCATCTTCATTATGATTTTGGCGGTAACCGGATTTTTTAATTCAATGAGCAATGTTCCCATGATATCTTATGTGCAGCTGTATACTCCAGAACATATTAGAGCCGGGGTGTTTGGTGTAATCAGCTCGATCACTATGCTAGCAACTCCGCTCGGAATCGGGTTGTACGGAATACTATTGGATAGAATCCATTGGGTATACCTTCCTCTGGCATCGGGAATAGTTGCTCTGGTGATGGGTATCATGGCTCATAAGAACAAAGCATTACGTAACTTTTTCAGTCAAAATGCCGAACCAGTCCTTAATAGCGTAGGTGAAAAAGAACGAGTATCAGCATTATAAACTGAATTTCTGCCCATGATGATGTGATTGAAGGACCTGATGTTAATGGAAAGGCCAACTTATGTTGGCCTTTTGGTCTTTCAGTTATTTTTTGCTTTGAGTCACTTTCCCCTTCACATCACCGATGCTTACTTTTCCATTGCCGCTCTGAATAATGACAACATCTTTTGCAACTTGATCAATATCCAGAGAGCCGTCACCTAACTCAATATATGCAGTACCCCCTATTTTATCTGCTTGAATATGTCCGTTTACATTTTCAATATTGACATCAGATGAGCTATTTTGAATAGTAATCCCACCATCTCTGTTGGTTAAATCAATGGCTCCACCGATTTCTTTAAGCGTGATATTACCATTCACATTTTCAATGCTTACATCCGAGGCTAAATTCGTTACTTGAATATCTCCATCTCTATGCGGATGTTTAATTTCTAGTTTCATTTTTTCCGGAATGGTTAGCTTGACATCAACTGTTTGGGGACCTGTTGACATGAATTGTCCCTCGAAAAAAGTATTAAGAGTAGCTATACCATCTTCTCCCTCCAGACTTAATTTTAGCTTATCCATGTTGCTGCCATTAGCAACGACACTGGCTTGTATTTTATCTGTATTCTTGTTTCCGACAACTTCAATTTGACCGTTGCTATTATCTAGAACTAAGCTGGAAATACCGGCAGATGATAATTCAAGTTCCTTGTTTAAAGATGTTGCAGGTTTGGATGAACAGGCTGCAATTAACAGTAACATTGAGATCATCACTAAAGTAGTGAGCCATTTCATTACAATCACTCCGTTTCAGAATAGTTAGTATAGATTTAGATTACATCCCGTTTTGTAAAAATAGGATATGAAACGAGATGCATAGCGACCAGATGAAGTAGAAGGAGGAACAGTGAGAAGCCCAAGGTCATTCCTTCCACTGGCGTCGTTCCAAAAAAATAAGGATTGAGATCTGTACTGGAAAACACAAAGTATTTTGTCCAAGGCCATCCATTCATGGTGATACTCAGGACGAATCCTGCTATAGCTGCCAGCATAGAGAACACAATAGAAAATGTAACACTGCGAAATGCTGCAGAAATCATAAATGCAAATGTCAACACGATAACCATAAAAGGTATATTAAATAAGAACCCTCCTAACAAGGCTTGAATCATATCTGCCTGCTGAATGGTTTGATCCTTGACGAAGAAGTAGGGATCGCCGATCCCCTTAAAGCCAAACATTAATCCACCGAAAAATATGGCAGCCAGAAAAGTAAGCAAAACCAAAAATATTCCAAACAAGAGAGTTGCAATATATTTAGAAAAATAAATTTTTGAGCGTGTAGCTGAACGTGTCAGTAAAAATTTGATTGTACCGGCAGAAAACTCAGAGGCTACAATATCGCCAGCCACGATAAGAGCTAAAAGAGAGATACCTACAATTAAATTTCTGGATTGGCTCACTGTAAAACTCCAAGCATTGGATTGAGGAGCGATGTTATGGTCCAAATAATACTGATTCATCAAAATTTTTTCTGCTGCCATTTTTTTCTCAATGGGTAGAGCGTCTGACTTTGCTGCATCTCTCGTTAGCTTTGAATTTTCATGCTGTAAGAGTGTTTTCCAGCCTTCATTGTACTCAGTCATACCAGAACTTTTTAAATTAGCCATCTGGATTAATACATACAAAATAAGCAGTATGATGATAAGCCAGGTACGTTTACGCTTATAAATCTTCATGTTTTCATTGCGAATTAACTGAATCACTTTTCAATTCCCCCTGTGATTTCAATGAATTTATCCTCTAGTGTCTGTTTCGTAATCTGAACGCTGTATATGTTCACCCCCGTATCCATAAGTTTCTTTGTAATACCCGGAATTTGATCCTTTGTAATGTCAACTTGTAGAGTTTGTTGATCTGCAATAATTTCTTTCCCCGCCAGCATGGACTGGAATACAGGAAGAGCCAATTCGGGTCTGTCTACTTCAAACCGAACAGGAGCAAGCCGATTATCCATCATCTCAGCTACATTATGGATACCAATCAGTTTTCCCTTATTTAAAATCGCTACCTGATCACACATCAGTTCCATTTCAGCCATAAGATGGCTAGAAATAAGAACACCAACGCCTTCTTTTTGAGACAGATTGATTAAATGTTCCCGAAGCTCTCTTATTCCTGCTGGGTCTAAACCATTGGTAGGCTCATCAAGTACAAGTAAGGAAGGTTTATGGGCCAGTACAACGGCTAATCCCAGTCGCTGCTTCATTCCTAGAGAGTAAGTTCCCACTTTCTTATCAATGCTGTCCTCAAGTCCGACGAGCGAGATTACTTCCTGAATACGTTCCGAAGAAACCCCTGGAGACATTCTTGAGAAATGAATCAGATTGTCATAGCCGGATAAATATTTGTACAGATCTGGATTTTCGACGATAACTCCAACATGTCTCATTGCCTTTTCAAAGGAGCGATCAATATCTTGGCCGTGGATAAATACCTGGCCTCCCGATTTTGAACTTAACCCCACGATCATCCGAATAGTGGTCGTCTTGCCCGCTCCATTTGGGCCAACAAGACCCATGATTTCCCCCGCCTTTACATCCAAGGACAGTCCTTCAACAATGGTTTTCTTTCCAATCTTTTTACTTAAATTACGAATCTGTAATAGTGACAACAACGATTCCCTCCCCGCCAACAGTTTGATTGTCTATAAAGTATCAGGAGTGCAGTCATACTCCCTAGTGACAAAATGTCATGACCTTGTTATGATGTGAAAAGATTGAAAAAATTACCTTAATTTAAGAAGAATGGGGTACTTACATGCTTGGATGCAATATGCGCTGGTCTTGGCAGGAATGGATTGTTGCTGTATTCCGAATCTTGTGGTTGATTTGCTTTGTTTTGCTATCGTATCAAGACCGCCCATCTTTCCCTTTCACTGTTGTATTTATCTCTGTTCTCGTTTGCTATTCAATACCTTTGTTCATTGATCGAATTCATTACCGCTGGTATTTGTTGGCGGAAGTATTTCTAGTGGGTGGAATTTCTTTGCTATTTGCTCATCAATATGAGCTTGTCCGACTGTTTCTGCCAGCTGTTTTTACGATTTCGTTTTATAGCCGTGGCCGTTCACATGCGGTAACTTTACCTCTTGCGTTGGTGATGTTTTGCCTGGGAGGAAGAGGGGCGTTTCATTGGACGATAGAAGACGTATTCCAGAACCTAGTGGATGCTTCGTTTGTATACGGTATTGGTTTCGGATTACAAATGGCATTTCGTTCTATAGATCGGATCAAACAAAAACTCGAATTAATAAAAAAGCAGTATCAAACCCTGGAGCAGTATTCGACTCAGGTTGAACAAATGACACTATTGGAAGAAAGGTACCGCATGGCTCGCGAGCTGCATGACTCGATTGGCCATACATTCACTTCCATTATCTTAGGTATGGAAACATTACGTCCTTATATCTCTTCTGAAGAGGGGACTGAAAGATTGCAGTCTGTTCTTCAACTTGGTCGCACAGGGCTCGAAGATATCCGAAAGCAAGTTCATCAGATGGACCCTATGGAGGAGGATCCATCTTTGGATCTATCCTTGCTAAATATCATTAATGAATTTAAAAAGAATACTGCCATTCGAGTTGTGTTCAGAACGATGGGGGAGCCGCTTCCTGTCATAAAACAGTCAAAACTGACCTTGTACCGCTGTTTACAAGAATTATTGACTAATGCCAGCCGACATGGGCATGCCAATTCTATTCAGGTGCTTCTTCACTACGACCGTAACCAGATCATTTTGCAGGTGCAGGACAATGGGAAGGGAAGTGACGAAATTAAGTTCGGGTTTGGTCTTTCAGGAATGAAAGAGCGGCTTTCGTCTCTTCAAGGCAAGCTATACCTTCATTCCAAAGAAGGCGAAGGAACGATTGTGACCTGTTCTATACCATTGCTTCAGGATACAGATGTTAGTAATCCAGAGATCAAGGTATTGTTGGTGGATGATCAACTACTCATTCGGGACAGTTTAGGCCTGTTGCTCAAAAACGAACCTGATTTTCGAATTCAAACGGCGGAAGACGGAAACGTTGCTGTAGATCAATGTGCCAGCGACCCGCCAGACGTTGTATTAATGGATGTACATATGCCCCAGATGGACGGTATTACTGCGACGAAGCTAATTAAAGAAAGCTGGCCTAACATACGTGTAATTATGATCACCACCTTTGATGACATTTCGTATGCTACGAAATCACTTGCTTTGGGTGCTGAAGGTTATGTACTAAAATCAATTGATCCAAGAGAGCTGGCTAATACGATACGGCTAGTGCATCACGGAGGAACGATGATAACCCAAGAAGTAGCAAGTACATTGTTTCAGCAAATGACAGGGACGATGAAGAATCCTTATGGACTGACAGAGCGGGAGTTGGAAATTCTGCATTGTTTAACTGAAGGACACCGTTATAAAGCAATTGCAAGCAAGGTTCACTTATCTGAAGGAACGGTTCGAAACTATATTTCGACCATATACTCAAAAATGCAAGTGCAAAGCCGTGACGAAGCGATTGAAAAAGCTAAAACAGAGTTGCTTACAGACTATTAATAAAATGCAAGATGGGTAGACTGCGTGTGTCACTTGTTTAAACAACGTGAAAGAGATATCCTACATTAGACAGAGGTTTTCAGCTTCGGAATTAAAAGAGTAGCTATATACGACCGAACCTAATAGATTGAAGTGAAAATAGCGTCGTCCTAAATTTGGTCGACGCTATTTTTGTATGCTGTGATCCGCAAGTATGTGCAACGTTTACCTTAGCAAAACCGTATATGTAGAATAGCAACTGTATTTTGTTGCATATCCATAGAAGTCTACCATTCTACAAACTTGCATTTGCGCTATCAAATGGGTGATAATGGAAGAGATACTTTCGACAGAAAATAGGGCTAAAGATAGAGAGGATACCTACAAAAGGTAGATCGGATTTACCGCATTTTTGTATATTATTGTAGAATAAGATCGTAATTCAGGTTATAGTAAAGGAAGAAATTAACTAGGATAGATTATACCCAAATACGTAATTGTGGAGGGAAATATGAGTACATTTAAAAATTGGTTGAATACAACTAAAAAAGGACTGGGCGACCAGGTTAAGAAATTTAAGAACAAAGATTTTATGGAAGCTGTTGTTGCAGGTTGTGCATTAGTGGCATTTGCAGACGGTACTATTAGTCCGGAAGAAAAAACAAAAATGGCCGGATATATAAATATCAGTGAGGAATTGAAAGTGTTTGATATGGGTGAGGTCATCAACCGTTTCAATCACTATGTAGCAAACTTTGAATTTTCACCTGAAATCGGCAAACAGGAAGCGTTAAAAGCGATTGGTAAATTAAAAGGCAAGCCTGAAGTAGGTCGACTTGTCGTCGGCGTATGCAGTGCCATTGGTGCAGCTGACGGTGACTTTGATGCCAATGAGCAACGGATTGTTGCTGAGATTTGTGGTGCGCTTGGTTTGAATCCGTCTGAATTTAGTCTGTAAATTTTACGGAAGGGAGGTGTGTTAATCAGTGGCTGTAATTAATCTGGTCAAAGGCCAGAAAATTGATTTGACCAAGGGAAACACAGGACTAACCAAGGTTATAGCCGGATTGGGATGGGATCCCGTGCAGTCCAAAGGATTTTTTGGTTTCAAGAAGCAACCCAATATTGATTGTGATGCTTCTGCCATTTTGCTGGATGCCAACGGGAAACTAACTCAATCTGACAATGTAGTATGCTTCCATAATAAAAAAAGCCCGTGCGGCTCAGTCGTGCATTCCGGTGATAATCTGACCGGAGAAGGTGACGGCGATGATGAACAAATTATGATTGACCTGGCACGGATTCCGGCCAATGTCGATAAAGTGCTTGTTGTTGTGAATATATATGATTGCGTAAACCGGAAACAGGATTTCGGCATGATCGAGAAAGCGTATATCCGCATTCTGGACGGTGCTAATTCTAAGGAACTGGTGACGTTTAATTTATCTGATAATTTTGAGGGAATGACTGCACTGATCTGCGGAGAGCTCTATCGCCATAACGACGAATGGAAGTTTGCTGCAATCGGTGCAGGCACCCATGCCGTACATATTGATGTGCTGGCTCAGCGTTATATGTAATTTTAGATTGCTCATACAAAAACTAATGAGAAACGGGGTACTTACTCATGGCAATTAACTTATCTAAAGGTCAAAAAATCGATTTGACGAAAACAAACCCAGGCTTGTCCAAAATCACGGTTGGTCTCGGCTGGGACACCAATAAGTACGATGGCGGTAAAGATTTTGACTTGGACGTATCCGTATTTTTGGCGAATGCGGACGGCAAAGTGGAAACGGAAAAGAACTTCGTCTTCTTTAATAATCCACAAAACGAGAACGGTTCTGTCGTTCATACCGGAGATAACCGCACAGGTGAAGGTGACGGAGATGACGAGCAAATTAAAGTTGATCTGAGCAATGTACCTGCTAACGTAGAAAAAATCGCTTTTACGATTACGATCTATGATGCACAAGAACGCAGCCAAAACTTTGGACAAGTGTCCCGTGCCTACGCGCGTATCGTAAATGAGGCAAACAACGAAGAATTGGTTCGCTTTGATCTGGGAGAAGATTTTTCGATCGAAACAGGCGTCGTGGTAGGCGAGTTGTATCGCCATAGCGGTGAGTGGAAGTTCAATGCCATTGGCAGCGGTTACCAGGATGGTCTTGCAGGCTTGACACGTGATTACGGCTTAGCTTAAAAAATCTACACAAAGAAGGCAGGTATGCAGTATGACGATTAGTCTTTCCAAAGGACAACGTATTGATCTGACCAAAACGAATCCAGGCTTGACTCGTGTTGTCGTAGGTCTTGGCTGGGATACCAATAAATATAGTGGCGGCGCAGAATTTGACTTGGATGCTTCGGCCTTCCTGCTATATGAGGACGGTAAAGCGAAGGCAGCTGACGATTTTGTATTCTACAATAACCCAACAGGTGGAGCGGGTGCTGTTACTCATACAGGCGATAACCGCACAGGTGAGGGCGACGGGGATGACGAGCAAATTATTATTGATTTTGCAAAGATTCCTGCAAATATCCATCGTATCGGAATTACAGTTACGATTTATGACTATGAGGCACGTGCGCAAAACTTTGGACAAGTGTCCAATGCCTTTGTACGTGTGGTAGATGCGGCAACGGATCGTGAAGTGTTGCGCTACGATTTGGGAGAGGATTTCTCCACCGAAACAGCTGTGGTATTCTGTGAATTTTACCGTCACAATGCAGACTGGAAATTCCAGGCTATCGGTAGTGGTTTTGCTGGTGGATTGGGTGCGCTTGCTAAAAACTATGGCTTGGACGCTCAATAATATCCACATGGGGGTGGTGTCCAAAGGGCGCTACCCCTTTCTTTTTAAGCCATTGAAGGGCGTACGCTGAACACGACAAACGGACAGAAAGGTGACACAATCATGGCTGTTATCGTAGTAAAGGGGCAGAAGGTGGATTTGACCAAGACGAATCCGGGCCTGAGCCATGTCAACATAGGGATCGGTTGGGAGTCCTCAGCGGCTCTGGAACTTGATACTTCTGCATTTTTGCTGGGCCCTGGAGGGAAAGTATCAGGCGATGAGGATCTGATCTTTTACAATAATCCGACTACACCTTTTATCACCTATTCAGATGGACAACAGTTTGGTGACAAGAAACAGTTTTCCCTGGACCTAACCAGAATACCTTCCCATATCGAGAAGATTGCGTTTACGCTGACCATTTATGATGCGGATCAGAAACGGCAAAATTTTGGACAGGTTCAAGGCGGATTTATACGTTTTGCTCATCCGATAAGTGGAGAGGTTTTACGATTTAATTTGGATAGTGGCTTTACAGTCGAGACGGCCATTGTAATAGGCGAGCTGTACCGCCATAACGGTGAATGGAAATTTAACGCGATAGGCGCAGGCTTTTCCGGTGGATTGGATGCATTGTGTGAAAATTTCGGCATTGAAGTGGAAAATAATCCGGTTCCTCCGGTGCCGGTGCCTACACCACCTCCAGCACCTCGACCAGCACCAACACCGCCGCCTGCACCTCCTGTTCCAAAGCCAGAGCCATCTGCAACTCCGGTAAATCTGAATCTGCGGAAAATTGAGCTGAAGAAAAAGGGAGATACCATTAACCTGAAAAAGGGCTCAGGCGGATTAGGTGAAATCCTAATCAATCTGAACTGGAATCAGGTACAGCAGAGTAAGGGCTTTTTCAGTCGTGGCTCCAAGGGTGTCGATCTGGATCTGGGCTGCTTGTATGAGATGAAGAACGGGGATAAAGGTGTCGTTCAGGCGCTTGGGGAAGTTTTCGGTTCTCTAAATCGCTTCCCGTACATTGCTCTGGATGGTGACGACCGTACGGGCTCTGTGAAAACAGGGGAAAATCTCCGTATTAATGGGGCTAAAATTTCTGAAATTAAGCGAATTTTGGTGTTTACCTTCATTTATGAAGGAGTCACGAACTGGTCACAAGCAGACGGGGTAGTCACGCTGTACCAGAAGGACGGGCCAGACATTATCGTTCATATGAATGAACATGACAATCGCAAAGGGATGTGTGCGATTGCAATGATCCAAAATGTGAACGATGAAACGTTTAGTATTGAGAGACTCGTACAGTTTTATGGCGGTCATCGTGAAATGGATCAGGCATATAACTGGGGCATGCGCTGGACGCAGGGTAGTAAATAAATTGAATTATCGGAGGCACTCTTTTCATGTTGAATGATTTATTTAAAAATATCAGCGAGAACTACGGGCATTTCTTTTCATGGAGTGATGTGGTAGGTACGCTTACTGACCCGGTGAGTTGGGGGATTATTGGAACTCTCATTTTGCTGGAAGGTCTTTTGTCGGCGGATAACGCCTTGGTTCTCGCAGTTATGGTTAAGCATTTACCAAAAGAGCAGCAGAAGAGAGCCTTATTTTACGGGATTTTAGGTGCGTATATATTCAGGTTTCTGGCCATCGGCTTGGGTACCTTCCTGATTAAGTTCACGCTGATTAAGGTACTGGGTGCGGCTTATCTGCTCTACATCGCTTACAAGGGCTTATTCAAGTCCGAGGGTGATGGAGAAGTGAAAAACAAACCTACTTCTTTCTGGAAAACCGTATTAATGGTCGAACTGATGGATATTGCCTTCAGTATTGACAGTGTCATTGCCGCTTTTGGTGTGAGCGAGAAAGTATGGGTTCTGTTCCTGGGTGGTATACTCGGCGTTCTGATGATGCGTGGTGTTGCACAAGTGTTCCTCAAGCTCATTGATAAATTTCCGGAACTGGAACAGACAGCCTTTATTATGATCGCCATTATTGGGGGTAAAATGCTGGCTGCTGCTTTTGGCTTTCATATGTCGCAAGTATTATTCTTCGGCATTTTGATTGCCGTCTTTGTAGGCACAATGATTCTTAGCTCGGCGAAAAGAAAGAAAAAGGCCGACAAAGAGGCTTAATGTACAAAGTATAGCGAAATCCCTCCTGAAACTAAGGGGGGATTTCTTTTATACCCGAGGCACAGGGCTTCAGTCAGGCGAGATAGAGCAAGAGGAGGGGAAGGGCCCTGAAATATTTTAATGATTTAACCTCTGAGGAAGTAGAAGCGATCTTCTGTACTCCACCGATGGAGTTTCATAACCGTTCACCCAAAAGTATATTGGCTTATGCCATAGGAGCGGCTTTGTACATGCCGGCGACCCGCTCGGAAGTAGCGGAAGAGATCAAAAATGGAAAGCATGAAGGACTTACAACGGTCATTCTGGATTTGGAGGATGCTATAGGGGATCAGCAGGTCGGACAGGCCGAAGAATCGCTGGCACAGCAACTGCTTCAACTCTTGTCCTATGTACGGACAGGGATGATGAGTGAACAGCAATTACCTTTGCTGTTTGTACGTGTGCGATCTGTGGAACAGCTGGAACGACTGCTGAACAGTTTGGGAGAAACCCTGGAGCTGCTTACGGGCTTTGTCCTCCCCAAGTTCTCCTCTGATAATGGACGGGCGTATTTTGCACTCATTACTGAATATAACCGGACTATGCATACAGGGGCAGGAGACGCAAGCCGTACGCCTGTGTTGTATGGATTGCCGATTCTCGAAAGCTCTAAAATTATTTATCGGGAAACTCGTTGGAAAGAACTGCTGGCGATTAAAGAAATTTTGGATGAGGTTCAGGAATATGTGCTGAATGTACGAATTGGGGCCACCGATTTCTCCAGTCTGTATGGGCTGAGACGCAGCCCGGATATTACGATTTATGAAATTGCCGTCATTCGGGATTGCATCGCAGATATTATTAACTTGTTCGGACGCGTGGACTCGGATTATGTTGTTTCCGGTCCTGTATGGGAGTATTTCTCTCACCGAGAACGTATCTTTAAACCTCAATTAAGAGTATCGCCCTTCGAAGACGCATTTGGGAAGCCGGGACGCTACTTGCGAATGGACTTCATCTCAGATGCAGTGGACGGACTGATTCGCGAAGTCATGATGGATAAGGAGAATGGGATTATCGGCAAAACGATCATTCATCCGTCCCACATTAAGCCGGTACAGGCCATGTATGCGGTGACCCATGAAGAGTATATGGATGCACTTGAAATTGTTGAACGTAACGACGGTAGCCTAGGTGTATTTAAGAGCACCTATGCCAACAAAATGAATGAAATTAAGCCTCATTTGAATTGGGCTTATCGTATTATAAATAGATCTAAAGTATACGGGGTGTTACATGAACAACAACATTTTGTCAGTCTCTTACCCAACCACGAAAACACATCTGCTGCCAATTCTGGAGCAGTTCAGCGTTAAAATTACGGAGACTCATAATCCATTCCGTCTTCCTGTGGACAAGCTGTTTGCAATGGCGGCACGGGTCAACAAAAAGCGTTCGTTTTTGTTTGTCAGCAAGGTGCTGGGCAAGCATATTCCGGTAAATCCATACACCTCTCTGTTAAGTGGGGCGGCCCTGGCGATCCTCCTATATAAAGAGCTTGTCCCACAGTCAGGACAACAGATGGATAAACTGATTGGAGAGGCCGTGAGAGGACTCCTTGACCCGAATTATGCAAAAGAGGCCTATCAAAAGCTGATGGATGAGCGTTTGGCTTTTTCTTTTCCAGAACCGATTAAATTTGTTGGTTTTGCCGAGACGGCTACAGCACTGGGACACAGCATGTATCGGTTGTTTGATGGCGGTGCCACGTATATTCATACGACACGCGAGGATATTCCGGGCCTTCGGCCTATTATTCGGTTTGAAGAAGAGCATTCTCATGCTGTTGATCATCGTTGTTATGCACTGAATGAGGATGCTTTTGCCGGAGATGGACCCATTGTGCTGGTAGATGATGAGATTACGACGGGAAAAACAACGCTTAATATTATACGGGATATTCAGGAACATTTTCCGCGCAAACAGTATGTGATAGCTTCGTTATTGGACTGGCGGACAGACAGCGACGAGCGAGCTTTTGCTGATCTGGAAGCAGAGCTAGATATTAGGATTACGCCTCTAAGTTTGCTCAAAGGAAAGATAGAAATACAGGGAACACCGATACTGGATCACGCAGAATATGCCGGACAGACCGGGAACGCAGAGCATGCAGCCACTAGCACCGCAGAGGTTAATAAAGATTTGTCTGGAACAATTGACCGCTGTTTTGAAGAGGATGCTTCCGCTTTTGAGCGGATATCATATACCTCCATATCTACCGACGGGTACGCCAATACAGCTCCTTATCTTAAATATACTGGCCGTTTTGGTCTACAATCCGCCGACAATCCAGCGCTGGATGCAGAAATCGCGTACACAGCTGAACGACTGAACCAACTTCGTTCAGGACAACGAACACTGGTAATGGGTACGGGGGAATTCATGTACATTCCAATGCGGATTGCAGCGGAGTTAGGCCCGAACGTATATTATCAGTCCACCACACGCAGCCCGGTGTATCCCCATAGAGAAGAAGGGTATGGCGTCGCAAGTGGCGTGACCTATCCCTCACCTGAGGACAGTACGGTACGCAATTTTATTTATAATGTAGAGCCAGGTCAGTATGACGAAATATTCGTTTTGCTGGAAAGAGAGTCGGACCCAGAGCGAATGAAGCCCATGTTGGAGGCATTGAGCCGTCTGGGCTGTGATAAAGTGCATGTCGTTTATTTTAATGGTTTAACTAGGCAGGAGAGTAAAGGAGCGCGGATATGAAGCAAGCACTTATGGAGCAAATACAGCAGAAGAACATTCATCCGCCCGTACCGCTAGGCAGTTATCCTGCCTCGGATGTCACCTTTTTATTAAAGGATTTGAGCCGGGTTGCGTTGGAAAAAGGGACGGAGGATCGGGAAGAAGCGATACAGTCAGGCGTCCATTATTCAGAAATGCTGCCAGTGGAATATCAGCCCACAGCAGAGTATATTGGATTGTTTCACGAAACGCTTGCCCAATCTGCCGAAAAGGTTGCATTAGCGGCAGCTTCTGTAGCTGAGATGATTGTGAGAAAAAGAGGCCTAAACACGGCGATTGTTTCTCTTGCCAGAGCGGGAACGCCTATTGGTATCCTGATCAAGCGTTATATTGACTTGAAGTACGGCGTATCCTTGCCGCATTACAGTATTTCTATTATTCGTGGCAAAGGCATTGACCGGAATGCTATTTTATACATTCTACAGCAGCATGGGCTGGGGATTGAACTTCAGTTTGTCGATGGCTGGACGGGGAAAGGCGCCATTCGTCAGGTGCTGATCGAGGCCTGCCGTGAGATGAATGCAGATTACGGGCTGCGCCTAAATGATGATCTGGCGGTGCTGGCCGATCCGGGCAGCTGCTCGGAGACCTTTGGTACACGAGAAGATTATTTGATCCCGAGCGCTTGTCTGAATTCAACCGTATCAGGTCTGATGAGCCGGACGGTATTACGCGATGATCTGATAGGTCCGGACGACTTTCATGGGGCTAAATTTTATGAATCCTGGCGGTCGGTGGATCAATCCAATACGTTTGTGGATACGGTGTCCGGTTATTTTCAAGCCGTGGCTAAAACGGCGGCTGCCTATGCGGAACAGATGACATTGAATCCGCCTGTCGTGACGTGGCAGGGCTTACGGGATATTGAGGCGATTCAGCAGGCATTTGGGATTCGGGATATTAATCTGGTCAAGCCGGGAGTGGGGGAGACGACTCGCGTACTGCTCCGCAGGGTGCCATGGAAAATTCTGATTGACCGTGAAGATAATCCGAATCTTCAGCATATTATGCTGCTGGCCAAGGATCGTGGAGTGCCTGTTGAGGTATTTGAAGGATTGACCTATTCCTGTTGCGGAATCATCAAGCCGCTCAAGGGGGGACAAGAATGATCTACGCCAGTGACCTGGATCAGACGCTGATTTACTCCAAACGCTCGCTTGGCGTGCCGCTGGAGTCCCCTGGTCTGTTGCCTGCGGAACAGATCGATGGGGCGACGTCGGCCTTTATTTCTGCACAAGCTTTGCAATGGCTCAAGACACTACCGGCAGATGTCATGTTTATGCCTGTGACGACTCGGACCATGGAACAGTATAGACGAATCACCGTGTTTCAGACGGAGCTGGTTCCCGCATATGCCGTGACGAGTAATGGCGGAAACATCATCGTCGGAGGCGAGGTGGACCGAGAATGGAATCGACGTATTCACGAACAAGTACGCCGCGATGGTGCTCATGCGGAAGAGGCACGTCAGATGTTCGGACAGGTTCTTCATGAAGACTGGGTCGTAAACGAGCGTTTTTGCGATGAACTATTTTATGCTTTTGTAATTGAACGGGATCGGATGCCGCTGGAACAGGTGCTGGAGAAGGCGCGGATGATGCATGAAATGGGCTGGGAGGTATCCATTCAAGGGCGCAAAGTATATCTGGTGCCTGCGGCCGTGAATAAACGGGCAGCCGTGGCGCATATCCGTAACCTCACCAATGGGGGAGCTGTGGTTGCATCCGGTGACTCTTTACTGGACCGTTGTCTGCTTGATTATGCCGACTATGCGATTGCCCCGCGTCATGGTGAATTATACCGGGAACAGCTGCGGGATAAGCTGGAGGTCAATTACCGATTTACGGAAGTGTCGGGGGTTTATGCAGCAAATGAAATTATGGAATATGTCTATGAAGTGCACGGGAGCGTGTCAGCGGCTCGTACTTCATGATTAAACTAATAGGGGACGTGGCGCTGTGAAGAAGGTCAAAGTGTATTTTAACCGCTGGTTTTCGGTGGTGTATCATTATATGAATGCTATTCGTAACAATGAGGACGGTATTCCGTTCGAGATCTATGCCACACACTCTGATCCGCAGCACATGGCACTGCAGGCCAGTGATGTAGCTGAAGTAGAGCCGCGCACGAGCGGTGTGGAGTATGCACAGTTTTGTGCTGATTTTTGCAGACGCCATGAAATTGATATCTTTATTCCGCGGTGGAATATGCTCGATATTAGCAAGCATCTTTATTTGTTCGACGATATTGGTACAGAAGTAATGGTGTGCCGGGATACCGAACTGCTGGAGCAATTGATGGAGAAGGATCTTTTTTATGAATCTATTCGTCAAAAGGATATTGTCGCCATTCCCGATTATGCCATTGCCAGTAATGCCGAGCAGTTTAAACAGGCTTACGAGTCATTAATAGCGCTTGGGCACAAGGTGTGTTTCAAGCCATGTAATGCAGAAGGTGGAATGGGCTTTCGTATCATTGATAATGAACGTGATCCGCTGGAGGAACTGTTCGGCCATGCACTGAATCATATTTCGTTCGAGGAGGCCTATCGCGTATTGTCTTCCACAGAGACGTTTCCCAATTTGATGGTGATGGAACTGCTGGAGGGATACGAATACAGTATCGACTGCTTGGCTGACCGAAACGGAAAATTGTTAGCAGCTGTTCCGCGTAGGAAGGCAGGAGGACGATTACGGCTGCTGGAGCAGCATCCTGAGCTGTTGAAGGTGGCAGAGAAGGTCGCTGAGGCGTATCACATTCCGTACAATTATAACATTCAAGTGAAATATAACGGCGAGCAGGCCAAGTTGCTAGAGATCAATCCGCGGATGTCTGGAGGACTTCATGTATCGTGCTTGTCTGGTATCAATTTTCCTTACCTGGCGGTGAAATCGGCTTTGGGTTATGAAATCGGTTCACTACACCCGCAATACGACATTCTAGCCAGTCACATCGAGCAGCCAATCACGATACGCAAATCCTTACATTGACATAGGCAAATATTGTTTTCTACAATATGGTAAGGGTTTACGTCAGGAGGTATAAGCTATGACTTCTAAAATGTGGGGTGCCACGATTGCTGTGGTCAGCTACCTGATTGCGCTTTTACTAAGTTATTGGTTGCCGTTGTTTGTGTGTCTGGCAATCCCGATCATTTGTATCGGAGGATACAGTGCTGTCATGGCTGTTCGCCATCCTCGTCCTAATCTGACCGGTTCCGTGATTCCGGTGATGCAGGAGCAGGCTGATCAGGCACAGCAACATAAAAAGGAAATCGCCGCACCGCGAGAGTCTATAACAGGACAAGCACGTTTGCCGGATCAGGTGAGCAGTGAATTTGCTCAGGTCATGGAGTATTTGGAAGTACTGGAGGATATGGTGATCTCCGAGGGGCAGAAAGATGCGCTTGATAACGAGATTGTCGAGAAGGCGCTGGCTCTATTTGCACGTTTGCAGCGGGTCATCCCGCTTTTGCATGAATTGAACAATAGTGAAGTGAATCACACGGTTCGGCGATTGATTTTGAAGGACTTGAATGGACTGATTAACCCGTTTCTTCGTCTCAGTGGCGACGCGAAACGGACCAACCGGAGGACGCTACTAAACGGATTGCGAGATGTAGATAGCAAAATATCTGTAATTGTATCCACGGTGGAGCATAAGGACCTGATGGAATTACAGAGCAAAGCAGAGCTTATTCACCAGCGGTACAGCAGCTCCGAATTGTAGGTTATTTTAATAGAATAAAAAATCAGCAGCATAGCTGCTCTGAAAAACACTATTAGCCTTGGGCAACAGTTGTTTTCAGAATAGGAGGTTAGCATCATGGCGACCCCATGGGCTGAATTGAAAAAAGAAGATGAACAAAAGGTGACTGAGGAGGCTTCACAGCTGATTCAAAAGGTATCGCAAAGCGATGTTATGAGTCTGGATACCTTAATGGATGACATTGGCAAGCTGGGGGTTAAAACGCAGGAACGGGCGGGACAAACCCTTAAAATGTTGGATCGTCCGGTAAACGACCTCATGTCCGGTGATCGGGCTGAGGTTTCAAATATGATCTTAAAACTCCGGGATGAATGCGAAACGCTCCAGCAGAGTAAAGATGTAGGTTTTTTTGGCAAGCTCCTGCGTAAAAGCCCGTTGAAAAACTATATCTACAAGTATCAGTCGGTGAAGACGAACATCGAGAAAATCATTACTGCCTTGAGAGATGGTAAGGATAATCTGGAAGAGAATATCGTCAGCATGAGACAGTTGAAGAAGGCTTCCATTGAAGAAATCTACAATTTACAGACGAAAATTGCCTTTGGTAATCGCTTGAAAGAGCTGTTCGAAACCGAGATTGCCAAGCCGGAAAATGAAAATCGTAAGCCTCATCTGGAGCGGGGATTGCGCAAAGTGGTTACTCGCACACAGTCGATGACTGAAATGATTTTGTTATACAATCAGGCGATTGCAGCAACGGATATTATTAATGATAACAATGATAAACTGATTGATTCTGTTAATAATGCGATTGATAAAACATCGAATCTGATCACCGTATCGGCTATGATCGCGATGGCACTGGCGGACCAAGATAAAATTATTTCAGCCGTTGATGCGACTAACCGTACGATTGAGGATCAATTCAAGGAAAATGCGAAGCTTCTCAAAACGACGACCGAGAGAACAACGGATCTGCTTAGCAAGCCTTCTATGTCATTGGAGGCTGTGAATCAGGCGATTGGTGATTTGGTATCTGCTTTGGATCTGTCTGAAAAATCGAACCGTCGAATTATTGAAAGTTGCCACGATTATACAAGTAAAATGACAGCAATCAATGCCAATCTTAGCCAGCGTTTGGGCATCGAAGGGAAAGAACAATCCAAACCACTGAAGGACAACCATTCTTCTGAGGGGCTAAGTTCGTTTTTGAACTGATAACTAATATTCAATAACACAATAATCTATGAAAAAAGACGCCAGGGTGATTCCCAAAGGCGTCTTTCTTTGGTTTGGCAGCGGAGCATAAAGGACATGATGAACATATATAGCATTCTCGTGCATAAACTCTTAAAAAGTGAAATGACAAAGGAGAGAATGAGCGTATGATGTCCTTTATTTTGGGGTGTGTGATTGTCTTTTTACTCGTGGCTGCCAGTAGTGAAAAAGCAGACTCTATTGTGGAGTTAAATGAAACTGTGAAATAAAATTTTTTATTGAAAATCATGCATTTTCTGATAGGATAGAGTTAAATATTGGAATCCCAAAGGAGAATGCATGCTGGAATTTTCATTTGAAATCATCGATGAATCGAAAATCAACATTGTATATCAGTATGGGAGCAGCAGCTTCAATTTTAATTTATTTTTTAACTACGGTGTGTGGACGCTACATCCCTTTGATGGGATTCTGCTGCAAAACAAGGAAATGTGCCGTCTGATCGTTACGGATCTGTTTAAGAACAAAGATTTTCATGTCATGCTGGCACGGGAAAATATTTTATTGTCAACCCTTCGTACCTCTATTGATCTCAATCCCGAAACTCGGGGAGAGCGATATCAGGAACAGGATTTTGATGAGCTGTCTGAATTTGCTGAGACACACAGCTTTGAAGATGTGCTGCAAATCGAACAGGATTCCATCCGCGAGCGTATGGATTTTTTCCAAAACATTATCCAAAGGATGTATATGGAAGGATTCGGTCCGGAAGACAATGATTTTAACAAGGTGCAAGCGATCCTCCGCATTTATAAGGCTGCACATGACCAACTCGGAGAATTGAGCGACTTTCCTCTAAGTGGCGACGAGCGACGACGCAGATGGTAGGTTAAATGGACTAGTGAAAACAGCATAGAGGAGCGTGGGGAACATGAGCGGTATTTCTTTACTTAAAAAGAATGCGCAATTGGTACTAACTAAAAAGAATCTAACGAATGTGACCGCGAGAGTTGGATTAGTGCTCGATATTTCAGGATCTATGAGAAGTTTGTACAAAAATGGGATCGTTCAAAAAGTGTTGGAGCGAATTGTTGCTGTAGCGAGTTCTTTGGATGATGATGGTGTACTGGATGTGTGGGTCTATGATCACCGTTTTTCACGGTTGCCATCCGTTACCGAAAATGACGTTGACAACTATGTGGAAAAACATATTTTGTCCAATGATTATTTACCCAAGTTTGGTCGAAATGATGAGCCTCCAGTGATGCGCGATGTCATAGCCAAGTACACCAAGGAAGAACCCTCTTCAGATCCGGCTTTTGTTATTTTTATTAATGATGGCGGTGTGAAGCGTGGCAAAGGGGACAATATTGACAACGCAGTTATTGATTCATCAGGAGAGCCAATTTTCTGGCAATTTATCGGTGTGGGTGAATCCGATTTTGGTGTGTTAAAGAAGCTCGACAACATAGAAGGTCGTGTGGTAGATAATGCCAACTTCTTTCAAATACAAGATATCGAATCTATGGAAGACAATCAATTGTACGAATTATTGCTTAACGAGTTCCCGTCATGGCTGCAAGAAGCGAAGGAAAAGCATATTTATTAAGGCTACTAAGTATTGTACTATGAGACTTTTTTCAAAGTTTAATATAAAAAATGCAAGAAGAGAGAGTTCCGCTAGCAAACGCTTTGCGGAACTCTCTCTTTTCATCTTACAAATCTCTAAAACGATAGAAGCATTATGGCGGTTGTTAGCGGAGCCGGCAGAATTGTTCTGGTGAAGCGAAGCGTTCGGAAGAACAATCTGCACGTGCAGCGCCCACCAACTGCAAGAAAGCTCCTCATCCCCCTAACTCATCCCCATTAATACTATCGAGCAAAATATAAGTCCCGTTCCGCACCCCGAAGTATATACCTTGAGGTGGCGGAACATGGATGTTTTCCAGGCTGACAGAGATTCATCGGAACGCAAACGTTCATTTTCCTCCTGCAATGCCTTGGATTGACGAATGAACAACTGCCCGATGTCGGCAAATCCCCGCAGAAAGAGGGTGAGAAAGCCACTTTGCAGGACATGGAAGATTGCACCGATTACCAAGCCTAGCAATCCTAACAGAAATAGCAGATTCGCGGTAGCCAGGTTTTCACGACCGTACACGAGATGGGGTGCGGCGTATAGAAATCCTAAGGTACCGACCATCAGGGTAGTGATCCCGAAACGTAAAATCATTATTTTTCGACCCGTTTTGCAAAACGGAGATCCGGGTTCGAACGAGCATCGAATACGATGCCTTGAATTTTAGGACTAATTAATGCGGTGTCCGCAGAGAACTGGATCGGAATAATCGGCAGATCTTCCATCAATACGTCTTCCGCCTGGTGAAGCTGTTCAAAACGTTTTGCCGGATCAAGCTCAAAGGTTGAGGATTCGATCAGCTTGTCATACTCCGGGTTGCTCCAGTTGGTAAAGTTGTTCGAATTTTTGGAAGTATAGTGTCCCAATACGCCAAGCGGATCAAGGAAGTTTCCTTCCCAGCCCATACGGGCAATCTGGAAGTTCTTTTGTTTAAAGGTATCAATGTATGTTTTCCATTCCTGATTCTCCAGCGTCACTTCAACGCCCAGGTTCGTTTTCAGCATTTCCTGAATGGCTTCAGCTACTTTTTTATGCTTGTCCGATGTGTTGTATTTGAAAGTGATCGGAGGCAGCTTGGTCAAACCTTCTTCTTTCAGACCTTCGGCCAGCAATTGTTTTGCTTTTGCTGCATCAAACTCATAGTATTTTTTCGGCGCTTCATCACGGAAGTCCTTGCCGGACGGTGTTGTTGTTCCGTATGGAACATAGCCGTATGCCGGAGTCTCGCCACCTTTGGTTACGTTGGTAGCCAGTGCTTCACGGTCGATGGCGTAGGCAATGGCCTGTCTGATTTTTTTATTGTCAAACGGCTTTTGTTTTACGTTGAAAGAATACGTGTACACACTAAAAGATGGGTGCGACAGGAATTCCTTGCTGCTCTTTTCCTGATCCAGTGTATCTACAGGAAGGCTCAAAATCAGATCCAGATCACCTGTTTTGTACATTTGATAATAGGTTGTGGAGTCTTGCACCATTTTAAAATTAATCGTTGCCATTGTAATGGCATCTTTGTTCCAGTATTGATCGTTTTTCGTCAGCGTAATTTGCTCGTTATGCTTCCATTCCTTGGCTACATAAGCGCCATTGCCAACAATCGTGTTAGCTTCTGCTGCCCATTTGTCGCTTTTCTCCACAACAGCTTGGTTCACAGGTAAATAGGCGTGACCGACAGCAATCGTAGGGAAGAAGCTCAGCGGTGATTTTAGCTCAACGACAAGTGTTTTATCATCTTTAGCCGTAACACCTACGTCTTCAATTTTACCTTTGCCTGTGTTGTACGCTTCGGCACCTTTGATGTAGTAGAGGGCAGAAGGGTCATAAGCAGCCGTTTTCGGATTCAGTACCCGTTTCCAGGAGTATTCAAAATCCTTAGCTGTCAGCGGGTCACCATTCGACCATTTTGCACCGTCACGAATGGTAAAGGTGTATGTTTTTCCGTCAGGAGACACGTCTACTTTGCTGGCAGCACCTTCTACGATTTTACCGGCTTTGTCGTATGTATACAGCCCTTCGTACAAGTTATCAATGACAAAATAGGACGTTGTATCTGATGCGAAAGCAGGGTCAAGTGTGTAAGGCTCACCACCAGCCAGATTGGCTGTAATTTCTTGCGGGACATCTGCTTGAGACGCAGCGGACGAGTCGTTGCTTGCTGTCTTATCCCCAGTGCCAGAGCAACCTGCCAAAGCCGTTACGGCCAAAAGTAAGATGATTGTCATCCAATGCATTTTTTTCATCATGGTTTTCCTCCATTATTATGGTTAGTTATTTGAACGTTGTGTATAAATCCCAAAACGATTTCAAATCAGCAATATTATAGAGAGCGAAACGATCAGACGGGATTTATTCATCCTCCTTTCCGAAATGGTATGCCGCGTGTGTGCATTTCCATAAAGGAACTTCCGTTTTTTCTACAGTTAAGCAAGAAGCTGCGGATCATGGTGATACTCCTCCTTGTTCAATTTGAATATCTGCGTTGTTAATGCTGTGAACGTGGATCAAGTGCATCCTGAAGCCCGTCTCCAAGTGTGTTGAACGCCAGCATGGTGAGCGATATCATCAATCCGGGGAAAAATAGGCGCCACCATTGACCGCTTAAAATAACGCCGAGCGAATCGTTAGCCATCGTCCCCCAGCTGGCCGAAGGAGACTGAATTCCCAGACCGAGAAAGCTCAGGAACGATTCGGCAAAGATAGCTGACGGAATAGTGAACGTCAGGTTCACGATAATGATAGCCGCTGCATTCGGCAGCAGATGCCTGAAAATGATGCGTGAATGAGATGTTCCCAGGCTACGGGCTGCCAGTACATATTCCTGCTGCTTGAGCTGTAGGATTTGCCCACGTACTACCCGGGCCATGCCGACCCATCCGGTAATAGATAAAGCAATAATCATCGTGAGCAGGCCGGGCTTCATAATGACGAGCAGCAGAATGATGACCAGCAGATAAGGAATGCTGTACAAAATTTCAATAATCCGCATCAGGACATTGTCAATTCGGTCGCCCATTTTACCATGGCCTGCACAATAACCAGCTACACAGCCGACGAGAATGCCAAGTACCAAATCAATGGCAGCAGCAGCAAAACCGATCATGAGTGAAATTCTAGCCCCGGCCCATGTTCGTGCCCATACGTCCCTGCCTAGATCATCCGTGCCAAACCAGTGCTCTCCCGAAGGAGAAAGATTTGTCTTCAAAAGGGACTGGTCACTGGGAGCATAAGGAACCATGGAAGGTCCGACAATCGCCAGCACAATAATAATGATAAGTAGGGAAAGCCCCAACAGAGCAAGCTTGTTGTTAAAAAGTCTGCGAAGCCGATCCCGCCATGGTGACTCTTGGGGTCTGGTCAACGTGGGGGTGGGCATCTGACTGCGGTCTACAAGACTAAAAAGGCTGTCCTTTTCGACAGTAGGTGCTGCTTTCATGTTAATCTCCTTTGCTGACTAATTTGATTCGCGGATCGACAAGGCGATAGGAAATATCAATTAAAAATAAGGTGACGACCAGAATGGCACTGTAGAAAATGGTCGTACCCATAATGACTGGATAATCCCGGTTAAAGATACTGTCTACAAAATATTTGCCGATGCCGGGAATGGCGAATATTTTTTCGACGACAAAGGTACCTGTAATCACGGAAGCGAATAGCGGTCCGATAAAGGACAGCACCGGAATCATTGCATTACGTAGTCCGTGACGAATGACTACTGCCCAAGAGGACAACCCTTTCGCTTTGGCGGTGCGTATGTATTCCTCATGCATGACCTCCAGCATACTTGTCCGCATAAAACGGGCGATAACAGCAAGAGGGGAAACAGCGAGAGCTAGCGATGGAAGCACCGTATGCTGCCAGGTTCCCCATGAGGCGACCGGAAGCAGATGCCATTTGACGGCAACATACTTGATTAACAGTGGTGCCAATATGAAGCTGGGTACGGAAATACCTACAATGGCGATAAACATCGAAATATAATCCAGTGGTCGATTATGGTGTAAAGCAGCCAATGTTCCAAGTGAAATGCCAGCTATAATCGCAACCACGATGGATTGAATACCCAGCAGTGCAGAAGGTGGAAAGCCTCTGGCGATAAGCATATTTACGTCGGTTGTTTTCGATTGAATAGACGGCCCCATATCCAGCACGAGCAGATTTTTGAGATACAACACATACTGCACCGCGAGCGGCTTGTCCAGATTGTACCTAGCACGCATGTTTTGCAATACGGCCTCCGGAATCGTCTTGGAATCGTTCGAGAACGGATCTCCCGGAATGATGTGCATGATAATAAACGTTAAAGTGACGATAATCCATAACGTAATGAGCATCGTGAAAAGACGTTTTAAAATGTACATGGGACTTTATTTCTCCTGTCTTTCAAGCTGATTTACATTCTATTGCTGCTGAATCTTTGAAATTAATAAAAGTATATAAGAATACTAGGAAATAATAAAACGGATAAGTTAACATGTCAAGGTAAGGTTTTACATTATAGAACACAGGTCAAATTTCCGTCACAAGTTTTCCATTTTTATAAGGCTAAGATTCCGCTGATTCCTCTCGACGAGTATCCTGCGGTATGTTATGATGATACTCTGATAACGTGTTAACGAACTAAAGCGTTTGCCACCTGTTCTTGAATCGGGGGTCACCATTGTTGGAGGGGAATAAGATGAGAAAAGCAGCCATGTTTACGATGATGATTGGGTTGATTATGATCGTGTTGGCCGGATGTTCCGGCGCTAAGGATAACAGCAAGTTGATTATTGGAATTGATGATAAATTCGCGCCGATGGGCTTTAGAGATGAAAATAATGAGCTGACCGGTTTTGATATTGATTATGCGAAGGCGGCAGGGGAACAAATGGGCAAGCAAGTGGAATTCCAGCCGATTGACTGGTCTGCCAAAGAATCCGAGCTGAACAGTGGACGTATTGATCTCATTTGGAATGGATACACCATTACAGATGAGCGTAAGGAAAAAGTACTGTTCACGAAGCCATATCTGAAAAACAGTCAGGTCATTGTTGTTCCAGCTACCTCCAGTCTTTCCAAGCTGGCTGATCTGGCGGGCAAAACGGTGGGACTCCAAACGTTGTCCTCAGCAGCCGATGCATTAGATGCGAATCCGATTAAAAGTAAATTGAAGCCAGTGTCTGAGTACCCGGATAACGTTCTTGCTTTGACAGACTTGAAAACCGGTCGCCTGGATGCAGTTGTTATTGATGAGGTTGTTGCCAAGTATTATATGTCCAAGGAACAAGGGACGTATAAGCTGCTTGATGAATCACTGGCCCCTGAGGAATACGGCATCGGCGTGAAAAAAGGGAATGAAGAGCTGTTGACGCAGCTACAATCTGCTTTGGATGAGCTACACAAGAACGGAAAAGCAGCTGAGATTTCAAAAAAGTGGTTCGGTGAAGATAAAGTATTAAATTAATACGTAATGTAATGAACTAAGGGTTTAGGAGTCGAAGGTTATGAGTATGGAATATATTTTACGAATTATGAAGCCTATGCTTGAAGGGGCACAGATGACGGTTATTTTATTTTTCATTACGCTCATCTTGTCTATTCCGCTGGGATTTATCGTTACGCTGCTGGCTAAAAGTCGGTTTAAGCCTATTGCCTGGCTGATGCACACGTACATTTATGTTATAAGAGGCACGCCGCTTCTGCTGCAATTATTGTTCTTTTGTTTTGGTTTGCCGATGTTACCTGTTATTGGCGAGTACCTGGTACTGGACCGGACAACGGCTGCGGTACTGGCGTTTGTACTGAATTATGCGGCTTATTTTGCAGAAATTTTTAGAGGCGGGATGTTGTCGATTGATAGAGGGCAATACGAAGCTTCGCAAGTGCTGGGCTTGAGCAAGTCGCAAACGCTGATTAGAGTCATTGTGCCGCAAATGGTACGGATTGCTTTGCCTGCGGTAACCAATGAAGCGACAACCCTGGTGAAAGATACGGCTCTGCTGTATGCGGTAGCGGTACCGGAACTGCTGCATTTTGCTAATACAGCTGTAAACCGCGATTTTACGATTGTGCCTTATGTTGTAGCGGCCGTTATTTATTTGTTGATGGCTTTGGTGCTTACCATATTCTTCAGAGCGCTGGAAAAACGTTTTAAATTTGAGTAAAAGGAATGTCAGATATGAACACAAACGCAATAGAAGTAACCGATTTGAAAAAATCGTTCGGCCAGCTCGACGTTCTGAAAAGAGTGAGCTTTAATGTTAAAGCGGGCGAGGTTGTAGCTGTTATCGGTCCTTCAGGTTCAGGAAAAAGTACCATGCTTCGCAGCTTGGTGCATCTGGAGGATGTGACGGGCGGAACAATTCGCATCCATGATAAAGCACTGGTGGAAAATGGTCACTATGCTCCGGCAGGTGATATTAAGAGCATTACTACCGGAATGGGCATGGTGTTTCAACATTTTAATCTGTTCCCTCATTTGACGGTGCAGGATAATCTGGAACTGGCTCCAAAGCTGGTGAAAAAGGTGAGCAAGGCTGAGCTGCGACGCCAGAGCGCCGAGTTGCTGGCTAAAGTCGGCTTGGCGGATAAAGCGGATGCGTATCCGTCCCGATTATCGGGGGGACAGAAGCAGCGTGTAGCGATTGCCCGGGCAATGATGATGAACCCTGATATTTTGCTGTTTGACGAGCCAACCTCGGCCCTTGATCCCGAGCTGACAGGCGAGGTGCTGCGAGTGATCAAAAAGCTGGCTGAGGAGCACATGACGATGGTCATCGTGACGCACGAAATGAATTTCGCGAGGGATGTGGCGGATCGCGTCATTTTTATGGACAACGGAGAAATTGCGGAATCTGGTACACCAGAGCAGATTTTTGGCAATCCGCAGCTGGAACGGACAAAGGTGTTTTTGAATCGGGTGGAGGCTTAAAAACATAGTTCTTTCCAGGGGAGGCGCTGTGCGTGCAGATTGTTCTTCCGATCGCTGTTGCAACGGGATTTTTTCATTTATATGACACCTGGTAAGGTTAAAATCCCGTTGCAAAGGCGAACGCTCCGCTTCTTCAGAACAATTCTGCCCGCTCCGCTCACCGACCACTGTGCATGTAATATGTTTTTAAGCAGGAAGTGTGAGTAGGAATAAGAGAAAGGGAGATGGCAAAGCGCCATCTCCCTTTTGCAGTTGCAGGACGTACTGCAAACTGGGCTTGTTTAAGCTGATAAAGCACTCTTTTCTCAATCATTTTCCTTATCGTTTATGACCAGCAGCTCATTCTTTCTCACTGCTGAATACTTCAATCATCGTTAATGCCCCCGTCCGATAACCGTGGATGAACGCTGCTGCGGAGTGCAGGGAAGTTGACTCGCTTAATAAATCAAACATGACTTCAATTTGCTCAAAATCGACTGCTGGTAACTCATTTTTTAACATTTCCATAAGGTCGCTAATTTTTTGATTCACTTTTTGAGATTCAGGGTCGGTTGACTTTACTTGTTCACTGGGACGCCATTTTCCATAATACATATCCTCCAAAATCATTTTTTATCCTGCCTCCTATGAATACTGATTATTTATTAAGTTGAGCTTAAGATGTACATACAGCGCCACTACGCGGTCGGATGGTGCTTCCCATCACTGTTGTGCCCGGATTTCTTAATCAAGCTAAGAAGGTTGAAACCCGAGCACAAAGGCGAACGCTATCGCTTGTACAGCACCATTCCACCCACTTCGTTTTTATTCAACTTGTTGTACTCTTCAAATAAACTTTATGCGAAAAACGCATAAAAATCAATATGCAGTTTTCGCATGAAGTAAACTTTGCTTGGGTGATGAGCAATGTATAAGAGAATTCGCGATTTACGTGAGGACAAAGACTTAACACAACAGAGCATGGCAGACTTTTTACATATCTCACAAACGACCTACTCTCGATATGAAAATGGAACCTTGGACGTTCCAAGTGTTGTCTTAATCAAATTGGCAGATTTCCACAAAGTAAGTATCGACTTTATTCTTGGTCAGACAGATAATCCTGAACGTTGTACAGGAAGAAAAGAATAGCATAGCATGCAAAATAAAGCTTTATGTTGACCACAGAGCTTTATTTAAATATTCTGTTATATGCTTATCTGGAAAATACCAACTTTAATAAAACTAATTTGGCAGAATATATCTGCCCCAATTGAGAGTTTTGCATATGAATTAATTTTGTGGGCGAGCCAACTTTCTTTTTATGCTAAAAACGCATAAAAATCAATATGCAGTTCTCGCATGTTGTAAACTTTGCTTGGGTGATGAGCGGTGTACAAGAGAATTCGCAGTTTACGTGAGGACAAAGACTTAACACAACAGAGCATGGCCGACTTCTTACAAATCTCACAAACGACCTATTCCCGATATGAAAATGGGAACCTGGACGTCCCGAGTGTTGTCTTGATCAAGTTGGCGGATTTCCACAAGGTGAGTATCGACTTTATTCTTGGTCAGACAGATAATCCTAAACGTTACAGGTAAAAAGGCATAACATGCAAAATAAAGCTCCCGTGATGATTCACAGGAGCTTTATTACTGGAATTATTCATTAAATCGGCGCATTATAACCGTGTTGTGGTACTTACAATAGGACAGCATTTTGTCCTTTTTTAATATACCTTCGATCTCAAACTCCAGTTTTTATACTGAAGTATATTCCTTAAAATAGACATTTTTAGAAATATTGGATTAGTTTTGTTTCTATAGAATGGTCTAACTCCGCTAAATTATTGTCGTAGGCAATTAGATGTGAATGTAACAGTCGTTCTTTTGCAGAAAACCAGTCTTTATGTTCTCTGTATTTATTAATCGAAATATTGTTGATCTTTTCTAACGCTTTAAATAGAGACTCTATCATATTGCAGATACAAACTATCAATTCAAAAAATATTTGATATGTGTAAACTTCAACAAAAAGTAATCCCATGTAAGTCCCTTGAAATTGAGAATTCGGGTGGACAAACTTGCTTAGACGTTGATACAGTTTACCCTCCTTTTTTATGTCGATTGGATAGGTATTGCTTTGGTTGTACCTATCGGTTGCATACCATGTTTTTATACTATTTGGTTTTCTAGTAAAGGTATCGAGCAACCAAATTGTTTCATACCCCTTGCGAATTATTAAAAAGCATTCCTTTTCAAAGGCATTACTCAGTAGCTTATACGAGGCTACCGCTAAATTTACAAAATCTGATGATAAGTTAAATAGGGCATGCTTTAGATACGAATACTTCATGCGTGTAGGTTTGGAATTTTCGCATAAATCTTTAACTGAAAGCAATAGATTGATATTACTCCAGAAAAAATCATCGCATTCGGTTTCAAGAAGGTTCCTAGCTTGGTTTGCATTGTAGTCATAAAATTCTCTTAGATTAATAGTCACCACACCATTCATGATTTTTTTCAATTAACCTAAATATGGCATAAATTGCTAAGTAATGAAAAACATACCGTTACAGACAGCACGGTTAACCGTATCATAAGTGACGACAACAGTTTAAGAAAGACCTAAGTTTTCAACTAACTATAGCGACCTCTCATAGCGAGTTCAATCTTTCTTCAATTTTAGAGTCAGACTACGTTTCATCGACAAAAAATTCTTTTAACTTCCAGTTTTGACTGATAAATTAAGCATATATTTGTTTCTTTTGTTCTGACACTGAAGTATTATCCTTTTGTGAATCAGAACTAACATGGACATAATAAACAATATTTTTGATTAGTAGTATATATTTTTGCAAATAAAATATTAGTTGGAAATGCAGTAGGAGTTTGAATGCAGACTAAGGTGGTAAAGGTGAGCTTTGAGGTCTGTCCGCAAGATGTTTATCCCATGTTTTTCGATATGACGATTTTTCCCCGCTTCTGAAGCTCTTCGCTTTTGCGGTACGCCTGAAGCAGGCCTTGAGCAGTAAAGGGATAGGTCTTATCGATGTGGATATTCAGCTTGTTCTTTTGTATTTGGCGAACAATGGCTTCAAAATCGGCACGGTTGGGTTTTGCCTGAAAGAAACGTGCGTTAATGCCCCGGACCTAATGCTACTACTGATATATAGGTGCCGCCATCCTTGATGACCGAGTAGTTTTTCTCTCCGATATCTCCCGGTAGCCCGGTGCCGAAGATGGATGGGTCCATAGCGAAGTCCAGCACGATATCGACAGGCTCGGTTATTTGGGCGGCAAAGTCGACTTTCGTGTAGTCGAACACCTCGTCCGCACCGAGTCCTTTGACGAAATCATGGTTATAGTCCCTCGCGGTTGCGATAACATATGCTCCATGTTGCTTGGCCAACTGTACCGCCACATGTCCCACGCCCCCGGCTTGAACAAGGATGCGCTGCCCTGGTTGCAGACGGCCATGCTCGAATAGCGCTTGCCAAGCTGTCAGGGCAACTGTAGGCACGGCGCCTGCGAAGGAAAGATTCTCCGGAATAACGACAAGATGATCTTCCTCCACCGCAACATAGTCCATGTAGGAACCCCTCGGAACCATGCCCATGACACGACCCCTCAGCTTGAAATGACGTACTTTTTCACCAACCCCTTTTCCCTTCGTATACAACAAGTAGGGCTTAGAGTTATTTATGTTTAGTTTCTAGCAACTCTTTCTTGCTGTACGAGTATTATTATAGACGATATCAATTTATTCTTAGCAAGAATTAGGAATATTATAGTCCAAAAGGTTGATTTTATCCTTGTAATACAGGTATATTGATCTATGAACAAGCGAACTAGCAGATCTTATACCAAGGAGGAAGATGTATGGGGCACGTTATTTCTTTTTTAAATATGAAAGGTGGAGTAGGTAAAACAACGCTTTGTCGAGAAATAGCATATTACTTACAAAATAACGGTAAGAGAGTCTTGGTGGTCGATGTAGACCCTCAGTCCAATTGTACTCAATCTCTTTTTGAGAAGTTTTCCGTAGAGACAGTCAATGATGAGGGAGCTAAACTGGGGGGCATGCCAACGATCCAAAATATGTATGAGTCAAAACTAGTGAATATTCAAAGAGAGAACGTTATTTTAAACTTGACGGAAAATCTTAGTATAATTCCTGGTGACCTTTCTACTGTTTTTATGGAAAGAGAAGTAAACAGTAAAAACGAACAAAGACTCCTCACTTTGATTGATCAGTGGGAATTGAAGAGAGACTTCGATTATATCTTTATAGATTGCCCCCCTACATACTCATTTTATACAGTTTCTGCGTTACTAGCCTCAGATTTTTATCTAGCTCCAGCTCAACCAGATTTGTATTCTATTTTGGGTCTTGACTTACTTAACAGTGTAGTAGAAAACTTTAAAAATGAAGATCAAGCTGCTTTGATGAAATCCAGAAGCCTCTCCTGCCTGGGAGTAGTATTAACTAAGGTGGATCTTGATGGAGGCGTCACTAAAATAATCAATAGCATAGATACTTTTGCGGAGAATAAAGGAGTATATAGATTTAAACAAGAATTTAAGTACATGCCCAAAATCGCAACTAGCCGAATGGATACTTTTGTAGGCGATAGAAATGATGCTGCCTTGTTGCAAACAATACAGAACATTTGTGAAGAATTTGAAGGGAGGATAGCAGAAGCTAATGGACAAGAAAACTCTATTCAACAAGTTTAAAGAAGTTAAAAAAATACAAAATGAGAACACTCTAAGAGTAAATATGTATGGGTATTTGTCTGAGATCATTCTTTCTACTGAGCTATTCACGAGTAACAAAGATTTACCCAAATTCTTTCAATTCGTCAGTATAGATCATAAAGAATACCTTTATTCTAATCGCACGTCGTTAATCGCTATGACGATTAGAAGAATGCAAAGGATGGATATAAAAGAACTTATGATTTTACAATCCAAAGTCATGGATTTTTTGTTTGAACATGATAATGATATCAATGAGCCTGTTATCAATTCCAGAAAAACAAATTCTTCTGACGATTACGTTAATGATATTGTGAATAAATATAGTCGAGGTAAATAGTTGCTATGTCTAAGGAAAATGAATTAAGCCGTTATAAAGAGTTTATTAATATGCATTTCCCTTCAAACGTATGGAGTTCAAAACAAGGAAGAATAAAATCAATAGGAACACTGCATTCTGTAGCCTATGATAATATGATTCTAATTGAAGTTTTCCAAGACTGGATTGAGGAACAAGACTGCCAGTGTCATAAAGAATTTTTAAATAATTATAAAGAGTATATAAATTCGATACTTATTGCTATACCAGTCAATCACGTCGGTTTTGTAGGATACCTCATTCGATCAGCTGTAGAATCATTACTGAAGTTGCTTTACTCGATAGCATATCCTGAAAAGGAACAAGAAACTATAGCTCGAACTGCTTTTAGAAATTTGAAAGATGAATTAAAAGAGGCATACAAAGCAAAAGGGAGCGCAAAGCTTCCTCAACTCGCACAACTTTTTTCGCTGTATGGTACATATTCAAAAGAAGTTCATGCTCATGTAACGAATAATTCTAACGCTTTAGGTACACTTGACTATTATATAGAAAATTATTTTGAAAAAATGAATCACAGTGTTAAAGATGTGAAGACCATATTCAAGTTGTTTATTGAACTTATTTGCGAAGCGATAAGCTTTAACGCTCTTGAACTTACTCTTGCTTCATCTCTTCGTTTGGAGAGAAATTTAGACCCTGAGATTTGGGCAATCATTAAAAGTTGAGCAGTAATCGTTACAAACGTATAACAGAAGACTAAGGTAGATGTAGTATCTACTCTGACTGCAAGGGGCACCATTAAATTGTTGTTGATTTTACTTAATTAGCCGTTATAATGGTTGAATCTTTTCAATGATGGAAATGGTGTTGGTGGTTCATCTTACGGGAAACGTTAGTTCAATACAACAGCGGCAGTCTAAGACTTTATGGTCTGGTCCTAGTCAGTCGCTGTTTTATTTTCACGGTTCAATGCTAATATGTAGTATCCCAATTCCCTAAAAAGGGCGATGACTTTACGGCAGTTGGTCAGCGGAGCGGGCAACCTATTTCTAAGCAGGAATTATGAGGGAGAATAAAGCAAGGGAGATGGCAAAGCGCCGTCTCCTTTTTTGCAGTTGCAGGGTATAGCAATAGATCTAATATCGGCTACTTCATTTCTTAATTCATGAATTCATTTCTAAATTTGCGAAATTCTTTAGGTGTTTTATTATAATGTTTTTTAAAAGACTGAATGAAGTGATTTACGTGATTGAAGCCCGCTCTGTGGGCTATTTCAGTGATGGTATATTGTGTTGAGGTTAGTAATTCACTGCTTTTCTTGATGCGGTATTTAATCAAATAATCATAAGGTGTCATATGAATGGTCCTCTTAAAACTACGAGTGCACTCTGAAACACTTAAATGTGCTACAGCAGCAATTTCTTGCAGGGTTATGTTGTTGGAGTAGTTTTGATGAATAAAGCTAAGCATCAGTTGAAGTCTTTCCTGTTGCAGCTTCATGTATTTAGGTGCTTCCTCAGAAGAAAGCGAAATATTAGATATTAAGATGAACCATAATTGTGCTGTTTTGATGGCTACTTCATATTCCCACCCCCAACTTTTTTTCATATCAAACTTCTGTTTCATATCCCACAGCATTTGTAGTATTTGAATTTGCCATTCAGCATCTCCTTTAATTACAAGTGACAGTAAGGAAGAGTTTGTATAAGGCAGTACATAATTTTTTTCCATCGCACTATCCGCATAAAAGGCCAACAGCTTCTCTGGAAAATTAAAGCTGACATATTGACCGTGATGTGAAAGCTGGGTAGTCACGTGAAGAACACCCTTATTAATTAAAATAGCTTGACCTGTGTCTAATTCATGATCAATCCCGTTCACTTGTATAACAAGTTTTCCCTTAGTAACCAAAGTGATCTGTAGTTCTTCATGCCAATGTAAATCGTTAAATCCTCTACCTTTAGGAATACTTTCATGAACCGAATGGGTGTACATGATGTATGGAAATGAAACATCGGGATAGAGAATGGTCTCGTGCAGTTGTTTTTCCATTGAAGAAAGATTCCTTTCTTATGACGATATTCCTATATAAATGAAAGATATACTTACACAAAATAAATAAAAGCGGTGATATTATTATACTCAATTCAGTTTATTATTCAATTGTTCTGTGCACAGACAATGGGTCAAAAACATCTGAGAGGGTCATTATGAAAATAAATAAAACATCGCTATCTTTGAATCCGTATTTTTTACTGTTCATCAGTATTTTGTCGGTTTCCGTCTCTTCCATCATGATAAAATCTTCACATACTCCAACCTCCGTGGCTGGAATGTATAGATTGTATATGTCAGTCATATTAATGCTTCCTTTTGTACCCTGGAAAATGCTCCGCACCTCAGATATGACCAAAAAAGATTGGGGTACCGTTTTCTTGGCTGGTCTTTTTCTCGGATTACATTTCTTATTCTGGATGGAATCTTTGGTATATACCTCAGTTGCGAGCTCCATGGTCATCTTATCCTTGCAGCCTTTATTCGTAATGATTGGTTCATACTTTATGTTCAGAGAACGAGTAAACCTATTCACTATTTTTTGCTTGATCGCTGCTCTTATCGGTTCAATCATTATAGCTTGGGGAGACATAGGGACTTCGAAAGGGGCATTAATCGGAGATGGGTTATCCCTATTAGGAACAATCTTGGTTTCGGCTTATATGATAGCAGGACAGAAGGTAAGCCACAAAATAAGTGCAAATTTTTATAGTGTGATTGTCTTTTTTCTTGGCGGCAGTGTCCTGCTAGTCTACAATTTGGTGAATCATTATTCCTTGATCGAATATGACTCGTCGGATTGGACGTATTTCTTATTACTTGCAGTAATTCCAACTATTTTTGGTCAATATATTTTTAATCTGCTGTTGAAGTCAATGGGGGCAACTACGGTGTCAGTGGGTATTATTGGAGAGCCTGTTCTCGCCATACTTCTCGCCTACTTATTCTTGGGAGAAATCATGTCTGCATTTCAATTCATAGGTGGAATCATGACTTTATTCGGTATGGGGATGTATTTTTGGGCAAAATCGCTAAAGTTTGCGGTTGCAAAATATTAAAATTGTTTACGGTTTATCGTGAAATTTAAGAAAATAATGAGGAGAATACTTACATGGCAACGATTGATGATTTTTTGAAACTCGATGTTCGGGTTGGAACTATAATTAAAGCTGAGTTTTTTGCAGAAGCTAAAGTACCTGCTATGAAACTTGAAATCGATTTTGGACAAGACATTGGAATAAAAAAATCGAGTGCACAAATTACAAAAAGATATGTGGCCAAAGAGATTATAGGGGAACAAATTATAGGTGTAGTCAACTTTCCTCCTCGACGGATAGCAGGCTTTAATTCAGAGGTATTAGTCCTTGGAGGTATCCCCGAAAAAGGGGACGTGGTTTTATTGAAACCAGATATTAAACTACCTGATGGAACGCCTATTGGATGACAAATCGTTCCTTTTTCATCTGTATCCTTTTCATAAAAGAAGGTAATTGGTTGCAAGTATAGAATTATTACCTTAGAAAACTACTAAATTTTGGAGGCTGGTAGCATGTCTGTAGTAGCTCAATATCTTCAGGAATGGCTAAGGCACAGATTGGTGTTGCAAGAATTGGTTGAAGTGATACCTGATGAACATATTGACTTTAAACCCTGGGACAATGCGATGCCTATGGGTTCCCTAATCGTTCATATAGCCAGTTCTATGGAGATGTTCGTGAAAACCGTCAAAAATGGTACCTTCACTCCACCGACAAAAATAGATCAATATCACACAATAGCCGATGTACGCAACATCGTCGATCAATTGACGGAGGAAACAATCCGAGAATTGAAGGAATTAAATGCTCAACAGCTAGAAAAGGAGATTGAATTTAGGAACTTTCTCGGCACTGGGAGCTTCTGGCTATCCACGGCGAAAGACCATGAGATTCACCATAAAGGTCAATTATTTACGTATGTACGAATGGTTGGAGTAGAAAATGTACCTTTTATGATTAAGCAACCGCCTCAAAGTAAAAACTAACGTTCGATGTATTATCTAGCGAGCACCAACACCTCAAACAGTAACTTCATAAATATAATGAAACGGCAGCCATAAAAAACGGCTGCCGTTTTCTCCATTAACGAGCAGTTGTATCCTAATGCCTCCCCATAAGTTTAGCTTACTCTGAGAGCGGGATATCTTCTTTTGATTGGGTATTTGAAGAAGGCTTTTTATCGAATGCCAATAACAAGATCAGTCCGATGATACATATTACACCTACCCATTGAAAAAAACCAAAAGGCTCTTTTAACCAAAACACAGTTGTTAGAACAGCAGCTAGAGGTTCCAGACTACTTAGAAAGCTTGTTTCTTTTGGTGAAAGACTTTGTAAGCTTTCTATATAGAACCAAAATGCGATCATTGTGCCGAATATGATCACGAACGCTAGATATAAATAGGTGTCTAGTGTCAAGGCTTTAAAATCGACCTGCCAAGGTGGATGAATCAAGCTTAATCCAAAACCGCCGATAACCATCGCCCAACCCACAATAACTAGGGAATCGTATTGCTTCAGAAGAGGTATTGCGTATAAGGTATAAAAAGCCAGGGCTATTGCTGATAAGATCCCCCAAACAATTGCGACCGTCGGAACGGATAGCTGAGAAATGGAGCCGTTTGTTAACAAGAAGAAACAGCCCACTAAAGCCAGCAAAATCGCTGACAGATCCTTTCGTGTGAAGACAGTGTGCTTTCGCAGAATTAAATAAATGATAATCATTATAGGCGCTAAATACTGTAATAGTGTCGCTACAGCAGCATTACCTCGTTGGATCGATGCCATATACGTATATTGAACTGACAGCATACCAACCAAACCGTAGACAACGAGTTGGAAAGCAGTCCTTCTATTTTTCCACACACCCCATATTTGTGTACGGTCTTTTATTAAAAATTGAAGGGCCAAGAGTAAAACACCAGCTATGAGCAAACGTGTTGTTACAAGCCAATTGACATCGATTTGTTGAAAAAGTTTTTTTGCAACGGTCCCACTGATCCCCCAAAATATAGCTCCTGTGATAACAAGAAATAATCCTGTTTTTCTAGCTGATTTATCCATGAATGTTCTCCACCTTGAAATATAATAATAGTGTTATAATAGGTGAAAAAAATTTTAAATTATACCTGAATTTGATGTTAAAATATAAATATATTGAGGTCGTGATGATTTGCAAATAAAAGATTTCATAATTGGCCAAAACCTAAAAGAACTAACCGAGCATCGGACGGTCGTACTACCGGTTGCATGTTATGAAACAACGATTAGCCAAAATATACATGGATACATACCACTTCATTGGCATGATGAAATTCAATTTGTTCTGGTTGTAAAAGGGGAGGCGATCTTCCAAATAAATGAGGATAAACGAATCGTACGACAAGGTGATGGGTTATTTATAAATAGTGGCTGCCTACATATGGCGGAAGATCAGAATCAATCGGGTTGCGTCTATGTCTGTTTAAATGTTTCTCCTCATTTCGTTTTATCACAAGAGCTTTACACACCTTACGTAGCTCCTTACATTCAAGCGACAAATTTACCTTATGTATACATAGATTCTGACGAGCTTTGGGGGAAAAACATTTTAGATGCCATGTTGAAGATTAATCAATGTATTCAACATAAATCTCCATACTATGAAATCGATATTACGATGTATTTAACATTAATTTGGAAAAACCTAGTCATGAATGGCTTTCCATTAGAATACGACCAGGTGGAAATGGTAAAGAATCAACGGATCAAACAAATGTTAAACTGGATCTATTTGCATTATGCTGAAAAAGTCACATTAGATGATATTGCAAAAGCTGGTCAATTGAGTCGTTCTGAATGCTGCCGATATTTCAAACGAATTTTAAAGGTAACTCCGTTGAATTATGTAATGGATTATCGGATTCAAAAAAGCTTAGTCTTATTGCAACAAGCAGAATCTAACGTTACAGAAGTTGCCTATAAGGTTGGATTTAACAGTACCAGCTATTTTATAGAAAGATTCAGAAAAGCGATGAACATGACACCATTAGCCTACAAAAAATTAAAAATGGATGATTGATATTCAGGGCTTTTTTATCTACCACGCTAAGTAGCGGCGGAATCTAAAAAGACAGGATCGGTTAATGTCCTTATCCTGCCTTCTTGCATGTTATATGTTTTCTACTGTACTAAATGATCCAGCTCTGGCTGCAATCTGTTCCGCAGAACATACAGCATAATAGCTCCAACAAGGAACGCGACGGCATCCGCAATGACGAGCGACCAGACCACCCCGTGGAAGCCACTCATTCGATTGGCGATGTATAGCACGGGGATCAGGGTAATTCCCTGTATGACGGACATAATAAACGCAGCGGTTCCCTGCGCCGTTGCTTGGAAAATCCCCGTAAACAACGTGGTCATCCCCGTAATGAACAAGGATAAGAAGGTCACATGCAGAATGTAGCTGCCCATTACAATTAATTGCGGGTCATTGGTAAATAAACCAATTAGATGGTCGGAAATCAGATAGACGATGATGCCAAACACGACTGCCAAGGCCAAAATCGCTTTGATTGTAAATCCAATGGTTTGTTTCATTCGTAATTTATTCGCTGTAAAACTAAAGGCAATCAATGGTACAACACCCTCGCATAAGCCCATCAAAATAAACTCAGGAAATTGTAATAAACGTGAGGAAATTCCGTAAGCCGCTATGGCCTGATCCCCATACTCGACAAGAAAATGGTTAAAGACGAGTGACATTGCACCCATGAAGAGACTCATAATAAACACGGGAACTCCGATTTTGAATACATTGCTCAGAATATCCTTGGTAGCCTTGAACCATTTTATGGAGATGGTTAAAAATTGACTCTTATATCCCATATGGAAGGCGTAGAATATACTCGCAACCACATTAGAAATAACCGTAGCTGACGCAACGCCGATCACGCCCCAATGGAAAACGAAGATGACCAGCGCATCGAGAATAATATTCACGACAACACTGAGTATCATACCGATCATCGACGTAATTGCAGCACCCTCCGAGCGCACGATATTCTCCAGTGTGAAGAATAATACGACGAATGGCGAACCTATAAGCATAATCGTGACATAGTCCTTCGTGAAGCCGAAGGAGTCAGGTGTCGCCCCCAGACCCTGAACGAGTGAATCGATCAACGGGAGACCAAGGGCCATCAAGATAAGACCGAGAACTAAACTGCTGTAAAAGGCGAATGAAGACACATTCTTTACATCAGCATACTTTTTCTCTCCCAGCAATCGGGAGATAAATGCACCGCTGCCGATGCCAACCAAATTTCCTATCGCCATAATGGCCGCGAATAACGGCAAGGTTAGTGCGAGTGCGGTTAACATGGCGGTATTGTGGAGAGTGCCAAGGAAATAGGCATTTAAAATGGAATAGATGACACTCATTGACGTACCTAGCATCATCGGTACAGCGAAGTGAGCTACGGCTTTAGCGATCGGTGCTTTTTCAAAGTAATGGAGGTTTTCTGCATCCATGCGAGTCACTGCTTTCTTTATTTATTTGGCCTAATCTAACACCGTTAGATTGAACCTTACAGTGTTAGATGTTATCATGAATTAATAAATCTGTAAAGAATAAACTTACACTGTTAGATTAAAGGGCGGATAACCGATGAAAAAGCAGCAACCTCAGATTTCGGAAGATAAGATCTTAGAAGCTTCGTGGGAGCTTCTAGGGGAGGATGGTATCGAGAAATTCAGCTTGAGACGATTGGCCGATCGGCTGGGGATTCAGGCTCCCTCTCTATATTGGTACTTCAAAAGCAAGCAGAATCTCTATCAGCGTCTGGCCAACCAGGTATCGAAAACGATTCTGGAGGAGTTTCATTCCGAGGGGGACTGGAAGGAGCAACTGAGGGAGCTGGCGGTAACGATGCGGAGTGTACTGTATCGGTACCCCTGCTCCACGCAGCTCATGATGATGACGCTGCCCCACGAACCGGACATCATCCGGTTCACCAACCGTATGCTGCTCTGCGTGGAGTCGGCGCCGCTTGAGCAAGAGCAGAAAATGCAAGTGGTTACAACGCTTGTGAACTATGTCTCCTACTTCGTCCTGGACGATTATCAGCATGAACGTAATGTCTCCGCGATCCTTAAGGATAAGGGCAAGGGAGCACTTTTGGGTGAAGAGATGATTCACCTTCTGGATTCCATGAGTGAGACAGAAGTAGGACTATTCCGGCGGATGTTCAAAAATGGGCTGTTCGAGCTGATGGGAACCGATAGAGCATTTGAGTTCGGATTGAAGCTGATTTTGTTGGGGATTGAGCAGGTGATCAAGGAGCAGGAAAGTAGTATGTAAAAAAACAGCCCATCCATTAATGGATGGGCTGTTTTAATTAGGTTTGCGTTTACCCTAAATTGTTATTGAATATATAACTTTATTCCCCACTATAGCAGCTCAATATAAATTTTTTGAAAAAATTTCGTTGCAACAGCGAGCGGAAGCACAATCTGCACGCGCGCGCTCACTTCCTTCGTCGTAACTCATCCCACGACACAATTAGGTTGAAATCCTATATAAATCGGTTGAAAATGTTGATTTTACCAATGGACAAGGCTTTGTACAATAGAGTTGTAGCGCTTACATTTCCAAGGAGGTTGTGGCGAAATGAAGAGACTTCAGGTGATTGACAAGCAAATCAGGACCCCGAGATCGAAAAGGAGGCCGTGTTGATGAAATTTAAGGGAATATTGGCGGCATTTTTGTTTTTAACCACAGCGTCTGTGTTGTTTGGGGCGCATACGGCAGAGGCCCATGAGCTATCTAATGACAAGCTGACAATCCAGACAGGAGAGCATGGGGAAATTTCATCTATTCGTATCAAAGGAGATGCTTTTCCGACGGAATATGTCATGAACGCATCGGTGACACCTGAGCAGAACACGGCAGATCATCAGTGGCTAGGGGAGCTGATGTTCACGTACCGACTGGATGAAGGTAGCTGGACGAAGGCATGGACGAATAAGTCGGCAGACGCACGCAAGATCACGACCAGCGGCAACCGTGTTACGGTCACGTATGAGAACTCAAATAATGCAGAAGGCATACGTAATTTTAAGGTCATTGAAACCTATTCGGCGGAGTCGAATGGTTCAGTGCTGTGGAACATACAGGTACAGAATACGAGTGGCAAAAAATTAGAGATTGGCGATTTTGGATTGCCGTTACCTTTTAATGAGCAGTGGACCTACGGTGATGCGATTTACGAAACGAGAGTCGTGACGCATTCCTTTGTCGGCAATAACAGCTCCTATATTACAGCTGGGCGTCCCAGCGGCATTGGTTCTTCCCTATTATTGATCCCTGATTCCACCACAGGTGCTGGGTTTGAGTATCAGGATCACTGGCGGGATGAAGAGCATCCAGGCAGCAAATGGGCCTGGAATCCGGCCAACGAAGGCAAATGGCTGGAGGGATTGAATGTATTTTATATTCATTCCAATGTCATCAAGTCCACCAACCGTGGATATTTACCCAACACGAGTCTAATCCTGAATCCCGGTCAAAGCAAAAACTATGGCTTCAAGTTTCTGGCGGTGAAGGACGAGCATGATGTAAAAGATACGTTGTATCAAGAAAACTTGGTGGATACTACAGTCGTACCAGGCATGATTGTGCCTACGAATCAAAAGGCGAAGGTGGATCTGCGTACCAAGCAAACGATCAACAAGGTGACCTATCCAGACGGAACCGTTATTCCGCAGACGGATAGCAAGGCCGGAGGACACCACATTTATGAACTGAAATTTACTAAGCTGGGCCCGAATTTCATTACGGTGGAATACGGCAATGGCAGCAAAACGGTTTTGCAATTCTATGCCATCGAACCGATTGATCAGGCGCTACAACGGCACGCTACCTTTATGGTAGACAAAACCCAGTGGAACGTGCCAGGTGATTTGCGCGATAAGGTATTTGACGATTGGATGATGCATACCAAATCCAAACGCAACATTTTCAACGGCTATTGGGGCTGGGGGGACGATTGGGGACTGACCCACGGACAGTTCCTGGCTGAGAAAAATACGCTTTCTCCAGTCGCCAAAGAGGTGCGGGCCGTAGACGATTATTTGGAGACGGCAATTTGGACGAATCTGATGAATGGACATCATGAGGACTATTTAATTCATGATTTCCTGATGCCGGAGCCGAATGATACACCGACCTACCGGGGATATGCATACCCGCATGTATACAACACGTATTTCAGTATGTATAAGATTGCCAAGGAATACCCGGATCTCGTCACTTACAAGCATCCGAAGGAAACCTATTTGCTGCGGGCCTATAACATTTTCAAAGCATTATATGAAGGACCCGTTGCGTACAACTGGGAAACAGGTTTGATGGGCGAGCTGACCACACCGGATATTATTCAGGCCCTTCATGATGAGGGCTACGATGATGAAGCGAATGATCTCAAGGAAAAAATGGATCGTAAGTATAACAATTTTAAAAATACAAAGTATCCTTACGGTTCTGAATATAGCTACGACAATACAGGCGAAGAGGCTGTATATACGTTAGCCAAGCAGAATATAGATACAGAGGGCGAGCAAAGTAAAGCCCTGGAAATGATGGGGAAAATTAATGCCAAAACTCGTGCGTCACGCGGTCATATGCCTGTATGGTACTACTATACCGATCCGGTGACGATTACCGGGGAGAACTGGTTTAACTTCCAGTACACGACTTCACTTGCGGGATATGCGATGGATGACTGGATTCGTCATCATGAGGACAATCATCGCGAGGAGCAACAACGGCTGTCCTATGCTGCCAAAATTGCCAATGTCGGAGCGATTAACTCCGGGCAAATCAGCTCGGACCCTGAGAACATCGGGGCGGTCGCATGGACGTATCAAGCGGAAAAAGGCAATAACGGAACAAACGGCACCGGCGGCGGTAAAAACGTCCCGCTCTTTAACGGCTGGCGCGGCATGAGCGGTGAGGCTGACCTCGGATTGTTCGGTGCACTTAAAACCTTAAGCGCGGATATCGCGGTTGATCCGATATTCGGATTGACGGGCTACGGTGCAGAGGTGAGCAAAAGCGGTAACGTGTATACGATCAAGCCGCTGGACGGTTTGTTCAAACGGGTCAATTTGATTACGGAAAAGCTGTATATCGAGCTGGAAAAGGATCAGTATACAGAAGCCAAGCTGGCAACATCCAAGGATAATGTATGGCTTCAATTGAAAAACCAAACGCCGGGCCAAGCTCATTCTACGTACGTTACATTTGATGGTTTAAAGAAAGGAACGTACCTGGTTAAAGTGGGGGGACAATCGCAAGGCAAGTTTAATGCGTATGCACCAAGCAATAAGCTTAAATTGGAAATTGGTACAGCATCCTCCTATACGGTAGAGCTGACACCAACCACACCAGATCCCAACAAAGCACCTGTCGTTGATGCAGGCAAAGATTCCAAGGTGAAGCTGCCAGATCAGATTATTCTGAAAGGTACGGCTACAGATGATGGGCTTCCGCAAGGAAAAGTGACAAGTGAGTGGAGTCTGGTTGAAGGACCACAGAATGCGAAGGTCACATTCAGCAGCAAGACATCAATACGTACGAAGGTGGATGTTTCCGAGCCAGGAACGTATATCTTCAAGCTGACAGCCAGCGATTCCCAGTTATCAGGAGAGGCTAAAGTAACTGTGATCGCTGAACCGGCGGCACCGTTACCTGAACGGCTTGCCGTTTACAAGTTTGACGAAACAAGCGGTGCTCTTGCTGTGGATTCATCAGATAGCGGCAATGATGCTACCGTTAAGGGGACCGTGGCATGGGCTGCGGGTAAAACAGGCAATGCTGTCAGTCTGAACGGCAAGGACAGCTATGTGCAGCTTCCGGCGGGAATTGTCAGTCGGGCACAGCAATTGACCGTATCCGGCTGGGTCAAAGCGAACAGCCTGAGCGATTATGTGCGGATTTTTGACTTCGGCTCCGGGACCAATGAATATATGTTCCTGACCCCTAAAGCCGGGAACCGGATGCTATTTGCCATTACGAATCAGGGTAACGGGCAAGGACAGGAACAGACGATTGATGCCCCTGTATTGCCGACAGGCGTATGGAAGCATGTTGCGGTCACGCTTTCGGGCTCCACAGGTATTTTGTACGTGGATGGGAAAGAAGTGGGACGCAATACCAATCTGACCTTGAATCCAACCAGTCTGGGACAGACGAAAAATAATTTCATCGGTAAGTCCCAGTACCCTGATCCATATTTCAATGGTCTGGTGGATGACTTCCGGATCTACAGCCGCGCATTGAATGCAAACGAGGTGGCAGGTCTGGCCTCTGGTACAGCACAGAGTCTGGTGGCAACTGAGGACATCACTGCGTTAAAAGAGGTGAGTGTAACCACTCATGTGGGTGAAAAACCTGAACTGCCAAGCGTAGTGGAAGCTACGTATGGAGAAGGCTCCACCAAATGGGTAGCTGTGGAATGGGAGGATATGGACCCTGCACAATATGCTGCTCCAGGTTCGTTTGAATTGAAGGGCAAGGTGGAAGGGACGGAGTTGAAGGCAATAGCCAAGGTGACCGTAATTGAGGCAGGGGCCGTGGCTTCACCGGCAACATCAGTTAGCCCGGGGACTTCAACAACTCCGCCAACTACGACATCCCCGGTAACATCTGTCTTGCCGCCTCGGCTTATCAGCCCAGCTAAATCAGTGGGGGTATCCTAAGTGGGAGGCAACAACGCATAGTTATGGCTAATCTTTCCCATCGTCACTTTCTTCCTGCAAAGGGGAGAGTGGCGATGGGTATCCTTGCATTTGAGGTGCAAAGCTGCGAACAAAAAGGTGAATGGGGGACAAAGTATGAGCAAGATTACATTTCTGGGTGCAGGCAGTACGGTATTTGCTAAAAATGTACTTGGCGATTGTATGTTGACACCTGCTTTGCAGGGTTTTGAACTGGCATTGTTCGATATTGATCCCGTTAGGCTGAAGGATTCGGAGAATATTTTATCCAATTTGAAAAAAACAACGGGGAGTACCTGTGTGATCCGCTCTTACACTGATCGGAAGGAAGCACTGCGTGGAGCAGCCTATGTAGTAAATGCCATTCAGGTGGGGGGCTATGATCCGTGTACGATTACGGATTTTGAGACTCCTAAAAAATACGGTCTGCGCCAAACGATTGCCGATACGGTCGGCATTGGCGGCATTTTCCGCAATTTAAGAACGATTCCGGTGATGCTCGATTTTGCAGCAGACGTGCGCGAAGTATGCCCGGATGCACTGTTCCTCAACTATACAAATCCGATGGCTGTGTTGACGAATGTAATGAACGTACACGGCGGTGTCCGGACAGTAGGGCTGTGTCATAGCGTACAGGCGTGTATACCGGAGTTGTTCAAAAGTCTTGGACTGGAGCAGGCAGGGGTAAAGGCGAAAATTGCAGGTATCAATCATATGGCATGGCTGCTCGAAGTGAGCAAGGACGGGGTGGATTTGTATCCTGAGATTAAAAAGCGGGCTGCCGCCAAGCAGCAGGAAAAGCATCATGATATGGTGCGCTTTGAAATGATGCTGAAATTCGGCTATTACATTACGGAATCGTCCGAGCATAACGCAGAGTATCATCCGTATTTTATCAAACGGACATATCCAGAGCTGATTGAACGGTTCAATATTCCTTTGGATGAATATCCGCGCCGCTGCGTGAGCCAGATTGAACGCTGGGAGACGATGCGTGAAGAACTTTTGGGCAATCAGGATCTGCGCCATGAACGGTCGAACGAATATGCTTCTTATATATTTGAGGCAATTGAAACCAATCAGCCTTTTGCCATTGGCGGTAATGTGATGAATACAGGCTTGATTACCAATTTGCCGAAGGAAGCCTGTGTGGAGGTGCCCTGCCTGGTGAATCGTAATGGGGTTACGCCGACCTTTGTGGGTGACTTGCCGCCCCAATGTGCTGCACTGAACCGAACGAATATCAACACCCAACTATTAACGATTGAAGCTGCGATTACGGGGAAAAAAGAACATATTTATCACGCCGCCATGCTGGACCCGCACACTTCAGCTGAGTTATCCATGGATGATATCGTTTCTCTGTGTGACGACCTGATTGCAGCGCACGGGACATGGCTTCCCGCTTATGTGTAAGGGAGGCCAATGAATGGGGGGCAGAGGGCGTCAAAAGTTTGCCGGGATTCCTACGATCCGTGGGAAATTTATCGTATTGACGCTGGTACTGACCGTCATTCCGATGGTAGTGCTGACCTTTACCTTTTACCGGATTGCGGCCCATTCTCTTGGTGAGAAGTCAGAAGCACTGGCAATGCAGTCCCGGCAAATGAGTGAAAATTACGTTAATGCGACACTCTCCGATTTGAATGATCTAACCAACGCCATTCTCAGCAATCCTGATGTGCAGTCCACACTGGAGACCAAGCCAGAAGATGATTATGAATACTTGCGGAACGACGAAACACTCAGCATGGTCGTTCGTACGCAAACCCAGACCAAGCCGTATATCACGTCCTCGCTCATCTATGCCGCCAATGGCGGACTCAAGCATTCTCTCTATCAAGGGAATGTTTCGGTCCGTTTTGGCGGCCTTCCTACATTAAAGGAAGCACGTGTGTACTACCGCCGTCTGCTCGCCGAGCAACCTATGATGTGGATGGCTCATCCGCCGTTTGAATCAGGGCGCGGGATGGCGGAGGATCGTATTTACGTTGGAAAGCTGCTGCGAAAAACGACTGGAGATTATGAGCCGCTTGGATTTTTGCTGTTGGAAATCGACAAGGCCAGTCTGTTTCGTGGGCTTGCTTTTCATGAAACAGACAGCAATACCCAGATGTGGGTGCTCGATCAGGAGGGCGAGCCTGTATACCGATTGCCGGAGCAGAGCATTGCGGACCCATCGCTATTGCGACAAATCGCCAAATCTGCTGTGGATAGACCCGTGCTTACGAAGGACTGGAGAACATGGAACGGCCGCCAGACGATGATTTCCTACGGACCGTTAAACGAGGGACAATGGACACTCCTACAAAAAGTCGATCAGTCCGTGTTATTCGAGGATGCGCGACAAATTGGGGCCTGGACCATCTGGACCTTTTTGATTGCACTGGTGTTGGGCTGGATGCTGTCTTATCGGCTAAGTGATACAATTCGTCGCCCCTTGCTTCAATTGAGCCGATTAATGGCAGTGGATGGGAGTGTGACCACCACGGCCTCAGCCCAAGCTCCTGAAGCTCCTGCTTCCGTTGTATTTAACCCTAAGGATGAGGTAGGGCAGATCGGGGAGCGATTTCTTCATATGATGCAAAAAAATCATGAGCTGTACGGGCAAGTATACGAAGCGTTGCTGTCGCGCAAACAGGCCGAGTTTCGCGCGCTTCAGGCGCAGATTAATCCGCATTTTCTGTACAACACACTGGAGTCACTGAAGGGAATGGCGCTGGCGAATGGGCAGCGGGATATGGCAGAGGTGATTGGTGCCTTCGGTAAATGCTTTCGCATTTCGCTAAGTTATGGTCGAGAGCAAATCAGTTTGGGACAGGAAGTCGAGCATGTAAGCGCCTATGTAAAGGTACAGCAGTTTAGGTTTCGGAATTCGTTCGAGTGGATATGCGAAGTCGAGGAGGATATTTGCGGGTTTTACGTACCCAAGCTGATTCTCCAGCCACTCGTTGAAAATGCCATTTACCACGGTTTGAAAGGGCGTACCGACCGCGGCTATATTATGTTATCCGGTGCGAGGGAAGGCGATGCTTTGCGTTTAACGGTCAGTGATGATGGGGGCGGTATTGGAGCCGAGCGTCTGGACGATATTCGGAAATCGCTAGATGCCGAGCGGGGGAGTGCGATTGGCTTTGGACTCCGCAATGTACATGAACGTCTTCGGCATTATGGTCCCCAATATGGTCTGTCTGTGACAACCGAGTTGGGTCAGTACACCTCGGTTACCTTACTGGCACCCATTCGAACCGAATAAGAAAGGGGAGATGGCATGTACCGGCTGCTGATTGTAGACGACGAATATCATATTCGGGAAGGACTGAGGCTGATGGTGGCGGAAAGTGGCCTGTCAGTGGAAGTCAATGATATGGCGGAGAACGGCGCAACGGCATTACGGTTGTATACAGAGCGGCGACCGGACATGATTTTACTGGATATTAATTTACCGGATATGAGTGGGCTGGACATAGCCAAAACCATTCGGGAAAAGGATCAGCAGACCCCGCTGTTATTCCTGACAGGGTACGAATCCATGACGTATATTCGTCAGGCCGTTTCGCTTCAAGCGGTTGATTATTTACTCAAGCCAGTGACAAGCGAAGACTTTGAAGCGGCTCTGAGACGGGCTGAGGATCGCATTGCGCAATGGCGTAGAAGCGAGGAGGAAGCTATTCACCGTCATCGTTCATTGGAGCCATTGTACAGGGAGCACTTGCTGCTGGATCTGCTCCAGCAGCGGCGCCCCGCAGCGGAGGTCGTTCAGGAGATGGACGGGCTGGGATTTTTCGGCGAGACGAGCAGACCGCCTTATACTGTGCTGTGCTGTGAGCTGGAGGAGGCCTCGCAGCAGGTAGCATCCGCTCCTAGCGAGTCGCAGAGTTCCACCAATAAGAGCACGCATGTATTCGCCGAGTTGGCTTGGGAGGCTGCGGCAGCAGCCGGTACGAAGGCGCATGGTGCGGCGGTTTCCCGTGATCGGCGTGTTGTACTGCTGGCGGCGGCATCTTGCAGGGCAGCGGAGCAGACGGCCCGGCAGATTCGTCAGGCGGTGCAGGAACGATTGAGCCAGGGGATGTCCATCGGGATTAGCCGTCCCGTACAACGGATGGAGCAGCTTCCTGAAGCATATGAGGAAGCAGTACAGGCTGTGGAGCATCGGGGGTGGGTGGGCTATAGCCAGATCATCCCCTTCGAGAGCATTCAGGCGGCTGAGCCGAACAGTAGTCATTTGCTGGAGAAGGAACTGCTCATGATTACAGAAATTCGTGCTGGCAATGATGCTGCCGTACATGCGATTTTGCAGGAATGGTCTGGACAATTAGCGGGCTTGCCCGTCAATCAGGTGAAAATGATCGTCACTCAGCTTGTTCTGTTCGTTATGCGTATTGTTCAGAGCGATGCATCCGAAGGACAAACATCCATACAGCAGCAAGACCCATTATTGGAACTGTCCCGATTGCGGCACGGACCTGAGATGATTGATTATGTATCACGCTATTTTGTCCGGGTGGGTCGCCAAGTGCGGGAATCGCGCGAAAAGGGGATTCCGCGCAAATTCCAACGGGCCAAGGAATGGATTCGTGAGCACCTTCAGGAGGATGGGGGATTGAACCGTCTTGCAGCGTACATGAATATGAGTCCCAAATATTTGAGTGCCCGTTTTAAGCAGGTTACAGGTGAAAGCTTCGCTGAGTATCAGACGCGTGTGCGCTTCGAGCGAGCCCGGGAACTACTGTTGGACCCGAATCGCAAGGTAGCAGAGGTGGCGGAGGCTGTGGGCTTCGCAGATACGAACTATTTTAGTATTGCCTTTAAAAAGCATACCGGATTAACGCCAACGGAATTCCGCAAAACATTTTTGTAAACGCGCTGTTAAAAAAATCATACCAAAACAAAGAGAGTCTGGAGTCGTTAGGTGGTCGGCTTCGGGCTCTCAGCGCATAATAGGCTTGTAAGGAGAAACCAGTTCAGGAAGGGGCCGGTTGATTTGCGAAAACGAAGGTTACGGACATGGATGGCTCTGGTGATGACGGCGATGCTGACAGGGCTGACGGCGTGCAGTGGTAGCGCTGGCGAACCGGCTAATCCCAATGCGGTCGAACTCAAGTTTATGTACTGGGGGAGCAATGACGAGAAGCAGGCGATGGAAAAGATGATTCAAAGCTTTAATGCATCCCATCCGAACATTCGGGTGAAGGGCGAGCATGTTCCTGGTGACTACACCACGAAAATTAACACTTTAATGGCTGCCAATCAGCTTCCTGATATCGCCTACCTGGGCGATTCGCTCACGATGAAATGGGCAAGTGAAGGCAGACTCCTAGATTTATCCTCCTATTATAACGAATATCCCGAATTAAAAAACAAACTCAAATCCTCCTATCTTTACAGCGAACCCGGCAAGTCTATCGGTAATTACACTGCTTTGGAAGTGATGCAGCTATTTTATAACAAGGAGTTGTTTACAGAAGCAGGGGTACCCGTTCCTCCGGCTGATCCTGAAAAAGCGTGGACATGGGATGAATTTCTAGAGATTGCCAAAAAGTTGACCAAGGATCAGAATGGCAAGCATCCGGGAGACAGCGGATTTGATCCCAAAAATATTGTGCAATACGGCTTTGCCTTTGGCAACGACCGTAGCTCCTGGGGGCCGCTCTTAGCAAGCAATGGCGGAGGTTTAACCGACAAAACAGGCAAGAAGTATACTCTGAACCGCCCTGAGTCGGTAGAGGTGTTTCAGAAGCTGCAAGATCTGGTTTTCAAGGAGCATGTTTCTCCTGATTTGATCCAACAGCAGGACATGCCGTCCAATACGATTCGGCTCCAGACCAAAAAGGTGGCTATGGTGGTAGACGGAACATGGTCCCTGCTCGATTTTTCAAACAACAAGCAGCTGCAATGGAGTATCGGCGTTTTGCCGAAGCTTAAAGAGCCCAAAACGATGATCGTTGCGGGGGCCACAGTTATTTTCCAGAGCACCAAGCACCCGAAAGAAGCGCTCGAATTTTATTTGTACCATAACAATCCTGAAAAGGTGGATCTGTTCAAGTCCGGTCTGTGGATGCCTATCGAAGAAAAATATTATACCGACGAGCAGGCCATCCAGTCGTGGACGAATAATGCCGCACATCCACCGGAATTTCAGCAGGCTGGCATTGAGTATGCCAGAGATTATGCGATCAAGCCGTCAACTTCGACTCTTCGCAACTGGCCTGATATTGGTTCCAAGCTGACCCCAGGGCTGGATCTAATCTGGACGAACAAGAAGACGCCGCAGCAGGCGCTGGATGAACTGGAACCCATTATTCAGCCACTACTTCAAGGAGTGTATCCGGATGAATAATGCGGCAGGACAGCTGCGAAAGGAGAACGGCCCATGAAGCGACCAAAATCAGGAATGATGCGCATGGAGCGAAACTGGGGTCTGCTATTCGCGCTGCCTGCCATCCTGGGATTAATGATATTTACGATTGGACCGATTGTGGCATCGTTCGTATTCAGCTTGACCGATTGGACGATTGGTGGACAGATGACCTTTATTGGATTGGATAATTACCGAACCATTTTGACCGAGGATACTACCTTTTCCCAATCCATGTTCGTGACCACGTATTATGCACTGGGCAGCGTACCTCTAGGCTTGGCGGCAGCTTTTATCATTGCACTGCTATTAAATCAAAAGGTAAAAGGTTTGTCGGTGTTCCGCACGATTTATTATTTGCCTACCATTGTGCCGAGTATTGCCAACACGATGCTGTGGCTGTGGATGTTCAATCCTGATTTTGGTCTGTTGAATTCACTGCTGGAGAGTGTTGGCCTGCCGGGGAGCAAATGGATTTATGACGAGAATACTGCAATACCCTCGCTGATCATGATGAGCACCTGGGGGATCGGGAATACGGTCATTATCTTTTTGGCGGGACTTCAGTCGGTTCCCACCCATCTGTATGAAGCAGCTGAGGTAGACGGCGGCAATAGACTGCATAAATTTTTCCATATTACGATTCCCTCGATGACACCAACCATCTTCTTCAATTTGGTTATGTCTTTAATTAGCACCTTTCAGGCATTCAATCAGGCGTATGTCATGACAAACGGGGGACCTAACAATTCAACCCTGTTCTATGTGTTCTACCTGTGGCGCACAGCCTTTACGGAGACCAAAATCGGCTACGCCTCAGCGCTGGCCTGGATCTTATTTTTCGTCATTATGGTCCTAACTGTTCTGATTTTCTCCACGTCCAAAAAGTGGGTTCACTATGAAGGGGGGGAACGTTCATGAATCAGGTTACTTCTTCTGTCAAACCTTCAGACACACCGCAACATCCACTTCCACAGCCTGAACGCTCCCGAAGTCCTGCTACCGCCGCCCGTTCCAAACCATTCCAAATCAGTCGCATCGTACTGTATATCGTTTTAATGATAGGCAGTGTTTTAATGTTGTTGCCATTTGTATGGCTCATTCGTAGCTCTCTGATGGGAACATCGCAAATTTTCGTATTCCCGCCAGAGTGGATACCCTCTCCTTTTCAATGGAGCAATTACCCAGAAGCGCTGACTTCGGTACCGTTCGGCAGGTATTTTCTGAATACGTTCATCATTGAGGTTTGTGTGCTGGCAGGAGTAATGATGACCTCGATTGTGGCGGCGTTTACCTTTGCCCGCCTGCGCTGGCCTGGACGTAATCTGATTTTTTCTCTGCTGATCGGATCGATGATGCTGCCTTATGCGGTGACGCTCATACCTACTTTCGTCATGTGGCGTGAACTGGGCGGGTTGAATACATTTCTGCCGCTGATTGTTCCTGCATGGTTTGGTGGAGGGGCGTTCAACATCTTTCTGATGCGACAATTTATGCTGACGATTCCGCGCGATCTGGACGAAGCCGCTTATATGGATGGAGGTACACCGCTAACTGTATTATGGCGCGTCATTATTCCTTTATCTTCGCCTGCATTGATCGTGATCGGGATATTTACCTTTATTGATGTGTGGAACGACTTTTTGGGCCCGATTATTTATTTGAGTGACGAAAAGCATTTTACACTGGCGCTGGGGCTGGCGACTTTTCGGGGATTGAACAATACCAATTGGCCTTACCTGATGGCGGCATCCAGCACGATTTTGGCTCCGATCGTCCTGATATTTTTTATCGGACAACGTTATTTTATTGAAGGCATCACACTGACAGGGATTAAAGGCTAAAAAGGAGGCTGATGTAGCTTTGGATAAACCCAACGGTTCAGCAAAACGATTACAGGGTGTTCCAGGCAGACTGGCTCGGTTACGCTCGGAATTCCCGGCTCTAGGGATAGATGCACTACTTATTACACATGGACCCAATCGACGATATATGACCGGATTTACAGGCTCCGCCGGAATTGCGCTCGTTACGCAGGAAGAGGCTTTGTTGGTGACGGATTTCCGCTATATGTTGCAGGCAACAGATCAGGCAGCTGAATATTCAGTTATTCGGCATGAGGCACAAATCTTCCAGACCATCGCTGACCTCACAAGTAAATTGGGTGTTCGTAGACTGGGTCTAGAGAGTCGGCATGTCTCACTTCAACAGTCAGGACAGCTTCAAGCCGCACTAGGATCGTTGGAGTATGTGTACACGGAAGATGTAATTGAACGGCTGCGTGACGTGAAGGACGAGGAAGAGATTCACACCATCCGTGAAGCTGCGCGCATTACCGATGCCGCCTTTACGGAAGTGCTGAATTATATTCAGCCTGGAGTTACAGAGCGGCGGATTGCGGCGGAACTGGAATATCAGCTCCGGCTCGCAGGCGCGGAATCAGGCGGTTTTGCGTTCATTGTTGCTTCAGGTGAACGCTCGGCACTGCCCCACGGACTGGCCAGTGACAAGGAAATTGGTCAGAACGAGTTTGTCACGATGGATTTTGGCGCAAATGTGCGTGGTTATCTGTCTGATATTACGCGTACCGTATTCGTTGGAAATCCATCAGAACGGCACGAGGAACTGTATGCTATTGTGCTGGAAGCGAATATGACGACGATTGCAGGACTTCGCCCTGGCATGAGCGGTCGGGAGGGGGACCGTCTGGGGCGGGATGTGATTGCCTCCTATGGCTATGGAGAACAGTTTGGTCACGGATTGGGCCACAGCTTTGGCTTGGAGATTCATGAGCAGGTGCGGCTGTCCCGTGAGAGCCAATCTGTGCTTGTACCGGGACATGTCATTACCGTGGAACCGGGGGTTTATATTCCGGGCTTCGGCGGAGTTCGGATTGAGGACGATGTACTGATCACAGATGACGGTGCCAAGGTGCTGACTGCCTCGCCCAAGGAGCTGCTTTTGTTATAAAACGCAGTGGCGTTATAGGTAACTATCCATAGTTTTAAAATCATCCCAAAAAACGAGATGGAGGGATCAAATGAACACGCGTAAAAGGAAAACCAAAGTATGGCTGATCACACTGGCAACTTCTCTCATCGTGGCTTTGACACCAGTTCTTCCGGCTCAACAGGCTTATGCCGAGGCAGAATCGGATGTAAAAGTCATCGACATCTTTAGCCGGACGGTGAACGACTATGGTATAGATCTGGTCGATTGGCAAGGGTATCTGGCGAACCCATATGTGAAGCTAAAAGTGAAGCCGCCTGCCAATGCCGCTTTTCCGTTAACCGTTACGTTAAAAGCGCAAGGCACATCCCGACTGATGATGGATTTGCCAAGTACGCTGTCGGCGCAAGGAGCAAGCAAAACGCTGACCTTTGCCAATGCACAGGAGGAGAAGGATTTCCGGCTGGCCATTCATCCTGACCGGATTGGAGGAAACGGTGAAATAGAGAACTATACATTGTCTATGTCCGTTGCCGAAAATAACGGCCACACAACCACTCAGTCTATTCCGATTCGTGTGCTGGATCAGGACGATAATGAAGAACCCACAATCCCCCTCCATTTTGACTACAGATTCGATACGATCAAGCCTTATTTCAATGACGCGGCTACCAAAAAAGCCGCAGAGCTGGCAGTGAAGGACTGGTTCTATTTCTTTGATCTGAAGCCATTTGATGAGATTCCTGCCAATGCGGAAGTAAACCATCTGCCAGGAGATGATTGGCAAAATGAAATACAGGTGACGAATAACAAACCCTACAAAGGCATGTGGGTATTTATGAGAGGGCTAAATGGGCCGTATTCTACGGGCTTTCCGGCAGCGAATGGCAATTATCATACACGTAACGGTGTGACCGTCCCAGGGAACTTAAACCGTTCCTATAGTCTGATCCTGGATTTCTATGATGATGCCATTCCATTCACATCGGTGGACGATGAAGAATGGTATCAATCCGATCTGTCCAAGGTGACAGATGTGCACGGGCTGATCATGCACGAATTCGGTCATGCAATTGTGTTCAGCGACACGTTCCCAGGCGTCAAGGCGCTGAAGGAAGCGGCTGGCAATGACCCGGATATTATGGCCTATCAGCACAGACCGGCTGCATTGGACGACAGCTATCATCTCTCTGGAGAGCTTGCAGAGGTCGATAGATTGAGCGGACAAAATGGAGGCTGGCGCCATCTATTCCCAACCCGGCGCTGGATGAACACGAAGCTTTCGCTGCTTGTAGCAGAAAAGGCAGGCTGGCCGCTGCGCAAGGACCTGACTCCTTTCCTCGCGCCAGAAATCATGACAAAGCAACTGCCAGCACCCGTCAAAGGAAAGACATACACGGCCAAGCTGGAAGCCAAGGGAGGCGTACCATTTTACGATTGGACGGTGACCGGCGGTCAACTGCCCACAGGCTTTACACTGGACCGCTTTACAGGAACGATTAGCGGAAAAGCAGACAGCGGAGCAGCCAACAAGACGTATACGTTCACCATACAGCTGCGGGATTATGACGAGCTGAGCAAGCCTGTCACACAAACCTTTACGCTCAAGCTGTAATGAATGCCCCCAAGAGGTGGCTGTCCCGAATGTCTTGACTGAACTTGGATGGGGCTGAATGACTATAAAGCAACTTGCCAAAATAGAGCTTTGGGGCAAGCCGCCGGATTGTTTTCCATTCATATGGAAACGGTTGAAGGGAGGGAAAACGAATGAAACACGATGCGGCGGATCTGGTCATTGTAGGCGGTGGAATCATCGGTACAGCCATCGCTTATTATGCAGCTAAATCTGGTATGAAGGTCGTGCTGGCTGAACGAGGGGAAATTGCTGGAGGTACTTCTTCCCGATGTGATGGAAATATATTGGCAATCGACAAAGAGCCCGGCTTTGACAGTCGGATGTCACTGTTATCACAGAAGCTGGTGGCAGAGCTGGCTAAGGAACTGGAAGATGAATTTGAGTATCGTGCGCCTGGAAGTATTCTGGTCTGTGAAAACGACCAGGAGATGCAGGCCGCAGAGCAGTGGGTCACCCGCCAGCAGCAGGAAGGGCTTCCGTTTCGCATGCTGGATCAGCAGGATTTGCAAGAGGAATGGCCGTATCTAGCCAAAGATTTGCCGGGCGGACTGGAGTGTGCGACAGATTCTACTGTAAATCCGGTGCAGATGACGTATGCCCTGGCCAGGGCCGCGCGTCGGATGGGAGCCAGGCTATTGCCGCGCATGCCGATACAGTCGGTTCTCAAGGACGAAAGGGGGAACGCCTGCGGAGTGGAGACGCCAAACGGCGTGATCCATGCTGATGCAGTAGTGTTGGCCGCAGGTGTATGGACACGCAGCATCGGTCATTCGCTAGGTTTGGACCTTCCGATTATACCGCGCAAAGGACATATACTGGTGTCTGCCCGAATGCCTTCGATCGGAAACCGCAAGGTGATGGAGTTCGGTTATCTGATGAGCAAGTTCGGAGGTCAGCGGAGTGTAGATGAGGTTTATGAAAAATACGGTGTAGCGCTGGTATTTGAGCCCACCGCATCCCAGAACATTTTGATTGGCAGCAGCCGTCAGTTTGTCGGTATGGATACAGGAGTTGATCAGCAGGTGATTCGCTTAATCGCCCGCAGAGCCATTCGCTTCTTTCCTGCCTTGGCCAATGTGCCGCTGATGAGGGCGTATACGGGTTTGCGTCCATGGACCCCTGATCATTTGCCCATCATATCCGCAGTGGATGAAGTACCGGGGCTATTTATCGCTTCAGGCCATGAAGGAGATGGTATTAGCCTGGCGGCGGTTACAGGTAAGCTGGTGACCGAAATGGTACGCGGCGAACCCACTTGTATTCCGGTAGAGCCGCTGCGTTATGACCGATTCGGAGAGGCTTTTACCAGCCACGATATTCACGGGGAGGTAACTGGATGAGTGCAGCGGGCAGAATTACTACGATTGATACTCATACGGGAGGCAATCCGACGCGGACAGTCATCCACGGCGCGCCTAAGCTGGTAGGGTATACCATGCTGGAAAAGATGACTTATATGGCAGCGCACCATGATGATTTTCGCCGTCTGCTGATGTTTGAGCCGCGTGGTCATGAGGTGATGTCAGGCTGCATTTTAACAGAGCCTTGTCATCCAGCTGCAGATATGGGTGTGGTCTTTATAGAAACAGGCGGCTATTTGCCGATGTGTGGTCACGATACGATTGGCGTCTGCACGGCACTGGTGGAAGGTGGCCTGATTGCTGCGGATAAAAAATCTATATTGCTGGACACTCCGGCAGGCCCGGTTCAAGTACGGCTGGATATAGATGAGGGCAAGGTGAAACAAGTAACGTTCACCAATATTCCTTCCTTTGTGTACCGCCGTGAGGTGGAGGTTCAGGTAGAGGACATCGGTCGAGTTACTCTTGATATTGCCTATGGAGGAAACTTTTACGGCATTATAGAGGCGGCCTCCTTCGGTCTTGTCCTGGATCAGAGCAATGGAGCAAAAATTGTACGAACAGCGGTACAGATTCGGGAGGCAGTGAATGCTGCTGTTGAGGTAGTACATCCTGAAAATCCGGTTATTCAAGGATTGACGCATATTGAATTTTACGGAGAACCCGTGGCTTCACAGGCCGATTGTCGCAATGTTGTCGTCATTCCGCCAGGCGGTATCGATCGCTCCCCTTGTGGCACAGGAACCTCGGCCAAGGTAGCGGTGCTGCACGCCAAGGGAAAGCTGGGCTTGCACGAGCCGTTTGTGCATGAAAGCATCACAGGCTCCATGTTTCGGGCTGAAATTGTGGGCGAGACGCAGGTAGGTCCTTATCCGGCCGTGATTCCGCAAATTACAGGCTCGGCTTGGGTGACGGGACATCATCAATTTGTGCTGGACCCTGACGACCCGCTGAGAGAGGGATTTTTGCTGATGTGAGCTTTTTGCATCATTTAAATAAGTAAATAAAAATGGGAGAGGGTAGGTGAGCATATGGCACGTTTTGAAGGTGTATATGTGGCCTTGGTTACACCGTTCACGGCAGAGATGGAGGTCGACTACAAGCGTCTGACCGAGCTGTGCGAGCATCTGATTGCAAGCGGTATTAGCGGACTGGTACCTACGGGATCGCTGGGAGAGTATGCTGCCTTGTCTCCAGAGGAACGATCGCAGGTGGTGCATACGGTCATTGACGCTGCGGCGGGACGTGTTCCTGTTGTAGTCGGCTCGGCCGCTCCATCCACTAAACAGGCGGTACATTGGGTGCAGCATGCCAAGGATGCCGGGGCAGCGGGTGTCATGGCGTTGCCGCCCATTAATTATAATCCATTGCCCCATGAGGTAACGACTCACTATGAAGCATTGTCAGAGGTGGGCCTGCCGATCATTGCGTATAACAACCCCCATGATTACAAGGTTGACCTGACCCCGGATATTCTTGTGGACTTGTCACATATTGAGAATATTGTAGCAGTCAAGGAATTTTCCGGGGATGTACGGCGTATTCACGCTATTTTGGACCAGACAGAGCTGGAGGTCATGGTCGGAGTAGATAATCTGGCGATGGAGGGAGCATTGTTCGGCGCGACAGGCTGGATTTCGGGGGTACCTAATGCGTTACCAAAAGAAGGAGTAGAGCTGTTCCGGCTTGCGCAGGCGGGAAATTTGGCGGAAGCGTCCGCGTTGTATCGCAGACTATTACCGCTGTTCCACTACGATGCCAGTCCGCAATTGGTGCAGTCCATCAAATATATGATGGAGCTGGCTGGATTCCCGGTCGGTCCGACACGGCCGCCCAGACTTGCGTTGCCACAGGCGGAATATGACCGGATTCGTGAAGCTTTTGAGGTGGCAGTTCGCCCGAGCGGGGTTTCATCTTGAATGGGGGTGAAGACAATGGAGAGCCGAAATTGGATTGGCGGTGAGTGGCTGAGCCCTTCCGGCGAGGAGATGGTGGTTCGTAATCCTTCGGCGTTGCAGGAAGAAGTGGGGGTCGTCCATTTCTCCAATGAGCGTGATATTGCCCAGGCCGGGGAAGCAGCACGACTGGCACAGGCAGGATGGGCAGCATTAAGCCCGGCAGCACGGGGAGCTTACTTGTTCAAAGCAGCCGGGTTGTTGGAAACAGCCGCACCTGAATTGGCTGAGCTGGCCAGCAGAGAAATGGGCAAGCCAATTACCGAGATGCGAGGAGAGGTGATGCGAGGTGTTCATCTGCTTCGATATTATGCGGCAGAGGGCGTACGTTCCATTGGGACGGTCATTCCTTCGAATGAGTTGGGAGTGCTCCAATACACGAAGCGCATCCCGCTGGGGGTAACGGCTGTCATAACGCCGTGGAATTTTCCAGTAGCAATTCCGCTGTGGAAAATTGCTCCTGCACTCTTGTGTGGCAATACGGTCATTTGGAAGCCTGCCGAACATGCTTCATTAACCGCAGTACGGATCGCTGAGCTATTTGAAGCGGTGCAGCTTCCGCCCGGCGTACTGAATCTCGTCATTGGGCAGGGGAGTCGTATAGGCGATGCCCTACTGGAGCATCCAGCATTGGAGGCGGTCAGCTTCACGGGTTCTACCGCTACAGGTTTGGGCATTGCTGAACGGTGCGCACGTCGGAACATCAAATACCAGACTGAGATGGGCGGCAAAAATGCTGCCGTGGTGCTGAAGGACGCGGATGTGTCACAGGCGGTGGCGATGATTGCCAGTGGTGCCTTTCGGTCAGCCGGACAAAAATGCACGGCCACTAGCCGGGTGATTGTAGAACGGTCTGCCTATGAGACGTTCACAGAAGCTTTACGCCAAGTGGTGGAAAAAATCCAGATCGCTCCAGCGCTTGACCCCGGTGCGTATCTCGGACCTGTGGCATCCAAGGGTCAGTACGAGAAGGTCATGTCCTATGTATCGCTAGCTCGCCGGGAAGCTGATATTTTGGCGGAAGGTGGAGCCGCCGCCGGGACAGATAACGGTTATTATGTGCGTCCACTGCTGGCGGCTGGTCTGGATTCGTCCCATACCTTGATTCAGGAGGAGGTTTTTGGCCCAGTCATCAGTGTCATACAGGCCGACGACTTTGAGGATGCGATTCGGCTGTGCAATGATTCTATTTATGGGTTAAGCGCTTCCCTGTTCACCCGCGATTTGCGGCTTGCTCATCGGTTTCTGGATGAAGCGGACGCGGGAATGGTACGGGTTAATCAGGAGACGGCGGGAGTTGAGTATCAGTCTCCGTTCGGTGGTCTGAAGCAGTCAAGCTCACATACCCGGGAACAGGGTCAGGCGGCGCTGGATTTTTATTCAGCGATTAAGACCTGTGCGATCAGCTATGCGTAAACGCGCGACGGAACGAAGTGTCACGGATAGGACGGAAGTGCAGGGGGAAAAGACCCATTATGCAGAAAATCAGTACGCAGAAAACCAGTATGCTGGATCTCCGGGCGTGCAATCAAAAACATTTGGCGCGTCAGGCCATGTGCTTGTATGTCGATGTGAAGAAGTGAGTATTGCACAGATGGAGCAGGCCTGCCTCATGGGTGTGGACACCGTGCGCCAGCTTAAAATGGCTACGCGGGTGACCATGGGGGCATGCCAGGGCAGGGTATGCCGACAATTAGTGGAATCATGGTTTTACAATCAGGTTCCTGCTGCCCGCCGGGAGGCGGAGTTGTTATCACAAAGGCCCCCGGTGCGTCCCGTAACGTTCGGTCAGCTGGCAGAAGGAGGTTCCCTATGAGCCGTGCGCGTATTGTGAATCATCCGATTTTGGGACCCAAGCCAGAGCGGCGGCAGGTATCTTTCATGTTTGATGGTCGTCCCATGCAGGGATTGGCTGGAGAACCGCTAGCGGCAGCGCTCCTCGCCAGCGGTGTCCGTTTGCTGAGAAGGCATGAGGAATCCGGTACGGCCAGGGGCGTATACTGCGCCATTGGGCACTGTAACGAATGTCGTCTGACGGTTCATCCGTTTGGTACGGTTCGTTCCTGTCTGACCAAGCTGGAAGAAGGTATGGTGGTGGAAACCGGACGGCAGCTTTCGAATGAAATCACAGGGAGAATTGTGACATGAATAAAATGGCACATCTCATCGTCATTGGCGCAGGTCCGGCCGGACTGTCTGCAGCGGCATCGGCTGCTGAACAAGGATTGCCAGTCACGGTACTGGATGAGTTTACTGAGCCGGGTGGACGTATGCCCGGGCAATATCATGAGGAAGGCAGTCAAGGCTGGTGGATCGGAAAGCATGTTTCGGATGAGCTGATTACCCGCTGCGCGGAGCTTGGGGTGGACATTCGCTGTGGCGTTTCTGTACATGGCATGGAATATACGACAACGTGGGAAATTTCCACTTCCTGTGGGTTGATCACGGCTGAGTACGTATTGCTGGCGACTGGAGCGGCTGAGATTCCCGTTCCGCTGGATGGCTGGACGTTACCGGGTGTAATGTCCATCGGGGCTGCGCAGGTGCTGACCAATGTTCATTACGTCAAGCCGGGAGAACGCGGCATTATTGTAGGCATGAACGTATTGTCGATGGCGATTGCCCGCGAGCTGTCCGTCGCCGGGGTAAAGGTGGCGGCGATTACACTGCCGTGCGCGGGTCCGCTGGCTGGTGCAGCGGCAGATCCGACAGCCTCCGCGAAGCTGCTGCTTCAGCTGTCGGGGTTGGCGCCTGCCGCCTGGATGCGCGTCGGCGGCAAGCTGGCAGCGACGATGCGGATGGAGAAGCTCATCGCGCGCTGCTATCCCCACAGAGGCTTCCGTCTGTGGGATATCCCGATCCGTTTGCGGACAGCAGTGCAGTCCGTCAACGGGCAGGACCGGGTCGAATCCGTGACCCTGGTCCACGTTAAACCGGACGGCTCGCCGATTGCTGGCAGCGAGCGCGTCGAACCCGCCGACTTCGTGGCGCTGAGCGGCGGCTTGTATCCGCTCGCTGAGCTGGCGGCGGTAGCCGGGTGCAAATTCGTGTACAGCCCTGAGCTGGGTGGGCATGTTCCACTGCATGGTGAGCGAATGGAAACCTCGCTCAAAGGACTGTACGTTGCCGGCAATATTACCGGCATCGAAAGCGGGCTGGTCGCCATGGCTCAAGGGCGATTAGCAGCCGCTTCCATGATCCATGCTGCTGGACTTGGCGGAGCAGGCGGGGAACAACGGGTGCAGGAGGCGATCCGTGAGGTTCATTTTGCACGGAAACATGCGCTAATTCAATTTCATCCCGGCATTACAGAAGCGAGAACGCAGCTGTACCAGCAGTGGGGGCAAATCTCTTCTGGGAGCGGCGCGTAACGGCTCGTTAGGTTGGATATGCGTTTTTTACCCCAAATTCGCCTTAAAGGAGGAACGGAAGATGACTCTTAAAGCAAAGGCCCATATGAAAGCAGCACCGTTCGCACTGAACGAGGTGGTATTGGCTGAAGGTCCCTTCAAACAGGCGATGGAGCTGAACCGATCTTATCTGTTGGAGCTTGAGCCTGATCGTCTGCTGGCGCGTTTTCGGGAATATGCCGGGCTTGCGCCCAAAGCGCCTCAATATGAAGGCTGGGAAGCGATGACTATTTCCGGTCATACGCTGGGACATTATTTGTCCGCTTGCTCCATGATGTTTGCTTCGACCAGCGATGAGCGTTTTAAGGAAATTGCACATTACATTACGGATGAACTGGATGTTTGCCAGGCGGCGCATGGGGACGGATATGTATCTGGCATTCCTGGGGGAAAGGAACTTTTTGAAGAGGTATCTGCCGGAAATATTCGTTCGAAGGGCTTTGACCTGAACGGTGCCTGGGCTCCTTTGTATACACTACACAAGTTATTCGCTGGTTTGCGTGATGCGTATCATTTGACAGACTGTGACAAGGCATTAGGTGTAGAGCGCAAACTGGCGGACTGGCTCGAAGGAATTTTGAAGCCGATGAGCGATGAGCAGATGCAGCAGATGATGTTTTGCGAATATGGAGGCATGAATGAGGTATTGGCGGATTTGTATGCGGATACCGGGGAAGAGCGCTACTTGCGGCTGGCTGAGTGCTTCTGGCACAAGCTGGTGCTGGACCCGCTTAGCTCACAGGAGGATTGCTTACAGGGCATTCACGCCAATACACAGATACCGAAACTAATCGGGCTTGCCAAGGAATATGAGCTCACGAATGACACGAAGCGTCGGAAGACGGTAGAATTTTTTTGGGAGCGGGTGGTGGATCATCATTCGTATGTCATTGGCGGCAATAGCTTTGGAGAATATTTTGGAGCGCCGGATGGCTTGAATGATCGCATCGGACCGCATACGACGGAGACATGCAACACCTATAACATGCTCAAGCTGACTAATCACCTGTTTCAGTGGAATGTTTCTGCCAAGGAAGCGGACTTTTATGAGCGAGGTTTATTCAATCATATTTTGGCTTCTCAGGACCCGGTTCACGGGGGTGTTACGTATTTTCTGTCGCTGGCCATGGGCGGGCACAAGCATTTTGAAAGTAAATTTGATGATTTTACATGCTGTGTGGGCACAGGGATGGAAAACCATGCGAGCTACGGTAGCGGCATATATTTTCACGATCACGATAAGCTGTATGTCAATCAGTTCATTGCTTCTACGCTGGCATGGAAAGACACAGGTGTTATGCTAAAACAAACTACGTCCTATCCAGACACGGATCATACCACGCTGGAAATTCAATGTGATCAACCTGCACCATTTATGCTGCTCATCCGCTATCCTTATTGGGCTGAAAAAGGGATCACTATCTGTGTAAACGGCAAGGAACAGTCGGTTGAATCAGAACCGGGCAGCTTTGTCTCTATCGCTAGAACCTGGCTTGATGGTGATGTTGTTGAGGTGACAATTCCGATGTCGCTCAGACTGGAGCAGATGCCAGATAACCCGGATCGGGCGGCTGTCATGTATGGACCGCTGGTGCTGGCAGGTGATCTGGGACCCTTAGAAGATCCTAAAGCCAAAGAGTTCCTCTATACCCCGGTATTCATCCCTCCAACAGAAGAACTGGATCATTGGATACAGCCCGTGGAGGGCAAAACGAATACATTCCGTACCTTAAAAGCAGGGCATCCCCGAGATGTGGAACTGTCTCCGCTGTATAAAATGCATGACCGTACCTATTCAGTCTATTGGGACATTTTTCCGAAGGAAGCATGGCAGGAGGCGGAAAAGGAATACACAGCAGCACGCGAAAAGCTGGCGATTCTGGAGCAGTGCACGATTGACTTTGCCCAACCCGGAGAAATGCAGCCGGAGCGGGATCACAACTTTCAGGGAGATGCTTCGACTCGCACCGGATATGTGAATAACCGACCTTACCGGAATGCGGGAATTGACGGCTGGTTCTCTTTCGATTTGAAGACAGATCCGATTGCTCCAATGCTGCTGGTTATCACCTACACGGCTACGCTGGAAATGCCAAACTGTGATTTTGATATTTGGATTAACGGTCATCTGCTTGAGCATTTTAGTGAAGGCTTTGATGAGGCTGACAAGTTTTACAACGTGAATGCCGCTATTCCGGCTGCATATCTGGAGGGTAAGGATATAGCCACAGTGACCTTCAAAGCCAAGCCTGGACAGCGTATCCGCAGATTGTTTGGGCTGAGGATGGTCAACAAGGACGTGTATGAGCAGCTATATCAAGCTGGGAGTCCAGGTGCACATGAATGATTTTTTGAGCTGTTTCGTGAGAAAATTAACGTTTGATTTTTAACCAGTAATGATTTATGATGTAAGAAATATTGGATGATGCTGGAATAATCCATAGGATATGAACTGATATATTCATAGTTTTTGCGCGTGAAGCACACGGGCTGTTTCTTCCTTCAGAGGGGAGAGGCAGCCCTTTTTTGATGAGATTTTGCAGAAATATAAGTTATATAAGGAGGCAATTCTATGATTTAGAGCGGGAGATTTCTCATAGGAAATGATTTTTAGAGTAGTTATATTAGTTATTTTTCTTATAGATTTTGTAATTGGGAAACCCTATAATATATAAGTTGTATCCAGTATTTTCCGAAAGTGGGGATGCGATGAGTTTATGAGATTAGAGTTGATATACATAGTTTATAAGTTTAAGCAGACAAAGGGGATCGAGAGATGAGTATGAAAAAATGGGTGTTGAGTTTGACCGCAGTCACGTTGCTATGGGGCGGGGCAAGTACGATTCCAATGGCGGAGGCGGCAAGTAGCACCAAACCAATTGAAGTCTTATTAAATGCGAAAAAAATACAATTCCCGGATGCCAAACCTTTTCAGGATAGTAACGATTATGTGATGGTTCCAATCCGGTTTGTATCCGAGGCATTGGGTGCTAAGGTGGGCTGGGAGAAAACAGGCGGCCAATTAGCCGTGTCGATTAATAATGATGCACATGCTGTTAATATGACAGTGGGGCAAAACACCGCTACCGTAGATGGGCAAACGAAAACGTATGAAACGAAGATTATCTTGAAGCAAAACCGTACTTTTGTGCCGCTGCGGTTAGTGAGTGAGGGTTTGGGACAGACGGTAGAATGGGATAAGGTCAGCCGCTGGGTCTGGATTGGGAAGAAGGAAATCGCTGCGCTGGAGGATACGGGGCATCAGGCGGTGAGTATTGAGCCGTATAAAAAGGCGTTTACAACAAAATCGTATCTTTTAGAAAATGCAGATGGCGAAAAATACAGTAAGGTACTAATTTTTAAATCATCTGACTTACCAGTGAGGCTTCTGCGTGATTTATATTCCATTGAGCCGTACACTAACGACAAAGGCACAACATATATGAAAATGAGGGTTAGAACTACTTCTTCAGCAGGTGGAATTTTTTATATCACAAACAATAATGAAATCAGATATCGCTATCCTGTACCTGATCTAACTAGCAACAATGGAGATGGAACAAAAACGTTGTATTACCCTATTTATTCCTCAAGAGATGAATTGTTTGATAAAGTTAAAAATTATAAATCATTCAAAATAAATGATATTAAATATATTGGGTTTGATGGCTGGTCAGATAAATATATCCCGTTGATGGTGAATTCATGAGAAGGAAATTAGATTGTATGAAGAAGACCAAACACCTTCTGATTGCACTTTTGGTGGGGTTACTGTTATTTTTTCAGTTCCCACCATTCTCTTTTCCTACTAACATGGTGGCGGCAGATACAGAAATCACGCCACTCTCTTATTTTCCAGATAAGAACAATCGTTACTTTGTTGGGATGATGTACTTTGATATGTGGAAGAACACCGCTGGGGAATGGGTAACACAAAAAAAACAACCGAATAAACATATGTATGGGGAAGCTACCTTTACGTACAAATTTCAATTTCCAGGTCGTAAAATTAAAAGTGTCGAAGCGAGTTTATATGAACCTAAAATAAATAAAGAGAATCTTGACTATAAAAAGTATTTCTCAAAATCAAGATCCGATAACTATGAAGATTATCGACGAGCTATCAGTGGTGATGCAACTAGCAATAGTAGCAAAACAAGTAATGAAATTCGTCCCTTTCAAAAACAAGGTATTGGTACCGACACTACAGTTATCCCCGTAACCGTAAATATGCTTCTGGATGCGGAAGAACCTTTAAATATTAAAGACGAGTCTTGCCCTACCTGTGCCAAAGAAGTAGAAGCCTGGCGCATCTACCAGCCCATTCTATTCAAGATCGAACTGGAGGGTGGTCTGATCGTCAAGCATTTTACCACTGATGGAAAATCGCTTAACAACGTATTTACACCAATAGAAGATGAACTTAAACCTGATCAACCGTATGATTTCACCCCGCCAACCAATCCGAAATATGAGTATGTGGGTTACAAGAAAAGCACGACAGGTAAACCGCCAAGCGGAGATATCTTGCCGGGAATTGTACCCGGGTTTACCTATGACGGTTCTTTTGAGCAGTTTACCGCTTACTTGTATTACAAAGAAGCTCAGGGCTGTCCTAAGCCTGGAGAAAGCCAAGAGGGAGCGCCCTCAGATTGTCAAGATCATGAACAGCCAACGAAAGGTGTTGTCTGCTCACGTCCCGTTCCAGGTTTGCGCCTGGAAACCGCCGAACTGGACCCAGTAGTATCTGCCGTGATCAAAGCGGACCAGCGTGGTCGGGAACGATTTGACGTATCCAAAGGTATTCCTACCTCTGAAAGCCTGTACGGTCATGTACAAGCCAAGAGATACCTTTTTCAACATAAGTTTGTGAACATGACGGGTCAGTGTACATATACGGTGAACGTAAAACGGGAATATCGGTTGACCTGGCGGCCTAAGAAAAAATCTCGGCGGAATGAGACTGTGAAGCGAACTTATACTTACCAAATCGTCCGTCCGTACTCTTATTGGAAGATAGACAATTTGGAGGTATATGGCATCAAAGAGGCTACGCTTCGAAATTATGCGTTACCCAATGAAGCAATCACCCTGCGTCCGCAATCCTATACTCCCCCTTCTTATATTGCGGCGACCCAGGGTAACTTTTATCCGCCCCCTGCACCAGGCACAGTGGACGGAGGTAGTCGCAGCAAAAATGGCGGCAGCAGCAAGCCCAGTGTGCCTGATGATCGCAGTGTACTGAAATCTAAGGCAGAGGAGGCGGTTAAGGAAATCGAAGTGGAGAACGATACTTTGACCTTTGAAAACAAGATCATTATGAATCCAGAGCGCGTCAAGGTAAATGGCCCTAAACCAGGTGTGATTCCCTCTTCCGGAGCGATTGGGGCCGATGTGCTGTACAGTACGAATCATGTGATTGATAAGCATAAGATCAATAAGCCCAACACGCCCAGCAGTGGTGACATCATTTACGCTATTCTCAAAGGAAATATCAATGGAGGTGCGGATAAAACGTTGCCGATACAGGGAATCAATACGGTGACTGTCCACACTCCCGTAGTGAATCTGTCTAAAGTATCGGATGATGCTGCTCATAATCAGAAAACCCAACCTACGAAGGGGCGATCGGCACTTATTTTGGAGCGTCCTTTTCGAGTGACGATTTCAACAGCAGGTCCGCATTTGAATATTCCCGGCTATGGTGATCGGGAGTATGCCAAATATGTACGAACCAAGCAGGTGCGCTTTCCGTTCGATGTGTACGACCAAGGAAAGACACATTTTTATCCGCGAGGTACCTGGATCGACATTCCGATGCTGCAGTTGGACACAGACTTTTATTTACCCGTATGGGTCGATGAGGGGAATTATACAGTTGAGTTCCGCACCATTGCCGAAAATGCACCGGATGGATTTACCGAACAGCGCCATGCTAACACGGATATCGCCCATCATGTTGCCAATGATGTGGTGAATATTGAAGTCATCGGACGGATGTATGATTTTCATATCACGGATATTGCAGATTACCATTGGGAGCGTGTATTTCGGCAGCAAAAAGGCAGCCCAATGCATAGCGGTCTGTCCTATTGGACAGGGCTTGGCAATATTGACGGGTTGCCTAGAGGGAACCCGGAGCCCTTCACATTGCCCGTTCGCCCAGGCAGTCACCCACATGAAGGTTATGCAAATGTGGCAGTCAAGACAGGCTATCATTTCAAGTTTGACCTCAAAACCAAAGGCAATATGTTCAGCGCCCAGGATGGAATTCGCATTACCCCTTCATTTTATTGGGTGAGCAAAGATGGGCGACAGCGGGAAGAGGTGGATTTGTATACACATGCAGGCAGCCGAAAATTTATCCATGTAGGATCGGCAGAGGACCGGGAAAAGCGATATGTTATTTTGAATGAACGGCTACGCAATGTCCCTATGGAGGAAATGCAGGATACAGCAGCCTACCAATATCAACATGGACTGAGTGAAGCAGAGCGAAGTCAGTTAATGCTGGAACGTTATGTGGCGCTGTATGTCCAGCGTATTACACGTAGCAAGACCTGGGTTGGACGCTACGACTGGCTGGTGTTGCCTGCGGCTGTGCGTACCTTGATCGGTCCAAAGACGGACCTGCCGGAGGGGGTTGATGCCGATCGTGCGAATGCGGCGATTCAGCGCTGGTATGGCGAGTATAGTCTGCCTGCTGATGTGTACGCCGTTACCAAAGGGACGGATTTGCACGAGGTCAGTCACCGTCAGGAGCTAAACGAGCATACAGATATATTCAAGAAGACAGGCTTTATAGTGGTTCACTTTAATTTGGAATCACTCCGTCAGGGGGACACCAAGCATCCACATTTGCAATATATTAATGGCCCGCTTTTGAACCAATGGCAACTGGAGGGATATCGTAGAGAGATAAAGGACCCCTACGGACACACCTTTCATTTACAGGATGGAGATGTCGTGTTTTATCATGCAGACCAGTCCAGTCGAGACGATTTTCGTTCATTTGTCCCTCACTAATTGGGAGATATACAAATTAAAGATAACCTAAACTTATCCTTGACGATGTTGCACAAGCTTGACAAGCCCCTGCCAGCGTGTTGGTCGTTTTCCAGCTTTTCTACCGATGATCCCTTACTGGTGAAGGTGTAGTGTGAGCGAGCCAAATAAGCAAGCCTGGATTCTCATCCAGGCTTGCTTACTCTTGCATTGATGTTATTGGGCTGGCACAGAGATTTTCATTTCCAGTTCTTTGATATACGTTTTGTCGCCTTTCTTCACTTCGTTGCCAACCTTGTCATTCACTTGTCCCACAATGCTCCAGTCGGTAGGCTTGACGGTCAAAGTGAACGGCTTAATCGTCACGTATTTCGTGCCCGGTTTGAGAGCATCGTACAGCTCATCCACATGATATTTTGTCTTAGGCTTGCTGTGGAAATAACCGAATTTGCGCTGCTCTAGAATGTTGCCCTGATCATCTGCAATATCGTAATACATCATCGTTGGCGCATACTCTCCCGTCTGCTCCTGAGAAGCAGGCACTTCACCTGTACTGTCCAGCACTAGACGAGTCGTTGTTGAGGTGGATTTCAGCTCCTTCACGGTATAGCTGAAGTTATTGCTGGTCTTCGTCTCATTCGGTTGGACCACAATCATGGTGTTGTCGATTTTCACCGGAACTTTGAATTCATAGGGCTCGTTGACACCTGTCATCGAAGTTTTAACCGTCAACTCAAACTCGTCCGGCAAAGATCCTAACTGCATGAATTCCCCAACGACAGAATTTTTTTTGTGCGGATCATCACCGTATATAAATTGTTGAGAGTCAACTTTTTTTCCGTTAATCTGTACTTCAGGATGTTTAAAGTAGCCCTTAGGCTGATCCTTCTCGGGCACTTGATGGGCTTTTAACCATTCATCATTACCACTACTTTCAGCATCCATAGGTACATAAGGACTTATAGAGCCTTCCGGCATATTCTCGCCTTGACGCTCAATGGAAAAGGACAGGCGTGTACCGTCATACAGAACATCGCTTAATGTCAGCGTAATTCCGTCATGCGTTACACTTTCATTAGGATGACTGAGAATGCCCTTATCTACAGCAGTCTGAATTTCATCCGAGCTCAATCCATAAAAAATACTGCCAATTCCGGGAATTTGCTTGAGTGTGGCCGCCATCGTGGGTGATACAAACCCGGCGCCTACCACTCCTGCCCCTAATATGCCAACTACGGATGCCGCCATAACAGCCCGTTTTGCAAACTTTGGTTTCGTCGTCTTTCTTTGTATGGCTCTTTTTTCAATCTGCTTCATAATTTGATCACTCATACTGCCTCTGGGCATGACAGATTCATGGATCCAATTTTCCAACGGGTCCATTTCACGCTCATAAGGTGGTGTTAGATGTTTGTCCATTAACAAGTCCTCCTTTACTTCTGTGGTCCAGCAGCTTGCGCCGAAGCCGCTCATATTTTTTGCGGATGGTTGCCGACTTTAAGCCCATGATGCTGCTAATTTCCTCAAAGCTGTATTGCTCGACAGCCTTCAGTAGCAGAATATGACGTTCTTCTGGGGTAAGATAAGTCAGCAGCTCTTCAATCACACTTTTATAAGGTGATACTTGGGCGATGGACTCTTGTTCCTTGACCTGCTGAACCAGTTTGAGCCAGCGGCTGTGTTTCCTTTTGATGTTCATTAAGTGATGATAGGCTATCTTGTATAGCCATGCCGAGAAGCTGGTCTGTCTGCTGTATTGATGAAGATGCTCATAAGCTCTGATAAAAATGTCCTGAACCGCGTCCTCTGTGGCTTCATGATTCTTCAAAATATAAAAGCAGTAGGTGTACATCTGACGCTCGAATTGCCGAATAATGATTTCATAAGCCTGCTGTTCACCAGCCTTGATACGTTCTATGGCCAGCTCAATCTGGCTGTATTTGTCCTGTGTATCCCCGGGGATGGTTGCCTGCAAGAGCTCACCTCCTTGTATTTATGTCTATATAACAATCGCAACGGGTCATTTTGTGACATCATTTTTGTGGAACCTTGATAGGTATGTATGTTTGATCACAGCTCGTTCATTTTATCATTTTATGATATTCGGATATTCTCACTTCAACTAACATGGTCGACTCACAAATGGACCGTTTTAAACGGTCTAATGGGTCATTTCAATAGAAACGGACAACAACACGGATTTGTGTAGAGAAATACTCGGATATTTAAACGCGTTTGGGGGAACAGCAAAACTATAATAATAAGGAATTTAAATTATGTAAGCGCAATCATTTTCTGTATTTGCTTGTCATCACAATACAATTGAGGAGGACGAATTGGATGGCTCAAAGGAAAGGCGCATGGCAAAAGGGAACCTTGACCGCCGCGTTGGCAGCAATGCTGGCGATGACGGGCACGACTGGAGGAGTGGCTGCGGAAGACTTATCCGAACCCACGCTGCAGGCAGAATCAGCAATCGCAGTAGAACAAAACCGTAGTGGCAGCATTCAGCTGGAAAAGCTGGATCGCGGTCTGGTAGCTGCGGCGACGCAAGAGGGTGTATTTTTAAGCTGGCGGTTATTGGCCCAGGAAGTGAATGGCTACAGTTCAACAGGGCTGACAGGAGCGGACTTTAACGTATACCGTGATGGCAAGAAAATCGCGACGGTGACGGATAGCACCAATTATCTGGATAAGGAAGGAAACGGAAATGCGGTGTACAGGGTCGCTTCAGTCGTTAAAGGGAAAGAAAAGGATCGCAGTGCCAAAGTGAAGCCATGGCAGCAGGGTTATTATGAGCTTCCTCTGCAAAAGCCTGCTGATAGCGTAACACCCGCAGGTGAATCCTATACTTATTCGGCCAACGATATGAGTGTGGGGGATGTGGACGGAGACGGCCAATATGAATTTTTTGTAAAATGGGACCCATCCAACTCCAAAGATGTATCTCAGAAGGGGTATACCGGAAATACGTATGTCGATGCGTATACGTTCGAGGGCAAGCTGCTGTATCGGATTGACCTCGGTGTGAATATTCGCTCAGGTGCCCATTATACACAGATGATGGTGTATGATTTTGACGGCGATGGCAAAGCCGAGCTGATGTTCAAGACCGCCCCGGGGACCAAAACGATTACTTTTGACAAGAAGGGCAAGCCCAAAAAAGAAAAATATATTACCCTGCCCCGTGAGGATCGCAAAGCTGGAATTACACATAAGGACGATTATCGTTTGAGTCGTACGGATTATTATGAGCATGTAGTGAATATGTTCATGAACTGGACGAAGCATGAAGAAGTGGTCAAGGGGCAGTGGCCTGCTACGCTGGAGGAATGCTTTGGTATTGCTCCAAAGTATAGCTACCCGTTATCCCGAAAGGATGCGGAAAGCCTGACGGATTACTTTATGGATGTGTATGCTCCTGCGCGGAGCGACAAAAACAAGCTGAGAGAATATGAAGGTTTCATTGTGGATGGACCGGAGTATTTGACCATTTTTAAAGGGAAAACGGGTACTGATCTGGAGACGATTCGCTATGAGCCAGAGCGCCATGATGACGGTCTTATGTGGGGAGATTACGCCATGGCCCGAATTGAACCTGCTAACCGTGTGGATCGTTTTCTGGCAGGAGTAGCGTACCTGGATGGACGCAAACCATACGCCGTATTTGCACGCGGCTATTATACTCGCTCCACCTTAGTCACTTATACGTGGGATGGTCGCCATCTCCAAAAACATTGGATGGTGGACAGTGGCTGGGCACCGATGACCAATCCGTTTAATGATAGTCCGCATGGACGGGATGGAACGGACCGGAAATTCGGCACCTTGACTACACAAGGAGCACATTCGCTGAGTGCCGCAGATGTGGATGGAGACGGCAAAGACGAAATTGTATATGGCTCCGCCACGATCGACCATGATGGCAGCCTGTTGTACAGCTCGTTTGATGTTATGCCTCCTGAAAGCGCAATTCCGGGCCAAACCGCCAGATTGGGACACGGTGACGCGCTGCATGTGACTGATATTGACCCTGATCGGCCAGGAAAAGAAATCTTTATGGTGCATGAAGGCGGCACCTATGCCCCTTATGGTTATTCGCTGCGGGATGCCAAAACGGGTGAAGTCATCTACGGTGGATATTCCGGTAAGGATACAGGTCGGGGGATGGTCGGTGACATAGACCCGAATCAGCGAGGACTGGAGACTTGGGCCATAGGCTTGTGGACCGCTGCGGGCAAACAATTGGATACCAAGATGCCGGGTACCAATATGAGTATCAAATGGGCGGCTGATATGACCACACAAATCGTGAACGGGGCGATCGACGTAACCCCAACCATTGAAGATTGGAAACGAGGCACATTACTCACCGCAGCAGGTACCAAAACGAACAATTATACCAAAGGAACGCCATCGTTGGTCGCTGACATTTTCGGAGATTGGCGCGAGGAAATGCTTGTCCGTACAGCGGATAGCTCGGCGATCCGTATCTATTTGAGCACCGAGCCTACAACGCATAAATTGTACACATTGATGCATGACCCGCAGTATCGTGCGGATGTGGCGCGTCAAAATACTGGCTATAACCAGCCGTCCTACACGAGCTTTTACTTTGCATCCGATATGAATTGGGCGAACGTGCCCATTCCCAAGCTCTACACACCAAGAGCCTTGATGAATGAAGAGAGCAGTGACGAAGCGGATGAGGTAGAGGCAACGGAGGTAGATGAAAAAGAAGTCGATGAAATGAAAGTTGAAGAAACGAGCATCGATGAAACGAAAGTTGATGGAGCGGAGGCAGAAGCGAAGAAAATAGAGGGAGAGTCAGCAGCCCCAGTAGTTCCTGTAGTTCCAGCAGAGGATCTATAAACGATTAGCCGGAGACTAAAACTGTAGCACCCCATCCATTAGTTAATAGAATTAGTAAAATGGCAAGCCTCTAAATCATCAGAGGCTTGCCATTTTGTATTCTTAAAGTTTAAGAGTATAGACGATTCTATCCATGGTTGGTGTTTCTGGTTTTAGAACATCTCTAAAATAGCAAATTTGCTGAAAGCAGCGGAGAGAAACGGAACGATTGCGAAAAAGCGTCAGCGGTCGCCTTTGTATCCGGATTTTTACCACTAAGCTATTCAATAATATCCGGATACAACAGCGATTGGAGCAACGTTCCGTTCGCGGAGCGTCGCCAGACCCCCTCTTTTACTTTTCTATTTGTAAAGGAGTCGATTCTCTAAATATCGGCTCAGTTCTGATATGCGTAATCTGATAAGGCCTGGAAGGATCTTTGACCCGCGCCAATAGCATCTCAGCCGCCATAATCCCCATTTCGTTGTTGTAAATATGCACGGTGGATAAATGAGGCTCTACAATCCGGGATTCAGGAGCGTTATCAAACCCAAACACAGCAATATCTTCGGGAATTTTCAAGTTTTTGTTTTTGAGCGCTTTCATGACACTGACGGCGATAAAATCATTGGCGCACACGAACGCAGATGGAAGCACGCTCATGCCCTCCAATTGTTTATCCATCCAATCCGATTCGGAGAAAAAATTTCGGTCCTGATCAACGATGCAGCAAGATAAATCCACACTTTGGCCTGCTTCGATTAAAGCACGGTTATATCCAACCCACCGCTCGTTGAAGCTTTTGCAATGTTTATAATCCCCAACAAAACCGATCCGCGTAAATCCACGATCAATCAGGCTTTTGGTAACAGAATAAACGCTATGTTCGTTTTCCATCAACAATAAATCCGCTTTCAAATCAGGACAAAAAATGTCCACCGAGCAATCAATAAAGATTGTAGGCAGTCCCAAACTCGTAACGAGCTCACTATACTGTGGATCGAACATTTCAATACAAATGATTCCGTCAACCTTAGAGGCTTCAAAATTATTAGGCAGTGTTCCCGCTTGGATTTCGTTTTCCCGCACAATATGAATCGACAAATTATACCCTTCTGCACTTATTCTTTTTTCCAGCCCACTGATTAGAAAGGAGCCAAAATGCGAGCTGTTCGGCAGATTGCATGTGAACAGAGCAATGTTACCTTGGTTCTTAGGGATGATACTGTCTGTTTCCACATAGGCAAATTGCTTATATTTGAGCTCGATCGCTTTTTTAATGACCTTGTTCCGAGTATCAACCGGGATGCTTTCACTACCGTTAATCGCTTTGGATGCGGTGTTTCGGGAGATTCCCAAAGCGTCAGCAATGTCTTGAATGGTGACTTTTTCTTTCTTCATAGACAGGTTCCACCTTCACTTAATAAATGGATTGCCTGAGAGGTACAGTTGCCTCTGCCAGCTTTCCGTTCAGACCTAAAATGTATCCTAAATGTATAATAGTTCGCATAAAATAGCAATGTTGAGATTGCAAATGTATAAAATATTTTTACATTTGTAAAGTTTATTTAATAGCCTGTATTTATCTTTATCAGATCGAAAAATGAACTGAAATTCAAATTTGTATAAGCTGGATAAAAAAATGCTCATTGAAAGAGAGAGGGTACATTAGGGCCGCATAAGTGATGCGGTCATTGTTAATGGGGAACTTTCAGATTTGGATCATAGGGGATGATTATTTTTGTTTTTGTTACAAAAGCTCAGAATGACAATAATATTTTGGTCAAATGTAAATAAAATATTTTACAAAAGTTATTGACGAATGATAATTTGATTTGGTAAATTGAAGATGAAAAATGTAAGCCTTTTCAGTTGTTTTGTACAGACGGTTATTACAGATGGGGGGAACGCAAATGGCAAACTTGGCTAAGGCAGCTCAGAGACATGCCGCACTGGGGGAGCAAAGGTCCATTCGCAGCAAGCTAGACTATATTCGCAAAAACTATTTTCTTTACGTACTGCTGGCGCCTGCACTGATTCTTACGATTCTTTTTAAGTATGTTCCGATGTATGGGGCCATTATTGCATTCAAGGATTTTAGCCCGCTTAAAGGGATATGGGGAAGTGACTGGGTTGGACTAAAATACTTCACTAAATTTTTAGAATCACCCAATTTTACAGATATCTTCTTTAATACGCTGAAATTGAGCTTCTATGGACTTGTACTCGGGTTTCCTGTACCAATCCTGTTAGCGGTCATGCTAAATCAAATCCGCAAGGCGGGATTGAAAAAGAATATCCAGCTTGTGTTGTACGCCCCTAATTTTATTTCAGTTGTTGTCATTGTGGGTATGTTGTTTATTTTCTTGTCTCCGACCGGACCTTTGAATCAAATCATTGCATCGGTGACCGGCAACCCTGTGATCTTTATGACAGAGCCTGAATATTTTCGCTGGATTTATATTCTGTCTGGAATTTGGCAGGGGGCGGGGTGGTCTTCAATCATTTATGTAGCTGCGCTCGCTAATGTTGATCCCGAGCTGCATAATGCAGCAAGTCTGGACGGAGCCAACCTGCTTCAGCGCATATGGCATATTGATTTGCCGACGATTAAACCGATTATGGCGATTGTTTTTATCCTGGCAGCAGGAGGAATCATGTCGATTGGGTTTGAGAAGGCGTATCTTATGCAGACATCCATGAATTTGCCTACTTCTGAAATTATTCCTACCTATGTGTATAAAGTCGGCTTGCAATCCGGCAATTATGCTTATTCTGCGGCGGTCGGGCTGTTTAATTCGGTGATTAATGTGGTTTTGCTGCTGACCGTTAACTTTATCGTCAAGAAGCTCAATGAGGGAGAAGGGCTTTATTAGGAAAGGAGCCTCTTTATGCATGTCAAACATTCCAATCTGGACCGCTTCATCCTAGGTGTGAATTACATTGTGCTCACTTTAGCTGTTTTGATTATTGTAGTTCCCTTGGGTTATATCGTGATTGCTTCGTTTATGGACCCGACCGTTTTGTTAAGCAAAGGGCTATCCTTCCGTATTTCGGATTGGAGTGTGGAGGGATATCGGAAAATTTTGTCCAACCCGGCGATGCTCCGTGGGTTTGCCAATTCGGTGTTCTATTCTTCATGCTTTGCCTTGATCTCTGTGACGGTTTCGATTTGCGCTGGCTATGCCTTATCGGTGAACAGCTTGGTAGGGCGGAATTTCTTTATGACATTGTTTATCATCACCATGTTTTTCAGTGGAGGTCTGATTCCAACCTATTTGTTGGTCAAAAATTTAGGGATGCTGGATACCGTATGGGCTATTCTTCTTCCCGGTGCAATCAATGTGTGGGATCTGATTTTGGCACGAACGTTCTTTAAAGGTGTACCTAATGAATTAAAAGAGGCCGCCAACGTGGACGGAGCCTCGGACTGGACGATATTTTTTAGAATTGTCCTGCCGCTGTCCAAACCCATTATTTTTGTCATTGCGCTATATGCCTTTGTTGGTCAGTGGAATTCTTATTTTGATGCCATGATTTATCTGGATAATGCACAGCTGCATCCGCTTCAATTGGTGCTGAGATCGATCCTGATCCAAAACCAGACGATGCCTGGCATGATTAGTGATCAATTAGCAATGGCGGAACTGAAACGTCTTTCGGAAATGATCAAATATTCATCGATTGTCATCTCCAGTCTTCCACTGCTTGTGATGTATCCCTTTTTCCAAAAGTATTTTGAAAAGGGCGTTATGGTCGGCTCTTTAAAATAACAGATGCCGCACACTTCATTTGCTATATGTGCTTTTTACCATTATCCGATGGAGGTCATCCAGATGAAAACAGTCAAAACTGCCTCATTTGCCGCACTGGCGGCGATCTTAGTTCTTTCCGGCTGCGGCAGCAGCAATTCTTCTAATGAGAGCGATGCAACAGATGTGAATGGAAAAGTGACGCTCAACTTTATAACCCAAAGCTCTCCACTCGCTCCGGCAGACCCGAACGACAAGCTGATCAACAAACGGCTGGAAGAAAAAACGGGCATTCATATTCGTTGGAAGAACTTTACCAGTGACCAGTTTGTGGAAAAAAGGAATCTGGCTATTGCCAGCGGCGATTTGCCGGATGCAGTGTTCGACGCGGGCTACTCGGATTATGACTTGCTCAAGCTAGCCAAAGACGGTGTCATTATTCCGGTGGAGGATTTGATTGAACAGCATATGCCGAATTTTAAAAAGGTATTGGAGCAATCCCCAGAATATAAAGCGATGTTGACTGCGCCGGATGGACATATTTATTCCTTTCCGTGGATTGAAGAATTGGGGACAGGAAAAGAAGCGATCCAGTCCGTGGATGATTTGCCGTGGATTAATGTGGAGTGGCTGAACAAGCTGGGCTTGTCCATGCCAACAACGACCGAAGAGCTGAAGCAGGTCCTAATTGCCTTTAAAACAAAGGACCCCAACGGCAACGGGCAGGCGGATGAGATTCCATTATCGTTTATCGATAAGCCTGGCGGCGAGGATTTGGCCTTTTTATACGGGTCCTTTGGGCTGGGAGAGAACTGGGATCACACAGTAGTGACGAACGATGGAAAAGTCGTATTTACAGCAGCGGATAACGGATATAAGGAAGCCGTCAAATATATTCATGATTTATACAAGGAAGGGCTGGTGGACATAGAGTCCTCCCAGCAGGATTGGAACACTTATCTGGCCAAAGGGAAGGATCATCGCTATGGTCTGTACTTTACATGGGATAAGGCCAATATTACAGGCCCGAATAAAAAATACGATCTCATGCCGCCGCTGGCTGGACCGGATGGACATGTGAATGTTACACGGACGAATGGCATCGGCTTCGATCGCGGGCGCATGGTGATCACCAGTGCTAATAAGAAGCTGGAAGCGACCGCCAAGTGGATTGACCAGCTGTATGATCCGATCCAGTCTATACAGAACAACTGGGGAACTTACGGGGATACCAAGCAGAAGAATATTTTTGAGTATGATACGGCAAAGGGAATGCTGAAGCATCTGCCGCTGGAAGGCTCGGCTCCGGTGGAAATCAGACAAAAGACGAACATTGGCGGACCGTTAGCTGTATTGGATGAATACTACGGAAAATACACAACCCAGCCAGAAGATGCCACATGGCGATTGGGTTTGCTCAAAAAGGTGATGGTTCCGCATATGCAAGCGGATCAGAATTATCCTAAAGTATTTTTCTCTATCGATGAGCTGGATCGTTTATCGACCATTGAAACCGATCTATTCGCCTATGTTCTTCGTAAACGTACGGAATGGTATCAGAACGGCAAGGTCGAAGAGGAGTGGCCGGAATATTTGCAGGAACTGAACAGTCTGGGATTACAGGAATGGCTGCAAATCAAACAAGCGGGTTATGACAGAAGCACAAGTAAATGAATCTTTTTTCGAGGGAGATGAGTATATGAACGTGATTAGGCAAGAGAAATACCGCCCATCCTATCACTTTTCACCAAAAAGCGGATGGATGAATGATCCGAATGGAATGGTTTATTATGAAGGACGCTATCATTTGTTTTATCAGCATCACCCATTTGGCACCACATGGGGAGCTATGCATTGGGGGCATGCTGTCAGCACTGATTTGATGAATTGGGAGGAGCAGCCAATTGCCTTGGAGCCGGATGAGCTAGGAACGATTTTTTCCGGGAGCGCTGTAGTGGATGAACAGGATACATCCGGATTTTTTGGCGGCAAGCCGGGCTTGGTAGCCATTTTCACTCATCATCATTCATTTCCAGACATGGATCAGACACGGCAGTACCAGAGCCTTGCGTATAGTAAAGATTCAGGTGAAAGCTGGATTAAATATGCGGGCAACCCGGTACTGGAGGATGAGCACTGCGTTGATTTTCGGGACCCGAAAGTGTTTTGGCATAAGTCTACAGAGCAGTGGGTGATGGTGCTGGCCTGCGGTCAGACGATTCGAATCTATCATTCTCCGAATCTGAAGGAATGGACTTTTGCCAGTGAATTTGGACACGGTATTGGTAGTCATGATGCGGTGTGGGAATGCCCGGATTTATTTCCGCTATATGTTGATGAGAAACGCGAACAGGTGAAGTGGGTCATGCTCGTAAGCATTGGCGATACCCCGGGGATTCGGGAAGGGTCCAGAACACAGTATTTTACGGGTGAATTTGATGGAACAACATTTGTGGCAGATGCGGAAAGTGAAAAAGTCCGCTGGCTCGATTATGGCAGAGATAACTACGCAGGTGTGTGTTGGTCGGATATCCCGGCAGAGGATGGACGACGCCTGTTTATGGGCTGGATGAGCAACTGGAGATATGCCAATCAGACACCGACGGAGCGCTGGAGAGGTGCCATGTCCATTCCGCGAGAACTCGCACTGGAAACGAGAAAGGGCACAGTTGCGCTTGTTCAGCGCCCTGTTCGGGAGCTGGAGGGATTAAGAACCCCTGTCCTGTCACTCACAGAACCATCTTGGGAGGAAGTGCGAAACGCATTGTCTGCTTTGCAGCTGGATTGCTACGAACTTGTGGCTGAATTTGCAACCACTGGAGACTTTGGCTTTAAAGTGCGGGTATCGGATGAACAAGAAACACTCGTCGGGTATACTTCTGCCACGCAGGAGGTATACGTGGACCGGAAACGGTCAGGTCGCTCGGATTTTCATGAAGACTTTGCAGGCAAACATGGAGCCTCATTAACAATCTTACCGGATCGCATGGACATCCGTATCTATGTAGATCGCTCGTCTATCGAAGTGTTTTTCGATCGCGGACAGGTAGCCATTACCGATTTAATATTTCCTGATGCAGAAGCTAAGGGTCTTGAAATATTCTCAGCGGAAGAGCAGGTAACTGTATTTTCACTGGAGCTTTATGCGCTGAAATGAGATTTTCTTCGTAATCCGTACTGGAGGGTAGGAAATTGGCGATGAGAATAGAGCTCACAAACACGCGCACGAATTTGACGAACTGGCAGATTAAAGGGCAGGGACACATAGAAAATAACATCCAGGGACTTTTGTTGAGGTCAGAGCCACAGGAAAATGTGATGGCTATGTCTGGAACTACATCGCAGGATTTTACTTTTGAAGCGGATGTGATGGTCACAGACATACAGGCAGACGCTACCCTAGTATTCCGTTCCAGTGAGGATGGATGGTCTTCCTATATGCTTCAAATCGTGCCAGCTGCCGGATTATTACGGTTGCGCGATGCTGCCGGGGATATCGAAAGACTCAAAGAGGAACGGCAGGTAAAATTACAAAAAGGAGATATTTATCATCTCAAGGTGAAGGTAGAAGGCTCGCGTCTTAAAGTGTACTGGGATGAAGGGTATAGCCCGATTATAGATGTGGTCGATACGACGTACGCATCAGGATATTTGGGACTGAATGTCTGGAATGGGTCGGCATTATTTCAGAACATTCAAGTCAGTGATATGGATACGAATGTAGATGAACCGTTCTTGATCCGTGGAAAATGGCAACCGGACCTCAAAGGGCAAAAAGCTGAGGGAACAAGTTCTGAAGGAGCATTGAAAATATTTAGTACGACAGCTGCCGATCTGGTCATGGAAGGTAGTGTGACGCTGAATCCTTCTGAACCGGGAATGGAAGCAGGGCTATTTTTCAGAGGGAATCCGAAGGGTACAGAGGGATATGTTGCTTCTGTGCAACGTGAGGATCAGCAGGTTCAGGTACATCTGAGAAAGGCGAATGGAGCGTTGGTTACAAGCTCTGTCATGGTGTATCCGAATACATCGGGCAGTAAATATAGTCTGGAAATCATCGCATATGGAGAGCGAATTCGCGTGTTTGTAGATGGCTACACGCCTGCGGCGATTGACATCGTGGATAACAGTTACTCCAGTGGTTTTATAGGTATGAAGGCAACTGGGGGTACGGCTTATTTTCAGGATATCTACCTTACCTCCGTCTCGAATTACTATACAGAAAAATATCGCCCGCAGTATCATTATTCCCCTGCCAGAGGCTCGGCCAGCGATCCGAACGGATTGGTATATTTCGAGGGAGAATATCATCTATTTCATCAGGATGGTGGACAATGGGCACATGCGGTCAGTCTGGATTTGCTGGATTGGAAAAGGCTTCCCTTGGCATTAAAGTGGAATGATTTGGGCCATATCTGGTCCGGCTCGGCTGTAGCTGATCTCACCAATACTTCCGGCTTGTTCAGCGACTATGGCGGAAAAGGGCTGATTGCATATTACACCTCCTATAATCCCGATCAGCCCAAGGGAAACCAGAGAATTGGCCTTGCTTACAGCACAGACCGGGGACGGACATGGCAATACCCCGAAAACAATTCAATTGTAATTGAGAATCCGGGCCAAAATGAAAACGATCCTGGCAACTGGGATTTTCGTGATCCGAAAGTGGTATGGGATGAAGCGCATCAGCGCTGGATTATGGTCGTGTCGGGAGGTGACCATATCCGCTTCTTTACCTCCGCCAACCTATTAGATTGGAGCTGGACGGATAACTTTGGCTATGGTGATTATATACGGGGCGGGGTATGGGAGTGCCCAGATCTATTCCCGCTCGCGGTAGACAAGAGCAACACCTCTAAATGGGTGCTAATGATTAGTACTGGAGCCAGCACGAACACTCAAGGCTCGGATGCGGAATATTTTATCGGTGAACTGACATCTGATGGCAAATTTCAAAATGATCTTCCGCCGAGAAAGGTATTGAGAACCGATTGGGGCAAGGAATTCTATGCCTCGATGTCTTTCTCCAATATGCCCTGCGGGCGGCGTATCATGCTGGCATGGATGACAAATTGGGACTACCCGTTCAGCTTTCCGACTTCACCCTGGAAGGGGCAGTTCAGCATCCCGAGAGAGTTATCGTTAAAAACAACCCATGAAGGCATCCGCTTGATACAGCATCCGATATCCGAACTGACTTCGCTACGTTCTCATTTATTTTCGCTAGAACATGCAAGTATCACGGAATCTTCTCCGAATATACTGGAAGGTTTAAAGGCGGGTGCCTATGAGATTGAGGCGGAGTTCGAATTTCCTTCCGTTGGGATGGCATCGACTTTTGGGTTTTGCGTACGGGAAGGCGGTGAGCAAAGAACGGTAGTTGGCTATAAAACAGATGTACAACAGATGTTTATAAACCGTACCGATTCAGGGCTTACCGATTTCTCTCCCCTATTTTCAACGCTTCATGAAGCATCGTTGGCACCGGTCGGGAATCGAATTCAAATGCGTATATTTGTGGACGAATCCTCAGTTGAGGTGTTTGGTAATCATGGGGAAGTCGTATTTTCTGATATCATTTTTCCAGATTCGGCGCGTAGAGGGATGAGCTTCTATGCTCAAGGTGGTGAGGTGAAAATTGTTTCTCTTCATGTGTATGCGCTACACAATAGCTGGAGGGTTACAGAGGTTTCACCCATCAGACTGATCATGGATTACACTCAGCTGGAGCTTGCGGAAGGACGGTCGAAACGTCTGTATGCGAGTGTGGAGGATCATTCCGGGAGAAAAGAACATTTGCTGAATTGGGAATCCAGCAACCCCGCAGTCGTCAAGGTGATCTCGTCAAATGAAGGCTACGCGATCACGGAGGCACTTTCCCCTGGAGAAGCCGTAGTTACAGCCTCCATTCCGGGAGATACGGTAAGAGCAAGTACCTCTGTCACTGTGCATGGCGGGAAGTTTTATACCAACCTTTCAGGTTGGGTGCCGGATGTCTCCGCATCCCGCTGGATGGTGACGACGGATGGTATGCGCGGAAGCTATATTAGCGATGCGAATTATATGGCTTCTGAGCAGGCGAAAGATTTTACGTATGAGGCTGATATGAAGCTGTATGGAAATGGGAGCGCTGGGTCCATGATTTTTCGTGCCAATGCTGACGGGGCGAGTGGCTATTATTTGAATTTGGACCCGAACATGAAATCCATTCGTCTTTTTTATAAAAAAGAGGGGCGATTTGAGGAGCAGCAAGTGCTGGCCAAGGTTCCAAGATTTGTACTGCCGGGAGTAACCTATCATATTAAAATCCAAGCAGAGGGATTACGCCTTCGTATAGAGATTGATAACGAACAGGTAATGGACTTGGAAGATGATACATTTGCCGAAGGGCATTTTGGTATCAATGTATTTGGAGGGCAGGCTTTTTACCAACATGTAAGGATCGAGAAAATGTGATATGAATTTCTTATGTCAGAAGGAGAGCTGTATTTTACGAGCTCTCTTTTTTGCGTCTTTTTTAGCCGGAGCCTGCAATTTGCTGGTTAAACGAAAACCTTCAGGGGGGTATAATAAAATATAGTGCTATATAAAGTGCGTATACATGGTGTTACAGCAGATTTGGATTCATACAACCATTAGATGCTGATCTGGAAGGACGGCTAGGGGCCATTGGAGGAATGCTTGTGGGGATGATGTTCTCTTTTCTAAAAAAATATCGGGTTCCAGCCATCGCGGCGCTCGTGATGATGTTGCTGGAATTGACGGTAGAGTTATCGCAGCCGTATTTGATCTCCAAAATCATAGATGAGGGCATTCGGCAGCAGGATTTGCCTGTCGTCTGGTTATGGGGCGGTGTACTGGTGGGCAGTGCCGTTATCGCTTTTATGGCAGGGATATCGAGCTCCTTTTTTGCTTCACATGCAAGTCAGGGTTTTGGCTATGATGTGCGGGAAAAGCTGTATCAAAAGGTGCAATCCTTTTCTTATCCGGTGTTCAAACGGTTTGCTACTTCGTCGCTGATTACGCGCCTGACGGGAGATGTCACGCAAGTACAAGATACGGTGTTTATGAGCCTGCGATTTATGACACGGGTTCCGTTGGTGGTCATCGGCAGTATTATAATGGCCCTGGTTGTACATTTTAGGCTTGGGCTGTTACTGGCGGTTATGGCCCCAGTGCTGTTCGTATTTGTGCTGGTAATGATGCGGAGGACTGTCACTTTGTTTAAAAGTGTCCAGCGGCGCTTGGATGACGTTAATGGAGTAATCCAGGAGAATCTGACAGGTATTCGGCTTATTCGGGTTTTTGTGCGGATGCGACATGAAATTGAACGTTTTGCTCATTACGGAAGTGAATTGATGAAAGGGACGGTGTCCGCTCTACGCTGGACAGAAACGACGATGCCGTTCATTTTGTTTACGATGAATGCAGGGATTATTGCAGTACTTTGGTTTGGGCGCGGCCAAATTTCCACTGGAGATGCCAGTGTAGGACAGGTGGTTGCAGTCGTTAATTATTCCCTGCGGACGATTGGAGCTTTGTCTGCTTTATCCGGTATCGTTGTGGTATTTTCCCGGGCTACTGCATCTACAGGGCGGATTCGAGAGGTTTTGGAAACACCTAATGAAGAGGGGAGAGAGCTGAAGGGTGTTCCAACACAGGATACACGGATTGAGGGACAGGTGGAAATGGATCGGGTGAGCTTTCATTATCCGGGCAGTGATTTGGCTGTATTAAAGGACATATCCTTTAAGGCACGACCGGGTGAGCGAATCGCTATTATGGGAGCTACTGGTTCGGGCAAATCCTCACTTGTACAGTTGATTACACGTCTGTATGAAGAAGATGCAGGTCATGTACGCTTTGACGGAAAGGACGCTCGTCAAATGGATGGCTCCATACTACGTGAGGCGATTGGCTATGTCCCCCAAGAGGTGCTGTTATTTACCGGCTCGATTCGGGATAATATTGCCTGGGGGCTGGAGCATGCCAGTCTGGAGCAGATTCAGGAAGCCGCGCGCATGGCACAAATCCATCCTATGATTGAACGCTTGCCGCAAGGCTATGACACCATGCTCGGACAGCGTGGTGTTAATCTGTCCGGCGGACAGAAGCAGCGGCTGTCGATTGCCCGCGCACTGGTGCGCCAGCCGGCAGTGCTGATTCTGGACGACAGCACAAGTGCGCTGGATGTGGGAACGGAAACCGCATTGCTGAATGCACTCGATGGCCTGTCTTGTACGACATTTCTCATTACGCAGAAGATCAGTTCAACTGCATCAGCAGATCAGATTTTACTGCTGGATGAAGGGCGCCTGATCGCAAGTGGAAACCATGATCATCTCATGGATAGCTCAGAACTGTATCGACGTATCTATGAATCACAATACGGAAAGGAGGAGTCGCATGCTCAAGGAACTCATTGAACCGTTCCGTCAGCCTACGCCGGAATCCGGTGTGCTGCGAAACCCGGCTGGCGCTGAAGGACGACGCAAGGCCAAAGCGAAGAACTGGTCTGGCACGGTAGGGCGAATATGGGCTTATCTGGCCCGTCGCAAGGCCAAGCTAATGCTGGTCCTGTTCATGGTGTTGCTCAGCTCCGGGCTGTCGCTGTTGGCTCCATATCTGGTCGGTGTAGCGGTGGATGATTTTCTCGAAGGGCCGGGTGGACGCACGTGGATTTATTTTCTCATAGGTTTAGGGGCTGTGTATCTACTGAACTCGCTGACCTCCTGGCTGCAAAATATCTGGATGATCGAGATTGCCCAAGAGACGGTGTACCGCATGCGTTTCGATCTGTTTTCACATTTGCATCGACTCCCCATTCCTTTCTACGGCAAACGTCAGCAGGGAGAGATCATGAGTCGTCTGACCAATGATATCGAAAATGTCAGTTCTACGCTGAACAGCTCGGCTATTCAGATTTTTTCGAGCATATTGACGCTAATCGGTACACTCACTGTGATGCTGTGGTTAAGCCCGCTGATGACCCTGCTAACCTTTATCGTGGTGCCGTTAATGGCAGCCGGGATGCGCTGGATTACACGCCGCACCGGGCCTTTATATAAGGAACGGCAGAAGAACTTGGGCGAACTGAACGGATACATTGAAGAAACGCTGTCCGGTCAGCAGATTATCAAGGCATTTTCACAGGAGAAGAGAGTCATCCGTGGTTTTCGTGAGCGTAATGACCGTATTCGGCTGTCGGGTTTCTGGGCACAAACGATTTCAGGCTTTATCCCCAAGCTGATGAACGGACTGAATAATCTCAGCTTTGCTATTGTAGCAGGGATCGGCGGGATTTTAGCCATTCGCGGCTCGATTACGATAGGGACGATTATTGTATTTGTAGAATATGCTCGTCAGTTCACTAGACCGCTGAACGATTTGGCTAACCAGTGGAATACACTGTTGTCCGCCATTGCCGGAGCTGAGCGCGTATTTGAAATATTGGACGAAGACGAAGAGTCCAAGGATGAACGCGGCGCAGTAAAGGTGAAGCATGTGGAGGGAGCTGTACAGTTTACGGATGTTTTCTTCGGTTATGATGAGGGAAACGCTACGCTGGAAGCCATCTCTTTTGAAGCTAAACCTGGTGAAATGATCGCGCTCGTCGGCCCGACCGGGGCAGGAAAAACGACACTGATCCAGCTCCTTTCCAGATTCTATAGCCCAGACAAGGGAACGATTACGCTGGACGGGCGTGACATTACGACCATAGAGCGTGAAAGCTTGCGCTCCCGTATGGCGTTTGTGCTACAGGACACCTTCCTGTTTCAGGGGACCATTCGTGAAAATATCCGCTTCGGCAGGCTGGATGCCACTGATGAGGAGGTTGAACAAGCATCGAAACTGGCCAACGCCCACTCCTTTATCATGCGGATGAAGGACGGGTACGACAAGGTGCTGGAAGCGAACGGTAGCGGCATCAGTCAAGGGCAAAAGCAGTTGCTGGCGATTGCTCGTGCGATTTTGGCCAACCCTTCTATCCTGGTGCTCGACGAGGCGACCAGCAGCATTGACACCATCACCGAGATGAAAATTCAAGAAGGACTGGAACGGCTCATGCAGGGGCGAACAAGTTTCGTTATTGCACATCGGTTGAATACCATTCGTCAGGCTGACCGGATTTTGGTCTTAAAGGACGGTCGTTTGGAGGAGCAAGGTTCTCATGAGGAGTTGCTGGCTCACAAAGGCTTTTACAGTAATTTATATTATGGTCAGTTGAGAAAACAAAGCTCATAAGCTGGCTTGATCAACAGACTTACAGGCATACTTAAAAAGGGCTACCGTGGGGTGGCCTTTAAGTATGCCTTTTTATAGGTATGTATAATTAAAGACTTTACATAGATATTGCACAATCCGTATTTGTGATCAGAGACGTTTGAAATTGAGATACTTACTGATTTCACATTTAATTAGTATACCCATACCCCGTATATGTATGTTAACATGGGCGTGCAACAATAAAATTTCGCCTCAAAGGAGAGAGATCCTCATGAAAGTCGCCATCATGCTTTTCGATGGAATCACAGCATTAGATGCCATAGGTCCATATGATGTATTTGCTGCTACACTGAAATGTGAAGTGAAGTTTGTCGCTAAGAAAAAAGGGTTAGTCAAACTGGACTCAAACATGGGCTATTTGCATGCCGATTATAGTTTTTCTGAAGTACCTTCAGCTGACATTCTTGTTATTCCAGGTTGCAGTCCGCCAAATTATAAAACTCCAATGAATGACGAAGAAACATTAAATTGGATTCGCCAAATACATGAAACTACAAAATGGACCACATCGGTTTGTAATGGCTCTCTGATTTTAAGCGCCGCAGGCTTGTTAAATGGAACCATAGCCACAAGTCATTGGGGTTCCTTAGACCTGCTCCAATCTCTTGGAGCCATTCCAACAGATGAGCGAGTGGTCCGTCAGGGCAAAATCGTTACAGCAGCTGGTGTCTCCTCTGGTATTGACATGGCACTCCAGCTCATCGCATGGGAACTGGGAGAAGATATGAGTAAGGGAGTCCAATTGATTTTGGAATATGATCCTCAGCCTCCGTTTGACACGGGTTCACCCCAGAAAGCACCTGCTATATTGGTAGAACAAATAAGAGGTATGCTGCAAGAGTTTGCAAAACGGGAGCCTTATGTGTAAGTCCTGCATTAGGTTCTGTATTTTTATTTACAAAGCCCCCTAATTCAACTAATATGGTTTACACATAGTAAAGGATTGCAAAGTGTAAACCATTGGAGGGGGTTACAAACATGAGCAGCTTACCTAAGTCTGCTACATTTCCGCTTTTCATTTTGATGCTGAATCTGTTTATTGCTTTATTGGGTCAAGGCATGGTGATTCCCATTCTGCCTGAATATTTGAAACAATTTAATGCGGCAGGAGCTGCTGCGGGGTATCTTATTGCCGCTTTTGGAGCAGCACAGTTTATTTTTTCACCTCTAGGTGGACAGCTATCGGATAGATACGGGCGTAAATCAATGATCATCACCGGTCTGTTTTTAACCGTCATTTCGGATCTCATGTTTGCTGTATCTACGACATTGCCCCTTCTATATATTGCTCGGTTTATTGGAGGGATAGGTATTGGATTAATGGTTCCTTCCAATATGGCCTATGTCGCTGATATTACCACTCCTGAAACTCGCGCTAAAGGAATGGGGTACTTGGGTGCTTCCATGAATTTGGGGATGGTGCTTGGTCCGGGGTTAGGCGGTATGATCGCTGAGTTGGGCATTAGGGTGCCTTATTTTTTTGCTGGTGGACTTGGACTTGTAGCAACGCTGCTTAGCTTATATATGCCAGAGACACTGCCCAAGGAACAACGAAAACCCGTTGGCCAACGGGTCCGTAGGGAGCCGATTCGAAAGCAAATTCTGAATTCATTTCGAACGTCCTATTTTCGTTATCTTCTCCTCATATTGATCATGACATTAGGCTTGATGAATTACGAAACGGTGTATGCTCTTTTTGTGGAACGAAAATACGGTTTTGATGCCACTAAAATCTCAATGATCATTACGGTTGGTGCCATAATAGGCATCGTGGTGCAGGTATGGCTGCTTGATTACCTCATCAAGAGACTTGGCGAGATGAAGCTTATACGCCTCTCTTTGATCATGACAGCCACTGCTTTACTGTTCATGCTTATTAAGATCAATTTAGGTTATCTGCTGTTGGTATCGGCTCTGTTCTTTGCTTTTAATGCCTTCTTAAGGCCCACAGTAAGTACAATGATTGCCAACTCGGCTGGAGATCGTCAAGGATATGCCGCCGGACTGAATACGACGTATACCAGCCTAGGCAGTATATTGGGGCCTATTTTAGCGGGTTTGTTGTTTGACAAACACATTCATATTCCTTATATTTTTGGTGCATTAATCCTTGCATCTGCCCTTTTCTTAACCTTTCAAACATCAAAAAATGAGAAACGGATGGTTGCTAATGACTGAGAACTGGCACCAGAACTTGAAAAACAAAAATCGGGAAGAACTCATTGCGGCTGCGAAGGAACTTTTTATGAAGCAGAGCTTTCTCAAAGTGAATATTAAGGATGTATGCCATGTGGCTGGTGTAAGCCGGGTTACATTCTATAAGCATTTTCAGTCCATGAATGAAATAGTTTTTGAGGTCCAAATGGAGATCCTTGAGAGCATGACTGAATTTGTTAGAAGAGCACCTACAGCCGAAATGAATGGTAAGCAGATGCTTACTTCGATGCTTGATGCATGGATTGATTATGCTGGGCAACATCCAAATTTCATCAAGTTTATTCTGTTATTCGACCTGCATTACGAAGCTTATGATTCAAATGAAGAACTCAAAGAACGATATAAACATTTTGTTAACCAAGGAAAGGAACGACATTTTCTGATAGATGCTCTGGAAGCTGGAATCCAAGATGGATCCTTAAAGTCGGATGCTGAACCGCTAAAGACTGCGCATTTTATCTTCACGTCTATGATGGCGTTACTCCAGAAAATGAGTTTGACTCCCAAGGAAGATTGGAATGGCGAATCTCAGGATGTACAAATGGCTAACCGATTTGTAGGGATGCTGGTTCAGTATTTAAGTTCAGAAAGTGATGAATCCTCTATTTAAGACAGGTGGACGCAATAGAATAACAAGGGTCAGTCTGCTAAACTGTGAAAATAGAACGGGTACATATACGTTGCCATATTAGCCTGATTTATTTTGCGGAGGTGCGGGGATGAACGGAAGTCTGTTTGAGCCAGGACTGCTGGACGGGGATTATATTCCCCGTTTTTTTGCTTACTATTACAAGCAATGGCGTGACTATACGATGTCTTACCACGATCATCATTCCACTGAAATTATGTATATGATTTCTGGCTTGTGCAGGATAGATGTACAAACCGGAAAGAATACGGAAGAAAGCATTACGCTGCGCAAAGGCGAGTTTATTATGCTGGATGCAGGCGTCCCGCATCGGTTGGTGGTGGAAGGAGAACAACCGTGCCGGATGCTGAATGTAGAGTTTGGCTTTAAGGAAGGGGTGAGGGTAGGACCATCTATCCAACAAATAGCAGCGGAGGAGCAGGAAGTCACAGCCTTTATGTCGCGTCCATTCCCATATCTGGTGCTATCAGACCCGGAAGAGGTATATTATGCGCTCAAAAGTCTCGTGCTGGAGCTGGATCAACGTAAAGAACAGCCGGGTGCCATGGCAGAAATGCTTTTTATGCAATTGCTTGTACGAATTGCACGTTTACGGGAAGAGGCAGAGCGCAGCAATACGCAGCAAACGGATATGTACGTCAAGCGATGCATTGAATTTCTCCATCTGAACTATGACCGGGATATTGCAGTCAAGGACATGGCCGCAGCCGTCAATCTGCACCCAGGGTATTTGCATCGAATTTTCAAAAAACATACGGGGCTAACGCTTACCGCGTATTTAACGATGCTGCGAATGGACAAGGCCTGTATGCTGCTTCAGCAAACGGACATTCCCATTCAGGAAATTGCCGATTATGTTGGCGTCGCCAGCAGACAGTATTTCCACATGTTGTTTAAAAAGCACACAGGCAAAACTCCTGTTGAATACCGCACCGCCGTCGAGCGCGATGTGAGGAATTATGCGGAGGAGGGTGGAAGCTAAAAAAGAAGCCTCTGAACCATTACCGATTTAGGTCGGTATGAATTCAGAGGTCGTGTGATTTCAAGCACTATAAAACGTATCGGGCTTCTTGAGAGCTAAAGTTTGGATCATTTTCCGAGCCACATATTTTCCATCTGTTCAAGCGATCTCCCCTTGGTTTCGGGAACCTTGCGCCATATAAAGACTACGACGAACAACGAGATGGCTCCGAATATCCAGAAGGTATTGGACGGACCAGCTGAACTCAGCAGAGGGGGGAATGCCTGGGAGACCAGATAATCGCCGGCCCATAATGCCATCGAAGCAATGGCGACAGCTTTGCCGCGAATGCGGTTCGGAAAGATCTCCGAGATCATGACCCATACGATTGGCCCAAGTGATATAGCGTAGGAGGCCACGTAGATCAATATCATGATGAGCACGAGCGGTCCAGTGGTTAGACCCATTTTGAATGCGGCTCCAATAATGATCAAGCAGAGGGTCATCAACGAGGTACCGATCATTAGTAGAACTTTTCGTCCCGCTTTGTCGATCAGCCATACGGATACGATGGTAAACAACACATTGATCAACCCGATCCAGATGGTCTGGGTCAAAGAAGCGTCCGTACCGAGCCCCATTCCTTTAAAGATGACCGGTGCATAATACAAAATGGCATTGATGCCGGTAATATGCTGCATAATGGCGAGCATGATACCGATAAAGAGAGCGACCCGAATACCGGGAGCGAACAATTGTTTCAATGAGTCATTCTCATTTTTGAACGATTCCTTGATATCAAGTACTTCCTGTTTAGCGGCTTCTTCACCGTGAATTTTCAGCAGAATTGGCAACGCTTCATAAGGCCGATTCTTTTTGATAAGCCATCTCGGGCTTTCGGGTATGAAGAGCATCAGGAGCATAAAGATCAGTCCCGGAACAGCTCCCACTCCGAACATCCAGCGCCAGGCTGTTGAGACACCCCAGGCTTCATCCCCCAGGCTGACGATCCATGAATTCTGAAAATAAACGAGGAAAATACCCGTTACGATCGCCAGCTGATTTAAAGCAACCAAACGGCCACGGTATTTGGCGGGAGCGATCTCCGCGTTATACACCGGACAGATGGTGGAAGTGATTCCTATGCCGACGCCGCCGATCATACGAAAGATAACATACCCGGTGAACGTATCTTGAATTGCAGAGCAGATCGAGCCGACGACAAATAAAAATCCGGCGGCCAGCAATACCTTTTTTCTGCCGATCCTTTCACTCATGTAGCCGGAGAGAGCCGCACCCGTGATGCTCCCTACAATCAGACTCGACACTGCCCAACCGACCTGAAATTCGCTCAGCGAAAAACGCTGCTGTAGGAATTCAACTGCTCCCGAAACTACCGCGATATCAAAACCGAACAGTATGCCTCCAAGCGCAGCTACGATGGATACCAACGTCACAAAAAGCATATTGGGTTTTTCTGATTGAAGCGCTTTCTGTTGAGCGCTTTCATTATGGATGATTACTCCCATATGATCATCTCCCCTCCAGATTCCTAGAACTCCATTCCGTTCTTCGAGGAGAAGTATAACATGCGCTTATAAAAGAAAGGCCGGTGATCGTCTTCAATAAACGGACCTTTTCACGCACGATTTTGGCTTCAGTTCCCGAATTGGAGACGGAGGGGCTAAATCTAGCATTACCTTGTCATTCGAGCTTAAAAAAATCCATGCCGATGGTCGGCATGGACGAAGCTCTACGATTTTTGACCTTTGAACTCCGTGGGAGGAACGCCCGTTATCTTCTTAAAGACACGGCTAAAATAGTTCGGGTCCTTATAACCCACTTCAAAGCTGATTTCCTTCAGGGCAAGGTTGCCCTCCTTAATCAAAGAAATAGCTTTATCAATCCTTAACCTGGTTACGAAGTCGATGAACGTTTCTCCATATTCCTGTTTGAAAATTTTACTGAAGTAGTGAGGATTCAAGTGGACGAAATCAGCCACTTCTTCCAGTGAAAGGTCATCGTTGAACCGTTCCTCGATATACATCTTTGCTCTGCCCAGCATAGTCAGTGTTTGAACCTCCCGCTGTTCGCGTATCCGTTGTAATGCTGACATGACGTACGTCTGCTGAAGCATTCCATTCTCCTCTTTGAGGGCAAGCACAGAGGCGTTTCCAGCCTCTGACGACTTCAGTTCATCAAAGTGGCAGTAACCTCCATCGCGCTTGTGTAGGGTGGAGGCAAAAACGGCTTCGAAATAGGACTTGCGAAGTCCTTCCTCGCCGCTATGAAGCGAGCCGATTCCAATAGCTGTCTTTATGCCAAATTGCTGCTGGGCCAGCTCGGAGAGCTGTTGAACAAGATGCTTAATCCGCTGTTGCCAGTCGTTTTCGCTGGTGGCAGGCGGCTTTTGTAAAAAAGTGGCCACATGATGGTCGATCAGGGAGCTCACAATGGAATTGGGGCCATGTGTTTTTACATAGCTTCGGAAATGATCGTAAATTTTCTTTTTGTCCTGCTCGTCTGCATATCCTTCAAAGGCAGCAATGATGGCGCTTCCCTGATCAAGAGGAAAGTCGAGCCATTCTGACAGTTGAGAAGCGCTCGAATCCACCGTCTGGTCGACCATAAGCATTAAAGCCAGCTCATTTTCTGCGAGCGGCATCAGCTGTGAGATTTTGTGCCTAAGCTCCAATTCTTCCGTGCGTGCTCGCTTCTCGCATTCAATTTCTTCAATCAGTCGTTTCAGTGTACTGATGATTAGTTCTCGCTTCGCTGGCTTCAGAATGTATTCTTTTACGCCCAAAGAGAGCGCCTCACGTGCATAAGCAAAATAATCATAGGCGGTGACGAGCACGAAACGGGTATCAGGAAGACGCTCCTTTAATTCACGAAGCGCCCCAAGCCCGTCGATTCCAGGCATGTTGATATCCAGAATGGCAATATGAGGCCGGTGCTCTTCCGCGCATTCGATCGCCATGCGGCCGTTGTCGGCATGAATAAACCGAAATACCCCCGGCATTGCCCGTTCCACTATCAATTCCAGTCCTTCCCTCTCCAAAGCTTCGTCATCCGCGATCAACAACCGATACATTCGTCTGCTCACTCTCCTTCTTGACTGGAATTCGTATTGTTATGGTAGTACCTAATCCGATATGGCTTCGGATTTCAACCATTCCTTCCTTTTCGTAGAACAATTGCAGCCGCCTAAACACGTTTTGCATTCCAAGTCCTGTTGAACTACTGCTTTCAGCTCCACCTTCTAAACGGAGCACGGACAGTCGGGTTTCCTCCGTCATACCCTTTCCGTTGTCTGAAATTTCAATTTGCACGTCCTCGCCCGCTCTCGACAGCGTCAATGTGATAATGGCTCCGTTTTCCATATCAGCTACACCATGAAGAAAGGCGTTTTCAATAAATGGCTGAATCGTCAAGGCCGGAATTTGCTGCTGAAGTACGGAAGCGTCAAAGTGAAGATCAAAGCGAATTCTGTCCCGGAAACGCGCCTGCTGGATGGTTACGTATTCGCTTATATGATCCAGTTCCTCCTGGAGCGTTACAGGTTTGTCCAGCTTTTGCAGACTGTACCGTAATAGATTGGACAGCGAAACGATCAGGTCGCTGGTCTTCTCCGCCCCTTCCAGGATCGCCAGTTTGGAGAGCACATTTAAGGTATTGAACAAAAAGTGCGGGTTAATTTGATTTTGCAGAGCCAAAAGCTCTAGCTCTTTCACAAGCCGCCGCATTTCCAGACTCTGTTTATCCTTTTCGATAAGGATGCTCAAATCAGCGGACATTTGCAAAATGGCGTCTGCCAATACGCCTAGCTCGTCATCTCGCCGCGGTTGGGGCTCGATATTCAGATCACCTGTGGCGATTCGCTTCGCCAGTCCGACCAGTCTGCCGACAGGGCCCGTAATGCTGCGCGAGACCCAGATGGCAAGCAAAACCCCCATCAGCGCGTTCATGCCGAACAACGCCACTCCCAATCCGTTCATTTGCTCATTCTTGTTCCGAATGTTCTCGATGAGCGGCCGGTAATAAGCCAGTTCAGCATCGATCAGTCGCTGGCCCTCCTCATGAATATAGCCGACGGTTTTCTCCGCTTCAATGTAATGCTCAAAAGCCGATTGAGGATCTTGTGCCTTTGCATCCAGAACTGCAGCTTGCTTCTGTTCAAGAAATGTGGCTAACAGATTCATGTAGTCCTCCTCGGCAAAAGAAGGATCGGTCGAGTCAGAGACTTCCTGGATTCTGCCTTTCAGCTGCTTCAATTGGTATTCTGTCGGGCCCTGCACACCCGTCTCGTCTCTTGGATTGAGCAGATAGGTATAGAGGAGATTTAAGTTGCCCTCCGCCGATTCGGAGGTTTGCTCGATGAGAAGAATTCGGCCAAGCATTTCATCGTAGCTCTGTTGGACGACCTTCCCGCTTTGGAATACAAAATAAGCGATGATATTGGCGAACACAACTAGAAGAGGGATGAACAGAAGCAACTTCGTTCTGATCGTCATCGTCTGTCATCTCCAGACATGTTGTCGGGAGTGTCCGCATGCACTTCATATACCCTGGTGTATGTTAATTCCTGGGGATCATGTCCCTTTAGATAATCATTCAGCAATTTTATAGCCTTAGCCCCCATTTCCATTGGCTGTTGAACAAGGGTGAGCTCGATTTTGCGATGTTTGATAGCTTTCAACGTCTCGGCCATATCGTCAAAAGCGAAAATCTGCAAATTCCGCACGCCGCGCCGCTCCGAGGCTTCCAGAATGCCAAGGCCGTCCAGCGCACTGAATCCGACCATGTAGTGAATCTGCGGATAATGGGTGAGCATGTTCTGAGCTTGCTGGGCTGCCTGAAGCCGTGAAATATTTGAGGAGCGAATCTCCACAATGCGGAGCTTGGGATAGCGGCTGATCACAGAACGAAATCCCGCAAGCCTGAGCCGCTGATTCTCGACGCGCTCGCTGCTGATCATAACTCCAATATCGCCATGCTCCCCAGAGGCCTTCGCCAACAGCATGCCCATCTGTTTTCCTGCTCCTTCGTTATCCGTTCCGACGTAAGCCAGCCTTCGGGAGTCCGGCTCATCCGTATCGATCGTGATGACAGGTATGCCAAGTGCGGCAGCCTTGTTGATTAATCGTCGATACTCTGGATCATTTATCCCTTGAACCAGAATCGCATCTGCCTTGGCGGCGATCGCTTTATCCAGCAGTTTGATCTGCTCGGACGGATTAATGCGGTCCGGTCCGATATAATCGAGCCTCATACCGTACTGCTCTGCTTCCTTTCGAGCTCCTTGTTCAATGGACCGCCAATAATAATTGTCCAGCTCTTGTGATATCAATACCACTTTTGTATCGGAACCCCCGTCGTTTGGTGAAACCGTCTTCAATTGTTCTGCAAATTGGTGAATTTGAAGAGAAGACAGAGTGAACTGAAACAACAGCCAGGCAAATAGCAGGAAGACGGGAATAAGGATAAATGTCCATTTACGGTTTGACATGTCTTGCTCCTTTGGGAATATTTAGAGACACAACTCATTATACAGTAAACAAGAGAAGCACACGCAGCTTCGTCAACGGCAAGTAGCATCTGTTGATGCGAAAGTTAGGATTTTTGACACCTAAGTTCGAATCTGGTCATGATTTTGATAACGCTTTCTACAGGCATATTGCTACAATGACGGTATATTAATTCTAATTACCGGAGGTTGAATGCCGTGTCATTTAAAGTAGCTTTTATTGGAGCAGGAAGCATCGGTTTTACCCGTGGAATTTTGCGAGATCTGTTATCAGTACCGGAGTTTAACGATATTGAAGTGGCTTTTACGGACATCAGTCAGCACAATCTGGATATGGTTACTGAACTGTGTCAGAGGGATATTCGTGAGAATGGGTTGTCCATACAAATACAGTCCTCTACGGATCGAAAGGTAGCTCTAAAGGATGCCAAATACGTCATTTGTACAATCCGTGTCGGCGGTCTGGAAGCCTTTGCGACCGATGTGGATATTCCGCTAAAATACGGTGTGGATCAATGCGTGGGCGATACATTATGTGCAGGAGGCATCATGTATGGCCAGCGTGGTATCGCTGAAATGCTGGAGATTTGCAAAGATATCCGTGAGTTAAGTGCACAGGATGTGCTGCTGCTGAACTACTCGAACCCAATGGCGATGATGACCTGGGCCTGCAACAAGTACGGTGGCGTGCGTACGGTTGGTCTATGTCACGGCGTCCAGAATGGGCATCACCAAATTGCCGAGGCGTACGGTCTGGAGAAGCAGGATGTGGACATTGTATGCGCCGGAATCAATCACCAAACATGGTACATTCAGGCCTCGCATAAGGGTAAGGATCTTACAGCCGGACTGCTGGAGGCTTTTGAACAACATCCTGAATTTAGCCGCACCGAAAAGGTACGCATCGATATGCTTCGTCGTTTTGGCTATTACAGCACAGAGTCGAATGGTCATCTCAGTGAATATGTGCCTTGGTATCGGAAGCGTCCGAATGAAATTCTGGACTGGATTGATCTGGGCAACTGGATCAACGGAGAAACAGGCGGCTATTTGCGTGTATGTACGGAAGGACGTAACTGGTTTGAAACAGATTTCCCTAACTGGATGAAGGAAGATCCACTGGAGTACAAGGCAGAGCATCGAGGTGAAGAGCACGGCTCATACATTATTGAAAGCCTGGAAACCGGGCGTGTGTACCGGGGGCACTTTAATGTCGTGAATAACGGTGTAATTTCCAACTTGCCGGACGATGCGATTATTGAAGCTCCTGGATATGTGGATCGGAACGGTATTTCTATGCCGCAAGTTGGAGAACTGCCGCTGGGTCCTGCTGCCGTGTGCAATGTTAGTATTTCCGTTCAGCGTTTGGCTGTTGAAGCGGCTGTACATGGAGACGATAAGCTGCTGCGCCAAGCGTTTATGATGGACCCGTTAGTGGGCGCGGTGTGTAACCCGAAAGAAATTTGGCAGCTGGTCGATGAGATGCTAGTGGCACAGGAAGCATGGTTGCCGCAATACGGGGCAGCGATTGCCGAAGCTCGCCAACGCTTGGCTGCAGGCGATCTGATTCCAACCCAATCTTATGAGGGAGCAGCACGGCTTAAGGTGAAGACGGTTGAAGAAATGCAGCTGGATCGGGATGCCGCCAATAAAAATGCAGGACAATCTGACAAAGGCAAGGATCGCGAAAAAGTACAGAACAGCAATGCGTAACAACTATTTGGTACAATTGCAGTAACGCTCATTCCATGGACCTGCTAATGAGCAGAGGGGGATTGAACAACAATAAAAGGGTGTTTTCATGGTCGTAGGCCTGAAACATCCTTTTTTTGCTGTCGATAGGTTAACGATTGGCGTAGATAGCAGCCTAAAGTTTATCCTTGTCGATTTGGGCTGACGGAAATTAAAGAATACAGTCTTGTTTTTTATGAATCCACACTTTTACTGTCGACTCTGAATCTCCTGAGGGCTTGTCATAGCAGGGAAGTTCAACAAATGATAGAACCAATCTCAAAAAAAGAGAGACCATGCCGAACCGTCGGTGTGGCAATTCATATGCCGAATTAATAATTGTAGTCCTTAATTTATTCAATTTACAGCAGATTTCCAGCTCACTATAATCTAACATAGGAGGTGACAAAAAGGGGAAAAATGTGAGCGCATGAACAAATAGAAAGCGCTTACCTTTTGCAACTATGAACGCTACTTTTTCTAGGGAGAGAGTAGGCGTAACACACATTTAATCATATAACAATCAGGTGCCGACATAGGAAGATTCAACAAAATCTACGGAAAGATAGGTGAAGCAATTGAAAACAAAGCAAGTGCTTCGTAAAGGAATGAAGTATGCTTTTGCGCTATCACTCGTCGCAAGCAGCTTTCTACCAGGTGCAGGATTTACGGATAAAATACATGCAGAATCCCATGTCGATAATCCTTACCAAGGGGCGACAAAATACGTTAGCCCTGATTATGCGGCTAGTGTCGACACATCAATTGCCAAGGTTACGGATGCGAATCTGAAGGCAAAAATGCAAACGGTCAAAACATTCCCGACAGCCGTTTGGCTTGATCGTATCGCCGCTATTAACGGCGGTGGAGGCAAGCTTGGCTTGGAGGCACATTTGGACCAAGTATTGGCGCAAAAGAAAGGCAACACACCGATTACGGCGGAGTTCATTGTGTATGATCTGCCCGGACGGGATTGTCATGCCTTGGCTTCCAATGGTGAATTGCCGCTGACCCAGGCAGGTCTGGAAACTTATAAAAAGGATTATATTGACAAAATAGCTTCTATTTTTGCAAATCCCAAATATAAGGATATTCGTATCGTTGCGATCATTGAACCGGATAGCTTGCCAAATCTGGTAACCAATCTGGATGATCCGAAATGTGCGCAAGCCAAGTCCACAGGGATTTACGAAGCTGGTGTTAAATACACAATGAATAAGCTGAACGAGATTCCTAACGTGTACAAATACGTAGATATCGGTCACTCTGGTTGGTTAGGCTGGGATAACAACCGTTCAGCAACGGTATCCCTGTTTACAACTATTTTCAAAGACACGAGCAAAGGTCTGTCCAGTGTAGATGGCTTTATCACGAATACAGCCAATACTTCACCGCTGACAGAACCTAATTTGCCTGATCCAAACCTGAATATCGGTGGGCAGCCGATCAAATCGTCCAAGTACTACGAATGGAATCCTAATTTCGATGAATCGGATTTTGCAGAGTCCTTGCATAGAGATTTTGTCAGCGCAGGCTGGCCGAGCTCACTCGGTATGTTAATTGATACAGGCCGTAATGGATGGGGAGGACCTAACCGTCCGACTTCCGCAGTCGGCAATGATATTAACTCCTATGTAAACTCCGGTCGTGTAGACAAACGCTCACACCGTGGTAACTGGTGTAATAACAGCGGAGCAGGTATGGGAACGCCGCCACAAACGGCTCCAGCTGGTCATATCGATGCCTATGTCTGGGCAAAACCTCCGGGTGATTCCGATGGTTCCAGCTCACTCATTCCGAACGATGAGGGTAAAGGCTTTGACCGTATGTGTGATCCTACCTATACAACCAAGGATGGCACATTAACAGATGCTTTGCCGAATGCACCTATTTCAGGAGCATGGTTCCATGATCAGTTTGTAATGCTGGTACAAAATGCGTACCCTGCAATCGTGCCTTCCACTGGTGGTGTAGACCCAGCGCCTACTGCTCCAGCTGTACCGTCAGGCTTAAAGGCTGTTGTGGGCAATGCTCAAGTAACGCTGACTTGGAATGCGTCTACTGGTGCCGAGAGTTACACGGTAAAACGCGCGACTAGCGAAGCAGGTCCTTTTACAGCCGTTGCGCCTCTTGTAACGGAAAGAGAGTACACGGATAAGGGACTGACGAACGGAACAACTTACTTCTATGTTGTAAGTGCTACGAATGCGAAAGGAACAAGTAAGGATTCCGCAACGGTAAGCGCTGAGCCAAAAGGTACACCGACAGATCCAACGAATCCTACAGATCCAACAGGTGATCTGGTTGTAATGTATCGTGCTGGGGACACGGATCCAGCGAATAACGCTGCCAAGCCTTTCTTTAACCTCAAAAATAAAGGGACAACACCAGTGAAGTTGAGCGAGCTTAAAATCCGCTATTACTTCACGAAAGATGGCAGCCAAGAGCTGCAATCTGCGGTAGACTGGGCGCAAGTAGGTAATGATAACGTGCTGCGTACCATTAAAGACAACTATATTGAAATTGGATTCAGTGCTGCTGCCGGCACGCTTGCTGCTGGAGCGCAAACAGGTGATATTCAGATCCGCATGAACAATAGCGACTGGTCTAATCTGAACGAATCCAATGACTACTCCTTCGATCCAACCAAAACCTCTTATGCTGAATGGAACAAAGTAACATTGTTCCACAACGATAAGCTGGTATGGGGAATCGAGCCTTAGGAATAGGTGAATATATACACTTGAGTAACTGATAATTGTTTGAAAAAGGGCTGCGGCACAACTGCTGTAGCCTTTTTTTAACGTCTTCAAATAAAGAATTCGATGACCAAGGGAATAAGCATTCAAATTGTGTATAATGAAGAAAGAATACTGATCTACTGTGGGGGTCAACAACCACTTTTGGCAACATCTCGGTAGAGAAGGCAATCGCAACTCACTGCTGAGCGATTTTTGCGTCATTTTCTTAGCCGGGTGGTATAAAAAAATAATCTAAAGATTGCCGATGAACCTGCATCGGCAATCTTTTGTGCATACATGTTTTAATGTCTTTCATATAGAGGAGGAGATTCATTGTGTTTTCTGCTGCTCAACGACTGCCTTTGCTGGAACATATGTATAATCATGCCCCGACAGGAATCGTGATTTTGTCGAGGGAGGGGAAGTGTCTGTACGTCAATCCCGCCTTTTGCAAAATGGTCGGATATGAGCAGGAGGAATTATTGGATATCCGATATTACCATCTCTTGTATAATGAGGCTCAGGATCAGCAAGGATTGAGGGAGGCTTATGCAGGTTGGCTAAAGGCTACGGATCAAGTCTACAAGACAGAGCTGCGTTTAAAGCATAAACGGGGAACAACTGTCTGGCTATCGCTGGAATTAACCATATTTGATGATGAGGCTACCGAACAATCTTATTTGATTGCGTATGCAATGGATGTCACGGAGAAAAAGGACATGGAGCAGGTGCTTTCGGACAATGAGGATTTGTACATGTTGATTACCGAAAATACGCCGGATGTCATCTCTTACAGCACGGCAGACGGCATACTTCAATATATTTCTCCTTCGGTGGAAAAACTCCTTGGCTATACGAAGCAGGAAATGCTCGGCAAAAAACGGCTTCAATTTTACCATATCGAAGATGCCGATTACATGCGTGTACATGGAATGTTCAAGGAAACAGGCATCATGAAGCGGCGTGTACGTCATAAGGACGGGCATTATTTGTGGCTGGAAGTATCGTACCGTATTATTCGGGATGAACAGGGCAAGATCAAGCGAGTTCTATCCATCGGACGAAATATCACAGAGCGCCAGAAGAGCGAGGAGAACCTGGCAAAAGCTCAACAGTTGGCGATGTTCGGCTCATGGGACTGGGATCTGGTCAACAATGTTATGCATTTTTCCAAGGAATTTCGCAGCATATTTGGCTATCGTGTCAAGCCGGTTGAAACAAGTATTGACGCTTTCATGAAGGCAGTTCATCCCGAAGATACTGAACGGATGAAGCAAATTATCAACAACGTGATCTTAAAGGGAATTCACGAAGAAACCTTTTACCGGATTGTATTGCCCAATGGGGAACAGAAGGTACTGCGCTCGATCTGGGAAGCTGAGATGGACGAGCATGCAGGCAAGCCTGTTCAAGTAGTCGGGATGATACAGGATGTTACAGAGCACCGGGAAATCGAGCAACGTCTTCGTGAAAGTGAAAACCGTTATAAGTCACTATTTCAGCATAATCCACTCGGGATATGCGCCATGAATATGGAAGGTCATATTTTGAGCGTGAATCCGAGTTTGGAGAAGCTTACGGGTTATACGAGGGATGAGCTTCTTGGAGCTGAAATACTTGTAATGGCTTCCTCTGAGGAACAGGACAAAATCAAACGACATATCGAAATGGCCAAACAGGGGGAGACACAAACCTATGAATCGGAATTCATACATAAGGAGGGGGAGCGTCTATTCATCAAGATGACGAATATCCCGATTTTCGTGCAAGAAGAAATTGTAGGCTGTTACGGGATTATAGAGAATGTTACCCCTCTTAAAAACTACATTGCTCAGATTGAAAAGCTCAGTAACGAGCATTCGCTTATTTTGAATGCAGTATCCGAAGGAATTGTGGGTTTGAATACCGAAGGACATGTCCGCTTTATGAACCCGGCAGCTGTTGAGATGTTCGGCATAGGATCAGCCAACCCGCTGAACGGTTCATGTATAGACGTCATTCGCCATGCTGACGAAATAGGCAGCCATTTTCCGGATGAGCAGGCTTCTATTCTCCAAGCGATTCGCAGCGGCGCTTCTTATCAGGCAGAGGAAGCTGTATTTTGGAAAAAAGACGGGTCCAGTTTTCTGGCCTCCTATCGAATCAGCCCTTTGATGGATAACGGCGAACGAAAAGGAGCGGTGATGGTTTTTGTAGACAGGACGAATGAAAAGGAGATTATTCGGGCCAAGGAGTCTGCCGAACGCGCCGATCGAGCCAAGTCAGAATTCCTGTCTGTGATGAGTCATGAGCTTCGTACACCGATGAACGGCATTATAGGCATGGCAGGATTACTGGCAGACACGGAATTAGATGAGGAGCAGCGTAGCTATATCGATATTATTACCAGCAGTAGCAACGCTTTGATGCAGATATTGAATGAGATACTGGATTTGAGCAAAATCGAAGCTGGCAAAATGTCGTTGCTGCATGAGTCTTTTGTGCTGGAGGATGTGGTTGGCAGTGTAGCTGACCTATTTATGACGCAGGCTATGGAAAAAGGAATCCAGCTAGAATGGCATATAGATCAGGAAATGCCAGGGATGCTAGTCGGTGATCATGTGCGTATCCGACAGATATTGGTGAACTTGGTGAGCAATGCGATCAAATTTACGGAGCGAGGGCGTGTAAATATTTTTGTGGAGAGAAAGGCTTACAGCCGCCGTAAAAAGAAATGCCTGATTGAGTTTAGTGTAACGGATACTGGAATCGGCATCCCGGCAGACCGTCAGCATTTGTTGTTTCAGCCTTTTTCCCAGCTTCATCCGGCACTGAACCGGAAATATGGAGGGACAGGTCTTGGCTTGTCCATCTGCAAAAACCTGGTCAAGCTAATGGGGGGTTCCATTGGTGTAGATAGTGACGAGGCCAGAGGAGCAACATTCCGGTTCCAACTGGATCTAAAACTGCCGGAAGGGCACACACTTGCGAATATAAGCCGTGATCAGCCTTATGATTCAAAGGAAGGCTAAAAAGAAATAGCCGTGATGCATTCTGCATCGCGGCTATTTTTTGTAAGAAATGTCCAAAGAAAAGATTGACAAACTGTTCTAACTGTACTATTAATGATAGTACAGTTAGAACAGTTGAACATGTATACATGAATTTGAGCCAGTGTTGAAAGGAGGAAGTCCATGTTCGAGCTGGATATCCGCAGCCGTAAGCCGATCTACGAACAGCTTATGGAGAAGGTTAAGGAAATGATCGTGTACGGATCGCTTCAGCCGGATGAGCAATTGCCTTCTGTACGGGCATTGTCCGCTCAACTTACGGTGAATCCGAATACGATTCAGAAAGCGTATCGCGAGCTGGAACGCGAAGGATATATTTATTCCGTTCAGGGCAAAGGCAGCTTTGTCACGCCTACCCAGCAGCAGCCGCAACAAATAAAGCGGGATGAGATTCGGGCGGCATTGTTAAAACTGATGATCGAAGCTGTCCATTTCGGTTTTACACAGCAGGAAGTGGACGACATATACGTGGAAGCTATGCAAACAAAGGAAAGGGGGATGTCCCTTGATTGAATTAAGGGAAGTCACAAAGACATTTACGGAAGAAAAGGCTGTCGATCAGCTCGCCCTGACGGTAAAGAAGGGCTCCATTTTTGGACTGCTGGGCTCGAACGGGGCAGGGAAAACGACCTTGCTCAAAATCATTGCCGGGATTTACCGGCCGGATACTGGTAAGGTGCTAATCGGTGGACAGCCGGTGTATGAGCAGCCTGAAGCCAAGCAGCACATTCTGTTTTTGCCGGATACCCCTTATTTTTTCCCGCAAGCGACAATTCGTCAGATGGCCCGGTTTTACCGCTCCATTTATCCAAGTTGGAGTGAAGAACGCTACACACAGCTTACGGAGATTTTCAAGCTGGACCCGAAGCGCAAACTTCACCGTTTTTCCAAGGGGATGAAGCGCCAAGCCGCTTTTTTGCTTGCCTTGAGCTGCATGCCAGAGCTGCTGGTTTTGGATGAACCCATTGATGGTCTGGACCCCGTGATGCGTAGAATGATCAAAAATCTCTTGTTCCAAGAAACCGCAGCACGTGAGATGACCGTCGTGATCTCATCTCATAATTTGCGTGAGATTGAAGACATGTGTGATCATGTCGGCATTATGCACCAAGGTCGGATGCTGTTGGAAAAAGAGGTGGATGACCTTAAATCCGATACGCATAAGGTGCAGGTTGCCTTTCGGGACAGCATGCATGAGGAAGCTGTCTGTGGCCAACTTTCGGTTGTACATAAGGAGCGGAGGGGCAGTGTTCTGCTGCTTATCATCCGGGGTGAGCGAGAGCGGATTGCAGAAACGATTGAAGCGTATGAGCCGCATGTGTTCGATTTGCTGCCGTTGACGCTTGAAGAAATTTTCATTTATGAAATGGAGGACGCAGGTTATGACATCCAACCGATTCTTCTGTAGCGGCGGCGTAATTCGCCAATGCCTGAGACAGCATGGCTGGATCGGTCTATTGTACTTGGCAGGATTGCTGTTTACAGTACCGCTGCCATTGTTTATGAGCACTGGTGATGAACAACCGCGAGTGGTTTTAAAAAGCTTGTTCGATAGCACAAACTCGGGTAATGAATTGCAAAAATTAATTTTAATGACCGTACCCGTGCTGGCAGGTGTGATGCTGCTTCGTTTTGTTCAGCGACAGGGGCCATCCGATTTGTATCATAGCCTACCTTTGCGTAGAGAGCATCTATTAACGTCACATTTAATTAGCGGTCTTGTTCTTTTACTTGTACCTGTATGGCTGACTGCGGGAGTAACTGCTTGGGTTAACACGTCAGTCGAACTGCCTTATATTTTTCAAATTAATGACGTTGGATCGTGGGCTTTGGTTGTGTCCGTCCTTACGATTTTCTTGTTTACTTTTACTGTGTTTGTAGGGATTTGTGTGGGACAATCGTTGCTACAGACCGTAGTAGTGTATGTTTTGCTGCTATTGCCTCAGTTTCTATTCATGATGATAGGGCGTTTTCTGGAACGTAATTTATACGGATATGTGCGGGTGCGAGAAACCATTGTTCAATATATTAATGGCTCGGAGTTTCGCAGCAATAATAATGTTTGGGAAAACTTATCGCCGTTTGTACGCATTATGGACAACTTGCCACAGCGCGCCTTTTCTTACATGGAGCTACTCGCCTATCTAGGTATCTCTGTGCTATTTGTCGCCTTGAGTTATGGTTTGTATCGTAAACGCTTGGTCGAAAAGGCGACTCAGGCTATAGCGTTTTCTTTCTTTCAACCTTTGTTCAAGGCAGGGGTTATACTATGCGCCATGCTTGTACTAGGCGATTATTTTTATAATGCAGGTACAAGAGGAGCTAATTGGTCGATTTTCGGGTATGCACTTGGAGCTATTTTAGGCTATATCGTTGTAGAAATGGTCGTCCGCAAGACGTGGCAAATTGTGCGTGTTCGTGCTTTGGTGGAAATGGTCGTTTACGGTGTGATCATGGGGCTGGTACTGTATATCCCGATTTCAGGTTGGTTGGGTTATGAGGGACGGATTCCAACAGCACACTCCGTAGAAAAAGTTTATGTCGGGCAAGAGGAGCCTCTAGGGGGAGATGCAGAAAAAGAAGCTTATTACTCCCAAGATAGGGCCTATATCGCCTCTGTACTGAATTTACATCGAGAACTCGTACGTGCACATGCAGCTGGCGAGAAAATGTTGTCCAAAAACCTGGCCGTCGAATCGGCATTCATAGTCTACCGTTTGGATGATGGTTCCACCATGACTCGCCGCTATACATTCCCGGAGAAGCCTTTCCGGACAGAACTGACTAAAGTGATGGAAGCAGAGCCTTATAAAACGGTGAGATACAAGCTGGATAAGCTGCAAGGAAAAGCAGAGACGATCAATATCGAATCCGTAGATGATAATGAAAGACGAGTGGTTTTAACCAATCCCAAAGAAACTCGTGAATTTGAAGCTGTACTCAGAGAAGAAGTATTAAATATGAGTTATAGCGAAATGCAATCACATCGATACCCTCTGGGGAATGTTTCTATTACAAATAAAGAGTCATCCTCTACCAATAACGAACCGAGCTGGCATCGTGAAATTTCATTTAATTGGCCGGCTTCATATCACAAGCTTACAGATTGGCTAGAGCAAAAAGGGTATGCGGATAAGGTCATCATTGATTCCAAGGATATTTTTTCGATACGGGCTGTTCCTATTATTTCTCAGGAAATGGAGCCTTATCAACCCAATCAATATATTGAAGACTATAAAATATTTAGAAGCATTCAACAAAAGCACAAAGCAATAACGATTGAAGATCCGAAGCTGTGGAGCACTGTACTGGAAAAGCGTAGATCTAATAGCTATACTCCAGATATGGCGAAAGGCACTTACTTGGTTCAAGTCAAGATCAAACCTTTATTTAGTTCAGATCCCCATACACGCTATTACTATTTTACTCCGAACGATATGACACCGGAGCTTGCCAAGGCATTACCGGCAGTTCCTTAAGCTCCTACGAGGGACAGTATCTGGTTTAGAGGGAATATGGACGGAGGTAGATGAACATGGGATGGTTCGGACACGACATATAACAACCTCATCGACGGGCAAGAGCTCCTCCACATTAGAACGGACATAAATAGAGACCAGAGTGATACAACGTAGAACATACAGAGAGAAGAGTTCAATATTGTACAGTCCAATAGTGGAGGAGCAAAAAAATATGAAATATACAGAAGATCGTGAATTTCTACAGTTGTTGGATCATCATAAACAGTCATTTTCCGGATGGGATTTTTCATTCATTTCGGACACGGGACGAGTGGCGAGCGAACCTTTAGACTGGTCTTATGCCAGCAAGGCTTTGGCGTTGATGCATGCCTCGAAGGCGATGCTGGATATGGGAACAGGCGGGGGAGAGCTCTTGTCGCAGTTGCGTCCTTTTCCAGAGATTATATGTGCGACAGAGGCATATGCACCGAACGTACCTATCGCCAAGCAAAGATTGGAGCCGCTGGGTGTGCGCGTGATGGCTATTCATGATGACGATTCCCTTCCGTTTGACGATGCTGGGTTCGACCTTGTGCTGAACAAGCATGAGTCATTTTCGCCAGCGGAAGTGCACCGTATTTTGCGTTCAGGAGGTACGTTTTTGACTCAACAGGCAGGAGGCTTGGATTGTGCAGGCCTTAACGCCCGCTTGGGAGCACCTGATTACGTGTATGCGGACTGGACTCTTCCTCAAGCAATTGCAGGTTTGAAAAGCAATGGTTTTGAAATCATAGAGCAGCGGGAACAGTTTCCGATCCAGCGCTTTTACGATATTGGAGCGATTGTCTATTACTTAAAAGTTATTGAATGGCAGATTGCAGACTTCCAGCCAGAGAAATATATAGAACAGCTGTATAGTCTGTATTTGGATATTAAACGTGATGGTTATTGGGACGTGAAGCAGCATCGTTTTTTAATCCATGCCAGAGCGATATAGAGAAGATTCGATACCAAAGAGGCCTATCCTGTAGGGGAGGCCTTTTTGTCATTTTTACTACCCTTTCGTATACTAATCTTTACCATAATTGTACAATGAAGAAGCAATAGCTTACAGACTCATTTCATTTATAAGATATAGGGGGATGTACATGTCTGAACCAAAGGAAGTTATAAGCAAGCCGAAAGAGGGCAATTCTGTGCGGATAGCATGGTTTTGGCCATGGCTGGTCGGTACGTTTATGTTTGGATTGTTTTCAGTCATGTTTAATATTATTTGGAGTATGGTTGTGGCACCTCAAGTGCAGTATTTGCTGAGGCATGAAGGTGTGACGGATATAACCGTGGTTGTAATATTGCTGCTATATGTATGGCTGGTCGGTCTCATTTTTGCAGCTTATGGTGCTTTGAGTGCGCATATGTCCAATATGCATAAGCTTCTGCTGATGCTGACTGGGCTAGCATCCTTATTATGCGGGCTGTGGTTGTGGATTATAGGACTACGAGGATCTGGCGGCCAACTTGCCGAAGTATCTGGAGGAGCGTGGGAGCTTTTTGCACTCTATCACGCTTGGGCGGAACCTATACTGGAAGTATTGGGGTCATATACACAGCTCGGTGGAATCTGGTTTCTGCTGACCGCACTGCTGCCCATAGCTGGCATGGTAGTCGGTGTTGGGGTAGATCGCTATCCAGCGGTGACCGACCAGCACGAAAAGGTGGACCATAGATGGCAATGGGTTGTAGCTGCAATATCTGCTGCGCTCATCATTGTGCTGACGATTACGCTCATGCTTCCTCAGCGTCCGTACATTGCGGAGAGGGATTTTCCGGTAGTAGATGGCGCTACAGCGGCCATTCCATTCGCACAGGATATGCTGCATGAATTGACCGGAATGAACAAGGTTCGTGCGGCTCACGAACTGAGATTCAACACAACGCATCAGGCTTATGTCAATCTGATTGAAAAGAAGGCGGATCTGATACTGGTGGCGGGTCCATCCGATGAGGAATTGCGCCTGGCGAAAAGTCGGGGAATTCAAATGAAGCTTACACCTATCGGGTGGGATGCGTTTATTTTTCTCGTTCATAAAGGCAATCCGGTTAACGGACTTTCTTCGGAGCAGGTGCGCAGCATATATGAAGGATCTATTCGTAACTGGCGTGAAGTAGGGGGCAAGAATCAGCCGATCGTTGCTTATCAGCGGGAGGAAAACTCAGGAAGCCAAACATATATGCAGAAGAAAGTGATGAAAGGTCAGGACATGGCTGAACCGCCTCGGGAACTCCGAATTGGTATAATGGGTGAGATGATTAATGCAATTGCTGATTTTGACAAGGATCACAACGCGCTCGGTTATTCATTTTATTATTTCGCAAATGTGATGCATAATCGTCAAGAGGTCAAATTTTTATCTATTAATGGAGTGGAGCCCGACAAAGAACACATTCGTTCGAAACAATATCCATTCACAGCCCAACTGTTTGTAGTTACACGCGAAGGCGAAAAGCCACGTGCTTCGATGCAACGATTACTCGAATGGCTGCAAAGCGAAGCAGGAACTCAGGCCATTGAAAAAGGCGGCTTTGTTCCTGTAAACTCGTAATCCTATAACGATTCGAATACAGTCAGTATCGTATATTCACCGCAAGAGTGAAACCAATACAGCAGGGTAATACATAGAATATGCTTTGCTGTGAATACAATACCCGCGCAGCAAGTATATCAACAACTTAAGGGGATGAACAAAAATGAAGAAAAAAACATCGGTTTGGGTGCTTTTACTCGCCGTAGCCATAGTAGCAGCAGGTTGTGAAACAGGATCGCAAACAGGACAAACGGCTCAGAATAAACCAAAGGATTCTGCATCGACACAAGTCAATGATTCGGGAGCCACTGTAGATACACCGGAACAGCAGACTGCTTCTGACGGCAAAAGCAGCACATCCCCGTCCAGCACTGACAAAGCAGTGGAGACAGGAGGGCAAACGAAGACAGATGCTAGTATAGCGAACGTCCGCATGGACAATATTACCGCGCTTCGATTAATCGACGGCCAATCCGGCTGGATCGGCGGTAATGGATGGATTGCCCGAACAGACGCGGCTCCATCCGGTTCAGTCGGTTCAGCTTGGAATGTGCAGTATCAAGGCAAAGGTACGGTTCAACAGATTTTTGCCTTGAATGGAGAGCAGGCCTGGGCTGTTATGGAAGATAGTGGTTTACTGCTGGCAACTCACGATGGCGGCAAGCATTGGGAAGCTGTCGGGACTGTACCTGAGCAAGGACAAGCGGGCTTTTTACACTTTGTATCATCCAAGGAAGGATTTAGTGGCAACCAATATACCAAGGATGGTGGACAAAGCTGGTCTTCGCTCCTTGTGCCTAGCCACATGGTAGGACAGCCATATTTTCATGATCGGCAAAACGGCTGGGCAGTAACCCAGAAAACAGATCGCTCGATCCAGATTTTGCACACCGTTAACGGTGGTCAAGATTGGACTCCTGTCATGTCGCGGACAACCGAGGGGCCTCTGAACGGAGTAACTATTCGATCGGTAGGACGGGGCAACGCATGGATTGAGCTGGTTGGAGATACGGGGATGAATCAGACGTCGTATTCGCTTTGGCATACGGCTGATAGCGGACAAAGCTGGCGTACTGTACTGGCGAATTCTACTGCCGGCGGCGGTCCTGCACCAGGTGTTAGCCAGCAAGACAATCAGGTTGCCAAAAATGAAGGGACAGCACCAGGCATGCTCTATGCGGTTAACAGCAGTACCGCTTTGATGGGTGGCTACTGTGCACCGTGTGACAAGCCTAATACGATTGGTTGGACCAATGACGGAGGCAAGACGTGGAACAATGGCAAACAAGGCTTTGATGGTTATGGCGGTCAGCAAATCGGGATGGCCAATGCCAAGGAAGGCTGGGCTATTTTCTCGGATTCAGAGCAGGCCCCGATCCTATATACCACCTCGGATGGTGGTCAGCACTGGACGCAGAGTCATGTATTTGACAAGCCTGTGACACCAGGCTCCTAAGGAGGGAATGTAGTTGAGTCAACATAAGAGAAGTGCGATTACATGGACGGACGGTCGTGAAGTACCACTCATTGGGCAGGGCACGTGGTATATGGGCGAAAAAGCCTCCCTTCGGCAGGAGGAGGTGCGTGCGCTTCAACTTGGCTTCGAGCTGGGGATGACGCTAGTAGATACGGCTGAAATGTATGCGGAGGGCGGCGCAGAAGAGATCGTCGGGGAGGCCATTCGAGGCCGCCGGGACGATGTGTATCTTGTCAGCAAAGCCTACCCTCATCATGCGGACCGTCAAGGATTGGCTCAAGCCTGCGAAGCGAGCCTAACCCGAATGGGAACCGAATACGTGGACATGTATCTGCTGCATTGGCGCGGGAATATTCCACTAGAAGAGACAATACAAGGTATGGAAAAACTGCGTGAGCAAGGCAAAATCCGCAACTGGGGCGTGTCCAATCTCGACAAATCCGATATGGAGGAGCTTTGGAGCCTGAGTAATGGCAAAGCCTGTGCTGTCAACCAAGTGCTGTATCACGCGGCTTCGCGAGGTATCGAATATGATCTGCTTCCTTGGAGCCGTACGCATGGGGTGCATGTAATGGCCTATTGCCCGATTGCCCAAGGTGGACGCCTGCGACGAGGACTACTGGAGCATCCCATTATGGTAGACATTGCTGCCAGCCACGGAGTAACTCCATCGCAAATCGCACTCGCATGGGTTATACGGGACGGTGATGTGTGGGCAATTCCCAAGGCGGTACAAGAATCGCATGTACGAGAAAATGCAGCGGCAGCAAGCATTCGGCTCACCCCTGAACAACTTCAACAAATAGACGAGGCTTTTCCTCCGCCAACGAGGAAGCAGCCGCTGGATATGGTTTGAGGAAGGAGGGGCCCGATGACAGAACCAGAGACAGAACTACACGAGGTAGATGATCATCTCGACTATGGATTATCCGTTGTATTTATCGGCTTTAATCCCAGTCTGAAATCCGGCGAGGTAGGACATCATTACGCTAATCCGCGCAACCGCTTTTGGCGCATACTGGAGGGGGCTGGCTTGACCCCTCGCTTATACGATCCATCGGAAGATCGGGAGCTGCTAAAGCTGGGTTTCGGTTTTACCAACATTGTCTCCCGTCCTACCAGAGGAGTAGAGGACATTACCCGTGAGGAATACGCCGAAGGACGTCTGAAGCTGCATGCGAAGCTAATGGAATACCGCCCGAAGGTCGCTTGCTTTGTCGGCAAAGGCGTGTACACCGAATATAGTAAAAAATCCAAAGCGGATTGGGGATTTCAGCCTGAACCGCTAATCCCCGAAATGCATGAATTTGTGGCACCTTCGTCTAGTGGACTGGTGCGCATGTCGCTGGAAGAAATCACGGATATTTATCGCCGTCTCCAAACGTTCCTTTCGTCAGAAGCCGTCTAAAATGCGGCTACGTTTGGTAGATGCAGCACACAAAGAACCATACACTTTAATCCTTACTGGGAAAAGTGTATGGTTCTTTGTGCTGCTTCTTTTCTATTGTAGGGTTTTGGTCTGCCATGCCTGTTCCACAGGAACATAAGGATACCCCAGATCACGGGCGACTGCTTCGTAGGTGATATGTCCGTTCAGGACATTGGTACCGCTAAGCAGCGGCTTGCTTCTGCGAAGTGCCTCTAGCACACCGAGATCCGCAAGTTGGAGAGCAAAGGGGAGCGTCGCGTTCGTCAGAGCGAGCGTGGAGGTTTGTGGTACTGCGCCAGGCATGTTCGCTACTGCATAGTGAATGACGCCATGCTTTACATAGGTTGGCTGATCATGTGTCGTGATGTGGTCAATCGTCTCAACAATGCCACCTTGGTCAATGGCGACATCGACGATCACTGAACCGGGTTGCATTGTCTGCACCATGGCCTCTGTTACGAGCCGCGGGGCTTTGGCACCAGTGATCAGGACAGCACCGATCAGCAAATCACTTTGCGCCACGGCTTCAGCAATGTTGGAAGGGGTGGACACCAATGTATGGAGCTGATTGCCAAAAATATCGTCCAGTTGGCGCAATCTTTGCAGGCTTAGATCGATCAATGTAACATCTGCGCCGAGACCGATAGCGACCTTGGCAGCATTGGTGCCGACCACCCCTCCGCCAATAATAGTTACTTTACCGCGTTTGACCCCTGGCACACCTGCCAGTAGGATGCCTTTACCGCCTTTTGGTTTTTCCAACAGCTGTGCTCCGATTTGTACAGCCATTCGGCCTGCAACCTCGCTCATGGGGGTAAGCAACGGTAGGCTTCCTTCCACATTTAGCGTTTCATAGGAAATGGCGGCTACGCCGTTGTCTGTTAAAGCCCGGGCCAGTGCGGGCTCGGCAGCCAGATGCAGATAGGTGAACAAAATCAAACCTGGTCGAAAATACCCGTATTCAGAGGGGAGAGGCTCTTTTACTTTGATAATCATATCCGCCTGGGACCAAACATCTGCCGCTTGCTGAACAAGGATCGCACCCGCAGTGGCATAATCTCCGTCTGTATAGCCACTTTCAACCCCTGCATGGCTTTCTACAAACACTTGATGTCCGTGTTGAATCATTTGAGCAGCACCCGCAGGTGTCAGAGCGACACGATTTTCATTGTTTTTAATCTCTTTTGGAATCCCAATTCTCATTTGTTTCACCTCTCCTAAAAATAATTGTTATCCAACGGCAAATAATTGTTTTTAGGGCAGCTACGCTGCAGAATCAATGTTTGTTGATCATGTTCTCTAGGGCAGCTACGCTGCAGAATCAATGTTTGTTGAACGTGTTTTAGGGCAGCTACCCCTGCTATGGTTTACTGTTGGATGCGACCAAACGAGCTTAGAAAATTGCACTATCATTTGTAAGCAGTCTGCTGATTAGTTACATGGACTCAAGCCGATAAATGCAATTCATGTTAGATTAGGTACAGTTTACAAGGGGTGCGACTCCTTCGCATCATACATTTTGTCGGATTATCTGACTTGAAGGCTCGACTTTTTGATGAATATATGTCATGTAAAATGACATAAAGACATACACATAGGGAGAATGCCGATGAAAGGTAAAAAAACATTTACCATTGCGGATGTGCTGGAACGTCCTGTTTTCCGGCGGGCGAAGCTGGCAGCGGGGGAACATGGCGTAGATCGCCGTGTGGGTTGGGTTCATGTGCTAGAAATCACCAATGTATCCCCCTTTGTGAGCCGTCATGACCTGATTTTGACGACCGGCCTGTGGTTAATCCGGAAGGGGGGAGAGCGCGCCGAGTATATGGAGCAGCTGATCTGCTCGGAAGCCGCAGGATTGTGTGTGGAGCTGGGCACGAGCATCCATGAGATCCCCTCTGAAATACTGGAGCTGGCGGAACGGCATCACTTCCCGGTCATCGTATTTGAACAGCCGGTGCGTTTTGTTGAAATTACACAAGATATTCACTCCCTACTTATTAACCGACATCATGAACTATTAAAAGATCTGGAGCGATTTTCGCGTCAGCTTCAGCAGGAAACCCTACGCAGCACCGATATGAACGCCCTCTTGCGTGTGCTTCATGACTACGCTACCCGGCAGGTCATCTACATGTCCTCCATTGATACCAATCGATTCGTGCCTTCCGTCCAGCCGGATGTGGCAGACCATATTGCGGATTTTTATGCCAATGAAGTGGAATCCAGTATGACTGCCGATCGTGAAGGGCACCTGCTGTTTCACCTGAATGATTCCACTGCCGTCTTGTTTCAGCCTGTTGTATGCTTCGGTCAGGTGTTTTCCGCTGTAGGTGTGGTACTGCATAATGAAATGCCGACGGAAGAAATGTCGCTGCTCATTGATTACACAGCCAAGGCGGCCGCTACATTGGTACTGAGAACACAGTTTCTTGAAGACCGATTGTTACGTAATCAAAATGAACTGATTCAGGATGTATTGAACGGCCAGCTTCCCAATGAAGAACAGGCCCAGACCCGGATGGGACTGCGATTGTTAACGAAGGGTCGGTATTTATTTTGGGCAGGAGTCATCGAGGTAGAGCATCAGGACAAGGACGCGAGTCAGGTGCGCAAGGAATCCATCAATCAGGATGTATTAGTGCTGCTTCGTTCTCTATTGAAAAAAGAAGCGTTGCACAATCTGTTGATGATGAAAGGAAGTCAATGCTACATCCTTTGTGCCAAGGAGGAATTAACGCTGCGTTCCGAAGCGCAGATGAAAAAAGTGCTGGCTCATACGGTCCAATATATTCAGAACTATGCCGCAGGACAGCTTGATAAAGTGCGCATTCATGCAGGCTTTGGTAAGGTAAGGCACCGCATGACCGGGACGGACCGCAGTTTTGAAGAGGCATATCAGGTCATTGAAGTCGCGCGAAGCGTCCCGGTCATGAAGGATCGGCTATTTTACGACAGCATCGGAATCTATCAATTGTTGAAAGCAGTGCCCCGCATTCCTTTTCTACAAGAATTTGTACAGGATCATTTGGGCGAGCTGATTGCGCATGATCGTGAGCATCATATGCAGCTTCTGGATACGCTGGATGCCTACTTTCAATGTCATGGCTCCAAGCGTGATACCGCCGGAGTTTTGTATATTCATAGGCAGACTCTTTATAATCGACTGGATAAAATTAATGAAATCGTAGAGGGGAATTTGGCAGACCCTGACAAACGTCGTTGTCTGGAGATGGCACTCCTGGCTTACCGGATGCTTCAGGCTGAAAATTGATCCTAAATAACTAGTTCTATTTTCTATTCTACTCATTTACAATGCGTATTAACACTGAGATAATAGAAGAGATTACGGAAATATCTTGAAAGGGGATTAATATGAACATAAAAAAATGGATTGCCGTCCCTCTTATTCTGTTAATGGTAGCTTTGACAGGTTGCCAGGCAGTAGGCGGATTTGATGTAAGTAAAAATTTATTGGGAACACTTGATGTGAAATCCCAGCAGACAACGGAGAAAATTTCTCTTAAATTAACTCCAAAAGAAGGAATCACGCAAGGAGATCAACAAATCGTAGATTTGATTAATTCGATTTCGGTGACTGTAGATGAAGCTAAGGTACAATCGGAGGAAGTTGCTTCCGCCAAGGGTACTTTACACATTGATAAGTATAATTTGCCATTTGAGCTTGCTTTGGATCGCCAAGGTATGGCTATTCACCTGGAAGGTGCCAAAAAACCTTATTACATATCTCTGAACTCGCAAGAGCGTTTGAGCGGTCTGCCTGCTGGGTTTGATCCTTATGCATATTCCAAAGACGTGAGAGATCTGACCAAAACAGCCGCTGCACTTATGCTTAAGCATGCTCCTAACCCTTCGACCATTTCTGCAACATCTGTAACCGAAGAAGTATACGGTGAAAAAGACAAGGTGAAACTGACCCGTCTCCATACAGAACTGCGCGGTGATGAACTGGTTGCATTGGTAAAACCGTTCCTGACAAATCTGGCCAAGGATGAAGCTGGCTTAAAAGAATTGATCGGTCAAGCTATTGATGTGACTAAAACCATCGCTTCCGGCGTAGCTATTGAGGGTAGTGATAAAGTAACAACAGAACTAAATGAAAACAAAGAAAAGCTGGTCAACGAGGCTTACACTGAGGTTAAAAATTATTTGGACCTGGCTGTGGCACAGTATGATGTAGGAGTCAGCACTATGTATGCACAGGCACCTGAAATCAAAACAGTCCTGAGTGCCAACACGGTGCTGAAAAACGACATGTATTTTGATGAAAAAGGAAATGTTCGCAAAGCGCTGACAGACTTGACAGTCGCGTTGCCAGATGTGGACGATCTTCCGGTGAAGTCCTTTACCATTCTGACCGAGACTCAAGCCTGGAACGTCAATGGTAGTGTAACGGCCGATAAAGTAGATCTTTCTAACGGTGTTATTGACTTGAATACACAAGCTGAATTAACTCCAGGAGCGACGCTGCGCAATTTTGAAGCAAATTCTCCGATCTACAATATTTTAAAAAATGATTTGGAAATTACAAAAGTAGAAACAATTTTCGATCCTAAAGACGATTACTACGTTTTGGAGAATCGTGGAGGTACGGCCTTCATCCCACTGCGTGAACTGACAGGTGAATTGAGCTCAGAACTAAAATGGGATGCAGCTGCCAAACAAACAACTGTAATTGATGATATTACTGGTAAAACGATTAAGCTGAAAAGCGGCTCCAAGCAGGCTGTACTGGAAGGAAGCACATTGACGTTGCCACAAGCTCCATACACGGATGAATATGGCACATTGTATGTTCCTTTCAAATCTGTTGCAGAGGTACTTGGCGCTACTGTAACTCGTAACAATGCTGGAGAATATGTACTGAAACGCGATTAAAAAGAAATCAAAGTACACCTTCTTCTTCTTAACGGTTATTACATGGAATGAATCAGGTATAAATACAGGAACCAGTCCGGATTAGGGGCTGGTTCTTTTTTAGTTATATTGGTAAAATGCTCATAAAAGCGATTAAAATAAGCGCTTACAGATTAAAATTGTGCCATACTTTTACACAGGAAAAATTGAGATAATTAAAGCATCATTCTGAGTGGAAAACACATACAAGTAGGGGGATATACGATGAAAGATATGGAGCTATTGAATTCCAGCGAGGGACAGATGGTGCTTGCTCGAATGTACGGTCAACAACAAGTTTCCGAGCAAACCTCTAGATATCAATCACTTATACAGGCGTATCAGGAGCATTTTGGTGTAGGGGATATTGAATTATTTAGTGCTCCAGGGCGATGCGAAATTGGAGGGAATCATACAGACCACAACCACGGGAAGGTGCTGGCAGGCAGTATTACACTTGATACGATCGCTGTAGCAGCTAGAGTGGAAGAACCTGTTATTACCTTCTTTTCTGAAGGCTACCAAACGAAATACGTCATTGATTTAAACGACTTGGTACCAAAACCGGAGGATGATGGTACGATGCTGCTGATCCGTGGCATTGCAGCTGGTTTACTTGAATTCGGGTATCGCATCGGAGGATTTCAGGCTTATATATCGAGTAATGTATTCTCTGCTTCAGGATTAAGCTCTTCCGCTTCGTTTGAAATGTTGATATGCACAATATTAAATCATTTTTATAACGAGGGAGCATTAGATACTGTTGCTAAATCCAAAATTGGTCAGTATGCGGAGAATGTTTATTGGAACAAGCCTTCGGGGCTGCTCGATCAGATGGCTTGCGCATATGGCGGCTTGATTTCCATTGATTTTGAAAATCCCAAGGAACCGATCATTAATCCAGTCCATTGGAATTTTGAACAAAACGGCTATTCCCTGGTTATTGTAAATACAGGTGGAAATCATGCTGATTTAACGGATGACTACGCAGCGGTGCCGAACGAAATGCGTGCTGTGGCTCAGTCTTTAGGCGCTTCTGTTTGCCGTGACTTAATGCCCGAGAATCTGTATGCCAATCTCAAAATGGTTAGGGAAAAAGCGGGGGATCGGGCAGTGCTCCGTGCTTTGCATTTTTTTGAAGAAAACAAGCGTGTGGATGAGCAAGTGAAATCGCTGGAGGAAGGACGCTTTTCTGATTTCTTAAAGCTCGTCACCGAATCTGGTAACTCTTCCTGGAAATGGCTACAGAACGTATATAGGAGTGGGATTGATCGAGAACAAGACGTATCGGTTGCACTGGCTTTAACGGAAATGTATTTAAAATCAATTGGTGATAGCGCATGCAGGGTACATGGTGGTGGCTTTGCTGGTGTGATCTTGACGATTCTTCCCAATGATCATGTGGAGGATTACAAGGAGTGGATCAGCGGAATGCTGGGAACTCCGGTGCTCGTTGTCAACGTCCGTGAGGATGGTGCTGTTAATGTAAGTGAATTGATCAATGCTGAACGGACTCGTAGCGAGTGTACTAACTAGTCAGTCGAAGACTTTAACCTATGGGTTAAAGTCTTTGTTCTTTTTATGGCCGATACAGCTTAGGCATGCGTTATAATAGAGAGATGGAAGTTCTAATGAAGGAGGGCCTGTCATGGCAATATATCCGTCCTGGTCCTATTCACAATCAAGGGGCCAAACGTTCGACGAATGCTTACGCAAATACTATTATCATTATTACGGCTCGCATAATGGCTGGAATTCGGCACAGGGCACTGAAGAACAAGTTACGTTGTATCGGCTTAAGCAACTGAGCAACTTATATATTTTATTCGGGAATATTACGCACCAAATGTGTGAATCGGTCATACGTGGGTGGATGGAAAAAGGGGCTGTCCCGCGCACAGCATTTCTGGAGACCGCTATGAAGAGCATGTTGAATGACAGCTACAAGGAATCCTTACACCGTGAGCTATGGCTGCAAGATCCCAAAAATCGGGTCATGCTGGCCGAAATTTACTACGATGATGAAGTGCTTCCGGAACGGATTGCCCGGATTAAGGAGCGACAGCACGCGGTGGTACACAATTTGTACCGTACCGCAGTTTGGCGTGAGCTGCAACTGGGCCAGGCCCGAATCGTTGAGGTGGAAAAATGGGATACGATGCTCCTACATGAGACAAAAGTATATGTCAAAATGGATTTGCTCTATCGTAGAGACAACGGAGACATGGTTATTGTAGATTGGAAAACAGGTAAGGAAGGCGACTTCTCCGACCAGTTATTTTTGTATGCTTCCTATGTGCAGGAGCATTATCAGCTTCCTTTGGAGAAGATTGAGGTACGGGTAGAGTATTTGATGACAGGAGAGCATGAAGTATATCGCCCCACACCAGAGGATATCGACAAGGTAGTTGGCAATGTAGGACGTTACATCGAGGAAATGAAGTCCTGCCTCGATGATGATTACTATAATCGACCCAAGCCCGAGTCTTTCTTTACCCCGATGCCTTCACGCAGGGTCTGCGGCGGCTGTAATTTTCGCGAGGTGTGTAAGTACCGCGCGGTCTGAAATCGAGAAATTAACATAAAAACGGAGTAGGTGGAATGGTGCTGCACAAGCAATAGCGGTGGGAAGCACCATCCACCAGCATAATGGCTATAACTCTCTCAAATTCTGAAACCGCTTTCCAATTCGGAGAATACGAGGTATGATAAGGGTATTATTGGAAATTGTGAAGGGGGACAGTGGAAAAATGCCGAGTACAGGACACACACGTATTCTTTTTCAAGGAGATTCCATTACAGACGGAGGAAGGGGACGGAATGAGGACGCGAACCATTGGCTGGGTCAGAGCTATGTGTATCTGATCGCTGGGACACTCGGGAGTCGACTGACTGCTACACAACCGGAATTTGTAAACCGGGGTGTTTCGGGGGATCGGGTTTCGGATTTGTATGCTCGTTGGAATGAAGACACGTTTAGCCTACAGCCAAACCTGCTCAGTATTCTAATCGGAGTGAACGATGCCTGGCGGATCGTGGAGCAGGAGCCGTCCGGGGTGACGGACCGATTTGAACGAGCCTATTGCCACCTGCTGGAGGAGACGCGTGAAGTGATGCCAGATACCGGGCTGGTACTGTGTGAGCCGTTTATTTTGAAAACGGGAGCTACCGAGGCGCGCTGGGGCACTTGGCAAGAAAAAATAACGGGCTACCAGCGTATTGTACGTCAACTTGCCGACAAATATGGGGCCGTATTTGTGCCGCTCCAGAGCATGTTGAACGAGGCCGCTACCAAGGCGGACGCTTCCTATTGGCTGCATGACGGGGTTCATCCGACAGCGGTCGGGCACCAGTTAATAGCCGATCAATGGATAGATATCGTGCAAAAGAGTCCGTTGGCGATTCGTTAACAAAGTCATACATAGTCTATTCCTTGTCATTTTTGGGTAATACACGATTATGGACATCATTACTTATGTTATGGTTCCAACCAAAAATGAATGTCAAAGGGGGTGCTTCTTGCTTCGTCATCAACGGAGCAAGAGAGGGCTATGGAAACGATAAATATCATTCTAGTTATTTTACTTATCACCTTAACAGCTTTTTTTGTGGCCTCAGAGTATTCCATTATCCGTGTTCGGGTATCTCGTATCAACCAATTGGCCTCAGAGGGCAACAAAAATGCGAAAGCTGTTAAAAATATTCTGTCTCGGCTCGACGAGTATTTATCCGCTTGTCAGCTTGGAACCACATTAACTTCAATGGCGCTAGGCTGGTTAGGGGAATCTACAGTTGAGAAGCTGCTACATCCCCTGTTTGTGTTGGCGCATATTCCAGCTGGACTAACGGGAGTGCTCTCCTTTTTGCTGGCTTTTCTGATTTTGACCTATTTCGAGGTGGTCGTTGGGGAACTGGTACCCAAAACCTTCGCCATACAAATTGCCGAACCGATGGCATTGTTTTTTGCCCGTCCGATTACGGTTTTCTATAAAATAACGTATCCTCTGAATTGGGTGCTCAGTCGTTCTTCACGTGTCATTACGGGACTTTTTGGGCTAAAAAAAGTATCCGAAGAAGATGCAGCACTCAGTGAAGCCGAGCTTCGACTGGCGTTATCTGAAGGGTTTCGTAGTGGTGAAATTACACCGACAGAATATCGATATTTGAACAATGTATTTGATTTTGACGACCGTGCAGCGCAGGAAATTATGGTACCGCGCATCCACATTCGTTCCATTTCCCACCAGGCAACGGTAGCCGAGTTTATGGAGTTGATCGAGGACAAAGTTTATAATTTTCTACCTGTAGCTGAACATGGAGACCGGGATCGTATTATCGGGATGATTCGTGTGAAGGAAGCTCTGCATGACTTGGCCCGTGGGCATAGCACAGGAAATACAACGATGGCTTCTTACATTCATCCGGTGCTTCAGGTGATTGAGACGGTTCAGGCTCGGGATCTGCTGATTCAGATGCAAAAACGACGTATTCCAGTAGCGGTGCTGGTGGATGAATATGGTGGAACGTCTGGGCTTGTCACCCTAGAGGACATTATGGAGGAAATTGTTGGAGACATTCCTTCCTATACGGATACCGAAACCCCCGCAGCGCTAACACCACTCATTACAAAAACAGATGATCATCGTTACATACTCAAATCACAGGCGCTTATCCATGAGGTCAATCGGCGCTTGGAGACAGATATTGAGGCCGGGGACGTATATACGATTGGCGGTTGGATGCTTTCCGAACGTTTTGATATCCAGCAAGGAGACAAGCTGACCAGCGGATTATGGGAGTTTACTGTACTGGAAAAAAACAGTCACCAAATAGACACAATTGAAGCGGTTAAAAAGGCGATTGTTGAACAGAAGGATGACAGTTATTCTCAATGATGGAAAATGGCATGGCGAAGCAATAGATCGCTTCAGATGTGGCGAATGGCCTGCAACGTAAGCGGCAGCGCGATTCGTCCGCTTTTTTGACGTAATTTGCTGCCTGAATAGCATAGTTAGGTCAGGGGACTTAAGACTCTGCATCTTTATGCTTATAAATATAGGTGTCTGTGAAAAATACTACTAGAAATGTAGCAATTTTATGGTAAAATGGAATCAAATTTGAGTTTTTTGGGGTGGGCTACAGTACATGAAGATGTCACTAGGTACGAAAATGGTTACTGCATTTGTCTTGATTTCAGCAATAACCTATGGAACAAGCGCTTTTTTTATTTTTGTACTCAAGGACTGGCTTGCTCATGGTACACAGGAATGGGTATACACCTCGATTATTTTGTTATTGGGTGTCCTGTGGAGTGGCATTTTGGGCTGGTTGATCTCAAAATTACTTACACGGCCGATTGTTAGATTGGCCAAGGCGGCAGAGGAAGCTTCGGCGGGCAACCTGTCTGTCGTAATTCCAGAGCGTCGTTCAGATGATGAAATCAAAGTGTTGTACGATGCATTTCGGCATCTGATGTTGAACATTAAAGATATGTTCAATGAGATCTCGTATAGCACCAGAACAACTTCGCAAAGTGCAGAAAATCTGAGCTTGGCTATTGTACAGGCTACGGCACAAATCGAGTCCATGTCTACGGTAGTAGAAGATATTTTGGATGGCGTAGAGCAGCAAAAGCAAGCTTCTGCCCAATCTATTAAAACAGCGGATCGAATGCTGGGCGATTTTAAAATGATGCGTAGCAAATCGGGGCATATGCTTGAACTGTCAGGCCATATGGAGCATTCGGTGGATTCAACGCAGACTGTATTTTCATCCCTGATGGATGGCATGGGTGAGCTGACAGCTTCACATAGTCGTTCACAGCAGGTGATTGCACGACTGGAAAAAGAAGCTTCACAAATTGAAGCGATTACAAGCACGGTGAAGGATATTGCCGAACAGACCCATCTGTTGGCGCTGAATGCTTCTATAGAAGCGGCACGTGCGGGAGAAGAAGGGAACGGCTTTGCTGTAGTGGCGCACCAAATTCGCGCACTGGCCGCCCAAAGTACGGAGTCTGTACAGCAAATTAATGCTATCGTTAGCCGTGTACAGTCACAAATCGTAGAGACCGTGGAGTTGATGCATCAGCAAACGTCTTTAGTCAGTGCTGAGGCGGAACGGACAAGCTCTGTCGACCAGACGCTGAACCGTTTGAACGCTATTGTACGTGAATTTGTCGAAAGCATTCGCACCATGGAAGAAGCCGTAACAGAGCAGACGAATCGGGTGGATCAAACCTTTGAGCAGATTCATCGTATCCAGCAAATGTCAGGGGCGTTCTCTGAAGGTGCTCACAAAATTTATACGGCTGCTCATGAGGAGACGGCTATTATGCAGGAAATTTCATCCTCTTCCGAGGACTTGAAAGTGCTTACGAATAAACTCATGATGAAAACACGTGGAATCAATTATAACTAAAAACGTCATGTGAGGCATGATGCATACCCATAAAAACGTAGCTGCTACACACCGGAAAACGAAGCAAAATGGTTCTCCGGTGTGTGGTGGCTATTTTTTAATTTCAAAAAATTCACATTGTTTTCTGGGATGGTAAGCCAGGTCACTGACGCTAGACTGCACAACGATGGTCTGATCGTCAAAACGGATTATCGTCCCGCCTGAGCCAATCAATTGGTCATCTTGAAATACCCGGACACGAAGATGACGTTCCAGTGCCTCGCTGAAATCCTGATCTGTAATTAATCGGCGATTAATCGGCATGAGTGTTCTCCTTTGAATATAATATCTTTTATCATAAAGGTTAAGGTATTGAACAAGCAAGAAAGACGGCTAGAACATATTCGACTATTTGGTATAAAATAGAAGATACAAAGAGAGAAAGAAATCGAAGGGGGCTTTCTATGGACTGGCTATGGTCAGGGTCTTGGTTCGATGCGTATGCGCCGGAAGGGTTCGAAGCCTTTACTCCGTCACATGCTTTGGCTATACTGGGGCTCATTGTATGTGCTTTGCTGCTGTGGCTAACGCGGGGATGGGTTCGGTCAAATAAGCCTGTAAGTGAGGGAATTCGCTGGTTATTAATTACGGTCCTCATTCTTTCAGAGGTGACTTTGAATATATGGTATGTGGCACAGCATATTTGGGATGTCCAGACATCATTGCCCTTGGAATTGTGCAGTGTGACACTGCTGTTGTCCATCCTGATGCTTATGTTCCGCAGCCGTTGGTTATATCCGGTCGTCCTGTTTGCCGGAATTGGAGGAGCGCTCCAAGCAGTACTTACGCCTAATTTGGCTTATGCCTTTCCGCACTATCGTTTTATACATTTTTTCGTAGCTCATAGTGCTATTATTTTGGCTGCCCTATATATGACCTGGATCGCAGGACTCCGACCGACATGGAAGAGTGTAGGGGGAGTTATGCTATTCCTCAATGGCTTGGCGTTGATGGTGTGGATTGTAGACCGTGCGTTTGGTGCCAACTACATGTTTCTGACCGGAAAGCCGTCGACACCATCGATATTGGATGTTTTGGGGCCATACCCTGTTTATATTTTGGCAGAAGAGGTCATTGCACTGCTATTCTTTTCTCTTCTGATGCTGTTGTTTGAGGTGCTGCCAGGAGGCAGATTGTATGTCCGCCTTCGCAAAGGAGCTGTGCGTGGTGCTGACAGGGCGCTATAAAATAGTTGTAAAGCCATGCAAAAGCAGCCTTTTCCACTAGTAATGACTTGGGATAAGGCTGCTAAGAATGTCTGAGCAGTAGCTTATACGGGGACAACGATCCCCTTTATGCTTAACGCAGCAGCGATTCTGCTCCGTCTACATAGATCTCTGTACCCGATACATGAGATGATTCATCTGAGGCGAGAAACAGGACCAGATTGGCGACCTGCTCTGGCTCACCGGGAGCATCCTCCAGCGGATGCTCTCCGCCCTTCGGAAATTCGACTGGAATTTGTACCTTCTTCAAGTCTTCGGTAGGGTACGTGTTATCATCAATTTTCGTGTCGATAGCTCCTGGGCATATCGCGTTGACCCGTATTTTGTAACGTGCCAGCTCCAGCGCTGCCATTTTCATAAAAGCAACCTGAGCCGCCTTGGTAGAGGCGTAAGCTGAAAACCCAATACCCGAAAAGGTTCGGTTACCGTTGATGGAACTGGTGATGATAATGCTGCCGCCGTGTTCTTTCAGGTATGGAACAGCATATTTAACGGTGGCGAAGGTGCCGCGTAGGTTAATGTTCATCGTGCGGTCCCATTCCTCCAGCTCCATGGTCTCAATAGGGGCCATGGTGCCATTAATGCCTGCATTGGCGAACACGATATCCAGCTTTCCGTATGTTTCCACGACTTTAGCGAACCCCTGCTGAATCATGTCTGGCTTGGCAATATCACATTCCAGCACAAGTGCTTCACCGCCTGCCTGCTCAATGATTGCTTTGGTTTCATCTGCATGCTCAGGTGTCCGATCCAGCATGACTACCTTGGCGCCTTGTTCTGCAAAACGAATGGCGGTTGCTTTACCGATTCCTGAACCGCCGCCGCTGACCACTGCTATCTTTCCTTGCAATCTCTGCTCTGCCATTGACTATTCCTCCCATTCCGTTCATAAGCTAAACCTGACTCGTTATTCCAATACCTCTGAACGTTGATGGTGAAACAGTAGCCGCTGTATTTCACCCCATTTGCGAAATATGGTAACATAGGCGAACCAGTAGAAACTTATAGCCTAAATATAGATTCTGAGCAAGTATCGGAGAAGACGCGAGTGACGGAGGTGGATCGAATTGGACAATAAAAGAAATGGCCGACCGGGATCGTCAGGCTCTATAGCACAAATTGGAAAAATGAAACCATGGGTCATGAGCGGTCCCAGTATTCAAATTGATCCGTTGTTTCCCTATTATGCCAATCGGTCGCGGGATAGCATAGCGGATGAGATCGCCCTTGCAGGCTACCAGACCGTGCATTATTTTGTCGTGCGTGAGAATGAAGTGGACGGAGCGCTTGTTGCTGCTTTCCAGCGTAGAGGCATCGCGGTGTGGGCGATGGTGCTGGGCAACGGTTCTTTTGGTGTGTCCCAGCTGCCGCCAGCGTGGAAGGAATGGCGCATGGAGCTTCTACGCGAGCCCAATGATGGTTTTCAGCGGCTTTCGCATTTTGCCCAGGAATATGTGGAATGGAAAAAGAAAGCCGCTGCCCGGCTCGTCACCGATATTCCGTTTGACGGCTTTGAGGTGGCGGAGCCTTATTTCCCCGAATGGAACGGGCTGCGCAGTGGAGTGTACGGGGATATTGGGCCGCATGCGCAGCGTGCCTTCCGCGCGCGCTACGGTGAGGACATTCCGAATTTTCGTGATAAGCATGCGCGGAACTACTACCGGAAGGTCCCGAAGCTGTACGCGCAGTGGGTCGATCTGCGCGTGGACGCCGTGAATGGGCTCATCCGTGAGCTGGTGAACGGCGCAGGCGGTGTGCGTGATGTCCGGCCGGACATCTGCGTGGCGACATGGTCGCTCGCTGTGAGCGGGCGTGGCGATATTCCCGGTCAGCTGCGGGAATGGCAGGGTCTGGACGCGGTAGCCATGATCGGGAGCGTAGCCCCGGATATGCACGTACTCCAGACCCATTGGCCAGACTGGATGCGCCGCCGTCTGCCGCCACAGTATATTCGCGGCTATGCTCGCATCGCGCAGTCCATACGCACCGCTTATCCGGGCTTGCCCCTCGGAGTGCAGGCAGATATCGGTTCGCTCGCGCGGATGGTTCGGGACCGCGAGTGGACGCGGCAATTCGGGGCTACCGCCCTGCAGGGCGATTACAACGCCTGGACTGCGTATGAATACCATCTGGGAGGCTACATGTACGATGAGCCTCCAGCACCTCTTAGGGCGGAACGTTCCGCCGAAGATGAGGTGGTTATTTCTTTCAGTAAGCGAATTGCTACGCCGTCTTTAGATGAGCTGCGTATTTGGAGCCGGGAGGACAGCGCAGATTCAACTCGCGCTGTGAACCGCAAGCTAGCGAATGATTCACTAACACTGCTAGAGCTTGTGGAGGCAGCAGCAGACGGAAACCGTCTATTGCTCCGTGTACGTAATTTACCATCCAGAACATTTAGTATGCGTATAGACGGTGTGCAGGATACACCAGAGCTGTGGCTACTCAAGGGAAGAAAGGCGCATCGCAATCTTCTCGAACATGAAGTAAAGGTTCCTTAAAATTTGGGTAATAACAAAATAACAGCTGTATAACGGCTCATTTGCCGGAGCATCATGAATTATATATTAAGGCAACATCTTTTCATAACATAAACAATAGTGGAGTGAAAAAGGTATGTGGGATTGGGATTACCTGATTCGGGTCATGTTTGCCGGATTGTGCGGCGCATTAATCGGCTATGAACGCAAAAGTCGGATGAAGGAGGCAGGCATTCGCACGCATTTCATTGTCGGGATCGGGGCGTCGCTTATGATGGTGGTATCCAAATATGGTTTTCAAGACCAGACTGTATGGTCTAACCTATCGCTGGACCCTTCCAGAATAGCAGCACAGGTTATAAGTGGAGTTGGCTTTATCGGCGCAGGAATGATTTTTACACAAAAAAATAGAATCAAAGGGCTAACTACCGCTGCGGGCATCTGGACTACCGCCGGGATTGGTATTGCTGTCGGTGCAGGAATGTATGGGCTTGGCGCGGGTGTAACGCTGTTTATTTTGGCGGCTCAATCCTTGCTCCATAGTCGTTTTTATCAGATGGCTACCCCGTCCACACGGCAAGTGGTAGTTCAGGTTGATAATGAGCCGGGTGTACTGATTCAAATTAAAGAACTGCTGGAGAACAAAAAACTGACCATTCACAGCTTTCACGCCGAGCGCATCAATAACGGTGAGCAGTTGATGGTTCATATGCTTCTAAAACTGTCTCGGTCAGAGGGAGTGGAGGAATTGTTGTCACTGCTGCAAGAGATGGAAGGCATCCGTTCAGTCGAGACCAAATCCAATTAGACGACTTTACTGCTTATTAAGTATCTTTTGTCGAACGCTGTAGACTCATTTAACAGTAAAAAAATCTAAAAATAATGATTGAAAACGCTTCCTTTTGTGTATATACTCTTACTACATCACAGAATCAGCAGCTTAGAAAGTATCAGGGGATAAGCAAAAACGACCTCATGCGTATGCACAAGGTCGTTGCGGTTATCCCGTTATGAAAGACGGATTATTTTACTTTGACGGGTTCTGGATATTTTTTACCCAGCGTATCTACAGTAACTTTTTTCATTGTAGCTGGTTTGGTAGGTTTGTCATTGCTATCCCGTTTGGAGTTGACGATAGCGTCGACCACGTCCATTCCGGACGTTACTTTACCGAAAGCGGCATACTGACCGTCGAGGTAGTCCGCATCGTCAACCATGATAAAAAATTGCGATCCGGCTGAATCCAGATCCGCTGAGCGGGCCATGGATAATACGCCACGTGTATGTTTGAGTGTATTGTTAACGCCGTTGCTCTTGAATTCCCCTTTGATACTGTAGCCGGGGCCGCCTGTACCGTTACCTTGCGGATCACCACCCTGAATCATAAAGCCGGGGATGACGCGGTGAAAAATGGTACCGTTATAAGCTCCCTTTTGCACCAAGGAGATGAAATTGTTAACCGTGTTCGGTGCTACTTCCGGATACAGCTCAAGCTTGATTTTCTTGCCATCGTTCATGACAATCGTGACAACTGGATGTGAAACAGCCTTGCTTTTGTCTTTAGTTGCAGCGGGAGTTGTGGTGCTTGTCCGGCTTGCAGCTTCCACATCGGTGGCTTTTGTGCCACATCCGGCAACCAGCACGAGCATGATGGCCAGCAGGCACAATGTGTACCATGGGCGTATCGATTTTCGGTTCATTAATATTCCTCCTGAAAGGTTGGATGGTGTAGCATCCTAATTTATAGTTTGGGGACAGCGCAGAACACTTTTCCATTTACTATCATACCTTTTTTGTTGGGGATAAGGAAATACGGGTTTGAAAGCCGTATTCTTGACCCATACTGCTGCTATTCCCAAGGAAAGGGGCAGGATCATGATGGAGGTAGACAAAAAACTGGCTAAAGGTCTCATATGGGGTATGGCGTTCAGTCTGCCAGTTTGGGTAGGGGTGCTGTACTCAGTACAACATATTCGTGACTGGCTATAACATAAAGTGTAAAGATAGGCCAAAACCGCAATGGTTTTGGCTTATTTATATTTGTGCCAGTCCAAATTGCTGTTATTCAACAAATGTTCAAAGTTGTTGTCCAGCTTCTTTTGTTCAGCTTTTTTTGCTTCAAGGGCACGTTGCCGTTCGTCTTCTTTACGCTTGTCTTGTTCTGCTTGCGCTTCATTGGCTTGAGCCTTAAGCTTGTTCAGCACGTCCTGACTCAACAGATCCTTTAAGGTAGCAGGTTTGTCCTGAGCCGCAGGAGTAGCAAAAGACGAATTTCTCTTTTTAGCCATATCATCATCTCCATTCCATTCGATTATATCAGCTTCTTCGTGGTTGTTCCACGATGAAAGGCTAAGGTTTACGGTAGACTTTTCTAATTTAGAGGGTAATAATGGAATGAACAGAAGGGACGTGTGGCAGCATGCATCTATATTGGAAGCGAAACCTGATTGTTTTGTGGATCGGAGTATTGTTTTGCAGCATGGCCTATTCCGTGTCGATTCCGTTTTTACCTATTTTTCTGAATACGGAATTGGGGGTTAACGATCAACTGGAATTATGGTCAGGAATTGCCTTTGGAGTTACTTTTTTAGCGAGCGCGCTGATTGCCCCGTTTTGGGGCTCGCTGGCAGATAAGTATGGACGTAAGCCGATGCTGATTCGTTCAGGGTTTAGCCTGGCTGTATTGTATCTGGTATGTGCTTTAGTGACAGACCCATATGTATTTGTAGGAGTTCGCTTGTTTCAAGGACTTCTCTCCGGATTTATTCCTGCGGCGATTGCGCTGGTCGGAACGGGCTCGCCTGAAGAAAAAACGGGCTATGCCCTTGGCATTATGGCGACTGCTGGAGCGACTGGCAGCATTATAGGTCCGCTGATCGGTGGTGTGGTGAGCCATTATTATGGCAATCGAAATGCCTTTTTTTTCTCAGCGGCTCTTGTACTGGTATCTGCGTTCATCGCGACATTTGGCGCTAGAGAGGATAGCTTCAAGGGCACCAGTACCCGCTCGCATGTTCGGGATGATATCAAAGAGGCTATTGCTAATCGGCCATTGTACTTTTTGCTTATTCTAGCTGGATTAAGTACCTTTTCTGTTATGATCTTGGAACCGTTAATTACGGTGTATGTGCTTGAAATGGGTGTGGACCGTAGCCATGCGTCTTTAAGTTCCGGGATTGTATTCTCAGCTGTAGGCATCGCGGCAGTGCTGATGGCTCCCCGATGGGGCCGGATTGGAGGGAAAATCGGCTTTGCCCAAGTGTTGCTGATTGGGCTGATCGGTTCGGGGATTGGGAACATCTTGCAGTTTTTTGTAACCAACTTTGTTGGTTTTGGTGCGCTTCGGTTTGGATATGGATTGTTTTATGCGTCTGTCATGCCGGCGATTAATGCCATGACTGTGGAAGTCACCAAGCCAGAGTTTCGCGGACGTGCCTTTAGCCTGAATCAATCAGCTACCCAGCTCGCGACGATGGCGGGGCCGCTGATTGGCGGCATGCTTGGTAGCTGGATGCCCATTCGCTGGATCTTCGTATTAAACGGTGGCATCTTGCTGGTTGCAGCGTTGTTGCTATGGGCGAAGGGAAAAAACGTTTTCCCGATTTCAGCCCAAAATAACGCAACGGATCAGAATATTCATTCTGCCGGATAGGCCAATTAGATAATTATCCCAAACCCTTATTTTTAGTATATTATTCATAACCCTTTACACTGATCATATGACAGGGAGGGATATATTATGATAAGAGACGACATTTTGCGTCAACAGCTTGAGAATGCCCGTCAAAAGCTGTATATTTTACAAGCAAAACATGGCTTTAATCATGCCAGTGTGCTCAAACAGTCTGTAATTATGGATAACCTCATCAATCAATATAACCACCTTTTTTATATAAAAGAAAAAAAGCCGACTGCATAGATATAACCAACTGGGCGAGATCTTTTAAAAAGGCCACTCGCCCTTGTATTGTAGGGCTGCAATATCTTTAGGTACGGTTAGTTTGATGCGCACTCATCAAGACCCCTATAATAACGACCAAGCCGCCAATGATTTGGCGCCATGTAATCGTTTCGTGCAATAGTAAGACAGAGAACAACACCCCAAATATCGGAACCAAATTCATTAAAGAAACGGAACTGCTCGGTGACAGCTTGATCAATCCGTAATTATAAAGCAAAAATGCGATAACGGAGCAGAACACACCCAGATACATGAGCAACATAAACGATCCCGTTGTCGGAGCCTGCCAGCTATCCTTTTCTAATAGGGCTAACGGTATGAAAAAGATACTACCTGCAACGGTTTGATAAAAAGATAACGTCACCGGCGGATATTTGTCCACAACCTTACGCGTCATGAAAGTGTAAAACGCCCACGCAAATCCGGTACCAATCAATATTAAATTTCCGATGAGTTGATTCTTACCATCCGAGCTTTCGCCAACGGAGGTTAAGAAATATACCCCGATCATGGCCAGTGCTATGCCGCAGACTTTATATTTGGATAATTTGACTTTATACAAAATAAATTCAAGCAGCGATGTAATTGCAGGATACGATGCGACAATTAATGCTGCGTTGGAAGCGGTCGTCAGGCTAACCCCTATATTCTCCATTGAAAAATAAAGAGTGATTCCCAAAACCCCACTAAACGAAATCGTAGCCAAATCCTTTGGCTTTACTTTGACATGTTCTTTTTTGATCAGCAGAACGATACCTAGTACGATGGAAGCTATGATAAATCTGGATAGACCCAAGGTAAGAGGAGGGAACGTCGTATAGGCTGCTTTGGTGGCAATAAACGATGTGCTCCAGATCAATAGGGCTAGAATCGTAGAAGTATAGTAAATCCGGTTGCTTTCGCTGTGATGAGCTATGACTTTGTTCAAGTTATATCCTCCCTGAGTTCATCCCCTATGAAATATGATAGTGTAGTAGCTACTATAGTTACTACTATGAAAATGCTACTAAAAAGATAATTTGTATATCAGTTTTTGTCAAGGGGAAGTGATATAGTAAGGAAGAACATGAATTGAGGAGAAGACGTCATGAAATCAAAACCAAACATATTAGAAATTCTACGTGATTTGAATTTTAGTGAATATGAAGCCAAGGCTTATGTGACCTTATTGGAAAGCTCACCACTTTCGGGATATGCCGTTTCATTGAACTCTGGAGTACCGAGATCCAAGATTTACGAGGTTTTGTCGGGAATGGTCAACCGTGGGGACATCATGGTAAGTCAAGAAAATACACCTCTATATGTGCCACTTCCTCCACATGAATTGATTGCCCAGAGAAAGCGCAAAGCAGAGCAGATTTTCAACGTGGCGCAAGAGAGTTTGGAGCAGTACACAGCATCGTTTCAAAACAGAGAGAACATTTGGAATATTTCGGGGTATGAAGCCATTATCAATCGCATCAATGAAGGCGTGAAGGGAGCAAAACACCGAATTTTACTGGAAATTTGGAAAGAGGATGCCGAGGTGTTCCGGGATGCCTTAGAGCTAGCTGCTCAGCAAGGAATTGAGGTGATCCTTGTAGCATATGGTGATCTTAACTTTGATTTTGCTACTGTTTACCGCCATGATATGAGTGAGGAGATTACGTCCGAAATCGGTGGTCGATGGATTGTGCTTAGCGTGGATGACCGGGAGGTTGTAGCTGGCATACTTTCACTTGGTGATGACAGCCGTGCTGCATGGACGCTACACCCGGGTCTTGTAATGCCGATTACGGAAGTGATTATTCATGATATTTATATCATGGAAATCCTATATGAGTTTCGTGAAGAATTGGAGGCCAAATTCGGCCCTAATCTAATCCATCTTCGCAATAAATTCGCCATGGGTCCGAATGGAAAGGGATATTATGTTCCTTTGACTGAAAAAAGTATTAAACGTGTATAGAGATTGTCCGAGGTCCGATACGCAAAAATAAACAGGCCCATGGAGTATGATTCCATGAGCCTAATTTATTGAGTGCTGTCTTCTGTTATTTTACGGTTACAATCACACGCTGATAATGTTTCAAAGAATGTTTACCATTGTCCTGTACTTCTGCAATGATATGAATCGTATCCCCAGACTTCGCATCTGCCGGAACTGTAAAACTTGCAGTATTTGTGTCGCTACCTTGCAGGTCAATCGTGTTTACTTTCTCGCCTTCAGCTAATTCTCGGTGAAGCCCAAGCTGCATATCACCCAGCATTTCAGGTTTAACTTGCGCGGGTTTGACCTTAGAATCTTTATAGGTGTCAGCTTCGAAATATCTCCACCATTTATAGGTTAATGCATCACCGTCAGGATCTGTTCCTTCTGCATGTAGAGTTATGTTCTCCCCTGGACTAGCCGTTAGATCTAATCCTTCTTTAATGGTCAATGTTGGATTATGGTTGGCATCTTTATAGTCGGAAGCAATAGCCCAATCTGCACGGGCAGCAAAGTCATTTTGAATATCATCAAACCAACGCATCAGAGAGTACTCTGCTTCGAATTTTTTCGTATGCACATCATAATCTAACACCGTATTTCTAAATAATTTATCGTTAACGACACCAAAACGACCACCCCAGCCACCATAGGTTGGGTTTTCCATGCTCCGTAATCCGTTATCAATTAAATAGAAGAAGGATGGAGAATCTCCTTCGGAAATAAAGTCATACTTGTCGTATTGTGGATTTTTCTTCAAGTAGGCTTCACTGCCTCTTTGTTCTTCATCCAATTCACCTTTGATGATATTGCCGTCGCCCATCAAGGCATACATATTTAGCAGCTTGCCATGACCGTCTTTAATGTTTTTGAAGTTCCATTCCCCGTGTAACTTGCTGTTTACTTCTTCCGTGTGCATTTTCCAAGCATAAGCGAAATGCCAGAAGTTAGATTGGTCATTGATAATTCTGATGTCAGGCCAATTTTTGGCGATGTAATTATTGTAGCTATCGTCCTGGTCCAAAATGATGTACAGAACGAGTTTATCACTTACTTTTTTCTGAATCGTTTCCCATTGATCTGTATTTTTATATTCATCTTCAATGGATTTCAGAGCTCTGGCTGTGGTATTGGTTCCACCCCAAGTTTGTACATACAGATCTCTTTGGTCATCGTCTAGGAAAAGTGTTTTCAGGAAATTCGAGCCTTCCGTTTCCTTGTCCATTTCACCTTTGTTTGAAATATTTCCGATCTTGGTAACGCTTTTAATATATTCAGGTTTTGGATACCCTTCAGCATGTTTGATTAGGTTGGGGTAAATCTCTCCATAGGCATCAATCATATCCGTTACCCATTGGGTTCCGGTCCATCTGAATGGCTTGATGCCGGCCTTTTCATCACCTGCATAATGATATACGGAGCTAGTCAGTACAATCCCGGACAAATCCATTTCGTTAGAGTAGAGAAGAAAGCGTATGACTGAGTTCATATCATCTACTTCTCCGTCAGTAGTAATAACCGTTCTAGCCTTGGTCGCTTTATTTTCCACTTTATTTCCCGCTGGTTGTTCTGTTGGAGCAGCGCTTTCATCCTTTACGACGGCTGGCGACTTACCACTGCAACCACTGATGATTAAAATACATATCATAGCTAACACAAAAATGCTTAACCCTTTTCTTTTTCTCATTTCTGTTCCCCTCTCTGAACGTTTCTATGATGATTTTTTAGGATTATAACCATGTAGGTATTGTTATTATTCAAGATTTAGGCATAAAAAAAACCTAAACATATATATGTCTCAACAAAAGTCGAGCATATATACATTTAGGTTTTGCCTGCATGATCAGTCACAATCCTGATTAGATTCTACATCATACTCTGACAAAATGAAAGCGGTTTATGATTCTTAGCACAAAATTAGTTTTACGCTTTGAATAAACCGGATTCTTTAACTTCAGACAGGAAGTTGTGGAATTCAGGGATGTTCAGCTGTTGCTGAGCATCGGACAAAGCGACTGCCGGGTTCGGGTGAACTTCTACCATGATGCCGTCGGCACCAGCAGCCAGGGCAGCTTTGGCACAAGGGGCCAGGATGTCTTTACGTCCTGTAGAGTGAGTTACGTCCACCAATACAGGCAGATGGCTTTCCTTTTTCAAAATCGGAACAGCGGAAATATCCAGCGTGTTACGTGTCCATTTTTCATACGTACGAATACCGCGTTCAATCAGCATGACTTGTGTATTACCACGGGATACGATGTACTCAGCAGCATGAAGGAACTCTTCCATGGTGGCAGCCAATCCGCGTTTGAGCAGAACCGGAGTTCTCGTTTCACCCGCAGCTTTCAGTAATTCAAAGTTGTGCATGTTGCGCGCGCCAATTTGAATGATATCGATGTAAGGGATCGCTTCCTCCAAATGTCTTGGATCGACGATCTCACTGATTGTAGCCAGCCCGAACTCGTCGCCAACGCGTTTGAGAATTTGTAGGCCTTCAATACCCAGTCCTTGGAAATCATACGGAGATGTACGTGGTTTGAACGCACCACCACGCAGAATCGGCACACCGGCTTCCTTGAGAGCCGCACCTACCTCGCGCGTTTGTTGATAGCTTTCCACCGAGCAAGGTCCTGCAACCATGATGGAGGCTTTGCCACCTACCAGTGTGTCTTTAACCTTGATAACCGTGCTATCCGGCTGATTTTTGCGGCTGACAATCAAATGTTTTTTGTGTTCTTCTTTTTGATAGTTCAGAGAAGCCTTGAAAATATTTTTGAACAACTGGCGAATTGTAGCATCGTCGAAAGGTCCACGATTAGCTGCAATCAGCTTGTCCAGCATTTGTTGCTCACGCACTGGATCAAAGTCAGGCACTCCTTGAGCTTCTTTCAATTTTCCAAGCTGTCCCGCCAGTTCAGCGCGTTGGGACAGCAGCTCCAGCAATTGCAAGTTTGTAGCATCGAGCTGTTCCCGCAACAGCTCCAAAGAATTTTCATTGGTTGACATACAGTACACCCTTCCCGAATTTAAATTGTTTTTTCTTTCAGCCCTTGGACTTTTTGCAGAAAATAACACAAAAAGGCACTCGTCGCAAGGGACGAATGCCGTGGTACCACCCTAATTACAGAAGTATACATGCAAGTCGTCAACGTCATTCAATCGACGGCAGTAACCTCTGAGCTTGATGCCCGTAACGGGGGCTTCCGGAAACCTCTACTGCGGTCAAAGGAATGAATCCTTCTGTCGTCGGTTCAAGGCTCGACTCGGGAGTGAATTTCAACGCGGGATAGCGGTACGCTCTCAGCAATACGTACCTTTCTGTGGGAATCCGATGACGCTTACTTGTCTCCGTCTATGTCTTTGTTCATGGTATTCAAAAGATTTGACCTTATTTTAAACAAAGTGGATGCAGAAGGCAAGCCCTGATTTCCGATTCTAGTTTTTGCATTCCCTATCTGTTCTTTCATCTTGCTTGATCCCTGGGTTCGGGCTTCGCTGATGCGACTCCTCGTGGGTTATCTTCGGCTAAGGTATCATCCGTATGAGTCTTGTCCGCAGTCCTGCGGTCATCCTCTTCTACAGGATTCAAGGCTTTATAGCGTTTGTACTCCATATCAGCCTGAGACATCGGATCTTTATACATAGGAGATTGGTCAACTCCTTTCGGTGTATATACTTCATTACCCGCATAGCAGGATGAGAAATCGCTTTCTTATATCCTATCATATGCAGTAATTAATCCAGAATATCGTCACTGTCCAGTTGCTCTTCTTCATCCCCGTCTGTACCGTTCAGCAAATCTGTACCATGCAGGAATTCAGCAGGCGCAGAGGGATCAACAGGACTATTCGGTGTTAGTTCATCGGCATCAGGCACGTCCTCCAGAGGAGTATCCGGCCCCTCAATCAGATTCTCCCAGTTTGTTTCTGCATTTTGCAGGGAAGGCTCAAAATCATGATCCTGTAGCTCAGTCTTTTGATTGTCGCGATTTGCCATCTAACTCAGCTCCTTTACTTTTTGTTGCTTATTTCGACCTTACCCAAACCGCAGAATGGCTAAACTTAGAGCTAGTGTGTCTGTAAGAAGTTAAAATCATGCGAATAGGGGTATGCTCTTTCTCAATTAGCGTTTTTTTGGTAACTGCTGTGATATGATAAAGAGGAGTTGGAGGGATATGAATTGGAATGGTACATGTTTGGTCCGATGATTAGCCGAATCCGAGTCGGTCAAAAGGCGTCCACTCCAGGCTATTCGCGTACCGTTATTCGGCGTCCGGATGGTTTATATTGGACAGACGGCGGACAAGCCGGAAAAATAGTAGAAATACGCGATTATTTATTCTCCGATATTTGGACGATCTATGAGGATGAAGAATGTGAACCTTGGATAGGGCTTAGAGAGCAGATGGAGCGACGCGAACAGGAAATGATCATTAATCAATATGAAGATTTTACAAATAATGATTAAAAAGAACATGATACCCTTATTATGAAGAAGGTATGAACATCATCGTATAGAATAATATAATTTCAGGAAGATAAAAATGTTAAAACATATACAAATTTGTAAATCCTACTACGTAACTTTGAGGTGCTTAATATGAGGCATGTGCCCAAAGCTGTCGCCGCTCTGCTAGCGGTCATTGTGATACTATTGTCGTTGGACCACATTGGCTATGCGGCCAAAATGACCCCGGAAAGGGAGTATAAGATACCCTCCTGGGATATGAGATGGGGAGCAGAAGACGAGGATGGCTCTTTAGATGAGGTAAATGATCACAGTAAGGTCTGGATGCATATTGAAGATGATACACAGCTACTCAAGCAGCCAGGCAATAGAGGCACCGCCTGGATTCGTATTAAGCTACCTTCGTTAAGTGATGAAACACCAGCGGTGCTTTTTGAAAATATTTATGGCAGGCACATCACGCTGTATAAGGATGGCACCAATTTTTATGAATCGTACCGTGGCTATAATTATGAGAATAATCGTATTCTGATTCCGCTGAAGCCAGAAGACAGTGGTAAAACATTATACATATGGACGGAAAGCAGCAAAAATAGACTGGGCATTATCGGAAATGTGATGACTGGTGATTATCGTGACTTGTTAGGAAACTTGGTCAGAATGGATGTCTTGGATATTGTACTAGGCAGTACATTTATCTTTATCGCCCTGGTGCTATTGATTTGCTCGTTTTTCCTGTTCCGTCCAAGTATGGCGATGTGGTTGTCCCTAAGTGCGATTGTATTGTCTATCGGTTTGATGATTGTAACGTATTCACCGTTTTTATATACGTTCTATCGCGGCTATGGCAAGCTGTATTTACAACTTTTTGATGTGGCGCTATTTATTCTGCTGCCTTCATTAGCCTTCTTTTTTGAGCAAAATATCAATTCTATTTTACTGATTCGGAAATTCAGAAAATTGTTAACCGCCTACTCTTTGTTCTGCTTCATCATCATGATTGTGAATTTAGGAGCACAGGAGCGACTCAATGATGTATATTATTTCTTTAGTGTAATCGTCCTCGGTATATTGCTCGTAGCTTTGATGGTACTTTTGGTATTTGCTTCGGTACGCATGGCGCTTAAGGGAGACCACGAAGCAATCATTTTATCGACAGGCTTTGCATTTTTTGCAGTCATCACTATCGCAGAACTCAGCTGGTTCTTTATCCGGGACGGACACTACAATATGTTTTTATGGAAATGGGGCGTGTTCGGTTTTGTCCTAGCATTGATTGCCATCTTGGGCAGAAGGCTGGCGGAAAAGCACAAGCAGGTGGTTCGGTATTCCAGAGAACTGGAGATGTTCAATAATGAGCTTCAACGTTCAGAGAAAATGGAGATTATTAGCGATTTGGCTGCATCTGTAGCTCATGAAGTGCGCAATCCGCTTCAGGTTACACGTGGATTTCTTCAGTTGATGAGCAAGCAGGAGGATGGTAAAAACAAAGACTATCTGCATATCGCTCTGGAGGAGCTGGATCGAGCGTCCGCGATTATTACCGATTTTCTGACTTTTGCCAAGCCAGAGTTTGACCATACCAAAACGTTGACCATATTGGATGAGTTCAAGCATATTGAAGGAATTATCAGTCCAATGGCAAATTTGCAAGGTGGCAAAATTTCGCTGGATATTCCCCAGGAAATTAAAGTGCGTGGGAATTCCTCCAAATTCAAGCAGGCATTTATCAATATTATCAAAAATAGTATTGAAGCGCTGCGAGAACAGGGACATATTCATATATGGGCTTATGTGGACAATGGAGAAGCAGTCATTCATATTCGGGATAATGGTGAAGGGATGGATGCTCAGACCTTATCCAGACTAGGTGAGCCTTATTTTTCGAATAAGACTAAAGGCACGGGTTTGGGGATGATGGTGACATTTCGGATTATTGAAACGATGAATGGTAAAATATCTTTTACAAGTGCAAAAGGGGTGGGAACAGAAGCGACCATCCGCTTCCCCGTAGCCGGATAACATCCGGCTTTTTTGCGTTCGGAGAAAACGGAGGGAAGCTTGCTGAGCCCACCCGCCTGAGATTAAGAAGTATAGATTAAATAAGCTACAAGTGCCAATCTACCACATCGAGCGAGGCTTCTGGGATGTAGCAAGCACACCTGAAGGGTTTGGAGGGATTACTAGATAGAACTGGTCAGACGTTTCCTCTACCGTTTTGATTTGGATATGATCGGGGATCACGACTCCTAACACATCACGAATTGCAGATTTGGGATCTGCCATCAGTTTTTCTCTGAAACTGGCATCCTCCCAAGCTTTTTGAATGACTTGTGTTTGAAGAACTTCAGTAGCCATCAAAAATCACCCTCTCATTCGATTGGTTATATTTACCTAGTCAGTATACCACGTAAGACTCAGAAAAATCTAGCATTACTTCATATTTTTGGAGAGCCAATAATCAAGCCCGCCTCTTCGCAAATGTGAGCGTCCGCCTTCAATTTCTGCTGCCTCTTCGCTGAGTTCGGTTGCGATGGAATGTGCGAACCTATACAGGCCGTGGATAGTAGGCTCCATCGTCTCTAGCTCCTGAACGGCTTGATTCGCAATGTTCACATAGCTAGCAAGTGCGCCTCGCACATAAATCGCTTCCTGAATTTCTTGTGGTCCTAGTCCTTCACAGTACGGCTTCTTCCGTTCGGCGCTAATATGGGACAATAGGCAGTTATAGCTATGCTCCATCAAATCCTCTGCCCAATCTGCCCAATCATCCGACATTTGGAGCACGAGCAGGGTCAAATCCGTCATCGCTGTAACGATCTCGATCAGGTCAGCATGGTCTGCGAGCAGTAGAGCACCCGTTCCGGCCATTTTTAATGGACTGGCTTTCAGTGCGACCTTATTTCTGTCACCTTGAAAATAGTCTGCTGCTCCTTCGGATACCACACTAACGGCCCATTCGTCCACATACGTCCGGGCATATGTCCAAAAAGGGGAGGTTGCCGGAAAAAGCTCCTGATAAATGTTTTGGCACTCGGTATAGAAAAGCTGGCTTAAGGCAAGTTGCGTTTTACGGTTGTCTGCTGCTGTGTCCATCACGTCGTCTTGGATTAAATAATGAGCCATGACGAACACGTTGCCGAGTGACAGCTTGCGACATGTTTCGGGAGGCAGTCCGGTGAGTTCCTGCAGCCAAAATGGAAGCAAATAGCATATGTAATTACGAGTACTGTCTTCACGCAACGGATTAAACCGTGCCAGGTAGTCTAACCCCTCTTGCTGAAAAGGAGCCGGAAATGTGGCCGTCCGTTCCTCCGCTTGACGAAATACCTTTTCCAATTCTTCTTTGTATGCAAAATACCACTCCATGGCCATCACCCGCATCTCTTATAAATGTTTTTGTAGCGACTTCTAGTTGTTACCCGCCATTGTACAACAGATTGCAATTTTCAAGAATTTGTTATTTTTAAATAAGGAATGTTGTGAAAAACATATAAAATGAATAAAAAAAGCTGAAAGAGAAAATATAGATGAAAAAGGATGAAAGGAGGGGCCACAACATGAAAAAACAATGGAAATTGACCGCTGCTATCCTATATGGAGGAGTGATGATGTATGGTACTGCGAGTGCAGGAGCATCCGGTATTGAATCGGGTAATCCGTTGCAAGCTCTCACTCCCAACGATTCTGTCCAAGGAGAAGCCCACCAGTGGAATGTTGATCCACAGGATGACCACGGGCACGGACATGTGCATAGACATAGACACGGCAAAAGGCCGAGCGGCTTGAATCACCATCTCAACGAGAAAGTAGCTAGGCTGCTGGGTATCACCCCTGTCCAGTTAGAGAAAGAACTGGGACAAGGGAAATCGTTGGCTGAGGTAGCTAAAAGCAAAGGGATTCAAGAGGATCAGCTCATCGATAAATTGAAGAATGAAATGACCGTGGATTTGAAGCGGCTTGTAAACCGTAAAGGTCCGATTACCTTCGATCGTAAGTCCGGGACTTCGAATGAGGCTCAATTGAAGCGTTAGTCTGAAGTAGAATCGTTTTACGACAAAAAAGGATGGGGAGAACCCATCCTATCCTTATATTTCAACTTCCTTCATAAAGTGACTGTTGTGAGGAGAATCAGCTATCTTTAAAAAGCTTAAAAAAATCAATGGTTTCATTAAAATCTTCATCATCCGTATAAATGTTCATGACCTTACCTATTTCGATTGCAAAATCTACATACTTATTCGGTTTAGCAGATATGATATTCTTGTGTATCTCCAGACCCGATGGATGACTCACATGATTTTTAGGGGAAAAACCTGCTAGCTCCAATAGTTCAGTGGCAGAACAAATGGTTGCAATCACTTTATCATCATTATTCAGTGCTTTAATGAGAGCTAGAAGTTGTTTGTTTGTCTTTAATTGAGTGTTATCTCCACCAGGTATAATGAGGAGTTGAATGTCCTCCGCAGACACTTCATCAAGGGCTACCGCAGGCGTAACTTTAAAATCCTCATAGGAAATAACAGGTTCTTTGGTTACTCCAATCGTAACAATATCCCCTTTGGTTTTCATAAAATAGGTTGCCAGCATAATTTCAAAACTAACATAACCATCATAAATTAGAACATGTGACTTCATTTATACACCCACTAACAATTTTTTAGTTTAAGTCCGTTAAAAGCGTCTTTAGGAAGATTACATATAGTCAGAATATATCATCTTGAAGAGTTTAAATCCATATTTTACAGAAATATCAATAAGTTTTGGTAATCTAACTTGTTGAATTTTGGTCAGTATGGATTCAAATTAAAAAAATAACCAGTCACCTTGAAATTAACAGCGACTGGTTATTGAGTTTTGCTCGGATGCGAGTGAAGTGAAACCTACAATAGCTTTTAAGCTGGGAAATACGGCTATGTGACACGCCAATCCATTCAGCATATTCGCCTTGCTTGGCTGTGGGATGCTCACGAATGAGGCTTCTTAGATGTTCAACCAAAGTTGTGATGACGATCAAATGACGCTGTTTCCTTTCAAATCGTGTATGCATTTTTTACATAAAAATGAATCTCTGAAATAGCTTAAATCCTGAACCGAATAGCATAAATGGCAGCAAACGCCGATATATTTCCGCATACTTAACAATCCTGTTTCAACATCCAAGTAAAATTCCAAAGACTCGCCAGCTTGAATTCCCATAGAGTTTCGCAATTCCTTAGGAATAACAATCCGGCCTAACGTGTCCAAGGGACGTGTCATACCTGTATTTTTCAAGTGACCTTCTCCTTATCATAATAATCTATCAACCAATAATCTCCTAATAAAAAAATAAAAATCTATAAAATAAAAGTATTTATCGATGTTCCAAAAGATGGTATTATCATGAATGAAAAACAATAAGTATACTATTAGTTTCAAAACTATATGAATTATTGAAATGGGAATCTATGAAGATGCTGAAAGGGTGGTTTATCCATGGAAATCACACCTACGATACAGGCAGAAGTTCAAACCTATCTAAAACGCAAAAGCTTAACCATGACCGAGTTTGGTCACACGATCGATTTGAATGTAGGTACAGTTAGTGGTATTGTGACGGGCAATCGATCTATGTCGGTTCACCAACTGGATAGTATTACTGCGGGAATGAATTTACCACCGGATTATTTTTACGAACGCTATATTGAAGAATGCATTGAAGAATGTCCGCTCAACTGGAAAAAAATCAGCCCGTTCCTGTACCGATGCATTGAGCTAGGGCGATTGGACTGCTTGCAGCGAGTTGTCATTCTATTATTGGATAACCCTAATTATCTGCCATCGCTCTTTGAAGTCGCCGAAAATGTGTACAAAGACGGTTACAGCGAAGCAGCCGCATACCTGTACAAAAAGGTAGCTGAGAGCGAGAAGCAACAGCATTCAGAACGATTGGCAATCTGCCAGTATCGCTTGTTCCAAATCAAAGTCGGACAGGATCGGGCAGTAAACCTTCAGGCTGCTATTGAATTCGCCCCTTTTGTGGATCGCTTAGATGAGATAGAGCAACTGGATGCTTTAAAAGATTTGGCGAATGTCTATAGATCATTAAGCATGTGGGATAAGGTGTATGAATTCGCACATCAAATGGGTCAGTTAGGACAACTCCAATATCATCTGGTTCACAATTCCAAGCGAAAAGGAACAGAGCCACGAAAAAAGCTAAGCAGACCATTGTTTGTATACATAGTTTATGCCGAATTGTTGTGTGCTAACGCTTGTGATGCCAAAGGCAACCATGACCAAGCATTAGAGCATATTCGTGGTTATGCTGATTTAAATTGGGTAAAAGAGCAGGACTCTGATACGCTTTATTGGAAACGCAAGTATCAACAGTGGGCGAAAATTAATACTTATGTTAACAGGCTTATGTCTGGTGATATTAGTGTTCTGCCAGATTACGTAGAACATATAGCTGCCGAAAAAGAGATTTTAGCCGAGCTATTGAATGTCCTTGAAGTGGCTAATCGCTATAATGTAGATGTAGATCATATTCTCCGACGGTTTGAATCGCAAATTGCAGCGTATCAGGAGTCACCTTCTTCTGACATGTACACACAACAAGTGTTAACAGAAGAATACGTAAGGTTTTGGTACAAGATAGCCAAGTACAGCCTAAATAAAGGCAGATATACATATGGTTTCAAATGTTTATTAATCGCCTTTGAAAAAGCTGTTACAATTAACCATGTATTACTCATTGCCAATTGTTTTGGATTATTTCTTCATTTCAAAACAAATGCGGCACCTAAAACACAAGCTCAGTTCCATTCTATTTATGAGGAGGTGTGGGAGAAAAATGATCAAAAAGATGGCTTTTTGCTTGGCGGTAACTAGTTTCTTACTGGTATTCACAGTACCAGCTCAAACTGCAAATTTAAGCCATGGCACGATCCAAGTTCAAGGACACATTGGTGGATCTTGACGAGTACTAATTCATTTTATTGGCCAGCTTATTGCTGGTCTCTTTTTGTATTATTTTGTAATTTTTTGCTTCAAAATTGATCTTGGCCTATTTGTACATCCCTTCTTAAAATGAAATTCATGAGGAGGTATGTAGGATGAACAAGGATGAAAAGGTAACGTTAATTCAACAAATGGAACATGCCAGACAACACATGCATGATCTTTACGCAGAGTATGGCCTAGGACATGCCTGTGTACTGGAGCAGTCTATGCTTTTGGATGAACTGATTAATCAGTTCAACCGTATGTTTCAGACCAGGAAGCAGCCTCACCAAGTTTTGGACCAGATCCTTAACAACGACGATGGTATGCTGAGTTCATCCCCCCATTCCTATTATGCAAAACTGTGATTTCTCCCACGTAATGCTTATAATTATTCAATATAATGACTTATTTTAAAATAAAATACATATCCATGTCATAAAATGTTAATCAGTTTGGAACATGATTCATCATACTTAGACAGCAAAAAAGCAGAGCTCAATACGTGAGCCCTGCAAAAGCCTTTGACGGTATTTGAATCCCTATGCTGAAACGCTGGGGCAGAAGATTAGCCAAGCTCCTGCGTGCTTTTGGAAGCACGTTTGGAGGAAAGGAACTGAAAATGAAGCCGCCAGTTCAATCGCTGTCTGCCTTTGGAGCCAACAATCCAGTTGCCGCCAGGCAGATGGGCAAAGAGCCAGCTGATACCGAGAGAAGCACTTGCCACGACGACAAACGTAATGAGCGTAGCTGTAAAATGATGATCCCCTAGGGCAAGCGGACGGGTGTAAAAGGATATGAAGGACAGCACGAGCGCATGGGCCAGATATCCTCCGAAGGAATAGCGTCCGATCCAGTTTAGCATACGACGAAACGGCTCGGAACGCTGGTCTTTTTGCAGATGAAGTAGCAGCCCATACAACAAAAGCAACTGCGAGACAATCAGTACGAAGGTGCTTGGCTTCAGATAGGTAGAAATATTGAGATTGATCGTATCGCCCGACTGGATCAGCATCGTATGACCCATGAGCATGAACAGACCAATAAAAACAAATACATTCCATGGCAACGTCTGCTGGGCCAATCCCCGCCAGGTGTCCGTCATATAGGCGCACACTGCGCCCAGCATAAAATAGAAAAAATACATAACAAAGTTATAAGTGCGGTAATCTAACAAAGTCTGCCCAAAGGACGGCAACCAAGCGCTCCATGCAGACATGTCATAGTAGGACCATTGTAACAGCAACGCATAAGCCGCAGCAGCAATCAGCATAACAGCCAAAACAAGCTGCTTGCGCTTTTTGATGCTATAACGACGTAGAAACGTTCGAATCTGCTCGGTTGCTTTTGCAAATAAAGGAAACCAAATATAAAACTGAAAGATCATGACCACAAACCATAGATGATATCCGCTGACGGGAATAATCATTTCCTCGAACATGCCTTTGTAAAAGGATATATTTCCCCACTGTGCGGTTGACCAGTTCTGAGTACACACCCAATAGACAACCGTCCAGCAGAGAAAAGGAACATAAATATCTCGAAACCGTCTGCCAATATAACGGGAATAGCCAATCGGTTTGTTACCATTATAAAATAGCAACGCCGCAGACAGGAAAACGAACGTCGGTGTGCCAAAACGTGTCAAATGGTACAGCATCGCGAGCATAACGGAATCCGGTTGTTGGATGTCGCTGCGATAAATATATTCGCCAATGCAATGCTGAAGCACGACAGCGAGGTAGGCAAGACCCCGTAGTTCTGTCCACTCCGCGATACGCGGCTTGCTCATCCATATCACTCCTTTTCCTCAAGATTCGCACATGTTTTTCCTAGCACAATTGTAGGTATTGTATCGTAGGAACATTAGTGCAGGATTAACGCTACCTGAAAGTATGGAGAGTGAAGTGGTTCCAATTTAATATGATTGCGTTTACAATCTAAATAAAAACAAAGTAAACTCAAATTTAAGGATACGCATAGGAAGAGGAGAGGAAGGATGAAGAAAACGCTGCTGGTGTACATTTTGTTAATTGCGGCCTTTGCTCTCTATGTGTTCAGATATGAACAATCCGAGCGGTTGAATGGAGCTTGGGAGGAAAAAGGGCTGCGAGGCAGCATCGGAGAAACGTATATGATGATTACGTTCCAGTCCGGTTTGGAGTATTGGAAAAGCGGGCTCAAAGGCTTCGAGGATGCTGGGGATGCCTTGGGGGTAACGGTGGAGTACCGGGGGGCGACCCGGTATGATGCACAGGAGCAGATGACCATCATTGAGCAGGCGATTGCCCGTAAACCCGCAGGCATTGCCATATCAGCGATTGATCCACACTCCCTGATCCCGGTCATTAATAAGGCGCTGGATGCGGACATTCCTGTCGTGCTGTTTGACGCTGGAGCGCCGGGGAGCCGGGCGTATACATTTTTGGGCACGGATAATTATAAGGCGGGTGTGACCGCTGCGGAAAAAATGGCTGAGCTGTTGGGACGTGAAGGCCAAGTCGCTGTTCTGACACTGCCGGGGCAGCAAAATCATGAGGAACGCTCGCGCGGCTTTCGCGATACCATTCAGCGGCAGTATCCTGCCATGAAGGTGGTGGAAGTGGTAGATGGTCGTGCTGACGTGATGGTGTCCAGGGATGAATCGCTAAGGTTGATGAAAGCTTATCCGAAACTGGCGGGTATTTTTGTGACCGAAGCCACCGGAGGAACAGGTGTGGGTGAGGCGGCACTGAGCCAAAAAGGCAGTCATCCGCTAAAAATTATTTCTTTTGATACGAATAAAGCGACACTGGATATGATTCGTGATGGGACCATCTCGGCAACGATTGCGCAAGGGACATGGAATATGGGCTATTGGTCACTCCAATATCTGTTCCATCTGCATCATCATTTGACAATTCCTGCACCTTCTTCGTCTGGAGATAACACCCCGCTGCCCGTGCGGGTGGATACTGGGATTTCCGTCGTCACCCGAGCGAATGTAGATGATTATTATGCAAAATAAATATTGGAAGCGCATCCACTTAGGGATGCATCAAATGATGCCGAGGTTACGCTTGCGCAATATGCCTTTACGCTATCAGCTCATGGTGCTGTTCTTGCTGTTTGGCATCGTGCCTTCACTGGGACTAGGCCTGCTGGTGAATTGGACGGTGGAACGGATTATTGAGCGGCAGGTGGAAAACCATACGATGCAGTTAATTGGCAAGGTGAACGAAGCACTCGATACCAAAATGGAAAATTTACAGAACATGACGTATCTGATTGCCTTTAATCCTGAAATTGGGGAGTTTTGGAAAGGACGGACGCTGGCTGATGGTCACGCGGGTCATACGAGTAGTGTAATGCCAGAAAATCAGGGGGAGCGAGCCAAGAAACCTCTCCTTAACCAGGCTCCCGGCTCCAAGCAGGTTGTAAGTTCCGTACAGGAGCAGGATACCTTGTATGAAATGAAGCAATTTTTGCAGGGTTTTACCACGTTATATCCTGAAATTGCCGGGATTCTGATCGTGAACGAAAAAGGAGATTATATCAGCAATGAAATGTATGCTCGAAGCACACGCAGTCTGACGGAAGAAGACTGGTACGCACAGGCGGCGCAGCATGCAGGGATATTCACTGTGCTGGGACAGCCAAGTCACCGTAATGTGACCACTCATGTCCGGTACAAGGACAGTGAAATTGTCTCTGTCGTCCGTTCGGTCACGGATTCGGAGACAGGACATGTACTGGGTGTAATTATGATTGATCTCAAGCTGCGGGCTGTGTCGCAAGCTGCCAGAGATGTAACCTTGGGCAAAAGCGGGTATGTCATGGTGACAGATGCCAAGGGACGCAGTGTATATATGCCAGATATGCCTTTGATTGAGCGCATTCCGTCGCAATGGTTCGGGCCAGAGGATAGCGGGATGTTTACCCGTGAAGCCGGAGGCAGGGAATTGCTGTTCATGTTCCAGGCTTCCGAGTTCACGGGCTGGAGAACCGTGGGAGTATTCCCGGCACGCGAATCTACACTGGAAGTGCGGCAAATTCAGTTCTACGTTGTCTGTTTTGTTTTCATTGTATGTCTGTTTGGCTTAACGGCATCCTTGCGATTGTCCAGTTCTATCGCGCAGCCAATTTTCCGGCTTATGTCTTATATGCGTACGGCAGAGACGGGGGATCTTACGGTTCGCCAATGGAGTGAGCGCGGGGATGAAATCGGAATGCTGGGCCGGAGCTTTAACCGGATGCTGGAGCAAATCCGCCGTCTCATGTCGCTTAGCGAACTGAGGGAACGACAAAAACGGGATGCCGAACTACGCAGTCTTCAAGAGCATATTAAGCCGCATTTTCTATACAATACGCTAGATACCATTCATTGGATGGCCCGAAAAAATGGAGCAGACGACGTATCCGATATGGTGGGGGCGTTATCGAGATTGTTCCGCCTTGGACTGAGCAAAGGGGATGACTTTATTCCGCTACGCTCTGAGATTGAGCATATCTCAAGCTATATGCAAATCCAGCAAACCCGTTATCGTGACCGACTTCGCTGGGAATTAAATGTACCCGACGGGCTAAAGGATCTGTTTGTGTTGAAGCTTATGCTTCAGCCTGTGGTGGAAAATGCGATTTACCACGGCATTAAGGCCAGACGTGGTCCAGGCACGATTTGCGTAGAAGCTAAAGCCGAGGACGGCAAGCTGCTGCTGACGGTACGTGACGACGGTGCAGGGATGACGGCGGAGCGTCTGTGTGAGCTGCGTGAATGGCTGGAAATACCGCTGGAGGCGATGGAAGGAAGACGGAAACAAAAGGAAGTTCGTACAAATGGCAGAAGCTACGGCATGTTGAATGTACAAGCGCGTATCCGATTGTCTTTTGGCGAGGAATATGGAATTACATTGGACAGTAAAGAAGGGACAGGTACCTGCGTTACAATCACTCATCCGTTGCTGCTGGATATGGCGCAACTGAAGAAGCCTTATGACAAAGGAGAGGGTCAGGATGACGAAATCCAAGGGAACAGACAACGCGACAACGGCGAGTCTGATTGACCAAGCCATACCAGAAGTGACGATAGGGACGGCTAAACGTTATCAAGTATTGATCGCAGATGATGAGCCGATCATCCGTGAGGGGATTCGGGACTGCCTAGACTGGACGGCTCTGGGCATGGAGGTTGTAGCAGAGGCAGAGGACGGTGAAGAAGCGCTGAAGCTGGTTGGTCAGCTTAGCATCGACATCGTGCTGGTCGATATGAATATGCCATTCATGGATGGAATTGAACTGATTCGGCGGCTGCGGGAAGGACGCTCGGAGTGCCGTTGCCTGATCATTTCCGGGCATGATGAATTTGCTTATGCACAGGAAGCTGTACGGCTTGGCGTAGAAGATTATATTCTGAAGCCGGTAAATGCGGATCAGCTTCACGCTGCATTGTCACGGCTTCGTCAGCGACTGGACGAGGAGCACAAACGCGCCGCCTATGTAGAACAAGCTGCCGGGCAGATTGAACGGAATATTCCGCTGCTGCGTCAGCGATTTTGCCTGGAATGGCTGGAAGGACAGCACACGGGAAAAGACGTCATGGAGCAGTTGGCGTTTTTACGTCTTCCATCCCGGCCGCCTGTACAAATCGGCGCGGTACGGTGGCCTGCAGCAGAAGCACGGCAGACGATTATGCGTGAGAATGACCGCCAGTTGTTTCTTTTCGCCGCTGAAAATATTATTGGCGAACTGCTGGAGGACCGATCGCATGTGTTGTTTCGCGATGCGAACGGGCTGATCGGCATATGCCTGTGGCAGGAGGCACCCGAGACGATCGGCGCTTCTATAGAGCAGGCCATTGGACGCTACCTGAATATAGCGGTTCACACCCATGTGGAGTCCAACACGGGTGGGCTGGAAGGCGCAATCAATGCGTACCGGGTGAGCCGGGATCGGGTGTACGGTGAAGCGCAGCTATCTCCCATCGTACGCCGGGCCCGGCAGCTTATTCAGGAAGGTTATGCCGATCGCGAGCTGACGCTGGAAGCTCTTGCCTCGCGGCTACAGGTATCGGCTGTATATCTCAGCCGTGTGCTCAAAAAGGAGCTCAACGACAGCTTCGTGACCCTCGTCACGCGTGCCCGTATTCGCAAAGCAGTGCAGCTGCTGGACTCTACGACGTTATCTGTGCTTGATATAGCAGAACGCACGGGATACGACAGTCAGCACTATTTTAGCACTGCTTTTAAAAAAGCCATGGGCGTGTCTCCTGTGCAGTACCGTAAGGGCGGGGGAATTCAGGAAAATTCGTCGGAATAGGAATGTTGGATTGCGGAATTGCCTTGCGCCCTCTCATGATAATCTGTGCTAAAAAGTGTGTGTGTAATCACACCCGCACGTTCAGGGGTTTGTTACGCTGTAGATAACGAACAAATATCTATCAATATTTGGAGGAAAACGATATGTTTTGTTATCAGTGTGAACAGACGCCGAGTGGCGGGTGTAAAGTCATTGGGGTGTGCGGAAAAAATGAGACAGTAGCGAGCTTGCAGGATACAATGATTTTTGCATTAAAAGGGATTGCTGCCTATGCAACACATGCTCGTCAGTTGGGATATACCGATCCTGAGGTGGATCGGATCACGCATGAAGCGTTATATATGACCTTAACCAATTCTAATTTTAATGTACAAGAGCATTTGGAGATGGCAATGAAGGTCGGAAATGCAGCTGTACGGATCATGGATGTGCTGGATCGTGCCCATACGGATCGTTTTGGCATTCCACAGCCGATTACTGTCAGCCAAAATAAAATCGAAGGTCAATGTATTGTCGTGACCGGACATAATCTGTACGCGCTGGAGGAATTACTGCGGCAGACCGAAGGAAAGGGCATCAATATCTACACCCACTCGGAAATGCTGCCAGCGCACGGTTATCCGGCGTTGAAGAAATATCCACATCTCAAAGGGAATATCGGTAAAGCCTGGTATGATCAACGCAGATTGTTCGAGGAGTTCCCGGGCGCGATTCTTGCCACGACCAACTGTGTTATGCCGATTAAAGGCACATATGCAGACCGCTTCTTCTCTTATGAAGTAGCCGGGCTGGAGGGTGTTGCCAAAATTGTGAACGACGATTTCTCTCCACTAATTGAACGCGCGTTGGCCCTGCCAGCCGCAGATGTAGACTCTGAGCAGGTGCTTACGACTGGATACCATCATGAGACGGTCATCGGGCTGGCACCTGAGATCATTCAGGCCGTCAAAGACGGACATATCCGCCGTTTCTTCGTCATCGCGGGCTGTGACGCACCAGGCAAAGGCGGCAACTATTACCGTGAGCTGGCGACATCCTTGCCGAATGACACGGTCATTTTGACCACGTCCTGTGGTAAATTCCGCTTTAATGATGTGGACTACGGCACTGTTGGAGATACTGGCATTCCACGTTATATTGATTTGGGGCAATGCAACAATTCCGGTTCTACTGTGAAAATCGCTCTGGCTTTAGCGGATGCTTTTGGTTGTACGGTGAATGAGCTGCCTGTCAGCATTGTGCTGTCCTGGTTTGAGCAAAAAGCAGTTGCCATCCTGCTAGGCTTGTTCAGCCTTGGCATCCAGGATATTCGCATTGGGCCAAAGCCGCCTGAGTTTATTTCTTCTGGTGTACTGGATGTACTGGTGGAGATGTTTGGCTTGAAGCTAATTACGACCGCAGAGGAAGATATGAAAGCGATGCTGGCGTTGTCGTAAGAGGTAGGTGGGGAACTGCAGAGTGCAGTTCCTTTTTTTTGTTTCATCGTTCATCCATTCTAATAAATATATCCGTAAGAATCTTTAAGGCCAGCTCAGTATCTTTGGTTTCACGAGTTCTTAGGAGAGACAAAATGGCTTTTATACTCGAATCTTCTTCGGTAAGCTCATCATTTTCCTTCACATATGTAAGCAATTGATAGACGCCCACGTTCAATGCCTTCGCTATTTTCTCCAGATTTTTCAAAGATATATTTCTCTCCGCACGCTCAATGAAACCAATATAACTCGAATTGAAACCTGCTTTTTCGGCTAAAGCTTCTTGGGAAAGCCCTTTAGACTTTCGAATATCTCGAATACGTGTACCGACTAATTCTAATAGTTCTGACATGAATACACCTCTCTATAGTTAGAAGTGTAGAGAAAGAGTTACATCTAATTAATATGCGTTAGTAAGTAAATTGAATTAAAAACTACTATATAGTAATATTCATTATGAAGCTTGTCCGATAGCTAGAAAATTATACATTTTAGTGCTCTAATGATATGCTACGTTGCTCACATTTGTTTCAGGATTTTGCAAAACCCTTATTTATGAAATTTAAATTCAGGAGTTGATTCCTCATGAAACACTACTCCTTAAGTCCCCAACTACATAGTGAAGCTGATTTCAAATTGCCTAAGTATAGTGACAACCACATATTGAATTGCATGATGGATTTTCAAAAGCTTGCCCAATACCAAATGCAGCTTGCCCAGATGATGCGTGATCATAATCAATGGCTAAATTGCCTCATTCTTTGTGATCGCGCTATGTTTTCTATGGCGAAGGCCATTTATGTACATCGAAATCAAATCATGCCTTTATCCATTAGTCTATCCATGAACGATCTGCTTAGACTAATTCGCTCGGATGCTGAGCCGTGTTTAGATATGGTGCTGTTTATGGGTACCATGCATTATCTGGTCTCCGGAGAGGAAGAAGCATCCAGGGAGACGATGAAGCTGGAGGAAGTAGATATGTTGCTGTATAAAACAGACTCTATTCTAGAGTCTCTGTCACAACGGATCGTAGCTGATCCGTCTAAGCGGTATCCGTCTATTTTTAAAGAAAACCCGTTCAATTAAATTGTTGAATTTTTAAACTTCATATCAGAAAGGGTGTTATTTGAAATGCCTACATACAACAAGCTGGTGCGGGATCAGATCCCGCATATCATTATGTCTCAGGGTAAGGAATGTCGGACACGCATATTAGACTCAGAGGACTATAAGCAGGAACTGCGAACGAAGCTTCGTGAAGAGACTGAGGAGTATTTTGCAGCGGACAAAGATCGGGACGCGCTGGAAGAACTAGCGGATATGCTGGAAGTCATCCGAGCGCTGGCAGAAGTACATGGAGCGAATGTAGCCGAACTGGACAAGCTCCGGGCAGACAAAGCCGAGGCCCGAGGCGGATTCCAGGAGCGGGTGTTCTTAATTGATGTCGACGAAGCTTAACGTCATTAAGTAATACCTCCCCCACCACAAAGGTTAAAATTTTATAAAAAAGGTTCAAAACCTGCAAAGACCTTCCCCGGCCTGGAATGATACCATGTGTTTGCACATAAAAAAAGAGAGGTGCTCATCGCCTCGCTTATGTAAGCGCTATCTCATTTCAATTTTAATCAGCAATGACCTGAGGATTTTGCAAAATCCTTACCTTCAAATGACCTGCATCACATGAGGAAAGGGGAACTTCATATGAAAAAGGGAGCTGTTGTTGTTTGGCTTCTGGTTTTGGCCCTGATGCTTTCGGCCTGCAATCTGGCAGAGAGTGGAATGGGCAGCAAGGAAAAAGGCTATGTGGGTATTTCCATGCCAACCAAATCGTCCGAGCGTTGGGTAGGGGACGGGGAGAATATGGTTCGGTTGTTTCAGGAGCAAGGCTATAAAACGGATTTACAGTATGCCGAGGACGTGGTGGAAAATCAAATTTCCCAAATCGAAAACATGATCACCAAGGGCGTTAATGTTATGGTCATTGCTTCGGTCGATGGAAACACGCTGACGGATGTAATTCAGAAGGCACACGACCGAGGGATTCAGGTCATTTCTTACGACCGTCTGATTCGCAACACACCGTATCTGACGTATTATGCGACCTTTGATAACTTCAAGGTGGGCGTGCTACAGGCGGCATATATTGAGAAAAAGTTGGGACTCAAGGAAGGCAAGGGCCCTTTCAATATCGAGCTGTTCGGCGGATCGCCGGATGACAATAATGCATACTTCTTCTTTAATGGTGCGATGTCCGTACTTAAGCCATACATCGATTCCGGTAAGCTGGTCGTGCGCAGCAAGCAGATGACGATGGCGCAGATCGCTACACTGCGCTGGGACGGAGCGTTAGCCCAGTCGCGGATGGATAATCTGCTGAGTGCCTACTATTCAGGGGCCAATCTGGATGCGGTGCTCTCTCCGTATGACGGCATTAGCATCGGTATCATTTCATCCCTGAAAGGGGTCGGATATGGATCAGCGAATAAGCCACTGCCGATCATTACCGGACAGGACGCGGAGCTGGCTTCGATCAAATCCATTGTGGCTGGAGAGCAGACCCAAACTATATTTAAGGATACCCGCAAGCTGGCTGAGCAAACGGTCGTGATGGCCAACAGCATTTTACAAGGCAAGCAAGCGGAAGTGAATGACGTTAAATCCTATAACAACGGGAAAAAGGTAATTCCTGCGTACTTGCTTGATCCAATCTCGGTGGATCGGACGAATGTAGAGAAGGATATTGTCGGCAGTCACTATTACACCAAAGAACAAATCGGACTGAAATAAGAGTAGGAATCCAACCGAAAGGAGCGTATCCCATGACTGGAATCATTTTGGAAATGAAGGGAATTACCAAAACCTTTCCTGGCGTAAAGGCATTGGAAAATGTGAATCTCAAGGTCAAGGAAGGCGAGATTCATTCGCTGTGTGGCGAGAACGGGGCGGGAAAATCGACGTTGATGAAGGTACTGAGTGGTGTATATCCACATGGAACCTACGAAGGGGATATTATTTTCCAGGGCAAAACGTGTGAGTTCAAGGATATCAAGCAGAGCGAGGAATTGGGCATCGTCATTATCCATCAGGAACTGGCATTGATCCCGTATCTCTCGATTGCAGAAAATATTTATCTGGGCAACGAACGCGCCAGCGGTGGCGTGATTGATTGGAAAGAGACTTTTGTCGGGACACGCGAGCTACTGTCCAAGGTCGGGTTGAGTGAAAACCCCAATACCTTGGTTACGAACATCGGGGTCGGCAAGCAACAACTGGTCGAAATTGCGAAAGCGCTCTCTAAAAAGGTAAAGCTGCTTATTCTGGATGAACCAACAGCGGCATTGAATGAGGATGATAGTGAAAATCTGCTTAATTTGATGCTGGAATTTAAAAAACAGGGCATTTCCTGCATTCTGATCTCCCACAAGCTGAATGAGGTCGCAAAGGTATCGGATTCGATTACGATATTGCGGGACGGGAAGACGATTGAGACGCTGGATATGAGAAAGGATGAGGTCACAGAGGATCGGATCATTAGCGGGATGGTTGGACGCGATTTGACCAGCCGTTATCCAGAACGCCATGCCAAGATTGGCAAAGTCGTGTTGGAAGTAAAGGACTGGACAGTGTATCACGAGCATCATGCGGACCGCAAGGTGCTGGATCAGGTGAATTTGAACATTCGCCGTGGTGAAATTGTCGGCATTGCCGGGCTGATGGGGGCGGGACGGACCGAGCTGGCGATGAGTATCTTTGGCAAGTCATACGGGCGCAACATCTCGGGTCAACTGATTAAGGACGGCAAGCCGATCCAGAACAACACGGTTACGGACGCAATTAACAACGGCTTTGCCTATGTGACGGAGGATCGCAAGGAGTACGGCCTCATTTTAATGGATGATATCAAGCGCAATATTTCGCTGACCGGTCTGAACAAGCTGGCAAAGGGCGCTGTAGTTAATGAGCAGGAGGAAGTCGTCGTTGCAGAGGAAATGAAAAAAAGCATGAACATCAAAGCGCCAAGTATTTTGCAGAAAACGGGCAATCTGAGTGGCGGCAATCAGCAGAAGGTAGTACTGAGCAAATGGATTTTTGCCGGACCGGATATTCTGATTCTGGATGAGCCGACGCGCGGCATAGATGTGGGTGCAAAATACGAAATTTATACGATTATTCATCGTCTTGCCGCTGAAGGCAAGGGGGTACTGGTTATTTCGTCCGAGCTGCCAGAGGTACTGGGCTTGTGTGACCGGATTTATGTTATGAATGCCGGGCGGATCACCGGAGAGGTTAGCCGTGAGGACGCTTCGCAGGAAACGTTGATGAGATATATGACCAAGTCAGGAGGCGTGAAGCATGGAAACCATAACTAAACTATTTAAAAATAACATCCGCCAATATGGCATGATGATTGCGCTGGTCGTCATTATGATTTTGTTTGAGGTGCTGACAGGCGGCTTGCTGTTGAAGCCGATTAATATTACCAATCTGATTCTGCAAAATAGCTACATTCTCGTGCTGGCGATCGGGATGGTGCTGGTTATCATCACTGGGCATATTGACTTGTCCGTCGGCTCCATAGCCGCTTTTGTCGGTGCGGTTGCCGCCATTATGATGGTCGATTGGCAGCTTCCAGCGTGGGTCGCTGTGATTGCAGCTTTGCTGGTCGGAGCGTTAATTGGGGCATGGCAAGGGTTCTGGGTCGCTTATGTACGTATTCCGGCATTTATCGTTACCTTGGCGGGTATGCTGCTCTTCCGCGGATTAACAATGATCGTGCTGGAAGGCCAATCAATCTCTCCTTTTCCGGGGGGATTCCAGAAAATCAGTTCAGGCTTTCTGCCCGATTTTTCATCTACCGGTTATAACCTGGTATCCATCATTGTAGGTATTGCACTTACGGTATGGTTTATCGTGAACGAAATTCGCGAACGCCGCTCTCAGCTTAAATATGGATTTGAGGTTCCGTCACAGGTGTTATTTGTACTCAAATTGATCGTGGTGGCTGCTGTGATTAATCTGTTTACCTTCATGCTTGCGAGCTATGCGGGAATACCGAACATTCTCGTCCTGCTGTTCATCCTGATCGTGGTATACTCCTTCGTCATGAACCGCACGGTTATGGGGCGCCATGTGTATGCGCTGGGTGGAAATGAAAAGGCAGCGGGCCTGTCTGGTGTCAAAACGAAAAAAGTAACATTCTGGGTATTTGTCAACATGGGCGTACTGGCTGCCATTTCTGGTCTCATCTTTGCTGCACGTCTGAACGCGGCTACGCCGAGAGCAGGTACGAACTTTGAGCTGGATGCCATCGCAGCTTGCTTTATCGGTGGAGCTTCGGCGTCGGGCGGAATCGGCACGGTTTTTGGAGCCATTATCGGTGGCTTGGTTATGGGCGTACTGAATAACGGTATGTCTCTGATCGGTCTCGGTATTGACTGGCAGCAAGGGATCAAGGGCTTGGTACTGCTGCTGGCGGTTGCCTTCGATATTTACAACAAAAACAAAAGATCAGTTTAAGCTTATATTCAATATTGTAAAATAAGCAAACCTCCAGTCCCACTTGAAACTGTGGATGCTGGAGGTTTTTGCTTTGTTAGGTTTTATGGCTATTAGCTAACCCAACTAAGTCGTCACCATTTGTCCGCCGTTCACATGCAGCGTCTGGCCCGTAATGTAAGAGCCGTCATCTGAAGCCAACAGCACATAGGCAGGGGCCAATTCATAAGGCTGCCCGGCACGCTTCATCGGCGTATTGCTGCCAAAGGTGCGAATGACTTCAGTCGACTGTGTGGCCGGATTCAGCGGAGTCCAGATCGGACCGGGAGCAATGGCATTCACGCGAATACCCTGATCGACCAGATTATTAGCCAAAGCGCGCGTGAAGCTGACAATGGCTCCTTTGGTAGCTGAATAGTCAATCATATTTTTTTGCCCAACATAGGCTGTAACCGATGCCGTATTGACGATGCTGGCCCCAGCCCGCATATACGGCAAGGCTTCTGTAGTCATATGGAAGAAGGAAATAATATTCGTATCAAACGTGTCACGTAGCTGCTGTTCACTGATATCCAAATAGGATTCGCGCACAAACTGAATCCCCATATTATTAATGAGGATATCAATACGACCGAAGGTTTCCATCGTTTTTTGAACAACCAGACAGCAGTTGCTTCTAAGCCTTAGATCACCTGGAATTAGCAAGCAACGTCGGCCAAGCCGGTGAATGACATCACGGGTCTCCATCGCATCTCGATGCTCATCGAGATAGGCAATGACCACATCGGCCCCTTCCTTGGCAAATGCGACTGCAACCGCGCGACCAATGCCACTGTCCCCGCCGCTAATAATCGCCACCCGATCCTGAAGCTTTCCCGTACCGATATACTTTGGATTATCAAAGATAGGGCGTGGAACCACCAGGTATTCCAACCCCGGCTGTCTATATTGATGCTGGGGAGGAAAAGCAATCGGAACTTCTTTACATTGGGTTTCTGTACCATAATAAGGATGCTGATATTGCCAATTCATTGAATAATCCCTTCTTTTAGGCGTTTTGAAATCCAATATATTCGAAATAGGCGCAAACGGTGAATCGGGAGTTATCGCCTTATGTCGAAATCGTCGCTCCATCTGCCGGAATATGGACACGCTTCTCCAGACCTTCACGATGGATATGTTCCGTAAGCTCGGAGCGAGTCAGTACACAATGGTTGATGGCTTCCATATGGACAGCAACGACTTGGGTGTAAGGGGCATGCTGTGCAACAACTGTTACATCTTGGGCAGTCATAATAATGGGATCACCCACTGTAAACCGCGCTCCTCCAGCGTTCACGATCGTCCAGTCAGGACGGTATTTATCCAGTGCTTCCGCGACTTCACTGCACCAAATGGTATCCCCGGCCACGTAGACGACAGGCTCACCTGGAGCCTGAAATACAAAGCCGGATACGGGTCCCATCTGTTCCCCGATTTCTCCGGTACCGTGATGTCCAGCAGTACGGTTGATCTCAATTTCTCCCACAGAAACAGCCACTGAAATCGGAGTAACCTGTGTAAAACCGTCAGCCATGATTTGTTCTTCATTTCCGGGCTGGCAGAAGACGGGAAGCTGTTTGTCCAGCCAGCGTACTGCTGCCGGGTCCCAATGATCCAGATGCAAATGCGTGACGATGACAACGTCAGGCTGTCCAAGCGTTTGCCATTGTGGTGGCAAGGGAACCAGCGGATTGCGGAGAGTGTTTTCCGTATTGGGCACCGGCGGATTTATCCCAGCATCACTCAGCATCGGATCAATCAGAAATTTTACTCCAGCGTATTCGATCCATAAGGTTGCGTTGCGGATTAGTGTGATTTTCATATATGGAAGCTCCTTTGATCGTAAATGTTTTTTTGACCGAGTGTATTTTCGGCCGTTCTTTGTTTCTGCTACAATCATATCTGACGCAAGCAGATGCAGGCTACGGCCTGCTGAAAGGAAAACCAGCATTCTCGTTTCATCATGAAAGGAAAAATAACTATGGAACTATTCGTACCTGATGAGACCGACCTGCGTATTCTTCATCATTTAATTGAAGACAGCTCTTTAACGCATAAGGAGATCGGTCAGCTAGTTCATTTGACAGGCCAAGCAGTAGGGGCACGTGTTCGAAAAATGCAGGATGCAGGTATTATTGAAGGCTATACACTGCGCTGGAACCCGGAGAAAATTGGGCAGACGATTCATGCCTTTATTACGGTTTTTCTGAATTCAGGAACGACTCACAGTGCTTTTCAGACTTTTGCACGGGAGCATCCCTCTATTGTCGAAATCCATCGTGTAAGTGGGGAGGGCTGTTATTGGATGCGGGTGCGCATGTCATCACAGTCAGAGTTAAATGCTATGCTGGATGAACTTACGAAGTTTGGTAACTACAAATTGAGCTTTTCCATTGGCGAAATTTAATGATAAAAGCTTTCGGCATTTTGTGCCGAAAGCTTTTGTTTACGAGGGCTATTGAAGTCAGTGTTATAGGCTCATTTTAAAAATATGCTGCAAGCCGTGTTGTCCCATTTTAGTGTTACCTTCATCGATAAAGCCGCATTTGAGATATAGACTTTGGGCAGAAAGATTACGGGCATTGACGCCTAGTACAATCTCGCGAATATGTGGAAAGTGTGTAGAGATGAACTGTGGTAACAGAAGCAGTCCTTGTTTAGCAAACCCTTGTCCCTGATCTGCATAATGAATAGAAAACGCACGCAGCAGCAGTGCCTCAGAAGTATTCGTATAGTCTGCTAATTCATCTCCATCGTATAAAATGAAAAATCCAACCGGCCTTCCAGTAGCCGTAATCACGACTGGATGGCGGTGTGGGTCTTCCTTGGCCAGTGCCAGCATTTCAGCTGGCATTCCAGTAAATTGCTTCTGCTCATCGGGCAAATAAAAGGTATGTAAAATCGCATCATGCTCACAATGGTAAGGGACAAGCCCTACATTATTCATCATTACACTCCGATCTGTACAAATTTTAAACTTTCTATACATCTCGTTTGCTAAAAAAAGAAACCTGAACTTGCCTTCCTTACGTATTATCCATACATAAACTAGCATAGTCAAAAGGAGACGTCTACGCTTATGAAGCCGCTTATAGAATATCGGGAAAGTCAGGATGTATTGCACCAAGAGCTGAAGCAGATTGAAAAGTGGGAGAAGGAGCAGAAGGATATTTTTTTCTGGGAAAAAATCGGCAGATGGCCCTTTATGCTGCTGGATCGGCTGACGCCCAAAATCATTAAGGACAAGCTGGAGCAGTTGCTTAACGAGATGGGTAGCTTCATTCAAAATGGTGGCAAATATTTGGTGAAAGAAGAAACAGTCCTGAGTAAGCTGAACAAGACGGCCCGTGAATATATGATTCAGCAAAATGGTGCAGCTTCCGCCTCGGATACGGAGAATCAGCCCCATTCCGGGGAAAATGCAGATGCAGAACATAGCGCCGAATCCACGTGGGATTTGAAGCAGGCGGCTGAGCTTCCGCTAACGATCATGGATCAGACTGCGGACGAGATGACGTCGGGTCGCATTACCTTTGCCACCGCTCAGGGAGCAACCACGGGGATTGGCGGTGTGTTTACAATTGCGGCGGATATCCCTATTTTGCTTGGCTTGTCACTCAAGGTGCTTCAGGAAATCGCTTTGTGCTATGGGTTTAACCCCCATGATAAGCAGGAGCGCATTTTTATTATTAAATGTATGCAATTCGCTTCATCTGATATTGTGGGGAAGAAAGCTGTATTAGAGGAACTGGCCTTGTTCGATGATCCTTCACGTCAGGCACAGGTTTTTTCCCAGATGCAGGGTTGGAAAGAGGTCATTAACACCTATCGTGATCAGTTTGGATGGAAAAAGCTGCTGCAAATGGTCCCGATTGCGGGCATTTTGTTTGGCTCCATTGCCAATCGAAGCGCTATTAGTGACGTAGCTGAAGCAGGGAAAATGCTATATCGGAAGCGTCGTATTTTAAAGCGTTTAGCAGAAGTAGAGAATGGGTTGGAGTAGAAGTAAGGAATAGAGGAGAGATGAAGAGTGGGGTAGAAATGAGGAATGTAGCTTGAGTTAGTTGTTTATGAAGGTGTGCAGCGGCCAATGATGGCCGCCACACGGTTGCCTGTTACACTTCGGCTCCATTTTCTTCCGCCCAGCGATTCAGGGTTTTGTCTGTAGGAAGTAAGAAAGTTAAAATGCCGAGCAGTGGCAAAAAGCCGCATAGGAACATAATGTTGGTGATGCCTACTTTGTCGATCCAGTTGCCGAGCACGAGTGCACCCACACCGCCAAGGCCAAAGGCCAGGCCCGTAATGAGACCGGACACCGTCCCGATTTTGCCAGGCACGAGCATCTGTGCATATACGACTGTGACCGAAAAGCTGGACAACATAATAAATCCAATAATCGCCAGCAGGATCGCCGTCCAGAATTGGTTGGCATAAGGCAGCAGCAGCGCCAATGGTGCAGCTAATACCATGGACAGAAAAATCATATTGCGCTTGCCAAAACGGTCTGCCAGCGGACCACCAAAGAAGGTACCTAGCGCTCCAGCCCCGAGGAACAGGAAAATGTACAGCTGTGCATCCGCCAATGGCATTTTAAATACTTCCATCAGGTAAAACGAATAGTAGCTTCCCACCGAGGTCGAATACCACGAACGGACAAATACTAGCAGAATGAGGACAATCATGGCAAACATAATGCGGCTGCGCACTTCGGGCTTCATGCGGCGTGTCGCCGCTTTTTTGCGTGCAATGCCTTCTGTACGCAGGACGTTACCGTACCAGCGGGCAATGAATGATTGCACTACAATCCCGGCTGCCGCAATACCTGTGAACCAGATGGCGCCAAATTGCCCCAACGGGATAAAAATCCAGCTTGTGAGCATCGGTGCCAGCGATTGACCTGCATTGCCGCCAACCTGGAAAATGGATTGTGCCAATCCCCGGCGTGATCCTGCCGCCATATGGGACACGCGCGAGCCTTCCGGGTGAAAGGCAGCTGAGCCCAGACCTACGAAGATGACTGCGATTAGCACCGCTTTATAATCGGCAGCATAGGCGAGCAGCAGCATGCCGGTCAGCGTAAAGCCCATACCGATGGGAAGGATAGCGGGCGTAGGTCGTTTGTCCGAAAACAAGCCAATGACAGGCTGCATGATCGAAGCTGTAAAGTTGATGGCGAATGAAATCCAGCCGATCTGCGTGTAGCTCAGACTCATAGATTCCTTCAGGATCGGAAAGATCGCTGGAATGACCGATTGAATCGAGTCATTGAACAGATGGACGAAACTGATGGCAATCAGAATCGCAAAAACGGTACCTTTCGCTTGCGGCCCCTGGAGGGGGAGCGATTGGCCCGTTTCTTTTTTTGTAGCAGATTTAGTAGTCATGGCAACCTCCGGGTATGTATGTATATTTTAAGATATAGGAAGCAATCCATTTGCAGCAAATGGCTGAAAGTGGGATAAAGACCCTATTTACTCATCGCTGCTTGCCCATCCTGCTGGATACTCTTTATTGCTCGATCCTTTAATTTACAACAGATTATCTCGCTCTGAGTGTATTGTATCTGTATAAGATATCCTTTACTTATCATTTTACTCTCTAACATGCATGAATTGGTTCAACTCGTCTTCAGGGATTATTAGATTTCCACAGTAGACTAAATTGGAATGAAATTCCCATTCGCCATATGCCACCAAATGGTTATCATCCTTAGCTCTTTTAATTAATGCCCAAATCCCAAGATTACTTTGTGCGTTTGCATCAAGAAGAATCCAATCCTTATATTGCAATAGCTGAGCCTCTCCAAACATATGAAATGAATCCAGATATCCTGTTCCATCACGGGATGGCATTTCATTACATACATTTTCCAATAACAGGACTTCCTCCACTCTGACAGTGATCCAAGCTCTTTTTTCATTTTTGGATATGATGTCTTCAAATCTACATTTAATAAACGCAGAGAAGTTGATCTCATCAGGCTGCTCTTCCCAACCATTAAAATGTGAATAAGCAGGTCTGAATAAAGTCCAAAAAGTTTCTCCAACGGACATATGAAAAGGAAAATATACTTGTACTTTTTTTGAATCACCTTTTACCGGAGGTATCAATGCTCTTTCCCATATTTCACTATTTAGATCTGGAGTATGATGTTTGAAATCCGCCCAGTCCATAGCATCTTCGATGGCTACAATCTCAAAATCTTTGTTTTCTAACAGGGGTTTATCTGGTATCTGTTTACACGCTCCACATTTGAAAGCAATAGTTTCCTCGCTCATAAGACAACCTACCTTAATTAGATTTTATGGTCCAATACACCAACTATATTGATCATAAGCACATATCAACATGGTGAAAGTATTACAAACAATAAAAACTATTCTATGTTGAATGTTGTTGATATTCCTCTTACATATAAATAAGCAAGAAGAATTTAACAAAACTAGGCTCTTTATTTAACAAACTTAAGATATGATTCTTTATGTCATACAACTTGTTGTATAGATAATAGCTCCGTAGAAACAGGATGAAGAGCACAAGAGAAGAGAGGATCTGATTTGAGAATGAAATTGCTAAGAAAACCACTATCAGTTGCATTATTATCTGTACCATTACTTCTAGGTTCTCTGGGTGGAAATTACGCGAGTGCAGCAACCTTGCCAACAACAGTAACTCCAACAGAACCGTCGTGGGGATATTTCGTAGATCATTACAAAAATAATAGTTCTGCTAATAAGACGGAAAGCTCCAATCCGACCCTCGGGTTGCTCTCTGAATTTAATAAGCTTTGGACTCCTGGGGCTACCTGGGACACAGGGACTAAGCTAAATAGCAGTGTACTGGACGCTAATATTCAAAAAGTGATTGATATTGCTGCCCGTCGAACTTCCAGTGAGTCCGATGCGGCTTATTTGGACGACCGCCGAAATCAGAGCTACAGTGTAATCGACGGTCTGGGTTCGCTTACTGATATATATCGAAAGAAGGCAGGTGCCACGACAACAATCAACGACGTTCCGGCCGATGCCACAACTAAAAAATATGAAGATGAGGGAACAAATGCAGGGGATATAAGCTCCAGTCTCGGCAACGTCGTGAATCTGGTCAATACCTTGCGTGGGGACTACTCTACGACGAACCCGGCCAAATCTTACTTTAGTTATCCTCGTCCGTTCCGTTGGAGCGATAATTCGGTGGTTGTCCCAAGTCTGATCCCCGCTCTCAAATCTGATGCTACTAATGATGGCGGCTTTCCTAGCGGTCATACCAATGCTGCATATCTCAGTTCCATAGCTATGGCCTATGCCATGCCGGAGCGTTATCAGGAATTGCTGACACGAGCTTCGGAGCTGGGCAATAATCGTGTTGTTGCTGGCATGCATTCCCCGCTTGATGTTATGGGAGGACGCGTCATGGCAACGGCGATGGCTGCTGCCATCCTGTCTGATCCAGCCAATAGCAACTTGAAGAAAGCAGCTTACCAGGATGCTCATAAACAATTGCTGTCCCAAAAAGGTACAGCCCCAGATCGTTTCAGCAATTATGCTACGAACAAAAAAAATTATAATGAACGATTAACGTATGGATTTAATCAAATTAACCCAACCACGACGCCAATGACAGTACCTAAGGGAGCTGAAGTGCTGTTGGAGACACGTCAACCTTACCTTGACAGCACACAACGCCGTTGGGTATTGGCCACTACAGGCCTTCCATCCGGTTATCCTGTGCTTGACGATGCCGAAGGATGGGGACGCTTGAACCTGTTTTCCGCTGCGGATGGCTACGGTGCTTTTGCCAATAATGTTACGGTGAATATGGACGCTTCCAAAGGCGGTTTCAATGCATTGGATCGCTGGCGCAACCATATTTCTGGTGTTGGAAAGCTGATTAAAAAGGGAACAGGTACGTTGAAGCTTATGGGTAGCAATACGTATTCCGGTGGTACACAGATCGATCAAGGCGTACTTGAAGGTAATTCGGAGACAGCTTTCGGAAGTGGTACAGTTACAAATAACGGGGGAACTCTTCTTAAAAACAATGCTGGAAAGCTGATTGTTGGCAGCAATTACAAACAAACAGCCAAGGGTAAGCTTGAACTCAATCTGCAAAGTAAAAATGATGTACTCAAAATTAAGGGAACCGCCCAACTTAACGGAAAATTACGCCTGAATTTTTCTAACAAATATGTACCAGCTAGCGGTGCCACCATTTTAACCTACGGCAAACGCACTGGGGCATTCTCTTCTATTGAAGCAGCAGGTTTGCCAAGCAATTATAAAGTGAAGATTGTCTATACGGCTGATCGTGTTCAGTTGAAAGTCACGAAGTAACCAAATAGGACAATAAAAAGTGCACCTTTGGAATACACCGGATAAACCATGAAGTATTATCCAGTGCCCATTCTGAAGGTGCATTTTTTGTTCCAGTACAAAGCCTATTTTTCGGAGTTATTTATAGCCAAGGGTATAAAAAGGTCAAAATTTGACCTTAATGTAGTAAAATAATCGCACTGTTTGAAAGCGCAGTCATGTTATTCTTAAGAAGCATATTAGTCCAAGTTTTAAAGGTTCAGACTAACTAAGAGGAACAGAGGAAAGGAAGAAGACTGATGAGTCTTGAGAAAGAATACGCTAAAATAGCCCAGGATGTCATTAAAGGGCTTGGCGGAGAAGACAATATTATTTCTATGGCACATTGTGCTACACGGTTGAGATTGATTGTAAAAGACAGGGACATTATTGATGATGAATTTATTGAAAATATTGATAAGGCAAAAGGGGTCTTTTTTACCTCCGGACAATATCAGATTATTTTTGGAACCGGTACCGTGAACAAAGTTTACGAAGCGATGGTCGGCCAGAACGTATCTGCTACATCAAAGGCAGAGCTGAAAGAGAAGGCCTCCACGCAAGATGATAACTTTTTCAAAAGAATGATCCGGGTTTTCGGAGATGTATTCGTTCCCATTATCCCTGCATTGGTAGCTACCGGCTTGTTTATGGGAGTTAGGGGCTTGGTAACTCAGCCTGCACTGCTACAGTTATTTGGACTTACACCGGATGATATTTCTGCGAATTTCATATTATTTACGCAAATACTGACCGATACCGCGTTTGCATTTTTACCCGTGCTGGTCTGCTGGTCTGCATTCAGAGTGTTTGGCGGGTCGCCGATCTTGGGAATTTTGCTCGGACTCATGCTGGTAAGTCCTTCTTTACCTACTTCCTGGGATGTCGCTCAACATGTGAAGGAGCCTCTTTTGTTTTTGGGCTTTATTAAAATCGCAGGCTATCAGGGTTCCGTTCTGCCGGCGTTCATTATAGGGATCGTGGGAGCGATGATGGAGAAAAGAATTAGAAAATCCGTTCCCGAGGCATTGGACTTGATTCTAACACCGTTTCTGACATTGTTGCTCACACTGGTACTGGGCTTGTTCGTGATTGGTCCCATCTTCCATGAGGTAGAGGTTTTAATATTATCGGCCGTTACAGCTATTTTGAAATTGCCATTTGGCATTGGCGGATTTATTTATGGCGGCATTAATCAGATTATTGTCGTTACCGGACTGCACCATGCGCTCAACCTGATCGAAATACAGATGCTGGTGGATGGCGGCTGGAATATGGTTAACCCGATCAGCTCGGCCTCTATTTGTGCACAAGCAGGTGCGGCGTTAGCTGTCGGCCTGAAATCGAAAAGATTAAAAACCAAATCTATTGCCTATCCTTCTGCCGTGTCTGCACTGCTGGGCATTACAGAACCGGCTATTTTTGGGGTGAACATTCGGTATGGTAAACCATTCGTGATGGGCTTGATTGGAGGAGCGGTTGGAGGATTCTTCGCACGTATCTTTAATGTTCAAGCCACAGGCATGTCGATTACAGCTATACCTGGCTTGTTATTGTATCTGAATAATCAAATTTTTCTGTATGCTTTAGTTTGTTTAATCGGTTTTGGTGTAGCATTTGCGTTGACGTGGATCTTTGGATTTAAAGAAAAAATAGAGAACAAATAGAGAATAAATAAAATTTGGTGGAGAAAATCATGGACAACAAAACATTGCTTGAAAAATTGAATAGTCTTTCAATAGAAGAGAAGATCGGCCAGCTCATCCAACTGACTGGTGATTTTTTTGAAGGAGACATGGATACGGTTGTGACGGGTCCTTTAAAAAAATTAGGGCTAAACACGGACTATAATATTTATAACACGGGCTCCATATTAAACATTACCAACCCGGAAAAAATAATCCGGTTGCAAACCGATTATTTGGAAAAATCAGTTCATAAAATTCCACTGTTATTCATGGCGGATATTATCTATGGCTATCGAACCATTTTCCCAATTCCGATTGCTCAAGCATGTAGCTGGAACTATGAGGGGATAGAGAATGCGGCTTCGATTGCTGCTCAGGAGTGCTACGAGGAAGGCATTCATGTAACCTTTTCCCCCATGGTAGATATGGTTAGAGATCCTCGCTGGGGGCGGGTGATGGAATCACCTGGAGAAGATACCTTGCTGGCGCAGAAATATGCGCAAAGCGTAGTTCTGGGAATCCAGGGCAGCAACTTGGAAGATGGAGCCGTACCAGCTAATAAAATTGCTGCTTGTGTCAAGCATTTTGCCGCTTATGGAGCACCTGTAGCGGGACGTGAATACAATGCCGTGGATCTATCGGAGCATGCATTGCGAGAATATTATTTACCTGGATATCAAGCAGCAATAGAAGCGGGCGCCAAGCTTGTCATGACGGCTTTTAATACGTTGAATGGGATACCTGCGACTGGAAACGAGTGGCTTAACCGTGACGTACTAAGACAGGAAATGAAGTTTGACGGTGTATTGATCTCGGATTACGCCGCTATTGAAGAGTTAATCATGCATGGTTATGCCGAAGATGAGACTTCCGCCGCCAGGCTGGCACTGTTGGCGGGTGTGGATGTGGATATGAAGACGGCAGTGTACGCTAATCAATTGAAGAATGTAATATCTGGTAACGACTATATGCTGGAGCTTCTGAATGAGGCTGTATACCGTGTCTTACAGCTGAAAAATGATTTGGGGCTGTTTGAGGACCCGTTCCGCGGATTACAGGAAATCGTTAAACGTTCAACCAGCAGCATTCTGTCAGACGAACATAAACAAGCGGCACTGTCCTTGGTAGAAGAATCCGTTGTGCTGCTGAAAAACGAAAATAATGTATTGCCATTGTCAAAGGAAACGAAGATAGCTTTAATGGGTCCCTATGCAGAAGAAAATTCCACCCTGGGTATGTGGGCGATCAAGGGAGAGCAGACAGACACTATTAATTTGAAAACGGGGTTGTTACAGCTTGTTGGCCCCGACAATCTCTGGGTATGTAGAGGAAGTTATCTGCTACCTCTTGATGCAAGGGAAACCTTCGATAAATATGCGGACAAACTGGCTGTTGAAACAAGGTCCGAGGAAGCTCTACTGCAAGAAGCCATTAGGCATGCAAATGAAGCAGAAGTCATAGTCCTTGCCTTGGGAGAAAGTATTTATCAGAGCGGAGAAGGTGGATCACGAACGAATCCGACGCTGCCAGAGCCGCAATTGAGATTACTTCATGAATTAAGCTTATTGGGCAAAAAGATCGTTCTGATCGTATATAGTGGAAGACCTTTGATCCTTACCGATGTTGTTGAAAAGGTTGACGCTATAGTTCAGGCCTGGTATCCAGGAACGATGGGCGGAGAAGCGCTGGCTAATATATTGTATGGGAAAGTAAATCCGTCCGGGAAATTAGCAATGACTTTTCCACGTAGCGTCGGTCAGATTCCGGTCTACTACAATGAGCTGAATACAGGGAGACCGAATTTAAAGAAAAATGGATCTTACCGCTTTGCGTCCCGATATATAGATGAAGTAAACGAACCCTTGTATCCGTTTGGCTACGGTTTATCTTATACCTCATTTGAATACAGTCTATTAACCGTCAGCCAAAAGGAAATAAAAACAAATGAGTCAGTGGATATCCGTATTTCTGTATCCAACACTGGAACGTATGATGGAAAAGAAACGATTCAATTATATATTCACGATAAATTTGCAAGTGTTGCAAGGCCAGTGAAAGAATTAAAAGACTTTAGAAAAGTATTTTTACAAAGCGGCGAGACTACAGTTGTGGAATTTTCAATTGATGAAGACATGCTCAAATTTTATGGGCGTGAAATGGAATACAAGAGTGAGCCAGGTGAATTTGAGGTTTATATCGGTTCAAGCTCACAGGACATTTTGCTAAGCTTTAGTTTTACTTTGTTACCGGAGGATAAACATGAATAAAAGCGACGCTTATCATCTTAAATATCATATTACTCCTCCTTACGGGCTATTAAACGATCCTAATGGACTTGCCTTTTTCAATCAACAATATCATGTGTTCTATCAGTGGAACCCCAAAGGAACCGAACATCGAAATAAATGCTGGGACCATGTAGTTTCGAGCGATCTGGTGCATTGGCAAAGGAAAGGCATCGCGCTTGAGCCTTCGGAATGGTATGACAAGGACGGCATTTATTCCGGAGGCGCCATAGTCCATGATGAAAAGCTGTATCTGTTTTACACAGGAAATGTAATCAGGGAAGATGGAGTCCGAGAAAGCTATCAATGCGTAGCCATTTCGGAAGATGGGGAGCATTTCGAGAAAATGGGTCCTTTGTTTGAACATCCACAAGGCTATACCAGACATGTCCGAGACCCGAAAGTATGGAGAGATCGGAACGGGAACTGGTGGCTGATCGTTGGCGCTCAAAGAGAGGATTTGACTGGAGATGCGCTTATCTACAAATCTATAGATTTGTCTGATTGGGAATGCCAAGGATCATTTTTGGACCATGATCATGAATTCGGATATATGTGGGAATGCCCTGATCTACTTCAATTTGCGGAAAATGATATTTTTGTGTTCTCTCCTCAGGGCTTACCAGAAGCAGGCGAATATTATAGAAACCCTAACCAATCGGGATATGTTGTTGGGAAATTAACGAGTACAGGAAAATTCAACGGAAACCTTGCCCATTTTAAAGAGCTTGATCGGGGGTTTGATTTCTACGCGCCACAATCATTCAAGGTGAATGATAGAACCATTATGTTCGGATGGATGAGCGCCATGAATGAAGAAGCAGAGAGGGCTGTTCCCACCATTCAGGAAGGCTGGATTCATGCGCTGACTCTTCCTAGAGAAATCGTATTGTCTAACGGTGTGCTATACCAGAAACCATTGCCGGAATTACAATTGCTAAGAATGGACGGTGTACATTCCAAGGAGAACATTCACAAAAATAGGGTTTGGCTGCTGCCTTCCCTGCAGGTGGAGTGCAATGTTCATTTTTCGAAGCTTACAGAGAACTTCAAAATGATAGTCAGAAATGCTGTGGAAATTGCCTATGATTCGGAAGAAAACAGTTTAACCGTATGGAGAACCAACTGGTTGACGAACCAGAGAGAGTACAGAAAAGCAACGTTAGCCAGTCAAGTTGCAGGCATGCAAATATTTATAGAAAGCTCAAGTCTGGAGATCTTTGTGAACGAAGGCGAGGAAGTATTTTCTCTGCGTTATTTCCTGGAAGATACGGAACAACGCAGTATGGTGCTTGAAGCAGGAGACAATGAAGGAGAAATTGAGATTTATCAGTTGCAGGAATGTGATGCCATAATCAATCATTAAAACTTTATTCTTATCTTTTACCTGAGAGCTACAAGCAGGCAACGAAAGGCTGTTCATTTCTCCGTTTGCGAGAAGAACTGCCTTTTTTTGTCTTAGTCGACTGAAGAGATTTCAGCTTGTGTAGGCATTTTACTATCGGTATAGTATGAGTATTAGAGTATATGACTGAATATAATTACTGTTGATTACTCATAGCTGGTTGATGAGGTGTCGTATGAAGAAAATATATGAACATATTGAAATAGACAGAAGAAAAATGATTAACCTCTTTATGTTTCAATCGACAGATACAGAAAGAGTCATCCCTATGCATTTTCACAGTAATATGGAATTAATCTACTGTACAAGTGGAAGTCTTAAGGTGTGGCATGAAGGAAAAATAACCATTTTGATGGAAAAGGATGCACTGTTCATTAATAGCAATGTACCGCACTCCACCCAAAGTATTACGGAAAACCAGGTCGTTGTATTGCAATTTCCAGCTACCTTTTTTGCCAATGAACAAGTATTCATCCAATTAAACACGCAAGAGCAACAAGTTGAACATACTATACTTTCTAAATTAAGAGAGTTATTTATGGATATATATAACCTGCATATTTCCAAAGGGAAATATGACTATATTTTAGAGCAAAGCCGAATTATTGAACTTAAGTATTTGCTTGTTAATCATTTTAGTGAGGCAGCAGACCTACAGCCGGAGGTATTTAGTGAAAAGCAGCAAAAGATAAAGACGATCATGGACTTTATTAAAGAACATTACGCTGAAAATATTAGCCTAGCGAAAACAGCTCGAATATGTGGCTATTCGGAGGCCTATTTGTCGAGAATGTTTCATGAATATACAGGTCAGACGTTTACGGAGTACAAGCAAATTCTTTGTTTGGAAAAGGCGATTGATTTATTGGAAACAACGAATAAGTCACTTACAGAAATTTCTTACGAGGCAGGCTTTCCCAACGAGAAGTCTTTTAGAAAAGCTTTTAAGGAAGTTATGGGTAAGACCCCTTATGAATATAAAAAATCAAAATTTGATCTGAGTGTGTAAACGACGCCACAAGCGCTATACTCTTATGAATGATTTCGATAGACTAAAAATATGGGGGCTGTCCTTGAGTCATTTTATGACTATTGGGACAGCCCCTTATTTATATTTGTATGCAAGCGCATAGAGAGGATCAGCCTATCGATTATCCACCGTCTCTGGATACATATCATGGTTCATCATACGTTGTTCTGCGATTTGCTCATACTTCGTTCCCGGCTTGCCATAGTTGGTGTACGGGTCGATAGAGATACCGCCGCGTGGTGTGAATTTGCCCCATACTTCAATGTAGCGAGGGTCCATCAGCTTAATCAAGTCATTCATGATGATATTGACGCAGTCTTCATGGAAATCACCGTGGTTGCGGAAGCTGAATAGGTACAGCTTAAGGGACTTACTTTCAACCATTTTAATATCAGGAATGTAGCTGATGTAGATGGTTGCAAAATCAGGCTGTCCTGTGATCGGACACAGGCTGGTGAACTCTGGACAATTGAATTTTACAAAATAATCGCGGTAAGGGTGTTTATTATCAAAGCTTTCGAGAATGGCGGGATCATAGGCAAAAGTGTATTGTGTGCCTTGATTGCCAAGTAGGGTAACGTCGGTCATTTCTTCGGGTTTTCTTCCGGTCATATTGAGTGAGGCTCCTTAAAGTTGGTTTAGTTTGGTAAAAGAGAGAGGGAGTTATGGTGGTGGGGAGGTTCGGTTCGGTTAGGCGACGCTTCGCGAAGGATTTGAGCTTCCGATCGCTGTTGAAATGGGATTCTTTCTGATAAAAGATATATAGGTTAGAATCCCATTTCAAAGGCGAACGCTAACGCTTCTCCAGCTTCAAATCCTCCGCTCCGCTGCTGACCGCCGTCAACACCATAAAGTCCCTACCCGTTTACATGTGGGTTGGGCAGAAGTGAAATTTCGCTCCTTATATTAAGGAGCGTTATTTTATTGAGAAACCCCGTCCTTGCGGACGAGGGTTTCTCTCTTTTTATATGGCTTTGGGCGTCGAGGGTGTACTTCGACTAATTTGGTGTATCTTGTGTATCACATACAGCTCGCATGGAATATATTGTATATACGTGTTATACGCCGCGTTTGTTGCCCCATACGAGGGTGTGGAGCTGCGGGAGTACTCTTACATCGTTGAGTTGGGAATCGTCCATGATACGGTCGATAAGCCATTCATAACGATGTAAAAGAGACTCTGCGATCTGCCCGGTGTTCTCCGTGTTCACATCTGGATTACCCGTCTGGAGGAACAACGGTACGTGTGGATAGCGCTCATGAACGGTGCGGGCATAGGCGAGATCGGTGTCATCGAAGATGACGACCTTCAGGCTGCATGCTCCAGCATATAGTCTGACCGATTCATTATTTGATTCCTGGGTGCACGTTGTAACTGAGACGTTTGTTGTAGACTTGGACGCTCCAGCCATTTTCCGGTTGGTCAGACGGGCCACGATATCATCCAGCACGTCCCAGTTGGTCGTCATGCCAGAGCTGGGCGGCTTCGGGGATAAGGTCACCTCATCAATATCGTACAGCCATTCCTGCCAACGGGAGCCTTGTGTTTCGACAGCTGTGGCAATGCCTTGACTGCGTAACAGGGTAATCAGCGTCCCGAGCTGTGGCAGCAGGGCGGGATTGCCTCCGGAAAGGGTCACATGTGAGAACCGTTCGCCGCCGATGGACTGTAGTTCCTGCCAAATATCAGTGGCACTGAGACGACGGATTTGATCCTTGGCGCTGCCGTCCCAGGTAAAGGCGGAGTCGCACCATGAGCAATGGTAATCGCAGCCTGCAGTACGAACAAACATCGTTTTACGACCAATGACCATACCTTCGCCCTGCACGGTGGGACCAAACACCTCCAGCACAGGAATAGGGGCTGCTTTAGCCCTGTCGGGGGTTGCCATAGGTTGGTGAGTAGTTACAGTATTACTCATCGTACATCCACTCCCGTCGGAATTCGGCGTAGCTGGTAGGTGTCTCGAACAGTCGTACAAACTCGGTACGTCCGCCTTCAACACGATTGCAGTATGCATCCGAGGTCAGGGCTGACTCCATTTGTTCAAAGATCCAGACGACCATGTTTTCTGCCGTTGTATTCATTGGAGGGAGCGTTTCATTCAAGTAACGGTGGTCCAGAAAAGGCTCAATTCGCTCTTTCCAGATCGTTTTGATATCACCAAAATCCAGCGTTAGACCTATTTCGCTCGGGATACCGCTTATGCCAAATACGACGATATAAGTATGTCCGTGCAGATTTTTGCATTTGCCTTCGTAACAGTGCAAATGGTGGGCTGCATCGAACGTAAATTGTTTGCTTACGAGTACACGCTTGCGGTGATAACGCAACTGAGAGCGTTCAATGTCTGTCCCGAACTGCTGGAGCTTGTCGACAATACGAAAGGTACCTGGCTCACGCATGGCCTTCAGCTCCTTGGGACGAAGCGCCGCGAACTGCAAGATACTGCTCCAGTCCAGCACGACGAAGATTGCAAGCAGGACATTCGCCACAGCCATCGCCAATGATGCCGTTATAGCACGTTAGTGTACGGGTTCTTACAAATTCAAAAGCTTTCAGCTCATCGGCCATTTGCCAGGTTTCGGCCTTGTTCAACCACATGAGCGGGGTGTGAATCACAAAGGGATAGTCCATCGAAAGGTTCAGTGTGACGTTCAGCGATTTAATAAAGGAATCCCGGCAATCGGGATAGCCGCTGAAATCTGTCTCGCAAACGCCTGTAATGATGTGGCGCGCTCCTTTTTGCTTGGCGAGAACCGCTGCGAAGCTTAGGAACAATAGATTACGACCGTCTACAAAGGTGCTAGGCAGTTCGCCTTCCTCTTGAGTAATGTCAATGTCGGTGCGTGTGAGGGCATTCGGGGCAAGTTGGTTGAGCAGGCTCATATCCAGTACCGTTTGCGGAACACCCAGCTCGCTGGCGATTCCGGCGGCAACTTCAATTTCCTGCTTGTGGCGCTGACCGTAATCGAACGTCACAGTTTCTACTTCGGCAAAATGTTTTTTTGCCCAAAATAAACAGGTTGTACTGTCTTGGCCGCCGCTGAATACGACGACTGCTTTTTCGTTTGTAAACATAAAAAAACCTCTCGATCTTCTTGGAATGGTGTAAGACACAGAGTCTTGTCACGTGGAAGAAGGAGAGTTCTTGAACCGGCTTCAACAAAAAACAGGCCTTGCCCCGCAAATTCATTTTTCAATGCGGAGGACAAAGCATCGTTAGTTTTTTATAGAGGGAGTTCGCGAACCTCTCCCATGCGTTATGCATGGATTTTCTTCATTAGCAGCTGCCACAAGGACAGACAGCTTCCTTGATAGCATTGCCATTATAGCATGGCAGGGCTATTTGATAAACACTCCACCAAATGGAATGACTTCCCTTAAAAATCGTTTGATCACGCCATCGTCGTTCATATCCTGCTGAAGTCGCCGATGATGCTCACCAGCATGAAATAGTACGGTACCGTGTCCCGTCATTTTAAAATGATAGTTCATATGCTGGCTGGCCAAATGGTTACCATATACGGTTAACTCCAGCTTGGCGTTTTCGGGATAGGCAATGACGCTGCTCGCATCGACGTAGATCGGCTCCGACGGATGAAGCTGTTCTTGACATACCAATCCCTGCGTCAAAATGCCAATGTGGCCGATACCGTCAAATTTCATTTTAATGACATCACGGCTAAACAACATGTTTTTCATGCTTAGCAGCTTGGTACGCATTTGGATGCCGGAGCTGTACCAGAACAGGTTGCGGAAATCGTATAGCAAATCGTCGCTTCCTTCCAGCTTGATCATCTTCAGACTAAAGCCAGGAGGAAGTGCTGCAATTAGCCGGCAAGCGCCTGTGAAATCGGCCTGAATCAGTTTGTGCTTGCGATACATGCCTTTAATATTCATCAGCTTATCACTGCGACCTGAGCTGGGTCCGCGATAGGCGATGATTTGCTGCGGATGCAGAACGTGCAGCTTTTCCCCTTCAGCCAGGTCGAGCGTTACGACCGAACCGACACTTTCATCATGGTGTTGTCCTGCTTGTATGTCCATTCAGACCCTTCATCCTTTCAGGCAGTTAGTATCTTCCCGAGCGTCGACGCATCCCGTAACGCAACAGTCGGATACCGATAAAATAACCGGCCAGCAGAATGATAGCCGTGATGATGAGCATTTTATTTCGGTGTGAAGTCTGATCGCGCTGGGTTTGGAGATTTTTCAGTTCTGTAACGGTGTCGTTCAGCTTGCGATTTTGCTCCAGCAGTTGGGCGTTTTGCTTCTGGTAGGTCTCGATGCTGGTACGGGCCTTTTCCAGGTCTTCCTGTGTTTGGCGGTAGCTTTCCTTGAGCTGATATACATCGCCTGGCAAACGTGAAAACTGCTCAAAGCCTTGATATACATCATCCCAATAAGCAGCATGAGCTTCGGGTACACGGGTTACTCCAAAAATAAACAAAAGCGCTATAGCAGCGCAGACAATGCGGCGGTACAAAGCAAAGCGATAAGTTGCTCGTGCCAAGTGATGTTCCCCCTTTTGAGAAACCAAGATGTTAGATGTTACAGATCATTACCCATATCACATGGTTACGTACAATATAATGATTTGGATGCAGCTTTTAGAATATATAGACGACAAATACGGGAAAAGATTATCAAAAAAACTCGATTATTAGTTTAAGTGTAACCTAAAACGGGTATATCAAGGAAGCGGCAACATTCCGGCATTTTTCCCAACAAACGAATTAAGAACCATCCGCACCTGATCAGGGCTTGAACAAAATATATGAACTAGAAATATTAAAATAGATATAGAAGGAGATCTTGAAAGATGAATGAGAGAGAACAAAACTATACAATTTTAAAAATCACTGTAAATGGCAAGCCATTATCGAAGGAGCTTATCGTGGATAGCACTACTTTTGCTCCAATATCCGATATTTGCACAAATACGAAAGTATCTTTAACAGAAACTACGATTTCATAATTTTAAATATAGAAGCAGACTATCATGTAGCCCGGCAAAAGCCGGGCTATTTTTGCGTATTTATGTAATTAGAATGGATGAAAATGTTATTTGCCGAATTAGGTCCCCTTTCATAAAGATTACCATGTATAATTTTCACAATCAAACATATGTTCCCTGACAATATAGTGTCAGATAACACTGTTAATTTAGAGTTACATGTTCTTTTAGGGGGAATTTACCAGTGGTGAAGTCAATGCTCAATGTAACGTACACATGGGACAAAGAGTCTATATCGGCGAATGGGTCCAAACAAGTAAATCTACTGATAGAATGGGGCTATGGGGCTATACGTAAAAGAAAAGGAAATCTAATACCGAAGGCAGCGGGATGTGACCTTCAACTTCAGTTCATTCCAGAAAACGGGGTAAATCTATTAAAAGCTGAAGGGGTGAGGCTCGGGTTTAAACAATCAGAAAACGGAGATTGCATGCTGGTTCACTGTGGTGATGTGCGACGGGGAAAATATAGACAAGCTATTTTAACGTTTTCTATACCGGCTCACGCGTCCGGAAGACATACGATTGGAATGATCGAGTGGAGCTGGCGCAAGCCATCGCAGGAAAAGCGAACGCTGATCCGCACAGACCAGCTTTATATCCATTACACGCACCATCTTGGTCTGCTGAGCATTCCATCCAACCCGAAGGTGGAAAAATACATAAAGCTGAATGAGACGTCCCCAATTGTAAAAAAGGCATTACGTATGTATGAGAAAGGGGAGCCTGAGCGAGGGGCGTTCATCCTTACGAGACAAGCAGATGAATTGCTTATATGTGCAGCTAGAAGCGAAGACATGGATTATCTTGAGGAAGCCGAGTTACTTCTATCCATACGCAATAAATGGAGTGGGTCTTTTGTATCGTTTACTGCGTATAGTTCTAAGGTCTTTTTTAATAAGGAAATATCGTTAGGAGATGTTCGTTTTACGAAGAATAATAGGTTGAGATAGGTAATTGTGCTAGTTTATTTGTGCAAATTAGTGAGTCTAATTTACTATCTTTTTGTAAAGGAGAGACTTCCTTGACTGATCGGTTGATACGTTTAATGCGGATTATTACTATTGTTCAGGCAAATCCAGGAATATTGGCAAGAGAGCTTGCCGAACGTTGTGAAACATCAGAACGTACCATATACCGAGATATGGAGGCGCTAAGCGCTATGCATATTCCGATTACGAATATGGGGCATGGCAAGGGGTACATTTTTATTAGCAATTTTGCTTTGTATCCTCTGAATTGGACAGAAGAAGAGGCAGAGGCTTTTACCAAGCTGGGAGAGATGATGGAAACGATAAAGCCTCTTCTACCGCCAGCCTTTGAAAGTGCTTATGAGAAAGTGATGGCCTCTAGTCAGAAAAAAAAGATGGACCAGACGAGCTTCGCGCAGGAAATGAAAAATATCATCCGGCTCGGCTCGACACTTGATCGGGAAAACCAGCCCTATCTGCTCAGGCTGATTGTTTTGGCGAGTCTTACGCAGCAGACAATTGAAGCGGAATACAGCTCGCCTCAAAATGAAGATGTATCATTGGTGCAAGTAGATCCTTATTGTTTGGTTCCTCAAGATCGGCGATTCTATATGCTTGGTTTTTGTCATAAGCAATCCGCCATGAGAACCTTTCGGATCAGCCGTTTTCGGAATATGAGGATTTTGCCGTATACGTTTCAAAAAAATACATCTGAAATGGAAATGTTTTTTAAAGGCACCTGGTCGGTGACCAAAGGAAATCAAAATATTCGGTTTGTCGTACGTTTCTCTGCCGATTCTGTATATCGGGTCAAAGAAGAGGAGCTGTTCATCAAGCCTCTTCTCAAGGATTTGCCAGATGGAAGTTTGTTGTTTGAGGTGACGGTCAATCATGACCGTGAATTTCTGGATTGGCTCACATCCTATGGAGCTGAGGCCGAGATTCTGGAACCTTTACGGTACCGCAAACGTATGCAAGAAATGCTGCGAACCTGGGGGGCGTTTTACTTCGATAAAAAGGCAGGAAATCAAGAATAACAGGGGGAAGATCCCCCGGAACGGGCCGGGGAGCTATCTGCTTAACGGTCCTTAAACAGGTTGGCGAGATTGCCGAAGGGACTGTACTGCTCCTGTTCTTCTTCTGGTGAGGAGTAGACGAGCTTTGAGCCGCGACTTTCCTCATCGTCGGCAGCATTATGAACTAATGTAAGACGATCAAAATGGTACATGAAAACCTGAGCGGTGTTCACGGCATCATCCAGTGCCCGATGCTGTTGACCGTCAAAGTCAATGTTGCACAATTCCAACGCCTGAGACAGGCTCAACTGACGATACTTTCCATTGGAACTAAACAGACGGGAAATTTGCTTCTGTATATCATTTGTATTATGAATCCAACCGAGATCTACATGATGGGTACGACAATGGGATACCAGCTTCTGACGGTCATCCGGTCCCCATGCGCATAAATAATAGGGCGAATCTGTACCGAGCCAGGCAATAAATTGCTTCACAGCTTCAGGAAAGAGTGGAGCGGCATCAATGTCTCGTTGAGTAATACCCGTGAATTGAACGGTATCTGTAGAGATCACAGGTCGATTCGATGGTCTCACAAAACTGTGAAATGTATCCGCAACGAATAGGCCATCGTCTCCCTGAATAACTTTGACGGCACCGATATCAATAATTTCGGAGGAATATCTGGCGTTACGGCTAACGGTAAATTCAAGATCATAAATAATGTATTGCATATAATGGACTCCTTCCACACACATAACTGATCCCGATGGATACCGGGACAAATGTTCTCTGCCCGAATAACTCTTCTCCATCATACCTCTCGGTTCACAACTTGTCAGCGGTTAAAAGGCTTGCTTTCAAAAAAAATATGCGATGTCCAAATGAGCTTGGACTATCGCATATCTAAAAAATCCTGACATATAGCAGCATCCGAAACCACTTGGATTCCGAATGCTGTTTATGCTAGCTATTGAATTAGGCCGGGAGGTCCAACTTTTGACCCGGATAAATGCGGTGAGGATTCTTCAACTTATTCAACTGCTGAAGCTGTTGCCAGGTAGTACCGTGTTTGCGGGAAATGTCATACAGTGTATCCCCAGATTTTACAACATATACGTGGCTATTTGCAGCTTGTGCAGTAGCCGAAGCCTGCTGTGGCTTGCTAGTTTGAGACTTGGCAGGTGTCGATTTCACAGGTGCTGGTTTCGCAGCCGATGTGGAATCGGATTGCGGTATCTCCTGCAGAGGTGCTGGCGTCGTGGCTGGAGCAGACGGTACAGCTTGTGTGGCAGGGACAGAAGTTTTTCCGTCTGCCTTGGCTTCCTGAATACGGCCGGCCGCTTGTACTTGCAGGCTAGTAGACCCGGCCTTTTGTATATAGCGGATTAACGCTTCATCCAGCGATCCGAACATACCTGCCTGTGGATATTTAGCGAACATCGTATATTGGTCACCACCTACGGCAGTAAAATCATTGGTAGCCAGTGTATATGTTGCCTCAGGATCAAGGGCCTTGCCACCGATCAGGATGGAGTGAACACGGCTGCCTTTGGCTGCTGAGGTGTCTATTTTGAATGAGATACCGGACACCTGAGGGAAGCCCCCGCTTGGTTCCGGGTAGGAGGCTGCGCCATTTTCCAGTGCGGCCTGAAGGTCAGAGCCTTTCACTTTCAGGGTGACGATTTGGTTGCCGAAAGGCAGTACGGTGATGATGTCTCCCTTGGTAATCGTTCCTGCTTTGATGGAAGCACGGATGCCGCCACCGTTCGTTAAAGCCACGTCTGCTCCCGAAACGTCACGCATAGCATCAGTGAGCAGGTCGCCGAGATTAGTTTCACCCGCACGTACCTTTTCGCGCGCGCCCTCCAGATCTACACTGGTTTGTGCTACAACCTCTTTAAGAATAGGTTCTTGCTCCTTCTGAATGGAGGCGATTAATGCAGCAATTTCAGCGTTGGGCTGCACGTCAGCAGCTTGAGTCGAATCGATCAGCTTCGCTTGCTTTTGGATAACCTTGCCGCCATCGACCCACAGATCCACCACACCTAGATACTTGGTGTATTCACCTGCACTAGCGATTAACGTGCCATTGTCACCGACCAGGCCTTTTTCCAGCACGGTATGGCTGTGTCCATCGATGAAAATATCAATGCCAGGCACTTCCTTCACAACCTTGAGGCTGGTGTCTTTGCTGGATGCATCTTGTCCCAGGTGACCCAGAGCAACGACGACATCTACTTTGCTGCGGATTTCGTCTACTGCCGCTTTGGCTTCAGCCGCAGGGTCGGTGAATTGAATGCCCTCCACATTTTTAGGATTGGTTTTATATGCTGTTTCAGGCGTAGTTAGGCCGATAATACCGATTTTAACGCCATCTACTTCTTTAATAGTATACGGTTGGAACAAGCGTGTTCCGTCGGTTTGCTTAATGTTGGCGCTCAGTACAGGGAACTGAATCTCTTTACTCAGCTCAACCAGATGCTTCCAGCCGTAGTTAAACTCATGGTTACCCGGAACCATTGCATCATAGCGCAGCTTGTTAATCACTTTCACGATACTCTCACCATTGACCAGAGTAGCGAAGGTCGTTCCATGAACGGTATCCCCGTCATCCAGCAGCAATGTATTAGGGTTAGCGGCGCGATATTGGTCGATGATTCCCGCCAGCTTGGCGAACCCCATTTCCTTGTCGTTAGCGACCACGTGAGCATGGGTATCATTCGTATGTAGGATAGTGATGTGTTTACCGCTGACTGGAGTCGTTGTTGTCCCCGTTCCCGCTGTTCCCGCATTAGTAGCTGGGTCCGCTGCTGCTGTACCGAGACATCCGAACAGAAGCGCGGCGGTCGTCAAGATCGACGAGAGTTTTTTCCATGAGTTCATGTTGTTCCTTCAACCTCCCATAAAATGAATGAATTAGAGAAACCGCTTACGTCCACATTTTATCAGATGATTGTAAAAATAACTCTTATTTTATATCAAAGCACTACATTTTTTTGAGATATCGGTTGTTAAACACACCGTCTAGTTACCTATATTGTAGAGGCAGTAATAGACAGCAACTCATAGAATAGGAACTATTGTTCTGTTTTGTGATCAAAAAAAAGGGCAGTCTCTTTGGGCAGCCCGATCCGGGGTAAATAGTGATCCAATGTTTCGTCAGCCAGCGGCGGATTGCCTGCACTCAGCAAAAGCACGGCAAAGCGATTAGCCTGCTGTTCAAATTTTCCTGGAGAAAAGTAGGAATGCTCCTCCATAAAAAAGCGACTAATACCTTTATGCAGTCGGTCATGTCCCAATTCATGCGCACAGACGAACCGTTCCCACTCTGGTGTAAGGCCATTGTGAATGACGATAAATCTTCTGCGCAGCTTGTGATAATACAACCCTTTGGTTGTGGAGCCCAGATCGCAGTATCGGATATGGATGCCTAGGGCTTTCGCAATATCGAAGGGGCAATTAGTGCGGTATTTTCGGACAAGTTGGTGAATGAGTTCCTTCATACGATCACCTACTATCCCTGATCTTTGCTCGCACCGGGATCGGCGGGCTTTTTATGTTTGTTCATTTGCTTGGCTTCCCAGAACAGGCCTGTCAGTACGTCCTTGATTCGTTGCCGGTCTTTTTCATCCAGCGGAATGCCATCAAACATTAATTCGTCGTCTTCCTCCAACATTTTTTTAAAATCCCGGCGGTCTTTGGAGTTTGCCCATTCTGGTACAGTAGAACGATAAAGTTCGTGTGGGTTTTGCTCTATTGAATCATCGTCCGCCCAATATCCGGCGGCCTTCATCATTTCGGTATAGGATACGCTGAGCGCGTCCGCTATTTTGCGGAGGGTGGAGGGTTTGGGCACTCCGCGCAGCCCATTTTCGATGCGGGAAATTTGTGAATTACTAATACCTGCGGCATCTGCTAATTGGTTGATGCTCAATTGCTTGTGCTCACGCTGCTGTTTTAGGTAAGTTCCGAATGCTGGCTGTTCCACAATGGAGCTCCTTTCTGCAATAGAATCATAGAATTAGCTTTATTATACCATTAGGCAAATAGTAAAAGCACGTAATATGCCAAAAGGCATAGAAAAGTAGAGCGAATATCCTGTTTTTGGGGCTATATTGCTTTTTTTCACGATGGATACCTATCCTAAATAATGTTATGTTATACTCAAGATACGAACAAAAGGGGAACAAAATGTAAACAAGTGCGTTTTTATTTGAAAATACATCATTGTCAAAAGGCATAATATAAGGAGTGTTGCTTTTCATGAGAAATAACTTACCCGAATTAGACCGTCGCAAAACGCAGAATGCATTGGAGGGTGTATTTGAGAAATACCGGATTTATAAAACAATAACCTTTATGGATCGGGAAAGCTTTATTACTGCTGGCTATACGGATCGCCCGAACGGACCCACGAATGTGACAAGCGACCCAACGGCCCGGACTGCTGTATATAATGTAGATGCTCCTGCCGCCCGCTTGGCCTATTGCCAAATGGTGGATGCCGTAGTGAGCCGCTTGAATGAACGTGAACAGTTGCTGATCCGTGAACGTTATTTAAAGGATGATGATGTGTTCGATTACAAGGTTTACAATTATGTGCTGGACCCGCCAGTCAGCAAAGATACGTATACGAAGCTTCGCACACGTGCTTTTTACAAAATGGCGCTAGCGCTGGCAGACCAAGGCGTTCTGAATCTGGCAAACTTGCAAAAGGGTGCGGATCGCAGACTGGGGTAGGTAAATGCATAGGGGTCACAACCTGTGGCTCTATTAACCTAGACAGCAAGGAGTATGAACCGCAACGGTGAATAAGAAGCATAGGTCTCAATTAAAATAGGAACGGAGGACGGATGTATTGAGAAGTGAACCAGAAATGATGAATATCCTTATAAAGTTTGCTATGAACGATAAAAGAATACGATTGGTCACGATGGAAGGATCACGTACAAACTTCAATATTCCTCCTGATTCATTTCAAGATTATGATATTTCTTACTTTGTAACAGATATGGATTCTTTCAAGGAAAGTGATCAATGGCTCCACGTGTTTGGGGATAGGCTTATGATGCAAAAACCCGAGGATATGGAACTTTTTCCATCAGAACTAGGTAACTGATTTTCATATATCATTCTTTTTGAGGATGGAAATAAATTAGATCTGACACTGATCCCTATAAACGAGGTAGAGGATTATTTTACGAATAGCGATGGTTTAGTTGAGGTTCTGCTCGACAAGGATGTGCTGATCCAAGAGGAAGTGATCGCAAATGACCATCAATATTGGATTAAAGAGCCCACGGCAAAGGAATTTGATGATTGCTGTAATGAGTTTTGGATGGTTTCAACTTATATCGTAAAAGGATTGGCGAGAAAAGAAATCCTGTTTGCTATTGACCATTTGCACGAGATAGCACGACCTAATTTGCTGCGAATGATGGCTTGGAAGATTGGCTCAGAGCAAGGGTACACCTTTAGCGTAGGAAAAAACTATAAATTTATAAATCAGTACCTTCCTAATGAAGATTGGGAAAGTTTACTATCCAGTTACTCTGAAAATGGCTATCGAGAAATGTGGGAGTCTTTACTTACTTGCTATGCATTGTTTAGAAAATACGCTAAGGCTGTGGCCAGAAGTTTGGAGTATGAGTATCCAGATTACGATGAAGCCATCACTAGGTATACTGCAAATATTTATAATTCATTGAATTGAACGATGTAATAACCGCCTTTTTAAAGGGCGGTTATTTTTTTGTTTGCACATCAACAATGAGATTAAACGCATTTTTAATATAAGAACAAACGTTCGCAAAATACCGCCTAACTTCATCCCTAGTCTCTACTTTTATCGTCCATTTCCCCGGCAACGCATTCGTTATAAGGGTGTAAGATTATATCATCGGGAATCAAGACAAGAGGACATACCGAAGACACACACCGTCAAACGTTAGCCGGCCAATAGGGCCGGTTTTTTCATGCGGTCATCGTCTTTGTCACTTCCCGGGAATTCGATGTATAGAAAGGAGGAGTCGTGTTGCCTAAGCAAGGGATGCTGCAATGCATGAGTACAAGGCTACGCCGGCTGAGAGCATGGAAGTGGAAAAAAGCCTGGCTAAACAGCCACAGCATGCGAGCACAGGATACGCAAGGGTGGCATGCCACAGGATGAGACAAGCCTTTAAGCAAAAGCTCATAGACATTATTCCGGCGCTGCAAGGGCGTGTATACGATGTTCAACCCCCGTCGCAGACGGCAGAGGAGCCGTATGCGGTTATGGTGCTGGGCGAGGAAATCTGGAAGTCTTCCTGGGCCGGTTACCGGCAGGTTGTCCGCATCAAGCTGTACGCAGGACAAGCGGGGCTGGCGCAGGCCGATGTATGGGCGAATACCCTGATTGCCGGACTGCACCGAGCATCGGTGACAGGTAAAGGTGAGGACACGTCTGCTTTTACCGCGCACTATTTGGGCGTGCGGGATGCAGAAATGCTGGACACGGTTACGGGCAAGGCCTATAGAACGCTGCGTTTTGGCGTGTATGTGCCTGAAACAGAAGGTGGATCGGCCGCTTCAGCACCTGATGCAGCACAGCCGGAAGAATGGCTGGCAGCACTGGTCGGCTGGACGCAGAAGCAACTGGGCGAATTGTGGTCGGTATACGCCGACGCATGGCCCGCACAGCCGGGAAGCCACGCGGTATTATGGCGGCTGAGCGGCTGTGAAACCCGGATGGCAGGAGCCTCCATGTATGAGCTCCGCAAACGGTTCATCGGGCATATCACTGCCCCGGTCACCACCGAAGAGAACCGCGCAGCTTCCGCGCTGGTCGAAGGCTTTGCCGCTCAAATCCAGCTTCCTCTGGAGCAGGACAAGGGCCGTTATATGTCTACGGCTGAAGCCTCAGCCGATTTGCAGGCGGATGCCATTTTAGACGGTCAGCTTCGGCTGACGCTGGTACAGCGGCGTATGCGTCCGGCTGAGGAAGCGGCATTGATTCGCAGAGTGGAAATTCATCCTATTTTGAAATGAGGTGGTCCGAGTGACCTTGGAAAGCCATGAGAAGACCCCGCTACATAGCGGGCAGGAAGCAAGTGGCCCACGCTATACGCTAGAGGAACTAAAGGAACACGCAGAACAATTGTTTTCTGTAAAAGTAGAAGTGCTGGCAGGCGCCTTTTTTGGCACACAGGACAAGCTGTTTACGGTAGCAGAAGCACACACTAAAATCGAACAATTTATGAAAGCGAAGGTGGATTAATTATGGCAGGCGGAACATGGGAAAACACGAATAAACCGGTATTACCGGGTTTGTATATGAATTTTCAGGCAGCAGCAGCTTCAGCGATTCAAGGTGGATCACGTGGTACGGTCGTTGTACCCATCAAGGCGAATTGGGGCCCTGTACGTGAGTTTGTAGAGGTGGGCAGCGAAACGGCTATTAGCCAAATCTTCTCCGGCGACAGTGAGAACGGTGCGACAGCATATTCCACATTGTATCTGGCTTTGCTGGGCGGTCCGAAAAAACTGCTCGCTTATCGCTTGGCAGATGACACGGCTGCTGAAGCGTCTGTAACACTGAAAAGCGGTGGCGAGACCCCGACCGACGTGCTGCGTTTGAAGGCTTTGTACACAGGTAGCCGCGGTAATGGTTTTGCCGTAACGGTACAGCCAACTTTGGGCGACGAGCAAGCTCGTGAGGTGCGCCTCTATGAAGGAACCAAACTGCTGGGTACGTACAAAGGCAGCGACGGTACGGCTGCTTCAATTGCCAAAGCGCTGAACGAAAACAGCGAAAACGTATGGGTGAAAGCTGAGGTTGTCGGCGAAGGCGGCATTCCAGCGGATGTCAGCGGCGTACATCTGACAGGTGGCAATAGCGGCAATAGCAAGCTGGTTAATGCCGATTACATCGCCATGCAGGAAGCATTGGAAGGACAGGAGTTTAATGTGCTGGCCCTGGATTATGCAGCCGATCTGGCTTTGCTGCAAAGCTTTGCTGCCTGGATCAAACGTGTCCGGAATGAAGGCAAAGGCGTCATCGCTGTATTCGGCGGTTCTGCGGCAGATGATGTGTCCAAAACGGCTGTCAGCTTGGCTTCTGCACGTTCTTTGGCACTGAACCATGAAGGCATCGTAAACGTGGGCACAGGCGTACGTCTGGCAGGTACGGACTACAGCTCCGCCCAAACGGCTGCCTATGTAGCCGGACTGATCGCAGGCCAACGGTTGAACCAATCCGCAACGTATGCGGTTACGCCTTTTGAGGATGTAACCCGCCGCTGGACACGTTCCGAGCAGGAACAGGCTGTCCGTAACGGGGTGTTCCTCCTGTTCTTCGATGGCCGTCAGGTCAAAGCGCTGCGTGGAATCAACAGCTTGGTGAACCCGTCTGCCGGACAAAACAATGCGTGGAAGAAAATCCGTTCCATCCGTGTCATGGATGCCATTAACGCTGACTTGCAGCGTGCAGCCGAAGAGACTTACATTGGCAAAATCAACAACACAGTAGAAGGCCGTCTGGCACTCATCGGTGCGATCAAAGAATACCTGGCACAGCTGTCGCTGAGCAACGTGATCGAGGCGGATGGCTACGATGTCATTCTCGATCCGGCTTACTACGGTGATGCGCCAGTCATCAAACCGGAGCCGGATCAAGTGTTCCTGCAATGGAATGTGAAGCTCACCGACGTGATGGAGCAGCTGTTCGGCACATTTTACGTGCAATAAATAAGCATTTTACGCGCCTAAGCATTTTGGTGGCGATCAGTAGGATTAAGGTAGCTTTTTAACAACGAGGATTTTGTGGAATCCCGAACTATATTATGAATTATTTTGAGGAGGAAAAAGAAATGTTGGATGCTTCAAGAGTTATTTTAGGTACGTTTGGTCAGGCGCATGTGGATGGGGTGTGGCAGACGAATATCAATAAGCTGGAAGCCAGCGTGGAAATGGAAAAACGCGAGCTGAATCTCGTGGGCAATGAGTGGAAGGTGCATAAGCGCGGCATCAAAAAAGGGACGGGGACGATGAGTGGCTACAAAGTTACGTCCGATATGATTCGTCGTGGTTTTAATCGTTTTGAGATTATTACGAAGCTGGATGATCCAGAAGCTTTTGGACATGAAAGTATTCGTCTCATCCGTTGCACTGCTGACAAAATCCAGCTAGCCAACTGGACAGCAGGCGAGGAAGTACAGGAAGAAACGACCTTCACCTTCGAAGGCTATGAGCTGCTGGATCCGATTGTAGCGAACTAAATTGGTTAACGGGGAATTGGGATGCTGTCAGGTGTCCCGTTCCCCAAATGAAAATAAGAATTTGTGAAAATCTGAAATTAACAATAAGGGAGAATGACCTATGAGTTTGAATGAGAATATGACAGAAGAACAAATTTTGGACAGTCTGTTTGAAGCCGCTGAGAAACTACCGGAAGAAACGGTTCGTATCAAGCGCCTCGATATGAAAATTGTACTGCACGGACTGACCTCTAGTAAGGTGGACAGCATTCGTGAGCGTTGCATGATTCGCCGAACCGTGAAGGGTGCTGTAGACGAAAAGGTAGATACCGAAACGTTCAACGCCTTGTTGATTTCGGAAGCCACCGGAAAGTTGGAAGTGAAGGGCCTGTCCCTTAATGGTTGGGGAGATCCCCGGATTACAAGCCGCTTGAAGCTGTCCGGTGGCGAACAGTCTGTCCGCCGTATGCTGCTGGCGGGTGAACTGGATGCAGTGGGAGATAAAGTGCTGGAACTGTCCGGTTTTGGCGTTGAGATTGCTGATCTAAAAAACTAATCGGCTCCGGGGGAATGACGACGATGCTGTACCACTTGTGGGTCCGGCACCACCTTCGTCCCGGAGACTTTTGGCGGCTTCCCCGCGGTGAGCGCATGCTGCTGCTGGCGTTTGCCGAACAGGAAATGGATAACATAGCAGCTTCAAAAGTATAAACAAGGAGGTGAACATGATAGATGGCAGAAGCATTAAATTACCGCATGAACCTTGTGATTGATCCTAAAAACGTCATTAAGGCGAACAGAGAATTGCGCGCAATGGAACGCTATTTTGAGCGAATTCAAGGACGTGTTTTGAAAATCGGCCGCACTCGCATGGCCCCGGAAATTGTGCTGAACGATATGGCTTCCAAAGGCTTGGATAATCTGTTGAACAAGATTAACCGGGTTAAATCTCAGATTATTAATGCCTCTGGGAATGTGAATGTGAAGGTAAATAGCGGCACTGCTAAAGCAGACCCGGTCAAGTCTGATAACAATCTGAGTACGGTTTTGAAAGCAAATACTACTGCTGTAGAGGCCAATACGAAGGCTATTGCGGATTTGAGTACTAAGTTGGGATCTGTGACACCAGCTGCAGAGAAAAAAGAAGAGCCTAAGACGGTTTGGGGGAAAACAAAGGATTTTTTTGGTAATCTCAAAAAAATTGGTGGGGGAATAAAAAACTTATCTGAAGCACCTTCAACGGGTAAAAAAGCATTGAAAGCAGGGAAAAAATTATTTACTCGACCTGTTGGAGCAACTACTGGAGATAAGATTAAAGATGTTGCCAAAAAGGCTTATTCTTTTGGGAAAAATAGTGGGGACTTCATGGAAAAAGTAGGTGGAGGATTCTCAGATCTCTTTGAAGGTGGAGAGGGGATGTTTGGAATCTTTAAAGGTGGTGGTAGTACTGCCACAGCCGCTTCTAGTGCCGCTTCCAGCCTTGTAAACCCTAGCACAGTAGCTGGTGCAGCAGAAGAAGCAGGATCAGGCTTGTTCAAAAACCTTTTAAAAGGCGGTGCGAAAAAGCTACTGGGTCCTTTAAGCTATGGGATGGATATTATGAACATCGCACAGGCTACCTCTGGTAAAGAACGTGCAGAAGCTATTGGTTCTACTGTAGGCGGGACTGCTGGTTCTGCAATAGGCGGTGCTATAGGTTCATTTTTGCTTCCGGGTATTGGTACTGTAGTTGGTTCTCAACTTGGAAGCATGGCGGGAGATTTTGTTGGAGGAAAAATTGGCGGCTTAGTCTCAGATTATGGTCCAGCTATGATGGAAAAGGCAAAGTCCGCTGGTAAACTTCTTGGAGAAAAGGCTTCCCAGGTCAAAGGTTGGCTTTCAGATAAGGCTGGAGACTTTGGTAAGAGCTTTTCTGATTTCTTTTCTTTCGGTAAAAAAGACGAACCTAAAAAAGAGCCAACTAAGCCACCTGAAGTTCATAAACCTTCAATCCCACCTAATTCAAATATAGGTGCGTCTCTTAAGCCCTTAGCAACTATGCCGCCTTTATATAGTGCATCCGCATTCGTGCCTCCACAACCGGGCGCCAAAGGCGTTCCTAATCCTTACGGACCGATGGCTATCGCTAACCAAGGGGTAAACCCAAGCCCAATGTTGAATACTGCGGCGCATGCTAACAATGGCGCCAAAGCTAAAGGTAAGGCCAACGGTAATCCCACTCCTCAAGTAGTACAGATCAGTCCTGAACAAATGGGAACATTGTCTGGCTTTTTGAAGGATTTTAAAACCGAAACCACCAATCAATTTAATCTTCCTGCGGGGGCTGTACAGGTCACTGTGCATGAGAACAAGCTGGATGTGGATGGTCTTATTACGCAGATTGGCTACCGCCTCAAAGCTGAAATTTTGCGTGCAACGCAGAATACCAAGCCAACGGGCGCTGGAGCTATGTAATGCAGTAAATGGTAGCAGTAGGGAAGGAGGATAAAGATGGAATTTAGTTTGACGGATGGTAAAGGGAAAAAGTTTCAGTTTCCAGTAAATCCTGAGGAAGTGACGATCTCACGGCAAAAGGGATTTGATACAACGACAATTTTGTCCTACGGGGAGTTTGACTTCCCACAAGGGGAGAAGGTGAAGGAAATCTCCTTCTCTTCTTTTTTTCCGAAAGAATACAATCCAGCATATTGCACATATGAAGACATCCCTGATCCGCAGGAGGCCATGAACACGTTGAATGGCTTTTTGTTATCCAAGAGTCCGCTACGTTTTATCATTACGGAGACAGCTGTGAACGTACCCGTAATTGTAGCTTCTCATAATTCGACCTTTCGGGGCGGGGAATATGGGGATGTGAATTTTGATTTGTCACTGCGAACCTGGAGCGAAATGAAAGTAGCCAAAAAATCTGGTACCGGTTCGAAGTCTGTGACAGTCAACAAAAAGCCTCGCACGGATATGAAAGAAAAAAAGAAAACTTACACGGTTAAATCGGGAGATTCCTTGTCCAAAATTGCCAAGCTGGAGCTGGGAGACAGCTCGCAATGGAGTCGCATTTATCAGCTTAACAAAAAGACCATCGGGAAAAATCCGAATGCGATTAAACCGGGGCAAAAGCTGGTGCTGTCATGAGCTATAAAGTCATTTTACAGGATAAATATGATCTTTCGCCACTTGTGGAGAACATTAATTTAAGAGATTCGCTGGAGCAAATCGCCTATCAGGGGACGGTCAATTTGGTCGTTACGTCCGATATGCCGGTCATTTCTCCAGGGATGTCAATCCGGGTTAGTGGTATTCCTTATGGTAAAAAAGACTATGTTCCTTTGTTATCTCCAGCGGTGATCTGGGAAGTGGAAACCTCCAACAACGGGCTTAAACGTATGACGCTGACGCTATATGACCGTACGGTATATTTGGACAAGTCGGAGGATGAATATTTACTTCCTGCCAAGCAGACGGCTACCCAGCGTTTTCAGAAATATGCGAGGGATTGGAAGCTGAAAATCGCTTCTTTGCCAGACACAAAAAAGCAGCTTGGGCGCGCCGTATACCGGACGCAGTCCATTTATTCCATGATGCTGGGCGATCTGCGGGAGACGGCCAAGGCGGGCGGCAAGCTGTATCATCCACGTATGATTTCTTCCGGCTTGGAGCTGTACGAACTGGGCACGAACAAAGATGTATATGTTTTGGAGAAAGTGACCGATACGACACAATCCCGTACATTGGAAGGCGCAGCCACGAGAGTGAAGGTGCTGGCTACGGCGGCCAGTGAAACGGGGAAAGAGGTTCCTTCCAAGGTGATGGCGCTTGAGGAAAAGGATATTGCCAAATATGGAACACTTCAGGTGATCGTACAGGATGACGAGGTGAAATCGGGTGCGGCGGCACGTGAGTTGGCCAAAAGTAAGCTGAGAGGCATACAACAAACGATATCGGTAAATGCACCAGATATGAATACGATTCGAGCAGGAGACGCGGTAATGTTAGGGACCATGAAGCTGTTGGTGATTTCAGTAAGCAGGGAATTGGGCAACCCTGGAAGTATGTCGCTGGAGCTCGGAACGTATGACGATGTAAAAAGGAGGTTTTACCTTGAATAAGGACCCCTACGGGCATTTAGCCACTGCGCTGCAATCTTCATTTCATAAACACACCAAGCAAGCGCTTAGTGGAGTAGGTGCAGTATTAGGTACCATCACCTCCACAGGACTCAAGCTGGATGATTTTAAACATGAGCTTCAGGATTATCTAGTCGCCGAGCTGCCGGGGCTGCTATCTGTACCACGCCATATGTACAAAGGTACCTCAACCTCGGTGGAACCCGAAAATTGGGAGGGCAAAGAGCTGAAAACTTCCTTTTATATCGGGGAGGATGAGCTGGAGGATGTAAATCTGAGCCTGAACAAAGGACTTAAGCCCGGGGATCGTGTACTGGCGGTACGGGTGAATAGTGGTAACGATGTGGTGGTCGTGTGCAAGGTGGTGAATGGACGTGGCTAATTTGTTTCCCGAAACAGATGATATGATCTGGACAGACACAGATGTGACTGACCCGGATGTACTGGAGGATAACCGTGCTGTATTTGGGCGAAGCTGGAGATTTGATTTTGAAGCTGGGGAGTTTGTAATGAGCCCTAGCCGTAAAATCGTGACTACAGGCGAGAAAGAAGCTTGGGTACAGTGGTGTGAAAAAGCCATACGCACTCCTCGCTATCGTCATGTGATCTATTCGCCTGACTATGGAAGTGAGCTGGAGGAGCTGATTGGCAGCAGCTATGGGCACGGTGTGCAAGAAAGTGAAATTAAGCGCATGGTCACAGAGGCGTTGCTAGCAGATGCACGTACGGCTAGTGTGGATCAGTTCACGTTTCGCTGGGAAGGTGAGGCATGCTATTTTAGCTGCCAGATTACGAACGTGCGGGATGAGACAGAAATTGTGGAAAGTGTGGTGATCTAATGGCAGACTTGCCGGAATATTTGGTAGACCAGACGGAAGAGTCAATTTTAAATCGAATGCTGGAAAAAGTGCCTTCGGACATAGATAAGTCCGAGGGCTCTTTTATTTGGGATGCGCAGGCTCCAGTAGCATTTATGCTCTCTGAAGCGGCAATCTGGGCGCAGGAGCTGCTGCGTCGGGGGTTTGCCAGCACAGCAGCCAGTGATAACCCGGATTTTCGCTCGCCGGAACTGGATTTGCGGACAGCAGAGCATGGAGTGAAACGGCGGGAAGCCGTTGCTGCATCAGGTAAGGTTATGTTCAAGGGCACAGCGGGAACAACCGTCCCGTCAGGAACGTTGGTGGCGACTCCGGCAGATGATGTATCTGGGGAAGCCTCCATTGAATATGCGACTACGGCATCGGTCACGCTGGATGAACAGGGTACCGGGGAAGCGGTAATTCGGGCGGTCAATCCTGGACGCAGCGGCAACGTGCCAGCGGGTGTCATTCAGGTGATGGCTACTCCGATTAGCGGGGTTTCCTCCGTGATCAATACGGAGGAAACCAAAAGCGGCACAGACATTGAAAGCGACCAGCTGTTGCTGGAGCGTTTTTATGCCAAGGTGCGGAACCAGGGTACAAGCGGTAACAAGGCGCAGTATACCCAGTGGGCGAATGAAATTGCTGGAGTGGGTGGCGTGGAAGTTGTTCCACTCTGGAAAGGGCCAGGAACAGTGGGGTTATATGTGCTGGATACGGACAAACGAGCTGCCAGTCCGGATATCGTGGCTGCGGTGCAGAAGTATATTGATCCGACTCAGGATGGGCAAGGGGAAGGGCTGGCACCAGCAGGTCCCGTGGTGACGATCATGCCAGCGACAGAAGTGGAGATTAACATTTCGGTCAAGGTACAGCGCACCAAAGAGAAGCCGTCCACACTGGATGAAATCAAAAAGCTGATCGAAAACGGTGTGCGGACGTATTTGAAGCAGCTTGCTTTTTACAAGGCAGATCCATTGGTACGGTATACCCGGATTTCTGCTGTGCTGCTGGACATTCCGATTATTATTGATTTCTCTGAGCTGAAAATCAACGGACAGAGCAATCAGAATATTGAGATTGGATCAGGTCAGGTAGCCGTGCTGGGGACGGTGAGCGTCAGTGAGTAACAACGGAATAGACAGTTTTGAAGAGTTTTTGAATAACCCTGACGAGGGAAAACGTGTAAACCGTGGTGACACCTTTGCTAACCGGGTAGCAATAGCGAGAGATACAGTAAGCCAAATGAGCAGCGAGCGGGGACGCAAGCTGCTTTCCTATTTGCCTGCCTATTATGAAACCTCACGTGTGATGCGCTCCGATATGGATGCTAAAGGAAGCGAACTGGACGCCTTGTATCTTGCAATGGATGCAACGGTGGGACAGTTTTTCGTACGTACCGCCACCTGGGGGCTGGAACGCTGGGAAACGGAGCTAGGGATCGAAACCGATCTGGGGAAGCCGTTGGATCAGCGGCGCGCAGTGGTGGAATCGAAGCTGCGGGGGGCAGGGACTTTTTCAGGCAAGCTTGCCAAAAATGTAGCTGAGGCGTATGACGGAGGCACGGTAGATGTTACTTTTCACCCTACCGAATGGGGATTTACGGTCAAATTTATGGATACCATTGGGATTCCCCCCAACGTGGAGGACCTGAAAGCAGCCATTGAGGAGATCAAGCCCGCTCACATGGCAGTGGAGTACAAATTACGCTACCTGACCATTGCCGAAGTGGAGTCCATGACCTTCTATGAAAATGAACTTACAACACAGGATAGGTATTTAGGAGGTGGCGCATAACATGGCAAGCGAAAAAACACCGAATCTTGGTTTAAATCAAATTGACCGCACATCGCCCAAAACAACGTATTTTGATCTAGAGAAGTACTTGGATCAAAACTGGGGGGCTGTAGATGATTTTGCTGGTGACGTGAATGACGGTGTGAATGAGATTAGGAAGCGTTTGAATACAACAGAGCGTAAGGCGGTAACTTTGGAACCTGGGGTACAGATTGCTCATACGGAAAAGGCTGCGCCATTTTCGTTGACGGGGCTGAGCGGGCGTACGTTAGTGAATTTGTTGGGGCGGGCAGGCTCTTGTGACCGAATCGGCAGCCTTTTAGGTTGGGAAGCTGATCTTGCAGTTGAAACATCTAATAAGGCGCAGGGTGCAGGATCTATCAAGGTTACTGCAAAGAATGCCTCCGGTGTGTATAACGTGTATAGTACCGGATTGAAGTTTACTGGTGGAAGATACTATATCGCCCTAGCTGATGTTAAAAACATCAATGCTTCAAACAATATCTATGTAAACTTTTCAACAGGTGGTAATAAGGCCCTCAAGCAGTCAAAAGATCAAAGTCGATTCGTAACGATCTATACAAAATGTGCACCGACAAATGATACTGCGATAAACCTGGAAGTTTCATCGATTTCAACAGCAACTGGTCAAGCTTTTTATGCAGATGCTATTCGTCTTTATGAGGTCAGCGCTTCAGAATATGCTACCCTAGATAGCATGTCACCTGAACAAGTATCTACTAAATATCCATATGTAGACAGCATTATGCCTGTGCGTAATCCGTATGCGATTCGGTATGGCGAGAATTTATTGCCTAGCATTTATGAAGCTGAAAACAGCGTGACTGCAGGTTCAAAAAAAATTACTGCTCCATATGTCGCCACTATCACTAAAAGTACGGCGGGATATAGCTTGTATGCTTGGAACCTTCCTGCTACAGCTGGTAAAATTTATACTCTATCTATGAAAGTGTCAGTATCTAATATCGGCGGAGTCATTGGTGCAGGTGGATACTATAATATTCACGCGCTAGATGCTTACGGGAGTTACGTTGGAGAACCCTTAGACACTGGTCCATATGCAGTCGCTAACGGTGAGCATATTTTGTCACAGACGTTTACAACTCCTGCGGGGACATATGGATTGCGTATTATAGTTGGAGCGGACACAGGTGTTTTTGGTACGTTTGTCTTTTCAGAAATGATGCTTAACATCGGAAGCATTGCCAAACCATTCAAACCCCGTGAAGACTCCATGCTGGCATTACAAGCAGACCTGCATGCCGATCCTGTTACGGGCGAAAATGCTGATACGGTATTTGAGCGGGAGGGCCAATATTTTAAGTCTAAGAAGTGGAAAACCCTAGTGCTGGATGATAATCGGGAGTATGCATTTTACACATCGGTAATAGGGATTAAAACGGTAGGCTCACCAAACAACGGAATAATACCAGCCATAAATGGTACTGGGATATTTGTCAAGTTTGACGGCAAGGTTATTAAAGAATCGGATTATGCAACTGTAACTAGTCAATCTGACAGCCTCAATATAGGTTCATCGAGTAATAATGGCACGTACGATAATTTTCAAATAGGGGTGTCGGTTGCAGATAGCGGATGGGGAGACAGCTATATACCGACATCGGACGAAATTAAGGCGTATTTTAATGGTTGGAAGATGTATCTTGCGGGACAAGGGGATGTAAGCAAACCCTTTAATAACGAAGCAGCAGGCAAGGCGTGGTGCCCAATAGATTCTATTTATGTGGCTAACGGTACGCCATCTGCAACGTTTTTCGTTACAACATTACCAACAACAGATATAGCTTCCTTGGCATACACAAGGTATGGAAATTGGACAACGCAACAACTCACTTATCAGCTTGAGGCGCCTACTGTTGAACCTATCGTTAGCGAGGGACAGTTAACCTTTATGGAGGGTGAGAATCAGGTTGAAATCGGTACGGGAATTATACTACGTGAACGGTCAAAGGCTGTTTACACAAACGGGGCCTATTATATTAACGGTCGTACAGATGATCCGAGTATTTTAAAAAATAAAGTAAATAAAATCCTATCCGTCTATAAAGATGGTAAAAAAGATTTGTCATGGAGAACTGCTGCAGTTTCAGATCAATACCAATCCACCTATGGTAAAGAGCAAGTGTATACATTAGCTGCTAATTTCGATTTATCGTCGTCTTATAAAACTACCTACTTAATGTTTGATCGTTCACCCGTTGCCACCTTTATCGGAACTTACACAGCCAACGAAAAAACGCTTTTGCTTGACTTGGTGGATAGTGTTCAACAGAATAGTGCACTTTTATCGGTCGTTGAAAATGAGAGGAGAGAGCAAAAAAACACTTTAAAATGGATAGCACCTACGTTACTTAACGGATGGGTTAACTATGATAATACTCGTAGACCATTAGGCTACTGTAAGGATTCTCAGGGCTGGGTACATGTACAGGGATTTATTCGCGGAGGTGTCACTGCTTTTGGAACAAAGATATTTATGTTACCAGCCGGTTATGAGGCAGAAAGACCTATGGAGGTTGCGGCACTTTCTGCTGAAGGTAGTGTCCCTTATCCCTCAACTATATATGTAGGCGAGACCAGTATACAATGCGATAACGCAGTACACAATTCTTATTTGATACTTGATTTTAAATACCGTGCAAAATAAGGGGAGTGACCGAATTGAGAGCGGTTCCTAAAGTAAATCCAAACGGCCTCTATCTAGAGGATGAACTTGTGGACGATGCCTTTGTGGGAGTCGTCCCTTTTTATGCTTCATTAGAAACCATGAATCAGACTATGAAGGAAAAAAAACTTACTGGTTATATCGTAGGTATTCCAGTTCCACCGGGATTATACCAGCCCCATTTTGACATTCAATCCTGGCTAACCCATGAAGCGGAATATGATGAAAAATTGTTAGAAGCCCAGAAGATGAATGAGCAACTCAGCAAGGAATCTCAAGCTGCATTTCAGAAGCTACATGATGAATGGCAGAACATGCTGGAAAATGAACGTGGTGACGAGCCGGGATATCTTGCTCAGACATTTACAGCCCCAGAACGAAGAGATCCAACGACATTCTGGAGTGAAGGATTAAGTGGGGCAGCGATTAAAGAACTGACGCAAAAATCGGAACAACAGCTAAGTGAGACAGATCTATTGAAGCAGCGTATAGCAGATCTTGAATTAACTTTGACTCAGCTCATGCTTGGTAACACAGGAAATTAAACAAGTACTTACTCCTATTTAACTTCAAAAGACCTATTGAAAGAGGTGAAGTCATAACTATGACCGTTTTAACAGAGGCTCAGTTACGCATTTGTGCTCATGCCTGTATTACCCGCTATGATCGGGGAGAAGACCATGTAGCATCTATTATTGGAAGCTATGCTTTAAATGAACAACAACGTAAACAAGTGTTGGAAATGATTTTATCCCATCGTTCTGATCTGGAATTGGATAACGTAGAGAATTTACCATCTATGGAGGGTTCTAGTGCACAGCGAGAAACGGTTAAATGGTATAGCTCTATTTTCCGTAAGAAGACGGTATAGAGCACAGAGCAAAAATGCCTGTACTCAAAGGAGGAGTGAGTATGTATGAAAGAATGGATCTAATGTCCAGTTCGCGTGGACAAGAGCTATTCTCCTGTCTGCCAGCCTATTACGAAACCTCTCGCGTAATGTATGCAGATATGGATGCAAAGGGTAGCGAACTAGATGCTCTATATCTCGCGCTGGATGAAACATTGGCGCAATTTTTTGTTCGCACAGCCACTTGGGCGCTGGAAAGCTGGGAGATGGAGTTAGGTATCCCGGTCGATTTGGAAAAGCCGTTGGAACAGCGACGTTCTGTTGTGGAGTCGAAACTCCGTGGAAGCGGTAAATTTTCAGGAGACTTAATACGGAAAATCATGAACTCTTTTGGTGTGGAAGGGGAAGTAGACTTTCATCCGATGGAATATAAGTTTGGTATAAGCTTTGAAAACCGTATTCCTGAAAATATGCTTGATTTCAAAAAGATCATCGAGGATATTAAGCCTGCTCATCTTGCATTTTATATGAATAACAAAACTAGGCTTGCATTTCTTCATGAGAATGAAATGGTTTCTCGTATTCGATTACTTTCGAGAGTCCGCTTTTTTGGTGGGAAGCCATGGTACTTAGATGGTGTCGAGCTACTGGACGGGATAGCCTCTTTGTCCGGATGGACAGAGGAACCTATGCGATATTCCAACTGTACGAGACTAGTCATCAAGCATCGAATGGATCATCATCAGGAAGGCAACGTGAAAATTCGAAACCATTATTGGACATTAGATGGTAGCATGATGCTGGAAGGGAGTCAGATGTTAAGCTCAACCGAGGAAGTCATTTCAATTTAAATATATAAAAAAATTATCTTAAAGATAGAAGGGATGATAAGTATGGCAGAACAAGTTCTGACAGTTACAACTGCTTACGCAAGGGAACAGATGGCACGTGCCCGCGCTGAAGGAGGAACACTGACAAAAGTGGTAAAAATGGCGTTTGGTAGTGGGGGTGTGGATCAAGCAGGGAAGCCACTGCCATTGGAGGGAACAGAACAGGTGTTGAGAAAGGAATTGGTTCAGAAGGATATTACCAATTCAGAATTCATTGCTCCTGCAACCATTCGGTATACCTGCTCACTGGCAGAAAATGAATTGGTGGGTGAGACTATTAATGAGCTTGCGTTGGTAGATTCGGCTGGTAAATTAACAGCTGTCCGTACGATGACTAATAAGGTCAAGGACAGTGATATGGAGTTTGTTTTCGAAATTGATGATATTTATTAAGGAGGATGAAGAAATATGAGCATACAACAACCACGCAGATTTGTTACTACCGACCAAGGACATGCGGACGTTCTGAATGTCCCCATTGATACTCTTTATGCAAACGATCAGGAATTGGCCGCGCAGGTTGAAAATATCAAAAAGGACCCGGCTGGAAACGGGATTGCTTCCAAGGAAGCGCTAGACAATCATGCCAGCAATACAGAGATCCATGTTACGGCAGCCAAACAAGCGGCCTGGAGCGCAGCAGAGGGAAATGCCAAGAAGTATACAGAGCAATATGCAGCTCCTAAGCAGCATAGTCACCCTGCATCAGATTTGCCTTCTGCGTCAACACAGGCGAGAGGGATTGTGCAGCTTAATACTTCCACAGGGAGTACAGCTACAGATCAGGCAGCTACGCCTAGTGCGGTAAAAGCTGCTAATGATCGAGCGAATGAAGCTTACAATCGGGCAGACCAAGCTTTTACACAAGCCAGTGATCTTAAATCAAAGATCGCTAACGCTATCACTGGCAAAGGCGGTAATGCCAACTCTGGTATGACCGGAGATCAGTTAGCGGCGGTAATAAGTGGATTATCCACCAAAAAATCTGCAAGTGGGAATTTTAATGGTCAGGTATCCGCAACATCTACTAATCCTTTGTTATCTTTAGCAATCTCCGGATTATCGTTTACACCTAGCATCGTATTGGTTAACATATCTATTTCCAGTAGTACTAGTGATTATAACGGTTATATCAGCAATCTTGCAGGTATTCGCACTTATAGAGGTGCAGATGCTTCTGTTTCTTATTCAGGAGTACCGGGTGGGTTTAATTTTAATATCAGTGCAACTGTTTATATATCTAACAATGTTAAAATACAAGCTTATCAATGGTATGCTTTCGAATAAGAACAGAGCTAAGTAACAACTAAATAATGCCACGCACCGCGTGTTTTAAATGCCCTTGGATTAACCGAGGGCATTCATTTTAAACCTAGGTTCAAAAGGGGGAACAAATATGCATGAAAAGATCGATCAGATTTGGCTGGGGTTTTCCACGGGGACCTTGATCGGTTATTTTTTCGGGGGGTGGACTACAATGCTGACGTTGCTGTGGTGGATGGTCGTGATCGACTTTTTCACCGGATGGGCAGCGGCCTGGATTAATGGGGAGCTGAAAAGCCGCCAAGGATATTACGGTATTTTTCGCAAGGTTACCGTGTTTTTGCTCATTACGGTAGCCCATCTAATCGACGGTATTCTCGGGGATGCACATTATTTCCGAGATGCCGTCGTTTTCTTTTATTTAGCGAACGAGCTGTTGTCTATTATAGAAAATGTGGGCAGAATGGGAGTGCCGATGCCGGATATTTTGCGGAATGCGGTCGCCATTTTTGAGTCCAAGTCGAGTGGGGAAAAAATAAAGCCAACCGATCCTTCTGACAAGCAAAATAAAGCTTTATAAAGTGCTGACTGTTGCCATTACAAAAAAGGAAGACTACCTTATCGCCCTTTTTCGGCGTAAAAGTGGAAAAGCCCAAACCGTTTCCTTGGTCCAAGCATATGGATAACAGAGACAGCGTGCTACAACATTATGAATGACAAGGAGGGAGCGCCTTATGCAAAATCGCATCCCTAATGCTGCCGAAGGCATTGACGTGTCCCGATATCAGGGAACGATTGATTGGAAACGCGTACGAGCCGATGGTAAATCGTTTGCATTTATTAAAGCAAGTCAAGGACAGCGTTACGTTGATCCAACATTTATCATGAATGCAAAAGGGATCAAGGCAGCCGGGCTTCTGCTGGGAGCTTACCATTTTGTAGATGCAACCAGTGTAAACGCAGCCAAAGCGGAAGCCAGACATTTCGCAGAGGTACTGGATCAGGTGGGAGGCGCGAAAGCGCTCGACTTACCAGCGGTGATGGATTATGAAAACAATCCGGGAAAGCTTAGCTCGGCCGCGATTCATGAGGTTGCGCTGGCATTTTTGACGGAATTTGAACGAGTCAGCGGCCGTAAGCCGATGGTATATACAGGGAATGCTTTTGCTGCCCATTTTAAAGCTCCACTGGGTAGTTATAAACTGTGGATTGCGCGTTATAGTACACGACTCCCTAGTGATACCACAGCATGGAAGCGCTGGGATTTCTGGCAATACAGCGATAGTGGACGGGTTGATGGCATTCAAGGACCTGTGGATCTGAATGTATATGCCGGAACAGAGGCCGAGCTACGCCAAGCATTTGCAGGAGAAGAGGGGGATGAGCCAATGACAGCAGAGGAAAAAGCGGCATTTAAGGCCCTGCAGCAGCAGGTCGCCGCCCTTGAAAACAGCAAAGATGTGCTCAAGCAAACATTAAATGAACAGAGTGCTTATATTAAAAAGGTGGATCAGCGAGTAGCTGAACTGGAGGCGCGTCAGGCTATGCCTGTACCGGCCTGGGCCAAGGAAGCGGTGGCTGCTGCTGTTGCAGTTAATCCGTCAAGTCCGATTGTGGATGCGAAACTGCCAAGCAGTTATGATTTTTATCGCTTACTGGTCGTGTTGAATCGTCTGGGTGTGTTTAAAAAAGACAAATGATCTTCGAAAGAACTTATACACTGCCCATCCCACTTTTATATGAAATGAGTAAAGAAACTACGAGTGAAGCCTAAATAGACAGGCGGTTAAATGCAGCCGCCTGCCCTTATGGTTAAGTGATGTTTTTTATGACCTCTGAATAGGCTGAATCCCAAAAAAAGGTAAATAGAAAATGCATCTTACTCGAAAAGTAATTCAATATCCTCCTGACTAATCTGAGCGGTTTCAAAGTCCGAAGGAGTGAAATGAACATTCTGCTGACGAACGGTAAAATCAATGATCCGAATGATTGCTTGGACATACATATGCATAAATTCAGTTATACTTTCCTCTTCAAACATTTCTGTGCTGTACATCATATCGATCACCAATTGGTCGTTAACAACCAGGCAGTTAACTTCGATGGCGGTCGTTAGATGATTGATGTTATCTACATTTTGATTGTCTATAGTATGCCTATATACATAGTCTGAACTTTGACTTTCGTGATCGAATTGTCCCAGATAATTGAAGCGTATAGGACGAATGTCTGTATGCTTTTCAATAGCCCCTAGCATATATTTTAGGATGCCATAACCTATACCCTGATGGGGAACACGTCTGCGCAGTTCCTTGACATGTGCAATGACATTGCCTATTTCTGTGCCCGGCATTTGAATACGTAAGGGATATAACGCAGTAAACCAGCCAACCGTTCTGGATACATCTATGTGATCTAGACTCCTTCCGTGATGCTCAACCTCATAAGTGAAATCGTCCAATCCGGTCCATTCCTTTACACTTAACGCCAAGGCAGCCAGCAGTAAATCTACAGGTTCGGTATGGTAAGCCTGAGACATCTCATGGAGCAGTTTGTGCGTTTGGACAGGAGACAGATGTTCTTCAACCACAGCGCATGAAGCATAGTTTACAGCAGCGGTTGGTAGGCTTGTGATAGATGCTGGAAAATAGCGGACTCCACCCTCCATTTCGCGCCAAAACTCTAGCTCTTTCCGTAGATCCGCAGTCGTGGAATAGTGATGGAGTTCTTGAGCAAAGGCTTGAACTGAGGCCGTTTTTCTTGGGAAATTTACCTCCTCATCTTCTTTTATAGCATGGTATGCATTCAATAAATCCTCCAATATAATTCTCCAGGAAACTCCGTCTACAACCAGATGATGGGCAGTGATGAACAGTTCCCGAGTTTCCTGTCCGTGATCGAATAGAGCTGCGCGGATAGGAAGACGGTGGGACAGATCGAAACCGGATTGCAGGTTATGCACCAGGTTATTGAATTCATGTTGCCGTGCCTCGGCTGAAATAAGCATCATATCGTAACAATCCAGCTTGAACGAGACGATGGCGAGTTCTGGATTATAAAATAACTTGCCATCAGGCTCCATGCTCATCCTTAAAGCATCGTGATGCTCGATCACCTTCTGAAAGGCCTTTTCCAAAGCGGAACGATCCATTTCGTTTTTCAGCAGAAGCATGATCGATTGATTATAGTGATGAGGATTGTGAAATGTCTGCGCCATAAACCAACTGGAGATAGGAGTGGGCAGAATTTCTCCGCTGGCTGGAGCTGAATCGTATAGCTGACGCTTTGGACGTGTATAATGAGCAAGCTCCGCGATATTGGGATGCGCTAAAATATCCTGTACGCCTATCTCCAGATCATAGTTATTTAATTTGGATGTCATTTGGATTGCCTTAATAGAGTCTCCGCCCAGTGCAAAGAAATTATCATGGATACCTATGTTAGCCATCTGGAATAGCTCTCCCCAAACCTGTACGAGGATATTTTCAACCTCATTATGAGCTTCCTCATATATGCTCGTTAATCCAGAGGACAAGTCTGGTACAGGAAGTTTACGCTTGTCGACCTTACCATTTGACGTAAGTGGTACGGTCTCGAGCCGGATTATATGGCTAGGCACCATATAATGGGGAAGACAAGCATGTAAATAATTTTTGAGAAGCTCGGGAGAGACAGCAGCATCTGATACATAGTAGGCATACAAAATAGGCTGGCTATTGTCTTCGTCCGATTCCACTACATTCACAACAACGTGCTGAATACCTTGATATGAGGATAGCGCGCCTTCAATTTCCCCCAGTTCGATACGAAAGCCTTTGATTTTGACTTGGTGATCTTTCCGGCCAAGGTATTCAATCAGGCCATTTTCCAGCCGTATTCCCAAGTCTCCGGTTTTATACATTCGTTCTCCTGGAATAAAAGGATTATCGAGAAATCTTTCTTTTGTGAGTTCCGGTCTATTCAAATATCCTCTTGCTACTCCAGGACCGGAAATGTAAATTTCTCCTTTTACCTGTACAGGAACAGGCTTTAAGTACGCATCCAGCACATATATAGCCACGTTATCAGAAGGTACGCCGATAGGAACGGATCTTCGGATATCTCGGTTCGCATCATAAATATGGATCATGCAGCCTACAACAGTTTCTGTCGGTCCGTACTCATTGTACAGAGTAACATTGCCACCAAATATGTCATGAACGTTCCGGGCAAGACTGACTTTGAAATCTTCTCCACCTACAATGAATTTGCGGACGTTCGATGTACGAATATCCGACTCTTGAAGAAGGGACAAATGGGCGGGAGTAAGCTTCACAATGGTTGTACGCTGGTCTTTCAGAATGCGAAACAATACAAATTCGCTGTAATCGTCATCCCTGTAGAGGCTCATGGCATGACCGCTGATTAATGGGGTGAATATGGAAGTGACGGTCAAGTCAAAGGCTATTGACGAATAACAGGCAAAGACCTCACGTGCGGCGGAAAAGTAGGTTTTATTCGCCCAATATATGTAATTCACAAGTCCCTTGTGGTGGACTGCAACTCCTTTAGGCTTGCCTGTGGAACCAGAGGTATAAATGACATAAGCGAGCTGGTCCGGTCCGATTTTCGGCTCCAGATTGGAGTCATCACCATCGTACAGGGATGCATCATCCATACGATAGACTTCTCTGGAAAAAGAGATATCATCATCCAATGGTGCGTCGGTGAGCAGCAAGGCAGCCCCGGAATCCTCCAGCATAAAGCTAACACGGTCAGCTGGATAGTGTGGATCTATCGGCAGGTAGGTCCCGCCTGATTTCAATACAGCTAAGATCGAAATGATAAGTTCAAACGAATGCCCCGCCATGATTCCGACGATACTCTCTTGGCCAATCCCCCTACTTTTTAAAAACCTCGCCAGTTGGTTAGCTCGTTCGTTTAACTCACGATAGGTTAACGTTTGCTCTTCAAAGTAACAGGCAATTTCATTAGCTTTTTCAACGACCTGCTGTTCAAATAACTGAGTAATGGTTAGGGACGAAGGATAGGGGGAGTGAGTTTGATTCAGCTCATAGATTAGCTCATTGTGTTCCTGCGTAGACAGCATTTCAATTTCCGCAATCGGAGTGTATGGCTGCTCGATCATCTCGCGAATCATATGCATGAGATGCTCAAACATTTTGGCAATCTGCAGCTCGCTGAAAGTCTTCACTCTATAGTCAAAATCCAGCGTAATTTTTCCGCTCCCCTCCCAATCACGTATAACTAGCTGCAGGGCATAAGGCTGATAACCACTGAATACCTCCTGAACTTCATAGGGGCATCCATCAAATTGGGGACTAAATTTCATATTGTAATAATTAACACACATATCAAACAGACCGTCATATCCTTTTTGGGCAAGCTCCAAATCACCAGCCAGAAGATCATACGGATATTTTTGATGAAAGTAAAAATTCATTAGCTCTGTTCCCACCTGCTTCATCCAGGAGTAGGCATCTAAAGCTTCATCCACTTGGATACGAAACGGCATTGTGCTGGTGAACATGCCAAACGTATTTTTTTGCTTTTTTCCTGATCTGTTCAGGACAGGTGTCCCGATGACTACATCGGTTTCTTGAGTCGTTCGGTAGATGTAAAGCAGAAGGGCGGATACGAATAACACATTTACAGAAAGCTTGGAGCTTTGGATAAAATTCTGGATGATGCGAGAGGTTTCGCTATCGATGGCAAAGGATGAGCGAACGGCCGAAATATCTTTACTTTTGTTGATGGGTATCATATCAGGTAAGGTTTGAAACTTTTCATTCCAGAACATTTTATTTTTGATAAAACGTTCAGATGCTAGATAGGCTTGTTCTTGATCAATGATAGGTATGTAGGAATATTCTTCATCAGCAGGGAGAGGACGGTGGTTGACTAGTAGAGTATAATACTGCGAAATTCGTTCCGACACGATATGTAAAGCCCAACCGTCTGCAATAATATGATGAAATTTACCCAAATAACCAACATCATCAGGTCCCAGCCGAAAGATAACAAAAGAATATAGTTTGGAGTTCAACAGAGGCATCGCTTGTCCGCTCACGACCTTCAGCCATTGTTCAAAATGCTGTAAAGGATCAGTCTCATGACTAAAATCAAGATATTCGATATTCTCCTTTTCATAGGGCTTAACGTATTGTACGGGTTCTCCATCTTGCTCTTCGATCCGGATACGGAGGCCTTCAGTTTTGGAAATGAAGAGCTGAATCGCATTCTCCAGTGCACCAAGCTCGAGTTCCTTTTGAATGCGTACTAGTCCGGTCAGATTATGCATGGCCGTCGTGCCATGTATTTTTTCGTTATACCAAATTCTTTTTTGAGCATGCGTTAATGCATAGAACATACATTAGCCTCCTTATACATGCAGATTTTGAAAAACGTAGAGTCTACATAAAAATGATGCTATCCGACCAAATAAAAACAATCAAGCAGAAAAAATGTATTTTTATGAGGAAAATAAAACGGATTTTCGACAATTGTATACCAATTTAAACATACGAGTTCCCTTTAAAAGGTTTTTGTAGGTTTACTAGGGAATTTCGAAAAAGTGTGAATTAACTCACTACATCCGAACGGGATGAAATGTTAAGGTGTTAATACAAATTCAATTAAATTGATAATTATTAGTTTATTACGTATTTTTGGAAATTGACTCTCCGAATTAAGATCAATACCTGGTAATCTCCCGATTTTTCGTCACATAAACCCATTCCTATTTAATATATATTCATTATAAATTGCTTAAATATCCATAAAATAAATATAAAATTACGCATATTTATACGTCCATATTGAATGCTTCGTTTTGAATACTATTTATCCTAGTGTTTTTATATAATTACTAGATAATTAGTCTTACATATATTGGTCAAGCATGCTTTGATTACATATTACAAAGAAAGCTGGAGCGATTATGGAATGTAAAAAGATGATCATGAGAAAAATGGCAGCGGTTATTCTGATTTTCGCTTTAGTGGCGGCATGTATTCTGCCCAATCACGCGGAAGCCGCAGCAGGTTTGGATCAAGCCACGACTCAACGTCTAGAAGCATTTATTCATGAGAAAATGCAGGAAGGTCATATCCCCGGAATGACAGTAGTGGTGGTTCGGGGAAAAGAAACGGCTTACCTCAAAAGTTTTGGGTATGCAAATGTGGACAAGCAAGCTCCTGTTACACCTGAGACAAGCTTTGAAATTGCCTCTTGTTCTAAAGGATTCACAGCACTTGCTGTACTGCAGCTACAGCAGCAGGGTTTGTTGAAACTGGATGATCCTGTTTCGAAGTATTTTCCATGGTTCCAAGCCAAGTACAAACACCAAAATGTCGAGATTACACTGCGACAGTTGCTACATCACTCAAGTGGCATTCCATGGTATACGATTACCGACATTCCGATCTCCAACCGCGTCGATTCACTCGAACAGGTTGTTAGGAATGTGAATGGCTTAGAATTACATAACCGTCCTGGCGAACGCTTTGAATATGCCACCATTAACTATGCCATCGTGGGGGCTGTCATTCAAAAGGTCACAGGGCAGCCTTACGAAGATTATATGAAGGCCCATATTTTTCAGCCATTGGGTCTGCATAAGACCACTCTTTACCCCACAGAAGCCGCATCCACACTGGCAACAGGCTACAAGAACGGCTTTTTTCAAGCACGTGAATATCAATCCCCTGTCTTTAGGGGGAATCGTCCTGCTGGTTATATCATGATGGACGGTAATGACCTCGCTACCTGGCTCAAATATCAACTGGGCAGCCTGAAATCTCCCATGACTCCATTAATTATGGAAACGCATGCGCCTGACCGCACTGTGGCTCCTAGCAAGTTTGATATGTCGTCTTATGCTATGGGCTGGGCTGATTATCAAAGCGGAAATGGAGAGGTGTCGAAGGCTGGATTAAATCCGAATTTTTCTGCATATATGGTTTTTCGCCCTCAAGATCAGCTCGCTGTAGGGATTATGGCGAATAACGGTACCACTTTAACGTATATTACGGGTCACGGCCTGATGGATATTTTACGAGATCGTCAACCTGTGTCTCCGTATGAGCCGGATCAGAAAACAGATAATGCATGGTCCGTCATTACGATTATGCTGGCATGTTATGTGCTGGCTGTAGGAGTTCTGCTAATTACAGTTGTTCGGGACATCATCCGCAAACAACGTGTTTATAAGTCTTTGAATCCAAAAAAGCTGCTCACATGGCTGGTGTTTTTACTTTGCAGTACACCGTTTTTGTATGGAGTTTATCTGGTTCCTACTGCGATGCAAGGGGTTTCCTGGACAACCGCGATTGTCTGGTCTCCGTTTAGCTTTCCGTTTGCGATTGGGGCCTTGGGCCTAGGATTGCTCTTGAGCTTTGTCTACTTGGTGCTGGGTACGCTTTTCCCTAACGCAGATGAAACTAGACGTTCGCTTCCTTTATTGGTGATGATGAGCTTGCTGAGCGGTGCGGCGAATGCCTTTGTCATTTTTATCGTCAATTTCTCGATTGGCAGCGAGATTCCGCTCAAATACCTGCTGTATTATTTCGGGCTGGCGTTGGCAGTATATATTTTCGGCCGCAAGCTGATTGAAACCAAATTAGTGAAGATCACCTATAACATGATTTATCGAAAACGGATGGAACTCATTCAACGAGTGCTGCACAGCTCTTATGACAAATTAGAACGCATGGACAATGGCAAAATTTTAGCCACTTTAAATAATGATACGGAGATGGTCGGCTTCTCGGCTAATGTGGCGGTCGGGTTCGCAACCAGCTTGCTGACTGTCATCTGCTGCTTTGTTTATCTCGGTACGATTTCGTTTTGGGGAACAATTCTCTCGCTGGTCGTGATTGCGGTGATTGCCGCATTTTATAGCCTTGTCAGCGGTACGGCTAACCGTTATTGGGAAGAGGCGAGGGATACCCAAAACGTATATTTGGGGTTTATCGATCACATGCTCAAAGGCTTTAAAGAGCTTAGTATGCATGGTCGCAAAAAGGCGGAGTTCGGGAGCGATATTCAGGATAGCTGTGAACAGTATCGGCAAAAACGCTCGGTGTCCCGTATTAAATTTACCAATGCGCTGGTGCTGGGCGAAACGCTGCTGATTTTAATTTTAGGTGTAGTAACCTTTGTGTTCCCGACGATTTTCCCGAACATAAAGGATTACACATTAATTCAATTTGTTGTCGTGTTTCTATATTTGATTGGACCGATCAACGGGTTGTTGCAGGCTGTGCCGGAGTTGTTCCAGATTCGGACCTCATGGCGAAGAATTAAAACCTTTATTGCGGAAATGCCAACTAATGACAGTGGAGAAGTACATGATACTGCGAGTGTGGTGGATGAAGAGGTTGCTGTGGAACGCATTGGTTTTCACAATCTTAGCTTTGAGTACAGCAACGTGACTGGAGAGTCCAGCTTTGTGGTTGGACCTATTACGCTGGAGGCCGCTAAAGGACAGATCATTTTTATTACAGGCGGCAACGGCAGTGGTAAAACAACGCTTGCCAAGCTAATGACCGCTCTTTACCCGCCACAAACGGGATACATCACGATCAATGGAGAAGCCATTGACCCACGTACCTCGGGCGAGTATTTCTCCACCGTGTTCTCTGATTTCCATTTGTTTGAGCGTTTGTACGACATTGATTATAAGGAAAAGCAATCTGACATTGAGCGTTATCTGAAAAGGCTGGGATTGGAGGATAAAGTAACGGTTAAGGATGGATATTTTAGCACGCTCAAGCTATCTGGCGGCCAGCGGAAGCGGCTTGCGCTGTTGGTCTGTTATCTGGAGAATCGACCTGTATATTTGTTTGACGAATGGGCTGCGGATCAAGATCCAGAGTTCCGAAAGTTCTTTTACCATACACTTCTGCCTGAAATGAAGGCGGCAGGCAAAATTGTTTTCGCCATCACGCATGATGACCATTATTTTCATACCGCAGACCGCCTGTTGAAGATGGAAATGGGACAGATGAAGGAACTGGAAGTACTGAGTGCTGAAGTCAGTGGCTCATAACCAATCCATTCAAATTTATAAAAAAGTGTGGGCTTAAACATGCAAAACTACATTGTTGTCAAAGGCGCTAGACAGCATAACCTGAAAAATATCTCTATGCGGATTCCGCGGGATCAATTGGTCGTCTTCACGGGAGTAAGCGGCTCAGGGAAATCGTCACTAGTGTTCAATACACTATATGCAGAAGGACGGCGACGCTTAATGGAGTCGCTGTCCGCATATGAGCGAATGGGCTTGCGAAAAACGGAAGATGCGGATGTGGACTTGATCGAAGGGCTGTCTCCAGCAATTGCGATGGAGCAAAAGACGTTGTCCCGGAACCCAAGGTCTACTGTGGGAACATTGACCGAGCTTTCTTCTTATGTGCGGTTATTGTTTTCTCGAACAAGTCAGGCCGTTTGTCCCTATTGCCGGGAAGGATTGCCTGTTCAGAACAGAAAGAAAATCACAGAGCAGGTACTCCAATATCCATCTGATACATCTATTGATGTATATGCGCCAATTCTTTCCATGCCACATGGCGGGCCTGTAGCGTTGCTGAAGGAAATACGAAAAAAGGGCTATACCCAGTTAAATTGGAACCAAAAATTGCTGGATGTACAGCAAGCAGAAGTTTTGTTCTCCAGCATGTCTCCACAGGTAGTACACCTAGGAAAAGAGTACAACCGGCTGGAGGTACTGGTTGGTCGAGTGACGATTTCAAATTCCGTGGAGCAAGTCAAAGATATTCAAGTTTTGGTAGACAAGGCGCTGGATGTGGGAGACGGATGGATGCAAATTCGACCTATGGTCGATAAACGATCTGCATGTACTCCAAACTCCGGGTGTTGCCGTTGCGGAATGATGGTCAGTGAAATCTCGGCAGGAGCTTTTTCATCCAATAGTCCTCTGGGTGCTTGTCCGACATGTACAGGACTTGGCACACATTATGAAGTGAATCTCGAACGTGTGATTCCTGATCGATCCAAAAGTGTGGCCGAAGGAGCGATCCACCTGCTTGGCTGGCAATGCGAGAAAGAGAAATTTCATAAAAATCGAAAAATTTTAGAGGGACTGGCGACCCGGTATCATTTTGACCTGAATACGGCGGTAAAGGATCTGCCGAATGAGGCGTTATACGCTGTGCTATACGGAACTCAAGGGGAAAAGATTGCCATTGAGAATCCTGCTACAGGTGGCAAGCCAATGCATGAAAAATTTGCGGGCATTGTGAATCTCATTTATGAGCGCTTCAACGCTAATGCCAAGGACGAAATGAGCGCCATGAAAGCGGAAGATAAGGAAGTCATGAGAGAACAAGTATGTCCGAGCTGCGGAGGAGCCCGTTTGAAGGCAGAACGTCTTCTGTATCGTGTAGGGGATCAAACGATCCGTGATTTTTCGAATATGCCGTTAGTTGAGCTGCATGCATACTGCGATGAACTACTGCGAACGGCCCCCCGATTTTTCCAGAGTCTTGCGGCTGTCGCACAGCCTATTTTACAGGAAATGAAGACTCGTCTGGCGTTGCTGCTCGACATGGGACTGGACTATTTAAGTCTGAACCGTCCGGTGACGATGCTCTCGGGTGGTGAATCGCAGCGCGTACGCTTAACGACTCAACTAAGCTCAGGACTGATGGGGATGATCTACATTTTGGATGAACCCAGTGTCGGATTGCACCCGAAGGATACCGGCAAAATGATAGCCATGCTTCACAGGCTACGGGATTTGGGAAACACCATCTTGGTCGTCGAACATGATGAAGAGATTATGGCCCAAGCGGATTATCTTGTGGATATTGGACCTGGTGCAGGAGCGCTCGGTGGTGAAATTGTGGCACAGGGGACGGTGGAACAAGTCATGAGCAATCCCAATTCTTTGACGGGACAATATTTGGCCGGCCGGCGAGGTATTCCATTGCCCTCAAGGCGGAGAAAGGCTCGTGACGGGAAGTATCTGGAGGTGCTGGGAGCGAGGGAGAATAATCTACAGAACCTGAACATACGCATACCGCTCGGTTGCTTGGTTTGTGTCACAGGGGTATCCGGATCAGGGAAAACCACGCTGGTTCATAACGTTATATATGAAAAATTGCGTGCTCACCTGGATGGTAAGCCTGCATATCTGAAGCTCGATGTAGAGATGAAAGGAGAAGCGTCGATTGAGCAGGTGATTTGTATCGATCAGAAGCCAATTGGACGAACATCGCGATCCACTCCGGCTACCTATGTGGGGGTGTTTGACGCTATCCGTAAGTTGTTTGCCAGGACTGAAAGAGCCAGACAGCTGCAACGGAAGGATGCACATTTTAGCTTCAATTCACCGGGTGGACGCTGTGAAGTTTGTTCAGGACTCGGGGTGATCGTCACTGAAATGCAGTTTATGTCTGACGTTGAAATGATGTGCGAGACGTGCCGGGGCAGACGCTACAGTGAAGATATACTGGCCATTACATATCAAGAGAAGAATATTGCGGATGTATTGGAGATGAGTATTGAAGAAGCTGCAGTTTTCTTTGCTGACCAGCCTGTTATTTACAGCAAGCTGAAGCTTATGAACCAACTGGGTCTTGGTTATATGAAGCTGGGTCAGTCTGCAACGACATTATCTGGCGGGGAAGCCCAGCGTATTAAGCTGGTGGAGGAGCTAGGTCAGTTAAAAAAGGGGCGCAGCCAGTTATACATTCTGGATGAACCGACCACAGGCTTGCATCCTGACGACATCCAGCGTCTGCTAACCATCCTTCAACAGCTCGTAGATGAAGGTAATACCGTCCTCATCATTGAACATAATCTGCATTTGATCAAAACGGCAGATTATGTGTTGGATCTTGGTCCCGAAGGAGGGACCAGAGGTGGACAGCTGGTGGTGGCTGGAACCCCTGAGCAGGTTGCAGCCTGTGTGCATTCCCATACCGGCTCATTTTTGCGTAATGTCGGGATGGATTTCAACGAGGACGAGGTGAGAGCATGAGTAACAGATTGGACCATTTACGAATTCTTCCGACAGGCCCCTTAAATTATTATTTGCAAAAGCGATACAACGATCTGCCATGGGTGCACAAGTTTGGCTTGGATCATATCAAGGTGAAAGGTGATTTTCTGCTCATTCATGCGTGGAAGCCTGGGTATGTGAAGCTAACACGGGAGCAGGCGAGTCACTTCAAAGCAGCCATTGAAAAAGGAGAGAATCCAGAGGACAAGCTTCCTAAGTTGCCGGAAGCCTGGTTAGTGGACGGGGAAGATGAGCCTGATGTAGAAGGACTTTTGGCTAAGGTTATCGTGCCCGAGTTGTTTGAACTTCTTTCCCCGGAAAATCTTAAAGAGGACGTAACTAGTCCGCAATCCATCCGGTTAAGAGCTATTTTGGAGCAGGTCGCTGAGCATGTACCTGTTTTTCCAGCCATTCAGAATCCCTATGAGCTGCGTCATTTTCTGGAGGTCGTGAAGCGCCAAAAGCCTAAAACAGTCGTTGAGATCGGGACAGCCAGCGGCGGCGTATTTTATTGCTTGAGCCAACTAGCCGACCCGGAAGCCCTGCTCGTCAGTATTGATTATCCGGGTGGACCGTATGGAGGCGGTCAGGATGACAATGAGGTGAAGCTTTACTCCAGTTTCGGCAGCGCGAAACAGCAGTTTTCTTTTATTCGCGATCGTTCATTTCACTGCTCGACCAAACAGGATTTGAAAAAGGTGCTGGGAAATCGCCAGATTGACCTTCTATTTATTGATGGAGATCATTCCTACGGTGGTGTGAGTTCGGATTTCCGCATGTATCAAGAGCTGGTGGCACCGGGCGGCATGATTGCTTTTCATGATATCAGCATGCGACCTGAGACGTGGGGAAGAGGATACGATGTTGGCGTTTTTTGGGACGAAGTGAAACAAAGTTATCCGTCCTTTCAGGAATTTGTAGACCCAACAGGCTGTCGAGAACCGTTTATCCGTCACCCGCAAGAGGGACTATTCGCATATGGGATTGGCACTATCATTCAAATGTAAGGGGGAACAACCATGAGCCACCGTCCATTGAACAAAACACGTGTGGAGGATGTTATTGGTTTGACTCCCATGCAGGAAGGGATGCTCTACCACTATTTGCGGGACAAGGACACAGGAGCTTATTTTGAACAATACAGCTATACGCTACGTGGCCAGCTTGATCTGTCTGTCTGCTGTGAGGCGTGGAAATGGACGGTTCAACAGCATGAAGTGCTGAGAAGCGTATTCCGCTGGGAAAAGATCCAGAACCCGGTTCAGATTATCCTAAAAGGACGCGTACTATCTTTCGCTTTCCATGACCTCACAGAAGTGGAGGAGATGGAGCAAGAGACGATAATACAGGAACTGTGCGCGGCGGACCGTGCTGTAGGATTTGACCTGTCCGAGGGTCCACTACTGCGGATTACAGTGTTTAGGCTAATGCATGATCGTCATATCATGATGGTCAGCAACCATCATATCGTGATGGATGGCTGGAGTAATGGCATTGTGCTGGGTGAGTTTATCCGCGCATATCATACGCTGCGTGCAGGCCGAGAACCGGAAAAGATAAGCAAGCCGCATTTCCGAGAGTACGTGAAATGGCTTGGAAAGCAGGATAAGAGCGGAAGCAAGGCATTTTGGCAAGCTTATCTGGCTGGATATGAAGCTCAGCCCCTGTACCTGCTTAATACCACTTCTGCCCCAAAAATAAGCGATACGGCTTGCGAATCGTATATATTGCCGCCAGATCTGGTGAATGAGCTGGAAACTGTCGCGAAGGAAGAATCGGTAACGATAGGTACCCTTTTTACAGCGGCTTGGGGCGTTCTGCTGCAAAAGGTTAGCGGTCGGCAAGACGTGCTTTTCGGCACAACAGTATCTGGCCGCTCCAGCAGCTTGCCTGGAATTGAACGAATGGTAGGTCTTCTGATGAACACGGTTCCTATGCGGTTGCTGTCTGGGAATAGCGATACGCTGCAACAAGCGCTGCTCGATGTTCAGCAAGCGAGTATAGCGAGGCAGCCTTACGAAACAACACCGCTTGTGGATATACAAACTTACGGAAATTTCAGAAGCACAGAGCCTCTATTTGATACATTGCTCGTGATTGAAAATTATCCGCTGGAGATCAATCGACAAAGTGAATTGACCTTGGAATCCTTTGCCGGGCATAGCGTAACGGATTATTCACTTCTAGTGAGTATTCATCAAATGGAGCAAACAGCCATCCAAATGTTGTATCAGCCTTCAACATATGAAACATCGACAATAGAACTCTTATGTGAACGTTATGTCGCTTTGCTCAGGCTGATGGTTACAGAAAGAGATTGTGCTATTCAGGATATTCACTCCTTGACGGAGATGGAAAAGGGACTGCAAGAGGTCTGGGCGATTGAATTTGATTATAGCCCGGATACTTTGAAAAGGGGTGTATGAAGATGAGAAAGCCGAAGGACTGGGAACAAATGGATTCCTATCAATGGATGACTACGAAGGAAACTGCCCACTATTACCGACTCATTGCTAATTTAATGAAGGAAATTCACGCCAAAATTCCGGATGAACAGTATCATTTGGACAAAGTAGCGACAGAAACGGATATTCGTGAGGAAAACTTTCAAGGGAAAAACTACCAACGTGCAGTCATGTATTTAATGTCGAACGGATGCGAGTGGGCTCTGAAAAATGGAAACGGCTGCACCATGTGCGGTCATTTAGCCAAGCAAACGCGCAAAGACGGCCCTCTATCCGCCCATTATTATTTGGAGCAATTTCGGAAGGAGTTCAATCGGATTGATTTTACCAAATATCCTTTACTCAATCTGTATAATAACGGCTCCATTCTCAACGACAATGAAGTTCCAGCTGAAGCATTGTGGGAGATCATACGCATGGTTGGGGAAAAGCCCGAAATCAAAATGCTGGTTATTGAAACCAGACCCGAGTTTGTAACGCAGGAAAATATGGCGGAAATTAAGCGCCTTTTACCGGATAAGCATGTGGAAGTCGCCATGGGACTTGAAATGATTGATGATTTTTTGCGGTATGTATGCATAAACAAGGGCTTTTCATTAAAACAATTTGACAAGGCCGCCCGCTTGGTGACTCAGGAGCTAAATTTACGCAGCTATGTGTTGCTGAAGCCGCCTTTTATTACGGAACAAGAGGCTATCGAGCATGCCGTACAAACGATTGAACATGCTTTTGAGATCGGTACGACGACTGTTTCACTGGAAAGCTGTACCGTACAGGATTATACACTGGTGCAGTATTTAAGTGATCAAGAGGCCTATAAACCGGCATGGCTCTGGAGTATCGTTGAGGTGGTAAAACGGACGGCACATTTGGGGAAGATCATCGTCGGATTGTTCCAATTTTATCCTTCTCCTGTCGGGGTGCCTTACAATTGCCCGCAATGCAGTGATCGAGTGATGGAGGCGTTGAAGGAGTATAATCACACTCTTGATCCAAGCGTTCTGGAGCATCTGGATTGCAGCTGCAAGGCGGAATGGGAGAAAGAATTGAAGCACGTGCATCCTCCTTTTGAGGAGAGACTGAGTATTTTGAATAGTGAATTAATCAAGTAGTCCACCAATTAAAGATCATGTGGATTCGTCAGCTCATGAAGGCCGGGAACGGTTGACAGAGAGGGGAGTGTGTATGGACAAGAGTACGCATCTGAAAGACCGGATCATTGAAGAATATTGGATGAAAAAATGGTCTCAAGATCTGCCGCGGGAATTATTGCCTGTAAGCAAAAGCAAGTCTAACTATCAACCGGGAGCACGCAGAGAAACGCTAGAACGGGTTATTCCCAGGGAGACAATCCGCCAACTGGATCAAATGTCGAAAGGCTCGGAACTGGGACGTTTTATTTTGTTCTTGACGGCGCTGTCTGGGCTGCTTCATCGCTATTCGCAGTCAGAAGATATATGTATTGGCACGACGACGCTTGTACAGGCCCAATCCGAGCCAGGGAGTCTGCTTTTTCTCAAGCCTCGGGTTCAAGGAAGTCGAACGTGGCGTGAGCTAAACGAAGACATGAAGGCCGAGTTTTCCCGAACATTGAACCATCAGGCCAATTCTTTGTCCCTTCTCTATGACAAGTGGACATCTCTTCATGGGAGAGAGCTGCAAGAACTGTGGCAACTGGCATGTGTGGATGAGGGATTACAAACGGCGGTCGATGACCTGGATCGATTCGATCTGATAATCAAGCTTGTACCGAACGAAGAAGAAGGTCGGATACTGCAACTCGTTTATCGACCTGAGGTGTACTCGATGTCCTTGCTTGAATCCTTTGCTGCCAACTTGCTGTATGTTCTGGCTCAATGGCCTAAGAAATCAGCGGTTTCTCTGGAGGATGATGCGGCAAATATGCTGGCTCCACAGCAACGAGAGCTTCTAGTAAATGGCTTAAATCAGACGGCTGTAGAACTGACGGATGTGAATATGCTGCATCAGTTGTTCGAAGAACAGGTGGTACAAACGCCTGAGCAAGCTGCTGTAGTCGAAGCAGAATATTGCATTAGTTACAGAGAGCTAAATGCAAGAGCCAATCAACTTGCCCGTGCTTTACAACGTCATGGAGTGGGTCCAGATGATATTGTCGGCATCATGACTGAGCCGACGGTGGAAGTTATCGTGGTGATCCTGGCGGTACTAAAGGCAGGAGGGGCGTATTGTCCGATAGATCCGGCGTTTCCAGCAGAGCGGGTACAGCAACTTTTTACGGATAGTCGGATGGAGTTGCTGATCTCACCGCCACAGTATGTGGATGCCCATCCTTTTCAAGGAACAGTGCTTGATCTGTCCAATCCCGCCTTCTATACAGGCGAGACGTCCAATCTGCCAGTTCAAGGCAGACCTGATCATATGGCGTATGTCATATATACATCAGGCTCGACTGGAACGCCCAAAGGCGTGATGATAGAGCATCGACATATTGTTAATCAATTGGCTGGGCTGAAACACAGCTATGATTTCCATGAACAATTGAGACATATTTTGATGGCTCCATTCACATTCGATCCTTCTGTGCAGCAGATTTTTTTGCCTTTAGCTACCGGAGGGACACTGTATCTGGTTCCAAAAGAAGCCAAGACAGATCCAAGCGCCTTTTGGGGACTGGTACGGAAGGAACAGATTAATGTGTTAAATACCGTACCTTCACTAATGGAAGTGCTGTTGGAGCAGGTACCAGATATTGAGCATCCCTTTGCTTTTATCATCATGGCAGGTGAGGTTTGTAGCGGGCAGCTGGTACAGCATTTACGAGATAAGCTGAACATAGGCGAGCTGTTTAACATTTACGGTCCGACAGAAGCGGCTATTAATACGACTTTGTATGAATGCCAACCTGCAGAGCAACGGGCAACTCTACCCATAGGCAAGCCGCTATTAAATTATCAGGTGTATGTTCTAGATCCACAGCAACGCTTGCTGCCCTTTGGGGCGACTGGAGAGCTGTTCATCGCTGGAGCTGGATTGGCGCGAGGATACTTATACAATCCACGCTTGACGGACGAACGCTTTGTGCCGAACCCGTTTGGAACCCAAGCAGAGCGGATGTATAAAACAGGCGATCTGGTGAGATGGTTGCCAGACGGTAATCTGGAGTTTGTCGGCAGGTCGGATGACCAGGTTAAAATCCGAGGGATGCGTGTGGAACTGGGGGAGATTGAGACTATTCTCAGAAGTCATCCGTCCATCAAAGAGGCTGTGGTCATTCCGCATGGATCAGAGCACACCGAGGAGCTTGCAGCCTTTTATACATTGAAAAGGCTGAAGACCTCGAAAGCATCTCCGTTAGGAACCAATGACATCCAATTGTACCTGAAGCAATATGTACCGGACTATATGGTTCCGGCACATGTAGTTTGTCTGGAGTCCATGCCTGTCACGGCAAATGGCAAGGTGGATAAAAAGGCGCTGCCTTTGCAACGGATTGGAGTAGTCCATACTCGTGCATATGTGGCACCACGTAATGAGTTGGAGGAACAACTGGCGGATATCTGGAAGAAGTTGCTGTCCGTGCCTGCCGTTAGTGTGGAGGACAGTTTTTTTGAAGCAGGGGGCAACTCGTTGTCTATCGTGCGACTGCAAAGCAGAATCCACCATTTACTGAAGACTCAGCTGACCATTCCGCAGCTTTTTACACATCATACGATCGCGATGCAGGCCCAAATCATTCAGTCCGGCGGTGTGGAGAAACCTATCAAACCCCTTCGCGAAATGGATACAAGACGGCAACATATCCACAGGGCTGAGCTTGGAGCCAAAGGAAGACATGGTGATGTTGCTGTGATTGGCATGGCTTGCCGTTTTCCTATGGCGGACAGTTGCGATGCCTTCTGGGACAATCTGTGTCGTGAAGTGGATGCTGTTCGCGACATTCCAACTCATCGGTTACAAGATATAGTTCATGGTTCAGATAATGTAGCTGGACAGTTAGGGCAGTTACCGCAAGGGGCATATCTGGAGCGAATTGATGGCTTTGATACATCGTTTTTCCATATAGCTCCAAATGAAGCACGAATGATGGACCCACAGCAGCGCCTGCTGTTACAAGTTGTTTGGGAAGCAATGATGAATGCGGGATACTCGGAAAAAGAGGTGTACGGGTCGAAGACGGGAGTATTTGTAGGAACAGGTACACCGCAATATTTGGACCTGATGCCACAGATTGAGCCCTCTGCTATACCGGGGAATTTACAAGCTGTGATTGCCGGAAGGATTGCTTATGTCTTTAATTGGACAGGCCCGGCAGAGGTCATTAACACGGCCTGTTCCTCTTCACTCATGGCTGTGCATCATGCGGTACAGGAGATCACGTCTGGTAGCTGCGAAATGGCTGTGGCTGGCGGTGTCAATCTGTACCTGTCGATGGTAGATGAAAATCTCTTCAGCATGGGAATCGCAGCGCCTGATGGCAAGACGAAAGCGTACGACGCATCGGCGGACGGTACAGGTGGTGGCGAAGGAGTAGGTGCTGTTGTACTCAAGTCACTGGAGCAGGCCGTGGCTGATGGTGATTATATTTACGCAGTGATCAAAGGAAGCGCGGCTAACTCGGATGGGCGATCCAACGGAATGACCGCTCCTAATGCCGCTGCGCAGGCTGATGTGATTGAGGAAGCCTGGAAGCGCGCGGGGATTGATCCACAGACAATTTCATATATCGAGACACATGGAACAGGCACCAAGCTAGGCGATCCTATTGAAATGGAAGGCATTGCGCGGGCTTTTGGACGCTATACAAATCGTAAACAGTTCTGTGCGGTAGGATCGGTCAAGAGCAATATCGGGCATCTGGATTCAGCAGCAGGGATTGCCGGGTTTATGAAGGCAGTGCTGGCCATGACCAAACGCCAGATTCCAGCATCCCTTCATTTTAAAGTGCCTAACCCGCATATTGATTTTGTCAATTCTCCGGTTTATGTCGCTCCGTCACTTCAGGAATGGATGCCTGAATGCGGGATTCGTCGTGCAGGTGTAAGCTCATTTGGTCTGAGCGGAACGAATTGCCATGTTGTATTGGAGGAATATACGCTCCAAAGAGAAGCTCCGCCTCCGGGCGAAGAATATTTGTTCACTTTGTCTGCCCGGACCGAACAAGCGCTCTACGCTTATGCCGAGAGGTTTGCGGCTTATTTGGGAAATAACCACGAAGCTTTGGCAGACATTTGTTACTGCACCAATATCAGTCGTGGAAACGATGCTTATCGTTTGGCTACCGTCGTCAGCTCGCAGGAAGAATTACAGCGTAAACTCAAGCTGTTTGCAGAGCAGGGCGATCAAAATGCGGCTTCCATATTACTAGATCGCGAACGAATATACGTAAATACGATAGGCAAAACAGGGGGAAATCCAGCGCCGTACAGAGTCCAGCCTGCGGAATCACTGGAACGTTTGGTGGAGGCTTATATGCAGGGCAGTGAGCTGGAGTGGGATGACTATTATCGCGGACAGAACCGGGTGCGTGTCCCTCTTCCAGGCTACCCGTTTGAAGAGAAGCGCTACTGGGTTGAACCTAAAATTCAGCAATCACCGGATGTACCAGCCAGTGCGGAATTGATCGCTGACACGCAGAAGGGAGCTCCTGATTTCTGGCAGGCTACCGAGATGGTTTTTCAATTCGGTGAACGGTTATTGGAGGAGAGCGGATTCGCGGCAGTCCAGGGATATAAAGAGGCGGTTGATGAATTTGCAGCCCAGCTTATCATCGAACTATTCAGGCAATGGGGGACGCTCACAGAACCTGGAAAAGTATACAAAGAGTCTGAAATGCTGCATACGATAGGGATCACCTCCACATATCAGCGTCTCTTCCGGTTCATGCTGCGTTTCGTAGAGAAGCAGGGCCACGTCCGCTTGGACGGTGAAAATATAATGCTGACCGTTGATCAGTCAGTTCCCGACCTGTCGGTGTTATGTACCCAATACATCGAGCAATATCCGGCATTTGCTGGAACCTTCAAGGTGTTGAAGTATTGTCTGGACGCCTATCCGGCTGTATTAACGGGGAAAAGATCGCCTTTGAGTGTACTGTTTCCCGATGGCACACCGCAATTTCTGGAGGGCTTTGCCAATCAGGGACGTACCCTGGGCGATCTGTGTGAGACGATGGCGCTGGACGCATTAAGGCAGCATATTTTAGCACAAGCGGGAAAACGACTCCGCATTCTGGAAGTCGGGGCTGGCTCGGGAACGGTGGGTAAGGTCCTTTTTCCAGCCATAGCAGGTCTCCAAGTGGAGTATTGCTATACCGATTTGGGACGGGGCATCATTTTGGAAGCACAAAAGCAGTTTGCAGCCTATCCGTTTGTTCAATATCAAACTTTTAATATTGAAGAAGATCCTTTGGCGCAAGGCTTTGTGGCGGAACAGTTTGATATCATTATTGGTCTGAATGTGATTCATGCCACGAGCCGTTTGCGAACCTCCTTGTCCCAGTTGAAAAAGGTACTTGCCCCTGGTGGAGCCCTGTTTATGATCGAAAAGGTGCAGAACGAGCCTGCGGAAAATCTCGTGTGGGGAATGACAGAGGGATGGTGGCTGTTCGAAGATCAGGATATACGAAAGGATTCTCCACTGGTTCCGACGGAAACATGGGAGCAGTTGTTGAAGGAAGAGCAATTCACGGAAGTACGGACCTTCCCTGTGCGTTTGCCAAACCGTACTAAGGCTGAGACCGCATTGATTATCGGTCGAATGAGTGAACAAGCACAGGTGAGTACAATCGAAGATTTAATGTACCGTGTTCGCTGGACTCCAAAAGAACTGAAGAAGACAAGAGAAGGTGCACTGGCTCAGGGAAACTGGCTAATCTTTAAAGACAAGCTGGGAATTGGTGACGAGCTGGCGCTTCGCTTGACGCATGCTGACCATCAGGTGGTGACCGTAGAGATGGGGCAGATGTTTGAAAAACAGAGCCATCATCAATACACCATCCGGGCGGGTGTAGAAGCAGATTACCTTCAACTCATGAGTGAACTGAGACAACGGAATCAGCGCTTGAACGGTATCGTTCATCTCTGGACCTGCACAGATCCCCCTTCAACTCCAGTCAATATTGAAACTGTGGATGTTGCTTTGGAGTCAGGTGTCTATAGCCTTTATTTTCTGACAAAAGCATTACTGCATCAGGGTTTACATGAAACGCTCGATTTGCGAGTGGTCTCGAACTTTACACAGCGGATTTCGGATGAACAGTATATATCACCTGAAAAATCTGCGATTCACGGTTTAGTGAAGGTTATTTCTCAGGAGCATCCACAATTGCAATGTTTCGGACTGGATGTTGATACGATCCACCACACGAGGGAGCAAGTTGCGGATCTGATCATGACCGAGCTGCAAGAAAATAAAACAGATTCGTTCGTTGTCATCCGTCAGGAACGATATATCCAAGGCATGGCCCGTCTGGAATCGGACATGGTAAGCACCCCGGATACTCGGAATCATCCGAATATTCCAGCTCGGCGTTCCGTCACCATTCGTCCGGGTGCGGTGTATATCGTGACTGGTGGTGCAGGAGGCTTGGGACTTGAGGTCTGCCGGTATTTGTCCCAGCAAGCCCCGATCCATCTGGTCATTCTGAATCGGACAGAGCTGCCGGAAAAAGAGCATTGGTCACAAATTATACATGATCCGGTGGAAAGACAAGCTGATGCTGCAACTTATCGTAAGTTGTCAGCCTTTGTAGATATGGAAAAACACGGCTCACAGGTCCATTACTACGCGGGAGATGTGTCTGATTTTAGGCAGGTGCAGCTGATTTTTGAAGATGTGCAAGCTCGTTTTGGCCCCATTAAAGGAGTGGTTCATTGCGCAGCAGCTAGCGGCGATACCAGCCGTCCGCTGGAAGTTCAGAATAGGGATGACTTTGGGAAGGTACTTTGCCCCAAAATTCATGGCACGTTAGTACTGGATAAGCTTCTAGCTGAGCGAGAGACAGATTTCTTCGTTCTCTTCTCTTCGGTAGCTTCGCTATGGGGCGGAGCTGGCGGTGGGGATTATGCGGCTGCCAACACTTTTATGGATGCCTTCAGCGCACAGCGGAACATGCGGGGGCAAACGACGTTGGCAATCAACTGGTACGCATGGGAGGGACTTACAGGACCAGGCTGTATGGATTATATGCCTGTACCGGATGCACTGGCTGCTTTCCACATGAGCTTGTCTTGTCCGCTGGATCAAGTGGCTATCGGCAAGTTTGATACACAGAAGCTCCGTGAATGGGCGCCGATGATGAAAATTCAGCTTGCACCGGATATGCTGACGGATCGACATCGAGCTGTACCGCAATCCACTAAGGAGGTAGGAGCTCCGTCATTCGTCAAGCCTAACCGTTTGGTGACAGATGTGAAGGTCAGTCTAAAGGGGAAACCCACAGAACCTTACACAGAATTGGAACAGCAGATTGCTCAAATCTGGGCCGAGGTGCTGGGATACGAAGAAATTGATGTGAGTCAACATTTTTTTGAAATTGGTGGGGATTCCCTGCTTATTTTAAAAGTGCTGAGTCTTCTGAATGAACGGGTTGATCCTGAAGTGGAGGCCGGAGATCTGTTCTCGTACGGTACAGTTTCACAGCTGGCGCAATTTATAGAAGGCAGGCTTGCCGCCAGTACAAAAGAAGTGATAACCCAAGACCCGCAATTACAGGTCGAAGCTTCTGACCTTGACCATGCGGATGAGGATTTGCGGAGTCTGATCAAGCGGGTAAAGGAGGACGCTATTTCAGTGGATGAGGCTATGAAAGGATATGAAAGCATATGAGGGATACGTTTGTTGAAGCCATTTTGCAGCTTGTAGCCAAACAGGAATTATCTGAAGAGCATGCGTATTCTCTGATCAAGCAATATCAAGTTCAGCTCAAAGCTGCGTCATCGTCTGCAGTCCACGAGGGGATAAACCGCAACAGGGATATAGCCATCATCGGCGTAGCTGGACGATTCCCGCAAGCAGATACCAAGGAGCAATATTGGAACAATCTGGTTCATGGTCTGAATGGGATACGAATGTTTCCAAGCTCACGTTTGGAGCAGATCCGACCTTTTTTGGATGAACACAATCAAGGGCCGTATATGCCAGCAGGTTATCTAGACGAAATAGATACGTTTGACGCTGCATTCTTTAATATCCTCCCAGGGGAAGCCAAATATATGGACCCGCAGCAGCGTATGTTTATGGAAACCGGTTATGAGGCCATTGAGGATGCAGGTTATGGCGGAGAACGTATCCGTGGCTCACGGGTGGGCGTATATGTCGGCTATAGTGAAGCGAGGTACAAGGAGCTGATCGAAAGTGATTCATCCACCGCTTTTGTCGGGAATTTTCCGCCCGTGATCGCAAGCCGTCTGGCTTATGCCTTGAATCTATCTGGGCCTGCACTCAGTGTAGCGACCGCCTGCTCCTCCTCTCTTGTCGCTTTGCATCTTGCATGTGAAGGATTGCTTGCTGGAGATTGCAGTATGGCTTTGGTGGGCGGAGTAGCCATTGGCGCTTTACCCACCAGATTGGAACCGGGAGGGCTTGGGATCACCTCGTCGCAAGGACAATCACGCAGCTTCGACGCTGATGCCGATGGTACGGGATGGGGTGAAGGTTGTGGCGTTGTTCTAATCAAGCCACTGGAACAAGCTGAGAAGGATCACGATTATATTTACTCGGTGATTAAAGCAAGTGCTATCAATCAGGATGGTGCTTCCAACGGATTGGCATCCCCGAATGCCCGAGCCCAGGAAGAAGTGATTGTAGAGGCTTGGAAGCGTGCAGGCATTGATCCGTCGACGATCTCTTACATTGAGGCTCATGGAACAGGGACCAAAATTGGAGATCCGATTGAAATCAAAGGGATTACAAATGCTTTTCGCAGGTATACGCAAAAAAGACAATTTTGTGGAATCGGCTCAGTCAAAAGCAATATCGGTCATCTGGATTCGGCCTCGGGCATGGCAGGGCTAATTAAAATGATTCTGGCTTTACAGCATAAAAAACTTCCGCCTACCCTGCATTTTGCGTATCCCAATCCGTTGATGAACTTGCATAGTTCTCCGGTCTATATTCATACAAAGCTAGCTGATTGGCGAAGTGAGGACGGGATTCCACTGAGAGCGGGTATCAGTTCATGGGGATTAAGCGGTACAAATTGTCACGTGGTGCTGGAGGAGTATCAGGGCAGCAGAGCCTCACTATCATCGTCCTCCGATGCACCCTGCGGTGAGGAACGAGTATTTACGCTTTCGGCATATAGTGAGGATTCACTGCGAAGATTGACTGCCCGATATATTGATTTTTTGGAGAGTGACGATATTCCGTCTTTGGAAAATATCTGTTATGTCCTGAACACGGGCAGAGAGCATCATGCTTATCGATTGGCAATTCCAGTTTCGGATCGGATCAGTCTTTGCTCAAAGCTGCGCCAGGCTTATAACGCATTGGTCTGTCAGGATGGAACAGGGCTGGAGCAACAGGGGATTTTTTGCACTATATATAGCGAGCCCCTGCCCCTGGCAGAAATGACGCTGGATACAGATGCACGAATGATTGCCCGGCGATATGTTAACGGAGAGAACAGACGCTGGTTGGAGGATTATTCGGCAGACGGATGTGTCAAAGTTCCTTTGCCTACATACGCCTGGGACAAGCAGCGCTACTGGGTAGAGCCGCCGATCGAACGTCGAAGCCGTGGTCGTAACGAACAGTTGCCAGCCTATAACGAAGTACGTGTTTCCTTTCGTGATGGGTATGTTCCGACGGAAACGGAAGACAGGCTGGCACGCATTTGGGGACGGATTTTGGGTATTGACGAGCTGTCTATAGATGCTGATTTCTTCGAATTGGGTGGAGACTCACTGCTGGCTACGGATCTGATTACAGCCATCAGTCAGGTGTTCCACACGAGAATTACATTGGTTGACTTGTTTGGACACCCTTGTATTCGTGAGCTTGCCCAGCTTGTTTCAGGAGGAGAAACAACGGATTACCCATCTATCGAACCAGTGTCTCCACAAGCATTTTACCCCGTATCCAACGCACAGCGGCGTCAGTTTATTCTGAAGCAGCTGGCAGAAGGTAATTTGAGCTACAACATGCCCGGAGCGGCTATGATCACTGGGCGTTTGGATGTGGAGCGCTTAAAAGACGCATTTGCTGCGATCATTCGTCGTCATGAATCCTTTCGGACGGTGTTTGATGTGGCAGAGGATGAAATTGTGCAAAGTGTTCTTCCGGAAGCAGAGCTTGCGATATCACTGGGAGTGGCTTCAGAAGGAGCCGATGTGCAAAAACGGATGGAAGAATTTGTACAGCCATTTTCCTTGGGAGAGGCGCCTTTACTTCGTGTGTGCTTGCTGCGATTAACGGATCAGCGTGATGAAGAGGACAAGCATTTGCTGATGTTTGACATGCATCATATTGTTTCAGATGGTGTTTCCATGGAAATCCTCATTCGGGAATTTACCAGTCTTTATAGCGGGCAGAGCTTGCCACCGCTACGTATTCAGTATAAGGACTATGCAGTATGGCAAAATGCTTTTCTGCACAGCGAGCAGTTGCTGAAACAGGAGAAATTTTGGCTGAAGACGTTAACGGAAGGGCGGGAGGCAGGACTACCGGTTCTGAATCTGCCCAGTGATTATCCACGGCCGCCTGTGATGACTTTTGAAGGGGGCATGTATTCGTTCACGATTGACAAGGTAGCTGCTGACCGCTTGCGAGCCCTGGGACAAGAACACGGGGCTACGCTATATATGACACTTCTGGCTGTATACAATGTGCTGCTGTATCAATACACAGGGCAGGAGGATGTCATTGTAGGTTCTCTCATTGCTGGAAGACGTTATACGGGGGTAGAGCATACGATAGGTCTTTTTACGAACTATTTGCCTATTCGTAATACTCCGGCAGGAGAGCGCTGCTTTACAGACTTTTTAAAGGAGGTGGCTCATCGGACTATAGCTGCGTATGATCATCAGGATTATCCATTTGAAAAGATGGTGGAGCACCTGGATCAGAAACGTGATCTTTCACGCAACCCTATTTTTGACACCATGCTTATTTTACATAATCAGGGGATGCAGAGGACCCAATTTACGATGGGAGATGTGACGCTGGACATGGTGGACTGGGCCAAACACAGCTCAACCATGGATTTGAAGCTCGACATTTTTCAAGGGATGCAGGGAGAGCTAAATTGCACCTTTGAGTATTATTCCCGGTTGTTTCACCAACAGACAATCACTACACTTGCACGACACTTGCTCAGCCTGATCGACCAGATTCTGGACCAGCCTGAACAAGCTTTGGCGGAGTACCGGATTTTTTCACCTGAGGAAGCGGACAACATGAAGCGGAAACGACGAGCAAAGGACTCCACTTTTGCGATTCCTCCGATTTGTCCGCGACCAGAGGCTGAGTGGCATCCTTTATCTTTTTACCAAAAGCAGTTATGGCGACATCGGGGATCAACTCCTCATGTGATCGTTTGTGCAGCGTGGACAGGCAAGGTGGATCAGACGTTATTTGTCAGGGTGTTGGAAGAACTGCAAGCCGAACACAGTACGCTCAGAATAATCTTCAGGGAAGAGATCTCCGAGCCGACTCAGCAGGTGAAGACACATCTTCCGTTGGATTACACATTCACGGATGTCATAGAGGAGGATGCAGCTTCTTGGGCGGATTCTAGTGTGGCTGCCGAGTATCGTAACCCGTTTGAGCCACGACAAGGGCCGCTGTATCGGGTTCGCTTGGGGTGTGACAACAACGAACGGTGCCAATTGATCGTGGCTGTTCATCCATTACTAATGGAATGTCTGGACATGAAAGATTGGCTGGAACGACTGTTTATCCGCTATTCCGCCGCTGTTACGGATTCGGTAGTGGATGCAGTCCACACATTTCAGCCCATACCGCAGATTGACTTTACCTATTGGCAGCATCAGTTGTTGCAGGAAGGATATTTGGAGCCGCAAAAAGCGTACTGGACCGAAGCTTTACGAAATCCGCTTCCTCAAATCGGATTGCCGTTCAAACGAGGAGAAGATGCTTCTGCAACGTCTGAATGGGATTCCATCGAGTTGACCCTCGCCACAGAGGAGACTGAGGCTCTGCACACTTTTGCCTCCAGTCATGATAGTAGTGTTACAGACATTTTATTCGCCTGTTATTTCCTGCTGCTGCGGCAATTGACGCAAGCGGAGGAGCTTTTGATCCATGTCGTTCATCCCGAGGGACATCCGGTGCAGGGGAGCGGAGTACCTTTACGCATCCAGCATCCTGTGCCAGTCAGAGTTTCAATGGAGGGGCTTTCGTCGTTTAATCCTTTGCTAGAAAAAGTGAAGGACAAGCATCAAGCTGCACTTCAAGCCGTTTTATATCCGTTTCATTTGCTGCTGGACCCTAATGTGTTGAAGAGCGGGGCGGAGTATTCAACCCGTTTTAACGTCATCTTTTGCGAAGAGGACTGCACGAGCTCTTTACCTGTGATAGGGGAAGTGGGATTACGTGTATATCCCTCAGAACCAGCAGCACTGCAACTGTCTGTTGTGAGATTAACAACCGGACTGACCTGTTCCCTGAGGTGGAATACCGCTTTGCTGGAATCTTCTTATGTTCACTCTATGTTGGAGAGGTATCACAAAATAATCAAGACCATTGCTGGTAGTGTGTCTAGCCTGTCCAAAGTATCCCATTAACGTGCGTTTCATTCAAAGGAGGCAATTACAAATGGAATTGAGATCATCTATTGAATTTTACGACAATCGGTTTTTAATGTTCGTTCTGGATCAAATGGCTTATGAATTTGAGAAAAACGGCTCCAAGGAGGTCATTCGGATGACCTTGGGAAAATCCGAGCTACCTTTGCACGAGGATATTATTCAGTCGATGAAGGATGCATTAGATACCTTTGAAAAAAGCTCGCTTGTATTCCCACCGGGCTTGCCGGAATTAAAGGAAGCTTTGGCGGAGGAATACAAGAAAACCTACGATCTGGACATTAACCCTAACAATATCTTGATTAATGTGGGCACCAGTGCCTTGTTCCGGAATTTGTTTTATTTATTAGCGAAAGAAGGGGATGAGGTACTGCTGCCGCGTCCGTATTATTCCCTGTATCATTTCTGCGCTCAATTGGTAGGGGCGAACGTTCGCTACTATGATATTAATCTGGATACGCTGGCACTCGATCTGGATTCCTTCAGGGAAAACTTCACGGATAAAACCAAAATTGTGGTAATTAATTCGCCTGGCAATCCGTTAGGCAATATTTTAACGAAAGAAGAACTGTACGCCATTGATGAAATCATCGACGGACAGGCTGTAGTCATTAATGATGAGATTTATGCCAATGTTTGCTTTGATGAACGAAGCACCTCGGTACTGGAGCTGACGGATACCAAATCAGCTTTTATTACGACGAATGCTTTCTCCAAAGGATACCGGATGTACAGTCGGCGCGTTGGCTACTGTATCGTTCCTGACGAGCTGGTCACACCGCTCACGGTCATACAGCATCATACCTTGTTGACAGCTGACCCTGTCGTGCAGTTTGGCGCGCTCGAAGCATTGGCGCATCCCGAAGAGATTGAGCAACTGGTCAGCCTGTACAGAGCAAGACGGGATTATACGGTGGAGCGGTTCAATGAGGTTCCACTCGTACGTGCCATTCCTGCTCAAGGTAGCTTTTACTTCACACTTGATTGTGAGAAATACATGGACGAGCACGGCATTGAGACAAGTTTGGAGCTGGCGGAACAAATAATGAGAGCCAAACAAGTGGCGACAGTGCCGGGTTCTGATTTTGGATTGCCGAAAATGCTGCGCCTGTCCTACTCTACAACGCGATACAACGAAGGCATAGACCGATTAGTGGACTTTTTCACAAATAGCTTGGTAGGTCAATCGGCTGGATCTGCTGCAATTCCGGTTCAGGAGTAGCTCCTATGGATCTAGATTTTGATGCATTTGAAATTCTATCGGCAAATGAGGAACGCGTCATTGCGGAGATGAATCAGACCAGCAAGGCTTATGAGGAACAGCTGACGATTCCTGATTTGTTTGTCCGTCAGGTCGCGAAAACCCCTCAGCATACTGCTATCGAAGAATATGGTTCTTCCATCACATATGCCGAACTGGAGGAACAAGCGAACCGAATGGCCCGCCTACTGTACGCAGTAGGTGTGCGGCCTAACCAGCGGGTAGCGGTGGTAGCGGAACGGGGAATTGAGCTTTTGGTGGCTGTTTTCGGTGTATTAAAAGCAGGGGCGGCCTATGTACCTATTGATCCGGATTATCCGAAAAAACGGATTCAATATATGCTGCGCGACAGTGCCTGCAGTGTGCTGATCACCGAGTCTGCCAAACTGCAGACGATGCTGGAAGATTTGCCGGAGAGTATGACGACCGCTGTCTGCCTCGACGAAACAAAGGTGCAAACAGATAAGCTGACTGTGTATCAACGATCGGATTGGGAGCACCAGGGAAAGGCTTCATGGCACTGTCCTGCCTGTGAAAATGATCTGGCATATCTGATTTACACCTCAGGCTCCACGGGAGATCCCAAAGGAGTCATGATGACGCATAAGGCTGTGCTGAACACGCTTTTTTGGTTGCAGGATACTTTCTGTCTGGCCGCAGCAGATGTGATTGCGCAGAAGACTTCCGCCAGCTTCACCGACTCGGTATGGGAGTTCTTCTGGCCCTTGATTTATGGAGCCAAGCTGTCCATTTTCAGTTCGGATACGGTCAAAGATCCACAAAGGCTCTATGAACAGCTGCGAGATGACAAGGTTACTATTACCCAGTTTGTTCCAGCTCAGATGAGTCTCTTTTTGGATGCGATTCCGACCGATGAGACAGACCATCCGCTGCCGGAACTAAAGTGGGTACTCAATGGAGGCGAAGCCTTGCTCGTCAATGGGGTGCGAGACTGGTACAGCACGTTCCGGGAAGCCAAGATTGCCAACATTTACGGCATGACCGAGTCGGCTATTTATGCAACCTGTTACCTGATTGACGCATCTCCGGCAAAAGGAGAGTTGAGTATTCCATTGGGCAGGCCGCTTGCGAATACGCATGTCTATATTTTGGACAAGGAGGGGCAGTTGTGCCCCTTTGAGGTCAAAGGCGAAATCTGTATCGGCGGCATTGGTCTGACGGCGGGGTACTGGAATAAGCCGGAAGCCACTGACAAGGCTTTTACCCAGCATCCCAAAACCGGCGAAAGATTATATCGTACGGGAGATCTGGGCTTGTTACGACCAGATGGCATCCTGGAGTACAGCGGACGTAAGGATGATCAGGTTCAGGTGCGAGGATATCGCGTAGAGCTGAAAGAAGTGGAACGGGCTGTATCTGTCTTTCCAGGGATTAAGGAAACGGCTGTAGTTGCCCAAACTGATGAGTTTGGTGTAACCAATCTTTTATGTTATTTTACATCGCTGGAAAAAGGGCTTGAAGTGGATGATCTGACAACTCACCTGCGTGAATTATTGCCTGAGTATATGATTCCAGGATTTTTTATGGAACTGCTGGAGATGCCGCTTACTCCTAACGGAAAGATTGATCGCAAAAATCTGCCACAGCCGGAGCGGCGAGTTCATCGTTCAACCGCATATGTGGCGCCCCGTAACGAGAGAGAACATATGCTGGCCAAAATCTGGGCCGGAATTTTAAATATAAGTCCGGAGGACGTCGGCATCCATGACAGCTTTTTTGAAATCGGCGGCAACTCCATCTCGATTGTTCGACTGCATCGTAAGATGCAACACGCGCTGGGCAGCAAGGCGACGGTCGCTGAGCTGTTCTCCTATCCTACGATTGCAGCGTATATGAATCATTTTGAAAATCAATCCAAGGATGACGAACAGCTGGATCAGGATCTCATGAGCCTGCTGGATCAAATTGAAGATGGCTCACTGGATGTAAGCCAGTCTATACGGGCGCTGGACCATCTGAAGGAGGGATAACATATGAAACGGGTTCAGAATTACTTGCTAGCTCAGGTGGCTGCAAAACATCTCTCCAAAACAGAAGCTCTGCCGATGCTAAAAGAGCTATTCGAAAATGAGGCCAAAACAGTAAAAGTCGATGATATTGCTGTTGTGGGGATGGCTTGCCGTTTTCCGGGGGCGAATGGAACGGATGAATTTTGGGATAATCTCGTAAACGGCATGGATGCCGTAAGAGAATTTCCGGAAAGTCGCAAGTCGGATGTAGATCGGCCTATTCGAGATTATTTTAAAGGCAAACGATATGCGCCTGAGATTAAGTATCGCAGAGGAGCGTATTTGGACCATATTGACCGTTTTGATGCAGAATATTTTAATATCACGCCAGCGGAAGCCCGTTGTATGGACCCTTTGCAGCGCATTTTCCTCGAAGTTACCTGGGAAGCACTGGAGGATGCTGGATACGCCGAAAAGGAATTGTATGGCTCACGTACCGGAGTGTACGTAGGGGATACGGATGCCGACTACTTGCAGCTGATTCAGAACATGGAGCCTTATGCTTTGCCCGGCAATACCATTTCAGTCGTAGCCAGTCGGGTGGCCTACCTGCTGAATCTCGCCAGCGGCAGTCATCTGATTGATACTGCTTGCTCGGCATCTTTGGCCGCTGTACATCATGCGGTTAAAGGGCTGATTACAGGAGACTGCGACATGGCTGTAGCTGGAGGACTAAACCTAACCCTGTTTCCTGTAGACGAGGGGCTGGTGGATATCGGCATTGCTTCTCCTGATTCTGTCGCTCGTACCTTCGATGCTGCAGCGAATGGAACTGTCTGGGGCGAGGGATTTGGAGTCATTGTACTGAAGACGCTGGAAAAGGCCAAGAAGGATCGGGATCATATCTACGCCGTTATTAAAGGGAGTTCCATGAATTCAGATGGAAAGTCCAACGGTATTACCGCCCCAAGTGCCTTGGCTCAGACGGAGCTGATGAAGGAAGCTTGGCGCAATGCGGGCATACCCCCTGAAACAGTAACCTACATCGAGGCTCACGGTACAGGAACTCGTCTAGGTGATCCGATTGAGATCGAAGGCATTACCAATGCCTTCCGTAGCTACACGGACAAGCGGCATTTTTGTGCTCTGGGTGCGGTAAAAACAAACATCGGTCATTTGGACACCGCAGCTGGTATTGCGGGTCTAATCAAAACGGTGCTGTTGTTGCAACAGAAGGAGATTCCGGCAACCCTACATTTTAACGAGCCGAATCCGCACATTAATTTCATCGAATCGCCTGTATATGTGAATACAGAGCTGGTTCCATGGGAGACGGAGGCAGGAGTACCACGGCGGGCGGGGGTCAGTGCTTTTGGTCTGGCAGGGACCAACTGCCATGTCATATTAGAAGAATATGAGCAGGATGAGCGGAGCCTGTCCGCCAGTGTAGAAGACGTGCCGTACGTATTTACGTTGTCTGCCAAGAGCAAAGCTTCCTTCAATGCTTTGGTTGACCGTTACCGTACATTTTTGGACCGTACAACTCATACACTGCCAGATATTTGTTTCACAAGCAATCAGGGACGCGGGCACTATGCTTATCGGCTTGCAATTGTAGCTACAAGCCTTGATGAGCTTAGGGAAGGGATAGAGCGTTTTGCAAACGCAGATGAAGCTGTGCGTCCAGCTTTGGCGGGAGAGAGGATTTATTATACCCGTCTGACAACCCGTGAAGAGAAAAGCTTTAAGGTGCAGCCCGACACCAGTCTGGAGCAGGTTGTAGATGAATATATGCAAGGTAGCGAGATCAATTGGGCTGCCCTGCATGATTTGGAGCAAAGGCGCCGTGTTCCTTTGCCTGTCTATCCATTTTCAGGAAAGCGGCATTGGGTGGAGTATATTCCCGAGCATGCGCTAGAGCACGAAGCGACTTCTCCAGCCATGAAATCTGAACCGGAGAAACAGGTGGATCATTGGTTTTATGAACTGAATTGGATAGCCAGTCCTCTCACGGATTCTACCCTCCCAGAGCGGCCTTCTGCCGGGAAATCTTGGCTTATTCTGGCGGATGAAGAAGGGGTCGCTGATTCACTTGGTGAGTTGATGAAGGCCCAAGGAGAAACGCCGATCATTGTAGAGGCTGCATCTGCTTTTTCGGTCGTAGATCCGGGACATTATCGGATTCGTCCCGGCTTTGCGGAGGATTATGCCAAGCTGCTTGCAGCCGTGGCAGAGTCCGAAACGCAAGGGGGAGCAGAGCTTGCTGGCATCGTGCATCTGTGGACATGTACCGAAATTCGTAGTCGCATGCGGAAACTCGACGATTTGAATGAAAGTCAGGAGCAAGGAGTTTTAAGTCTTTTTTATTTAATGAAGGCAGTGCAAGCAAGTTCGATTCATCGCTCGTTGGAAATCAAGGTCGTCTCGAACTACGCACAGCTGGTCGTAGCGGAGGATACATATGTGTTCCCGGAAAAAGCGCCTCTGTGGGGATTGATGAAGGTCGTTTCACAGGAATATAGCCAGCACCGTTGTAGCTGTATGGATGTAGAAACAATCGGACGGGAGAATTCCGACATCGCTCGGGAAATCATGTTGGAATTGAATCGGGATGAAGCAGATCAAGGTTCAGCATGGCGTGGCGGTCAGCGGTATACACAACAGCTGGAACGGATGCGGCTTGCAGCCCTTCCACGCCGCAAAATTACGCTACGCGAGGGCGGTGTCTATTTGATAGCCGGGGGAGCCGGTTCGGTAGGACTGGAGACTTGCCGCTATTTTGCCCGCCAGGCCAATGTAAAGCTAGTGCTGGTCAATCGGACAGAGCTTCCAGACCGGGGAACTTGGCAGGAACGAGCTGTAGGACCGGACACTTCTGCGATTGCGAAGAAAATCCGCCGACTGTTGGAGATTGAAAGCCTTGGCTCCGAAGTTAGCTACTATGCAGCAGATATCACGCACCTGGCTTCCATGAAGAAGGTCGTTGAGGATATACATGCACGTTACGGTCCAATTCAGGGGGTTATTAATGCCGCGATGCATTTGGAGGAGGTTCGTCTGGAACAGATGGATACCGCCGCATTTCAGCGAACCATGGAAGCCAAGGTGACCGGAACATGGGTGTTGAACGAGGTGACCAAGGAGCAGACGCTGGACTTTTACATTCTGTTCTCGTCAGTGGCTTCGCAACTGGGAGGCGTAGGTTTGGGCAGCTATGCTGCTGCGAATGCATTTCTGGATCAGTATGCCCACTATCAGAGCCGTCGCGGCATGGAAGTGATGGCGATCAACTGGTCGGATCTGGAGATGGGGGATACACCGAACGAACTGATGGATCAACGTATGTTATCTCAGCCGATTTCGTCCGAGGACTATGGAAAGCTGCTTGATCGGCTTTTGCAATATAAACTGACCCAAGCGGTCATCGCCAACATTCGCAGCCAGAAGCTGGCTCAAGTGCTGACGCTGCTCAAGGTTCACTTTTCCCCAGACTTAACAAAGGAAATTACAGAGCAAGCACAGGGACATAACGAGCAAGAGTCAGAAGCCTACAGCCATCTGCTGGAGTCCTATCAGGAGCTGAAGCAGTTCATTACTTCTAATGAAGCTCTGAACGATATGATTCAGCGAAATGTGAAGCTGGGTGCTAAATTTGTTTCTTTTGAGGAAGAGCTATTTCATACGCTACAGCCCAAGTCACAGCTTGCGAACACTGGAGTGCATATGCGGCCTCACATCCAAGTGACCTTGATCGGTCGTGACGGAGAGGTCTATTCGGAAACGGAACGGCAGCTAGGTCAGATTTGGGGCGAGGTGCTAGGACATGAGGAAATTAGCATACACCAGGACTTTTTTGAAAATGGAGATTCCCTGATGCTGATGAGTGTCATTGCTAAAATCAAAGACCAGCTGGCCATAGATGTGCCGATTCAGGTCTTTTTTCAGGAGCCGACAGTGGCCGGGCTGGGAACTTGGATCGATGAATCCAATCGCAGCGGTTCTGAAGAGGAAGATATCATTCCGGTATTACCACGTCATTTTGCTGAGGCTGAACAATAAAACGGGTTTGTGTTGGGCTAACAGGTGAGGAGTGAAAGGAACATGTTATTCTGCGGACTGAAATTAACGCATGATGGTAGTGTAGCCTTGATTGAGGATAACAAGCTTATTTTCAGCTATGAAGTTGAAAAATTCAATAACAACAAACGCTACAGCGAAATTCCTGATTTAGATTTTGTTGAAGAAGCACTTAACCTGCATGGCTATACCTCGGCAGATGTGGATCGGTTTGTTATTGACGGCTGGGCCGGATTGAAGGAAAGCAGGGTGGATACGCGTTCTAATGGGCAGGAGTTGTCCCTTTCGGTTGCGCCTTACCGCGAAGTATCGCTTTCAGCGGACGCACTCCAAGCCTATTCGGGCAGTGGACTTGTTATTGGAGAGAAATCCTTCGATTATACCAGCTATATGCATGCAACCACACATATCGCCAGCACCTATTGTGCGAGCCCTTATGCGGTGAACAAGGAGCCGTCTTACGCGCTTGTATACGATGGAGGTATGTACCCGCGTTTTTATTACTTTGATCCAGCGAACGAAAGATTAGAAAACCTGGGCCCTCTCTTCATGTACATCGGCAACATTTATTCACTGTTTTCGCTGCACTTTGAGCCTTTCCTTCGCGGAGGACAAGGACCACGTGTGGATGATCTTTCGGTAGCGGGCAAGGTTATGGCCTATATAGCCAAGGGGCGGGTACGTTCAGAGCTGCTCGAGCAGTTTGAGTTGACGTATGCGCGGCATTTTTCACCCTCCATGGAGTTTAACTGGACCTTTTCCCAGGAAATCAAGCGATATGTAGATGAGCATCATATTCCGCATGCAGACGCTTTGGCGTCTTTCCATCAGTATTTGGAGCAGCTTCTTGTAACCTCGCTGGAGGCGAGTGTGACCAAGCATGGGCGCAAAACAAAGAACTTTTGCTTTATAGGAGGCTGTTCTCTGAATATTAAATGGAACAGTGCGATTCGAGAAAGCGGGTTATTTGATGATGTGTTTGTTTCTCCATTTACGAATGACACAGGCTCGGCCATTGGTGCTGCTTGTTGTGAGATGATTCATCAGACAGGTCATCCCCATTTGAACTGGTCTGTATACAGCGGGCCGATGGTCATCCAAAATGACCCAGCGGAAGGCTGGGAATCACGTGCTTGTACGGTGTCACAGCTCGCAGAGCTGCTGCATACGACAGATGAGCCGGTTGTCGTGCTGAATGATCGGGCGGAACTGGGACCACGTGCGCTGGGGAATCGCAGTATACTGGCAGCTGCCGTTCGACCGGATATGAAAGACCGCCTAAATGCCATTAAGCAACGGGAGGACTATCGTCCAGTCTCACCAATCTGTATAGAGGAGCATGCGCCTGCTATTTTTTCGCCAGGAACCCGCGATCCGTATATGCTGTTTGACCATATGCTGCGTGACGAATGGGTGGAACGCATTCCGGCAATCCGTCATCTGGATGGCACAGCACGCTTGCAAACAGTAAGTCGGGAGGACAATCCGCTAATTTATGATTTGCTGCATACGTACGAGAAATTAAGCGGTATTCCAGTCCTGTGCAATACCAGTGCCAATCTGCTTGGCAGCGGTTTTTTCCCGGATGTGCGTTCTGCAACCGAGTGGAACGGAACCCGATATGTCTGGTGCAATGAAACGTTATACGAAAAGCAGTAGCCTATCCTCGAATAATGTACAAGATGGAGGTTTAGACATGGGAGAGAAGCAGACCTATGATCTGTCTCATGGGCAGAAGCGGTTCTGGGTTCAGTCCCAACTGGACGCTCAGAGCAGCGCCTTTAACCAATCGGTAGCCGTTCGGATCAGACAAGCCGTGAATACCGCGTATTTACAGCAGGCCCTCCATATCATCGTTGAAAGGCATTTTATCCTTCGTACAGTGATTACAGTGGTCGAGGGTGTGCCGAAGCAAGTGGTGCTGGAGCAAATGACCTTAAACGTGCCTGTCTCGGATGTGTCGGACATAGGGGAAGAAACAGCGTGGGCAGAGGTGCAAAAAGAAATACAGACCATGATGAATCAGCCTTTTGATCTGGAGCAAAGCCCGTTATGGCGGGCACAGATCTATAAGCTGGCGGAAGATGACTATATTTTTCATATTTGTATGCATCACATGATTGAAGACGGTTGGTCTATGGATCTGTTTTTCCAGGAACTATTCCATATTTATCAGGCGTTGGAGCAAGGAACAAGCCTCCGTTTGCCAGATTTGCCAATTCAGTATATTGATTATGCACACTGGCAAAATCAGCAGGTGCTTACCGGAAAATTAAACTCACAGGAGCAATACTGGAAATCCCGATTGAATGGCGAATTACCAAGTCTTCAATTACCACTGGATTTCCCGCGTCCAACCGTCCGGAATGCTCCGGCAGCAGTAGAAAAGGTCACTCTGGATGCGGAATTATGCGCGGGCTTGGAGCAGTTGAATCGTAGGTACGGAACCACCATGTTTATGGCGATCGTGGCCAGTCTGAATGTGTTATTGGCTCGTCTAACTCAGCAGGAGGACATTATTATCGGTACTCCTGTGGCGGGGCGGAATCAAAAGCAGGTGCGCAATCTGATCGGTTTTTTTGTAAACACGCTTGTGCTTCGGAATCGAATTTCACGTGATATTACTTTTTCCCAATTGTTACAGCAAGTCAAAGATGAATGCGCAGGAGCATATGCCCATCAGGACTATCCTTTTGATCAGCTATTGCAGGTATTGAACCGTCCGCGTCGCTTGAATCGTGCTCCGCTGTTTGACGTTCTGATTAATTTTGCAGCTGGGTCTAAAAGTGAAGAGAACTTCGGGGGAATCCCGATGGAGCGAATCAAGCTAGGGAATGGTGCGGAAGCGAATGAATTTGACTGGACTGTGATTGTCGAGTCGGTGAACGACGAAATGGTCATCTCACTCAGCTATGGAACGGATCTGTTTACACCTTCAACGATGCGCAGGATTGGAGCATACTTCCGTAATATTATTGCAGGTGCCATTCAGGAGCCGGAGCAGCCCGTTTGGAAAATGGACTATATCGAGGTAGAGGAACGTACCGAAATGAATCGCATTAATGATACACAGAAGACGTATCCGGCTGGAGTCACAATTACATCCTGTATCCAGGAGCAGGTTGCTCGTGCCCCTTATGCAGTTGGTGTCGTGGACGGTAGCAAAGCGGTGACCTATGAGGAAGTGAACCTTCGTTCCAACCAATTGGGCCAATTGTTTAGCCGTTATGGAGTTCGTCCCAACTCGCTGGTTGCCATAATGGGAGATCGGGATGTACCATTGCTCACCGCTATTTTGGGGATTATGAAGGCAGGCGGGGCCTATGTGCCCATTGATCCCGATTATCCGCAATCACGAATAGAGTATATGCTCAACGACAGCTCGTGCCGCGTGCTTGTTACGGATACACGCTATTTCGGGCGGATGTTAAACCATTTGCCTGCCAGCATTGAAACCGTCATTTGTCTGGATGAAACGGTATGGGGAGAATCGGAGTGGATCGTTAGGCTGCGTGAGGTGCGAGGACATGAAGCTTCATTTATTCCTGTTAAGGTGCAAGACATCCCCGTTCATGATCTAGGTTTGGGAAACATTCCAGGCGAGGATGATCTCGCTTATATCATGTACACATCCGGCTCGACGGGACAGCCCAAAGGGGTGATGATGACCCATAAGGCTGTGCTGAATACATTATTTTGGCTGCAGGATACCTTTGTTCTGGGGGCAGAAGATGTCATCGCACAGAAGACGTCTACCAGTTTCACAGACTCGGTGTGGGAATGGTTCTGGCCGCTGATGGTGGGAGCCAAATTAACCATTGTACCCACTGATATCGTCAAGGACCCTGCACAGCTATATCCATTTATGAAGCGGGAAAAGGTAACAGTCACTCAATTTGTTCCCGCGCTTATGAGTGTTTTCTTAAGTGCTGTACGCAGTGCGGGAGAAGCTCATCCATTGCCCAATTTAAAGTGGATTTTTAACGGGGGCGAAGCGCTTCCGGTGAACGTCGTGCAGGAATGGTATTCCCTTTTTTGCACAGCTAAAATCGCCAATCTGTACGGCATGACGGAATCGGCTATCTATGCGACCCAGCATATCATTCAGCGCAAGCCAGATGAAGGTACATTACGTATTCCGCTGGGATTCCCGATTGCGAATACTCGTGTGTATGTGCTGGATCAGGACGGACAGCTTGCTGGGTACCATGTTCAGGGCGAGATTTGTATCGGCGGGACAGGACTCGCGAGCGGATATTGGGGCAAGTCGGATTTGACAGCCAGGGCTTTCACTACGCATCCGTTGACTGGAGAACGGCTCTATCGGACAGGAGACTTGGGCTGTCAGACGCCGGACGGACAATTCCAGTATTTTGGGCGTAAGGACGACCAGGTTCAGGTACGTGGATTTCGCGTCGAAATGAAAGAGGTTGAGCAGGCGCTGGTCAGTCTTCCATGTATTCGTGAGGCAGCAGTGATTGCGCATATTGAGGAAACCGGAACCGGATTGATTGGATACTACACATTGCAGTCGTCCGAAATAACGGCAGAAGAGGTGCGCGAATATCTAAAGGAACGGCTTCCAGACTATATGGTTCCCGGTTTGTTGGTCCCGCTCGAAGCTATGCCTTTGACCCCTCACGGTAAAATCGACCGTAAGCATATGCCGGAGCCTGAGGGAAGAAGTCTCGCTGGAACAGAATATGTACCCCCAAGAGACGATATGGAGCAAGAATTGTCCGCCATTTGGGGAGAAATTTTGGATATAGCGCAAGTGGGTGTACAGGACCCCTTTTTTGCGTTGGGTGGACATTCGCTCAAGATGGCAAAAATGATTTACCGGATTCAGGAGCGCTTGCAAGTGAATGTGACGTTCAAAGAACTTTTTGACCATCAAACGATTCGTGAGCTGGCAGATTTACTTCGTCAGAAGACCTCTGTTCATGCGGCTTCTATCGAACCGTTGCCTGAGCAGGAATATTACCCCGTTTCTGCCGCTCAAAGACGATTATATGTACTGCATCAGCTGGAAGGAGAAAGCTTGAGTAATCACGTGTTCACTGCCTGGAAATTGGAGGGAGTGATCCAGCGAGAGCAGCTTGAGCGTATTTTTCATACATTATTACTCCGCCATGAGTTATTTCGGACGGGGTTTACCTTACTGGAGGGTGAGGTAGTACAACGGATTCACTCAGACGTGGCTTGGAAAATGGAATATACCGAAGGGGCGGCGGCTGATATGCCGCGAATTCAGCAATCGTTTTTACGTCCGTTTGATTTGCAACAGCCCCCGCTTTTACGAGTAATGCTCGTTCGACTAGCGGGGCAGAGCCACGTGCTACTGCTGGATGTACATCATATTATTTTTGACGGTATATCTGCGACAGTGCTTATTGATGAGTTTATCTCCCTAATGGAAGGAAGCCATCTGGAGATACCGCGCATTCAGTATAAAGATTTTACTGCATGGCAGCATACACAGCTCAGCGGGGAACATCTGAAAGAACAGGAAGCATACTGGGTGGGATTGTTCGATGAGCAGCACACTGGACAGGAAGTCCCGCTTCTGAATCTGCCAGGAGATTATTCAAGACCAAGGCAGCGGAGCTTTGCTGGAGGCTCGTTAGAATTTAGCCTTCCTTCAGCAAGTGCAACAAGCTTGCGAGAGCTGGCCATGGAGAGTGGCGCCACGTTATTTATGGTTTTGCTTGCAGCATACAATGTATTTTTGTCCCGCTACAGTGGGCAGGAGGACATCGTGGTCGGTACGCCAGTAGCCGGAAGATCACATGTTCAGCTGGAACGGATGCTCGGTATGTTTGTGAATACACTTGCGTTACGAAATGCTCCCGTACAGGAAAAGACCTTCCGGCAGTTTTTGAACGAGGTTAGAGACAATGCATTGAACGCGTTTGAACATCAGGACTACCCCTTTGATATGCTTGTCAATCGCTTGCATCTTCAACGGGATTTAAGCCGCAATCCGCTGTTTGACACCATGTTTCGGCTGCAAAACTTTATGGATGTCAGCAGGGAGATACCAGGGCTACAAGTAAAGCCTTATCCACTGGAAAGCTCTTTTGCTTCATTTGATTTGATGCTGACCGTCGTGGAGCCGATCGCCCAGAATGAAGGCGATGATGGACAGGCTGGTCTGCATTGTACCTTTGAATACAGCTCGGAACTGTTCAGCGAGCAGACTGTTCGCCAGATGGCGCAGCATTTCATTGAATTGGCGGCTCAACTGGCTTCACAGCCAGACCGTCCTCTATATGCTGCCAGCCTGCTGACTTCTGCGGAGCAATCGCATATTCTTGTCGCTCGCAATGCGACTGAGTTTGCGCTTCCGGCTGACAAGCTGATGCATCATCTGTTTGAAGAGCAGGCTGCACGGATACCGGATGCCATAGCGGTAGAATGTGGGGACCGCCGTATAACCTATGGTGAGCTCGATATGCTGTCCAATCAGATGGCGAGAACCTTGCGTAGCAAAGGAGCGGGCGTGAATACGGTGGTTGCCTTGCTGCTAGAACGATCAGTAGATTTGCTGATAGGGATGCTCGGGATCTTAAAGGCAGGAGCCGCCTATTTGCCGATCGACCCCGATTATCCTGCGGCCCGCATTGCCTACATGCTGGAAGAGAGCGGAGCGAAATGGCTTATAAGTCGGGACACATTACTGAAAGGACTTGATTTTAGAGGCGAAGTCATCTCATTGGATGACGAGAATATATACCGTCAGGATGGAAAAAGGCTGAAGATTACACAACCGGGACCCAATGACTTGGCGTATATGATTTTCACCTCAGGCTCGACCGGAAATCCGAAAGGCGTAATGATTCGTCAGGAAGCTATCGTTAACTTGATCTATGGGATTACCGAGCGTATTCCGTTTGCTGAAGGGCAGACCTTCTTTTCGGTAACGACAGCCGCGTTTGATATTTTTGTATTGGAAACGTTGCTGCCTTTGGCAAAAGGGCTAAGGGTAGTGTTATCTACAGCAGAAGAGCAGGCTAATGCTGAACTGCTCCTGGAAGCTATTCGCCGAACAGGTCCGCATTTGCTGCAAATGACACCTTCGCGGCTCCAGCTTTTGCTTATGCACCCGGCAGCCCAAGAGGGTCTGCACACATTGCAGATCATGATGGTGGGAGGCGAGGCTTTACCACAGTCGCTGCTACGTCAGACACAGGATATGACGACTGCACGCATATTTAACATGTACGGCCCAACTGAAACTACAGTCTGGTCAACTGTGCAGGAGCTTACCCAGCAGGAGCGAGTGACCGTGGGTACGCCGATAACGAACACACAAGTATATATCCTGGATGGTCAGCTTCAGCCTGTACCTGATCTTGTAGCGGGTGATCTCTGGATTGGAGGCAAAGGACTGTCAGCCGGTTATGACAAGCGTCCTGAACTGACAGCGGAGAAGTTCCAAGCTAATCCGTTCCGATCCGGTGAGCGAATGTTTAAGACTGGAGATCTGGCGCGGTGGCTGCATCACAGCGAGCTTGAAGTATTGGGCCGAATGGATGATCAGGTCAAAGTCCGCGGCTACCGGGTAGAGCTAGGGGAAATTGAACAAGCGCTGCTGGCTCATCCCGGCGTTCGGGAAGCTGTAGTCATTCAGGACAAATCGGATGAACAGGGGAGCGGCCCTCTTTGTGCCTATTGGATAGGCGAACAGACTTTATCGGTGAGTGAGCTGCGTAATCATCTACTTGTCCGACTGCCAGAATATATGATTCCGTCGCATTTTATTATGTTGTCGGAGATGCCTTTAACGCCAAATGGAAAAATAAACCGTAGAATGCTGCCTAAGCCGGATCATAACCGCCCTCTTCTCGAAGTGGAATATGCGTCACCTGCTACAGAGGTGGAATTGCAGGTCAGCCGGATTTGGGAAGAAGTATTGCACAGAAGCGAACTTGGCATCCATGATAATTTCTTTGAGCTGGGGGGCAATTCGGTTTTGCTCATTCAAATGAATGTTCGTCTCCAGCAAATCTATCCAGGGAAAATCAATGTGGCGGACTGCTTCGCCTATCCGACGATTGCGAGACTTTCCGATTTTCTGGAACAACAGCAAAAAGAACAAGTATGGACAGATGCAGAACAAGAACGCTATGAGCGTCAGGAGCGCTACTGGCGTCGTTATTTGGTCGAACCGTTACCTTCTATTCTGTGGAATGAAGCGATGCGAGCAGATGGAGGAGCAGATGGTCAGGCTACGTTCACTTTTACCTTACCTGCTGACCTGCTGAGCGTGTTACAGAAAGCCGCTTGGCGTCAGGATTTTGCCCTATCAGACTTGCTACTGGCTGTTTATACGTATGTATTGTCACAAATGACAGGCCAGTCTGAGCTTATAGTGCTTATCGGGGAAGGACACCCATATCCCAATAAAAAACCATCAATGCAACGTGAACCTTCTGTTTATACGGCTGTACAGCCTACCGGGGAGAGCTTGTATCCACTGCGTGTACGATTGATGGAAAATGATGATTTTAGCGTCCTGTGCAAAAAGGTTGCGAGTCATCGCCAAAAAGCGAAAGAGACAGATCTTTACCCGATCCCCGTCATGTTGCCGAATGGGGCAGGAAACGCCGATCCCTCTGCTTTTCACCCTTGTGTGTTTTTGAATCACACGCCAGCGGGACATGAAGTGACCCAACAATTGGACTGGGTGATTTATATGGATGTGCGTGCAGAGCAGGTACGGTTCCTGTGCGAATATCAAGCTGGAAAACTAAACAAGACTTGGGCGGAACAATTGATGAAGGCCTATGTCCACGTCCTGCACAAGATTGCTGACCTACTATAAGGAGGATGGAACGATGAAAAAATTAGGTTATTTATTCCCGGGACAAGGCTCCCAATATGTAGGCATGGGTCAAAGCTTATACGATGAATATTCAGTAGCTAGAGAGACCTTTGAAGAGGCCGAAGATGCATTAGGGTTTGATCTGAAGGCCCTTTGTTTCACAGGTTCCATGGATGAGTTGACTCAGACCGCTAATGCGCAGCCCGCCATTTTGACCGTGAGCATTGCTGCTTATCGTGTACTGATGCAGGAATTGAAGCTTGCGCCATCCCTGGTAGCGGGTCACAGTCTGGGAGAATTTTCGGCATTGGTCAGTACAGGGGCGCTTGCTTTTTCGGATGCGGTGAAAATAGTACGTCAGCGAGGTATTCTGATGCAGGAAGCCGTCGCTCCCGGTGCAGGAGCGATGCTGGCGGTAGTCGGGAGTCATGAGCGTGAGGTGGAGGAGGTGTGCCAGCAAGCCTCTTCAGGTGGTGTGTCGGTCGGCATTGCAAATTATAATTCCTCCGAGCAGCTTGTAATTTCAGGCCATACTCCCGCGCTGGAAAAGGCCGAAGAGGAATTAAACCGTAGAGGAATCAAAACGGTTCGTCTTAAGGTGGGCTTTCCGTTCCATACGAATTTAATGCGGAGCGCTGCGGGCAAGTTTCGGGATGAGCTGGAGAGATATGATTATGGCCGTTTTCAATGGCCTGTTCTCTCTAATGTTACAGCGACACCCTATACGGATCGTCGTTATATCATATCTAACCTAACGTCGCAGATGGCCCAGCCTGTGCAATGGTATAAAAGCGTTCAATACATGTTGAATCAGGGCGTGAATCATTTTATAGAAATCGGTCCCAAAACTGTGCTGAGAAATTTAATGACAGGTATCACTTCGAAGGCCCATTCTTTTGCCTTTGAGCATCCCTCCGGTCTGGAATTACTACGGAATGCTGATATGGAGTGCAAGCCGGATGGGTTGGGGCTGGTGACCTCCTGCATCGCGATTGCTGTTTCAACCCAGAATCGGAACTGGAACAATGATGAATATGAGCAGGGTGTAGTTGTTCCATATAAAGAATTGCAAAACATGCGCGAACAATTGATCGCGACCGGGACCGAGCCGACGATTGAACAAATGCAGCAAGCTCTGGACAAGCTAAAGTCCATTTTTGAAACTAAATTAACGCCTGCGGAACAACGGGCTGAGCGGTTTGAGCAAATTTTCAGCAATACGCATACACGCGAATTATTTCCCGCGTTTCAGGTCAGCTAATTGCAGCGAACATGAGGAACGGAAGGGGGTACGATGATGACCAAAACAGGATTCAATCTGGCGGCTCTTCAATTTAGTGAACAAGATATTCTGGATGCAGGTCCGATCGCGGTCAATGAGCTGCGAGATTCGGATATTGCAGTCATCGGAATGAGCTGCAAAATTGCCGAAAGTGAAAATGTAGCTCAGTTTTGGGAGCTTCTACGGGCGGGGCAGGACGCTATACGTCCTTTTCCTGCCAGTCGCAAAAAGGAGCTGGAGAGTCTCTTCCAAGTCGGACTGTTGAATGAACAAACGGCACTAAATGAAGGTGGGTTTTTGGAGGAGATCGACAAGTTTGATTATCCCTTTTTTCAACTTTCTCCAGCAGAAGCACGGTTAATGGACCCGAACCAGCGGTTATTTTTGGAGTCTGCTTGGACTGCGATCGAAGATGCGGGATACGGGGGCAACAAGCTCTCTGGTAGCCGGACGGGAGTCTATGTGGGCTACAGTAGTGATTTTGGCGAGGAGTACAAGCGTTTTGTAGCAGAAATGGCGCCTTCCTTAGCTTCCTCAGCGATTCCAGGCAATATCCATTCTATGATTGCCAGTCGAATTGCCTATCTATTGGACTTAAAAGGACCCAGTCTGTTGGTGGATACAGCATGTTCTTCTTCTCTGGTAGCTATTCACCTAGCCTGTCGGGATTTGCGGCACGGGGATTGCGATACGGCGATTGCTGGGGGAGTAAAAGTTACACTCGTGCCTGTAAAAGAGGGAAAAGGCGGGGGGCTGGGGGTAGGCTCCTCGGATGACCGGACGAGAACATTCGATAGCATTTCGGATGGCACAGGCGGGGGAGAAGGTGTAGCTGCTGTTCTGCTCAAGCCCTTGAAGCGGGCCATTCAGGATCACGATCATATTTATGCTGTCATTAAAGGAAGTGCTGTGAACAATGACGGGACTTCCGCCGGGATTACGGCGCCCAATTCGCTGGCCGGAGAGGATGTCATTGTACGGGCCTGGAAGGATGCTGGGATTGACCCGGATACCATTACATATATCGAAGCTCACGGAACAGGCACCAAGCTGGGTGATCCAGTAGAGATTGATGGTATACGGAGAGCCTTTCGGCAGTATACCGACCGGAAGCAATTTTGTGCTATAGGCTCAGTCAAAACTAATGTGGGTCACTTGGATAACAGTGCGGGAATCACGGGCTTTTTAAAGGCAGTGCTTGCTTTGAAGCATGCAGAAATCCCGGCGAGCCTACATTTCACCTGTCCGAACCCGGACATCAGCTTTATTGATTCACCTGTATATGTGAACGATAAGCTGCAATCTTGGCCTAAGGAGAATTTTCCGCGACGCTGCGGAGTAAGCTCGTTCGGTCTGAGTGGTACGAACTGTCATGTCGTTCTGGAGGAAGCCCCGGCTTGGGCTGATATGCAGGACGGTGGTCAGTTGGGACAGGGAACCGCAGAGACGATTCAGCTTTTTACGTTGTCCGCCAAAAATGAAACAGTGCTTGCAGCCTATGTGAAGCAATATCAGCAATATGTCACAGAACCCCAAGCCTATCCGTTACGCGATCTTTGTTACACCGCCAATACGGGACGGGGGCACCATAGCTATCGTTTGGCGATTTTGTGCCAAGACTGGGCTGATCTGGGGGCAAAACTGGCCCAGATTCAGACCTCTGCCTTCGGCTTCAGCGGACAAGCACAACAAGGAGAGCTTATACCGGGCGTATATTTTGGACGTCATAAGGTGGTATCTGCCCAAAAGGAAAAAGAAGCGGGTGAGCTTACGCTGGAGGAATCCAGAAGTCTGATAGCTGCAGCCCAAGAGAAACTGACCCAGTCTCCAATCGAATTTCACACCCTGAATTCTCTGTGCCGTATGTATGTTGAGGGGGCAGATGTGGAATGGGAGAGGTTATATGAAGGCAAAGCTTGCCACAGACGAAGCATTCCCACCTATCCTTTTGAACCTAAGCGATGCTGGGTGGAAGTAGAGGAAAAGGCTATAGCCTCGCAAGCTTCCCAAGTTCGTAAATTCACAGAGTTGGAAAAAATGCACCCGCTTTTGGATCGTTGTTTGGCAGAAACCGAGGGACAGGATATTTATCTGACACGCTTCTCTGTGGGGAGTCATTGGGTACTAAGCGAGCACAAGATAATGGAAAGCTGTATTGTACCGGGAACCACTTATCTGGAAATGGTTAGAGCAGGGCTGGAAAAATACAAGCGTCCAGGCAAGGTGCTGGAACTGTATGACGTTCAGTTTATTTCTCCGCTCATTTTGGACGTAGAGGAAGAAAGAGAAGTACACACCATTTTGCAGCAGGAAGGTGAGACGTTTTCGTTTAAGGTGATAAGCCGAACGGGACTCTCAACTCAGCCGTGGGAACAGCAATGGGTAAGGCATGCACAGGGGCAGGCGATGTTTGTACAGGCTAGCCACCCTGTTATGAGTCTGGGCGATATTCGAACTGAATGTAACGACCAGGAAGTAGTAGTGGGCGAAAATCATGCTGAAGCAGCCGCCGCCTTTTCATTCGGACCGCGATGGGAGACATTGCGGACGATTGCAATTGGAACAGACCAAGTGCTGGCTAGACTGGAGCTGCCCGCAGCCTATCATATGGACTTGAACCAATACGTGCTCCATCCGGCTTTGTTGGATGTGGCAGTCGGGGTAGCAAGCCAGAGCTTGGGAAATGGTCTGTTCTTGCCATTTTCATATCAAAAGCTGCGTATTTACGACTCACTCCCACAGCATTTTTACAGCTATCTGCGTAAAAAAAGCAAGGTTAGAGAAAGTGGAGAAATTTTAACGGTAGATGTGCTCATTCTGGATGCTGAAGGTCAGGTACTGGTGGAAATTGAAGACTATGCTGTCAAACGAGTGCACGAGGCGGATTTCAAACGAAATCGGTACACAGAACATCATAAATATCATCAGCTTGTGTGGAAAAAGAAAGAACAGGCATATGCCGGGCATGAAGCAGACACAGCAACCCGAACCACAAATAATTCGGTATTCTCCGCACCGCTGGAAACGATTTTATTATTCACAGATAACCGTCCGATCGGTGTAACGCTGCGTGGACAGTTGGCCCAAGAAGGGTATGATGTGGTCGAAGTAAAGCGGGGAGCCAGCTTTGCTAAACTGTCAGACCATGCTTACTTCTCTAATGGTACCGAGGAAGATCATATACACCTGTTGACAGAGGTGCGATGCCGGAACGCTAAGAAACTGATATATCTCTGGAGCGGGCAGTCTATGGTTCAGCTATTTCATCTGGCCAAGGTAATCACACAGACCAAGCCTGCTGTTCAGGAACTGACAGTGATCGCTGAGCAGGCTTATCAAGTGAACGGATTGGAAAATGAATTAAAGCCGGAACATGCGGGCTTGTTTGGACTGGCCCGGGTCATCGGTCAGGAATATCCCGATTTGACTTGCCGTTGTCTTGATATAGATACGAACACCCGGATTTCCGACATCACTCACTCCTTATGGCACGGAAATGATGATACATTTCTGACCGCTTGGCGTAACGGAGAACGTTATGTAGAGCAAATTGAGCCCGTGGATTTGATGGAAAGTAAGGCTGACCCGATTACGATCAGACCGCAGGGAGTCTATGTTATTACTGGTGGTACTGGCGGGCTGGGGTTGGCAGTCGGCCAATGGCTTGCTACGAAAGGGAAGGTCACGCTGGGATTACTGGGTCGCACACCATTGCCACCCAAAGAGCAATGGGAAACCATTGCATACGCAGATTCGAACATCAGTCCAAGCTTTAGACAGAGTTCAAAGCCGAATATGGATACAAAAATTCTGAATACGATTACCGCCTTGCTGGAATTGGAGCGGCAGGGAGCTCAGGTAGAATATTATGCTGTCGATGTAGCTGACGAGGCGGCTATGAAGCAAGCCATGAATGAATTTCGTCACAAGTATGGGGCTATTCACGGCATCATCCATGCTGCGGGTGTGGCAGGAGACGGTTATATGGCGCTCAAGAGTCAGGACCGCTTCAACGAGGTATTGGCTCCCAAGATAACAGGCACACATGTGCTTGACCGAATTACAGCTTCGGATACACTGGACTTTTTTATTCTTTTTTCATCCGTCACTTCGCTGACGGGTGGACCAGGACAAAGCGACTATACGGCGGCCAATGCTTATCTGGATGCCTTTGCCGAGTGGCGGAATCAATCCGGCCATCGCACACTTTCCATCAACTGGGCTCCTTGGCAGGAAACCGGGATGGCTTTTGAGCACAAGGTTGATTTCCAGGAGAGCTTATTCCATGCTCTGTCCACACAAGAAGGACTGGCCGCTCTTGAACAATTATTGCTTCATCCCGTTTCGCGTGTCATTGTGGGTGGCTTGCACTATGCTCAGGTGGCCGCACTCGATTCTACTGCCATTCCTTTCGGCTTATCTCATGAAATGCGCGCTATTTTGGAACGTCATCGTCGGCTTCTACATAATCATGCGGTCATGTCATCCGATGCTTTGCGTCGTCCTGTACAGCTGCATGGTCGAGGGACAGGAGAATACAGCTCATCGGAAAAGGTGATCGCGAGCATATGGGCGGATGTGCTGGGGCTTGATGAGCTGAACATCTATGACAGCTTTTATGAGCTGGGAGGAGACTCCCTGATTGCCAGTAAAATGGTAGGGCAGATGAATCAGAGCTTGTCTACAAAAGTGGATATCAGCGATATTTTCAATTATATGACGGTCCACGAATTAGCCCTGTATACGGATGGAGAAGCGAAGCAGCCCCTTCTGGCAGAAACGGAGCTGCCTTCACCCCGATCAGCCGGCTCAAATCTGATTATTCGTCCGCCGCAACAACGCGAGGTGTATCCTGCTTCATCGACACAGCGTCGATTTTATATGATGCGTCAGATGGCAGGGCACAGCACCTTGAACAACCTATGCAGTGCGATGACCATCACGGGTAATCTGGATCATCATCGGTTGGAGGAAGCCATATATGCGGTGATTCGGCGTCACAGCTCTCTGCGCACCGCTTATGAACTGCGGGATAACGAACTGGTACAGATCGTGTACCCAGAGGTAGATTTTTCGCTGGAATATAGCGAAGGGGACGGGCGCGAGTTGGAGGCGTATGTGGACGAATTTATCCGTCCCTTTGATCTGAATTGCGCGCCGCTTTTAAAGGCAAAGCTGGTCCAGCTGGAGGAGAATGTTCACCTCTTTTTGTGTGATGTTGACCATATTGCAGCCGATGGAGCCTCAATTGGTATTTTATTAAGTGAAATGATACAGGGCTATTCGGGATATGATCTATCGCAACTGCCTATGCAATATACCGATTTTATACTTTGGCAAAATCAGCGTCTGGACAGTGCCGAGATGAAAAAGCAGGAGGAATACTGGCTGGACGTATTTAAGGGAACGCTGCCTGTACTTGATTTGCCTACAGATGAGCCGCGGGCCGCGCAAATGAGCAATGCCGGGGATGTTTATACATTTGAGCTAAGCGAGGAACTAACAGCTTTGGCAAAAGAAACAGCGGTACAGCACGGGGTTACGCTTTTTATGCTTCTGTACGCTGTTTATAGTACATTATTGGCAAAATATGCGAATCAAGAAGATATCATCATTGGCACGCCAAGCGCAGGCCGTCAATCCGAAGAGACTCAGCACATGATTGGGCTGTTCATCAATACACTGGCCCTGCGGACTGCACCATCCGAAGATAAGCCGTTCTCGACCTATTTGCAGGAGGTTAAGAAACACGCGCTTGAAGCATATAAGCATGAGGATTATCCCTTTGAAATGCTGCTGAATCAGCTTGACGTGCCGCGAGACCGGAGCCGAAATCCGCTATTTGATGTTCAGTTTATTTCCCAGAACTTTAAGGGGGAACCGATGAGCATCGACGGGCTTTGCTTTACTCCGTTGGAAGCTAAAATGGAGGCTGTACAAGTTGATCTAACGGTCATATGGCTTGAAAATGAAGGCAGGCTGCGTTTTCACTTTGAATATGCGACCCAATTGTTCAAGGAAGAGACCATACGTCGACTTGCCACTTATTACGAAAATCTTTTACAAGAAGTCGTTGCGGATGCTACACGCCCGATTGGCCTCATTTCCATGAATCATGCGGAAGAAAAGCAGCGATCCCTGTACGAGTGGAATCAAACCCAGGTGGATTATCCGCAGGAAAAGCTGGTTCACCAGTGGTTTGAAGAACAGGCTGAACAGCACCCTGATCGGAATGCTGCCGTTTATGGGCAGCATTCACTGACATACAGACAATTGAATACTAGAGCGAATCAGCTAGCGCGGCACTTGCTTGCCTATCAGTTGGCACCAGACCAAGCTGTTGGTATTTTGGTCCCCCGTTCGCTGGATATGCTGACCAGCATGCTTGCTGTACTTAAAGCAGGAGCAGCCTATGTCCCTATGGACCCGGAACATCCGACGGAGCGGGTGGCCTACATGATGGAGGACAGTGGCGCAACTGTGCTCCTAACTTCTGTGGAAAGTGTCAGCATAACCTCACTTTGTTTTACAGGGGCTGTCGTTGATGTAAGTGATCCGGCCTTGTACAGCGGAGATGCGGATAATATAGCTTTGGCGGGCAAGGAGCTTCTGGCCTCTCACCATCTGGCGTATATTTTGTACACGTCGGGATCATCCGGTAAGCCCAAAGGTGTGATGGTAGAGCACAGAAATGTAACGAATTATATCACGGCTTTTCAGCATGAGTTCCACTTAACGGCTGAAGACGTGGTGCTCCAGCAGGCAGCCATTACCTTTGATGCATCCGTGGAGGAAATATACCCTACATTGGCAGCAGGTGGAACGCTGGCTATGGTTTCTCGGGATGAACTGAAGGACATCCAGTTGCTCAATCAATTCATTCGCCGGCAGCAAGTGACAGTGGTCAGTGCCTCACCATTTATTTTGAATGAGCTGAATCAACTGCCCCCTTTCCCGCATATTCGTGTTTATATTAGCGGTGGGGATGTGCTGAAAAGTGAATATGTTACCCAGTTGTTGCGCTCCGCAAAGGTCTACAATACGTACGGACCGACAGAAGCGACCGTCTGTGCGACCTATTATCGTGTGCCGGATACTCCAGATGTTCATCCGCTGCCTATCGGACGACCTGTTGCCAATGCTGCGGTATACATCATGAATCGCAGGGGGACGGATGTTATGCCTATCGGGGTACCCGGTGAAATCTGTATTTCAGGTCGAGGGATTGCACGCGGCTACATGAACCGCCCCGAACTGACGGAACAGCAGTTTGTAGCAAACCCATGGATACCAGGCGAGCGTATGTACAAAACGGGTGATCTGGGCAGATACCTCGAAGATGGGCAAATTCAATTTTTAGGAAGAAAAGATCAACAGGTTAAAGTACGGGGCTACCGTATCGAACCGGGCGAGATTGAAAAATCGTTGCTCCAGCACCCGCATATACAGGATGGGATTGTGCTGGTGCAGGAAGTTCTACCAGGTATGCAAGAGCTATGCGCCTACATCGTGACGGATCAGGAGTTATCGGTGGCAGAGCTGAAGACCCATCTGTCGGCAACCTTGCCTGATTATATGATTCCGTCTTACTTTGTTCGAGTCGATGCAATCCCGTTAACACATCATGGAAAAATCGATCGTCATGCTTTACCGCAGGTAAATGAAAGCATCAAGGTCGGCACGACCTATGTACAGCCAGCTACACCTCTGGAAGAGCGCCTGGTTGAGCTTTGGTCGGAAATCCTGCACCGGGAGCAGATTGGTACACAGGATGATTTTTTCCTGCTGGGTGGACAATCCTTACTGGCAACCAAGCTGGTCTATCTTATTAATCAAGAATGGAATGTAAGTCTGTCGCTGCGTGATTTCTTCCGGGCAGGCACGGTTCAAGGATTAGCGAAATGGATCGAGGAAATTCAATCGGGTCGTGAACATGGAATAGTAGTGGAACAAAACGGATTAATTAAGCCCTTTAATCTCCGACAAAAGCCGTTGTTCCGCATTCAGGTTATTCATCAGCCCGCAAACCATCATTTGCTGTTCATTGATATGCATCATATTATTACGGACGGTCTTTCCCAAGAAATTATCGTCGAGGAATTTGCTCGTTTATACGGTGGCATGAACTTGCCGGAATTGATGATCCAGTATAAAGATTACGCTGTGTGGCAACGTGAATTTATGAACAGTGCGGAATTCCGGCAGCAGGAGCAGTTTTGGCAGGAGCTTTTTCAAGGGGAAATTACAGAACTGCAATTGCCTACGGATTATTCACGCCCCGATGAGAGAAGAGGTGAGGGACGAGCCGTTCATTTTGAGCTGGATCAGGAATGGACGTGGAGATTAAAACGCTTTGCCCTGCAACAAAATGCCACAGTATTTATGGTTTTATTGGCGGTCTACAACCTATTGCTGGCCAAAGCCAGCGGGCAGGAAGATATTATCGTCGGTATTCCGGTATCCGGCAGAACCCATGCGAGTCTGAGTCCCCTGGTGGGTATGTTCGTCAATACGTTAGCCCTTCGCAACACGCCGAAGAAGGACATGACGGTGCAGGAATTTTTAATACAGGTCAAGGAACATTCTCTTCAGGCTTTTGAGCATCAGGACTATCCATTTGAGCAACTGGTTGAGAAGCTGAATTTGGCTGGCCGAACAAGCCGTAATCCGCTGTTCGATACTATGTTTGCATTATTGAACGAGTCTTCCCGTACCATCGTGGAATTACCTGGCCTGGAATTGACCCCATGTGATGAGGTGGAATATACAGGAGCACAATTTGATTTAACATTTACCGCAGCCATGACCGACCAGCATATCGAATGTATCCTTCAATACGATGTAGATCTCTTTACTGAGGAGACGGTTGAACGCTTGAGCCGGGAATATCTTCAAATTTTACGTTCGATCCTTATCAATCCACAGCAAAAGATTGGAGAGCTTCGAATAGAAGAGGTGGCTGTTAACCCGAATGAGCATTACCAAGAGAAAGAGCTTGAGCCCGCAGGTGTCCATAAGGAAGAGGGCTGGACGAATGAGCTTGCGGTTGCACTTTCGGATTCGGTGAGTGAGGCAGAATGGAAGACGCTCGTCCACGATTTCAACCAGACAGAGATGGATATGGGATCTATAAAGCTATTGCATCAATACTTTGAGGATCAAGCAAGTCGTAACCCTGAACAGATCGCTCTCATTTCCGGTCAACAGCAGATCAGCTACCAGGAAATGAATCGGCGGGCGAATCTGGTCGCACATACTTTACTGGACTCCGGCACCCAGCCAGAGCAAGTAGTAGCTATAGTTATGGAGCGCTCACCGGAAATGATTGTTGCTTTGTTAGGCGTGTTAAAAGCAGGGGCGGCATATCTTCCCATCCATCCAGCCGATCCGAAGGAACGGATTCGCTATATCCTGGCAGACGCTGGTGCCGAGTGGATTCTGACCCATCAGCGCTGCCATGACAACTGGATGGATGAAGAAATTCAGCGGGTCATCGACGTTGATTTATTGTGTCAGGATCAGCAAGAACGCGGTAATCCAGAGCTTGCCATTCAGCCTGATCATCTGGCCTATGTCATCTTTACCTCCGGCTCAACCGGGCAGCCCAAAGGGGTAATGGTGGAACACCACGCCTTTAGTTCACGAGTGGTATGGCTAGCACAACAGCTTGAATTAAGTGAGCAGGACACAGTGCTGCAAAAAGCATCCTATACCTTTGATGGTTCCATCGTCGAACTGTTCAGCTGGTTTATGGGCGGAGGACGATTGGTATTACTGGAGGCTGGTGGAGAAACGGATACCCGTCAAATGCTGGATACCATTCACCTGCATCAGGTTACGGTGGCTTTCTTCATTCCTACTGTGCTGCAAATGTTTTTGTCAGAGCTTTCAGTCGAGGATACGCTTCAGGCAGCCACTTTGCGTTGGGTCATGTCAGGGGGCGAACCGTTAGGCCAGGAGCAAGTGCGAAACTTTAATCTGAAGTTTCCGGAGGCAAAATTACTGAATCTGTATGGACCTACGGAAGCCAGTGTGTTTGCAACAGCCTATACGTGTACATCTGTATCTTCGGAAGGTCCAATTTCCATCGGACGACCCGTGGGCAATACTCGGGCCTATATCCTAAACCAGAAGCTGGCATTGGTAGGTTTGGGACAGGTAGGAGAGCTTTGTCTGGGAGGGCGCCATCTGGCACGCGGGTATGTACATCTGGATGAACTTACGGCAGAGCGTTTTATTCCCAATCCTTTTGTACCGGGTGAGCGAATCTATCGTACAGGCGATCTTGCCCGTATGCTACCTAGCGGCGAGATTGTTTACTTGGGACGGTCGGATCAAATGGTGAAAATCGGGGGCTACCGGATTGAAACGGGCGAGATTGAAACAGCTCTTTTGCAACATACGGCTATTCAACAGGCGGCTGTGCTAGATTGGACAGATGAGCAGGGCAACAAGTATTTGTGCGCTTATCTGGTTGTGCAAACCGACTGTACCGTTCGAGATTTAAGGGCATTTTTGCTGGAACGATTGCCGGAATATATGATCCCTTTACGTTTTATGAGGGTCGAGAACATGCCCCTTGGTTCAAGCGGAAAGCTGGACCGTAAGGCGTTAGATGCCTTGGGGATAGAGCTGCCTTCCGGCAAAGAGCTTACACCGCCACGTGACGAAATGGAACGGAAGCTGGTCCTGTTGTGGGCGGACATTTTCAAAACAGGTGCAGTAGGTATAGATGATCATTTCTTTGAGTTCGGTGGAGACTCGTTGCTGGCTCACCAGTTTATTTTGCGTGTGCGTCAAACGTTGGCCATTGAGATGACTTTAAAAGATCTTTTTGCAGCTCCGACCATTCGACAACTTTCGGATCTCATAAGCTCCAGAAGAATTGAATACCATCACGAGGTTGAAGAGACGGTCTGTTCCTTGATTCCTGCCGCCGCTCCGAGTGCCTATTATCCGGCCTCATCTGCTCAAATGCGTCTTTTTATGATGCACGAGCTGAATCCAGAGGATCTGAGTTACAACCTACCAGGCGCTATTATGCTGGAAGGAGAGCTGGACATCGCCAAACTTCAAGAAGCCTTCCAAGCGCTTATTCAGCGTCATGAAGCTTTTAGGACGACATTTGATGTGATCAACGGTGAAATTATCCAGCAGATTCATGAATCTGTTCCATTAAATATTGAATTTTTTAAAACAGAGGAAACGGAGATTAGCAACATACTTCGGGGCGCTGGAAAGCTAATAAAGGAAGTCGTCCCTGTACAGCAGCATGCACTGTCATCGGTAAAAGTAGAGAAAAAAGAACGCCGACGGAGGGAGATTTAGCATCATGCATTATGAAGGATATGAAACATCTTCGGCGCAAAAGCGGCTATATCTGATAGATGATCTTCTCGGACCTAACATCATCTATAACATGCCCAGCATTCGAATGATTAAAGGCCCGCTGAAGCAGGAGCGATTGTACAGGGCATGGTGTAGGCTGACAGAACGTCATGAGGGCTTGCGAACATCGTTCCTACAAAAGGACGGTGAGGTTTTGCAACTCGTCCATGAATCCATTGACGTATCCATCCCTTATAGAGAACATTCGGGTCAGAGTACGGATAAGCTTGTTAACGAGTTTATCCGTCCATTCAGCCTGCATGAAGTCCCTCTATGGCGGGCTGAGCTAGTACCCTTGGCTGATGAGGAGCTCCTGTTCCTGTTTGATATCCACCATATCATTGCAGACGCGGTAACCATCAACATTATATTTGAAGAGCTGATGGCTCTGTATCACGGGCAGGAGCTTGCTCCATTGGAGTTTCAGTATGTTGATTATACGATCTGGCAAAACGATCAATTAAGCGACATTCATATTCAGAAGCAGGGTGAATTTTGGTTGAACCAATTTACAGAAGATGTCCCGCTGCTGTCGTTGCCTACGGATGGAAAAGGGCTAAGATCCGATTACAGCGGCGGGGTTGTACCGTTTTCTATTAAAGCTGATACAGCTCACTCCTTGCGGGCATTATGCTTGCAGCACAATGTTACGTTGTATATGGTTCTACTCGCCGCATACAGCATCCTTCTATCCAAATATGCCGGGCAGGAGGATCTGGTCATCGGAACACCTGTCGCTGGAAGAACTCATTCAGAGTTTGAAGGGATTGTGGGCATGTTCGTGAACACGCTCGCCTTGCGCCAGAAGCCGCTGGGAAGCAAGCAGTTCTCTGCTTTTCTGGAAGAAGTGGCAGACCGAACCTTCGCTGCTTTTGATCATCAGGACTATCCCTTTGATATGCTGGTGGAGCAGGTCAATCCTGAACGAATCAGCGGCCGCAATCCCTTATTTGATGCATGCTTTGTATTGGAAAATGTACCGCAGCCTGTCGTGCCTGCAACAGAGGTCACGTTTTCTCCTTATAGCTTTGAGCATAAAATCTCAAAATTTGATATCACCTTGTATGCATACGAAATGCAGGAGGGTATAGGGCTGGAATTGGAATATCGCAAAGCGTTGTTTAAGGAGGAAAGCGCCAGCCGCATGCTGCGGCATTTTGCCAGAATTGTCGAGATCATTGGCGAACAACCCGATATTCGGATTGAAGATATTGATATGGTTACAGAAGAGGAACGCACTGTTCTCCTTCATACTTTTAATCAGACCAGCAGCAAAAATGCATATGAAAAAAAATTGCATGGAGTACCCATCCATCGTCTATTCGAACAGCAAGTGATACGGACGCCTGACCATCCAGCTGTGAACTGGAAAGAAAAGCAACTGACGTATGAGGAATTAAATGAACGTGCTAATCAATTAGCTCGGGTTTTACGGCAAAAGGGGGTTCAGGCTGAGGATGTAGTTGGAATTTTAGCTACGCCTGCGCTGGAAATGATTGTCGGTATATTGGCTATTTTGAAGGCGGGGGCTGCTTATTTGCCGATTGATCCGCTCTACCCGGATGAACGAATTCAATACCTTTTACAGGATAGCCAGGCGAAAATATGCCTTCTACCAACTGCCAGCACCAGACGTTTTCCTCAGGCGGAAACGCTGCTGCTCACAGACCCGAGTCTATATACGGGAGAGTCCTGTAATCTGGAGGACAACAATCAGGCGCGCAATGTGATGTACATTATTTATACTTCAGGGTCAACAGGACAACCGAAAGGCGTAATGATTGAACATCAATCCTTTGCCCGCCTGGTACTGGAGCCGGGACCGCTGAAGATTACGCCAGAGGATCGAATATTGCAGACGTGTTCCCTGGCCTTTGATGTGTCGGTTTATGAATTGTGGGGAACGCTGCTGAGTGGAGCAACCTTGTATCTCATTGAAAAAGAAGAGCTTTTATCTGCCGACATACTCGGAATGAGGATGGCACAGTATCAAATCACCATGGCATGGTTTACAGCCCCGCTTCTAAATCAGCTGATTGATGATAAACCATCCATCTTCACCGGACTTCGTCTGATCATGACTGGAGGAGATGCCTTGTCTCCCCAGCATATGAAGCTCCTTCGTGCCGCACAGCCGGATTTAACGATTGTGAATGCGTACGGCCCTTCGGAGAATACAATTTTTACGTCGTTTCATACGATTCAAGAAGACTATGACCATAACGTGCCGATTGGCAAGCCTGTCGCCAACACGCAGGTCTATATCTTGAACGCGTCCAATCAACTACAGCCCATTGGTGTGCCGGGTGAGCTGTGTATTGGCGGTGAAGGACTAGCACGTGGCTATTTGGCTCGTGAGGAATTAACGGCATCCAAATTTGTTACTCATCCCTGGTTGCCGGAAGAGCGAATGTACCGTTCCGGAGATTGCGCCCGCTGGCTGGCTGATGGAACGCTTGAATTTTTGGGTCGCATGGACCACCAGGTCAAAATTCGGGGCTTCCGTATTGAAACTGGCGAGATTGAGGCTCGGCTTGCGCACATCGAGGGGATTCAGGAAGCAGTCGTTCTTGTTCGCCAACACAACGATGGGATCAAATACCTCTGTGCTTACTTTGTCTCCGATGTAGAAATGTCACAGGCGGAAGTTCGACTGGAGCTCGCTACGTATTTGCCGGATTACATGATTCCTGCCTGTTTGATTCGGCTTCCTCGTTTGCCACTGAATGTGAATGGCAAAGTGGATCGGAATGCTCTGCCGGAGCCTGATCTTGAAGCACTGCGGGAAAATGAATATGTCCCTCCTTGTAATGAACTGGAACAGGAGCTGGTTCGCATCTGGTCGATGGTTCTGCCCTCGAACCTACCCATGGATCGCATCGGGGTAATGGACAATTTCTTCACCCTGGGAGGGAGCTCGCTCAAGGCTACCAAGCTGGTTTCATTGGTTTTGCGTGAGCTGGGAATCGACCTGCCGCTTACCAAATTATTTACTTACCCTACCATTCGTCAACTGGCAGATGCATTGAATGGAAGGGCGAAAAGTGAGTTTCCGGCCAGAGCAGACACGCTAGTCCTTTTAAAGCCAGGTACATCGCAGGATAAGCACCTTTTTTTCATTCATGATGGGAGCTTGGATGTCAGTTGTTACATGGAATTGGTAAACGAACTTACGGCTACATGGAATTATTGGGGCATAAAAATGGATGCTTCGATTCTTGCTGGAAATAAAACAGCTGGAATGAAGGAAGCCGCGCATCGGTATGTAGATCAAATCAAAAGTATTCAAGAGAAAGGTCCCTATTATGTTGCCGGGTGGAGTATGGGGGGAACGATTGCTTTTGAAATGACCCGCCAATTGGAAGAGCGGGAAGAACGTGTTGAACTCTTGACGATTCTGGACACACTGCCACCTTTGAAGTATGGCAAGGAAGATCATTGGGACCGTCATATTCAAGAGCTGGAAAGAATGGACGAAGATTTGGATTTATCGCTGTGGAAGCGCGCATTTCCAGCCAGTGTACTTCCCTTGCTGCCTGAATTCCATGAGTTGGGACGGAATGAATTACTAGAACGCTTTAAAAGCGTAAACCATTGGGTAAAAATGCAGCATGTTTACCAGCCAGATCGAGTTGTAACAGCCCCTGTATGTTTGTTTATTTCAGAACATACCTGGGAATTAGGATATAAAGGATGGGAAATGTATTGTAGGGGGGAAATGTATACCCATAAAGTGCCTGGCGATCATTTTTCCATCGTAAAAGGCGCTCAAGCCGTATCTGTAGGTTTGGTACTGAATACATTTTTGAGGTAAAAACATGCTCCTGCCTGAAGGTTGAAGACCACAAGCAGGAGCTTTTGTTTAATATGAACATGTGAGTTGATTTGTAATATTAATTAACATGGTGTATAAAAACATATGGCAATGTATGAAAAACCCCCTTGTCTGCTTCCAAAATTTATAGTAAAGTATCCAATAATCAACTTTGTATGAAACTAATATTTACTATCTGTGAGTATTTATCACACATTCTCCATGACCTAACACAATCCTCTTCCCTTTTATGACATTACATCTATTCCATTACCCTACTGCATCTCTAACACCACTAGATTATGAATGCTTTCTGTGCCTGTATTCTTCAAAAAAAGCCTGTCCAGAACCTCCATACCTTCCCTACTACACACCTATTTGATGAACTCGGAACTTGGGACTACAGCTTGAGGACAAGCTTGTCATGCCAATCCAAAGGAATTGGTATTCATCCGGTATCAACGAATTAACAATATATAAGGTGTGAAAGGGGTTCGCTGCATGAGCAAAAAGTACGTAAAACACAAGATCTGGACCGTACTGCTGGTACTTGCGCTAGGAACGGTTTTGGTGCTTTCCGGTTGTGGGGGATCAGGTGAAGGAGCAAAACCAGAAGCAGGACAACCGCCAGGTGGAGCGGGAGAAGGCGCGCAAGACACGTTGATCTATGGGCGTGGCGGAGATTCCGTGGCATTAGATCCTGCCATTGTGACTGAAAGCGAGTCGTTAAAAATCGGAATACAGGTGTTCGATACACTACTGGAATACAAGGAAAGTACCACGGAGATTCAGCCAGGGCTCGCAGAGAGCTGGGAAGTATCACCGGACGGACTTGTCTATACGTTCAAGCTGCGTCAGGGCGTAAAATTCCATGACGGAAGTGACTTTAACGCAGAAGCAGTTGTATTTAACTTTGACCGCTGGGTTGATCCAAAAAGTCCATACAAATTTGAGGGTGACTCGTTTGACTATTATGATTCTATGTTTGGGCCTGATGGAAGCAGAGTGATTAAGGAGGTTAAAGCGGTAGATGCGAATACCGTCCAGTTTACACTGAACAAGCCGCAGGCTCCTTTTTTACAAAATATCGCTATGCCATCCTTTAGTATTGCAAGTCCCAAGGCTATTAAGGAGAAAAAGGCTGATTTTAAAAATAATCCGGTCGGCACAGGGCCGTTTGTATTTAAGGAATGGAAACGTAACGATACGATCACCTTGGAAAAGAATCCTACTTATTGGAAAGAAGGACAGCCAAAGCTGGCTAAGGTTATCGTTCGTTCCATTCCAGACAACACTGCGCGATTTAATGCTCTGCAAAACGGGGAAATTGACCTGATGGAAGATTTGAATCCGGATGATGCGAAGCAGTTAGAAGGTAACAGCGAGTTGGTAAAAATCGAACGTCCCTCCTTTAATGTGGCATACATTGGATTTAATTTAAAGAAAAAGACATTTAGTAATCCCAAGGTACGGCAAGCACTGAATCACGCAGTGAACAAACAGGCCATTATTGATGCATTGTTTGCGGGCGAGGCCAAGCCTGCGGTCAATCCGATGCCGCCCACGTTATGGGGATATGACGAAAGCATTCAGGACTACACTTATGATCTAAATAAGGCTAAATCTTTGCTAGCGGAAGCGGGTTTTCCTAACGGACTTCCAGAGCCGTTAACCTTCTATGCAATGCCTGTATCTCGTCCATACATGCCTGACGGCAAAAAGGTAGCAGAGGCTATTCAAGCTGATTTTGAAAAAATAGGAGTCAAAGTCAACATTCAATCTCCAGAATGGGCTACGTATCTGGATGATCTTAAAGCTGGAGAGAAGGATGATCTGTACATGTTGGGATGGAATGGGGATAATGGCGACCCGGATAATTTCCTTTACACATTGCTCGACAAGGACACGATCCCAGGCAATAACCGCAGTTTTTATGTGAATGAGGAACTTCACAAAATACTGGTAAAGGCGCAGGTTGAGGTTGATCAAGATAAGCGTGCGGAATTGTATAAACAAGCACAAGTCATTATTAAACAAGATGCACCTTGGATTCCCTTGGTTCACAGCACGCCGTTGATGGCAGGCAAAGCCAATCTTAAGGGTTTTGTACCTTGTCCGGCAGGTATTGAAGCGTACGGTAATATTTATTTTGAATAGCCCAAACGCAAGCAGGCGGTGAATAGCATATGAACTCATATATTGTAAAAAGGCTGGCCATATTGATTCCCGTATTGCTGGGGATGACGCTTATCGTGTTTTCGATTATTCATGCTATTCCTGGTGATCCGGCGGAAACGATATTGGGGGACAAGGCCACGGAACAGTCCAAACAGGCGCTGCGTGAGCAATTAGGGCTGGACAAGCCGTGGTTACAGCAATATGGGACCTATCTAAGTGAGCTGGCACGAGGGGACTTGGGCGATTCCATTCGCACCCGGCAGCCGATTGCCCGGGAAATGGTCCCTTATCTGGCGGCTACGCTAGAGTTGACGGTAGCAAGCATGTTTTTTGCCATTGTCGTGGGTATGAATGCAGGCATCGTAAGTGCCTGGAAGCGTAACTCTTGGTTTGACTATGTCAGCATGGTCATTGCCCTGGTCGGAGTATCGATGCCGATTTTTTGGCTGGGCTTGATGGAGCAGTGGATCTTTGCTAATAAGCTGCATTGGCTCCCTTCCATTGGACGTATGAATTCTCGTGATCCGGTGGAAGCTGTGACACATTTAGCCGTGATTGATGCGGTCATAGGTGGACGTATGGATCAGGTATGGACCGTCATCAAGCATTTGATCCTGCCCAGTATCGCACTGGGAACGATTCCAATGGCGGTCATAGCGCGTATTACCCGTTCCAGCATGCTGGAGGTGATGGATGCGGACTATATCCGAACGGCTCGGGCGAAGGGGCTGGCATCTTTTCAAGTCGTATACAAACATGCGCTTAAAAATGCTGCGATCCCTGTGCTTACTGTCATCGGTCTTCAGACCGGATCGTTACTGGGAGGCGCCGTACTGACAGAGACCATATTTGCCTGGCCCGGCATCGGACGGTACATTTTTGAAGCGATCAGCTCGCGTGACTATCCGGTTATCCAAAGCGGAATTCTAATCATTGCGTTCCTGTTCGTCATCATTAATCTGATTGTCGATTTGCTGTACGCTGTTCTCGACCGGCGTATTCGTTATCAGTAATCAAGTCGTCAATTGGTCAAGGGGGAGCATGTCCGATGTCACAATTTTCAATCGAACCCAATAACATACCGACAACACGCAATACATTGGCGCAATTGCCTGTGGTGTCGGGCCCTTGGAGAGACGCGTGGAGAGCGTTCCGTCACAATAAAATGGCGTTCGTCGGTCTCAGCATTATTATCTTCTTTGTCATCATTGCTTTGATCGCGCCCTGGATTGCTCCTTTTGACTATAAAGAGCAAAATTTGGTGAGCCGCTTGCAGCCTCCTTCCGCAGAGCATTGGTTCGGTACCGATGATCTTGGCCGAGATTTGCTGACTCGTACGCTGTATGGCGCCAGAATCTCGTTATGGGTCGGTTTCTTGTCCGTTATTGGTTCCATGATTGTAGGAACTGCCTTAGGATTAATTGCTGGATTTTATGGAAAATGGGCTGATATGATCATCTCACGCCTATTCGACATTTTACTGGCATTTCCGGGGATTTTGCTGGCAATTGCTATTGTGGCCATTCTGGGGCCTTCGTTGGAAAATGCGTTATACGCCATTGCCATTGTCAATGTGCCAACGTATGGACGATTGGTTCGCTCTAAGGTGCTGAGTGTCAAAACGGAGGAGTATATTACGTCTGCCAGAGCGCTTGGAGCTAATAATCGGCGAATCATACTCCGTTATATTTTGCCTAATAGCCTGACGCCGATCATCGTACAAGGAACATTGGGGATCGGAACGGCCATTATTGAAGCAGCAGCGCTCGGATTTCTGGGCTTGGGTGCACAACCTCCTGAGCCCGAGTGGGGCAAAATGTTGTCCGATTCGCGGCAATATATCCAAAATGCGCCATGGACAGTTATTTTTCCGGGGATATCTATCATGCTGACCGTATTGGGCTTTAATCTGATGGGTGATGGCCTGCGGGATGTTTTGGACCCAAGAGCGAAGCGTTAGGGTAAAAATAGCGAGGTATATAAACAGCATCATTCCGTCTACACCGTTTTCCATGCACATTTTTTAGTTTTACTTATATACTTCTATTTAAATTGAAGAAAAGAGGTGTTCCCTGAATCTGGTAGCTGGGGAACACCTTTTTATATGACTTTGTTTACGTTTAGTGTACTTCGATTCATCCCGCTATGGTTTGCAATCTTCTCCGTAAGTCATGTGAACTTTCCTGAGGCGTGAAAAAAATGTATAATCACTCCAATTGAGTACGTAGGGAGTGGGCTTTATGACATGGCAAAATAAGAGAGAGCATCGACAATTTGCGGAGCAGACACGGAGCGACGCTTCACGGGCAGCATATGAACGAGATTATTCTCGATTGATCCATTCACCGACCTTCCGCCGGTTGCAGGGTAAATCACAAGTATTTGGCGCAGGCACAGGAGATTATTATCGCACACGGCTGACACATTCGTTGGAGGTAGCGCAAATTGCGCGTGAGGCGGCACGAAGCTTGCTGCGCCGTCATCCAGAGGTAGAGTTGGAACAGGCGGATAACGCAGGACTGATCATTGACCCTGAGGTGGTGGAGTGTGCTTCGATCGCGCATGACTTTGGGCATCCACCGTTCGGACACAAGGGAGAAGAGGTGCTGGACGGGATTTTGGATCAACTGATTGAGACGAAGGTAGAAAAGATATCAGCTGCTGGTGGCTTTACGCCAGAGTCCAAGCGTGGGCTTGAGGCCTATGCACGCGAGCGACGAATTTATGAGCATTTTGAAGGGAATGCGCACAATTTTCGGCTGATTATGTTTTTGGAGAAGCGTGAGAATGTGGATGGTTTGAATTTGTCGGACGCTGTATTGCTCGGAATCAACAAATACCCGTATCCAGGGATTCTGAACAAAAAAGGGTTGTACCTGCATGAGTGGGAATATATACGTTCGATCCGCGAGGATTGGGGCATCCCTGACGGTAAAAAAACGCTGGAGGCCCAGCTCATGGATCTGTGCGACGATATTGCTTATTCCGCGCATGATTTGGAGGATGGGATTAAGGCAGGGAAAATTGAGGTGCACGAGCATTTCTTATATGACCCATATTTAATTCGTCTGATCACGGAAAAAATCACTACGTTGGAGGATAGCTTCTGGCAAGGCTGGCAACTGGCTGAGATTGAGCAGAAGGTCGCAGCGGTACTAAGCGAATTTTTGAAGGTGTGGAATGGGAAGATGCCGATATGTGAACACGATTATTCTCGCACCCGCCGGGAGGTCAAAGCATACTGGGTCAGCCTGTTTGTCAGCAGCTTAGGTGTAATTGATGATGGAAACTGGAAAAAGGTAACCTTCGTACGGGATGGAAGCGAGGATTTGGATATGCTGCGCACGGTGAGTGTATTAAAAAGCTTTGCTTGGGTCACCATGATCCGCGATCTGCGCGTACAGCGTCTGCAAAAACGCAGTGAATGGATGCTTAGACGGTTATGGTTGGCTTTTCTGGACCCCGAAACATCCAAGTCCATTATTCCGACCGATTGGCTCCAGCGCTACGAGCGAGACCAGGCCAAGGCCAAACCAATCTGGACATGGGAGCATATGGTCATTGACTATATTGCAGGCATGACTGATGCTTTTGCTGAAAAAATTTATAATGAGTTATATGGCCTGAAGGTAGGTTCCATTTATGACCTGGACTAACGTTTTTATTTAACCCTATATAGTAGAAGAAACTTGTTTAGAACGGATAGAAGGGAGAGGAGAAGGCGTATATGCAACCTCAGTCTTTAGCTACTAACTCGTTGAATCTCGGTGTGCTTGATATGGTACCGCTGCTGCCCGGCAATCGTCCGGAGCAAGCAGTTCAATGGGCGGCAAAGCTGGCGAAACAGGCGGAAGCATGGGGATATACACGCTACTGGACCTCCGAGCATCACGATATGGAGGGGCTGGCTTCCTCCAGTCCGGAAGTGCTGTTGTCTCATATCGGGGCGGTGACGACGACCATCCAACTGGGGGCGGGGGCTATATTGCTCCCGCATTATAGTCCAGTCAAGGTCGCCGAATGGTTTCATCTGCTGGCTGCTCTATATCCAGGCAGAGTCGAATTGGGTCTGGGGAGGGCCCCTGGCGGGGGGCCTCATGCTTCGATGGCACTAAGCGGCAATTTTCTTCAACATGTGACTGAGCTGCCACAGAAGATGGAAGCTCTATTGGCTTTGTTGGAAGGCACATATGAATATGAACAGATCCCCGTGTTTGCCCGTCCAATGCCAGAACAGCCGCCAGCGCTGTGGATGCTGGGTACCAACCGAAAAAGTGCCGAATATGCTGCGCAGTATTCAACGGGCTATGTATTCGGCCAATTTATGAGTGAACAGCAAACGGAAGAAATGCTAAGCATTTACCGCTCTAGCTTTCAACCGTCCACACGGATGGACAAGCCCCGTACTATGGTTGCTGTAGGAGCAGTATGTGCGTCGACAGATGAGTTGGCGCAGCAATGGGCTGCTCAGATTTCATTAGGCGATCCAGCGATCCGAGCCAGTTGGCTGGTGGGAACACCATCGGTTATTGCCGAACGGTTGCGTAGCTTGCAGATCAAATATAATAATGATGAGTTTCTGTTGGTCACGCCCATTCCCGATTATGAGCAGCGGCTTCATTCCTACCGACTAATAGCGGAGGCTGTGAATTGTAGTCTTGATTCCAAATGAAAAGATGAAAAGAGAACTGACATGAATAAATACAAAATCGATACAGATAAAATGAAACCTCGCTACATATATACCTATGCGTGTCATGAGACCGAGCGTGAATTGTGTCTTTTGGAACTAAAGTGCTTGTTCGGTCAACAGCCTGTGCATAGTTCCATGCTGTCGTCCCATCTTCGGCTGGAGCCGGGGATCAGCCCGTTTATCCATCTTCGTCTGGATATCATCATCGAGGCGGACACGCTGGAGGAGCTATGCGAGGCAGCTTCCATGTTACAGCTTGAGGAAGGAAAGACCTTTAAGGTGCTGTGCCTTAAAGAAGGGGACAATGAGGCTGATTATGACGAGCGGCGCGAGATAGAACGCCGGATTGGTGCACGTATTCAGGGGCAGGCGCAAATGAAGACACCGGATGTAATCCTAGGAGTCATACGATTAGGAGAACGGTGGCTGATGGGCATGTGCGAGTATAGCGACAGATCGTGGCAGGAGCGTCGTCAGAAGCCGCAAAACTATTCTACTGGACTACCCGTTCTGGTAGCTAGAGCACTTGTGAATTTAGCAGCAACGGATATAACTGCATCTAAGGGAAAGTCAGACTCCTTGAAACTGCTGGACCCGTGTTGTGGTATGGGCAATGTAATGATTGAGGCATTGAGTATGGGCAAGGATATTCGCGGCTGTGATATCAACCCGTTGACGGTGCGTGGGGCACGAGTGAATTTACGCCATTTTGGATATGAAGAAGATCTGGTGAAACTGGGGGATATGAACATGCTCACAGGTAATTATGATGCAGCTATATTGGATATGCCTTATAACCTGTGCTCCGTGCTCCCTGCTGACGAACAAAAAAAGATGCTGCGCAGTCTGAGACGCCTGGCCGCGCGGGCAGTGATTGTGAGCACGGAGCCGATGGCAACATTGCTATCCGAGTCAGGCTGGACCGTTATGGAGCAATGCCGTATCTATAAGACAGGTATGAGTCGGGAAATCTGGATCTGTAAGTAGCTTGTTAATACTGAGTTTTGTAGTTAACCAAATTCAGTGGCAGCTTCTGACCAGTAGCATAGGCTTTCAAATTAGTGAGAAAAATATCTACCGCTCGTTCAGCATATCGGTCTGTATCCCCTGCAATATGCGGCGTAATCAGGACATTCTCTAGACCCCACAGTGGATGTGACGCAGGTAGCGGTTCTTCCTCGAATACATCCAGTCCGGCAAAAGCAATATGTTTTTGTTCCAGCGAGCGTACCAGCGCATCTGTATGAACAGTCTTGCCGCGACCGACATTTATGAAGAAGGCGCCTTTACGCATCGCTGCAAATGCGTTTTCGTCTAAGAAGTGATGGGTCTCTTCAGTGAATGGCAAAATATTAACCACAATATCCGCAACGCCCAATGCTTCATGTAGTTGTTCGTTTGTGTACATGTGTTCTACATGGGGAGCTTCCTTGCCGGAACGGCGAACCCCGATCACTCGCATGCCAAAGGCTTCTGCAATCCGAGCGGTTTCACGGCCAATTTCGCCAACGCCTGTAATCAACAGCGTTTTGCCACGTAATTCCGTCAGTTGACCTTCCGGTGGCTGCCATGTTTTCTGACGCTGCAAGAGAGCCGCTTGCTGTAAATAACGGGTATGCGATAGCAGCATTCCAAAGATCTGCTCTGTAATTGGAATCGCATGTACACCACTTGTATTCGTGAGTGCAATGTTGCGCTTTTCCAGTTCGGTAAGCGGGAGCTTATCAATCCCAGCCGACCAGGTTTGTATCCACTTTAGCTTGCTGTCTGGATGTAATGCTTCCTCGGCAATATGCTTGGACCAGCCTAGAATAACCTCGGCCTCACGGATCTGTTCAGTCTCCAATTCCTGGGCTTTGCCAATAATCAATTCGTAGCCTGGAGCCGCTGCACGAACCTGTTTTTTTTGATCATCCGTCAATTGATGTAAACTTAAAATGCTTCCCATGATTCATAGCCTCCTCGATGTTTGATTCCTTGGAGTTTCCAATATATTCTGGCGAACCATCCCTTCAAGGATAACAGATTGTCGGGAAATTTGCATAAGAAGGGTAGAAACAAGCCCGCGGTGTCATCATATATAACAACAAGTGGCTTTACCCTGATTGGGGACCAACCAAACAGCTACTTTTTGGGATATCCACGGGATATTCGTTAAGAAAGGAGAAGAGGTAGATGAAAAATGAATCGCAAAGACTCTTTACAGCGATAGCTCTCCCGGACCAGCACAAGAAGAAGTTACGTCATTGGGTAGAGCAGGATTTGAGTAATTTGTCTTTCCGCAAATGGAGTGACTTCAGAGATTACCACGTGACACTTCAGTTTCTGGGTGATGTGGCGAATTCGGTTATTCCAAAACTTGAGCAGGCTCTAGTTCATGCTGGAGCTGAGCATCGCCCGTTCACGCTTGGCATGGGTGAAGCAGGCTTTTTTGGACGCGAAGATTTTCCGCGTGTACTATGGAGGGGAGTGACCGGGCAGCGAGAGTCACTGGATCAGCTGTACCAGTCCATACTTCGAGCTACCGAACCGCTGGGTTTTAAACCCGAGGAACGACCTTATCGACCTCATATCACTGTAGCACGTTCATATACAGGAGGGGAGCCTGTTTCAGCGTCTGTGTGGCAGTCAGATGACCGAAGCGGCGAGCCTTGGGAAGTGGGGGAATTTGTATTATATGCAACCCGAATGGGACAAAAACCGATGTACCAAATAATTCAAACATTCCCATTAATGAGGTGAAACCCTTGATCTATCAGCGAATTTAGTGATATAGTGTTTCAGCGTTATTCAAAAAGCGCATTTTGGGTTACATATCTGAGGAATGTGCTTAAAGTTAACGGGAGGAACATTATGGAAATCGTTAAAGAACATCGTTGGTTTGCACCTCTTTTGAGTGTGCTGCTTGTTTGTATATTGGGGATAGGCCTCTACGCTGAGGTTCAGCAAACACAGAATAATCATAAAAATGCACCTATGCAATCTCTGAGCTGGTCAGGGAACACTTCGGTTCCTACATATGGCGACAGGATGGGGACCCATAACGGGTCAAACAGGACAAGCCCCATCTTTGTCGCTGCTCATGGGCAGCCAAGCTGGAAAGAAATCATGCCGACTCCGTTACCCGCTTCCCAGATGAAGCAGGTGGAACAAGCTCGGAATAACGCTGTTACAGGCAAGAAAAAGCCTGAGGTCCAGCATAGCAAGTCCGCAATCCTAACCCCTCCTACAACCATCTACTTTACGAAGACAAAAATGCTCACTCAGGATGACAAGGCGTTGTCTACCTGGAGCTATCCTGTCTCCGCTAAAGAACTGCTCCTGCTGCAAAAAATAGTGATGGCAGAAGCAGAAGGCGAACCGTACGAAGGCAAAGTGGCAGTTGCCAACGTTGTCTTAAACCGGCTGCGGTCAGCCTCATTTCCCGATACGATTCAGGCAGTGATTTATCAAAAAGCGCAATTTAGTCCGGTTGCGAACGGGCGTCTTCGTCGTGTTCAGCCTAACCAGGACTGCATACGTGCAGTTACGGCCGCTTTGAATGGCCATAAAGCCGTGCCTGATAACACCTGTTTTTTCCTTTCGCTTACGTTGGCCCAGGACCTTACGGTTCATCATTCGCGTACCAAGGTGAAAACTATCGGTCATCATACCTTTTATAAATGAGCATTTGGTATAAATCCCATGAGCGACAAATAACAGCCCTTTCTAAACAACAGGGTTCAGCTTTGTGAGCGTATTTTGTGTGCGCAGGTGAAGCAGGTATGCAAAAGAGGTATAATTAGGTAAAGGAAAGTAACCTAAATAATAAAAGTGACAAAGGAGGCGTAAATGTTATGAAAATCACATATTATGGACATTCAGTTGTGTTGGTGGAGGCAGAGGGGAAACGGATTATTATCGATCCTTTTTTGACGGGGAATCCTAAAGCAACCGTACAGGCCGAAGATATTCAGGTGGATGCAGTACTGTTGACACACGGTCACGCCGATCATTTTGGTGATGCAGTTGAAATTGCCAAGCGCAATGATTGCCCTGTAATTGCGGTGGCGGAACTGGCTGAATATTGTGCATCCTTGGGAACCAAAGCTCACGGTATGAATCTGGGTGGTGGTCACCAATTTGACGGTTTTCATGTGAAATTTACGCTGGCGTTCCACAGTTCCTCTTTGACCGTGAACGGACAAACCATCTACATGGGAGAGCCTGCGGGGATTTTATTGACTATGGGAGGCAAAACATTTTTCCATGCAGGGGATACCGGCTTGTTTGGCGATATGCGTCTCATTGGAGAAACCAACTCCATTGATGCCGCAGTATTGCCGATCGGAGATGGTTATACAATGGGACCGGAGGATGCTTTGCTGGCAGCGAAATGGCTACGGGCAAGCCGCGTGATACCGGTGCATTACAATACTTTTCCCGGCATAGAGCAGGACGGAGACGGCTTCTGTGACCGTCTTCATAAAGAAGGTATTGAAGGGAAAGCATTGAAGCCAGGCGAAAGTCTCGAATTTTAATACGGTTTATCGATTTGCGGGAATGTACATGATGGTCCGTATGTATATTAAACTCCTTTGTCAGCCTTTTCTGTTCCTTGGGAATAGAAAAGGCTGACTTTTTTAATGAATATTTATACATAAAAATGATATATTTTTGCATTGGTACGTTGAAGCTGTAATGTAAAAGATTTATTATCACAACCATAAAAACTTTGAATTGCTAACACAATAGGTCAATGATAAAATGATAGAACTAATTAGATTCATCAGTGGAATCGACGTGTTTTTCAAGTCAAGCCATTGCATAATTATTGAAAAACATGCGCATTCGGCGGACCGTACCGCCTTGAATACGTCTTATGTTTTTGTCCCCCATTCCTCGTAGTTGTTCTTTGATTTACCTCTTGTTGCCACTGTCTTCTATTCGGCCGCCTGTATTTCAGGCCAGCATGACTTTATAACAGAAAGGTTGCGTTCCATGAGACAGACAGGTTTACCACCCAAACAGGGACTATATGATCCCCAATTCGAAAAAGACGCCTGCGGCATGGGCTTTGTTGCCCACATCAAGGGAAAACCATCGCACGATATTGTAAGTCAGGCTTTGACCATGCTCGTAAACATGGAGCATCGGGGCGGTCAGGGAAGTGAACCAAACTCCGGTGACGGAGCAGGGATCATGATTCAGGTTCCGCATCTGTTTTTTCAAGAGGAAGCGGAGCGATTGGGCTTCAAATTGCCTAAGGCCGGACAATATGGCGTGGGTATGCTTTTTGTATCCAATGATCCAAAAGTTCGTGAGCTGCATGAGCAGAAGCTTAGAGAAATCATTGTGGACGAGGGCCAGAACTGTCTGGGCTTTCGCGATGTACCAACGTATGACGAAATGCTGGGTAAATCGGCAAAAGCAGCTAAACCTGGCGTACGTCAGGTGTTCATCGGCCGCAGTAGCGATTTGAAGGAAGAACTGGATTTTGAACGGAAACTGTATGTCATTCGTAAACGTGCAGAGCTTGCTATTCGCTATAACCAAGAGGATATGAATGGTGAGTCGTTCTATATTCCAAGTTTGTCATGTCGCAAGGTTGTATACAAAGGAATGCTGACAACCGAGCAGGTAGGTAAATTTTATCTGGATTTGCAGGATGAGCGGGTGACATCGGCGATCGCGCTGGTCCATTCCCGTTTTAGTACGAATACGTTCCCGAGCTGGGACCGTGCGCATCCTTATCGTTTTATGATTCACAACGGTGAAATTAATACCATGCGCGGCAACGTAAACTGGATGCATGCGCGTCAGGCACAGTTTGAAAGCGAAGCGTTTGGCAACGATATCAAGAAGGTTAAACCTGTCATCAACCCAGATGGCTCGGATACAGCTATGTTTGATAATACCCTGGAATTTCTGTATCTGAGTGGACGTTCGCTTCCTCATGTAGCCATGATGATGGTACCTGAGCCTTGGAACAAGCATGAGACCATGGACCCGAAGAAGCGGGCATTTTATGAATATCATAGCACCATGATGGAGCCGTGGGACGGACCTGCTGCGATGGCGTTTACAGACGGTATCCAAATCGGGGCGATTCTTGATCGCAACGGCCTGCGTCCTGCACGTTACTATGTGACCAAGGACGACCTGATTGCACTGTCATCTGAGGCGGGCGTATTGGATATTGCTCCTGAAAATGTGCTTTATAAGGATCGTCTCCGTCCAGGGCGTATGCTCCTGGTGGATACTCAAGAAGGCCGCATCGTTTCTGATGAAGAGTTAAAGGAACGTATCGCATCCGAAGAACCTTATCAGCAGTGGCTGGATGAGCATTTGATTGATCTGGATGATCTGCCTGAAGCACTGGAGCAGCCAGAGCCGAAACATGAAAATGTAAATCAGTTGCAACTCGCTTTTGGATATACGTTTGAAGAACTACGCAAACTTCTGGAGCCGATGGCACTTACAGGTGCGGAACCGATTGGCTCAATGGGGTATGATGCTCCATTGGCGGTATTGTCTGACCGTCCGCAACGTTTGTACAATTACTTTAAACAAATGTTTGCTCAGGTTACCAACCCGCCGATTGACGCCATTCGTGAAGAAATAGTGACGTCAACTGCAACGACGATTGGACCAGAGCGCAATTTACTGCACCCAGAACCGGAAAGCTGTCGCCAGATTCGTTTGGATTCGCCGGTGCTGTCGAATGAAGAGTTTGCTAAAATTCGTCACGTACACCGTCCAGGCTTCAAATCCATGACCATTCCGATCTTCTTTGAAGCAAAAGAAGGTGCTGAGGGCTTATACAAGGCGCTGGAAGGACTGTTTGAGGCGGCTGACCGTGTCATTGACAAAGGTCATAACATTCTGATTCTGTCTGACCGTGGAGTGGACGCAGAAAATGCAGCCATTCCGGCGTTGCTAGCTGTTTCCAGCCTGCATCACCATCTGATTAAGCAGGGTACACGCACACGTGTGAGCATTTTGCTGGAATCCGGGGAGCCAAGAGATATTCACCATTATGCGGTACTTTTGGGCTACGGTGTGAGCGCGGTTAATCCGTATCTGGCGTTTGAAACGCTGGATGTCATAATTCAACAGGGCTTGCTGCGCGGCATCTCGCACGAAAAAGCAGTTAAAAATTATATTAAAGCGGCAACCAAGGGTGTCGTTAAAATATTGTCCAAAATGGGTATTTCCACGATTCAGTCGTACCGTGGAGCGCAAATTTTCGAGGCCGTAGGTCTGAAGCAGGATTTCGTTGACCGTTATTTCACATGGACGCCTTCCCGCATTGGCGGTATTGGTCTGGAGGAAGTGACGATGGAAGCGCTGGCCCACCATAACCGTGCTTTCACTGATAAGGACGGCAATGACAAGGTGCTCGATTCGGGCGGCGAATACCAATGGCGCAACGATGGAGAAGAGCACTTGTTTAACCCGCAAACAGTGCATTTACTCCAGCAGTCGGTTCGCTCGGGAGACTACGAGCTTTACAAGAAGTATACCAAGCTGGTACAGGGTGAATCTGAACAACATTTGACGATTCGCTCCATGCTTCAATTGAAGCCTGCTGGTGAGCCTGTGCCGCTGGATGAAGTGGAATCTGCTGCATCGATTATGCGTCGCTTTAAAACAGGGGCTATGTCTTTTGGCTCCATTAGCCAGGAAGCGCATGAAGATTTGGCGATTGCGATGAATCGGATCGGTGGCAAGAGCAACACGGGTGAGGGCGGGGAAAACCCTGCGCGTTTCATCCCGGATGCTAATGGTGATTCACGTCGCAGTTCGATCAAGCAGGTGGCATCTGGCCGATTTGGTGTCACGTCGAACTACTTGGTGAATGCCGACGAAATTCAGATTAAAATGGCGCAAGGCGCGAAGCCGGGCGAAGGTGGGCAACTACCAGGACGCAAGGTGTATCCTTGGGTCGCCGAGGTACGCGGTTCAACGCCAGGAGTAGGCCTGATTTCGCCACCACCGCATCACGATATTTATTCTATCGAGGATTTGGCAGAGCTCATCTATGATCTCAAAAACGCCAATCCACGTGCTGATATTAACGTAAAGCTGGTATCAGAGGTAGGTGTGGGCACGATTGCTACAGGAGTAGCCAAAGGCCGTGCTGACATTATTCTGGTCAGCGGTTATGACGGTGGTACAGGCGCTTCCCCGCAAGGCTCCATCCGCCATGCGGGTATGCCTTGGGAGCTGGGGCTGGCTGAGACGCATCAGACGCTCATGCTGAACAACCTGCGCGACCGCGTGGTACTGGAGACAGACGGTAAGATGCTGTCTGGACGTGATTTGGTCGTAGCTGCCCTGTTGGGTGCGGAAGAATACGGCTTCTCCACAGCGCCGCTCGTAGCGTTGGGCTGTATTATGATGCGGGTATGCCAAATGGATACCTGTCCGGTGGGTGTGGCTACGCAGAATCCAGAGTTGCGCAAAAATTATATGGGTGATCCAGCCCATGTGGTGAATTTTATGCGTTTCATCGCAGAAGATGTCCGTGAAATTATGGCGGAGCTGGGATTCCGCACGATCCAGGAAATGATTGGCCGTACGGATTGTCTGGATACCGTGAACGCCGATTCGCACTGGAAGAAGAAGGGCGTAGACCTGAGCTTGCTGCTGCATGTTCCTGAGTTGGAAGATGGAAGTGTACGTTACCGCGTACAGCGCCAAAACCACGGTCTGGAAGAAACACTTGATATGCAGAAGCTCTTACCGATGGCTGCGGAAGCACTGGAGAGCGGAACGCCTGTGGAGGGTACCTTGCCTATTACTAACGTGAATCGGGCGGTAGGTACGATTCTGGGCAGCGAGGTTACACGTAAGTATGGAGCGGCAGGTCTGCCTGAGGATACGATTCGCTTTAACTTCATTGGATCGGCAGGTCAGAGCTTCGGAGCCTTTATTCCGAAAGGTATCACGTTGAGCGTCGAAGGCGATAGCAATGACTATGTCGGTAAAGGGCTATCTGGCGGTAAAGTTATTGTAAAGAAATCTCACAAAGCGACCTTTAAGGCTGAAGAGAACATTATTATCGGAAATACAGCCTTGTATGGAGCGACCAGTGGTGAAGCTTATATTAACGGAATCGCAGGCGAGCGCTTTGCCGTTCGGAATTCCGGCGCACGTATTGTTGTTGAGGGCGTTGGTGATCATGGCTGCGAATACATGACGGGCGGACGTGTAGCTGTATTGGGTGGAACCGGACGGAACTTTGGAGCCGGGATGTCCGGAGGTATTGCATACGTCTATGATCCTGAGGGAACGTTCCTGAGCCGTTGTAATCTGGAGATGGTGTTGCTGGAAGATGTGGAGGACCCTGCAGAAGCAGCGGATTTGCGCGGCTTGATTCAGCGCCATGTCACTTACACGGGCAGTGAAGCAGGACAACGTATTTTGGATGAATGGCAGACTGCGATTCAGCAATTTGTACGGGTGATTCCAAAGGATTACAAGCGTATGGTTGAACAGATCCAAAAAGAAGAGGCGACCGGTTTGAGCGGGGATGAAGCTCTACTGGCAGCATTTGAAGCCAATATGCGTGAGTTGGCGCGTACCGGGGGCTAAAAAGCAGACCGCCAAATTCACTAAAAAGGACTTGCTGAATACCGCTGTTATAGTCACGGCGGTGCCAGCAAGTCCTTTTTTTAGACTGATAAAAATGTGATTTATTACCTTGACAAACGTCATAAATTCTGACATTACCCCCAAAATGTTTTCCTGAAACGGTAAATATGTTATAAAAAGTACCAAATTTTTTGGAATGTAACCGTTTACGTAAGAGTTTATGTCTTGTTATTTATTTTTGGATTGGTTATGATTTTTTTAGAGTACGCAAACAAACCTAATATGCCCATCGTCCCTTCAAAACACAGAATAGGGTGACAGGATGAAGTTGAAGAAGTCAGCAGAAGACAAAATGATTTTTTTATACCGTTATGTATCATTATCTTTAACATCACTTGTTTTTCTGTTCGAAACATCTAGATTAATGGTATGGCAAAAGCTATTACTGATTGTTTTTCTATTTTTATCCGTTACAGCATTTACTTGGATTTACCGTAAATACAGACTTCATGATATGGTATTGAAATGCAGTATTGCACTAGAAACCGCAGGGATCATTTTGCTGTTATTCCCGACCGGAGGGATCAATAGCCCGTTCAAATGGTATGTGATTACTCCCATGCTGGTAGCTTGTGCTCATCTATCTATGAGGTACAGCTGGACGCTCCTACTTTCTTATATCGGTTTGGTGCTTACATTTTGTTATATCTTTTTTACACCAGGTCAATATTTTTTGTGGGATCTTATATTGCAGAACATTAATCTGTTTCTGGTATTGATCGTAACCACTATGGCAATGCAGGTTATTCGCGTCATGAAGGACGAACTGAAGGTGGCTAAAGAACAAGCCAATGAGACGATGGATCATATCAAGTCGATTTACCACATCATGGAGACGACCAGCCATAATGAGGCATTAAATCTAGGTCAGGTCATCTCGGATTACACTGTCAAGTTAACCAAGCAGAGCCGTGCATTTTTCTGGCTGGATAGTCAGGAGGAAGATGCGCCGGCAAGCAGCCAAACAGGCTGGACGGTAGAGGAAGAGGAACAGCTATTCGAGGAACTGGAGAATTACCGGGAGGAGTTCAGGGAAGAGCGCGAACCATTTTTCAGACATCTACCGGAATGGGGCGACTTTCTCATGATCACCGTACCGATGACGACCCGCTTTGTAGCGACGATTGGCCTTAAGCTGGGACCGGATCAAAGTTTGACAGGAAGACGCTGGCTTGTGCAACAACTGATATTCTTAGCTGAGCTGAGTGCTGTGTTTTTGGAACGCTATGAGCTGGAGCGTATTGAGAATCAGTTGATTGTGACGAATGAGCAGAACCGGATTGCAAATGAAATGCATGACAATGTTTCACAAAGTCTTTTTGGTATTGTGTATGCAACGCATTCTCTCCGGCAGACTTGGTGCCATCAGCCTAAGGAGCAGGTGGAGGAACAAATTGAATTAATTCAGCAATCGGCCAACCAAGCGGTTAGAGAGCTGAAGGGGGCAATTCATAGTCTAAGCTCGAAAAAAAGCGGAGGATCAACTTGGTTGGGGACGGTGAAAAGTCATCTGCATACACTCTCCAAGCTGAACCATGTACAAATTGATTTTGACATCCATGGTGATCATTATTCACTTCCGTATTTGTACCAAAAGGCTTTGTTCCGCATCATTTCCGAAGCGGCGGGGAACGCAATCCGTCATGGATTGGCCAAGCGAATTGATGTGAAGTTAAAATTGACGCCCCAAGTGATTAGACTGTCTATTCATGACGACGGAGTAGGGTTTGAGACGGCGAGAATGGTAGCAGGAGGTGAGGCGGTCAGTGCAGGCGGGGGCCTGGGCATGATGAATATGGAATATTTAGCTCAATCGATGGGAGGCGAATTTGATATTTCAAGTCGAATCGGAGAGGGAACACAGATCCGATTGTCCATTCCGGTAAATGCTTATGAATGAGGATTTTACAAAATCCTTGAATACAATGTGTGAACATTCTGCAATACAAAATCTGCGGTAACAATCGGATACATAGGGATTATGCAAATCCTGAACTGTAGACAGGAGGCCGAATCATGAAAATTGTCATTGTCGATGATCATCCTTTAGTACGGAAAGGACTCGCTGCGGTTATATCCATGCAGCCCAATGTTCAGTTCGCGGGAGAGGCCCAGAATCAACAGGAAGCACTTGCGGTGATCGAGGAAACGGATCCGGATTTGGTGCTGCTGGATTTGAAATTAGCTGATGAATCAGGTCTGGATATTATCAAGATAGCGCGCGGACGCGGGTTCAGAAGCAAATTTATTTTGCTGACCTCTTCTGCAACACGTGAAGATTTTCTGAAAGCGGAGGAAGCCTCTGTGGACGGTTACGTGCTTAAGGAGGCTTTGCCTGAGGAACTAATTTACGCGATTCATCTTGTCAACAAAGGACGCAAATATTATGATCCGGCTATTCTCGAAAATAAGCTGCGTGAAGATGCTGGCAATCTCACGGACGACCTGACACCCAAGGAAAAGGAAGTGCTGGTCGAGCTGGGACAAGGGGCTTGCAATCGTGAAATAGCATCCCGGTTATTTATCAGTGAGTTCACCGTCAAAAAGCATGTCAGTCAGATCTTGGCCAAGCTGCGACTGGCAGATCGTACGCAGGCAGCATTATATGCCAATGCGATTGGTCTAGCGAAGTACGAGCCAACCAATATGATGATGCGCTAACCCCATAAGCTACGCAGTAGTTTCAATATGCGAGTGGTATAGAGAAATCCTCAAAATCACCAACTTTGGTGGTTTTGAGGATTTTTTCTTGTGTATTTACCATAATCGACAAAGTATGGTACAAAAGTATACCATGCCGTGTCCAAAAGTATACATCCCCCTTCCTCTGTAGTGAGGGAGAAAGTGCCGTTCGGTTCCATGTCGTTAATACAACGGATTGTTACAATTAGATCATACTTAAAATAAGAAGAGAAATTGTATGGGAGGGAGGATTTTTGTGGAGAAAACCATTTTGGATTATCTAGTCCTGATCAAAAAAAGATTGTGGCTGATTGCGATTTTTGTCATTCTCTCATGTGTAACGACTTACATTGTGAGCGACAATGTCGTAAAGCCAGTCTACTCCGCTTCAAGCCAACTGCTGGTTAATCATATTTCCGCCAAGCAGGGGAGTAACAATCTGAATGACGTCAACACAAGTCTTAATTTGGTGGAAAGCTACAAGCAAATTCTCACTTCACCTAAAATTATGGACGCTGTGGTAGCGACTCATCCTGAGTTCAATTTGACGTCGCAAAAGTTGGCAGAGAAGCTGCAAATTAAATCCTCGGATAAAAGTCAGGTAATCGGCTTGACGTTTGAGGCAGGGAATTATCCCCAGGCCGCAGCGGTTGTAAACGCAGTAACCCAGAAATTCGTGCAGACGGTTCCGGGATTGATGGAATTAAATAATGTGAAAATTTTAAATGAAGCGGACCCGCAAGCCAATCCTGACCCGATTAATGGGAATCCGCTCATGAATATTGCGATTAGTTTTCTCGTATCGCTGATGATTGCGCTGGGCACGATTGTGTTCCTGGAAAGCATTAACGGCACGCTGCGCACGGAAAAAGAAGCGGATGCAGACATCGGCATTCCGGTAATTGCATCGATTCCCGTCATTCGCAAGAAGGACATCGATGGAGTGGCCGGAAATTCCAAAGAACGGGTAGGGGAGCGTAAATATGCTGCGATTGAATGACATGTTGATTACAGAAAGTAATCCATCATCGTATATCTCGGAATCATTTCGATCCCTCCGTACATACATCCGGCAGCAGGTGGTCGGGCAAAAGGACCGTGGGACGGTTCTTTTGTTAACCTCGCCGGAAAGCGGAGCGGGGAAAACAACAATGATCGCCAACATCGGAGTTTCCTTTGCTCAAGAAGGCAAGAAGGTGGCTCTGGTGGATTGCAATCTGCATAAACCAGCGCTGCACGAGATATTCGGAATGGAGAATACCGGAGGTCTATCGGCTTATTTGCGCGGTGGGGCTTCTTCCAAATCTATCGTTAGGCATGGTGGACTGGAACTATCGGTTGTTCCTGGTGGGGACAGTCTGTATAACGCAGCAGATCTGCTCGGTAGCGAACGTATGGCAGAGCTGTTGGAAGAACTCAAACGTGAATATGACATCATATTACTCGATTCGGCGCCAGCGCTGAATTATACGGATGCTCGCCTGATTGCAGGCTTGACGGATGGTGTGATTCTCGTTGCCAAACATGGCCGGACCAAACGGGAAGATCTACGCAAAACAAAGCAACTCATGGAGCAGGCTAGCGCGACGCTGGTTGGAATTGTGATGAATCAGGTGAAGTAAGCAACACCAAAATTCGATGAAGCAAGGAGAATGAGTGCGATGATGAAAAAAGTGAAAAAGGCCATTATTCCAGCAGCAGGATTGGGAACGCGCTTCCTCCCTGCCACCAAAGCAATGCCTAAGGAAATGCTCCCGATTATCAATAAGCCTACGATTCAATATATCGTGGAAGAAGCGATTGCTTCTGGTATCGAGGACATCATTATCGTTACGGGTAAAGGTAAACGTGCCATTGAGGACCACTTTGACAACGCATTTGAGCTGGAATCCAAACTGCTCGAGGACGGTAAGCTGAAGCTTCTGGAGGAAGTACAGCGTTCTTCAGGCGTGGAAATTCATTACATTCGCCAGAAAGAACCCAAAGGTCTTGGACATGCGGTATGGTGCGCAAGACGCTTTATCGGGGACGAGCCATTTGGTGTGCTGCTGGGCGACGATATCGTAACAGGTCAAAAACCTTGCCTGCGCCAGCTGATGGATCAATATGAGGAAACACAAAACTCTGTGATCGGTGTGCAGCGGGTACCACAGGAATTCACGAACCGGTATGGCATCATTGAACCGGACCAACAGGACGGACGATTGTACCGAGTGAATAATTTTATTGAAAAACCGGCTCCAGGCACAGCCCCATCCGATTTGGCTATTATGGGTCGCTATGTGTTCTCGCCGAAAATTTTCAAATATCTTGATCTTCAGGAAAAAGGAGCTGGCGGCGAAATTCAGTTGACGGATGCGATCCAAAAGCTGAATCAGAGTGAACGTGTGTACGCCTATGACTTTGAAGGCACGCGTTATGACGTAGGTGAACGTCTTGGATATATTTTAACCACTCTTGAATTTGCACTTGCCAGCGATGATTTGAAGTATCCGGTTATGGAGGCCATGAATGAATGGCTGAAAAAAACCGAGAAAGCAACCACAGCGGGTTGAGAGGAGGTACGTCAGCATGAGCATGGAAAATTTACCGGAGGATGGCGAGGCTGTCATGTCAGGTAAAGCGTTTTACATGCCATACGGAAATACACAAATTCAGGATAAAACGTCCTACCTGGTCACAAAACGCCTCCTTGATATGCTGCTGTCTTTTGTGGGCTTAATCGTATTGCTTCCATTGTTTGCAGTGGTGGCCATTCTGATTAAGCTCGAAGACCCAAAGGGAAGTGTGTTTTTCAAGCAAACTCGGGTGGGCAAGAATGAGAAGTTATTCGATATGTATAAATTCCGTTCAATGGTGTCCAATGCCGAGGAACTGAAAAAGGACCTGATGGAGCTGAATGAAGTGAGCGGCGCCATGTTCAAAATTAAAAACGATCCTCGGATCACGAAAATTGGCAGTTTTCTGCGCAAGACGAGTATTGATGAGATTCCGCAGCTGTGGAATGTGTTGGTTGGAGACATGACTTTAGTCGGTCCGCGTCCGCCGTTGCCCAGCGAGGTTGAGCAATACTCCGATTATGACAAGCAGCGCCTGATTGTAACACCGGGATGTACGGGTTACTGGCAGGTGAGCGCACGTAACAGTGTAGGCTTCGAAGAAATGGTGCAAATGGATTTGAAGTATATTCATGTTCGCAATACGTGGCTCGATCTGAAAATCATCATGAAAACAGGCGTTAAAATGCTGTTCTCCAAGGATGCTTACTGATGGATGCATTTAAGCGATGTCCCGCAGTGTCCGTCGTTATTTGCACCTATAACCGGGCGGACCTGCTGGAGAAAACGTTAATGTCTCTACTGAAGCTGGAAGACCTTGCACTGGCTGAGATCATTGTGGTCGATAACCGATCCACCGATCATACAGCAGCGACGATCAAAAGATTCACCGTTGCGCATGGTCAGCATATTCATCTTCGGTATCATTATGAGCGCGAACAAGGACTGTCTGCCGCTCGTAATGCTGGCATTACGTTATCAAAAGCAGACGTCATTGCTTTTCTGGATGATGATGCAATTCCGTGTGTTACATGGCTGCAAACGATTATGTCGGCCTTTGGGAACAATCCCGAGCTAACGGCTATGGGTGGGAAGATTGATCCTAAGTTTGAGACGGAACGGCCGAACTGGTTGACAGGGCCGCTTGAACTGCCTTACACGATTATTGATCTGGGGAAATCCGTTCGGGAATATCCAGCGGGCCTGAATCCATTTGGAGCGAATATGGCTATGCGCAAAACGGCTTTCGCCGCCGTCATGTTCCCGCTCCACTTGGGCAGAAAGGGAGATATCCTCCTATCTGGTGAAGAATCGTGGGTATTTGAGCAAATCCGTAAAAATGGTGGAACGATTATGTATCATCCGCACATGGCGGTAGAACATTTTGTTCCGGCTTCACGCTTAACGAGAGAATGGATTTTGAATCGCTACTATTGTCAGGGCATGTCTAATGCTGCTCAGGCTGCAGGTCTGCGCGGCAACGCGGTGCTGATGGCAAAAGTGGCAGCCAAAGTGTTATACATCACGGTGGATTCCCTGCTGGCACGTACTGAGGGCAGGAAGCTGTTGAACCGGTGCAGGCTTGAAAATATCCGCGGAACGCTGGATACACTGCGCAACCGGAAAAGCGAGTCAGCTGCGGGGTGAAAGATTGAACATGAGTAACTATCCTTGGACTTCCAGAATAAACACGATACAGCATGTTTTTATTTTTCTACTAGGCGCTCTTGCTGTAGGAATTGCAGCTACCTATCAACCTGTGGTCAGTATTGCGGCGGTATGCTTACTGCTTTTGTTGGCTGTCTCTATCCATCATCCTGAGCGCATTAGCTATGCGGTTTTACTAAGCACAGCGGTCTCGGTCGATTCTCTGTATCAGGGTGGCGTGTTCGGCATTGAGATATTGTCATTGTACAAATTGGGCATTTTGGCTCTGCTAGTGCCCTGCATGCTCGTGTATGGCATTCGTCTCAAGTTCAGCTATCCAGTTTGGGCATTGGTGATCATGCTGGGGATTACATTTGGATTTTCAGCATGGCTGCCTTTGTTAACGACCTCGATTGCCGTCAAGGCGTTCGTGGGACTATCACTGCCCTTCTTTTTTTTACTGATCCAGTGGAAAAAGGATGTGGCGGAAAAGCATATTCGACTGATTAGCCTGTTGCCGATTATTAGTGTGGTCATTGGATTAGGCTTACAGGTTTTAGGATTGCACTCATTTACGGATGTGGAATTTACGGGCGCAGTCAGAGTACAAGGAGCGAACATACCGCCGCATTTGGCAATGCTCTCCTTTCTCGGAATTGCTGTCTCTCTGATTGAGGTAAAGCGCAAACCTAGGCAAGCTGCCTTTTATTACACGGTGTTGGCCCTGAACTTTCTAATCCTGATCGCCACCGGTACACGTGGGCCGATTCTGGCATTGCTATTAATGTTTGCTGTGTATCTGTTTGATATTGCCCGTCAGTACCTCAAGGGAAAAGTCAATTATTTGCTACCGCTGGCCGGATCGTTTTTGGTTGCTCTGGGGGCGGTGGCCCTACAATGGAACAATTTAAAAAAACGCTCCTTCGAACGGGAGACCGACACAGGCATTGACCTATCGGGACGCTCGGAGGCATGGGAATATTTTTTGAACAGAGTACATGATTACCCTTGGTCAGGCAGAGGCCTTGGCGCGGTAACGGTTGCGAACGACGGGACGTTATTCAATGGTTTTGTTGTACCGCATAACGAGTATATACGATTTTATTTTGATACCGGATATATCGGTTGCGGGCTATTAATGCTTTCATTACTGATCGTGTTCGCTCTTATTTACCGGTCACTTGCCAAGTCTATTAAACCTTATTTTGCAACTTTAATTGCAGGTTTTTTGATCTACTCGTTTTCAGATAATACGTTGTCGACGGTTCAGATGATTATTCCGTTTTGCTGGTATTTGAATGCATTATACCAAACATCTACTCAAACCGATTTTCGCAAAGAGAAGTGATACGATGAGCAGAGTGAACATGTTCGATGTCAACTTTGATAATTACGATTTTAATGATCTACTCGAATTTATAGATACTTCTATTGAGAATCAGCGTCATTCCTACATTTTGACCTGTAATGTCGATCATGTGATCAAGCTTCGCAAGGATGATGAATTCCGCAAGGTATATTCGGATGCCGGAGCTGTAGTGGCCGATGGAATGCCTATCATTTGGGCGTCTAAGTTACTGAAAAAGCCCCTCAAACAAAAGGTGTCAGGCTCCGATTTGTTCACCCGGCTGGGAGAGGCTTTTGAGGATCGAGGCTATCGTTTGTTTTTTCTGGGTGCAGCTGACGGTATTCCTGAGAAGGCTATGCTTAATCTCCAGGAATCCTATCCAAACATGAATGTGGTGGGCTGCTATTCTCCTTCTTATGGCTTTGAGAAAAACGAAGAGGAGAACAGATACATTATCCAGTTGCTTCAAGAGGCTCGCCCAGACATCGTTTTTGTAGGTGTAGGAGCACCGAAGCAGGAAAAATGGATTTACAGATATTATGAGACTTACCGCGCTCCAGTTTCGATTGGGGTGGGAGCGACCTTTGATTTCCTGTCGGGGAATGTAAAGAGAGCACCGGAGCTGATGCAGAAGACAGGATTTGAATGGTTTTGGAGGTTGTCTCAGGAGCCTAAACGATTGTGGAAAAGATATTTGATTGAGGATTCCCAGTTCCTCGTTCTGCTGTTTAAAGAGATGTTCAAGCGGAAGCGGATGAAGGGAGGCCAGGGGTGAGAAACATGAGTCGGTTGGCAGATCAGCAGATTTCCTTCTGGCTAGGAAGTCGGCGTGGAATCGGCATGATTGGTATGGGGGTGCTGGCTTGTATGCTGCCACTCGCCATCGGATTTGTCAGCGCCAAGATGAATCCCACCACGAGCCAGCAGGGAGCCATATTGCTGGCGATCGTTTTTCCGGCCTTCCTGCTGGCGATCTTGCAATCACGGCTACTGATTTCTTACACACTGGTGGTGTGGGCAGTAGGCCCGGAAATCCGCCGCATTGCAGATTGGTTGGAGGGAACGTATCACTCGGTTTCCTTGTTGAGCGTGGCGCCGCTGCTGGTAAGCAGCATGCTGATCATTCCTGTGCTGAGGGGTATTCATCTGGCGGAAAAGCCATTAACCCGAATTGCTGTATTTTTCGGCATAGAATTGGCCTACGGAAGTGTGGTCGGGTTATTCAAAAATGGTATTGTTTTTGCTTATGATTTGGCCAATTATGTGGTTCCATTGCTTCTATTGCCTTATCTTGCGATTAAGCCAATGAAAGCAAAGGAGCTGGACCGACTGCTGTATTCATACGCCAACATTGCTGTTCTTGTAGCGATATACGGCATTATTCAGTACTTGACGGTGCCTCCTTGGGATGCTTTTTGGATGAATCATGTGGAAATGAATTCCATTGGGATGCCGGAACCGCTTCAAATCAGAGTGTTTTCTTCCATGAACTCGCCCGGCCCATGCGCTATTTTCCTGGCAATGGCACTTGTACCGATGCTGATGGAGAAACGGTGGCGAGGCACTTTGGGATGGATTGGAGTCCTGCTAACAGTTGTTTGTCTTTTGGTCACGCTCGTACGTTCAGCCTGGCTAATTGCATTCGTCATGTTGCTGGCTTACATTCTCAGCTCATCCTCCAAAGGAAAGTGGAAGACTCTGTTTCAACTTGCTATCGTCGGCCTTCTTCTCTACATCATCGTTCCAAAACTTCCAGGGGCAGAAGGTTTGGTGGCTCGCATGCAGACGTTGACAGATATTCAACAGGATCATTCGTACAATGAACGTTTGGATCTACTGCATACAATGCTTCCGGCGATTACTAGCAATCCGGTCGGGCAGGGGATCGGGAGTGTAGGAATCGGAACCAAGCTTGATAACGGCGGCGATCTCGGTGAACTTGGGATTATGGATAATGGATATATTGCCATTTTCCTCACCTTCGGTATTTGCGGAGCATTCTTTTTCTTCGGTGGTCTGTTCGTTATCATCAAGCGCCTTCTCGTCCGTATTGCCGAACGGAATTCCAGTCAGCCTTATATCAGACTGGCGTTGGCTACATGGGCCGGAGCTGTAGCCAGTCTCATATCGGATAATGGTTTCCCCGGTATGCGCGGCTATTTGATCTGGATGATGATCGGAATAGGACTATGGGCAAAAGATGTCATCGCGGAAAGAAGGTAAAGGCTGTGCAAAACTTACAAGCATTATCCGCACCTGTCCGGACACTATGGTCCACGGTGATTCGGTTTGCCAAAAGCAAGGATAACAGCTCTGCAGCAGTAAAAACGATGATATTCAGTATGCTGATTCTCGTTGTGAATATGCTGACTGGTGTGCTGACGGCACGATTCTTGGGTCCTACTGGACGCGGGGAACAGACAGCGATGGTGAACTGGTCCCAATTTCTTGCCTTCTGCATGAGCTTCGGTGTTCCATCTGCATTGATTTACAATGCCAAAAGGAAACCTGAGGAAACGGGGAAGCTGTATGGTCTGGCCTTGCTGCTGGCTACGGTGTTCGGGGGGATGGCGACACTCATCGGAGTATTTCTAATTCCTTATTGGCTGCGCTCTTTTTCTTCATCGGTCATACTTTTCGCGCAGTGCTCCATGATGATGTGTCCACTCATAGCGATTTCACAGATCAATAATGCATTGCTTCAAGTTCGCTCGGAATATAAACAGTACAATTTATTTCGGTATCTGGTACCACTAAGTACGCTGCTTGGACTGGCGATTCTGATCCTAACGGGAACGATGAATCCGTACACCTCAGCATTGGCCTACTTACTGCCAGGCTTGCCGATCTATATCGGTGTCACGATACGAATGATTCGGCTGTACAAACCAAAGGTGAAGAACAGCTGGACGCAATTTAAAAATCTCTTTACCTACGGTATGGGTTCATACGGGAATGATCTCATGGGGCAGGTTTCCACTTACATTGACCAGATTTTGATTGCGGGTCTGCTCAGACCTGCAGATCTCGGTTTATATGCGGTAGCGGTCAGCCTGGCCCGGATGGTGAATGTATTTTCAACTTCGATCATTGTCGTGCTGTTTCCCAAAGCCTCCGGGCTGGATAAGGAAGAGGCAGTGGCCATAACATTTCGGGCATTTCGAGTGACTTCAACGGCAACCTTTCTGGCTGCGGTGATGTTAATGCTGGTTGCTCCGTTCGTATTCACATTGTTATATGGTCAAGAGTTTAAACAAGCGCTTACGGTATTCCGGTTTCTGGTGCTTGAGGTTGCTATCAGTGGAGGTACCATGGTGCTGGCACAACAATTTATGGCGTTGGGTAAGCCCAAACTGGTTACCATTCTACAGGGTGTCGGATTGGCGCTCGTCATTCCATTGCTGTCCATACTCGTGCCGAGATATGGATTGACGGGTGCAGGGATAGCAATGCTGTCTTCGGGGATTTTACGGTTCGTTTTCATTTTATGTAATGTTAAGTTCGTTCTGAAAATGAAAATTCCAAGACTGGTTATTTCCAAACAAGATTTTCAATGGCTCCGATCAACGATGTCACACTACATCCGGAAAAAGCCAGTTAACGGTTAGATAAAGAAGGAGGCACCCGCTAATGAACCACATGTCTAGCGTTCCCGCGGACAACCGGATATCCGTAGTTATTATCGCTCAGGATGATGGCATTCGAATTACAGCTGCCATCAAATCCTGCCAGCCCTTTGCGGACGATATCGTCGTCATTGACGGAGGGAGCAAGGACAATACGATTCAGGTAGCTGAATCATTGGGCTGTCGGGTGTTTTCCAACCCATGGCCCGGTTATGCCAAACAGCGCATGTTTGGTGTTGATAAAGCGGAATTTGATTGGATTTTCCTGATTGATACAGACGAAGTAGTGGATGCAGAGTTGCTTGGTGACTTATTGAAAGTAAAGGAAACGCTCCACGATCCGGCCAAAGCCTATTCCGTATTTCGCATTGGCGATTTTCTCGGCAAATGGATGAACAAAGGCGAGTATTTGGTTCGTTTGTACAATCGGCGAATTTATGGCATTACGAATAGTCTTGTTCATGAAATGCCAGATGTAGCCTCTTCTCAGATCATCAATCTGGAGGGCGTGTTATGGCACTATGGATTCCGCAGCATCAGTGATCATATGACCCGTTTTAACAAATATACAGATCTGGAAGCAGAGACGGCATTTAACAAAGGAAGATCCTTTCGAATTACCAGACTGTTGTGGAGGCCCCCCGCCCGCTTTGTACAGAAGTATTTTGTTCAAGGCTTATACCGCAAGGGGTTAGCGGGTTTTGCTGTAGCCGTTTTCTGGGTGATGTATGAGTTTCTCGTCTGTTTCAAGCATTATGAGTTAACCAAGCGGCGAAAAAAGATAGAAGTCGTGGATGGCGGACAGACCGAGCAGAAAGGAGAAACCAGCTATGTCGTACAATAACGGATTTCGTATCGCAGCAACGGGGTTGAGCTGGCCGTCCTTACAGCCAGGAGGTCTCAACACATATTTCAAATCCATCTGTGAGCAGCTTACGCTAGAGCGCAATACGCTGGATGCTCTAATTTGTAGTGATGAGCAGCCTCAGGCGCCTGAACGTATTCGTATTCATTCAATTGGTAGCAAGCAGCAATCCATCTGGAAGCGCCGAGAGCTGATGCAAAAATATGCAGCAGAACTGTTCGACAAGCAACCGATCGATGTGCTGTATTCCCATTTTGCTCCCTATAGTGTCGGACCGGCACTGGAGGCGAAAAAAAGAGGAATCCCTGTCGTTACCACCTTCCACGGACCGTGGACGGAGGAAATGAAGATTGAAGGACAGGGAATTAAGCATTTTCTTAAAACGACGTTGGCCAAATCCATTGAAATGAAAGCTTATGGTCTGGCGGATAAATTTATAGTGCTAAGCGAGACTTTTAGGGATATTTTGCACGAGCACTATAAAGTACCACTTAGCAAAATTCATATTATTCCTGGTGCGGCGAATGTAGAAAGGTTTCATCCGGCAGAGGATCAGGAGGCTGTACGTAAGCGGCTGAATTTGCCGCAAAATGCGACGATTGTGCTAACCGTTCGTCGTCTTGTTAATCGCATGGGACTGCTACAGCTGCTCGAAGCATGGCGGCGAGTAACCGAGCGACACCCTGATCATCTGCTGCTGATTGGTGGAAAGGGGCCCTTGATGGAGGAATTGGCTTCCAAGGTGGCGGAATACAATCTTCATAACCATGTAAGGTTGCTTGGTTATGTGTCGGATGAGGAGCTGCCCCTGTACCATCAAGCCTCGAACTTGTTTGTTGTGCCAACACAGGCACTAGAGGGTTTCGGTCTGATCACAGTTGAGGCGATGGCCTCGGGCCTACCGGTGCTGGCCACTCCTGTAGGCGGCAACAAGGAAATCTTAAGAGGATTCCGTCCTGAGCTATTGTTCCAGGGGACGGACAGTGAAGCTATTGCTGCAGGGTTGCTGCGTGTGCTGGATCATCGTGAACTTCTACCGAATGCACGGGAATGCCGGGACCATGTCCTGAGCAGATATACATGGGGACATGTAGCGGAACAGGTAGAAGAGGTGTTCCGACAGGTCCTTGACAGAAAGGCGGCGGCGAAATGATGAGAGTAGCTTATATTGACCATACGGCAAGATGGAGCGGCGGCGAAGTTGCTTTGTATAACATACTGACGAATATCGGGGAACATATCGACCCGCTCGTTATTTTGGCGGAGGAGGGCGATTTGGCGGATCGGCTTCGGCAGCGTGATATTGATGTGCGCATTGTTCCACTAGATGATTCGATTCGTAATCGGGGACGAAATGCCGTCAATCTGGGTGCGCCTGCAGCAGCTTTTCGCTTGCTGGCTTACGGCAGGAAACTCGCACCATTGTTGCGCGAGGAAAAAGTCGTGTGTGTGCACACGAACTCACTCAAATCTGCACTGTATGGTGCAGTAGCCGCCAAATCGGCGAAGCTGCCGTTGATATGGCATATCCGTGACCACATCGGTCCGCCGTATCTGAAGCCGATTGTAGCCAAAGGGATTCGGCTCATGTCCCGCTTTTTGCCTAACGGTGTGATTGCCAATTCCAAATCCACGCTGAGTGCATTGGAATTACCCCCGGACAAAAAGACGCTCGTCGTCTACTCCGCTTTTGCCAAAGCGATTACGGCTCGTGATTCGGCTGCGCAATTGCGTGGCGATGACTCGTTTAACGTCGTGTTGGTCGGCAGATTGGCGGAATGGAAAGGACAACATATTTTACTGGAAGCGGCACGTTCTTTTTTACCAGATCAGCGTGTGAAATTCTGGCTGGCTGGAGATGCGTTGTTCGGAGAAGAGGAATATAAACAACGATTGGAATCCACGATGCGCGAATATGGGTTGACCAACGTCAATCTGATGGGACACGTCGACGACATTCAGGGTCTGATGCAGCGCTGTGATCTGCTAATTCATACCTCCATTACACCGGAGCCATTCGGTCAGGTCATTATTGAGGGCATGGCTGCAGGTTTGCCAGTGATCGCTTCAAACGAAGGTGGTCCCAAGGAAACGGTGGTACCCAATGAAACCGGGCTGCTCATTGAACCGGGAGACCCTGCCAAGCTGGAAGAAGCCATCCGCTGGATGCTGGAGCATCCACAGGAACGTCAGCAGATGGGTGAGAGAGGGATGGAACGGGTCAAGAAGCATTTTGTCATCGAGAACACTGTTAAGGATATAGTTCATTACTATAAGGGTTTGTTGGCAGGAGTCTGACCGACATTCGCGTTAAAGGATGATTCAGATGAAAATAGCGATAGCACATGATTACTTAATCCAAATGGGCGGAGCGGAAAGGGTAGTAGAGGTATTCCATGATATGTATCCGGAGGCTCCCATCTTCACAACGGTGTTCAGCGACGAGCGTCTGTCGCGCAACTTGAAGGATGCGGATATTAGAGCCACTTGGCTACAAAACATCCCAGGAGTGAAGGCCAACTTCAAAGGAGTGCTGCCGCTGTATCCCATCGCTATCCGTGATTTTGATTTTAGGGATTTTGACATTGTTTTAAGCTCTAGCAGCGCATTTATGAAAAGCATCCAGGTACCCAAACATACGTTTCACATTTGTTACTGTCACACACCGATGCGGTTTGCCTGGGATTACGATACATATATGGCCCGGCAGTCCAAATCCAACCTGCTCAAAAATATGCTAAAGCTGTACATGAACAGGCTGAAAACATGGGATGCCAAAACTTCTCGCAACGTAGACCAGTTTGTCGCCAATTCTTCCGTCGTTAAGCGGAGAATTCTGCACTATTACCAACGGGAGGCAGATGTTATTTTCCCTCCTATCAATACATCCCGTTTTAAACGTGCTACAAGCATCGGTGACTATTATCTGATCGTATCTCGTTTGGTGTCCTACAAGCGCATTGATCTCGCGATTGAGGCATTCAAACGTAACGGTCTTAAGCTACGCATCGTTGGCGAAGGACCGGATCGTAAACGACTCGAAGCCATGGCTGCCCCGAACATTGAGTTCCTCGGCAGGCTTGAAGACGAAGAGGTTAACAAGCTGATGGCCGAATGCCGGGCACTTGTCTTTCCGGGGGAAGAGGACTTTGGTATTACGCCTTTGGAGGCGAATGCGGCCGGACGGCCCGTTATCGCTTTTCAGGGTGGGGGAGCGCTGGATACGATTGTTCCTCATGTGAACGGCGTATTTTTCCGCAAGCATCAAGTAGACGATGTGCTGGAGGCCGTCGAAAAGGTTGAGCAACATGCATGGAATGTGGACGATATCATTACCCATGCCCGCAAATTTGATGAAGATAACTTCAAGGATCAATTGAAAAAGTATGTAGAACAAGCCTATGTGAACTTTCTAAAAGGAGGATGAACGGAATGAAGCTGGCTGTAATCGGTACTGGATACGTTGGACTCGTCTCGGGTGTGTGTTTTGCGCAAAAAGGTAATGAGGTGATTTGTGTCGATCTGGAGCAGTACAAAATCGACATGTTGAACCGGGCAGAATCTCCGATCTATGAACCGGGTATTGAGGAATTGATCGCGTTGAATCTGGAAGCTGGCCGTTTGGAGTTTACCTCCGATTTGGCCGATGCGGTACGTCGCTCGGATATCGTTATTTTAGCGGTAGGTACGCCTTCACTGGCTAACGGCGAGGCGAATTTGTCTTACATTGAACAGGCGGCTGCCGATGTCGGCAAAGCCATGAACGGGTACAAGATTATTATGACCAAGAGTACCGTACCTGTCGGAACGAACGAAAAGATTAAGGACGTAGTGGCTCGACATACGAGTTTGTCTTTTGATATTGTATCCGCGCCGGAGTTCCTGAGAGAAGGCTCAGCCATCAATGATACGCTTCATCCAGATCGCATCATTATTGGTTTGGACAATACAGGTTTGCGTGAAACAATGGTCACTCTGCATCAGGTATTCACGGATAAAATCTATGTGACCGATATCCGCAGTGCTGAAATGATCAAATATGCCTCCAATGCGTTCTTGGCAACTAAAATTTCGTTTATTAACGAGATTGCTAATATTTGCGAAAAGGTTGGCGCGGACGTTACCTGTGTGGCTGAAGGTATGGGCATGGACAAACGGATCGGTTCCTCTTTCCTGCAAGCAGGGATCGGATACGGGGGCTCTTGCTTTCCGAAAGATACGAATGCGCTCATCCAAATTGCGGGTAATGTAGACTATGAATTTAAGTTGTTAAAATCGGTGGTCGAGGTGAACACTGACCAGCGCTTTATGATTGTATCCAAGTTGCGTGAATCGCTGGGTCAGCTAAACGGCGTATCGATTGGCATTTGGGGCCTCGCCTTCAAGCCTAATACAGATGACATCCGCGAAGCTCCAGCACTGGAAATCGTAGAAACGCTCATTCAGGCAGGTGCTATTGTCAAGCTGTATGATCCCATTGCGATGGATAAATTCAAGGAGCGCGTGGATCACCCGAATATTATATGGTGCTCCTCCCCGCAGCAAGCCGCCGAAAGAAGCGACGCTGTGTGCCTGCTGACGGATTGGGAAGAGTTCAAAGAAGTTGATCTCGTGCAACTGGGCTCTATTCTACACAAGCCAGTTCTGATTGACGGTCGTAACGTATTCACCGAGGAACAGATTCAAGGCTCTGGACTGGAATACTACTCCGTGGGTCGTCCGCGGATGAGTGGATGGAACAGAGATAAAGTGGAAGTTTAAAAAGTGACAGATTAAAAAGTGACTGTGGGCGGTGGGGGAGACGCTATGCGTTCCATTTGATTTTCTGATCGCTGTTGCAGTGGGATTCTCTGGATTATATAAAACATTCCAAGGTAAGAATCCCACTGCAAAGGCGAACGCTAGCGCTTCTCCAGATTCAAATGGACCGCTTCGCTGCTTTTGCCGCATAGAGTCACGGTTTTTAATCTCCCATCTTAGGGGATGGGAGTAGTAAGGGCGTATCGGAAGGAGCGGCACAGTTGAAGCCGCTCCTTCCGATTAAGGCGCCATGCGCTGTACCGCGGTGCCCCCTGTGGAGCAAGCCTATTATGTGGATACACTATGCTGCTCCTGCGGAGCAAAGAGGCCATTGCGGTTGTCGAAGGCAATCTTGGTAAGGCGTTACGAAGCGTCGATTGCTAGAAGCTTGCAAGCAAGGCAGGCAAACGCCGAGCTCCCGAACGTTTTTTACAGGCTGACCGGACTTAATAATGTCCGGTCGTTCCTTTTGCACCACAAGGTATGATCGATATGATGCATTTTTGAGTAGCGTAGGAATGGATTTGAATCCCAGTCCAACAGCGATCGTAAGGTCAAATCCAGCCCGTAGCGGGCTACTCAACCTTGCCTCATCCGATCGCCCACACATTATAGAGAGGAAGTGGAGAATTATGAAGCTCGTACTTTTGTCTGGTGGTTCCGGTAAAAGATTATGGCCGTTATCCAACGATTCCCGTTCCAAACAATTTTTGAAGGTACTGGAGAGCCCGGAAGGGATTTCGGAATCCATGGTGCAGCGGGTATGGAGACAATTGGGAGACAACGGATTATCCGAATCCTCGTTTATTGCGACAGGGAGAGCGCAGGTTGAAATGATCCAGAGTCAGGTCGGACCGAATACGCGCATCATAGTTGAGCCGGAACGCAGAGATACCTTTCCTGCGATTGCGCTGACAGCGACTTATCTATATTCCATTGCGGGTGTTTCGCCTGATGAAATTATAGCTATATTGCCTGTAGATCCTTATGTAGAGGATGCTTTCTTTGCTTCCGTTGCCCAACTGGAACATACACTTCAGGAGAGTGAAGGCAAGCTTGCATTAATCGGGGTTGTCCCTTCCTATCCTTCAGAGAAATACGGTTATATTATTCCAAAAAATGATGCCACTCAAGGTAGCACAGGCTACCGCGAAGTGAGCCATTTTCAAGAGAAACCCGACCGGGAGCAGGCGGAGCGTCTGATTGAACGCAATGCTCTATGGAACTGCGGGGTTTTTGCATTCAAATTAAGCTATTTGCTGGATATCCTGGCATCCAAGGGTTTGCCGCTGAATTATGAAGAAATGCAAAAGCAATATGCGTCTCTGGAAAAAATCAGCTTTGACTACGAAGTAGTCGAGAAGGAAAAAGACATTGTTGTTCTTCCCTATGATGGTTTTTGGAAGGATTTGGGCACCTGGAATACGCTCACAGAAGAAATGTCTAATCAGCAAGTGGGCAGAGGTGTAGTAACGGAGGATTGTGTTAATACAAGCCTTATTAATGAGCTGGACATTCCGGTAGCGATCATTGGAACGAATGATCTGATTGTAGCCGCTAGCCCAGATGGTATTCTTGTGACCAATAAGGCAGAAAGCCCACGCATCAAGGAAGTGCTCAAGGCTCATGATCAGCGTCCAATGTATGAAGAACGTCGTTGGGGGCAGTATCGAGTTGTAGACTATGTAAAGTATGACGAGGGTAATGAGGTACTGACCAAACGAATCCGCGTACACAAAGGTAAAAATATCAGCTACCAGCTTCACTTCAAACGAAGCGAAATCTGGACCATTATTAGCGGCGAAGCGGAAATTATTTTGAATGAGAAGCTGCACAAAGTGAAGGCCGGTGACGTAGTCCGTATCCCTGAAGGAACCAAGCATAGTATTTTGGCTGTAACCGATGTGGATTTTATAGAGGTGCAGACTGGCTCTGAGTTGGTTGAAGAGGATATTGTACGCTTTTGCATGGATTGGAATGAAATTGCCCGTCATCAATTTATCTCATAATCGTTTTCGTAAAAACGAAATAAAGAAGATTTGATGAAAATTTATAGCCCAAACTGTCGAAATTGGGCGAAAACCTGTAAATTCATGAACATGACCTATTAAATTTTGGTAAAAAAAAGTCGATACTTAGGTTAAGAAGGAATCCAAACTCCTTCCAACGATAAACGCAGCCCTGTCGAAAGGCAGGTACGCAAAGCTAAAGGGCCTTCCCGTAAGGATGGCAGCCTGGCTACCGAAAGGAAGAGCAAAAGTGAGATTCAATTTTATTCCTCTGTATCGACTGATACGTCATGTACTCCCCGTAGTTATAATTTTTTCTTTGTTTCCCGTCGGATTTGGTGATTCTCTGTCTGTGGTGAATGCCGCTTCATTACAACCTGTTAATTCGGACGCTTGTACTCAGGCCCGTGAACTATACAATTATTTACTCAGCATCTCTGGAAAGAAAACAGTCACTGGTCAGCATGATTATTTGGAAAGTCCAGATGAATTAAGCAACAAGGTCCAAAAAATCAGCCAGGCGTATGTGGGTCTGCACGGCTATGAGATGGGAGCCATCTCTGGTCAATCTGACGCTACAGAAGCAGCACAACGTAAAAATGTCGTCGATAGCGCTATTCGTTGGAGCAGAGCAGGTGGCATTGTGACGATGACTTTTCATGAAGCGCTGCCGGGTAGACCGCTGACTTGGGCCAATGTGCAGGCCAAAGTAAGTCAGGCGGAGTTCAATAAATACGTCACGCCAGGCACTACGCAGTATAACCTCCTCATTGCCGATCTGGATAAGGTCGCTGTATCGTTAAAGCAGCTTCGTGATGCAGGGGTTCCGGTATTGTGGAGACCTTACCACGAAATGAATGGTGACTGGTTCTGGTGGGGAAACAAAAACAATTTCAATCAGCTATGGAATATCATGTACGACCGTTTTGTTAACACGCATCAATTGAACAATCTGTTGTGGGTGTGGAGTCCCAATGCTCCCAATTCTTACACTGTCCCGTATACCCCAAAATATCCGGGGGATGACAAAGTGGATATTTTGGCAGTAGACATCTACAACAATGATTTTAAGCAAAGTCATTATGAAGGACTGCTCGAGTTGGCACGGAATAAGCCGATTGCCATTGGCGAGCACGGTGAGATACCTAGTTCTGAGGTGTTGCAGGCTCAGCCAAAATGGGTGTATTCCATGACTTGGGGCAAGATGCTGACCGAGAATAACACAACCACTCAAATACAGGATTATATGAACGATGCGAAGAGTTTGACACGGGATGATGTGAAAAATGGGCTGGAGGCCATCCAACAACCTGGAACAGATGTACCGACCTTACCGGATGAGGGACAAAGTGAGCCTCTCCCAGCTCCACCAGTAGTGATTGCTCCTCCAACTCCGACTCCTCCTTCCGTTCCTGATGAAGTATATGTGAACGGGCTGCGGGGCGAATATTTCAACAATATGAATTTGAGCGGCAGTCCTGTTTTGATCCGTACAGACAGCAAGCTGGACTACAACTGGCGCGCCATTGCTGCTGATCCAAAGGTAAATGCCGACCAGTTCTCGGTTCGCTGGACGGGTAAAATCAAGCCACAATACTGCGAGACCTATACGTTCACAACCATATCCGATGATGGTATTCGTGTATGGGTAGACGGCAAGTTAGTGATCGATAGTTGGTTCAAACAAAGCTGGACAGAGCGAAAAGGCAGTATTGCTTTGGAAGCAGGTAAAATGGTAGATCTAAAAGTGGAATACTATGATGAAAAAGGCGATGCGATGGCACGTCTGATGTGGGAAAGTCAGCATGAAGCGAAAGCGGTGGTTCCCGGAAACGCTTTGTTTCTTCCTTGATAGATACTCTTTCCCGGTCAAAAATTTTGAGGAGAGAGGGTGTATCATATGATGAAAAAATGGTTGACCCATAGGTATACGGTCGTATTATCCGGATTACTAGGGGTCGCAGTTCTAGCCATGATCGCTTGGTTTATATACACGCCTTCAAAAAGTGTAGAATTGCAGACAGATAAGGTAGCGGCGGCCAGTCCAGTATGGAAGCTGGGTCAGAGGGATGACTCCTCAGCGGAATTTAAAGGAGTGGTCGGTAGGGATAATATCGATATTTCTGCAGCATCAGCTTCTTCCGAATCATCTGCTAAAGCAGCATTTTCGGCGTTGTCGGAAGCAGAGAGTACAACAGTTCCGGTATTGCTCAGCAGTGGAGATATTCCTCCCGGTTTGAATGCATCCACAAATCCAGAACTAACACTTCAATATAAGCTGAATCAGGTTCCTCCCAATGGTATGATATTCCGTGTTCGGATTTTGGATGCGGGCAAAGCTGTGCCGCAGATGGCTGTCTTCTCAAATCATCAGCTGTCCGGAATCATTCAGATTGCCGGGGTATCCGGTACTGGGAGTACCTATAATTTCAAAAACAACTACGAGCTGTATATCCCCAAAGAACAATTGCAAAGCGGTGTTAACGTACTCAAGCTAAAGACAGCGCGCTGCCTATACTGCTCCTCTGCGGAAGATAAAAATGTGTGGTGGACTTGGGATGACTTGAGCTTGGAGACGTTAGCTTCCCCTGCGGCCGAACCGGTACATGGGAAATATATAATGACTGGTACGAATGTGAATAATAAAGAATTTTATTATGATCAGGGTGCAGTTAAGCATCTACCATACGTTCTCAAATGGCTGGGAATTGCTTATAGCGGCAACGTCATGAGGGTAACCTGTGCCAGTAATGTAGGGAAGGCATGCACAGACGTGGATGATTACTATCAAACGTTAAAGCAGTATAATATGCAATCGTCTGCTTTGTATCTATACACAGGTGATATTAAGCTGCAAAAAGATGGTACTCTGCCAGAGACGGCCAAGCAAAAGTTGCGTGATTATGTAAAAAAATACGGTTCATACCTTCAATATTATGAAGTAGATAACGAACCTGGATTGTTTAATCGCTCCAAGGCGGTAGACCTGGCTGTGGCTAAATGGTTGAATACGGAAGGCAAGCAATTGGCACCGCATCTCAAAACCGTAGCGCCGGGTTGGGCCTACTGGCCGACATACTCTACCAAGGCGTGCAAAAATCAAACCGGAGGTACGCAAAAATGCGGTGATCCGGATGGATGGGAACGGGACCCAGCGCAGCGTAAACAGCTAGAGGAAGTCACCGACCTGACCAACGGACACGCCTACGGTGAATCGTATAATGAAGAGGGCGGGGGCAGCTTCGTTCAGAATTTGAAAACCTTCGGTGGTTCGAGCAACGGACTGGCGAAAAAGATGCTAAACACAGAGTTCGGTACTAACGATACGCATCGAGACAATCCTGATTACGGGGCTAGTCAGCCACAAGCAGCTGCATTCGATCGGATTATGCGATCGCAAATCGGGTTTGCCGATATGTTTATCCAGCACGCTGCTTTTTATAAGGATTACACACTGTTTAAAACGGGTTTTGATCTGCAAAGTCACAACCCGGCTAACACGGAAATCTATCCGTTTGGGCAAGGACAGGACACTCGCGTTAAGATTATGAGACGCTTGAGTCTAGCCTATGCCACGCATGGTAAACCGCTGACTTATACAATGTTGAATCCAGAGGAGACCAAGGACAAGATGGTCTATGTTCGCGCGGTGGATACGTCCAAGCTTAAACCGCTGGCAGGTAGCGGCGCTACCTCGAACAAATTGCTGGTGAACCTAGTGAACTTCGAATCCACTACGCAGACCGTTCGTGTACGGGTGACGATGCCGAAAGCTGGCTTGTACACGGGGGAACGTTTTGGGGCGGGTTCCACCTACAGTCAGGCGCAGCGTTCCATATCAGGGCTGAAGGCTTCTCCTGCCCTTGATTTTGAAGAAAAGCTGGGCCCTGGCGAATCGGTACAATATATTTTGGAATTAAAAAGTACAGATCAAACCACGGCCTCTGCCCCAACTGAGGTGAAAGCAGCCTCTATTCAGGATGGGGTGGTAAAGATTAATTGGCTTCAAGCAGAAGGCATATCTTCCTATGATGTGCTGCGTGCTGACCGGACAGACGGTGCCTATCAGGTGATTGCCTCGCAAGTAGAAGGAAGCACGTATACGGACCGCACTGTAAAAGCTGGAAGTCATTACGTCTACAAAGTCCGAGCGACCGGAGGTACTCAGGTTTCTCAGGCAGCCGAGGTCGCTTAGTTACACCGGAATGCATGTAGGACCTTACCTAATGAATATCTAACACCATTCCGAAAGAAAGCAAAAAAGAACCTATCAGGAGAAAATAGGACCTGACAGGTTCTTTTTTATTTGTAAATCGTTCTGAATTGCCAATACTTTACGTATAATGGAGAAAAAAATAAGAAAATCCTTTAATATTCTCGTCATAAGACGACAACATTGCAGGTATGTATTCATATATAATAGTTTTGTTCATGACTATACATACATGGTTTGTAGGGAATCTCTTTCTTTCCGGCGACCAAGACTAATAAAGTGAGGTTAGTGCTGAATGAACAAGGAAACAGAATTAGGGGGGAATGGCCCTCTTCTTCGAGACAACGCACGGAAAGCAGGCAAAGCAGCCATCCACTTGGACATCCGGAACATTTTGCTCCAATGTGGTATCACGACACCAGAATGGCTGGAGGGCGACGCTGATAGAACTAAGTGCCAGAAGGACAAGCGCGTGTAATTTTCGGTTGCTGGTCCTACTTAAGCCAAACATCAAGCAGCGGCGCTTTCTTTATTCCATCATTCGTTCCATTCGAACAAACGCGATAAAACGTTTGGCTTCTTCCTCAGACAAGGTGCGTCCGTCAATCGTCAGGTTAAAACGTTGCAGGATATCCTCGTCTGACAGTTCAAGCTGATCCACAAATTCCCTCACATCTGAATCCAATATGGCTGTCGGGTGGCTCGTACGTCCCACCAAATAATCGATGGTTACCTCGAAAATATCAGCGAGCTTGGTCAGGGTCTCAAAGTCTGGCTTGCGTCTATTTTTTTCATAGTGAGAAAGAGCCGCCCGCGTAATTCCGAGGGATTGCGCTAATTCCTCTTGTTTTAATCCCTTATGTTCTCGTAATTCAGCGATGCGGGTTCCATAATTCATCTGTTTTTCCTCCTGAAGGCAAGGTTAAGAAAGGTAAGAAAAGCAATTTTGCGCTTGACAAGATACAATTTGTATCATAAATTAATTATGTAAGTTACATAACGTATCCTTATTTCATAGTTTTCACTTATATCTTCATTTATATACCCTTAAGAGGCCAACGATGATTGAGCATTGTGTGCTTATTCGCTGGCTAGACCTTCTATGCGCTATTATACAACATTTTACTATAGATTAGAGGGTCATGCATCGTTCTTTTCCCCGTCATGCAGAGGATCAGTACAAGCGTTATTCATCGAAAACAAGTCAAGCAGGGAGGACTGGTCTTGTGCAGTTGAAAGAGTACATCCGTTTGATCCGCAAAAGAATGTGGTTGATTGGTAGCATTGTACTGCTGGTGTGTACTGTAGTAGGCATAAAAAATGTATATTTTACCCCGCAGGTTTATGAAGCTACCGCCAAGCTCATTATTAATCAGACGCCACGACCGGACCGTGCAGGTGTCGTCGATTACAGTGTGGTGCAAACCAATATAGCTCTAACGAACTCCTATAAGCAAATTATGATCTCCTCGGCGATTATGGATCAGGTGGTCGCCAGCTTCCCCGATCTTAAGGTTACTCCGTCAGCTTTGGCGCAAAAATTAAGAGTAAACACCGCAGGTGATTCACAGGTCATGGATGTTACAGTCCGCGACTTATCGTATACGAAGGCTGTGAAAACCGTCAATGCGGTAGCCAAAGTATTTAAACGGCAAATCCCCTCTATCATGAAAATGGACAATGTCACCATCCTAAGCGAAGCCAGTCTGAATGACCCAGCAGTTCCCGTGAACAATAATCCCGCCATACAAATTTTTATTGCTTTTACCATTTCTTTATTACTGGGCATAGGCTTGGCGTTTTTGCTGGAGGTATTGGATGATACATTTAAAAATGAGGAGGATATTGAAAAAGAACTCGGTCTGCCTACCCTATCCCTGATTACAAAAATGAAAAAAGAAGATAGACGCTCTGACAGCTCTACTACAACTCCTAAACAGGTAGGTGAGGGACAATATGCCGCGATTAATCAATAATCAGCTCGTTACATCCTTGCATGCTCAGTCTTCCGTGTCGGAGGAGTACCGCATGCTTCGCACTAACATCCAGTTTTCTTCTATAGACGAGCCGATTGAGGTGATGATGGTGGCGTCCGCTCAGGCGGGTGAAGGCAGAACAGTCACGATTAGCAATTTGGCTGTAACCTATGCGCAAGAGGGAAAAAAGGTGCTGGTTATGGATATGGATCTGCGTCGGTCCTCCTTGCATCATATGTTTGGTTTGCGCAATCATACAGGGCTGACACGGGTACTTGCCAATCAACAGACATGGCAGGATGTGGTTCAGGAAACCGGGATTGATCATCTGCATGCAATCACAGCTGGACCGAATCCACCCAATCCGTCCGAGATGCTCAGTTCCCGTAGAATGAAGGCTCTACTAGTTGAGCTAAAAGAACATTATGACGTGATTCTGATGGATACGCCACCCCTGCTGCCTTTTCCGGATGGCCTCATTGTAAGTGCCATGTGTGATGGTGTCATTTTGGTAGTACAGGCAGGGAAGGTCAAAAAGGATGTCGTTAAGAAGGCGAAGGCAAATTTAGAAAGAGTTAAGGCGCGCATTCTGGGTGTAGTGCTCAATAACGTGAAGCGTCGCGCCGAGCGTGGTATGGAGGAACGCAATCTGACATGAATAAATCGGGGAAAATAAAAGTATATAAAATTCTTTTAACAATGAATAAATAATATTTATAAATAAGGAGTGAGGTGATGAGACGTGTCTTCTTCCCGCTCGAACGAGGCCAAAGTGCTGGGCGCGTCAGTAGATGTATATTCGGTCGCTCATGGGCTTGAACGACGACAAGGATGGAGCGTATATCCGTTCGTGAAGCGAAGTATGGACATTATCCTGTCTTTTATTGGAATCATCGTACTGTGCCCGGTATTTCTGCTCGTCATTTTGTTGATCAAGCTGGAGGACCCCAAAGGAAGTGCATTATTTTATCAAATACGTATCGGTAAACATGAGCGACCGTTTCGCATGATCAAATTTCGTTCCATGGTGTCTGATGCCGAAGCCAGATTGTCTGCATTGCTGGTGGAAAATGAAATTGAGGGTGCGATGTTCAAAATGCGGGACGATCCCCGAATTACCCGTGTGGGTCGCTTTCTTCGCAGAACGAGCATCGACGAACTACCGCAACTCTTCAATGTACTGCGTGGGCATATGAGCCTTGTAGGACCCAGACCCCCATTGCCAAGAGAAGTCCATGATTACACCATGAGGGATAAGCTGCGTCTGACGGTTACACCGGGCTGCACCGGACTATGGCAGATCAGCGGTCGCAATCATCTAAGCTTTGACCAGATGGTAGAACTGGATTTGGAGTACATATCTAGACGCAGTTTCCGCACGGATATGATCATCATGCTGAAAACATTTCGTGTGCTGCTGGGCTCCAAGGATGCTTATTAAAGTCAATTTTAATAAAGAGGGGTAGGAGAGAAGGATGGAGCTACATTCTAACATCTATGTGGCAGGACACAATGGGCTGGTGGGTTCCGCTATTGTTCGAGCGCTTCAGAAAGCGGGATATCGTCATATTATTACTCGCACAAGCCGTGAGCTGGATCTGCGCAATAAAGAGGCCGTAGATCATTTTTTTGATACAGAGCCCGTGGATTATGTATTTCTAGCAGCAGCCAAGGTAGGCGGGATTTTGGCGAATAACGAATATCCGGCCGATTTTATCCGTGACAATCTACTTATACAAACAAATGTGATTGATGCGGCATACCGGAAGAATGTAAGTAAGCTGTTATTTCTAGGCTCTACCTGTATCTATCCCAAATTTGCTCCACAGCCGTTGCGAGAAGAATATCTGCTTACAGGTGAGCTTGAGCCTACCAATGAGGCCTATGCGGTTGCTAAAATTGCCGGGATTACAATGTGTCAGTCCTACAACCGTCAGTATGGAACCCGTTTTATTTCGGTGATGCCTACGAATTTATATGGTCCGGGCGACAATTTTGATCTCCAAACCTCTCATGTGCTGCCTGCGCTGATCCGCAAGTTTCATGAGGCTAAGCTGAATCAATCTCCGACTGTAGAAGTGTGGGGCTCCGGTACGCCTCGGCGAGAATTTCTTCATTCGGATGATTTGGCTGATGCTTGTCTATTTCTGATGAATAACTATGAGGGAAATGAGATTGTAAATATCGGTGTGGGTGAGGATATTTCCATCCGTGAGCTGGCTGAACGAGTCAAAAATGTAGTCGGCTTTGAGGGCGAAATTACTTTTAATACATCCGTTCCTGACGGAACGCCGCGTAAGTTGGTAGATGTATCCCGGATTTCCGGGCTGGGCTGGTCGGCGCGTATTTCACTAGAAGAAGGATTAAGGTCTGTATACCAGGCATTTCAAGGTCTGGATCTGGTTGAACAATAAATAACGGTGGGGGAATTGGAATGAAAAAAGCGCTGATCACTGGGATTACCGGACAAGACGGGTCTTATCTGGCTGAGTTGCTGCTGTCCAAGGATTATGAGGTGTACGGGGTGCGCAGACGAACCAGCACACCGAACTTTGAAAATGTAGCGCATATCCAGAATGACATTCACTGGCTTTCCGGTGATATGACCGATCTGGCTTCGCTGATCGAAGCCGTCCGTCAGTCCGACCCGGATGAGGTCTATAACTTGGCTGCTCAATCCTTTGTAGCGGCCTCATGGCCGCAGCCCTTGGCTACAGGGCAAATCACAGCATTATCTGTTACCAATATGCTGGAGGCGGTTCGAATTGCCAAGCCGGATGCACGCTTTTATCAGGCTTCAAGCAGCGAGATGTTCGGTAAGGTACTGGAGACGCCGCAGACAGAAACGACCCCATTTTACCCACGTAGTCCTTATGGTGTAGCCAAGGTGTACGGCCATTGGATTACAGTCAACTACCGCGAAAGCTTTGATATGTTTGCTTGCTCCGGTATTTTGTTCAATCACGAATCACCTCGCCGAGGGCTGGAGTTTGTAACACGCAAAGTGTCGGATGCAGTAGCTCGTATCAAGCTGGGATTGCAGCAGGAGCTGCGCATGGGGAATTTGGATTCACTGCGAGACTGGGGTTTTGCAGGGGATTATGTAAAGGCGATGTGGCTGATGCTTCAGCAGGATCGACCAGATGATTACGTGATTTCTACAGGAGAAATGCATTCTGTGCGTGAACTGCTGCAAATTGCTTTTTCTCATGCAGGTTTAAATTACGAAGATTATGTCGTGATTGATCCGCAATTTGTTCGACCGGCAGAGGTAGATCTATTGCTTGGCGATTGTGCCAAGGCGAAAGAAAAGCTGGGCTGGCGATTGGAAGTCGGCTTCGACCAGCTCGTTCGTATGATGGTGGATGCAGACTTGGAGCGTGTAAAAAGGCAGGCTGCAGTTGAAGCTTCTGTCGTCGTGTAAGAGGTGGAGAGGCCGCCCGCCTGGCCGGGGGGTCTCTTCGTTGTACATGATTTCAGCTGTATGACAGATCAACAGATCATAAAGCAATGTTTAAGGTCATTTTTCAAGATGGAGTAGAACCTATGACATTAGTCAAGAAACGTGCCAAACCGCGCAGAAGCTTGCTGGTGAATACATCCTGGCTATTCGGTGACAAAATGATTCGCATGGTGTTCGGGCTGGCAGTCAGCATCATCATGGCGAGAGTGTTGGGACCAGAGGAACTGGGAAAATGGAATTATGCGGAATCCTTTTTCGGGATGTTCCTGATTTTCACGACCCTTGGCTTTGATTCTATATTAGTACGCGATCTTGTCAAACACCCCAAGGATGAGCACGAACTATTGGGTACGGCGGTTCTGCTGAAGTTGTTAGGTACTTTGGTAGCCATTGTACTGTCCTATTCCTTTATTTCACTGCTCAGACCGGAAGACAGTTCAGTACGGCTAATCAATCTGATCCTGGCTACGGCCTCGGTATTTCAGTTGTTTGATATTATCGACTACTGGTTCCGTGCGCAGATGTTGTCCAAATATACGGTTGTTGCCAAGAATACCGCCTTTGTCCTCGGTTCCACCGTCAAAATCATTCTATTATTGTCCGGTATTCCAGTTTGGGCAGTGGCGTTGTGTGCTCATGGAGAGTTTCTGCTGGGAAGCCTGCTGCTGCTGTATTTCTTCCATAAGGAAGGGCGGCGTGTGAACAAGTGGACGTTCCGCTTCGCAACTGCTCGGCGAATCATGAATCACAGCTGGCCGCTTATTTTGTCCTCCTCCGCTGTATATGTACAGGCACGGATTGATCAGGTCATTATCGGAGAATTGTTGGGAAACGAGGCTGTCGGGCAATACTCCGTTGCACTCCGACTCATCGAGGTGCTGGGCTTTATCCCGGTCGTGCTAACGACAGCTTATGCCCCGGTGGTGACGCGTTCCAAGCAGAAAGGAAGCGACGAATACAGACGGACGTTGTCTAACGTGTATCGGCTGATGTTTATATGCTTTCTTGTGACCTCAGTCCCCTTATTTTTTCTATCCCAATGGGTAGTCGTTGTGCTGTATGGGAGAGAGTTTGCTGAAGCAGGCTCGCTGTTGTCACTGTTTGCGATTCGTCTATTTTTCACCAACTTTAGTGTCGCCAAAAGCTTGTTTATCACCAATGAAAATTTGTTCAAATACACGCTGCTGACCTCGATAATAGGTGCGGTTACGAATATAGCCTTCAATTACGCGCTGATTCCATGGCTTGGTGTCCGAGGGTCCTTAGTGGCGACGATTTTGTCCTTTACGATATCTGTATTTCTATTGGATTTGTTGTTTAAGGAAGTCAAAGCCAATTTGGGTTGGATGATGAAGTCAATCCTGACCTTCTGGCATGTTCATATTACAGTACCGAAAGTTGGAGAGAACAATCATGATACCGATTAAACCATTTGTTCGGCATGAGGAACAGTGCCCGCATTGTGGAGACACGTTACGTGCTGGAGAGGTGCTGTGGCAGGGAATCCACGTATGTGTCAGTACTAAGTGTGAGGGTTGCGGACGTGAATATCTCGAGGACATGAGGGTTGGTCATGCGACGTATTCACCTTATCGTGTAGAAATGCCTGACTATATCCTGACCGGTAATGCGAAGTCAAGAAAATGGCTCGGAGAGCCTCTGCGGCAATCGTTGATGAATCCTTCCTATGATTTGGCAGTCGGTATGACCGTGCATAAAAAGAAAGCTTCTTCACGGGTGATCATTGTCAACACTATAGATTATTTATATGGTCATGCGTTGCTCAAGCTGCTGAATGTTCAGCGTGAATATGAGCAATCGCCGGAACTGGGGATCATCGTTATTGTGCAAAAGTCGCTGGAGTGGATGGTGCCGGCATATGTGTCAGAAATTTGGACTGTCGATGTCCCGTTCAACAAGGCGCGAAACTTTTATCCTCTGCTACATCATCGGATGATTGAGGAATTGATACGTTTTGATGAGGTGTATGTCAGTCCGGCATATTCACATCCCAGCCAATTTGAGATTGAACAATTTACAGGGGTCTCCCGTTATGACGAGGAACGTGAGCGGAAGCCACGCATTACCTTTGTATGGAGGGAAGACCGCTTGTGGAGCGGCAGCCATCATATTGCCAGAGCAGTGCAAAAATTTCCGAAGCTCAAACGTGGCCTGAAACCGCTAATTTATCATCAACGCAGCAAAATCATTGGACTGTTCCGCAAACTGAGAGAAAGCTTCCCTGATCATTGCTTTACAGTTGCGGGACTTGGGCGCACGGGAAGCTTCCCAGCATGGATTGCTGACGAGCGCGTCTCACGCTTCGATCGGGATAGTGAAAAGCGGGTATGCGAGGTATACGCAGCCAGCCGATTAGTCATTGGTATTCATGGCTCCAATATGCTGCTGCCTTCTGCACATGCAGGTATGACGATTGATTTGATGCCTAAAGACCGATGGGGCAATTATGCCCAGGACATTTTATTTCACGAAACGGATCATCGGCTTACAGCCTACAAATATCGCTTTGTACCGATGGAATCGAGCGTGAGCTTGGTAGCGGCTATGGCAGCCGCCCAGCTTAAAGGGGCAGACCATTTTAATATGCAGATGATGGAGGAAAGACAACGGCAGGGGGAACATTCAAGTTGGAGGGGAAAGGCCGCTACGGGAAGGATTTGATCTTCCGATCGCTGTTGACGAGGGATTCCTTAGGTTGAATAAAGCCCTATAGAGAGCGGAATCCCACGGGGAATATGCTTTCGAAGCGAGCTTTCCTTCGGAAAGCTTTGAGGCGAACGCTGACGATTCTCCAGCTTCAAATCCTTACCCTCCGCTACCCACCGCCGCCAAAAAAGATTTTCCCCCAGCCTATAAGGTGGGGGAGGGTAAGAGCCGCCTGGCAATAGCTTCGCCCTATCGCAGCGAACTTCACGCCGGGCATGTATGCCGGTGTATTAATGCTCTGTATAGTCCTCTCTCAAGCTGAAAGAGTTTGATGAATAAGTGCTTACGGCATGCAAAATCAAGCCTAGTTAGGGCATCTTGGTCAGCCTAGCAGTAGTATAGCCATGCTTGCTTGTGAGCGTGCCATAACGTGCCAAGCTTACAAGTCGTTTGACGAAGTCAACGCCCTGCATGCATTCGCACGCGTATATCCGCAGCGATGGCACTTCATGCACAGCATTCCCTTTTTTAAGATGGGGTGACTTTATGGAAACGGCGGTCAGCAGCGGAGTGGATGGAATCGTTCTGAAGAAGCGATAGCGTTCGCCTTTATCCCCGGATTTTACCCTTTAAAGGGTTTATATAAATCAGATGAAATCCGGGGATAACAGCGATCGGAAGAATGATCCATCCGCGTAGCGGACTCTAACCCCCGCGTGCCATAACTCACCCAATATGAAATGGCAGGAGTACTGATGATGATTCCAAAAATATTGTATCTTCGCAACTTTGCCAGCAAGGTGAATGGAGCCTCATACAATTTGCAGGAAGTCGGCTTGGGCAAAGCGCTCGTCCGTAAAGGTTACGATTGCGATATTGTTTACTACAACGATCGTAAGGAGACCCATCTGGAACAAGTCTATCGTCACGCAGGCTGCACCTTGCGCATTATCTGGCTGCACGGTTTCAAGTTTTTAAGCAACAGCATCTACAGAGATGTTCTCAAAGATTCTTTTCTGGCAGCTTATGATCTGGTTATTACTACAGAATACAACCAGATCATGACCTACCTGCTTTCCCGCAAATGTCCCGATAAGCTGGCGCTGTATCACGGTCCATACCGGGATAATACGCATGCGCTGATCCGCAAACTGTACGATGTTATGCTGCTGCCTAAGGTGACAAAGTCTCTACGCCGAACCTATGTCAAATCCGATCTTGCCAAGCGCTATCTGGAGAATAAAGGCTTTGACAACGTGATAACGATTGGGGTCGGACTGGACCGCAGCAATGTAGAGAAAGGATTCAACAGTGACGACCAAAGCGGAGAGCGTGAGGAAAACCGTGAGGTTGCGAATGAACTGCGTCGGATCGGTAATCGCCCGGTGTTGCTGTATGTCGGTGTGCTGGAGGAACGGAGAAATATACGTTTTATGCTGAATACGTTCAAAAGAGTACTCCAAAAGCATCCCGGCTGCCTTTTGTTAATGGTTGGGGATGGACGAAAGATAGATACGGATCGTTATTGGGCTTATGCTGAGCAACTGGGGTTGACGGATAGTATTATACATTTTCCAAGAGTGGAGCAACGTCATCTGTGGCAGATTTACGGAGCAGCGGATGTGATGCTGTTTCCGACCCAATACGATATTTTTGGCATGGTGCTGCTGGAAAGCATGCTGTTCCGTGTCCCGATTATTTCTTCGATGAACGGTGGCTCGGTTACCTTGATTGAGGACGGAGTGAGCGGAGTGATGCTGAGAAGCTTTTCGGAGGAGGAATGGGCTGGTCGTATAGGCACATTGCTGGATGATGCTGGGCTTAGACGAAGTCTGGCCGAGAAAGCGTTTCTTACGCTCGAGCGTATGTCGTGGGATCGGATTGCGGATGAAATCATAAGCCAGCAGCGGATCAAACCCATAAGCTCCAATCACGCTATGCAATCAACACAGGAAAGTGGGGCGGCCACGTGAGTCAACAGGTTAGCAGACGAATGACCCCGCCTGTAAGCAAAGTACTGATCATCCATAACTTTTACCAGCAAAGTGGGGGAGAAGACAAGGTTGTCGAGCAGGAATCGGCTATGCTGCGTTCCAGAGGAATAGAGACGGAGCATTACTATGTGCATAACGACAGCATTCAAAGCAAAGGATTGGCCAACATGGCAAAGCTGGCGGTAGAGGCAGCCTGGTCCTTCCCAGAATTCAAAAGAATCAAAGAGCTGCTTTTGCGAGTGAAACCGGATGTGGTACATGTGCATAATTTTTTCCCGGTCATATCCCCATCGGTCTATCATGCCTGTGAACGGCTGGGGGTTCCGGTTGTCCAGACACTGCATAATTACAGGCTGATTTGTCCGGCGGCAACCTTTATGCGAGGGAATGAAGTTTGTGAAAAATGCCTGCACGGCACGCTGCTGCACTCCATCCGTCATGGATGTTACCGAGGCTCACAGCTGCAGACGATTCCGGTGGCGGCGATGATTAAGTTCAACGAGCTGATCGGCACATGGCAGCACAAGGTAAGTCGCTATATTGCGCTGACGGAGTTTGCACGGGACAAATTTGCCGAAAGTGGCATTCCGCTGGATCGCATCGCAGTAAAACCGAATTTTATCCATCATCAAACAGTCAAAGCCAAGTATGACCCCAATGATCGTTATTTGTTGTTCGTGGGCCGGATTTCAGCTGAAAAAGGGGTTCGCAATCTGTTGCAAGCCTGGTCACAGCTGGAAGATCGAGGTGGATTGAGACTGGTCATCATTGGCGATGGTCCGCAAAAGGCTGAACTGGCTGCTGCTTATTCGCAGGAAGACATTCGGTTTCTCGGCAAGCAGGATGGAGACACGGTGCTGGATTGTATGAGCCGAGCCATGTATGTGATGGTGCCTTCCATTTGGTATGAAGGTTTTCCGATGACGATTGTAGAGTCCTATTCCGTGGGAACGCCGGTATTGTGCAGCCGAATCGGCGCATTGGAGGAAATCGTGGAGGACGGAGTGACGGGTTTCCATTTTCAACATGATGATCTGGAAAATATAAAGACCGTGATTCGCCGTGCAGTAGCCTATGAGAACTATGCAGCTATGAGACAGAAAGTGGCGGAAAACTATGCAGCACACTATACGGAAGAAGTGAATGTGAAGCAACTGCTGGCGATATATAGCGAGGCCATGGAGGAATGTGATTATGAAGCAGCTGCCCCAGTATAGAGTCGGAAGGATTGCGAGCACAGATGTTGCAGCGCTGACGTTTCAGGAGACGGTACATACTCTGGAACGATGGGCAGTCGGACGAAAGGACAGCTATGTATGTATTTGCAACACCCACTCCATTGTCACGGCCGGGAATCATCCCGAGTTCCACGAAGCGCTCACTCAGGCTGATTTGTGTACTCCAGATGGTATGCCACTGGTTTGGGCCCTTAAGCTGTATGGGTTCGAGCGTCAGGATCGAGTAGATGGTCCCAGTTTGATGCTCAAGTTGTGCGAACGTGCGCCACAAACGGAGGTGAGCGTATATTTTTACGGCAGTACGCCGGATACGCTGGATAGCTTAAAAGACAGGGTAGGACAGGATTACCCTGGAATTCGTATCGCGGGCAGCTTTTCACCGCCATTTCGTGAACTTCAGCCAGAGGAGGAGAAGCGGATCATTGAGGAAATCAATGCTTCAGGTGCGCATCTCATATTCGTCAGTCTGGGCTGTCCGAAGCAGGAAATCTGGATGCATCGCAACAAGGATCGTATCCGTGGCGTGATGGTTGGAGTAGGGGCTGCCTTTGACTATATTACAGGCAAGGTTCGCAGACCGCCGCTAATGATACAAAGGTTGGGACTGGAGTGGCTGTACCGTCTGCTCTGTGAGCCAAAGCGTTTATGGAAGAGGTATGCCTATAACAATCCAATGTATATCTATCGTTTTCTCAAATCCTATCGGCATAATAAAAGGCTCACGCTCTATCATAATCGGCATACAGGGAGAGGCGTAGAGAAGTGAAGCAGGGCAAAAGTACAGTGAAATGAGACAGCATGTAAAAGGGGGAATTGGTTTGAAACTATGTGTTATAGGTGCCGGGTATGTCGGACTGGTGTCAGGGGTCTGTTTTGCCGCGCTTGGCAATACCGTCGTCTGTATCGATCAGAATGAAGACAAAATTCGTCAGCTGCGTGCAGGTGGAGTACCGATTTATGAACCAGGCTTAAAGGCTCTAATTAAAGATAATGTCGAGCAGGGCCGGCTAAGCTTCACAACAGATACCGCAGCTTCAGTGCAGGCAGCTGAAATTGTTATTTTGGCGGTGGGTACGCCTTCATTGCCGAGCGGCGAAGCCAACTTGTCTTATATTGAAGAAGCAGCGTGCGAGGTGGCAGCTGCCATGAATGGCTACAAGATCATAGTTACCAAAAGCACGGTGCCTGTCGGAACGAACGAGCGTATTCAAAATTGGATCGCTAGCCGCACGAACTATCCTTTTGGTGTCGCTTCGGTTCCTGAATTTTTACGAGAAGGCTCGGCGGTCATGGACACCCTACAGCCTGATCGAATCGTCATTGGAGCTTCCGATCCGCATGTATCCGCAGTGCTAACTACTCTGCATGAGCCGCTGACAACGAATATTTTAACCACGGATATCCATTCGGCCGAGATGATTAAGTATGCGTCGAATGCTTTTTTGGCGACCAAAATTTCGTTCATTAATGAGATTGCGAATATTTGTGAAAAGGTGGGTGCAGACGTTACACGCGTGGCACACGGTATGGGACTGGATCAGCGGATCGGTTCCTCCTTTTTGTCTGCTGGTATCGGCTATGGTGGTTCGTGTTTTCCCAAGGATACGCAGGCTTTAATTCAAATTGCAGGCAACGTGGATTATGAATTTAAGCTGCTGAAATCCGTGGTAGAGGTGAATCAGGGACAACGTTTTAACGTGATTCGCAAGCTGAAAGAGGCACTGGGTGAGCTGGAAGGGGCTACGATTGGCATATGGGGGCTGGCCTTTAAACCAAATACAGATGACGTAAGAGATGCCCCGGCGCTGGATATAATACAGTCGCTGCTGGAGGCAGGGGCACACATTCGTGCATATGACCCGATCGCTACCGCTAACTTCCGCCGATTACTGGACAGCTCGGAAATAAAGTGGGCCGATAGCGCACGAGAAGCAGCAGAAGGATGCGATGCATTATGTCTCTTGACGGAATGGGAGGAGTTTGGTGAGGTCGGACTGGGTGAGCTGAACGAGCTGATGAAGTATCCCATTATGATTGACGGGCGCAATGTGTACAGCGAAGAACAAATCAGACAATCTGCCTTTGCATACTATTCTGTCGGCAGGCCACAGATGAACAATCTGGATATAGATCGTCATCAGTCTGTAGTGAATCCGTAAAGGGAGGCTGCGTATGAAACGATGGCTGAAGGTGACATTGGGGGCTGTGGCGTTATTGGTTGTAGGAGGTGCCGCCTATACCGTCTATGTGTATCATTCCTTTAAAACAGCGGCAAATGCGATGTATCATCCGCGCAGCATCGTGCAGCCCGGAGCGGTCTCTACCCTTGCAACGGGCGGAGCAGGGCGCTCCGTAGGTACAGACACTGGATCAAGTACACCCAATCCGGCAGCCATCTCTCAGTTCAAGCCGTTCACCGTGCTGGTGCTGGGTGTTGATCGGCGACCGCACGATCCAGGACGATCGGATACGATGATCGTTCTATCTGTGAATCCCGCCAATGGTTCGATGTTGATGTTCAACATTCCGCGTGATACGCGAACAGAGTTGGTCGGTAGAGGGCGTGAGGACAAAATCAATCACGCGTTTGCTTTTGGGGGCGTGGATATGTCGATCCGTACGGTAGAGCATTTTTTGAATCACCCGATAGATTACTATGTACAAATGAATATGGAAGGGTTTGCGAAAATGGTGGACCTTGTGGGAGGAGTGGAGGTCTACAATCCACTTGATTTTCAGTATGAGGGGCATCATTTTGCGCAGGGGAATTTGAACTTGAACGGAACTGAAGCATTGGCCTATGCCCGTATGCGATTTGATGATCCGCGTGGGGATCTCGGAAGGAACGCTCGCCAGCGAGAGCTGCTCAAGCAAATTCTTGCCCAGTCCATCAGCAAGGAAGGGCTATTGCGAGTAAAACCGATACTAGAGGCAGCGGGGGAGCAGATTCGCACAGACATTAGCTTTGACGATATGAAGACCTTCCTGACCCGGATCGGCCCGTCTCTTAAGCAGACGGATACCGTTGAGATAAAGGGACATGGGAGCAAAATTAACGGTGTGTATTATTACATCGTAGATGAGCAGGAACGCCAACGTATCCATGGAGTGCTGGAGAAGCATTTGCTCACCACTCCCGCATCACCTTAGGCATCCCTTATATAGGCGAATGTCCTTTAGGGAGACCTGTTATTCTCTTCTAAACTTCTCTTGTCCCACATACATCTGTAGAGTATTCGGTACAGTCCGACAGAGGGAGGGACAGGTGTGCTGCTTAGAAGGAGAGCGGCTTCGGCGTTCGTCCGTAAGCTACTGTATTTTGCAATCATATGTGGATTGCTATGGCTACTGTGGATGGGTCTGCGTGGGGTGATGTCTACAGGGGAAGGGGATCAAGCCGTAGAAGCGCTGAACGAGTTCTACACGATGGAGCAATCGGGGAATTTTGGCGGCTCATGGGAGCTTTTTCATTCACAAATGAAGAAGAAATTCGAGAAGTCCACGTATGTGCAGCAGCGTGCGCACGTTTTTATGCAGGATATGGGGACGGATACGTTTACGTTTGAACTGGGGGAGCCGCAGGCTGAATATGACATTCGTACCGATTCGAATGGGGAAGATTTAGGGAAGGTCTACCGTATTACAGTCACTCAGCACTACAAGACCCGATTCGGTACTTTTGATATCGTACAGCCTTGTTATGTGACGCAGGAAGATGAGGAGTGGAGAGTGCTTTGGATATACAAGGAGAAGGAACCGACGTGATAAGGTGCTCCCAAAGGTGTTTCTGACAGGATAAATATGGTACAATACTTCCAAAACCGGAAATGTACAGTAAAATGGATGACAGCTTCACTCCGGGTGGAAGGAGTTTCATAGCATGCAGCAAGCGACAGGGCAGGTTCCCGTCATACGGATGGAGGGTGTGAGTAAAATCATTTCCTCAAAAGCGATCGTGGACAATCTGACACTGGAGGTTCCGGCAGGACAGGTATTTGGTTTCCTCGGACCGAACGGTGCAGGAAAAACGACCACTATTCGTATGATGGTTGGCCTGATTTCGATCAGCAAGGGTGATATTCATATTTGCGGAGACAGCATTAATACCGATTTCGAAAAGGCTGTTTCCCATGTCGGTGCGATTGTTGAGAACCCGGAGATGTACAAGTTTTTGACAGGCTATCAAAATTTGCAGCATTTTGCGCGCATGTCGCCTGGGGTGACCCAAGAACGTATAGATGAAGCGATTCGTCTGGTGGGACTCGGAAACCGAATTCATGATAAAGTCAAAACCTACTCGCTCGGGATGCGTCAGCGACTCGGGGTAGCTCAGGCGATTTTGCATCGACCGAAGCTGCTCGTGCTGGATGAGCCGACCAATGGCTTGGACCCGCAGGGTATTCGTGAACTGCGGGATTATTTGCGTCAATTGACCCGTACCGAAGGAATTACCGTGTTTGTATCAAGCCATTTGTTGTCCGAAATGGAGCTGATGTGCGATCGCGTGGCCATTATTCAGAGCGGGCGATTGGTTGATATTAAGCAGTTGAAGAATACAGAGGGAGAAGTGCAGACGGCGGAAATTGCTTTTGAAGTCAATGATGCTGAGCAAGCTTATACGCTTGCTGGAGCAGGGCGCGTCGAAGGCAATCAACTACTGCTTCACCTGGAGCGGGAACAGATTGCAGAGATGAACAGTCTGCTGGTTGCAAATGGAGTCAAGGTGTATGCGATTCGCCCGGTTGCCCGTACGTTGGAAGATCAATTTTTGGAAGTGACGGGAGGCGGGTCCATTGGCTGATTTCTTCAAGCTGGTACATAATGAAAATCTTAAAATCTACTTGCGTGTGCGCACATGGATCATGCTGGGGCTGCTGGCGGTCATCACCGCTGTGATTCCGATGCTGATTTCTCTAGTTTCTGATCAGGTTAGTGTGTGGGATGGCATCGCATTGACAACGTTGTTTACATTTTTCCTCAATACGACGTTTACGGTCATTGTAGCTGCTGATTCGGTGGCTGGCGAATTTACATGGGGAACGATTAAGTTGCTGCTCATCCGTCCTTGGACTCGCAGCAAAATTTTGTTGTCCAAGTATATATCGGTGATTTTGTTCAGCTTGCTTGGAACAATCGTTTTGGTCTTGATGGTTACGCTGTCCTCCTGGCTGATGTTATCTAAGGACGCACCAGCGGGCTCTGTTCCGCTGTTCAGTGATCCGATATCTTACGAAACGCTGAACTTTTTGTATAGCTATATCGCCTTATTCGTGACCATGGCTTTTGCATTTATGTTATCCGCGGTGTTTCGTTCGAGCGCCTTGGCGATTGGTTTGTCCTTGTTTATGATGTTCACCAAAACGATTTATAACTCTATTGGCTTGTTCAGCACAGATCGTTTTGAATGGACCAAATACGTACTCTTTACGCATATGGATCTGAAAAAATATCTAGATATGCCGCCGGGTACAGTAAGTTCCAATCTAACCTTTTCGCTCGCCGTGCTGGCCGCTTATTATGTGGTTTTTATCGCGATTGCCTGGGTGGTTTTCGTAAAACGCGATGTCTCCACCTAAACACGTATCTCTTAGCATGTGTGATTGAATGACACGAGGATTTTGGCAAAATGCTGAGATCACAAAAAGGAAGTCCAATGCCTAGCCATTTGGACTTCCTTTTTTGCTATGTTGGCACTGTTTTATTCAGTATCTATGTCATTTTTGCTACATATTCTGTAAGTGTGGGTATATTGTAATCTATTTTCAGCAAGAATCAATCAATAGGGTCGGTTTGCGTTTAAAGAAGTAGAGAGAAACAGAACAGGGGGGCGTATGATATGCTGCAAAATAATCGTTTTTTTCGCCTGACTTCAGGAATCGTCATGCTATTGCTCATCATTTACTTGGGCACCAAAGTAAGCTTTATATTCAGTCCTCTTGTATCCTTGGTCAGCTTGCTGGTTGTACCGTTGATGCTATCTTTTTTCCTCTATTATTTATTGAGACCGATTGTAGATGTCATGGAACGGAGAAAAATCAAACGATCGATTTCCATATTGCTGATTTATTTGGTTATTGGCGTGTTACTGTTCCTCTTCTCATGGGGAGTGTGGCCTACGCTCCGTGATCAGGTAACCAATTTATTTGAGAACGCGCCGAAGCTTATTAAAAGTCTGGTTGATCAATTGAGCCAATGGCGGCATAATCAATCCTTGAGACAAGTACTGCCTCCGGGTGAAGACCCGCTGTCACAACTGTCAGATACGTTAAACGAAGCTTTTTCAACGCTGTCAGATTACTCGGTAAAGTTGGTATCGTTCGTATCCTACTTTTTTATCGTATTGGCTACCTTTCCCATATTGCTCTATTACATGTTGAAGGAAGGGAGCAAGTTTGGTCCCAAAATGCTTAACTTCTTTCCTAAAAAGTATCATAAGGACGCGCTGGAAGTTATGGAGGATATTGATAGTGCGCTCAGCAGCTTTATCGTCAGTCGAGTGCTGATCAATGTCGCGTTGGGCTTGATGATGTTCCTTGGATTTTTGATTATTGGTTTGCCTTATGCCTTGCTGCTTGCCGTTATTTCGATTTTCCTTAATTTTATTCCCTATGTGGGGGCAGTAGCTGCTTCTATACCTGTGGTTATCATTGGATTTCTCGAATCGCCTTCCATGGCGCTCTGGTCGCTGGTGGTGGTGATCGTTGCACAGCAAATTCAGGATAATTGGCTGTCGCCGATTGTCTTTGGCAAGCAGCTGGACATTCATCCGTTGACTGTCGTCATTTTATTGCTAGTTGGTGGCGACCTGCTCGGGATCTTGGGTATCATTTTGGTTATTCCATTATATATGTGCGGCAAAATCGTCATACGCAAGGTGTACCATTTATTTTTGGAACGCAGAGTGGAGGATATTATGGAGTGATTGGAGGATGTACTGGATATATAGGAGTATAAGCCGGCCCTATCCCGCTTCAGGTTGTAGGGAGGCTTGGCTGTCCTCTATGTCTTGGCTGAAACTGGATTGATTTTCATCCTCTGATTTCTCTATAGCAGCTGGCGACTCTGCATCCATAGTTTGGTTCATTTGACTTGTGCCGTTCAGTACGCCGCCTTCAGAAATGACCAATGTAGGGGTCGCCGTATTTCCGTACAGTTCGCCTGTCGATGTAATGGTCAGCCGTCCTTCTGTGGTGATGCTGCCGAATACCTTGCCGGCAAGAATGACGTCCCGTGCAATAATGTCCGAACGTACAACTGCTGATTCTCCAATGACGACAGTGCGAGTGCTGTAGATATCGCCCTGAAAATGACCGTCAATGCGAATGTTGGCCTCTGCCTCAATCGTACCTTCAAAGCTGGTGCCGTTCGCGAGCAGTGTATCCGTCGTCGCCGGGGTGGAGAGCTTTTTTTTGGATTCCTTGAACATGATCGTTTTCCTCCAATCCTTTATTGTCGGTATTTTGCAAAACCCTTATTGTACATACAGCAATGGATCAACAGGTTGGTTATGCTTGACGATCTGAAAATGAAGATGAGGTCCTGTGCTTCTCCCGGTACTTCCCAGCAGGCCAATGGTCTGTCCTTTGTGAACACGGTCCCCCGGAGCCACCTGCATACCGCTTAGGTGCATATACCAGCTTTGGAGTCCGTCTGGATGCTGAATGATGATGCACTTGCCGCGAGCTCCGCTGGAAGCGGCCTCCAGCACAGTGCCTGCCCCTGCTGCATAGACAGGATCACCGGATTGACCGGCAATGTCCACGCCTGAGTGAAAAGCGGATTTCCCTGTAAATGGGTCGCTGCGATAGCCGAAACTGGAGGTCATGCGCCGCGAACCAACAGGCCAAATGGAGGGCTTGCCTTGTTCAGCAAGTGCCAGTCTTCGGGTCTGGAGCAGCTGCGCGGCTTGTTGGCGCTCCAGGTTCTGCTGTACGGCGTTTGCCTGTTGAATAGAGCGCGGAACCGTGCGCTCCACTGTGTCCAGCAGAGCTTCGATTTCCTGAAAATCATCCATGGCCTGGCGGGCTAGAAGAGCTGTATTTTCATGCACTGCGATCAATTCACCGCCGGTATGGCCGGAAGCATCCCAGGAGAGGGGGGTGATGGTTGATTTATTACTGCTTGCGCTGGAGGAATTTCCGTGTTTACGAATGAATTGCTGCATTTGTTGTTCCAGCTCAGTTACACGCTGGAGACGTTCGCGAATACTGGTGGCTTGATTCGTCAGCTCCATGACTTCCTGCCGCAGTCGCCCAATGGCTGCGTCTTTGTCTGCTACCGTAACCTCCATCTGCAAACTCTGGACAGCAAGATTGGTTTCCATTTGGGAAATAATATGGGAAGAACGGATTTGCAGCCCGATCACGAGCGTAGAGATTGATGCGATCACAAGGGTCGGGACGAGAATGACAGCGGCTGCGGAGCATTGTAGCTGCTTGGGCGGTTGCTGTGCATCCCGAATGACAAGCAGGGTCATCCGGCGATTTAGGCTTCCTTTTTTCATAATCGCTCCTTTCCGGACATCGCTCCTATAGTGCTTGGTTACTATCTATTCAGCTTAAGAGGCAAACATGTCAAAAAAATTGGAGCTTTGTATAAAACGTAGATATATAAGGAGGCTTAGACATGCTGTGGTTGCTGTTGGTTTTAATTATTTTTATTTTTCAGACCGGGACGATTCTGCTCTTTGAATTTCGCAAGCCGTCCAAAGCGGTAGCCTGGCTCTTTATTTTGTTTTGCTTCCCGCTTATTGGTTTTGTGGTGTACTATTTTGTTGCTCAGGATTACCAGAAGCGTAAAGTGGTTCGTAAAGCAGGATCGCAGCTATTTCGTGAATTCCGTGAACATCTGTGGGCGCAAACCAAGGTGATTGAAAATGTAGAGCAAATGCACAATCCCCATTTCAAGCATCAGGAGCGTCTGTTTAACCAGTTAATTCGTATGTCGGAAAACCCGTTGACTGGCTGCAACCGTACACGTGTGCTGACGAACGGGGAAGAGACTTTCGACGCCATGCTGAAAGCGATGGAACAGGCACAACATCATATCCATGTGGAGTTTTACATATTTCGGGCAGACGAAATCGGAAAAAAATTTCAGGAGGTCATGATCCGTAAGGCACGCGAGGGAGTTAAGGTACGATTCATTGTGGACGGCGTAGGGAGCTACCATTTACCCTATTCGTTTATTCGCACTTGTAATGAGGCTGGGATCGAATTTCATTATTTTCTACCGCCGTTTTTCGCCACGCTGGACCGCCGGATTAACTATCGCAATCACCGGAAAATCGTGGTGGTGGATGGCACGATCGGATTTGTGGGGGGAATCAATGTAGGCGACGATTATCTCGGAAAGTACCCCAAAGTGGGATTTTGGAGGGATACGCATTTGCAGATTGAAGGAGATGGCGTTTATTTTCTGCAAAATGTGTTTCTTAGCGATTGGAAGCTGGCTTCGGGGGAGAGGCTAATGGACGTGAATTTATTTCCTCCACATACCTGCACAGGGGATGAGGAAGTACAGATTTTGAGCAGTGGGCCCGATCAGGTATGGGATACGATTCAGGAATTGTGCTTTGGAGCGCTTACGGTTGCCAAAAAGCGGATTTGGATAACGACGCCGTATTTTATTCCCGATCCGGGGATTTATGAGGCACTGAAGCTGGCGGCCGTCAGCGGCATAGATGTGAAAATTATTATTCCCTACCAATCAGATTCGAAACTGGTACACCTGGCGTCACTGTCCTATGTGCAAGAACTGCTGGAGGCAGGAGTGGAGTTCTACCAATATCGAAAAGGATTTATTCACGCTAAAGTGGTGATTGTGGACGATTTGCTCGGCTCGGTTGGGACCGCCAATATGGACATGCGTAGCTTTTTCTATAATTTTGAGTTGACCGCTGTACTTTTTGCAACTTCGGCGTTGGAACGGCTTTCGGCAGATTTTGTAGAGGACATTTCCAACTCTTCCAAAATAGATTTGAACGTGTTCCGCAGACGCCCTCGATCTCAAAAAATAGCTGAAATTCTAACTCGCATGCTCTCTCCCCTCCTTTAGAGCCGGTTTTCGCCGTTTTTATCAATATAATCCCGCTTTATTGTGATTTATGTGCTCTTTGCTAACTTTTTTGCGCAAAATCACAGTTTTATGATATACTAATCACATAACTAAGCGCCGTAAAGGAGAGGGGACTGCGGAGAGCAGCCCCTTTTTCGGTCCAATATACCATACTGTAACGGGGGGATTTATATATGAGTGTAGTGAGCAAGGAAGTCCAAAATCTGTCTGAGATCACAGATGTAACCGGAGAGTTGACCAAGATCAGCAAAATTCCAGCTAATCCAAAGAACAAAGTAAAACGCTTATTGCAGCGTGCAGCCATGATCGTGGTTGGTGCAGCGCTGATGGCCGTGGGATTGGAAATATTCCTAGTTCCTAACGGCGTTATTGACGGCGGCGTTACAGGTATTTCCATTATGGCCTCCAAGATTACTGGTTATCCGCTCGGTATTTTCCTGACCCTGTTGAACCTTCCATTTTTACTTATCGGCTACAAACAAATCGGTAAAACCTTCGCTTTATCCACATTATTCGGCATCGTCGTTATGTCCATCGGAACTGCGTTACTTCACAATGTAAGTGCATTGACGCCTGGGGAACCGCTGCTTGGCGCTATCTTCGGGGGTGTCATTCTCGGCGTGGGAGTGGGTCTTGTGATTCGGTCCGGCGGCTCGCTGGATGGGACAGAGATCGTGGCTATTCTCGTCAGCGAAAAAACTCCTTTTTCGGTCGGTGAGATCGTATTGTTCGTTAATATTTTCATTCTGGGAAGTGCGGGTTTTGTATTCGGTTGGCCGAATGCCCTGTATTCCATGATTGCTTATTATATTGCTATGAAAATGATTGATATTACAATTGAGGGTCTGGATCAGTCCAAATCGGTCTGGATTATTAGTGATAAATACCGTGATATCGGAGATGCCCTGACGGACCGTCTTGGACGGGGGGTAACTTACCTGGAAGGTGAAGGCGGCTTTACAGGCGAGAGCAAAAAAGTGATTTTCGTCGTCATTACCCGACTGGAGGAAGCGAAGCTCAAGAGCATCGTTGAGGATTGGGACCCGCACGCCTTCATTGCAATTGGTAATATTCACGATGTGAAGGGCGGACGTTTTAAGAAAAAAGGAATACACTAGCGCAAGGGGACAATTTCTCAGCCTATGGCTGCGGGGTTCGTCCCCTTTTTTGTGCTTCAAAGCATGGATCAGGTTGGGTGTGTTTTGGAGCGCATATGTTTGAGGAGGTCCTCTACGGGCTGGGGAGGCACCTTGTCGATCAAGTCGCCTACCTGGTTTAACCGTTCCTCAATATTTAGCAAATGGTAATCAAGTGGTGACACATCTTGCCGTACCTCTTCCCAGGTTAGCGGAGTCGAGACCGTAGCACCGGGACGTGCCCGAGGAGTATAAGGAGCGGCTAGGGTTTTTCCCTGATAATGCTGCAAGTAATCAAAATAGATGGCTGTTCCACGATCCTTCTTTAACCGTTCCAGTGTGAACAGATGCGGGTGCTTTTCCGTCACAAATTGTCCAACCAACAGTCCGATGCTGCGTAGCTCGTCAAAGGTGATGCCTGTACGGATCGGGACGATAATTTGTACACCTGTGGCCCCGGAGGTTTTGGGGACAGAGTCCAACCCAAGCGAAGCCAATACTTCCCCTACAATGGAGGCGGCCTCCATAATACGTGGCTCGACTTCTCTGGATGGATCTAGATCAATCATCCATTCACAGGGCAGTTGGCTTCCTGTTCTGTGCAGAGAGGGATGAAATTCCAACGCAGCTTGATTACCGAGCCAGAGTAGTTGGGGCAGCTTGCCAAGCACGATATACTCAATGCCATCATGCAGAGCGGTTTCAATATAGTCTGGCCGAGGATGTGGGGCATTTTTCTGATAAAAAAAATCCCCATGAATACCATGTGGCCAACGGATGACAGTCAATAGACGCTGATGACAATATTTGAGCAGGTAGGGGGCCAATACCGCAAGCTTGCGAAGATATAGCGCCTTAGTTACACCTGCTTCGGGCCACAGCGGTTTATCCGGGTTTGTGATCGCAATTTCATGACCTTCAATCGTAATCGTACCTTTAACAGCTCGTCCCATAGTGCTATGCTCCTTTGGTTAACATGCAGCAAGATCATTATTTACAGACAACTGGCAGCATTTCTACATCTACATAAGGTTTAACATGAGCGTGCAGCACAGAATTTATCCATCAAAGGGATTGACAAGATACATTATGTATCATAAATTATAATAAAAATACGATATGTATCTATTAAAACGTCTTGAGCAGAGGTAGAGGAGGAGTGTGCTTGATTGAAAAGCAGGGCGGAAAGCTAGTATTTCTGTTGAGTGTCCCTCGAAGTGGAAGCTCGCTGCTAACTGCCATTTTGCAAAACCATTCCCGTCTGTTTGCCACGCAGGAAATGTGGTTTCTGCTCAGTTTATATGATCTTCCTCAGTCACATGCACGGCCATATGGAGGAACAGGAATACTCCGGCAATTTTTTAAAGGTATGGTCCCTCCACATGTATTGGAGCAGGCCGCTCGTTCGTATGCACTTGAAATATATAATGGCCTGCTTCAAGGGACGACCGCTGATATGCTTATCGACAAATCACCGCGTTACTATACAGTGCTTGAATTTGTAGACCGTTTGTTCCCGGCTGCCCGTCGAGTGTGGCTTATCCGCAATCCTTTGTCCATCGTGGCCTCGTTTAAAAAGGTCAATCAGCTCCGAAATGGGAACTTTCACCTGCTGAAGGAACTGGGAAGTCCGCATTTTAATATGAAAATGACAGATATTACGGTTGGTTTGTTCCGGTACGCTCATTATTTTGCCACACCTCATCCACTTGCATACCCGCTGATGTATGAACAGCTCGTAGCCAATCCAAGGATGGAGATTGAGAAGCTGTGTCATTTTCTGGAGATCTATTATGAGCCTGGGATGGAAAGGTACGGGAACTTTGCGGATACGCCCCAATCCAATCTTTTTTATAGCATGGGAGCGGGTGATCCGTTTGTCATGGAGCATGAACAGGCGCATCAGAATTCGGTACATAGTTGGCAATATCTATTGAGTACAATGGAAATTGAACTGTATTGCAGAAGTATTGGAGCTCGCTTGTTTAGGCAGCTTGGTTACGGAGAAGCGCTGGAACAGGCTGAGCAGATGACTGGAGTCCGCTTTGAGGATGACCCGGATGTAGAGCTGTTGAGTCGGCGTACACACCAGTTCCTCCAACAAAGTGGCTTTGAATGGAAGGCAGATTATCGGATGCTGGAAGATCGGGATGCAGATAACAAAGAATTCATGACAAATGCAACCTGTCATACTGCACCTCACAACCCGGCAAGGATGGATATGGCACAGATCGTGAGTGATCGACGAATTCAATCACTGGAAAACAGACTGGCACATAGCTTTGAGGAACGGAACCGGCTGATCGCACAGCTCCAAAGCTATCAGCGCCCAAGCCAAGGGTTCCGGTCCCATTTATTGGCCCGTAAGTTCGGGCGCTGGGCGTCTGAAGTATTATCAAGTATCGGAAAAGAAAAGGGGGGAGAACGTGAGTGCAATTGCCGGAATCTATAGATTTGGGCATGAGTCTGTATATGCTGAAGAAGGCGAAAAAATGATGCAAACTCTGCAAAAATATCCCGCTGACCGCGTGTGCGCTTGGTGTGAAGGTTCCATTTTTTTGGGATGTCATGCCCAGCATGTGACCCCAGAATCTGTTCATGAGCGTCTTCCCTTTTATGATGAGCTAAGAGATTTGGCTATAACGGCCGATGCGATCATTGACAACCGTTCTGAGCTGTTTGAACGACTAGCAGTTGAGCAGGGGCGGCGGATAGATATCACGGACAGCGAGCTGATTTTACTGGCATACGACAAATGGGGTGTTGATGCAGCAGGTTATCTGATAGGTGATTTTGCCTTTGTCATTTGGGATGCTAAGAAACATCGGTTATATGGTGCTAGAGATATGACAGGCAATCGTACGCTGTACACCTACCAACATGACGGAGGATTTGCGTTTAGCACGGTAGTCGCTCCGCTATTGGTTCTGTCCTCTCTGCGAAAAGAACTGCATGAACCATGGCTGGCCGAATTCTTATCTATCCGTGCAATGCAGGAATCCGTCGATATCGGGACAACCGCCTACAAGCATATCAACCAGCTGCCTCCTGCACATTGGTTCACTATGGAAGAGGGAAAGCAATCGCTCTGTAAATATGCATGTCTGGATGAGGTAGAGCCGTTGCGGCTCAAAACAGGCGGCGAATACATAGAAGCTTTCCGCGAGGTATTCTCCCAGGCGGTAACTGCCCGATTACGGACGCATCGCGCTGTAGGGGCTGCCCTGAGTGGGGGATTGGATTCCGGAGCGGTTGCCAGCTTTGCCGCGCCATCGCTGCACTTACAACACAAGCCGCTACATGCCTACAGCTATGTACCTGTTCAAGATTTTACAGATTGGACACCGCCTACATTGCTGGCAAATGAACGCAGCTATATTCAGTCCACCGCTCGCTATGTGGGCAACATTCGTGAAAATTATATGGATTTTGAGGGGAAAAGTCCGTTTTCTGAAATTGATATTTGGCTGGAGTTGATGGAGGCTCCCTACAAATATTTTGAAAACTCCTTCTGGATTAGAGGTTTTTATGAGAAAGCACAGGAACATAATGTCGGAGTTCTGTTGACTGGGGCACGGGGCAATTTTACCGTATCGTGGGGGCCTGCACTGGACTATTATGCCCGTCAGTTTCGCCGTTTGCATTGGCTGCAATCTTGGCAGGGAGTGAGGCGGTATAGCAAGCTTACAGGCAGTCGTATGTCTCATTTACTGCCCGTGATGTTGAAAAAAGCCACTTCACTTGACGCTCGCACATGGTGGGGACGTGGCAAGCAAAGTCCGATTCCTTCACTGATTCACCCGGAGTTTGCCAAGCGGATGAATGTAGAAGATATTCCCGTATTGAGTGGAACTGGCTGGAGAAAAAATGCCGATCAGACAAGAAAAGAGAAGTTTTCAAATTTGGCGATTGCCAACAAAAATGGTGTCATGGCGACCAAACTTTCACTCCGTTATGGCCTGTGGGAACGTGATCCGACCGGGGACAGCCGTGTCATTCGCTTTTGCTTATCGGTACCTTTTGAACAATATGTACAAAATGGCCGGGACCGTGCCCTCATTCGTAAAGCTATGCGTGATCATCTCCCCGATGATGTTCGGTTGAACCAGCGAGTACGCGGCGTACAGCCTGCGGATTGGCTACATCGTATGCTTCCTTGCTGGGACACGTTTATGGGAGAGCTGCAAGTGATGTGTCATGATTTACGAGCTGCCGAATATCTCAATATGGACTACATTAAGACGGCTATGGCGAAATACCGACATCCCCGTCCGGACCAGGCATCCGATCCGAATATACGACTATTCATGCACAGCCTGATCGTGTACCGTTTTCTCTGTGGTTTGAACTGATTTGGATCTAACCGATCAGACGGCGTGCCATTCGTGGGAGGGGAGGTGATGAGATGAGTAAAAAAGAATGGCAGGAACCGACGATTGAGGTGCTGGATATTAACCAGACTATGGCGGGTAAAGGCTGGAAACAGATTGATTGGGTGTCAGACCATGATGCCGATCTGTATAATCCGAGCTAACGGAAGATAATTATACATGAGCCGATGTTGGGCTGAGATCCAGATAGCTTACTGATCACGAGCCGTCTTTATTTCATTCGGGTTAGGTTGGACCGGAAGAAATAAAGACGGAATTTTAAGAACAGGGAGTGAGTCCTATCGCGCATGACAGGAGTGCCCATAACAGTTGGGTGAAATATACAGCCTTTGGACTCAGGATTGCCAGTGAGCTAACTCTGCCTGAGCTGATCCCAGCAGAACCGGGATTGGTAGAGGATGTGGTCATCCGGCAGGTTGATTTGTCAGCATGGAGGGACCAACTGGAGCAGGCCAATTTTGTAATGCAGGGTGAACGCTTTATGTTCCTAATACCGGACACGGCCATTTATGCCATCAGGGGAGGCAAGGAAATCGAGGTAAGTATGTTGCCTGGGGCTGATCCTGACACCGTGCGGTTGTTTGTACTGGGCACATGCATGGGTGTTCTACTGTTGCAAAAACGGGTTTTACCTATTCACGGAAGTGCGGTCGTCATCGGAGGTCGGGCCTACGCATTTGTAGGTGAATCCGGCACGGGAAAATCGACGCTGGCTGCCGCCTTTAGACAGGCTGGCTATCAGATGATCAGTGATGATGTGATTGCTATAAACGTGACAGCTTCCGCAGCCATCGTATATCCGGCATATCCGCAGCAGAAGCTGGGACTGGAAAGCTTGCTTCAATTGGAGGCATTACGGGAGAACAAGAAGCATGTACGGCAAAGAAAGCATGTTCTTTCCCTAACTGACGGTAATCCTGTAAGGGCACAATACCAAGATTTGCGTAGGATTGCAGGTGAGCTCAATAAATATGCCGTGCCTGCTGTGGACGAATTTTATAACGATCCGCTTCCCCTGGGCGGTGTATTCGAGCTTGTGAGCGATTCTCCAAACCGTGAGTCGATGCGTGAAGGGGAGCCAGTGGTGGTTACGGAACAGCCCTTGAACAAACTGGAGTGCTTGCATACATTACTACAGCATACATATCGTAGGGCGATCATTCCGCGAATGGGTTTGGGTGAATGGTATTTTGATACAGCGGCCCGGATGGCTCGGAAAGTGGAAGGCTGGCGGCTGCTGAGGGATAGCTCCTTCTTTACGGCGTCCGAGGTTGTACAACGCGTACTTGAACTCATTCATAAGGAGGAAAAGAGTTATGGCAGCCATTAATCCAGCTAAGGATCATTATCGCATCACGTATGGTGAAGAAGTCTATGTAAGTGATATGGACGGAGAAAAAGTGATGATGAGTATTCATACTGGAAAGTATTATAATTTAGGCTTCACAGGAGGACGGATCTGGGAACTGGCTGAATCCAGTCCTTCACTTGGAGATATTGTAACTGTCCTGACGAATGAATATGAAGTGGACGAGGAACAGTGCAGACAGCAGGTACATACCTTTGTAGCTGAATTGGAGCGGGAAGGATTGCTGAGGCTCCTACGGGAGTTGGACTAACGTGCGGATACAACGGCTTCTTCTCTTGTCTCCGGAGGTCAGGATATTGTTGCCGGAAGCCTGGCTGGAGCTGGGATGCGCGAGATTTCGCCAGCGTCGTTCTTTTGGAGATTACTCAGGGGCTTGGGGTATATGTATGGAAGAAACTTCTTGGCAGTGTGAGATCGGGCAGGAGAAGTCTATCCGTCACATTTCACAAGCTGTGGATGTAGCCAGCCGTTATACTCCTTGGCGCAGTAGCTGTCTTGTACAAGCCGCTGCCGCTATGACGTTGCTGGTACGCAGAAAACTGGACTGTACACTGTATCTGGGCACAGCCAAAAATGCTGCGGGACAATTGGCAGCACATGCATGGGTACGGAGTGGGCCGATCTATGTTACGGGAGAACGAGAGATGGGAGCGTTTACCGTGGTGGGAATATTCGGGAGACGTGCTGGGACAGCTACAAATACGAGGACAGCGGATAAAGGCAGTTCTCTGTTTTAGTTTTAGTGCGATATAAAAGGAACAAAGAACGTTCAAAGAATCGAAGGAGAAGAATCCATGACCACCAAGTCTATTTTGGAACTTGCGAATTGGAATGAGGATCAAGAATTAACGTTGTTACTCTCTCTACTTCGTAAAGACGTCAATCTATGGCAGAATACGATGACTGCTTTCCAGTTGCAGGAGATCGATTGGTCCCGCTTGCTGCGTCTGACAGAACACCATCGTGTGATACCTACGGTGTATCTCCAGCTGAAAACGTTGAATCACCCGTTCATTCCCGCAGAATTGCTGCGAAACCTTCAGGCGCAATATCATCGAAACACGCTGCGCATGCTCCATCTTCAAGCAGAAGCCGAGCGTCTGACCAGACTGCTCACAGCTCATGGAATTCGTGTGCTGATGTTGAAGGGTCCTGCTCTGGCGCAGCAATTGTACGGGGATGTTTCCCTGCGTACCTCTAAAGACATTGATTTACTTATTGCCCCGGATGACATGGATGAAGCGGAGCACTGGATGAAGGAAGCTGGGTATGCGTCCAAAAGCGGAGAAGTGCGCGTCCTTGGCAGCTGGAAGTGGAAGGATCATCATGCCTCCTTCTTACATCCGCAAAAGAGGGTCGAAGTCGAGTTGCACTGGCGGCTTCACCCGGATGGGGGGCGGGAGCCCTCCTTTGACGAGCTTTGGGACTGCCGGCAAATGGGTAAAGCCCCAGCAGTTCGAGCCAGTCAGATGGCACCAGCGACGTCTGCCGACAGCAGGAATGTGACGACATCCTGCATGTATACGCTTGGCAGCGAGCATCAATTTCTGTACCTCAGCGCACACGGAGCGCGTCACGGCTGGTTCAGGCTGCGCTGGTTGGTTGACATCGACAGGCTTGCGGTACGTGCTGTCGATTGGAGGGCGCTACTGCCGCAAATGCGCCGTTACGGAGGCCTGCCCGCGGGCGGGCAGGCTTGGGCACTGGCCGCTGCGCTGTTCGGTACGCCGATCCCGGAGCCGATGCGTCCGATATCGGCTACCCGGCAGGCGCACAGGCTTGCGCTGAGCGCGCTGGCTTTTATGCAGGCCAGCGTCCCTGCGCCGTACCCGGTTGCCAATGGGGCGGGTACAGGCAGACTCGTTCGGCCAGAGCTATTGCCTAACGTAGCTTTGACCGAGTCAATGAATACCGCCCCTTCGGATGGCGGTATTTCAGCTAACGGAACCTCGGGCGAAGCTGTTCTGTACGCCGTCAGTAGTGCTGCTGGCATATCGAAAGATGCCAGCAGCATCCTTGGTGACCCGGTGAATACAGTGAACACTGCTGTAAGTAGCCTTGCCAAGCCTGTAGGTGCTGCTACAGTCGCCTCCAGTCCAGCCATTGCTGGAGCTACAACAACAGCGTTTACTCCTCAACCGGTTAGCCGCGCTTACCTGCTTTCCTTAAAGGAGCCAAGACACAGACTATGGTATCTCATCAGCCGTTTGTTTCCTTCTACGAGGGATTCAGTCATTTGCCCACTGCCTCGCCAGCTGCATTTTTTGTATATTCCTTTACGTCCATTTCTTTGGCTAAAACGTCGATTTTCAAAGCACTAACCCGATAAGGAGTGTACATGATGACTCATCTGCGATTATATATGACCAAGCTGTATAGCTTGAACGGCGGGGCGTTATTTCTTAATATTGGATGTATGATGATCGTCAGTCTACTGGAGGGTGTCGGCATTTATATGCTTGTTCCTATGCTGGCGGCCATCGGCGTATTTGGCGGTCATTCAGAGATGCCATTTCTGTCGGATGGATTTGATTATTTTTTGCCGTACATTCCTAAAAGCTGGCTGTTGCCGGGGATGCTAATGTTTTTCGTCATGCTGCTTACCGGGCAGGCTTGGCTTCAGCGTTACCAGTCCATTCTTAACTCACGGATTCAGCAGCGTTTTATGCGTTCCCTTCGAATAGACGTATACACTTCCTTTATGAAGGCGCAGTGGGCTTTTTATTTGCGTCAGCGTAAATCTGATTTTAGCCACGTGATGACGACCGAGCTGGCGCGTGTCAGTCAGGGAACGAATTTGCTTCTTCAACTGACCACGGCCGTCATGTTTACGCTAATCCAGATTGCGCTGGCTTTTTGGCTATCCCCTTCTTTAACCGGGCTGGTGTTTCTGAGTGGCTTGGTGTTGTTTGTCGTGTTCCGTCGCTCCATCCGAAATGCCAAACAATTAGGTGACCGTACCACTGAGCTGTCACAGATTTATTTTGCCGGAATTACGGATCATATGAACGGGATGAAAGATATTAAAAGCAATCTGCTGGAAGCAGCGAATATCCATTGGTTTCGCTCCCTGACGCAGCGGATGGAGGATAATACGACTCAGTTTGTTCGGCAAAATGCGACCACACAGTTTTTTCATCGCATAGCGGCAGCTGTTTTTGTCGTTAGTGTCCTATTTGTGTCGCTCCAATGGCTGCATGTTACACCTGAAAAACTGATCGTGCTCATCCTTATATTTTCCCGCTTATGGCCCAGGTTTGCCCTTATTCAAGCGAGCCTGGAATATATTATGTCTATGATCTCTGCTTTTGAGAGTGTAACTAAAGTGCAACGGGAATGCGAGGCTTTCTCAGATCCTTCTTTAATTGGGCTTACATCCTCTGAGAATCATGTCCCATTCGATTCATCGGTAAATCATTTGTCATCTACATCTGCACGGCAACCCCTATCCCTTCGTAATGGAATAGAATGCAGCCATTTGGATTATTGCTACGAGGGTGCAGCAGTGCCTGCACTACGTCATATTAATTTGTTGATACCTGCCCGGGGAATGACCGCCATTGTAGGGAAATCAGGAGCAGGCAAAAGCACAATGGTCGATGTTCTAATGGGTTTTTTACGCCCAACGGGGGGACAGATTAAAATCGATGATCATGTGCTGGACGACAAATTGCTGCCGCTGTGGCGGCAGTCGTTTGGCTATGTGTCACAGGACCCGTTTTTGTTCCATGCGACCGTCCGTGAAAATTTGAAGCTGGCCGATAAGGATGCTAGTGAACAACAGCTATGGGAGGCGTTACATTTTGCAGCTGCAGACAACTTTGTATCCAGACTGCCAGAAGGGCTGGACACAGTCATTGGTGATCGCGGGATTCGTCTGTCCGGGGGAGAGCGTCAACGGCTGGTATTAGCGCGGGCTATTTTGCATCATCCTCCTGTACTCATCCTGGATGAAGCGACAAGTGCGCTGGATGGTGAGCACGAGGCTGCAATTCAGGCAGCATTGGAACGGATGAAAGGTCAAATGACGTTGATCGTGATCGCTCACCGTCTGTCAACGATCAGACATGCAGATCAAATTGTTGTTCTGGATCAAGGCGAGGTCATACAGCAGGGGAACTACCACCAACTGGTAGAAGAGGAGCGGGGGGCGTTCAGTCAGCTACTTTCGTATCAAAGCACTGTCAGCGCCGCCCCTTAGTCATAAGAGAGTCACCCTCCATAAATATACTAAAAATTTTTCAACAAAAAGGCGCTAATATTTTATATTCTGATCCTTATGTTCCTGAATATAAAGTAATAAGAAAACAAAGCTTTAGTTTGAAGAGTATTGAAATTAATGAGGTCAAATCTTTATCCATTTTGGCATACCAATGTCTAATCCGTAAGCCTCACGGGGATCTTTTCGCACAAGAAATGAAGACGATTTATAAAAACTTGATAAATGATTTTAAAATACGGAAAATGACAAAAAGCTAAATAACAACCCCCCTTTTTAACAAATGGCGTGCATCGATATTAATATCGATGCACGCCTTTATTGATGGTACTGCTCCATACTAACCGCACAGCTGTCATCTTTGTCATCAACATGTCATCATTTTCTTTGTGACATGTTGGCGCTGATCAATACGTTAGCGAACATTGCATGTCACGTGAAATAGTGAAGATTTGTAACTAGCTTAAATGATAGTGAGTGAGTGACAATTGGATTACTGAAGACGACCCAATATGCTTGTATGCAGAAAGAGTCGCACTTCAAAAAAATCCATGAGGTGAATGCCGAATTTTAAATTGATGGTTAAAGGGGATTTTTAGGGGATTTAGAAAAATAATAAGTAAGTATTTCAGGAGGTTTTTATGAAAAAGAAAATGATTATTGCACTTGGTGCTTCTGCTATAATGCTGGCTAATTTTGTAGGAAGTACTTATGCAGATTCGAAAACAGTAGTTCCTGTTACAGCTCCCTACAATACAAATCAAATAGCAGAATGGTTAGAAGCGCATGCAAAGCCTTTAAAAACAACGAATCCAACTGCACCTCTTAATGATTTAAAACCACTTAAGAATATGGTAGGTTCAGCTTCAATTGTAGGTTTAGGTGAAGCTACACATGGGGCTCATGAAGTTTATACAATGAAACACCGCATTGTTAATTATTTAGTATCTGAAAAGGGCTTTACCAACTTAGTTTTAGAAGAGGGATGGGACAGAGCTTTGGAACTTGATCGATATGTTCTTACTGGTAAGGGAAACCCAAGCCAACATCTATCACCTGCATTTAAGACGAAAGAAATGTTACATCTACTTAGTTGGATTCGGCAATATAATGCTAATCCAAAACATAAATCTAAAGTGCGTGTCATTGGGATGGATATTCAATCAGTAAACGAGGATGTTTATAATAATATAGTAGAATATATAAAAAGAAACAATTCAGATCTTGTGCCTAGAGTCGAAAAGAAGATAAGAGGGCTTATTCCTGTAACAAAGGATATGGATACCTTTGGCAGCCTTACGCAAAAGGAAAAAGAAAAGTATATTTCAGATGCTAAACAAATCAGTGCTTTATTAGAACAAAATAAAAGCTATCTAAATGGAAAATCCAGAGAGTTCGCATGGATAAAACAAAATGCCCGTATTATTGAACAATTTACTACAATGTTAGCGTCACCACCTGATAAACCATCCGACCTTTTTTTGAAACATGATATTGCAATGTATGAAAATGCGAAGTGGACTGAAGAACATTTAGGAAAAACCATTGTTTGGGGACATAACGGACACGTTTCGAAAACAAATATGATTCCTTTTATATACCCTAAAGTAGCTGGGCAGCATTTAGCGGAGTATTATGGGGAACGGTATGTATCTATTGGAACATCAGTTTACGAAGGGCAATATAATGTCTACAATAATGACGGTGAATTTGGCCCATATGGAACATTAAAATCAGATGATCCCAACAGCTATAACTACATCTTTGGACATGTCAAAAAAGATCAATTTATTATAGATTTACGTAAGACGAACGGAGTGACAAAAACTTGGTTAAACCAACAACATCCAATTTTCGCTGGAATAACTACGGAAGGCCCTAATATACCAAAAACTGTTGATATATCATTAGGTAAATCGTTTGATATACTTGTTCAAATTCAAAAAGTGAGTCCATCTCAACTACATCAATAAATTTGTAATAATGTGGCTCAACGAAGTGTAGTATTGATTGTAGTGTAGTGTTAAGTGTCAATAGAGTTGATTAAAAATGTCAGTCATGTTATTCCATTAAAGGGGATGTAGGATAGAAACACTTCGCCATCCCCCCTAAATGAAAATTTTCTGTCTCTACATTTAGTTATTTCCTTTCCTGTAAAGCTCACGTTTCTTTACGTTTAGCAGGGCTCCTTTTCTTTTTGACTGGAGCAGGAGAGATGGCGTCGCCTGCCACAGCTTGTTGTGCTGTCACGGCTGCTGGTTTACGCGCAGGACGTTTTTTCGCAGCAGGACCAGGATCGGTAACGACAGGCTTCACTGCCTCAATACTGGCTTGGAGGGCAGCCATTAAATCAACCACATTGGTCTGAGGCTGTGTTGGGGCAATTCGCACCTCTTCGCCAGCTACTTTATGCTGGATAAGATCCAGCAGACGCTCGCGGTACTGATCCGTATACTTTGCTGCATCAAAAGGGGTAGATAGCTGCTCGATCAACATTTTTGCCATGGTCAGCTCTTTCTCTTTAACCTCCTCCTGTCCAGGTAAGTTGGGAACTTGAGCAATGGGACGGATTTCGTCCGGGTAAAACATGGTCTCCACCGCCAAGCATTCATCCAGCACGCGAATGGCTGCCAGACTGCTTTTCGAGCGGATGGAGATTTGGGCAATCCCGATTTTTCCGGTATCCTTCATTGCATTCATGAGCAGCTTATACGCATTGGAGCCGGCCTGATCCGGGGACAAATAATACGTTTTCTGAAAGTAGATCGGATCAATTTCCTGTAAATCCACAAAGTCCAAAATCACGATATTTTTATCGGCTTGTCCGCTAACTTGCTCCAGTTCCTCCTTGTCGAACATGACAAATTTTCCTTTTTCATATTCGTATCCTTTTCCAATTTCCTCCCATTCAACCTCCTTATCACAAACAGGGCACTTCCGTACATAGCTCAGTGGACTCCCACATTCCTTGTGAATATAACGCATGGAAATATCCTTGTCCTCAGTAGCTGAAAACATTTTAACTGGCACATGAACCAGCCCAAAGCTGATCGCGCCTTTCCAGACTGTATGCATACCGCCAGTCCTCCTTTTTTACCCGCATATTTCATATTTCGATTCCGAACACCCGGGCTGTGAGCATTTTCTTTTTCACTTAGTATGCTTCGCACAAAGGAATGTATGAGGTGCAAATGTAGGCTACGAATTGCTTTCACTTGCGCATGGTTTCGGTTTTATTGGTGAATGTTAAGTCATATCCGATTCAAAAGGAGGTACACCATTGATGCCTAGAAAACCTTATCCTCAGCAGATCAGTCATCGTGTGGGGCAAAGTCAGATTGCCTTTCGAGGGCCTGTTGCAGGCGAACAGGATGCATTGCCACCCGAGTTTGCTCTTTCACATGGAACGCCGCCGCCTTTTCCCGTAGCTGTCGCTCATGTGGATTTGGAGGCTGTAGTTTCAACTTCGCCTTCTCATAGCTTTCCTTCATTGGATGTGGAACGGATTATAGACGAAGACTAGGTGACCTATATTTCTAAATATTGCACAAAAACAAGGAGCAGGAGGAGCACAGTATGAATCTGGAACGAGCAAAAGCCATTTATGATTCATCCGAAACGATTGCCGTCCAATTGGATGGCAAACCGATTTGGATTGAGCATGTAGATGAAGCGAACGGTATGGCAACGATACAGATCGGCAGCAGACCCGGCAATACACAAACCGTTCGTGTGGATCGATTGGAAGAACAATAGGAGAGGGAATCCAACCTAAAAAGGCTCGCAATTGCTCAATGAGCAATTAGCGAACCTTATTTTATATAATAAGTGCATTGTGGAGACAAGTTAAACGCCAGACAAGTTAATTTGAAGGTGGAACAGGTTTTTACACTGCAATGGTCTTCAAATGTGGAGAAACCATCAACTCAGCCTCTGTTGCCATTTGAACATCTTCCACCGACAAACCTGGAGCAATTTCCTTGAGCATCAGCCCTTTACCCGGAATAACATCGATGACACCCTTTTCGGTTACGATGGTCTTTACCACATTTACAGCGGTTAGGGGCAGCTTACATTGTTTCAGTATTTTCGGCGCCCCATTTTTGTTCACATGCTCCATAGCTACAATCACTCTCTTGGCTCCAACCACCAAATCCATGGCTCCGCCCATGCCCGGCACCTTTTTCCCTGGGATCATCCAGTTTGCAAGGTTGCCTTTCTCATCGACCTCCAGAGCACCCAGAACGGTAACGTCCACATGCCCTCCACGTATAATGGAAAATGAAAGCGCACTGTCAATATAGCAGGCTCCTTTCACGGTTGTAACGTAGTTTCCGCCTGAATCGATACAATCAAGTCTTTCTTTTCCCGGAGCTGCTTTGGGACCAACGCCGACAATTCCGTTCTCCGCCTGCAGCATAATATTAATATTTCCCGGGATATAGTCCACTGCCATGGTAGGCAATCCTATACCCAGGTTGACCACTTCGCCGTCTTTGAATTCCTGGGCTATTCTTCTAATAATCAATTCTCTATTATTCATTGTCTCCACCCACCTTTACAATCGCGTCGACAAATATTCCGGGAACATTGATATGATTGGGGTCAATTTCTCCTGCCTTTACGTATTCGTCTGTCTGAGCAACTACATACTCGGCTGCGGTAGCCATCACCATATTGAAGTTGCGTGAAGTGCCGTTGATGACAAGGTTCCCCGCTTCATCAGCTTTATGGGCTCTGATGAGCGCCACATCGGCTTTGAGCGGTAGTTCGAGCAAATATTCTCTTTCGTCAATTTTGATTTTCTGTTTTCCTTCCTCTACAATGGTGCCTACGCCTACAGGTGTTAAAAATCCACCCAAACCGGCTCCGCCTGCGCGTATTTTTTCAGCGAGCGTCCCTTGTGGGAAGAGTTGAACCTCCGCTTCTTTTGTCATCAAGAGCCTTCCTGTTTCGGGATTGGAGCCAATATAGGATGCAAAAATCCGCTTGACTCTACCACTTTTTACAAGTCTATAAATAGATAATTCCGTTGTGCCTGTGTCATTGGAAATAATCGTAAGATTGTCAGCGGAATTTGTATCGACAAGCGCACGCACCAGTTCTTCCGGAATGCCTCCTTGCAGAAAACCTCCGACCATCACCGTATCTCCGTCTTTGATTCTCTTAACAGCTTCTTCAGCGGAGTTTACTTTTTTATTCATGGTTCCGTCTCCTTATCTATTTTTTAGGAAAGCATACTTTATTGGAGATAATCGTAGAGGACTCTTCCATATGGAAGTGTTAGGTCGGCAATAAAATGTTTTCCGCCAACATAAGCTCTAACCGGCAAATCTGCCACCGGAGCGTTGACATGGGGGATCAGGCTTAATCTAGCAGGTCCTGACCAGGCGCCTTTTACAGTAATATCTTCGAGATTATACGCCACTAACTGAGCAATTTTAGGGGTACCGTCCACATCAGGAATTAATTTCAGATTAACTTGCGTTTTTGCAATGGCTTTAGCCGTTTCCTTTTCATCAAGAACGTTATATTTGAAAGGGGTGGTTCCCATGGCTACCAGGGCGTTATTATAATGCAAGGTACCCGTCAGCGTCTCTGTATCCTCAACGATCAGGCGAGGTTTCGCCCATTTTTTCGGAAATCCCCAGATTTCACGTCCCCCCAGAATAGCAGGTGCGTTATCCAGATACATTTGGGCAACAAAATTACACGGTTCTCCATTATAAGTACACGGAATGACAATGCCGCTTTCCTCATAGCTTCCTAAACCGGATGAATCGGGCATTTTGATCCATTCATAGGAAACCGTATTACTTCCATCCGGCTGGAGAGGTTCAGGGACCGCCTGTCTAATCGCCGCGGGATCGGATTCATAGGTAATAATAAAGAATTCCCGGTTGATGAACCGGCATGGGGGACGTCCATAACTACCACTGGCCGCAGGCATGGATTGGAGTGAAAGTACATCTTTTTGATTCATAGCGATCTCCCTTCCTTTTTAAGAGGTATTTCAACAATTATCTTGAACAAGCACTTTAAATGAGAGCATTTTCAACCAGCATGGCTATTCCCATTCCCGTTCCAATGCATAACGAGACTACGCCATAACGTGAAGATCTGCGTACCATTTCATGAACCAACGTAACCAATACCCTAGCACCGCTTGCACCAACAGGGTGACCAATTGCGATCGCGCCGCCATTGACATTGACTTTCTCTGGATTAACTCCAAGCTCTTTTTGCACCGCTAGAGCTTGTGCAGCGAACGCTTCGTTAATTTCAAAGAGATCAATGTCATCTATAGACATTCCCTGTTTCTTCAGCAGTGACGAAATGGCTTTTACAGGTCCCATTCCCATATATGCAGGGTCAACGCCCACAAGTGAATAACCTTTGATATATGCCAACGGCTTTAACGCATGTTCCTTACATTTGTCTTCCGACACGACTAGCATAGCCGCCGCACCATCATTGATGCCCGAAGCGTTTCCCGCAGTAACCGTTCCGTTCTCTTTAAACGCAGGTTTTAACTGAGAAAGTTTTTCTTTCGTCGTATTTCCTCTTATGTGTTCGTCCTCTGTGAAATAAGTAGTTTCTTTTTTGTTTTTGATCATAACCGGAACAATTTGCTCTTCAAAAACCTTGTTGTTTTTTGCTTCGACAGCCTTTATCTGGCTTTCATAAGCAAATGCATCTTGCTCAAGTCTTGAAATTCCATATTTTTCGGCAACATTTTCAGCGGTAATTCCCATATGGTAATGGTTGATCGGGCATGTTAGGCCATCGGCCACCAAGGAGTCTACCAATTCACCGTTACCGAGCTTGTAGCCGTTTCTAGCATTTTTTAGCAGATAAGGGGCGTTCGACATGCTCTCCATGCCACCGGCCAAGACGATGTTTCCTTGTTCTGCCAATATGGAATCGTAAGCTAACGCGACGGCATGAAGTCCTGAACCGCAAACCGTGTTTATCGTTGATTCGGGTACATCAATGGGGATACCGGCTTTTAGTGCCGCCTGTCTGGCAGGATTTTGACCATTGCCCGCTTGAAGAACATTTCCCATAAAAATTTGATCAATCAAAGAAGGCTCTAATTTACTTTGCTGAAGGCATGCTGTCATCACGGTTGCTCCCAGTTCAGGAGCGCTCAGGGGGGCAAGAGCTTTATTAAATGAACCGACCGCTGTTCTCAACGGGCTTACTATAGCTACTTTTTTCATAAAAACTCACATTCCTTTCGCTGTGTTCAAGGACACAATACATCCATGACTGCACTTCCATTCGTAATTCCGGTCCTAACCTACGAAACGTAAAAACTGCAAGATACATTTACATGCGGGCATATCATGGTGCCTAAGACAGTGAGTATGACGGTCCGATCGCCTTCTTTCCTTTCTGGAAATTAAAACCAGAATTATCATAGTTCTAATACAGATTTTGCTCAATGTTCAAATCTTTACATAGATCCAAATACAGATGTTTATAGAGCCATATCGTCCACATTAAGTAGGTCATTCTAATGTTTTCTGTTAATTTCTTGATTTTTCTGAAAATAGTGATCAAAAATTGAATTTTATGTTAAATACGAAAGTGCAAATCAATCTGTGAAAAAAATTTCTTGGTAAATTTCATTTAGCTCATCGCAGGGGAAAACTCCCTCTATATGTAAATTCGCAACCGACTTATAGCATCTAAAAAAGCAAAGTAGGTTGCCAATCCAAATGAATACATTTGGAATTCGGATAAATATCAATCCATATATGTCTGGGCCACCTATAGCATTGACGTTATAACGTCAGTGTTTTTTTATTTGCTCGGGTGAACAAAAAAGAAGCCGACTGCTTGAAAGCAATCGGCTTGGAACGTAAAAATTTTACTTCAACAGCTCACGAAAAATGTACGTCTGCCGTCGTGAGCAAACGCGCAAAACGATTACCTAGCACTGCATTGTGATGAGCTACGATTTGTTCGCCGCTTAGTACCTTGCTATCAAATGTACTATGCGCATCCGATACGAGCACGTTGTTCTGGTATCCCAGACTATAGGCACTTCGGCAAGTCGTGTCGAGACAAAATTCAGTCTGCATTCCGGCAATAATCAGCTGGCTTGCCCCCAATCCCTGGAGCACATCACGCAATTCAGTTTGGTAGAAGCTGTCCCAGGATGATTTTCGGACAATTCGTTCCTGAGGAAGAGGACGCACCACGTCTGCGATGGCCCAGCCTAGACTGTTTTCCCGGAAATCCTCATCCGCTTCATCGGTATGCTGCACGAAAATGACCGGTGTACCAGAAGCTCTGGCTTCGGTTAAAAGCTGCTGCAAATGCGCTACAACTTCCTGTTCACGATACAGCTTCTCATCATACATGAACATAGCCTGCTGAACATCAATCAAGAGTAAAACGGTTTGTCCCATCAGTTCGATTCCCTCCCTATGTGTAACACTTAACTTACAATAGCATGTCTTCATGCCTTGCGGCGACATAAGGTGAACTATATAATAAAGAACAAGTTGGAACGGTCCGATTCGGACGAAAGGTGATTAAAAGAGATGACAATTTCGCAGGAACAGTTTGTATTCCGTTCTGTCTCAGAGGCACAGACCGGGACATTAGCAGGCTTTTTGGCAGCCCAAGTGGTTCCCGGAACCGTGATTGTGCTGGATGGAGATCTGGGAGCGGGCAAGACTGCTTTTTCCAAGGCTTTTGCCAGCCATTTAGGGGTGCCGGGTATCGTAAATAGTCCAACCTTCACCCTCATTAAGGAGTACGAGGGCCGATTGCCTTTGTATCATATGGATGTATACCGTATCTCTCAGGACGAGGCGGAGGATCTGGGGCTGGACGAATACTTTTACGGGACAGGAGTATGTCTGGTGGAATGGGGTAGTATTATACCGGATATGTTGCCGAATCAGCGGCTTCACATGTATATAGAAACAACGGATGTAGGGGAGCGCTTGATTCACCTGACCGGGTACGGCGAGCCTTATGAACAATGGTGCCGCAGCTTGCGGGAGAATGGAGTTTGAACCATGCAAAGAGAGCATACAGATGTAAATGAAAAGCCGCGTGAGCGGTTTTTGACGTTAGATACAGCGACGACTGTAATGGCGGCCGCCCTGATGAACGGAAAAGAGCTGCTGGGAGAAAGTAATGTTTATGGCGAACGCAATCACTCGGTGCATGTCATTACTGAGCTGGAACGGCTTTTGAGCGAAGCAGGACTGACACGCGATGATGTGGACGGTCTTGCAGTAGGTGTTGGACCGGGATCTTACACTGGCATCCGAATCGCGGTGACCGCAGCCAAGACACTAGCTTGGGCCTGGGGGGTTCCGGTGACATCCATTTCCACTTTGCAGGCTTTGGCTTGGGGTGGATGGAATCATGGTATCGAAATGAAGGGGCAAGAAGGTAAACATGAGTCTGCGAATAACGACTCGTCTGGGACGCAGGCAGCAGATTGGATTGTGCCTGTGCTGGATGCCCGCCGTGGTCAGGTGTACACGGGGCTGTTCACTGCGAATTCAGTTAACGATAGCGGTAGCCCGCAGCGGTTAGAGGCGGATGCTATCCGGTTGATGACTGCGTGGACCGATGATCTGCTGCAACGTTTGGAGGTTTTGTCTGTCGAAGAGCGTCCTGCGGTGATTTGGCTCGTCGGTGAAACGACGATTCACGCCGAAACAGCGGAGCGCTTGCGTGCATGGAGCGAGCTTCGTATTGTACCGTATGAGCTGGAAGGAAAATGGGTTGGCCGCCTTGGGGCGGATAAGCTGCTTCGTCAGGAATATGACGAGCTACATACGCTGGTTCCGAATTATACCCAGCTGGCGGAGGCGGAAGCCAATCTGCTTCGTCAGCGCTGAAGAGGCGGTGAGCAACATGGCAAAGAACATACAGCGGGAAGAGAAACTTGAGTTTCGCTTAATGCAACTGGATGACATCCCCGATGTGCTGGAGATTGAGCATGAAGCGTTCACGCTGCCGTGGACGGAGGAAGCCTTCCGCAATGAGCTGACGATGAATCATTTCGCTAAATATATGATTATGGAGCTTAATGGACGAGCTATTGGTTACGCAGGCATGTGGACGATTATGGATGAGGCGCATATTACGAATATTGCGGTTCGTGAGGCTTATCGTGGACGCAAGCTTGGAGACAAGCTGTTGGATGAGCTGATGCAGACTGCCTCCTATTTAGGGATGGAGCGTATGACCCTAGAGGTCCGGGTAACGAACCGGATCGCTCAGGGCTTGTATGAGAAAAAGGGCTTTAAGCCTGCAGGTGTACGCAAGGGCTATTATTCGGATAATAACGAGGATGCCGTGATTATGTGGGCGGATCTTCCCGCACACAGGGCATCTGGTGAACAGGAAGGAAGCGTGCAGGAGCAATGACGCAAGCGGAAAAAGCAGGTACAGGCTCTGCCTCGGGAGAGCCTTGTTATATACTGGCAGTGGAAACGAGTTGTGATGAAACGGCTGTTTCTGTCGTGAAAAATGGCACAGAGGTGCTTTCGAATCTGATCTCCAGTCAGATTGAAACACACAAAGCCTTTGGCGGTGTTGTGCCAGAGGTAGCGTCGCGCAAACATGTAGAAAGCATTACCTATATGCTGGACGAGGCTATGCAAACATCGGGAATCAGCCCCCGTGAGATTTCAGCGGTTGCCGTGACGCAAGGACCAGGACTGGTTGGCGCATTGCTGGTTGGTATAGTCGCCGCCAAGAGCGCTGCTATGGCGTTCGGCAAACCGTTAATCGGAACGCATCATATTGCGGGACATATTTATGCAAATCAGTTGGAGCATGATATTGTATATCCATGCATTGCTCTCGTGGTGTCAGGAGGGCATACCGAGCTAGTGCTGATGGAGTCCGAAGGTCATTTTCAACTTATTGGTCGTACAAGGGATGATGCGGTTGGAGAAGCCTACGACAAAGTAGCGCGAGCCATCGGATTTCCATATCCCGGCGGTCCGCATGTGGATCGTGTAGCCCATGAATCGGAGGAAGTGGTTACTTTGCCGCGTGCATGGCTGGAGCCGGATTCTTATGATTTTAGCTTTAGCGGCTTGAAATCGGCGGTGCTGAATGTAATTAACCAGACGAAAATGCGCGGAGAAACCGTTCATGCGGGAGCGATTGCAAGAGGCTTTCAAGAGTCGGTCGTAGAGGTGCTGGTGGAAAAAGCGATTCGTGCTATGCGTGAATACGGTGCGAAGCAGCTGCTGCTTTGCGGCGGTGTTGCTGCTAATCGTGGACTACGTACAGCATTGCGGGAACGCTGTGAGCGTGAAGGCATCGAACTGCTTGTACCCTCCATGAAATACTGTACAGATAACGCAGCGATGATCGGTGCCGCGGCATACGCCAAGTGGAAGCGCGGAGAATTCACCTCATTGGACATGAAAGCTGATCCAGGGCTGTCTCTGGAAGAGTGGTCTGTTCAAACTTAATTGAGCGAATAGGAAGGACACGACACATTCAGGGTCGTGTCTTTTTTTATTCCGCGCTATACATATATATAAATAGAATTTCAAGAGGATAAAATACAGGAGTTTGAGCGAATGATTGCCAGCATCTTATTTCCTCGCATGATTCGTCACAATTGTTCACGATTTTTCATGTTCCACCAAAAAAACATGAAAATTTTATACTGCCCGAATAATGATGTGATTTGTCAAGTTGTGAACAAAGTTATCCACATATACCGTTCAAAATGTGGATAAACAGGCTCGAAGCAAGCAGGCTAAGACTTTTAGGTGATAGTAGAATGGGGGATATTTCATAGCTATATTGATTGTGAAATCTGTGGATAATGTGGATAAAAGAGTGGATAAATTTGGTTTTCATTTGAAGGTGGCGTTTTATCAATAAAAAAATGGCCTAGAAGGCCATTTTTCAATATCGTCCATACACAAATGTTGTGGATATTCTTGTGTACAAAAAATAGAAGAGGGAAATGTGAAATTTTTATGGCTAAGATTTTATGCAGCAGCTTTATGCCTCAAGCAGTTCCTCCCAGGATGCATAGGTTTCAGTCAATTCCTGTTTATGGGTGTCGAGTTGTGCCTGAATATCCTGAAGTGCCGTGTAATCCTGATAAATTTCAGGCATGGTCATTTGTTCCTCCAAGCCTACAATTTGTTCTTCCAGCGTTTTAATCTTGTTTTCCAATGCCTCCAGCTTGCGTTGACGACTACGTTCCTCGCTTTTGGCTTGTTTGTCTGCCGCATAGGTGGCCGCGCGTGATTTGGGAGTGGTCTCGTCTGCTACGGACGCAGAGGCAGATGGGGCCTTGCCACGATTGCTCTGATTTGCCTCGAGCGCTTCCTGTGCGATTTCCTCCAACTCTTGTTTCTTGGCTACATAGTCATCATAATTCCCCAGGAAATGTTCTATTCCTTCAGGATGAAGCTCAATGACACGTTCAGCCATTTTGTTAAGGAAATAACGGTCATGGGAGATGAACAAGAGCGTACCGTCATAGTCCATCAAAGCCGCTTCCAGCACTTCCTTGCTAAATAGATCCAGATGGTTGGTAGGCTCATCGAGAATTAATACGTTGGCTTCGCGCAGCATTAGCTTGGCCAGGGATACGCGGGCTTTTTCTCCTCCGCTTAATGAAGCTACCTTTTTCAGTACATCGTCACCGCTAAATAGGAAATTACCCAGCACTGTCCGAATCCGTGCTTCTTCCATATGAGGGTATTCGCTCCACAACTCCTCCAGTACGGTATTGGCGGGGTTCAGGTTTGTCTGCTCCTGGTCATACAGACCGATTTTGATTTTCGTACCCCAGTGGATGGACCCAGCAGCAGGTTTAAGTGAGCCAGTCAGGCATTTGAGCAAAGTGGATTTTCCGATCCCGTTCGGACCGATCAGTGCCACCGTATCTCCACGTTTTAAGTCAAAGGATGCATGCTGAAATAAAGGCTTTTTCCCCTCATACGCTACGGAAAGGTCACGCACCTCTAATACTTCCTTACCCGACATATAGGCAGTTTCAAAAGAAAAGTGGGCTTTTTTCAAATCGCCCATAGGTCGATCCATGCGCTCCATTTTGTCCAGCTGCTTGCGGCGGCTCTGGGCACGTTTGGTTGTAGAGGCTCGCACGATATTGCGTTGTATAAATGCCTCCATCCGTGCGATTTCCTCTTGTTGCTTTTCGTAATGCTTGATGTTTGTTTCATACTCGGCAGCCTTTAGTTCCATATAGCGGCTGTAGTTGCCTGTATAGCGGGTGGAGCGATGGCGCTCAATTTCAATAATCGTCGTCACCAGTCGATCCAGAAAATATCGGTCATGTGATACGACCAGCAGCGAGCCGGAGTAGCCGCGCAAATAGTCTTCCAGCCACGTCAGTGTTTGAATATCCAGATAGTTGGTAGGCTCATCGAGCATAAGGACATCTGGAGCGAGCAGTAGGATGCGCGCTAGCGCAAGTCTGGTTTTTTGACCTCCGCTTAGGGTGGCTACAGGCGTTTCGGGTGCAAATGAACTAAAGCCCATGCCGTGCAGCACGCTGCGAATACGGGTCTCCATTTCATAACCACCGTGATCCTTGAACCAATCTGAGCGTCGTGCATAGCGTTCGAGCAGATCGGCATAACGCTTTTCGTTCTGCGCATTGGCCGGATCGGCGATTTCCTGCTCCATTTGCCGAAGTTCCCGTTCTGCTTCAATCAGCGGTGTGAACACCAGCATCATTTCATCCCAGATCGAACGGTCAGAATTTAAGCCACTGTTTTGCGCCAAATAACCGATGCTGGTTTCCTTCGCTTTAAAGATTTGTCCACTGTCATAGGATATTTCACCAGCAATGATTTTGAGCAGGGTCGATTTGCCTGCACCGTTCACACCTACCAGCCCAATACGTTCACGTTCCAATATTTGAAGGTTAATCCCGTCCAGAACGGGCTCAATTCCATAGGATTTAGTAATTCCGGTTACTTGCAATAGCATAGCGTATCGTTCCTCCATTACATTTTGCACAGTTCTTCCTGCCTTTTTCGCAGGTACCTTCCTTCCAGTTTACATGAAATTACCCACTATTGCACTGCTTTCACCCCCTAAACCCTTGAGCCTCGTATAGTCAATTTGTATAAACAATGATAAACTTAAACGAGAAGTGAAAAAGAATGAAAAAAACTTGCAACGTACAGCACTTACTGACAAATGGGACAATTGCAACGTTTTGATGATTATCGACGATTGTGCGGGAGGGCGGATGTGTGGATGTCTGTAATGTGAAGAACGCGCTGCGTGTACAGCAACGGGAAGCGCGTGACTCCATGGACCCGCTGACAAGGCAGAAGGCATCGGCTGTGGCCTGTCGGCATGCAATCGAGGCATGGGAGCAGCTTAGAATAGACAGAAACGGGGATAAGCTAACATTATTTAGTTATCTCTCTTTTGGCAGCGAGATTTCTACGACTCCCCTCATTGAGCATTGCTGGTCACAGGGAGATCGTGTCTTGGCCCCGAGAGTGGATTCGGTAACCCGAACCATGGAGCTGAGGGAGATGGATCAGTATGAAAATATGGTGCCCGGCGTATGGAACATCCCTGAGCCTGCATTGACATGCAAGGAATGGTTGCCTGAAATGTGGACGGGAATCGACTGGGTTGTTGTGCCCGGCTTGGCCTTTGATCGTCGTGGAGGCAGAATCGGCTATGGCGGAGGCTACTATGATCGCTTTACCGCACAGGTAGAGGCAGAGAAGTGTAAAAACGGCTCTTTAGGTCCGCTTTATGTCTCGCTGCTGCTGCCGGGACAATTGTTGGCACAAGTACCCATGGAGCCAGGAGATTTGCGAGTGGACGTGCTGTTTACATCTGAAGGACGTTTAGATTGTAACCATGCAAAATCGACAAATGATGAATGAAGTAAAGTTGGGTATGTGAAAGGAGCTGTGAGGGAGTCGTGGATTCCTTTACTCATTTTAACGAACAGGGACGAGCTCGTATGGTAGATATTTCGGGCAAAACGTCTACGGTTCGTACAGCAGTCGCTGTGACTCAGATTACGATGAACCCGGCTACATTGACGGCTGTAAAAGAAGGCAGAATCGGCAAGGGTGATGTTCTTGCTGTGGCCCAGGTCGCGGGGATTCAAGGCGCGAAAAAAACGTCAGACTGGATACCGATGTGTCATCCGCTGGCTCTGACAGGCGTGAACATTACTTTTTCCGATAATGGACATGATGTACTTCATATTGAAGTTGAAGTGAAGACCGAGGGTAAGACGGGTGTAGAAATGGAAGCTTTGACAGCGGCTTCAGCCGCAGCGTTAACCGTGTATGATATGTGCAAGGCGCTGCAAAAAGATATGATCATCGGCCCTACCATGCTGCAATCCAAAACGGGTGGCAAGCATGGGGATTTTCAAAGGGAGGACCACCGGAAACCTTGACATAGACAACATTGTCGCCGAGAGGGTACTGTGATGTGATGGAGGATGCAGCGTGGCTGTTTCTGATTTTCAGAAGAGAAAGTATTCTTTCATGATAGGAGAAGGGTGATCTTATGGTGTGGAAAACGGCGATCCTAACAGCCAGTGATAAAGGGGCAAGGGGAGAGCGTGAGGATACAAGCGCACAGGTCATCCGGGAACTCGTCGAAGAAGAACTGGGCGGAGAGATTGTGGAATACCGGATCGTTCCCGATGAACCGGATGAGATTATTGCGGCTTTAATCGAAATGACCGATTATTTTCATGCAGACTTGGTGCTAACTACGGGCGGAACCGAACTGGCGATCCGTGATGTGACACCTGAGGCGACCAGACGGGTCGTGGAGCGGGAAGTGCCAGGTATGGCGGAAGCCATGAGAATGATCGTGATGCAGAAAAATCCGGCGGCCATGCTTTTTCGTGGAATCGTGGGGATACGCGGACGTACATTGATTGTTAATTTGCCAGGAACGCCCAAAGGCGTGCATGAAAACTTGGCAGCGATTATGGATCAGCTCCCGGAAGCGCTGCTCATGGTGACAGGTCAGTTCCGGTAGAAGGCAGCCCGTGTGTGTGGTATGATACCTGTAAGAATTTATATGGCCGTATATGGACAGAGGTTCTCATTTTGTCCGTCAACATAAGGAGGATTACTACACATGCCCAATATTGGAGCACCGGGTTATATTTTGTTAATTATTCTGGCGCTGCTGCTATTTGGTCCGAACAAGCTGCCTGAGCTGGGCCGAGCTGTAGGGCGTACATTCCGTGAATTTAAAAACGGGGCACGCGATATTTTATCTGAAGATGAACGGACTGGGTGTAAAGAAAGCAAAGATAGTGTGGTCCAAGCATCACAGACGACGTCAGAAGTTCAACCTCAGCCTGAGGATAAACGCTTGTCATAGATTTAGTTATTCATTTTTGCTGCTTGTATAACAAACATGAGCCTCTTCTTCAGTGAAGGGCTTTATTTTTTAGGAGGCGCTGCTGCGTTCCGTTCAGAAAGGAGGAATAGGCTTGACCCCATCAGAGCATGAAATGCCGCTAATGGAACATCTGGGTGAGCTTCGTCGACGAATAATTTATGTGCTGATTGTATTTGTATTGGCGCTGGTTGGTGGATTGTTCGCGGCTGGTTCTGTCTATAACTGGCTTATTCGCTCCGGTTCGGCGCAAGCTTTTCAGTTAAATGCATTTTCCTTTTGGGACGGAATCGGTATCTACATGAAGATCGCCATGATCATTGGGATTGCAGTGGCGTTACCATTTGCATGCTACCAATTGTGGAAGTTTGTCAGCCCGGGATTAAGGCCGCAAGAACGGAGTGCAACTTTGCGATATGTGCCTTATGTGCTGCTTTTGTTCATTATTGGCGCAGCTTTTGCTTATTTCATTATTTTCCCGATGGCGATTCAGTTTACCTCGTCCGTCACCAAAAGTATGGGGTTACAGGAAACGTACGGTATTGCACAATATTTCACCTTTATGTTTAATATTGTGTTGCCTGTAGCGTTGCTATTTGAACTCCCCCTGCTAATCATGTTTCTGACAGGGATTCGTGTATTAACCCCGATGAGGCTTCGCAAATGGCGGAAGATTTCTTATTTCCTGCTTGTTTTTGTCGCCGTTGTTATCACTCCGCCGGATTTTATATCCGATTTTTTGGTGGCGATTCCGTTGCTGGTGCTGTATGAAGCGAGTGTATATTTGTCATCAGTCGTGTACCGCAAGCAACTGCGTGCACAGGAGGAACGGGAGGCCCAATTGCGTGTAGCTGCGGAATAATAAGCAGGGCCTGAACGGCTCAATAACTAATTTCTCTAAAATTGATCAACATAGCTGTCTTAAAAATAACCATTAGCCTTGAGTTAACGGTTATTTTTAGGATAGGTGGATATAATCGAGAATGGCTGCCCATAAAAATTCCCATAAAAAATACATTAGGGACTTGAAATTCAATCTCAAGTTGAGTATCATAAAGTTGGTTGTTAGCACTGACGACTGTTGAGTGCTAATACATACAACATAACAACCAAATTACAGGATAAACACTTAATAAGGAGGCTATTTTTCATGATCAAACCTTTGGGTGAACGCGTATTGGTGGAAGCAATTGAGCAAGAAACAACGACTTCCTTCGGAATCGTACTTCCTGACTCTGCCAAGGAAAAGCCGCAAGAAGGCAAAATTATCGCGGTTGGCGCAGGCGCATTGAAAGACGGTGCCCGTATTCCTCTGGAAGTAAAAGAAGGCGACCGTGTCATTTTCTCCAAATACGCTGGAACGGAAATCAAATATGAAGGTAAAGAATATTTGATTATGAAAGAAAGCGATATTCACGCGATCATCGGTTAACCGGAACCCGGACAAGACCTAAATATAGGAATTGAAACAAATCATTCATAATCCATAGGGAGGTTTATCACAAATGGCTAAAGACATTAAATTCAGTGAAGACGCTCGCCGCTCCATGCTGCGCGGGGTAGATGCATTGGCTAACGCTGTTAAAGTAACACTCGGACCGAAAGGCCGTAACGTTGTACTGGAGAAAAAATTCGGTAGCCCGCTCATCACTAATGACGGTGTAACGATTGCAAAAGAAATCGAGCTGGAAGACGCGTTCGAAAACATGGGCGCTCAACTGGTTAAAGAAGTAGCAACCAAAACAAACGATGTAGCTGGTGACGGTACGACTACGGCTACTGTTTTGGCTCAAGCCCTCATCACTGAAGGTTTGAAAAACGTAACTGCTGGCGCAAGCCCAATCGGTATCCGTAAAGGGATCGACAAAGCGGTTAAAGCAGCAGTTGCTGAACTGCAAGCTATCTCCAAACCAATCGAAAGCAAACAATCCATTGCTCAAGTAGCTGGTATTTCCGCTGCTGATGATGAAGTAGGCGAACTGATCGCTGAAGCTATGGAAAAAGTGGGCAAAGACGGTGTCATCACTGTTGAAGAATCCCGCGGTTTTGCAACAGAACTGGAAGTAGTTGAAGGTATGCAGTTTGACCGTGGCTACATTTCTCCGTACATGATTACAGATACGGACAAAATGGAAGCTGTACTGGACAATCCATATATCTTGATTACTGACAAGAAAATCACAAACACACAAGAAATCCTGCCATTGCTTGAAAAAATCGTACAACAAGGCAAGCCACTCGTTCTGATCGCTGAAGACATCGAAGGCGAAGCGCTGGCTATGCTCGTTGTCAACAAGCTGCGTGGTACATTCAATGCTGTAGCTGTTAAAGCTCCTGGCTTTGGTGACCGTCGTAAAGCAATGCTGCAAGATATCGCTGCCCTGACAGGCGGCCAAGTAATCACAGAAGAACTGGGTCTGGACCTGAAAACAGCTTCTGTGGACCAACTGGGTACAGCACGTCAAGTGCGTATTACAAAAGAAAACACGATTGTGGTTGACGGTGCTGGAAACAAAGCCGACATCGACGCTCGTGTTAGCCAAATCCGCACGCAACTGGAAGAAACTACTTCCGAGTTCGACAAAGAGAAACTGCAAGAGCGTCTGGCTAAATTGTCCGGCGGCGTAGCAGTAATCAAAGTCGGTGCGGCTACTGAAACAGAATTGAAAGAACGCAAACTGCGCATCGAAGATGCTCTGAACGCAACCCGTGCTGCGGTTGAAGAAGGTATCGTATCCGGTGGTGGTGTAGCGCTCCTGAACGTATACAATGCAGTTGCTGCTGTTGAACTGCAAGGCGACGAGCAAACAGGCGTCAACATCGTGTTGCGCGCTCTGGAAGCTCCAATCCGTACAATTGCTGCTAATGCAGGCGAAGAAGGCTCTGTTATCGTTGAGCGTCTGAAACGCGAAGAAGTAGGCGTTGGTTTCAACGCAGCTACTGGCGAGTGGGTAAACATGATTGACGCAGGTATCGTTGACCCTGCGAAAGTAACTCGTTATGCATTGCAAAACGCTGCTTCCGTAGCGGCTATGTTCCTGACTACTGAAGCAGTGATCGCTGACAAGCCAGAACCAGAAAAGGCTGCAATGCCTGACATGGGCGGCATGGGCGGAATGGGCGGCATGATGTAATAAAGCCAAAAACCCTTGTTACAGCAAGGGTTTAGGTGATTGCTATATTGATTTGTTAACAATTTGTTAACTCTGATCAGATTTTTTTGAGGCTCTCATTAGTTCGCTG
>NZ_JAKWFI010000046.1:0-515 GCF_029522175.1 Paenibacillus sp. P2(2022) | reverse complement strand
GCTTGCTTACAGCTCCCCGAGGCCTTATCGTTGTTCGCCACGTCCTTCGTCGGCTCCTGGCGCCTAGGCATCCTCCGTGTGCTCTTTGTAGCTTAACCTAGTATTTACATCGTAAATACGATTTGCTACCTTTATTTCACTTGTTTACACAAGATCAGCTTAAAGGAATATTCTAAAACGCAATTTCGTTTCGGTATCCAGTTTTCAAGGTGCAATTCGTTTCATCGAAGCGAAACCCGATGAATATTTCGATTCTACACGGATGTGTGAATGAAACATTTGTCGAAGCTTGAGAGTTTGAACTCTCAAAACTGAGCAACGAGTGAGTAAGTTCAGGATATTCATTTCATTCACACATATTGTGATGAACCGAATCAAATATCCGGTCGCAGGTACGCTGTACCTGCTAATTTGAATGTTTCCATCGCAGGAAACGATTCTCCATAGAAAGGAGGTGATCCAGCCGCACCTTCCGATACGGCTACCTTGTTACGACTTCACCCCAATCATCTACC
>NZ_JAKWFI010000044.1:0-534 GCF_029522175.1 Paenibacillus sp. P2(2022) | reverse complement strand
CACCAAGCCTACCCGCAGCAGCGGCGCAGCTTTGAGATCAAACGGACGAACAAAGCTCCGTACCCGCTGTTGCGCTTCTATGTTGACTCTTGTGTACGTATCTGTAGTTGTGTCCTGATCTGTGTCCACAGTCGCACCCGCTGCTTGTACCTTCGTATATTCCACCTCGAACGGCACAGCGTCCTCAATCCATTGCATCGGCTCGCTGTCGATCAGCTCAAAGCGGGTACGCAAGGTCGCATGGCGGGCGATCAGTTGACGGAATACGTTCTCTACTCGTTTCACATCCAGCGGACCGCTCACTTGCAGCACCGACGGCATGTTGTAATTCACATCATTCGGGTCGAACTGATGCAGCACATACAGTCGTTTTTGTGCCGAGGACAGTGGGTAGAAACTACGCTCCCCCGTCACCGGAATGGACGCATACGCCACCTGATCCAGACCTTCCAGAACGGCTGCCAGCTGCTCAATCGTTGGCGCTTCAAAAATGCTGCGCAGTGGAAGTGGCTTGTTCAGCTCTTGGTGAATCTT
>NZ_JAKWFI010000043.1:0-571 GCF_029522175.1 Paenibacillus sp. P2(2022) | reverse complement strand
TGGGAAATCTCATCTTGAGGGGGGCTTCACGCTTAGATGCTTTCAGCGCTTATCCCTTCCGTACATAGCTACCCAGCGGTGCTCCTGGCGGAACAACTGGTACACCAGCGGTACGTCCATCCCGGTCCTCTCGTACTAAGGACAGCTCCTCTCAAATTTCCTACGCCCACGACAGATAGGGACCGAACTGTCTCACGACGTTCTGAACCCAGCTCGCGTACCGCTTTAATGGGCGAACAGCCCAACCCTTGGGACCTACTTCAGCCCCAGGATGCGATGAGCCGACATCGAGGTGCCAAACCTCCCCGTCGATGTGGACTCTTGGGGGAGATAAGCCTGTTATCCCCAGGGTAGCTTTTATCCGTTGAGCGATGGCCCTTCCATGCGGTACCACCGGATCACTAAGCCCGACTTTCGTCCCTGCTCGACTTGTAGGTCTCGCAGTCAAGCTCCCTTCTGCCTTTGCACTCTTCGAATGATTTCCAACCATTCTGAGGGAACCTTGGGGCGCCTCCGTTACTCTTTAGGAGGCGACCGCCCCAGTCAAACTGCCCACCTGACACTGTCCTCG
>NZ_JAKWFI010000042.1:0-599 GCF_029522175.1 Paenibacillus sp. P2(2022) | reverse complement strand
GGATTCACCTGATGCTGACTATCGCCAAGCACCACCGTCATTCCGCCTAACAGTGGCAGGATGGTCTCCAAGACAAAAATGTCGAAAGAAATGGTCGTCAGTGACAACATCGTTTGGCTCGTTTCAAAGTCAATGACTTCGCGCATCCCTGTAATAAAGTTGAGGACCGAGCGATGCTGGAGCATAACTCCTTTCGGATTACCCGTCGAACCAGAGGTATAGATAACGTAAGCCAAATGCTCTGGGCGGGTAATCGCCTCAAGGTTACTGCTTTCTCCCTGATACAATGCTGCATCCTCAAGAAATAGGTTATTGGCATGGCATTGGTGTTCTTCTGCCAAATCACGACGGGTCAGAAGCACTGCGGCCTCGCTGTCTTCCAGCATGTATGCAATACGTGAGGACGGAAATTCGGGATCAATCGGCACATAAGCACCACCTGCTTTTAGCACGGCCAGCAGACCTACGATCATTTCCACGGAGCGCTCCACCATCAGGCCGACCAGTTTGTCGGGTCCTACTCCCTGTGCTTGAAGGATGCGTGCCAATGAATTCGCCCGTTCATTCAGCTCCCGATACGTCAGACGCTGATGTCCAAA
>NZ_JAKWFI010000041.1:0-607 GCF_029522175.1 Paenibacillus sp. P2(2022) | reverse complement strand
CCCCATTCGGACATCCCCGGATCAAAGCTTGCTTACAGCTCCCCGAGGCCTTATCGTTGTTCGCCACGTCCTTCGTCGGCTCCTGGCGCCTAGGCATCCTCCGTGTGCTCTTTGTAGCTTAACCTAGTATTTACATCGTAAATACGATTTGCTTTGGATTTCGGTTCAACACTTACGTGTGAATGAAATTCAAGGCAGCTACCTTTATTTCACTTGTTTACACAAGATCAGCTTAAAGGAATATTCTAAAACGCAATTTCGTTTCGGTATCCAGTTTTCAAGGTGCAATTCGCTTCATCGAAGCGAAACCCGATGAATATTTCGGTTCCACACGATGTGTGAATGAAACATTCGTCGAAGCTTGAGAGTTTGAACTCTCAAAACTGAGCAACGAGTGAGTAAGTCCAGGATATTCATTTCATTCACACGAATGTGATGAACCGAATTGAATATCCGGTTGCAGGTACGCTGTACCTGCTAATTTGAATGTTTCCATCGCAGGAAACGATTCTCCATAGAAAGGAGGTGATCCAGCCGCACCTTCCGATACGGCTACCTTGTTACGACTTCACCCCAATCATCTACCCCACCTTCGGCGGCTGGCTCC
>NZ_JAKWFI010000040.1:0-609 GCF_029522175.1 Paenibacillus sp. P2(2022) | reverse complement strand
CCGAGGGGGCCGCAGTGAAAAGGCCCAAGCGACTGTTTAGCAAAAACACAGGTCTGTGCGAAGCCGCAAGGCGAAGTATACGGGCTGACGCCTGCCCGGTGCTGGAAGGTTAAGGGGAGTGGTAAGCTCGCAAGAGCGAAGCTATGAACCGAAGCCCCAGTAAACGGCGGCCGTAACTATAACGGTCCTAAGGTAGCGAAATTCCTTGTCAGGTAAATTCTGACCCGCACGAATGGCGTAACGACTTGGGCGCTGTCTCAACGAGAGATCCGGTGAAATTTTAATACCTGTGAAGATGCAGGTTACCCGCGACAAGACGGAAAGACCCCATGGAGCTTTACTGCAGCTTGATATTGAATTTGGGTACGATCTGTACAGGATAGGTGGGAGCCGTTGAATCTTGAGCGCCAGCTTGAGAGGAGGCATCCTTGGGATACCACCCTGATCGTATCTAGGTTCTAACTTGGTACCGTGATCCGGTACGAGGACAGTGTCAGGTGGGCAGTTTGACTGGGGCGGTCGCCTCCTAAAGAGTAACGGAGGCGCCCCAAGGTTCCCTCAGAATGGTTGGAAATCATTCGAAGAGTGCAAAGGCAGAAGGGAGCTTGA
>NZ_JAKWFI010000003.1:0-634178 GCF_029522175.1 Paenibacillus sp. P2(2022) | reverse complement strand
TTTGGGTCGTTGAAATGTAAAGAAACCGTTGAGGTTATTAAAAGTGAGAATAAGGACCATTTGGGTCGTTGAAATGTAAAGAAACCGTTGAGGTTATTAAAAGTGAGAATAAGGACCATTTGGGTCGTTGAAATGTAAAGAAACTGTTGAGGTTATTAAAAGTGAGAATAAGGACCATTTGGGTCGTTGAAATGTAAAGAAACCGTTGAGGTTATTAAAAGTGAGAATAAGGACCATTTGGGTCGTTGAAATGTAAAGAAACCGTTGAGGTTATTAAAAGTGAGAATAAGGACCATTTGGGTCGTTGAAATGTAAAGAAACTGTTGAGGTTATTAAAAGTGAGAATAAGGACCATTTGGGTCGTTGAAATGTAAAGAAACCGTTGAGGTTATTAAAAGTGAGAATAAGGACCATTTTATGTAACAATCTTCCCCTCTTGTAATAACCTTACCCTCTGCCATACCGACATATGAGGAGGGTGAGAAATGCAAAAACCGCTTGTTTTATTTGCTATTATGTGTATTCGCAGAGCTTTACGTATTATAGGTACAAAAGGGTTTTGGGTTGCAGTATTTGCAACTGTAATTTTTAAAATCATAGATAAGTTTATTTAGCAACATTAATTATTGGAGCAGGGCGTAATCCTGCTCTTTTTCTCGTTGCCGAAGCAACAAACGAGCTGAAACTATATCACAAATGGGGCGAAATGTATTAAAGCTGCTCATTATCAAGATATGATTTTCTTTATTTTGACTGATAATTTTTATGCTATAATATTCAAAAATAAACTTACAAAAGAGGTAAAGATATGAAAAATCCAATAATAAAAGGATTTCTAAGAGATTTTAAAGGGAAATATGAGTTAGAAGAGAAAGAAGAGGATTTATTATTTGAGGATTTTGTTAATTATTGTGTATTAAATAATCATGTAGTAGACTCGGAAAGAAACTTCCAAGAATTGGATACCGGAACTGCTAAGGCAATCGATGGTATTGCTATAATAGTTAACAATAAAATAGTTTTAAATGAAGAAGATATAAATGTTCTAGTAGAAGAGAAACAAATACTGTCCGTTGAATTTATATTTGTACAATCAAAAACTTCTGAAAAGTTTAATGATGCCCAAGTATCTTATTTCTTTAGGAATATTAAACAGTTTGTATGTAACGAAGAATGTACAATTCCTGAATTATCAAAATATTGGGAACTTAGGAATATTATATATGCTAATTCTAATTTATTTAGAAAAGAAAATCCTAAGTGTACTATGTATTATGCAACGACTTCTCCAACTACACAAATGAGTTCTGACTTAAACGAAACAATACACCATGGTAAAAATGAGCTCTTGGAAAGTGGATACTTATCAGATGATGTGAAATTTATACCACTTGGTGTAAAAGAAATTCAAAAGCTGTATCGTAAAATAGATTCTGACTTAGAGGCAACTTTTAAGTTCCCTAAAAATGTAACTTTCCCATATGAGGGTTCCGAAATCAAATCAGCTTATTTTGGACTAGTGGAAGTACAGGAATATATGAACTTATTATTAGATAGCGAAACTAACGGAGTGAAGAATGTATTCGATGATAATATTAGAGACTATTTAGGAATAGATAATAATGATGTAAATAAGAATATGCATGCTTGTCTTAAAAGTACGAACGCACAATTGTTTGGGATATTAAATAATGGTATTACGATTGTCGCCGATGAGATTAAACCTGTAGGTGAGAAATTCACATTACATAACTATCAAATTGTTAATGGTTGTCAAACCAGTAATGTCATATTCGAGACGTATAATTATTTAGAACAAAAAAATATTTCTATTCCCCTAAAAATTATTGCAACAGAGGATGAAAATACAAAAAATGAAATAGTTAAATCTACAAATAGTCAGACAGGTCTTAAGCCCGAGCAATTGGATGCTCTAAACAACTTTCACAAGATGTTAGAGGAATTTTATAAATCGCAGCACGTTGTTTTCAAAGATCTACAACTATATTATGAAAGACGTTCTAATCAGTATAGGAATAAAGATATAACACAAACCAAAATTATTAATATACCTAAACAGATTAAAACAGTTACTTCGATGTTTTTAGATAATCCACACGGCGTATCGGGTCATTACGGAACAGTTGCTAGAAAAGTGAAGGATGAAATATTTAAAGAAGGTGATAAACTAGAACCTTATTTTGTTAGTTCTATATTATTTTACAGAGTAGAAACTTTTTTTAGAAGAAATAAAGAATATAAAGAGTTCACAAGAATGAAATGGCATATCTTAATGACTATTAAGTATATTTTAATTGAAGACAATAAATTTAGCCATAAGTTAAACTCTAGTGATATTCAGAAATTGACATTGAGTATATTGAGAAAAATAAAAGACGAATATGCAACTAACACGTTAATCATTAAATCAATAGAAGCAATAAAAATGATGATTGAAGAAGAGGCTTTAGAATTTGAAGACCGCAAACTATTCGAGCGAAAAGAAACTACCGATAAATTAAAGACATTTTTAATTAAAAATCATTCGTTAGTGCTTTCGATATAAAACTTTAACTGTTTTTTCTTGGAGAGTTGAACTTGATCGTGTTCTAAAAAATGCATTGGACTTGTCGGGCAGATTCAGGTTGAAAAAAAATATTATTCCTTGTATTGATTTCAAGGAAGGCCTATCTTAATATCCAGCATTATTACAGTAAGGGACACTTATTTTTCATATCTGAATGGAAGCAAGGGCACCTCAATAGGCGTCCTTGTTTTTTTGTTATAAGGATGATATGCAGATCTTTATCATAAATGAGGGAATTTTATTGTCTGTCAGATTTAATAGGGATGTCTATGTTAATAGGAAATCGCCTTAGCGATGATACGGTGAACCGTATAATAAGTAATGGTGGGGATTTGGAGGATAGAAATGATACATTGGGGGCATGCCAAACCTAAACCCTTTTATGTGAGTACTATTTTCAAAGGGGCCATGCGTGGCATGTATTATTTTAAATGGCTTGATATGGTTTAGAAGAAAGGATGATAGAGATGCCTAATGATAATCAACAGCTTCACAAGGAATCGATTAAGTACCTAACGACTGCCTCCCTTCGCGAAAATGATCCTAAGTTTATCTGCACAATAAATGATCTAGCCTATGAGCTTTTAACAACAGATGAAGTAGGTTTGATAGAGCAGTTGTATTTTAAAATGAAGAATATTGCCCTACGAAATAAGATTCTGTATGGTTTAATCCGGTGCAGAAATTTGGAACTGAAGGATTTCTTTCAGAAAGCCTATAAAAAAGAACGATATTTGGATATGAGGCTGCTCGCGATCCATGGATTAGCACATTATGCGTCAGAAGAAGAGATCGAAAAGGTCATGCAGCATTTCCTTAAGATCTTGATAAAGAGGCCCGAGACTACCCCCTATAATTACCAAGAATATGAGTTATTGAGATCTGCCTTTGGGCTGCCTCTACTGATTAAAAAATACGGATATCCCTGCTTTGAAAAAAACTTCAACAAGTCGAGAAACAGTATCAGGATATGCCAGAAGCATTTAGGGGGCATTTTACCTTTAATGAATACGGAAAGGCAGTTCAATTGAGAAGTCCAAACGAAACGAAGCAAATGATTGAACGCTTTTTCGCATCACAGAATGGTTACTAATCAGCCGGATAAGGAGGTAATTCGGTATCACTCATCACATTCAGATAAGCCCCCAATCTTCTCCGATTTAATTGGAGTGTTCCTACCCACTCTCCCGATTTCTATGCTTTAATAAAATGAGCAGTATCAACAAGAAGCGTTGAAAGTGGGGTTCTATGAAGCGACTAACGATTGGCCTGTTCGCCCATGTGGATGCAGGTAAGACAACTTTTGCGGAACAGCTGCTGTACCATACGAACAGTATCCGGTCGCGTGGGCGGGTGGATCATAAGGATGCGTTTCTGGACAGCCACGACATCGAGCGGGCAAGGGGCATTACGGTGTTCGCAGATCAGGCGGTAATGGAATATAAAGGAGACAGTTATTATTTAATAGACACGCCCGGACACGTCGATTTCTCTCCAGAGATGGAGCGGGCGATTCAGGTCATTGATTATGCCATCCTGATTGTAAGCGCAGTTGAAGGTGTCCAGGGCCATACGGAGACGGTCTGGCAGCTGCTGCGCAAACATCGGATTCCGACGTTCTTCTTTATCAACAAAACGGATCGGATCGGCGCGGATGTAGGCAGAACCGAGGCAGACATCCAACAGCAGTTGACGGGGGAAGTATGCTGCATTACACAGAGCTTGGCTGACGGCATAGTCGGCGAGCCGCTGCGGGAGGCCATGGCGGAGCGAGACGAAGCCTTGCTGGAAGCATTCCTGGAGGGGAGAGAGGATTCCGGCTTCTGGCTGAAGGCCTTGCAGAGGATGATAGTGGCAGGTCTTCTCTTCCCCTGTGCTTACGGCTCTGCGCTTCAGGATACAGGCGTCGTTGAATTTCTGGATCAGCTGCATCTGCTGACGACAAGCACTTATGACGAGAATGCTTCGTTCCAGGGGCGGGTTTATAAAATTCGGCACGATGCAGGCGGAGTGAGACTCACGTTCATTAAGGCGCTGGGTGGTCAGCTGAAGGTGAGAGAACAGCTTAGTTATGAAAGTGGCGGCGTTCAATATGACGAAAAAGTTACGCGGCTCTTCATGTTTAACGGCCTTAAATCGCAGCCGGTGGAACAAGTGGAAGCCGGCGATTTGTTTGCGGTTGCCGGCTTGTCCGCCACCGAAGCTGGGCAAGGCCTTGGGTCGATATCAGACAAGTTAACTTACGATTCGGAGCCGACGTTACAATCTAAGGTATTATTCGACAATTCGATACATGTACAGAAGGTGCTCGGTGCTTTTCGCACACTGGAGGCGGAGGAGCCGTCTCTAAACGTCGTTTGGGATGAGAAATTGCAGGAGATTTCTATCCGCGTCATGGGATTGATTCAACTGGAAGTGCTGGAGCAGCTTGTTAGAGAGCGGTTTGGCTTGGCTATCTCTTTTGGACAACCGGAAATCTTGTATAAGGAAACGATTCAATCGGCTGTAAAAGGGTACGGCCACTTTGAACCGCTCAGGCATTATGCGGAAGTGCATCTGCTGATTGAACCGGGAGAAAGGGGCAGCGGCATCATGTTCGATAGCAGATGTCATGCCGATGAACTGAATGTCAGCTATCAGAATCTGATTCGGAATCATCTCTATGAACGGGAGCATCACGGACTGCTGACCGGAATGCCGGTCACCGACGTGAACATTACGCTGCTGAGGGGCCGCGCGCATAAAGAACATACCCATGGTGGTGATTTTCGTGAGGCTGCCTTTCGAGCACTGCGGCAGGGGCTGGAGAAGGCGGACAATGTGCTGCTGGAGCCCTATTACGATTTCAAAATCAAGGTCGCTATCGATGAAATGGGCAGGGTGCTGTCCGATATTCAGCGTGCTTCAGGTACTTTTAATCCGCCGCAGACAACCGGAACGCAAGCGGTGGTCACAGGCAGGGTGCCTGTATCGACTTTCATGAACTACAGTGCCGAATTTGCATCCTTTACGCATGGACGAGGCAGTATCCGCTGCGTGTTTAGCGGCTACGATCGCTGTCATAATACGGAGGAAGTCATAGGACGGATGGGCTACCGCAAAGGGGCGGACCCACTGTATACATCCTCCTCCATCTTTTGCGCCAAGGGGGCGGGTTACTCGGTGCCATGGGATGAGGCGGAAGCCAAGATGCACCTTGAATTAGAACCTTGAATGATCTTTATTAGGAAACTAAGCAACTAAGAAATTATCGTGAGTAGTAAATCTAATACTGTGCTACTTTTACAATATAAACTGTGCAGTTGCCGTTACTAGGACAGGTGTCCCTACATAGAAATAAGCTGATGAGAAAGGCTTATGTCATGAGCGGGGATGGTGTAAAGTAAATGGCACAAAAGTTGCAAAAGAAAAGTACACGATTAACCGGAAGGATCGTACTTCCGAGTAATCCGTCATACAATACGGCCAGAATGGAGTTCAATAGGCGCTTTTCCAAATTTCCAAGGGTCATTGTTTTTTGCCAACGAACTCAGGATGTGATCAACGCAGTCAAATGGGCTCGTGAGCGAGGCATACGGCTGCGAGTGCGCAGCGGACGACATAGCTATGAAGGCTTCTCAACTGTAAATGGCGGTATTATTATCGATGTGAGCGAGATGAATAAGGTTAAGGTTGATCGCAAAAATAGAGAGGCCATTGTCCAAACGGGAAATCCACTTGCCCGTGTGTATAAGAAGCTGTGGAATAAGCGTGTGGCAATTCCGGCGGGGACTGCGCCCGACGTAGGCACAGCTGGGCTCACCCTGGGAGGAGGCATTGGACTTCTCTCCCGCAAATATGGACTTACGTGCGATAACCTGAAACAAGTGAAGATGGTCGTAGCTTCGGGGCGGTATGGGTCAAAGACGATTGTGGCAAACAGCAAGAAACATTCCGATCTATTGTGGGCATCGCGAGGCGGAGGGGGAGGGAACTTTGGTGTTGCTACCGAGTTTATATTTCGAGTTAGACCGATTTCGAAGGTTTCTATATACAGTATTACGTGGAAATGGAGCGATCTTGAGAAGGTATTACCGGCTTGGCAACGCTGGGCCCCATCGGCCACAAACCGCTTAACCTCAACCATTGAGGTGGCTGCCAAGCAGGTGGGAACCATTGTATCTACCGGGCAATTGCTTGGCGGTGCAGAGGAGCTGCGTCGATTGATTAGACCGCTCTTGCGAGCAGGCACCCCGGTGAAGGTGATGGTGAAGACAGTACCTTTTATTGAAGCAACCCATTTTTTTGCCGAATCGGACCTGAATTTGGAACCAAAGTTTAAAATAACTGGGGCCTACGGGTTCCAACCTTTACCGCCTGAAGGAGTACGAATTATACGTGACTTTTTAGCCAAAGCACCCAACAGGCATTCTAGCGTGTGGAGTCAGAGCTTAGGTGGTGCAGGAAGCGCGGTAAGTCGAGTATCGCCTACTGCAACGGCCTATCCTCATCGGAAGGCTGAGACAATTTACGAACTGTCAGCCCGCTGGAGAAACAATGGGGAGCAGGAGCGGAATATTCAGTGGGTGGAAAGGTTCCGTAAAGCGTTGCGTCCCTTTGTTAAAGGGGATTATGTGAATTTTCCCGATCTGCAGATTAAGAACGGGCCCAAGGCGTATTATGGCGGGAACTTTAGTAGATTGAAGCAGGTGAAACGAAAGTACGATCCTCATAATGTGTTTCGTTTTGCTCAGAGTATTCCACTTCCGGCGGGGCTTGCGGATAAATGAGTACAGGTCTCATCTGAATCCGGCTGCATTTAAAAAGAAGGCTCTGTAGTTGAGCCTTCTTTTTAAGGCAAGCGAAGCGCTTCTCAGTACATTTATAGATGGAATTAATTTTCGGTACTTAGGAATATTAAATCTCTCATAAGCATTTATCATCAGGTTGAGAGTGCCGTACTCCTTCTCACCGAATCTTGCCCATTGACAGCCTTTGATTGCATTAACTACCCATGCACTGGAGTCAGCGTTTGTGATATATCCAACATTGCCAGATACATATAAAGTCGGCACTGTAATACGAGGGATGGTATCACGCCAGTCCTGGTAAGGTGGTCCATGACCCCTTATTTTTCGTATCTCTTCAATGTATATAATACAGGTACACTCAGGCAAGTTTCACGAAACTAATCCATTATATACCCTTCCTGTTTTTGCCCTTAAAGACATTAAAGACATTAAAGAAGTCAAAAGATTCGTTGCAAAATGAAACGGGCTAGCGTAATGTCGAACGCTAGTCCGTTTCTGTTTATTCATTTTTCTCTTTTATGAGCTGCTTTCGCTAGATATGGGCCACTCCCCATTGATGTAAGGTTTCCAAAATTGGAGACAGGCTCATGCCGTATCCGGTAATAGAGTATTCCACTTTCGGCGGGATTTGCGGATAAACGACTTGTTTAACGATCTCTTCCTCCTCCAATTCGCGCAGATGGAGCGTGAGCATCCTTTGAGTGATATCGGGCAGTAATCTTCTTAGCTCATTGAACCGTCGTAAAATATAACCATCATAATTTTACAATATTAGAATAGGTCTGAGAATTTTATCATTAGATCTAAAAATTTTATCGATAATTGTCGATATTAAAGTGTAGAGAAAAAAATCTTTATAATAGGCGGTTTTAGGCAACTTCTGAGGAGGACTTGGAATGAATATAGGTATAAAAGCAATTGAATATTATCTTCCTCAAAAGATTCTCTCAAACTCAGATCTTGCAGAAGCTTTTCCGGGTTGGACAGAAGAGAAAATTTTTAATAAAACAGGCATAGTAAATAGGCACATTGCAAATGACGATGAGTATGTATCTGACCTTGCATACTGTGCTGCCAAGAAATTATTTGAGAACCATTCAATTGAACCCAAGGATATAGATTTTATAATCCTTTTTACACAGAGTCCAGATTATAATGTTCCAACAACAGCTTGTATACTGCAAGACCGATTAGAGATTCCAAAATCCGCTGGTGCTTTTGATATTAATTTGGGTTGTTCAGCTTTTATATATGGCTTGGCTGTGGCTAAGTCATTAATAAATACGAATATTGCAAAGAATATACTGTTAATTACTTCAGAGACCTATTCAAAATATATCGATCCAAAGGAAAAAAGTGTCGTAACCATTTTTGGAGATGGAGCAGCTGCAGCTTTAATTTCTTGTAATGGGGCCTCGCAAATAAAAGAATTTGACTTAGGCACTGATGGAAGCGGCGCAGAACAGTTGATAGTGCCGTCAAGTGGAATAAGATCAAGAGGGGCAGAAAAAATCACTCAAGATGATAACCTGTACATGAACGGACCAGAAATATTCAATTTTACAATAGATGTTGTTCCGAAATCTATAGATAATGTGCTAAAGAAAAATAATCTAAATTATAATGATATCGATTTTTTTGTGTTCCATCAGGCAAACGGCTATATGTTAAATCACTTAAGAAAAAAGTGCAACATTCCTGAAGAAAAATTTTTTATTAACATGATTGATACGGGTAATACAGTATCATCAACGATACCAATTGCACTTTGTCTGGCAGAGAAGGAGGGGCGCATCAAAAGAGGTGACACCATCCTTCTTGTAGGTTTTGGTGTAGGATTATCGTGGGGTTCAACCATCATTGTATGGTAACTATAGACTTTTTATATAGGAGGAATTGAATATGGAATTACAAACAAAATTAAACTTGTTAGAGGATATGTTAGAGCTTGAAGATGGGTCATTAGAGGTGACAGCAAGCCTTGATTCTATAGAAGCTTGGGATTCAGTTGCGGCAATTTCATTAATTGCTCTTGTTGATGAACATTTCGAAAAGAGATTAACCGGGGCCATGATTAAGGAATTTAAAACAGTACAGGACATCATAGACTTTATGGAATGAGGCGACATACATGCCAAAGGGTATCTTGAGAAATGTCGCAATACGAGGTGTTGCATGTGCAGTGCCTAAAACTGTAGTAAAAGCATCGGAAAGCAATGAGTCATTTGGAGAAGAAAGTATTTCGAAATTTGTCAAAATGACTGGTGTCAAACAACGTCACGTAGCATCAGAAAAACAAACTGCTTCTGACTTAGCTTTTGTAGCGGCACAGGATCTTATGAATCATTTGAAATGGGATATTGACAGCATTGATGGTCTAATTTTTGTAACACAAAGTCCTGATTATACAGCTCCAGCTACAGCATGTGTTTTGCACGGACGATTAGGCCTGAAAAAAGACTGTATTGCATTTGACGTCAATTTAGGCTGTTCCGGTTTCGTATATGGTGTATATATTGCCGGGTCATTGATGCAAACCGGAGATACAAAGCGTGTTCTTTTCTTGGGAGGAGATACATCAACGAAAGGTATATCGCCTCTGGACAAGTCCGCTGCTATGCTATTTGGTGATTCTGGGTTTGCCACAGCTCTTGAGTATGATGAAGCATCGCACATACCTTACTGCTATCATACCGATGGTACCGGATATAAATCGATTATTTGGCCAACCGGTGCTTGCCGCAATCCAGAAGGCATTCGTGAACGCAGAGAGTTTGGTGAAGGTATTGTTCGTTCTGACTACGATTTATACATGAATGGGACAGAGGTATTCGATTTTACCATCACCGAAGTGCCCAGCATGTTAAAGAGTTTTATGGCCGAACATAATATATCCCATAATGACTACGACCTGTTTGCACCCCATCAGGCAAATGTATTTATGCTCAAGCATATTGCTAAAAAAGCAAATATCCCACTTGATAAGCTCGGGGTATCTATGGACAGATATGGAAACACAAGTGTATCTTCAATACCAATAACAATTTGCGATGCTTATGGGGGCAAAGAACAGGGAAATAAAAAAATTCTGGCGCCCGGTTTTGGAATAGGTCTTTCTTGGGGGACTAATTATTTTGATGTATTAGCAGAAAACTGCTTGCCAATTATCGAAACCGAAGATTATTTCGAAGACGGAGGAATTGCGGTTGATTAATCCTATGGATCTAAGTGGCAAGAAGGTTTTAGTTACAGGTGGATCTTCCGGTATTGGAAGAGCTACCTGTATTCAATTAAGCCGGCTCGGGGCTCAAGTTATTATGATAGCTAGAAATGAACAAAAACTAAACCAAACATTGGATCAAATGGAAGGGGACAACCACCTTCTTTTTAAATTTGATCTTTATGATATTAACGGAATTGAGAGCTTTATGAAGAACTTGATTTCAGAAACAGGGGCTCTTGATGGTTTGGTTCATTGTGCAGGAATTGCTCCAATGCGCCCGCTAAATATGACAACTAATAAATTTTTAAATGATATATTTGTAATAAATGTGTATGCATTCATCGAGTTATCTAGATTGTTCGCAAAAAAAGGGAACTTTAATCCAAACTCAAGTATAGTTGTGATGTCATCCACTGCTTCTTTTCAAGGTGGTAAAACAAAAATAGCATATAGTGCATCAAAAGGGGCATTAAATAGTGCCGTAAAGTCGATGGCTGTGGAGCTAGCCGATAAGAAAATACGTGTAAATACAGTGTGCGCTTCTTTTGTTGAAACCGCGCTGCTTGAGGAGTATACAACTCTTGTTGGTGAAGAAGCAAGAATCAAACAACTAGAAAAACAATACGCAGGATATATTCCTTCCGAAAGTGTTGCAAATGCAATTGCATATTTACTTTCAAAAACTTCAGAACATATTACTGGGACGGACTTTATTATTGATGCTGGAGCAACATCTCACTGAGTTACTTATTAAACCAATGGCTGTTATGTCTAAAATACAAAAATCTAGGTACCGCAAAGTAAAAGGGCTTACGACTGATCATTTTAGCAGTCAGAGAGCCCTTTTGATTAATATAAATCAATTTCTGGTTTATGTATTTACATTATAATTTGGATTAAATTGTATTTTTTACATATTGAAAAAGTAAAGGGTGAAATTATGGAGATTAGGCTGTTTAGAAAAGAAGAGGCCGATATATACATGAAGGCAATAGATGAGATTTGGAAGAAAGGACATATATTAAGTCGGGATAAAGCTCTACTGGATTTCATGTTTTACGATAATCCGATGCATGAAAAATATATTGGTACGGATAATTATGGTGCTATAGGTATTTGGGAAAACGGCAAGATTATTGGGTTAGGGGGCCTAATGCTATATGAGTTCAACGTACAGGGAAAAACAGAGTTGGCTTCTAATGTAGTAAATTCTATAGTATTAGAAGAATATCGAAACACTATGGCTGGTCTGCTGTTATATGAAAAACCTTTTGAGCTATTTCCCGTATTCTGTAGTTTTGGAATAGGGCTTAGTAAATTTTCAGTGCGTATATCGCCAGCTACTATTACAAAAGATATGGTCATGCAACCTATAGATTCACTTCGCAGGATGGTTGGGATTTTTAATAAGGAAAAAACTGCTGAGGTCTTGCTGGAAGGCAATGAGCATCATTTAAGAAATTATTATACCGTACAAAAGGTATCACAGCATGGAGAAAAAATAGTTAATCAAGAGTTGGATAAGAATAAATGGAACCATTTTTACTATACAAATATCGCTCCTAGGACAATTAGTGTATCCCGCAATTATGAATTTCTTAGATGGAGGTATTTAAAACACCCGACGTTTAAATATTTAGTATATACCGTCCAAAATAAAGTTGGAGACTATGAGGGATTATTAATTGCAAGGGTTGAAAACATAGCAAATAATACCGCTAAAGCTTTGCGTATTGTTGAATTTATCTCAAAAAACCAAGATGCTTCCATTGCACTTGCTAATAAAATTGTAGAAATCGGAACAAAAGAAGGGGTTATTTTCGCAGATTTTTATTGTACTACAGACATGTTTAACTTCGGACTAGATTTAGTTGGGTTTAAGAAGGAGTTTATCTCGGATGAGGATAGATTAGTTTTACCATCCAGGTTTCAACCTGTAGATTTATCAGTAGTAAATTTAAATGCACTAATCTCTTTTTACGGTAAAAAAGTGAGAAGCCTAAATTTTTTGAATAACAACATTTATTTCACAAAGGGTGATTCAGACCAGGACAGACCTAATTGAGTAAGTGATGGAACTAGAATGGAACATTAAGTGAAGTCAAAATAAAAGGGAGAAGACGATGAAACCTCATGGGATCATGTTTCATCATTTCCATGATGATGGAATGCATATAAGAGGACAAGGCTCAATATCTGCAGAAAAATTTGAACAAATGATATGCTTTTTGCAAAAGGATAAAACGATTTTGTCAGCAGCGGAGTGGTTTTATCGAGCACAGAAAAATCAATTGCGAAATAATGAAATATGCATCACCTTTGATGACAATTTGAAATGCCAATTTGATATAGCCTTCCCTGTCCTGGAGAGTTTAAATATAACAGCTTTTTGGTTTGTGTATACATCTCCACTAATAGGGATAATTGAAAAATTAGAGGTCTTTAGGTATTTTAGGTTTAAATACTTCGAAGATATTGATAATTTTTATCATTCCTTCTTTAATTATCTGAACCAAACCGAATATAAAAATGAAATTATTGCAGCATTGAGTGGATTTGTACCTAATAGGTATTTAAGTGATTTCCCTTTTTATACGGAAAATGATAGAACTTTTCGATATTTGCGAGATTGCGTGCTAAAGCCTGACCGTTTTAATAAAGTAATGGAACAAATGTTAAAAGATTATAATGTTGAGTTGAGTTCGTTGAAGGATTTACTCTGGATGAATGAAAAGGATGTAAGAATGCTAAATACCAAAGGGCACATTGTGGGCTTACACACTCATACACATCCTACTTCAACTGCATCTCTCAGTAAAATTGAACAAATACAAGAGTATCAAACTAATATGGCTGAGCTGACAAGAATTATAGGCACTAAGCCATATGTAATGTCACATCCATGCAATTCATATAATGAGGATACAATCGATGTTTTGAAAGAATTAAAAGTCCAATTAGGTTTTAGATCGAATATGAAAGACGGATTTTATTCAAAGTTTGAGTATCCGAGAGAAGATCATTCCAATATTGTCAAACAGATAGAGTTGAATGGATTCTGAAAATAACTTCTTTTACGAGTAATCAACCAGGTCATATCTCTTTAGATGAGTCATTAGCCAGCAATTCTGATGAAGTATTTGCGATCCAGGAATGTAACACAATTTTTCCAGGAAGAGTAAATGGCTTTTTCCAAAAAAAGAGGATTTATTCAGGAATATTCAGGGAATGCAATTGCTGCAGAAAGACAGGTCTTTGGAGATTAAAGTGCACATCCAAAAATGTTAGTCAGTTCGTAATAAAAAACGGCGATTTAAATATGTTGGATTTGACTACACTTTCCCCTGCCCTTCATTCTGATTATTATGTCGTATTTGGATCCAGCTATATAAAAGGGCCTCTGAATCGAACACATCAAAACAGGTAGAATTAATGAATTAACCCCATTAAAACAAAATAAAAGCCAAGAGATTTGATATATTCGGAATCAGGAATTTACGGATGAAGTTGCTAGACATTACTTAAATAATATCCCATCTAAAGCAGAGGTCAAGAGCAATCTGGAAAAGCGGGTTTTACAGGAGTTTCTGATTCCCTTTATAGGGTAAAAAAACCCCATCCTTGTACCAACTAAAGAAGTCTTTTAGGGTATGGTACGACTTTTTTGAACTTTCCTCTACGAAGACAGACATTGCCACGACGCCCGGTGTGGAGTAGCGGGCGGATTGTGAGCCGGACTCTTGTCCTTCCCGGATGCCCAACTGAAGATGGGTGTCGATTTGTTTATCGAGTACACCGGCTTGGAGAAGAAAATCCAAAGGCGTCGGCTATTTTTTGGAACAAGTACTTGCTGTCGCATATAGGAATCCCTCGCACGCCGTCCCCCCAGTCAAATTAGGCAAACGCGCCCGGCAAAAATTCCAATAGTGCATAGCTTCCGGTAGCTTTACCTTCAGCTTTCGCATCAACCGACGAATGGTCGATCTTCTCCGGTAAACCGTACTCCTAGACTAAATGATCGTAAATTCGTTTTGCCGTAAGTCGCTGCTTGGCCAGCATGCGCTCATCTTGTTCCAGCTACTCTTTCACTGTAGCTATCACCGAATCAGTAACGAGAGTTCGCTTTTGCCTTAAAGAGCTGGTACTTTGGTGTGGTACCCGTACACATCCGTTTCGCCGCTCAACAGCTGGCAAAACCATTCTTGGATATGGTCATCACTAATAGGTACTCCCGGTTTTTTGATGAGAATCGTAGGCTGGCCATCGAGAATATCAGAGCTTTGACGGAGTGCAAACCGGTCAATGCGATGATGAATGCCTGCCAAGAGGGACCATAAGATCAAGCTAGATATTTCTTACAGCAGCGTGAGTTGTCTGTTGACGATAATCTCGGAAGTGGTGGAGAAGGTTACATAATTGAAAAAAAACGTTAGATGTCCGACTTGCTTTTTACGAACAGACGCGTCAAAACGAGTAGAGCAACGAAGGACGTTGCCGTACGACATAGAATTTCTCCATACGTCATGTGCTGAGCTCCTTGCATAACAATTAGTTTTAGATTGGCCTTTATTTTCATCTCCTATATTTATTAAGTTAAATGAATCTAATGAACATGGATGGCTGGAAGGTGGTCCTTTTCAGCATAGCGAGGGAGTGAATCGCACACATTTCCAGGATTCAGGCGAAAAGTAGGTAGATTTAGGACGAACAATTTTTATAATGGAAATAAGATATATATTTTATAGGGCTAAGGGGCGATTGTCATGGAACCGACGCATGAAATACAGGCGCTGGCGGCAGAAGCCGATTCACCCTATTGTTGTTACGAGGATGAGGACTTCGATGATGTTAAACAATTATTTATGGAGCGTCCTTCCATTGCGGAGCTTGAAGCTGATGAATGGAATCGTGAATTTGATTCGAGGCTGAAGGCCATGGAGCTGGCGATGAAAATGCTCGATGATGAAGGCGTGTTTGCCTTGAATCAACCGCGAGAGTCTGTATGTGTCCTCGTCGAGAACATGCCGCCAGATGAGATCAATACCGAAATCGCCCTGCGTTTGAATCGGGCAGAGTCTCCAGCTATGCAAGCATGGCTGGTGGAAGCAGCGGAGTAAGGGGTTTCTCATTTCTTGAGGGAGAGTTGTAAAATGCCTAATGAATATCAAATGAATATTTTAGCTGAGAGAACGGAATGTATTCTTTATTATGCGGGGTCAATCCTATCGAACGAGCATAGTGCGGGCTGGATCGGCGGGAATGCGCCCGAATTTTTTGATAATCAATCGGATCTCATCCACGAAGATAACCAAAAATATGTTTTTTACTTGAGCCTCGTCCATCCCTTTAAACCGGAGAGCATGATTTCGATCTTCATCCCTGAAGACTATGAGGAGTATTTAGAAAACAACATTTATCCTAATTGCTCGGTCAAGGTGATTGAGCATCCCACTTCAACTGAAAGTGTCAAAGATATGTTTACTAACCCAGGGCTTGTAAAGCATGCAATTTCAGATGGGGAATTAAGCCATGACGAAAAGTCGATGGATCAGCCTTTTTTGGTCAAAATAGGTGGAAACCCGAGACTTATTCAAAATGAAGACTATTATTTTACGAAGCTGAAAGAGGAGTCCTTTTCCTTTTTATTGCAGGTAGATGAAGATGGTTACCCCGAAACGTTACTTCAGGAGGATTACAATTATCCTTTTGGTTTTGGATCACTATATGTTTTTGCCAAAATGGGGGCGACTGAGATACACCATCCAGTAGCAGGTTTTTGGCAATTCTCTTGATTTGGCGTGGGGCTAACGAGCACGTCAGGCGATTTTTGGCGTGCGTATGCCCCATTCGCACAAGCAGGAAGCCCGCCCCTGGCGTAAACTGAATTATAATCAGTGAGCGAGGTGAACTTCCATGGCACAATCGAAAGAGATGCGTGCACGGGCTAAGAAGTTTCAAGGCCGTCCGGTCTGTGTCACCCTGCACAGCGGAGAGACTTATGTCGGCTACATCACCGACGTTAATCGCGGCGGGTTGGTACTTTCCAGTGCTGGGGCTCCCCCGCGTGCTCCTTCCAGGAAACAAGACTCCCGACCTCTCAAACGCAGAGCCAGTTCGCATGCCCCGGGCGTCCGTCTCGGCAACCGGAAAAGCGGTGCACGTAAACCGTCTAGCCGTTCGCGCTCTCGCGAGCCGGACGCCAAGGTGTCGGCATTCCTGCCGATGATGGGCTCGCTGTTAGGCGGCCTTGGCGGCTCCACTGCAGGCGCAGGAGGGCTTGGCGGTATGCTAGGCGGCGGCTTGCGACTGTTCGGTATGATCCAGAAATTTGTCCCGGTTGTGAAGATGGGCTACGGCATGATCAAGTCTATTCGCCCGTTTCTCGGCGCTGTTAAAGGCTTGATGCCCTCGGCTAGTCCGACTACGCCGAATAACGAATAATCGTACCCCTGTGGACTTTAAGCCCCCTTTGAGTGGTCAGGTCAAAGGGGGCTAGTCCACAAACCTTTATCACTACCACTGTCTAATCCAAATCGGTTTGAACTCGGAATAGCCCATTTCCTTTAGTAAATCCCAGGCATTATCCAGAATGTGGGGCTCCCCCTGAACCCAAAGCTCTTGTCGTTTTGCCATCAAGTAAGAGATAATTTCAGCGATATGCTTGGGTTTACCCAGATGGAGGACAGTTTCCATGTTATTATTTTGTGCTGAAATGTCATAAAAGGACCAAAAAGTATGAGGCTCTTCTTCAGGAGGAATGGCCTGAAAGATGAGCGTGATTTTGATGTTTTTATTCTCTTTGGGAGATAGGTTTAGGATGAAGCGAGACCCGCCTGAATACCAATAAACGAAGGCATAACCGTCGACCGTAATATTTTTTAATTGGCTTTTCATTATTTTCTCCCTCACTCTATGTTGTTTAAAATGAACTGCGTTTAATGAGTTTAATTAAATAATTATGTCGTTAATTTCCGAGAAATGAGGAGTGGCTTACATGAATAACAAGGTGATTATAGTCTAATCCACATATAGATTCCATTCATATGGATTTTTCCTGTGGTACTCTAGATACATATCATTTTAAAGAGGTACGACCCATAGAAAAAACAATAAAATTGCTGGATAAGCAAACAAGGAAACCTGGCTATGGTCAACAGGAGAGTTCAAATATGTGGTTTAGGAAGAAAGAAACGCAACTGGATCGAATAAAAAACAAACTGAGTCAAGCCATGCGCAAAGACGCGGACTTCTCGGTGTTTGGAGCATCCTCACATCAATATAGGGTTAAAGAGAAGCTTACAGCAAAAGAGCTAGAGGACTGGCAAACCCTCAATCAGGTCACACTTCCTGAGCCTTACGCGCTGTTTTTAATGAAAATCGGCAATGGAGGCGCCGGACCCTACTATGGAATTTATTCACTTGGAAAGGCAACTTCCTACACCGAGCGCCAGGTGCTCCTTGCAAAATCCGTTCTGCATCCCGGGATGACCAAAGAGGAATGGAACCATCTGATTGAGCCCCTGACCAGGGACGAGGACATTCCCGATGAGGAATATGACGACACCTGTAATAAGGTGTTGGGCGGCATGTTGTGCATAGGTACCCAAGGCTGCGAATACGACATGTATCTCGTACTTGAAGGGAAATATAGGGGGAGAATTGTGTACACCTCCGATTTTCATCCCGATCATCCTTTTTTCTTTGTCTATGAAGGCAGCTTTCTGGATTGGTATGAGCGCTGGCTGGATGAAATTATTCTGGATTATGATATCGGGTGGTTTGGCAGTCGAATGCCGGGTGATGAGAATGCACTGATCCAGATTTATCAGAGCGCTCCAAACGAAGAAATCCAAACAAAAGCGCTAGATTAGGGGATTATGATAACATGCCGGTCAACTCTATAAGGCAAATAAAATCAAAAAGGCTGACTTTTCGTAGTGCCTTGGCATCGGAATCGTCAGCCTATCGTGCAGATTATCCTACACCATCACTTTCTAACAAAGAATAAAAATTATCACGGTCTTGGTCATCAAATTTGCCAAGTGTCCTTATCCTAACAAATTCATGTCCGCCATACATGTCTATTTCCTCACCGTACCTATTGTAGAGCGCGATCATATTGCCATCCTGATTCAACTCCAAGTACCCATAACATTTTGCTTCAGGCATTTCACCGTAAAAGAGCGTAAATTTGATTTTGATCACTCTGTGCATGCAGATCCTCCCTTCCTGTCTTTCGTATTGGCTTTGAATATATACAGTGTTCTCCATAAAATGTCAAGAGATAAGGTTTCTACGTGACAACGGCGGAGGAGTGTACCAGCAAGTTGTGGACGCAGAACCGTAACATAAGTAGCGGCAAGTTTTTTGGGGCATAATGAGATAAAAGGAGAGATGGAAATGTCCTATATCGTTGATTTTAATAATATGTCTACAGCTGGCTTAGAGTCTTCACCTGTAGTAGAGGCGCTTGCTGGTTTGCGTGCTAATGAAGCCCGTTACTTTATGAACAAATACAAGCATGAATTTACGGTTGTGTCAGCTAGTGAAAGTCAGGAGACTCTTGATTATGTGAACCGAATTCTGAAAGAGCGTGATATTGTGTTTGCGGCCAAACCTTTAGAAACATCACGTTTTCAAGTAGAAAATATTAAATTTGCTTACGTCTTTTATGAGGATGGTCTTGCGGTCAACGTCATGTATACGGTTGATGACACTAAGAAGCGGGCCGTTGGTTTTAAGCTTTCTGAGGGGATGGAGGTACCCAAGGAGTTAGAAGGAAAGTTTAAGTTTGCTAGACAGAAGTCAAAGCTAGCTGGAACAATTCGGGGTTCTTTTTTTGTAATTAAAGGAGAATATTAATCTTGACCCGTCAGCTTCTTGAAGTCGTCCGTAAATATATCCATTTTCCTATATAAAGTCCTTATCGGGTAGCTTTCGCTTGCCCATAACATACTCAATGGGCGAGATGAACCAAAAAGCGCGAGTCACTGGGAGAGTCCCCCGCACTCGCGCTTTTTTTCGTTAATCCTGAAGTAAGTACTGTCCCTTATGGTAGAAAATCCACTTTTCAGACAACTTCTTGAATAGCGTAAGAATTAATTATATGAGACCATACCAAATTCTCTGTTAACAACAAAATATTAGATTAAAGCAAATAACTAATCTCTTTGAAACTTACAAATTTCTTGTTACGTTCATCCCAGAGCCTGAATCGAATTGCCGGTAGGCTGGAAGTAATCGTAATCATATTTACCTTCTGGAGAGGTGGCGTGTTGTCATGAGCCTTTTCCAAATAATAGTTCGGAATTCTCGGACTCAGATGGTGCACATGGTGAAATCCGATATTACCTGTCAGCCACTGCAGCACTTTTGGTAGCTTATAATAGGAACTTCCCTCCACGGCTGCTTTCACGTAATCCCATTGTTCTTTCTGCTCGAAATACGTATCCTCAAACTGATGCTGCACATAGAAGAGCCAAATACCGATACTCCCCGAAAGTATGAATATCGGTCCCTGAACGAGTAGGAACGCCTGATAGCCCACGGTGAAGATGAGCAAGGTGGATAAGGCAACGATGACCAGATTCGTTATATACGTGTTATAGATCTCTCTCCGTTTGGCCTTCTTCCTGTTAAACCTGTTCTTGATAAGGAAGATATAGATTGGACCAACCCCGAACATAACAAGTGGATTCCGGTAGAGACGGTACATCATCCGTTTCCAGGCTGACGCAGATACATATTCCGATACCGTAAGGATCCATATATCCCCTATCCCCTTTTATTCAAATTACCACTAGTGGCATGATGGATTGAGTGGCTTTTCTGCCATTGATGATAAGGAAAGAAAGTCAGGACACCTGTTATCGTGCCTAAGATCTCATTGGCCAACCGATTCTTAAAGAAGGATTGATGACAGCAATCATGAAAAATGATAAAGATCCGGACTACAAATCCTGAAGCTAGGACCGTTATTGCCAGAGTAAGACAGTAGGAAATCGCAAGACTTTTGTAGGCAAGGTACCAGAGCAGGAAGAAAGGCACTATCGTATTGAATATTTGCTGTAAACTGTTTTTTAGATTGGATTTTTCGTATGGCGAAACGTCTATTTTTAAATTACTTTTGCTTGAGTTACACATGATTTACTCCTGATGTTTTTTATCATCGTTGCTGATGCCAGCTTCCGCGGTGATCCTGCTTGGTATTGACAAAGACTCACCATACGAATACTTTTAAGGATTATTGTTTTACCTTTTTCTATTTAATCTTTTGAATTAGTGACTGATTGGCAACGTATAGTAATTAAATGCTTGATCCAACAAGGCACTGGCTTCTTGACGCTTCAAAAGCTGTTTGGAGCGGAAGTCTATGGAGCCGTCTACATTGATCTTGGTATTCGGGTCCATGATACCCTGGGAAACAAGAGCTGTGACTGCTTTAACTGCCCAAGCATCCGTTTCTCCACTCAATTTAACCTTAATCCCAGGCTCAACCTGTTTCAGGTTCTGGATCATTACCGCCGCCATTTGTCTAGTGATAGGAGAATTAGGCTGATAATTACGTAGTCCGGCCATCATCTGCTTCTTATTCGGTTCAATCATGAAAGGTTGTTTATACCACCCGTGGGCGCGCAGTAGCACTTCTGAGAATTCTCTCTGAGTCATCGTTCCTTTCGGATCGAAGAGGTTGGCTGACTTTCCGCTCATGACTTCCAAAGCATTAAGGTTGTTTATATATGAAATATATTTACTATTCGCAGGTACATCAGAAAATGGTGAATCAATGTTTATTTTTTGCGCATAAGCAACGAGGTCTGGGAGCTGCATGTAATACAAATATGCAATATGGCCTGCTTCATTTTTATTAAACGTCAATTTATTACCTGATTCATCTTCAAATAATAAAGGGTGAATCATTTTTAGTGTATGTTTGCCTGATGTTCCTGTCTCCATTATTAGTTTCCCGTCCGAATATGAAACCTTCGTCCTTAAGGCAGCGATACGCGTGTTTTGGTATAATCCCACGTAGTCTTGGGCCTGCTGCTCACTTAATGTCGCGTAGGTTGACTTTGGAACCTCTGATTTTCTCGGATAATAATGATTCATAAATTCTTCATACACGTCAAGACTCATCAGGGAGTCGTTATTGTAGGACATGTACATCGCTGTATTCTTCTCAGGCAGAATAACAATCAAGGAAGAATGGCCTGTAACATTTCCTCCTTTTAGAATCACATGCTGATTATTCATCTTCTCTTTGAAGTAGCCTTCGAATCCAATTGTTGTAACCGGGAACTCCTTGTCGGGGAATAGTTGGTATGTGTGCATTTGCTGTATGCTCTTTTGACTCACCACTTCTTTACCTTTGTACTTGCCCTTGTTCAGGTGCATAATGAGGTACTTCGCCATGTCATCTGCTGTTGAAACGATACCGCCTTCAGGTTTTTCCGTTGGTTTAAATCCGTCCAAGGCTATCAGTTCGCCTGTTGGTCCATAGTGAGCAGCCATTCTGCTTAACAATTGGGGGGTAAACCGCACGCTCGTCGATTTCATGCCTAACGGTTTGAAAATATTCTTTTCCATATATTTGGAATACGACATGCCCGTTACGTTTGCTACTGCATATCCCGCTAGCATGAAACCAAAATTGTCATAAGTGTACGCTTCTCCTGGAGGCCTGACAACAGTTGGCATATTTGATGCAATGTACTTCTTCATTGGAAAATATTTGTCCGCGAACTCTGGATGCATTTCCATGAGAATATCTGGTTCATCAAATCCACTTGAATATGTAAGTAGATCAAACATCGTCAGTTTTTTTCCTGTTTTATTCGGAACCTTTATTCCTCCTAAATACTCTTGGATATCACGTTTTAAATCCATTTTCCCCTTATCGACCAACTGCATAGCTGCCAATGCAGTGAATGACTTTGTAACAGAGCCGATTTGAAAAATGGTATTTTTATCCACAGGAATTTTTTTGCTCTTGTCGGCATAACCGTAACCTTTGCTTAGCATCACTTTCCCACCTGCGACGACCACAAAATTAGAACCAACGGTATTAAACTTTTTCATCTTGTCCGCAAAAACACCATCTGCAAAAGCCTCTAGTTCCTTGGCATCTCGCGGCCCCTCCAAGCTAGCCTTTTCAGATGCAACTGGTATGTTAACGGGTGCGGCAACTGACGCGCCGTTGGGTGCCATACATGCGGTAGTTATCGTAGTAGATAATAGTAGAACCGCGAGAATGGTGTAAATCATTTTTTCCATGAATGGTTTCTCCTTGAAATGTATTTTTGCCTTATCGTCCGGCAAAACCAAGTATGGCAAAGGATTTGTCATACCAACAAGTTACATTTCGTCACCCACCATACCAAATCACTCCAAAGTGTCATATGACAATTAGGCACTAGGTTTAAAGGGGCTATGAACCCCTTCACTTCAATTTCTTCTTTACCGTCTCTCCTTCAATTAACACGGGCTGATAATAGGTTTGGTTGCTTAGATCCTTCTTCCCTTGTAGTTTCTTAATAACCCAGTCGGCGGCATCACGGCCCATTTGTTCCTGTGGGTGTGTCAATGTTGTTAGTTTGATGTTTGCATTTTTGGAAATATAGGAATTGTCTTGGCCAATAATGGACAAATCTTCGGGAACGGATATACCAAGTTGTCTGCATACATGTACAACTTCTAGTCCGACCTCGTCGTTATAGCAGACAATTGCGGTTAAATCGTCTCTTTGTTCGGTCAAGAATTTCTTCAAATTGGTGGACAGATCCTGCTTCGTTTCTGTATAGAATGAGAGCACTTGCTCGGGGTGAAAGCGTAATTTGGCTTCTCCAAGCGCTTTGATATAACCCTTCATTCGATACTTCCCTTGTAAATCGTCCATTTTGGCAATGATGCCAATCTGTGTGTGTCCGTTAGCGATCAATTCTTTGGTTGCCAGATAGCTGGATTGTACGTCATCGAGACAGAAGTAAGGAACCTCCAACTCTTCATAATAGGCATTAATCATGATGAATGGAACATCCTGTTCCTTGAACGTCAGATAGTAAGCGATATTGGGATTATATAGATTGCTCTTCGTAGGCTCAATGATCAAACCATCGACACCAAAGGACAGCATCATCTCCAAAGCTTTCTTTTCCTGTGCGACATCATTATTGGTACTGGCTAATAGTAATGAATAATTATCTTCGTTCAATCTGGCTTCAATCCCGCGAATAATAGAGGGAAAGATGTAATCAGAGATGTAGGTTGTGATGACTCCGATGGTTTTATTGCTGGAATTGCCACCGGTTTTTGACCGAAATTGGTTGCTGACATAGGTGCCAGATCCTTTTTCACTTCTTAAAAAACCTTCGTTAGATAGTTCCAAAATAGCCTTTCGAACCGTCTGGCGACTAACTTTATACTTATCCTGCAAAGCGAATTCCGTTGGAATTTGTTCTCCTACGCTGTATGCCCCTGAAAGAATGTTGCTTTTTATATCCTCAAGGATGACCTGATACTTTGGTTTCACTTTATTCCTTCTTTCCAAGTTGTTCTAATACTAATTAATGTATCTATAATATTTGTATGTACATATTTTAGCATAATTATGAGTTTAGTATAATCTATTGTCCTATCTGTATAAATACTAAAGTTAAAATAGAAAAACACTCGGTTCGTCAAATTATTTGTAAGTATAACTATGGTTTTGTGTTGACAAATGTACGCACAAAAAATATACTAAGGCTGTAAACAAAAGAAAGCGCCTTCTTTCAATTATTGCGATTATAACAGTTGTTCAGAGAGAGGAGTAACGTGAGCATGGATCAAGACATTAAACAAGCGATTACTAAGGGAGAAACCTCACTTGGTATCGAATTTGGATCCACACGTATCAAGGCAGTGCTGATTGATCATCGTTTTGAAACAATCGCATCTGGAAGCTATGAGTGGGAAAACCTCTTGGTAGATGGATATTGGACGTACAACTTAGAGAGCATTATTACAGGTCTACAAGAGGCTTATCGTGAAATGAAACAAGAGGTTGAACAAAAATACGGAATCACCCTTCATACGGTTGGTTCTATAGGATTCTCTGCAATGATGCACGGCTATATGGCTTTTGACAGCAAAGGTGAATTACTTGTTCCGTTCCGGACTTGGCGGAATGCGACGACCGGTGCTGCAGCAAAAGCTTTAACTGATAAATTCCAATTCAACATTCCTGAGCGATGGAGTATTGCTCACTTGTATCAAGCGATATTGAACGAAGAACAACATGTTCCTCATATTGATTTTATTACGACGTTGGCTGGATATATTCACTGGCTGCTGACTGGCAACAAAGCCATTGGCATCGGAGACGCTTCGGGGATCTTCCCAATTGATGAGACTACACATGATTATAACGAGTCGATGGTTAAGCAATTTGATGAACTCATTGCAGCCAAAGGCTACGATTGGAAATTACAAGACATTATTCCTAAAGTTCATATCTCAGGCGAGCAGGCAGGTGTACTAACCGCATCGGGAGCCAAAATCTTAGATAAATCCGGAGATTTGCAATCAGGTATTCCGCTTTGTCCTCCAGAAGGTGATGCGGGAACAGGAATGGTCGCTACGAATAGTGTGAGAAAACGTACTGGCAACGTGTCTGTGGGAACCTCAGTTTTTGCCATGATCGTATTAGAGAAGGATCTTTCGGCGGTATATCCGGAAATTGATCTGGTGACCACACCGAATGGTAATCCGGTCGGAATGGTTCATGCCAACAACTGCTCAAGTGATCTCAATGCTTGGCTGGGCTTGTTCCGTGAGTTCTATGAGGCCATGGGGCAAAAGGCGGACCCGAATCAATTATTCAGCGTGTTGCTGAATAAGGCCCTGGAAGCAGATCCAGATGGCGGCGGCTTACTTAGCTACGGCTATTTGTCAGGAGAAAACATCACCGGAATAGAGAAAGGCCGGCCATTGTTTGTCCGCTCCCCTGAGAGCCGTTTCAATTTGGCCAATTTCATGCGCACTCATCTGTTCACTGCATTTGCTGCTTTGAAAATCGGGATGGATATTTTGACGAAGAAAGAAAATGTCGCAATTGACAGCATTCTGGCTCACGGCGGTTTATTCAAAACCCCTATCGTTGGACAAAAAATTGTCGCGGCAGCTATGGATGTTCCGGTATCCGTGATGGCAACAGCTGGAGAAGGCGGAGCGTGGGGTATGGCTATTCTGGCTTCTTACATGATGAACAAGGATCAGCAAGAAAGTCTGGAAGAATTCCTCGACCAAAAAGTATTCAGAGATGTTGAGGGACAAGAAATTCATCCCGACGGTTCCGATGTTAAGGGATTCGAAACATTCTTGGAACGCTACACACAAGGCCTGGCGATTGAGCAGGCTGCTGTAGATAATCTAGTGGAAAACTGGAGGAATTGACGTGTTAGAGCAGCTGAAAGAAGAAGTATTTCAAGCCAATCTGGATTTGCCTAAACATGGACTCGTGAAATACACCTGGGGTAACGTAAGTGCTGTTGATCGTGAGCGCAGCTTATTCGTTATCAAACCGAGTGGTGTTAGCTATGACACGATGAAACCTAGCGATATGGTAGTTGTTGATTTTGACGGCAATGTTGTTGAAGGAGAGATGAGACCTTCATCGGATACACCGACTCATGCCGTACTTTACAAGCACTACGCAGAAATCGGCGGTATTGTACACACGCATTCGACCTGGGCGACCGTTTGGGCTCAAGCCGGCCTGGATGTACCTGTAATGGGGACTACTCATGCAGACACCTTCTATGGTTCTGTTCCTTGCGCTCGTTTCTTGACACAAGACGAGATTGATCGTGGTTACGAAGCCGAAACAGGCCGTGTCATTATCGAAACTTTTGAGCAGCGTGGGTTGGATATTTTAGCAGTGCCAGGTGTCCTGCTTAAGGGTCATGCTCCCTTCACTTGGGGAAAAGATGCGAAATCCGCAGTTATGAATAGCGTCGTATTGGAAGAAGTTTCGAAAATGAACCTATTCGCACGGGAATTGAATCATTTTGCTGAAGAATTGCCGCAGCGTATTCTAGATAAACACTATTTGCGCAAACATGGGAAAGACGCTTACTACGGGCAAAAATAAGACCAACTAAACTAACAAACGAAGAAAAGAGGATGAATGTTATGTCAACAGTAGGTACAAAACAGTTCTGGTTTGTCGTAGGTTCACAACATCTGTATGGGGAAGAAGCATTAGCAGAAGTGAAAGCACACGCACAAGAAATGACCGATGCCTTAAATAAAAGCGGTGTGTTGCCTTATCCGCTCGTATTGCAGGATCTGGCAGTTAGTGCAGACAAAATCACCAGCCTCATGAAAGAAGTCAACTATCGTGATGAGGTTGCTGGTGTCATCACTTGGATGCATACTTTCTCACCTGCAAAAATGTGGATTCGCGGTACTAAATTGTTGCAAAAACCGCTGCTTCATTTGGCTACTCAGTATAATGAAAGCATTCCTTGGGCTACAATTGACATGGACTTTATGAACCTCAACCAGGCAGCTCATGGTGACCGTGAATATGGATTTATCAATGCCCGTTTGAAAAAACAGAATAAAGTGGTTGTAGGGTATTGGGAACGCGCGGAAGTGCAAAAGCAAATCGCTGAGTGGATGGATGTAGCGGTTGCTTATAACGAAAGCTTCAATATCAAAGTTGCCCGTTTTGGCGACAACATGCGTAACGTTGGTGTTACGGAAGGGGATAAGGTCGAAGCCCAAATCCAATTTGGATGGACCGTTGACTACTTCGGAATTGGCGACCTTGTTCAGTACGTCAATGCTGTGAAGGAAGAAGAAATTGATGCTTTATTCGCGGAATATTCCAAACTCTATGAATTTGATTATGGTACTTACAGCAAGGAAGCTTGGGAATCCAGCGTAAGAGTGCAAGCAAGCTATGAAATTGCTATTAAACGATTCCTGGATGATGGTGGTTATACTGCCTTCACTACAAACTTTGAAGATCTCTACGGTATGAAACAGCTTCCTGGTCTTGCCGTTCAACGTTTGATGGCACAAGGATACGGCTTCGCTGGTGAAGGAGACTGGAAGACTGCAGCGCTCGATCGTCTGCTTAAAGTCATGAGCCATAATCAATCCACTGGCTTTATGGAAGACTACACCTATGAATTAGCAGCTGGTCAGGAATCGATCCTTCAATCGCATATGCTTGAAGTTGATCCAACGTTGGCAAGCAACAAGCCTAAAATTATCGTTTCTCCGTTAGGTATCGGCGATCGTGAAGACCCAGCCCGTCTGGTGTTTGACGGTAAGGCAGGAGACGGTGTGGTTGTTTCCATGGCTGACTTTGGCACACATTATAAACTGCTGATCAATGAGGTTACTGCATTTGAACCAACAGTTCCTGCTCCCAAACTTCCAGTGGCTCGTGTACTGTGGAATGTGAAGCCAAACTTCCAAGATGGAGTTAAAGCGTGGATTGAAAACGGTGGTGGTCACCATACTGTAGTTTCCTTGAATCTAACTACAGACCAAATTGTTGCTTATGCAAAACTGGTTAACCTGGAATACGTAATTATTAAATAATTATAGATCATCTATAACAGCATTGGGTCAGTCCTCAGGACCCAATGCTTTTTATTGTTTCTCAGAGGATTTTTAATTCATGAGGATGTGATACTATGGCGAATTTACCATCTGCGGCAGCAAAATTGGTTATGGTTGAAGGGATACCTGGCTCTGGAAAATCTACATTATCCCAATATATACAGGACACCTTAAACACGCATCGAATAGAATCGGAGCTATTTTTAGAAGGGAACTTACGACATCCCGCTGATTATGAATCGGTTGCATGTGTGCCGAATGAGGAACTTGATAGGCTCCGGTCTAGCTATGCCGATGTATTTCATGATATTGATCCATTTGTATCGCTAAGCGGTAACGACTCATTAATCGCATACGCGCTTGCGCAGCAATCAGCTCAAAATGAAATTCCTTCTAGTTTGTATGAGGAAATCCGGCGCTATGAAATCTACGATGGAATACCTGTAGAAAAATATTGCGAGTTGATGGTTCAACGTTGGAGTTCTTTTGCTAAGAATCAGCGAGAAAAGGATAAGCTGGTCATACTCGAATGCTGTTTTTTACAGAACCCAGGGTGTGCATTACTCGCTCGACATGATGCTGGAAATGATCGATTTGTTCAGCACGTATTACAGATTGCGGAGCAAATTCAGGACCTTATTCCAATTTTGTTTTATTTGAAGCAACCTAGTGTCCGTGAGACGATTGAGCGAGTGAAAACGATGAGGCCTCAAGAGTGGCTAGATTTTGTGATTTGGTACCATACGGAGCAGGATTATGGAAAGAATAAGGGGTTGCACGGGTACGATGGATATATACAGTTCCTTGAGCATCGACGAGAGCTAGAATTGCACATTATTGAGCAACTTCCTTTTCAATCCTTTATACTGGATAACTCCAGTTATGACTGGGAAAATCAACAGCGGACTATTTCGAACATCATGATGAAGTATTTATAATCTCGGGAAACGATAGTTTAATTAGACAAAGTAACCATTTGCAGCCATACCGGCACTTATATATAGAATTTACATACAGAGGAGGTGCAAGAGGTGCAGCGTTGGATTGAGGAAGCCGGGCTAGGCGATCAAATCGCATGGGAGCAAATTGTACAGCATTTCAGTGGGATGGCTTTTTCAGTAGCATATACGAGGTTGGGGGATTGGGGTCTGGTTGAGGATACAGTTCAGGAGGCGTTCGCTGAGGCTTTTGCCAATCTCCATAAATTACAGGAAGCAGAGGCGTTCCCTGGATGGTTCAAGATCATTGTCGAACGCCAATGTCATCGTCTTCTGCGCCGCAAGAAGCCGACGATGATGCCGTTGGACGAAACTATAGTCATGGATGTAGAGAAATTTGATGTGGAGCTTATCGCTGAAAGAAGGGAATGGCACCAAAAGCTTCATCAATCCGTCGAGGGTTTATCTGACAAGTTAAAACTGGCGGTTCAGCTGTACTATTTTCAAGGGTATTCAATCGGTGAAATATCAAGCTATCTATGTGTATCTCCATCCGTGCTGAAAAAACGATTGTTCGATGCCCGCAATAAGCTGAGAGCCTCGCTGCTTGTCAGCGACTTTGTATCCATGTTTAACGATATTTACGAAGGAGGAGAATCGGTGCTACATATAGTCAACGGTGACCATGTTGGTGACAAGCTGAGGAAAGGGAACATTCGCGGAGATATCCTGGTCTGGAGAGAAGTGTATCCGGTAGGTCCGGTTTTCCTTGAAATGGGCGAGCCCTCATCTAGAGTAGCTAGAGTGGAATATTTGGAGAGAACTCTTGGGATTCCGGCAGAAGACTATGTATCCAATTGCAAGGCTCAGGAGCAGACTCTGCATAACTTTCATAAGTACGACGAAGTCGTGCTATGGTTTGAGCACGACTTGTTCGACCAGCTGATGCTAAGCTACTTGTTGCACTGGTTTTCAACGCAAACCCTAGGCCAAACCAAACTGAGCTTGCTGTGTATCGGCAACTACCCAGGTATTGATCCGTTTAGGGGCTTGGGACAGCTTACAATGAAGCAATTAGAAAAATTGTCAGGCACGTGGCAGCAGATTGGTCAGCAGGAGCTTGAGACGGGCAAAAAAATCTGGGAAGCATACGCCTCCCCGGATATAGTGCGGCATATTGACATTTTGCACGAAGACACATCTGCTCTGCCTTTTACTCATGCGGCACTTGAACTGCACCTATCTCGTCTACCTTCTACCATGAATGGGCTGGGCATCGTAGAACAGACAACCTTAGAACTCATCCAGCAAGGAGTAAATACTCCGCAAGCGCTGTTTAAGCAGATCGGGAACCAGCTAAGTGGTCTGGGCATGGGTGATTTGGAATTTTGGTATCGTTTGAGGAATATGTCGGAGCAACCACATGCACTATTGGAGATTCAAGGTCGCCACTCATTTTCTGATCATCAAAAGAAAACAACCCCATCCTTTGACCAATGCGTTGTTGCATTATCGGAAGTAGGGAGGAATACAGTGGAGGGAGTACATGACTGGGTGAAGATAAAGGGAATAGACGAGTGCTATGGTGGTTTATGGCTGCAAGGTGATTTGGCATGGCGTTGGGATTCAGAGGGAAAGCAGTTGGTGTATACGTAACTTATCCTAAATAACAGCAAGTTCTCTATAAAGTGACTAAGAGTGAGGCATGAAAAATGAGGTGTCTTTCCATAACAAATAGGCCATTCCTTCGGGGAAGGCCTTTTGCTTGATTTAGAATGTGGAACAGGCTTAGTTCATATCAAAAGTCCAGTCACATCCTGATACCCCATACTAACCAACAATTCATTACCATTTAGCTCATGCACTTTCTTCACTGTCACATCTAACTCCATATCAAGTATATACTGCAACACTTCAGCAACATACTTAGGTTGGTTCAGATTAATAGAATATTGTTTACCCTCTTTCATCACCCGTAATCCCTCATTCAAAGGGCTACCGGTGACAATTGTATCTTTAGTAGTAAACTGAATTATAAATTTTATATCTCTATTTTCAGAAATAATAGTCAACTTGGATCTACAGTAAATATCTCTGACTGTTTTATAACTCCACAAGTACGTATTCCCACTAACTACTATTTTCCTCATAGCACTCTAGTCCCCATTCCTACAAGGTTTGCAGAATCATTACAGATTCTGCTTCTTTAGCATTTCAGTCCGAAAACCGTTCTTCCCTGACAAAAGAAAATATTCCAACAATAGCCCAGGTCATGGGGGATCTTCGCCTTATGTCCCTTATTTTACTTGATTTCTATGCATTGTACAGTTTGCGTACAGTCCCAAGATGGATCGCGCATTAATTCTTGAAATCCTACATAACAATTCCTGGTTATTCATATACATAAACTGTTGATTTAATTATTGGGAAGCTGTATTCCACGAGAGTAACAAAATCAGCTATGTTTCTTATAAAAAGCTGAGTTCAATTTTTATTTTCGCAAGAAAATTCTCACTTTTTAGCAGAAATGATTTATAATTATCAGATAAAAGTAGATATAATTTTTAAATGATTATATTTAAGTTATAATGGAGATAGAAAAGGTATGTTCCTGAGTGGAGCCTTGCTTCTTGAGTCAGTTAAGCAGGAGGGCCTGCTCTTTTTTGCAAATATAAGAGATAAGGAAGGTTTTTATGAATAGTATTCAGAAAAATACAGACGTTATCTTAATTGGTGCCGGAGTCATGAGCGCGACTCTGGGATCATTGCTGAAAGAGTTAGCACCGGAATGGGAAATTAAAGTGTTTGAGAAACTGGCAAGTGCAGGAGAAGAAAGCTCTAACGAATGGAATAATGCAGGCACGGGTCATGCTGCACTGTGCGAGCTGAACTACACATCCGAAAAAGCGGACGGATCTGTAGATATTCGTAAAGCGGTTAATATCAACGAACAGTTTCAGCTCTCAAGACAGTTTTGGTCTTTTCTTGTCAACAGTAATTTGATTCGTAATCCACAGGACTTTATCAGGCCCATACCCCATATGAGTTTGGTAATGGGTGAAAAAAACGTATCTTTTTTAAGAAAGCGCTTTAAAGCGCTTTCAAGTGTTTCGCTATTTCAAGGCATGGAATTTTCCGATGACCCTGAAAAGCTGAAGGAATGGATTCCGCTAATTATGGAAGGTCGTACATTGAATGAACCGATTGCGGCAACCAAAATCGACTCTGGAACAGATGTCAACTTTGGTGCTTTAACACGCATGTTGTTTGACCATTTAAAAAGCAAAAACGTCGAGATTAAATACAAGCATAGTGTAAAGGATATTAAACGTGCGAGCGATGGCTCGTGGAAAGTCAAAGTGCATAATCTGGATAACGGAAAAATCGAATATCATACTGCCAAATTCGTTTTTATCGGTGGTGGTGGCGGAAGTCTACCTTTACTCCAAAGAACTGGCATTCCTGAGTCCAAATATATCGGGGGATTCCCGGTAAGTGGACTATTTATGGTATGTAACAATTCTAAAGTGGTCGCCCAGCATCATGCAAAAGTATACGGTAAAGCGAAGGTCGGTGCTCCTCCTATGTCTGTCCCGCATCTGGATACTAGATACATCGGTAACCAAAAAGCGCTGCTGTTTGGACCGTTTGCCGGCTTCTCACCAAAGTTCCTGAAAACGGGTTCAAATCTGGACCTGATTGGTTCCGTAAAACCCAATAACCTCATCACGATGTTGGCGGCAGGGGCAAAAGAGATGGCATTGACCAAATACCTGATTCAGCAAGTGATGTTATCGAATGAAAAGCGCCTGGAGGAATTACGCGAGTTTATTCCCAACGCCAAAATTGAGGACTGGGATATCGTGGTAGCAGGTCAGCGTGTGCAGGTGATCAAAGATACAGAGGGCGGTAAAGGAACCCTTCAATTTGGTACGGAAGTGGTTAGTTCCGCTGACGGCTCGGTGGCTGCATTGCTCGGTGCTTCTCCGGGGGCTTCTACTGCTGTTCACGTTATGCTGGAGGTATTAGAGAAATGCTTCCCACAACATATGGAAAAATGGGAACCAAAAATAAAAGAGATGATTCCTTCTTATGGATTGTCGTTAGCGGAAAACTCAGAGCTTTACCAACAGATCCACAATACCACTACAGAGGTGCTGGGTCTGGGCGAAAAAGAACCGTTGCATCGTTAATTTTACATGGCTAGTAACTCGATCATCCAAATATTTTAATAAAATACAAAGTAATCTTACAATACGTATTCAGTCGCATAAGCAACAACGTGAAGCGGTGGGGAGTTCCCACCGCTAAAATGCTTGCTTACGAGTGCGAAACTTTGGAATCCTTCTGTGTTTATTGGTGTTTGCTATAGTGATTACAGTAATCATGGAGCGGGCTATAAAGGGGGAAAAGTAATTCTTTACCGATCGTTCCCGATATGTTAGGATAAAGCCAGACAGAGAAGAAAGACATATCAGCGACCAATGTAGAACGATCGTTTCCAAAAGGTCATGCAAATTAATCCAAACCTATTCTAAGTGGTCAGGGGGTAGCTACGATGGCCAGGAGCAAAGAATTTGAGGAAAACGTTGTTCTGGAAAAAGCTATGAGGCTGTTCTGGGAGCAGGGGTATGAGAAAACCTCGATGAATGATCTTGTCGAGCACATGGGGATCCATCGAAGAAGTATCTATGATACTTTTACCGACAAGCACACCCTGTTTCTCAAAGTGATGGACCGATTCGGAGAGCGAGTTAGTGGTAGATGGGCGGCAGGGATCAAGCAATCCCAGACGGCTAAGCAGGCACTTCAGTTCATTTTCGACTTTATCATTAATGGTGAAGAGGACGTACCGCCCGGTTGCATGTTCGTGAATTCGGCTGTCGAATTAGCGGTTCGGGATGAGGAGATTGATGCGATAGCGACGAAGGCCTTTGCAAAATCGGAGGAGCTGCTTGCAGAAATCGTAACGTGGGGACAGCAAAACGGCGAATTCACACAGCAGTACGAAGCGAAGGAATTGGCTGAGTATCTGCAAAATGCCTTAGCGGGACTGAGGGTGATGGTGCGGACTTCCGTTCCGAAAGAAAAGCTGCAACGGATAGCCGAGTTAAATCTACGTATTTTAGAGACATAGACGATACACGAAAACAAATTTTTTTCATGTTATTAGAACGATCATTCTCAATTTTATAAAAATGAGGAGGAAATAAATCATGACAAACAAAATCGCGTTAATTACCGGAGCAAGCAAAGGAATCGGACTGGAGATTGCCAGACAATTGGGGCGGCAAGGGATAACGGTATTGGTTGCTGCGCGTACGAAAACAGCAGCAGATGAAGCAGCGGCCGGGCTATTGCAAGATGGCATTCAGGCAGTCGGCGTGAAGCTGGAGGTGACGAATTCTGCACATATCGCGGAATTGGCGCAATTCATTGAGAAGACTTACGGTTGGCTGGACATTTTGGTCAACAATGCAGGCATTTTGGCAGAAAAAGCGGGTTATGACGGGGATGCTTTCAGAGATACTTTTGAGGTGAACACATTCGCACCCTATTTGATTACAGAAGCACTGTTGCCGTTACTGCTAAAGAGCAAAGCAGGCAGAATCGTCAACCAAAGCAGCGCTATAGGCTCGATTCAGTTCCAACTTTCCAATGAACGGGTGCAGCGGCTTGCTACCCCGGCTTATGCCGCATCTAAAGCAGCTTTGAATATGCTGACGGCCTACTGGGCGCAAAAAAACAGTGGGACGCATCTGAAGGTTAACTCCGTACACCCCGGCTTGGTCAAAACGCAGATGGGTGGGGAAAAGGCGGAACTGTCGGTGGAGGATGGAGCAAAAACGGCGGTCCGACTGGCGACCCTGCCAGAGGATGGTCCAACAGGCGGATTCTATTACATGGATGATCAGCTTCCGTGGTAAAGCGTTATGCATGAAAGAAAAAGATAATATATGACATTGTAACAGCAATTATCAGTTCGTGTATGGTGAGTGCAGACTGGATTGGTCATACCAAAGGATTTGCTCTAGAATTATAACCAATGGGAGGTTTCAGGACAAGAAGTTTTGGTATTCGAGGATCTTAAAGAAAGGATCTTTTTGAATGAAGACCACCGAATGCCCGATGAGGAATTATTCCCTTTATTAGATAAGTCATTTTCTGATCCAAACTTTGCCTTACAGGGAGGAGAGTCTAATAGGATTTGTCAGAACCGAAGTATAGCAGTTCTAAAAGAATTGTTAAAAACCTATCGAGGACAGAAAGTTGCATTAGGCACTCATGGGGCAGTTATGACTTTAATGATGGGGTATTATGACAAGCAGTACGACATGGATTTTCTACTACACACATCCAAACCAGATGTATACAGAATGAAGTTCAACGATCAGGAGTTAGTCGAGGTAAAAAGGTTATGGTGTATGCGGTAGTGGTTTGTGAGGAAATGGTATAGGGACTATTCTTTAAAAAGAGACTACCCTTGGCGAAGGGCAGTCTCTTTTTAAATCTTACCATTGCAGCTATTGTGGTGAACCATTAAGCAAATCTTCGGCTATTTTAACCAAATCTTCTTTGGTCAGCGGGCTGTCTTGGTTATCGGATATGTTGTAGTGTAAATGTCTTTTTTCATCGAGCCATCCCAGTCGGTTTTTTCCTGCTTCCAAGGGCTTGCTTGCTTCACTTGCCCTGATGTAATAGACCTTGGTTCCTTTGATTGTCACTTGCTCAGCCGAATCCTGTTCATTTTGCATGATGGTCGTCTTCGTGACTTCAGGAGTGTATTTGGTGACGGTAATGTTTACATAGTCGTTTTCTCTCGCATACCGGGCAAAGGAGGAGTCTGACTTGTCCCAGCTTAGCTTTTGAATAAACAGATTTTCACCCTCCGGTGCAGCTTTGGCCTGTTGCATCAGTTGATCGGTTAAAGCGCGATATTCCTTTTTATCCATCATTCCAGGATATGCAGCGACTGGATAGACGTATCCAAATTCAAACTTGTAGCCATCCGGTAGGTGAGTAGGGTTGTTGAATAAAGGAGCCTCAGTCCGCTTGATTTCATCTTGTAAGCTGTTGAAACTTGAAAGTTCAGCCGGTTTGTACGCAAACAGGGCCGGATTAGATAGGTTGTTTTGATTCATGGAATCGTCTTTGACGTAATAAGCAGCATATTCTCCTGGTTGCAAACGGCGCTTCACCTCTTCGTTCCACCGTTCGTAGGTGGAGGTATACGTTTTGGAGGCGTCCGTTTCGGTAGGTGTTTTGGCGGTATTTAATACAACGGCGCCCTTACTGTTGCGGAACTCAAGATATTGTGAAGCTGCGTATCCGGTCACAGAGGCCCCTACTACAAAAAGCAAAATCATGATGGGGACAGTCAAGCGAGGCTGGAAATGGATTTCTCTGATATTTCCCTTTTTGGGCATCTCCTTTTGGTAGACCTGTTCCATCACTTTGTCAGAGACGTCAAAAGCCTGAATTTTCAAAGCGTTCTCTGGCTCGGTTAGCTTGTCCATGTTTTTGAACCCCCTGTCTTGCAGATCGGTGTATTTCAGGCTTTGTTTTTGAATTCTGTCTTGTAACTCACGCATTTTTGGTCCTCCTTTAGGGGCTCCATTATTTTTTTGAGCTTTGTTTTTGTCCTGCCGTATTTTTTCTTGATAGCATCCTCGCTTTTGTTCATGATTTCCCCGATTTCTCCAAACGTTTTTTCTTCAAAAATGCGCAGCACCAGCAGGTTACGCTCCTCCGCGTTCAGTTGGTCCAACGCTCGGCTCAGCGGTTCACTGAAAAGCTGACGTTCCATAACCTGCGCTGCACTGTCTGAAGTCATGTCAGCTGAGGTGAACAGGGTAAGTTTAAATTTGCGTTGTAGATTCTTCCTGCGAATTAGGTTCAGGCAGTGATGATAGGCCATTTTATACAGCCAGGAGGAGAAGCCCACTGTCGGCTTGTACCTGCTGATTTTCTCAAAAGCATTGACGAACATATCCTGCACAGCCTCTTCTGCCTCCTGCTCACTTCCTAATAGCCTCCAGCAGTATACAAAAATCTGACGCTGATACTCCTTTACAATGTAGGCGTAATCCTGGATTTCGCCGGCTTGAACTCGTTTGATTCTGTATTCGATGTCCTCATTCAAGGATTTAGGCACCCCCTCTGATCAAAAAGCAAACTATATCTGTATAACAAACGAAGATGACCAAAAGGGACACCTTGTCTAAAATTTTTTTAAGTGTGCTATCAACTTTTTAAGAGAATACGATAAAGCAGAACAATTATCACCCACGTAGTTAGTTTTATAGAGTTAAAGGTATATTGTGGAAGTGAGGGAATGGTAAAATGAAATTAAGATATTCCAAATAATTTTTATAGGAACGGATTACTTGCACCTCAAGAGAATCGCTGATTTTATGAAAAGACAAGACATTAAACTGGATATCAAAGACACCTGTATACTCTATAGAGAATGTACTGCTGACTTGAATATAAATTTTAAAGGCAATCATTCCAGAATAACAAGTTTGAATGACCTCTTTGCAGGAGTCGAAATTCATATTGATCGTTTAGAGGCTGGAATGGGATTCGATATGAAAATAAACAAGTGAATGAAGATATTATTCATTATTGCTGTCATAAAGATGATGAGGAAGGTAAGGAGCTTGGATACCAATTATTCGTAAAATCGTCAGATTACTTTTCCAAGAAATTATTAGCTGAAGGATTTGTATTAGGGTATCCTGCTGTAGATTCAAAAATTAAAATAATGAAGGCCTCTTGTTCAATGTGTTTTTATCGAGATTATTATTACATTAATGGAGCACGTGTATCGCTCGAAACCGCTATGCTGGAGGCAGATTGGCAAATATACGAACCATTGATGCAGGTCCATATGACCTGTAACAAGCTATATTTTAAAGGAAATTCCTTTTTTAGTGGGGTAGAAAATCTATGTATACTCGACGAGGACGAAGATAATTGTAAATTATCATTTAAATCTATACTTTCCACAATCATTGATATTTTAAAAGAGATGTATAACCAAAAAAAGATGTTTCGGACTTCCATATGGAATTGGACAGCTATGTGCCAGTTGAAGGTGTTACTCAGTTAAAAGAGAAATTCAAAGTCATTTATAATATCGGTAAATGGAAGGATGAATTAGAGGAGCAAGAGATGAACTCGACCATCCCGCCTGTATAGCTTACGAAAACCTTCGGCTGTTCTGGACGGGATGGCCTCACTCTTTTTATGCAGCGTACCTTTTACTTATGCCCTTTGCGTACCTTTAACAGCTTGCCCTTTACGGTTGTATTCTTCATTATTTCAAGCACAAGTGGGCCCTTGCCATTCAGAATCTCAACATCTGTCACATTATCCAGAATCGTAATGATGCCGATATCATCTGCCGTTACCCCGTCAAGCTTAGCGATGGTACCCACAAAGTCGACAGCTCTAAGTTTTTTCTTCTTACCGCCGTTAAAATTGAGCTTCATAATTTGTTGGTTTAATTGCTCACGCTTGTCGTTTTTGAGTACAGTTTTTACATGTAGTTTCCGCTCAAAATCTCCTCTGTGAAGATCAACAGCCTCTTCTGAGGGAGCCTTTATTTGCGGAATTGCAAATCCAATATATGCTTCAATATCAGCTAATCTTTTGCTATCTTTAGGAGTGATTAGAGTAATGGCTTTCCCTGTTTTGCCAGCACGTCCTGTACGGCCTGTACGATGAACATAGCTTTCTTTTTCAAGGGGAATATCGTAGTTGATGACATGGGTGATATTCGTGATATCAATCCCTCTGGCGGCTACATCCGTTGCGATTAAGTAACGGAATTGACCCCTTCTGAATGCGTTCATTACCTCAAATCGCTCATCTTGCTCCATGCCGCCATGGATGCGATCACATGGATATTCGAGGTCAGCCAATGCTCTGAATAGTGTATCTACATGCTCCTGCGTACGACAGAAAATGATGCAGCTGTCAGGGTTCTCAACAATGAGCAGATCCTGTAGCAGAGCCAGCTTGTCCGCCTCCCGCACCTGAATAAGAGAGTGATCAATCGTGGCTGTGGTTACACCTGTCGCCTTAATCTCAATTTCCACAGGATCGTTCATATATTTACGTGATAGTTTGGCTACATCTTCGGGAAAAGTAGCGGAAAACAACATCGTAACCCGGTCATTAGGCAGTGCCTGAATAATCGACTGAACCTGCTCGATAAAGCCCATATTCAGCATCTCGTCAGCTTCATCAATCACGAGATAGGCAATTCGATTTAAGGATAGCGTGCCTCGTTCAATATGATCTAGTACACGTCCGGGCGTACCTACAGCCACATGTGTTCTTTGTTTTAGCTCGGCCTTTTGTATATGAAAAGGATGTTTCCCATAAAGAGCCGTTGCTTTTATCCGCTTAAAGCGTCCAATATTCGTGATGTCTTCAGTAACCTGTAATGCGAGTTCACGGGTTGGTGTCAGGATTAAAGCTTGGGGTTTATTCTCATTCCAATCTACTAGCTCACACAGTGGAATACCATATGCTGCTGTTTTGCCGCTGCCTGTTTGCGATTTGGCCACAAGATCCTTCTTCTCAAGGGCAACGGGAATAACCTCCGTTTGAATTTCTGTTGGCGTCTCATAGCCCAGGCTATTCAGAGCCCTCACAATTTCTTCACTTAATGGGTAATCTGCAAAATGCTTTTGACTCATTCTCAACCTCTTCTGCGCTGTATTTAAGTACCATTACATATATCATGTCATCGTGTATCGAACTTATACTCAACCAGTATACTCTATTCCAGCTACACTCTAATACATATCAGCGATTAACTTGCTGTTTTCCAGTAAGGCAACTATACTTTTTCTGAGACGAAAAAACACAGTCTGGTTGGTAGTCCAGACGCATGGACGACTCTATATTAGCAAGAGTGCCATGTCAGTAACCTTCCCCCCTCGGGATGTCCATCGTTTCGATTTAAAATGAGGGGGATTCAAATGAAGCTTACGATTTATCATGATGGACAGTATTGGGTTGGAGTCGTGGAGGAGCAGGACCAAGGGAAATTGAAGGCAGCCAGGTATTTGGGACAGAGCCTAAAGACGAAGAAATTCTCCATTTTATCCGTGAGGAAATGTGGGAACTTGTTAGTCGGCTTTCACAAGAGGTGGCTATAAAGTGGTCTGAAACGAAGAAGGTCAATCCGAAGCGGCTAGCAAGGCAGGCAGCGTATGAATTAAGGCGGAAGGGAGTCTCTTCCAACGCACAAGAGGCTTTAAAGTTAGAGTATGAGAAGCGCAAGTTGGAGAAACATACCTACTCTAAACAGCAAAGGGAATCTATGAAGGCACGGATAAGGGAATTAAAGGAGAAAAAAGCGAAGGAAAAACATCGCGGACATTAATAAAACCTCCATACTTATCCGCAATTGTAACGCATGTTTTATCTCGGCATATGTGAAAACATGTGTTACACACAAAGGGCACCCGACTGGGTGCCCTTTAAACTGTCGTATAGAGATTGCTATCCGCTAAGATGAATCCATTCCAAATTACTTAAGCAGTGTCAGTGTCACTTCTATTGTATTATCAATAAATGATCGCTCTGGACGAGACTTTATCATGACGGTCAGACCAATTAACGATACAACTAATGCCTGTGATACAGCCTTCGCATCTAGTCCGATCTCAAGCTCACCTGATTGTATCCCTCGTTCAATGGTTTCTTGAAAAATGACTGCTAGGTACATTTGATGCTCCCTTGTAAGAATTTCAAACTTCTCATCATGGGGCGCAAGTTCAACCATTGTATTAATGCAAAAGCATCCTTTTCTAGGATTTTCCGCATACTCCTCTTCAACCACACCCTCAAAAAAGGTACGAAATGCTTCTTTTACAGATGGAATGCTTTGAAGTTTGGTTCGGATCAGAGAAGCACGGGACATCGTGTATTTGCGTAGCGCGGCTTCGAACAATTCTTTTTTGCCCCCAAAAGTGGAATATATACTGGGGCGTTGAATTTCCATTCTGGAAGTTAAATCACTTAATGAGGTGGCTTCATATCCCTTTTCCCAAAATATTTGCATAGCTGCATCTAAAACTTTCTCTTCGTCAAATTCGCGGATTCGTCCCATAACAATACCTCTCGTTACTAATGATTTTATTCTTAATGGCTCCATGTATCTGATTATAATGTTCAGTGACATTCATTTGATTACCAATTGGTACGTTATTATCTTATAATTAGTCCTTAAAATTGTCAAATGAGGGTTGGTCTTTCCCGAAAAGAGGAGGTGAATATGAAAGAATAATCAAAGTGAATTTACTATGATTGTTGACAGTATTCTTTTTTGTGAGTTATATTTACTGGGGAAAATAACATACCAGTTGGTATGATATTTTATTGTTATTCAATTGGCATACAAAGAAAGCTATTAGAACGGGAGAGATAGACCATGGAGATAGGTATTACCTCGTTTGTAGAGACAAAGCCTGATGCTCAGACAGGCGAAGTGATAAGTCACGCACAGCGGTTGCGTGAAGTTGTCGAGGAAATTATCCTTGCTGATCAAGTGGGACTTGATGTGTTTGGTGTAGGTGAGCATCATCGAAAGGATTATTCGGCATCTTCACCAGCAATGGTGCTGTCCGCGGCTGCAGCGCAGACACAACGGATTCGGCTAACCAGTGCAGTGACGGTGCTTTCTTCAGCTGATCCGGTGCGCGTTTTTCAAGACTTTGCTACGCTGGATGGTATTTCAAATGGACGTGCCGAGATTATGGCGGGTCGGGGTTCTTTTATTGAATCTTTTCCTCTGTTCGGCTATGACTTGGATGACTATGATGAGCTGTTTGAACAACATTTGGAACTTCTCCTTAAAATACGGGAGTCCGAAAAGGTAATCTGGAAGGGCGGTCATCGGCCAGCCATTAACAATTTGGGCGTGTATCCACGGCCAGTTCAGAACCCTTTACCAATATGGGTAGGCAGCGGGGGAAGGCAGGATTCTGCTATTCGTGCAGGTCTGTTAGGACTGCCCTTGATGCTGGCGATCATTGGAGGAAACCCGATAAATTTTGCACCGCTTGTCCAGCTTTATAAGAAAGCAGCAGCGCACGCTGGTCATGATGAATCGCAGCTTAGGGTTGGGTCGCACTCGATAGGATTTGTCGGAGAGAATAATGAGCAAGCGGCAGATACATATTTCCCTTCTACGATGGCAGGTATGAATAGATTGGGTAGGGAGCGAGGCTGGGCGCATTATGATCGTTCCAGCTACGATGCCGCGCGCAGCTTTGAAGGTGCGCTGTATGTTGGCGATCCCGAGACGGTTGCCCAGAAGATCATTCATCTTCGCAAGCATGTAGGTGTTACACGCTTTATGCTGTATGTTCCGTTAAGCACGATGCCGCATGCCGAGGTGATGAGAGCCATTGAGCTACTTGGAACAGAGGTAGCACCCCGAGTGCGGAAGGAAATAGCCAAGTGGGAAGCGGAGACGGAAAAAAGACTATAAAATAACCTGACATAGGAGTGATTCGCATGGATTTTGAAAATCGTTTATTACCAGAACTAAGGTCAGTAATTGCACAATTCCCCGGTTTCCAACTGGAGGAGAATTTAGAACTGAGCAGAAGTTATTTGTCGAGTCCGCCTATTGAGCAGTCGGAACACGTACGCACGACAAGCCGGATGATTCCGAGCGTTGCAGGCGAGATATTAGTCAAAATCTACGAACCTGCCCAGCGAACTGATGTTAAGCTTCCGGCCATGCTGTGGATTCACGGGGGAGGCTATGTAATGGGGCATCCTGATATGGACGATGCTTTGTGCGAACGCTTCGTGCAGGCGGCTAATTGCGTCGTCGTATCGGTCGATTATCGACTTTCTCCCGAGCACCCCTACCCAGCTGCCATCGATGACTGTTATGCCGCTTTGACGTGGATGACCGATGAAGCTGAGCTGCTGGGCATCGACTTGGACCGGGTCGCAATTGCTGGTGCAAGCGGGGGTGGCGGTCTAACCGCAGCACTTGCTTTAATGGCTCGTGACAAAGGCGGACCAGCCCTTATCTTCCAAATGCCGCTATATCCGATGATCGACGACCGCAATGTTACGGCATCAAGTCATGAAATTACGGCCGATAATGCACCATGGAGCCGGAAGAACAACTTGACGGCCTGGAACATGTACTTGGGTAATCGTACCGAAGATAGCGAGGTTTCCCCATATGCGGTGCCGTCGAGAGCAGAAAGCTTGGCTGGTCTGCCGCCGACCTACACGTGCGTAGGGCAGCTCGATCTATTCCGAGATGAGACGATCGAATATGTGGCACGCCTTGCCCAAGCGGGCGTTGACGTCGAATTTCATCTGTATCCCGGCACATTCCACAATTTTGAAGGGATGGTTCCTCAAGCAGAAGTAAGTCAACGCGCCAGCCAAAGTTATGTAGACGCGATTGCAAGAGCGCTTAATCCTTAAATAATTAAGGAGCGGTCTTCAGGTGATATGCTCCCAAGAAGATAGACAGGTTGAATAATAAATCCTACTACTGTGAAGGGAGTATATCACTTTTCGCAGCAGCCTTTTGTTATCGTTTCAGAGTTGTTTGGGATTCGTGTTGTGGCTGTTCTGCAATGATGTAAGATTTTTCGGGTAAAATCTATACTTTCACATGTAGCAGAAAACAACTATTCATTCTTATAATTGGAAATGTAAGCGCTTAAATTATTGAGGAAGAGTATTATCAAATTATACGTGTGAGGAGGAGATTTTATGTTAAGAACTAAAGTGGGCAAGCTGGTGAGCAGTTTGGCGTTGGCGGGTGTGTTGTTATCATCTGTTCTGGTCAACCAGGCTGATGCTGGCCTGGCAAATGGAAGCAAATTTCTGGGGAATATCATTGCGGGCAGTGTCCCTCCTAGTTACGGGACATACTGGAATCAAGTGACGCCGGAGAACTCGACTAAGTGGGAATCGGTTGAAGGCAGTCGTAACAACATGAACTGGTCGCAGGCGGATACCGCCTACAATTATGCCCGTAGCAATGGTTTCCCGTTCAAGTTCCATACGTTGGTATGGGGTGCCCAGGAGCCAGGATGGGTTAAAGGACTGTCGGCTGCTGATCAGAAAGCGGAAGTGACTCAGTGGATTAAAGCAGCAGGTCAGCGCTATCCGAATGCGGCGTTTGTAGATGTGGTGAATGAGCCGTTGCATCAGAAGCCGTCCTACCGCAATGCCATTGGTGGTGACGGGTCGACCGGATGGGATTGGGTCATATGGTCGTTTCAACAGGCTAGACAAGCTTTCCCGAATGCCAAACTGCATATAAATGATTATGGTATTATCAACGACCCTTCTTTAGCCGACCAATATGTCAATATTATTAATCAGCTCAAGAGTAGAGGCCTGATTGACGGTATTGGCATTCAATGCCACCATTTCAGTATGGACAACGTCTCAGTCAACACGATGAATACTGTACTAAATAAGCTGTCGGCGACCGGGTTGCCGATCTATGTGTCGGAACTGGATATAACTGGGGATGATAACACCCAACTTGCCAGATACAAAGAGAAGTTTCCAGTCCTTTGGCAAAACCCCTCAGTGAAGGGAGTTACGCTTTGGGGGTATATCCAAGGACAAACTTGGAAAGATGGTACACATCTGCTGAACTCTAACGGCACGGAACGCCCTGCGCTCCAATGGCTGAGACAGTATCTGAAGAGATAAGCTATAGGTGGCACTTAAAACCCAACAGATGCGGACTTTTGCTAAATATCCGGGCTGGGTAGTTGTTTATTTGAAGAAGTCTTGGCTGAAATGTTACACGCCCAAGGCTTCTTTTTATTTAGCTTAAACGTATCTTTTGATTGAAATAAAACCGTCCGGACGGTATAGTTAAATGGGCGGTGATCAGAATGAACACAACTAAAAAAACATTAAAAAGAGAATTAATCCTTAAAGCGGCTTCTATAATTGTACAAGAAGAAGGAGTAGAAAAATTAACGTTAGAAGCGGTGGCTAAGAAAGCGGGAGTAAGTAAGGGAGGATTGCTTTACCATTTTCCGAATAAAGATGAATTGATTCTGGGAATGGTTGAACAGCTATCGACCAGCTTTATCGCCGAATTTAATGAAAGGGCAGAAAACGATACACATTCCCAAGGTAGATGGACTCGCGCTTATATGAATACGTCATTTTCCGGGGATCAGGATGCAAGTGACCTGTATACCGCTCTCTCGGCAGCACAATTTACGAACCCTCACATGCTCAAGCTGCTTCAGGATGAGTATGCGAATATCCAAAATAAAATCGAAAACGACGAATTGGACCCGGTCCGTTCTACGATCGTCCGATTAGCTATAGACGGTTTGTGGTTTGCCGAAATGTTCGGACTCGCTCTTCCCAATGAAGAATTGAAGCAAAAAATTATAGAAGAATTAAAGACATATATAAAGGAGAATGAATGATGGCTTATTTTTTCTTGGCAATCTCTATTGCTAGTGAGCTTATTGGTACTTCAATGCTAAAAGCTTCAGAAGGTTTTACGAGACTGTATCCGACTCTATTCACGATTGTCGCGTTTGTAATCTCTTTCTTCTTTATTTCACTAACCCTCAAGACACTTCCTCTTAATATGACCTATGCCATCTGGTCAGGGGTGGGGGCTGTTGCTACAACGGTGATTTCAGTATTGATCTGGAAGGAGAAAATCAACACAGGAAGTATCGTAGGGATTGCTTTAATTGTTATTGGCGTGGTGGTATTGAACCTATTTGGTGCAGGACATGGTGAGGCAAAAGGAACAACAGAAGCAACCAGTTCAATCGTTCAAAAGTGAAATAAGGTGATATCACTCCAGTTCGTAAATAGGCGGTAGTTCCTCACTTATCGACTTAGAAGATTCTAAGAATGATAAGTGGGAAATCTACCGCCCGGAAATCATGGTTTATACGAATAAACTTAGTATTAAGATGAATCCTAATCCGGCTACAGAAATGATGGTTTCAAGCAATGTCCATGTGGCAAAGGTTTCTTTCATGCTTAAACCAAAATACTCTTTAAACATCCAGAACCCGGCATCGTTAACATGGGAAGCTATTAAGCTACCCGCTCCCGTGGCAAGCACGACTAAAGCAAGATTAACGTCGGATTGTCCTAACATCGGAATCACTAAACCAGCGGTTGTTAAAGCTGCAACAGTTGCAGAACCCAGGGAAATACGTAAGATTGCAGCGATGATCCAGGCTAGCAGAATTGGTGATAATGTAGTTCCATTGAATAAATCGGCTACATAGTCACCTACGCCGCCATTAATCAGTACTTGTTTGAAGGCACCGCCTCCCCCAATGATCAAGAGCATCATTCCAATATGAGTAATAGCCGTTGTACAAGATGCCATTACATCTTTGATTGGAATTTTTCTTGCGATTCCCATGGTGTAGACGGCAACCAGTAAGGAAATCAACATGGAAGTGGATGCATCACCAATAAATCGGATCGCGGCCAGTAAACTATTATCTTCAAACCCCATTGTTTTTTGAAGCAAAGTAATAATCGTAGCAATCGACATTAAGATGACAGGAAGCATTGCCGTAAATACACTGATTCCGAATCCAGGAGTTTCCTCAGACTTAAATACTTTTTGTTCTCCTAAAGAGGCAATATTACCGGTTTTCGTAAATGAGGCAGGTACGAGTTTTTTGGCAAGCTTCGTAAATACAGGGCCAGCCAAAATAACAGTTGGAACAGCAATAATGAAGCCATAGAGTAAAACTTCACCCAGATTCGCGCCATATTCACCAGCAATAACAGTCGGTCCCGGATGTGGAGGTAAGAAACCGTGTGTTACGGATAAAGCAGCGACCATCGGAATACCGAGATATAAGATAGAAACCTTTAATTCTTTTGAAATGGCAAATACAATTGGAATTAACAATACTAATCCTACTTCAAAAAATAACGCAATCCCGATAATGAATGAAGCAGCTACGACCGCCCATTGAATATTTTTTTCACCAAATTTGTCAACGAGGGTCATGGCAATTCTTTGGGCACCACCAGAATCCGCGATCAACTTCCCTAACATCGCTCCGAGTCCAAAGATTAACGCTAAGTGACCCAATGTTCCGCCCAATCCAGCTTCAATGGTTTTAACAATTTCCTCTAATGGCATTCCAAGGGCTAAGGCTACACCGAACGATACAATGATTAAGGAAATGAAGGTGTTTAATTTGAAGCCCATGATTAAAACGAGTAATGCTAAAATTCCAATCCCTACAACGACTAATGGCATTGTAATTACCCCCTGTATTTATCCTTTTAGTGTTTAATTAAGCCTCTTTGGTAATGAGCAATCCGTGTATAATCTTCTTCCAATACTCTGGATAGGTTAATGAAAATCGGTAGCAACTTCCTATATTCCTTGGTTGCTTCTTCTTTGGGTGCATGTTTGTTGGTACTGCCAATCATTTCAGAAACCACTTCAAATGATTGGATTTTTCCAGTGGCATACAAGCCTAAAATACAAGCTCCTAGACAAGAACTTTCGTAGCTTTCTGGAACAACGACTTCAGATGCGAATATATCAGACATCATTTGCCGCCAAACATCTGACCTTGCAAAGCCTCCTGTAGCTTGGATTCGGGTCACGGGACCATCCATGCATTCGGTTAGGGCCAAAAATACGGTGTATAAATTGTAAATGACTCCTTCTAAGGCTGCGCGAATCATATGTTCTTTCTTATGCGACATCGTTAAACCGAAGAATGAGCCACGTACGTCTGGATTCCATAAGGGAGCACGTTCACCAGCTAGGTAGGGATGGAATAACAATCCATCAGACCCGGGTCTTACGCGTTCAGCAATTTTGGTTAACACATCATATGGATCAATTCCTAGTCGTTTCGCTGTTTCTACTTCTGATGAGGCAAGCTCGTCACGAATCCAGCGAAGAACCATCCCGCCATTGTTTACCGGTCCGCCAATGACCCAGTGCTTTTCCGTTAAGGCATAACAAAATATTCTTCCCTTTTCATCTGTTTGCGGCTTGTCTATGATGGTTCGAATGGCACCGCTTGTCCCAATGGTGACGGCAACTTCGCCTTTTCGTATCGCATTGACACCTAGATTAGAGAGAACTCCATCGCTGGCCCCAATGACAAATGGTGTTTGTGGATCGATCCCCATCTCTTTTGCTAAATCTGAATTGCAGTCGGTAAATATTTTGGTTGTGGGTACAAGCTCAGACAATTGAGAAGGGGTTATACTCGCAATTTTTAATGCTTCTTCGTCCCAATCCAGCTTTTCGAGATTCATCATGCCCATGGCTGAAGCCAGGGAATAATCAACAACATATAAATCAAAGAGTTTTTTGAAAATGTATTCTTTAATTCCGATATATTTTTTAACTTTGATGGCGATTTCAGGAAGATCATTCACAATCCAAGCTATTTTAGTTAAGGGTGACATGGGGTGAATGGGTGTTCCTGTTCGTCTGTAGACCTCTTGGCCGTTCAACTCCTCTTTTATTTGATGTGCCCACGCTTCACTGCGATTATCTGCCCAAGTGATACAAGGCGTAAGTGGTTGATCATGTTCATCCATGGCAATGACACTGTGCATGGCACTGCTAAATGAAACAAACGATAGTTTTTTTTGTGAGTGATGTTTCATGATATTCGAAGTCGCTTGTAGGACTGCTTGAAAAATCTCCTCAGGATTTTGTTCAGCTGTCGCTATATCTGGTGTATAAAGCGGGTACCCGATATTTTCTTGTTGGATAACTTCGCCTTTTTCACTGAATAAAACGGCTTTCGTACTGGTGGTTCCGATATCTATACCTAACATGTAGTTAGTCATTTTGTGGCACGACTCCTTTGGACAGCAGTTGTTGGGACATCCATAAGTCTTCTACTTTACCTTGAACATCATCAAAGTTTTCATGTAAAGACTTAATCATAAGGTCTCTATCTTTTGCCTGGATTGCTTCAATATAAAGTTCATGATTTGATACAATCCGTGTAAAGTCTTCATACTTTTCATTGAAACGCATACGCATCGACAACAGAATGAGGCTTTCCATCACGGGCTTTAGGTTATTCCAGATCATCAGAATGTATGAATGATTAACTGCACGAATAATCGTTTCATGGAACAAGACATCTTGATATGAAAACTCATCGGCATCACTATATTTGACTGCGACTTTCATCATTTCGAGTATTTTACTAAGTTCCTTTGCTAAATCATGAGTGTCCATCTTTATAAGACGTTCAAATACGAAGGATTCTATAAGTAGACGAACATCATAAATTTCTTCTATTTCTTTCTCTGATAGACCAATAACGACCGCACCCATTCTTTCGAGTCGGATTATATTTTCAGAAGCCAATATTTTTAACGCTTCACGAATGGGTGAGCGACTTACAGCAAAATCAGCAGCTAATTTATTTTCAGATAGTATGGTACCGCTTTCAATTGAGCCGGAAATAATACGCATTCTAAGCTCGGATGTTACACGATCCCCAGCAGAGGCTTTGAGAAGCCATTTGGAGGGATATAGGAATTCACTGGACAGAACCATAAATTCACCTTCTCATTAATCAAGTATACTTGTATACAAGTATTATAATCTAAAATTTTAAATTTGCAAGCGTATTCATTAAATTGATTTTGTAAGCCTGTTCGGGCCTTTTTGTGCAAATGCACAATCAATTTCGTCTGTTCTTCAATATAATTCACACGTTGCAATCGATATAATGAAAGCGTAATCAAAAATTGCCCGGGGGGTTAGACAGATGGAAGGGTTAACGATCAGTTGGATAGGAGCTCTAGCAGGGCTGGCTATTGCAATTATTTTGATATTAAGAAAGCTGAATCCGGTTTACGCTTTATTTTTGGGAGCTATTGTAGGCGCTTTATTGGGCGGAGCCAATCTGGAGCAGACGATCAGCGTGCTAATTAGTGGTACGCAGAGCGTGATGGGGACGGTCATTCGTGTGCTCGCGGCAGGTGTATTGGCAGGCGTGATGATGGAGTCTGGGGCAGCGGAGACAATTGCACAGGCCATTGTAAAGAAGTTTGGCGGCAGTAAAGCGATCCTTGCACTAGCGTTAGCGACGATGATTATTACAGCTGTAGGCGTATTTATTCCCGTAGCCGTGCTCATTGTGGCACCTATTGCCTTGTCGGTTGGGAACAAAATGGGGATTTCCAAGCTGGCTCTTCTGCTGGCCTTGTCTGGAGGCGGAAAGGCGGGGAACATTATTTCTCCGAATCCCAATACGATTGCGGCGGCGCGTGGGTTTAATCTGGATTTAAGCCACGTTATGTTGGCGGGTGTGGTGCCTGCGATATGCGGATTAATTATGACTGTTCTGGTGGCGTCTATGTTGAAAAACAAGGGCGTGAAGGTATCCGAACAGGATATTATGGATAGTGATGTCGATACGTCGAAGTACCCAGCATTGGGACGGGCAATTGTAGCCCCGGTGGTAGCCGTTATTTTGCTGATGATTAACCCGATTGGTTCCTTCTCTGGCATTGAAGCACTGTCGAACTTCAAGGTCGACGCGATGTACATTTTGCCGATCGCCGGGATTGTAGGTATGCTGGCCATGGGACAAGGGCGCAATATCCTGAAATATTCGGCTTCCGGTTTGAATAAAATGACGGCAACCGTGCTCATCTTGATCGGTGCAGGTGGGATTGCGGGTTTGATCTCTGCGTCTAATTTATCTGCTCAGGTAGTTGGCTTGATTGAAGCTTCGGGAGTTTCTGGCACATTTTTGGCACCGCTTGCAGGGATTCTGATGGCGGCCGCCACAGCATCGACTTCAACTGGCGTTATTTTGGCGACTGGCTCGTTTGGGGAAGCCATTCTGAACATGGGGACAGCCCCGTTAGCTGCCGCTGTGATGGTGCATACAGGAGCTACCGTCATTGATTCCTTACCACAGGGAAACTATTTCCACGTTACGGCAGACAGCATGAAAATGAGCATTAAGCAACGGATGGGATTAATCCCTTATGAAGCTATTGTGGGCGGAACTATGGCGATTGTAGCAACCATATTGTATGGATTCATACTTTAATATTCACGATGGGGTGACAAAATGAGAGAGAAAACATTTGTACTGGCACCGGATTCTTTTAAAGAAAGCATGACGGCAAAGGAAGTGTGCATCGCAATGGAGAAAGGATTGCGCAAGGTCTATCCGACAGCCCATTATGTCCACGTTCCGATGGCAGACGGTGGTGAAGGAACAGTGCAGTCACTGGTGGATGCGACAGGCGGGCAGCTTCGTTACATGGAGGTGACAGGACCGCTTGGAGAACCTGTAAAAGCGGCATATGGCTTGCTGGGAGACGGCACCACTGCGGCAATCGAAATGGCATCGGCCAGTGGAATCCATCTGGTTAATAAGGACAATAAAAACCCGTTAAAGACAACAACCTATGGTACGGGTGAGTTAATACGTGAGTGTCTGAACCAGGGAATTCGAAAAATTATCATCGGCATTGGCGGAAGTGCGACGAATGATGGCGGTACAGGTATGGCGGAAGCGCTGGGGGCTAGATTTCTGGATGCGGCAGGCAATACTCTTCCACGCGGCGGCGGCAGTTTGGGCGAGCTGGACAGTATTGATATTTCATCACTGGATGACCGCTTGCAGCAGGTGCAATTGATTGTAGCCTGTGATGTGACAAATCCGTTATGTGGGGAGCATGGGGCATCTCGTGTATTCGGCCCACAAAAAGGAGCAACCCCGGAAATGGTGCAGCAACTGGATGCTAATCTTGCCCATTATGCGGATGTGGTGAAGCAGCAGCTGGGCAAGGATGTGCGCGATCTTCCAGGCGCGGGTGCAGCAGGCGGATTGGGCGCCGGTTTATTGATTTTTACTCAGGCGGCGCTGCAAAAGGGCATTGAAATCGTGATTGAATACACCGATTTAAAACAGAAGCTCGCCACGGCTGATATCGTATTGACGGGAGAAGGCGGCATTGATTTTCAGACCAAATTCGGTAAAACTCCGTATGGAGTAGCTCAGGCAGCCAAACAATCAGGCAAAAAGGTCATTGCGGTTGCAGGTTATATCGGGGAAGGGATCGACACGCTATACAAGGAAGGAATAGATGCGGTGTTTGGCATCGTGCCGGGAGCCTCGGAGCTGGGTAAGCTGCTGGCCGAAGGGCCGCAAAACGTAGAGCGCACATGCGAGAATATCGCAAGAGTGCTTCAAATCAGTGAGTAATGAACAGATGATAAGCGAGGAACATAAAACGGCATAATATAATTACAATGGAATACGAGCGCTCGCCTGTAATCCCGGTTTTCATTAGCCAATGGAGATTGGCAGAAAAATTCGGGAGTGACGGCGAGCGAAAATAGGATATAATCGCAGCATGATCTGGCGTGATACAGCAGTTCATTGATGCAGCGCCAATAAGCCGTGCGTAAGTTCAATAAGCTGAAGGAGATTCCGGGGATCTTTGCCAGTTAAGGTATGGATGCGCTTCAAGCGGTATTGCAGTGTATTTCGGTGAATGTTTAATTCATCTGCGGTAAAGGAGACACTGCCATTATGATTAATAAAGCTCCGCAGCGTATCCAGCAAATCCACGGTATCTTCCAGCTTGCTGACCAGGTGGATTGTGTTAGTCAGGTTGGTTTGGCTTAATTTGACCAAGAATTCGACTTCTGCAAAAGAGACAATCTGCACAGGTGGACGCAGAGCTAGTACAACATTCATAGCGGACTTGGCTTGCATATAAACATCCGCAATGCTGTGCTCTTGTCTGCTGATGGCAATCAGCACATCAGGATGGCTGCGTACAAGTGGTTCCAGTAGCTTGGTCGTTGGTTCCTGATTTTGCATCAGGATGAGATAACTGTCTTCCTCCATACGAAAGGATGGATGCTGCATGAATATATTGGATAATTCGGCGAAATGAGCAGGATCGGAAGGAAGATGCTTTACATATACGGCCGAAGTTTTGAGAAGCAAATCAATGTGATATTGAGCAGCTTCTTTTTTTATTTTTTGGGTATAGGCTCCCTGATGATTTAACAGCATTTCCAGTACAGATTTTTTGCGGTTGGCCTCATGGGCCAAGTGCTCCAAGGAAATACGCTGTTCAATCAGGAGAGACACCGTAGTTTTAACAATATTGCAAAAAGGACGAACTTCGTCAGGATTGCCTGAAATACCAATGACACCAACTAGCTCATGATGAATGACAATCGGTTCATTGGTTCCTTTTTTCTCGTAATGTCCGTCCTGCCACACTTCAATCATTTTCCCGGTTTCGAGCGCCTGAACAGCCCCTTGGTGAATGGTTCCGATTCGTTCACTCTCGCCGCTGCCAATGATGATGCCTCGTTCATTCATAATATTGATATTGTATGGAATATCCTTCATCATTTTGTCTACGATGTCTTGGGCTTGTCTTTCGGAGAGCGGAAACAGATCAGGATTCCTCCTTTATCTAGTGATGTAAGGTGTTTTACTGCATCACATTAATTGAAAGGGCTTTCAAATTGTTGTGCATCTGAACAATATAATAAAACAGGGCGCCGAACATGTCAGCCTATTTTATCATAGATATCAAGAGTAGTTGTATGCGAAAAAACAGGGCTCCAAGGAGCACCTGTCTTTTGCGTCTTATTCTTTCATTATTCGTCCTGGTCCGTCACGCTGTCTAAGGTCGAACCTCACGAAAGCTATAGGTAATATCATGAATTTCTTTCTTTAAACGGCTATATTTTGATGCAGGCGTATACCCGATGATCTGATAGAAATTATTTTCAGTCTCAATAATAGCTACATGGGTGAGATAATGGTTTATATCCTTCTGTCCTTTAATCGTGAACTGAGTGGCAGGATATCCTTGAATCGTAGTGTTGGATGAAGGTCCTACTGTAGAGAGGTTAAACTCTTTGGTCATGTTGTTTTGAATTTTCTTTGTGTAGTACTGGCGCGTTACATTACCCAATTTCTCCTTCGAATTGGATCGTACGATAACAGACTTTTCAATGTAGGGATTGAATATCGCAATATCTGCTTTTCCTTCCCGGTCCGGGTCTGTCGACCAGTCTAATGGGGCAGAAATCTGAAAATGTCCATCTCTACTTACAAAGCTCTGCTCCTGCTTGCTTACCGGAGCTTCACTGGACTTGTAACTGTTTGCCAGTACAAAAATAGCATTTACAAACGAGGCTCCCAAGATCACCATTGCGGTAATAAATATGAAGAGCGACCGTCTCATTGTCTTTTTGCTAATCGGCTCCAAGTCCCGCACCTTTACCACATATGTACCTGCAGCTAAATCACCAATTCGTTGTCTAGAGGCAGTTACTAACACGCTGATACCAGCAGGTAGTGAACCCATTAGCAATGGATTGGTGTCTATTAACCTGAGCAGCGTACGAATGAGTGATTTAAGAAAACCAGGAGGTCTTCCTTCTCCGGTAACCACCTTAATACGAAAAACGAATTTGCCAAGCGTATAGCCTGTGTAACCTTCCAAGAGCAAATAATAGCAGAAGAAAGCTATAATCAGAATGCAACGGGAAGCAATCGCTAAGGGCAACAACCATCTGTCTGTTATCTGAATGACTGAGATAAAGAAACAAATATACCCGATTATAAAAAATATAAAATCAAAAAGGGTTGCTCCCCAACGTCTAAACAAAATAGACGAACCGTAGGTTTTTGATATTTCGGCCATTCTGTTTGTTTCCCCATAGTTTTGCCCATGCCGAATGTACTTCTCTCTTACTGCTACTTGTGAATTCTGTGGTATGTGCTGGTCTTCCAAATCGTACACCTCATTTTAATAATCCATAATTTAAAAACACACTCCTTATATAACGGTCTTTTTATCATCCATGATTAGGAAAACATTCTATAAACAAAGAACTAATTATAAATATCCCTTTAGAGGTATTCTTTCATTTACTTTATAATTGGAAGAAGCAAGTAATGATCATCGAATATTGAACTTAGCGGCGTAGGTATGCAAGGAAAAGCTTGCGAAAGTGAACAACGGAGAAGGCGGTGAGAATATGAAACGTGAGTTTCCGGTTATAACAACCGAACGTCTTGTATTACGAAAAATGGTAGCGACGGACAGCAAGGATATGTTGGAATACTTTTCAGATGAGCAGGTGATGAAGTTTTACGGGCTGAGCCCATTTGAGTCTGAACAGGAGGCACTGGATGAGATCCGTTGGTATGATCGGATTTTTGAGACAGATCAGGGAATCCGCTGGGCTCTTCAAACGAAGGAAGGTAAAATCATCGGTTCTTGCGGATTTCATAACTGGGATCAACGTCATCACCGAGCAGAAATGGGTTATGAATTGTCCAGAGCCTATTGGGGCAAAGGGTTAATGTCAGAGGTACTTGCAGCTGTAATCAACTATGGGTTTCATACCCTACCGTTGAACCGCATTCAGGCGCTAGTAGAGCCGGAGAATACACAATCCTTGCGTTTGCTTGAAAAAGCAGGCTTTCGGCAGGAAGGAATCCTGTCCCAGTATGAATTTACATCCGGGAAATATGATGATCTTTGCATGTGCGCACTCGTTAAATCAGAATATATCAATCGTTCTCAGAAATGAGAGAAGTAGTTGGATCAAGGGGTATACACATTTCATATTGCTCAATAGGGTCCTTCGAGAAGCCTGTTTTTTGGATAAAGCCTTCAAGAGAGTGATTGTCGGACAGGCAGATATATACCTTCTCGACCTTTTGGGTTTCTGCCGCTTTATGAAGTAGGGTACGTCCAAGGCCTTGGTTTCGATGTTTGGGATCGACCCAAAGAAAGTTGATTTTACCTTGAGCACTCATAGCAATCATACCGACTCGGGTTTGATTCACCGCATAGATGCCGAGAAAAACTTCCTGTGTGCTGTTAGCGTAATAAGGTGTGTCACTTTGCCAATGGATGTGACAGTCGGTAAGAGTTGTACGAAAATCTGCGACATCATCAAATGTTAGTTTCTTAAACATGTACGGTGATGAGGGAGCGGGAGAGATTGATGGGACAGTACCGTTGTAGTATTTTAGCGTATAGCATACCTCATAGCCGTGCTTTTTATAGAACTGGACAGCCCGATCATTATCCGTAATGACTTCGAGCCATAGCTGCTGACAGTTCTCGGAGATGGCCGTTTGTTTATGCAATTCGAGCAACCTGTTGCTAATACCCTGGCCACGGTAAGCTGGACCGATGCATAGCGTGCCGCAACGCATGGTCTTATACCCGTCAAACTGCCGGATACCGCCTAGAATCAAGCCAATTGGCTGATCTTCATCCATGGCAAGGAAAGAGTGGCTCCGTGAATTACCCTCTGGACCGAAAAAACGTGCCGCGAAATCGTCTTGTTCCATGGTCAGGCGAATGGAATAGTCTGAGAATCCGAGCGAAAATGCCTGGAAAATGTGCTCCATGCTGACTTCACTGCATCTCAAATAGGTGATCACTGTTCTTCCTCCTGAAAATCCAGTATATTGGGATTGTCTTATTATACACTCCGTATGTTGCTGTAGGGTTACAATGAGTATATCGATAAGCTAATATAAGGCTAACAAAATATAACCCGGTATGCCTGGACATTCTTTATTGTTGGAAGATAGGAGATTGGAATGAACAAAAGGCAAGTAGAAATTTTCCGCAAGTTGTTAACTGAATCGAACCGACTGTGGTTAGTGCAGGATCTGGCCGATCAAACGGATTGCTCAGAAAAGACGATTCGAAACGATCTAAAAGTAATTGAAGAATATCTAGTCAAGCACTCCAATGCCAATCTGGTGAGAAGACCGGGACGTGGCATTTATTTGGAGATCAGTGAAGCGGAGCAGGCTGATTTATTTCACCGGCTGTATGCAGGCGATAGTACAGCCCAGCATGAATCGGATGAGGAGAGGGTGCTGCATCTCGCCTATCGGCTCTTGATGGATGCCAAGCCTGTAACGATACAAGATCTGGCCTCTCAGTATTATGTGAACAAGACGGTGATCCGTAGAGATATGGAAAAGATTGATGACTGGCTGCACAGCTTTGATCTTGCCTTGATTACCAAGCAGCGCGTAGGCTTGACCATTCAAGGCACTGAGAAAAACAAGCGGATCGCTTTGGCGCGGATGAATCAGCTGATTGATAGTCCTGAGTTGACGGGACAGATGATGCGCAAGCAGTTTGAGCCACACGAGATTGCCACCATCCATCATGAATTAAAAGTATTTCAAAAGCATCATGAACTCAGCTTTACGGATGAAGCCTTTGAGGGTCTCATGCTCCATATTCTCTTAATGGTCAAACGAACCAAGCTGGGACAGCCCATTTCTCTCTCCGAACAAGACATTGCCTTTTTGCAGGAGAAGGTTGAGTTTACATGGGCTACTGCGTTTTTACGGCAGCTGCAAAAGCTGTTTTCCGTACCTTTTTCCAAGGAAGAAACGGCCTATCTAACCCTGCATTTGCTGGGCGGAAAGTTTCGTTATCAGCAGGAGGATAGCAAGGGGAAACACAGCGATCTGGCAGACAGCCATCCGCTTTTGCCTAAACTGATTGAGCAGTTAGTCCGGCGGATGTCGGAGCTGAATATGATTGACTTTTCCAAGGATAAGATGTTGCTGAAAGGGTTGAAAGTCCATTTATATACGACCCTGAATCGGCTTCAATATGGGTTGACGGTGTCTAATCCTATGCTGACTGAGATCAAGAAGATGTACCCTTACATGTTCGACCGGGTTATTATTACGCTGGAAGAGGTAGGGAATTTGGTTCGGTTATCGTTCCCCGAGGAGGAAGCGGCGTATTTAACGCTACATTTTCAGGCTTCTGTGGAGCGACTTCACCAGAAAGAAAGTCATCCTCAGAGGGCCATTATCGTGTGTCACATGGGCATTGGTATGTCCCAGCTATTGCGCACAAAGGTGGAACGTAAGTTTCCGGCTGTACATGTGGAGACAACTCTTTCGAAGGCAGAAGTCCAGGACTATCTGGCAACCCGGGAGTTGGATCTGATCATTACAACCGTGGATCTTCCAGAGCTTAGTGTTCCGCATATTCTCGTCTCTCCATTGCTAGATGCCAAGGATGAGCGTCAACTGGAGCAAGTGATCAGACGAATGGATGAGCCGGAACCTAGAGTCGCAGATGAATCTGTATTTTTTAAGTACACAACCCCTTTTTTAGTCTTTCCCCAGCAAGAAGTGCAGCGTCCCGAACAATTGATTTCCAAGCTGGCGCAAATACTGGAGGACAAAGGATATGTGGAAACAGGTTATGTGGACAGCGTATTGGCGCGAGAGAAAATGTCGGCTACGACGATCGGGGGAGGCATAGCCATCCCGCATGGCGGCTCAGAGTGGATAAGGCAGTCCGCCATTGTAGTCGCTACTTTAAAGAAGCCACTTACTTGGGGAACCGAGAAAGTGGAGCTTGTGTTCTTGCTTGCGGTAAAACAGGATGGGCGGGAAGAAATGCGGCAGTTATTTAAGGAGTTGTCCCTAATCAGTGAGCAGCCAGCTCTAGTTCATGCTTTATCCAAGGAGACCGATGCGATGAGACTATTAGGGAAGCTAAAGGGATAAACTAAATTAAAAGCCATGCTTTGGAGCAGGACTTATAGATAAGTCCTGTTTTTTTGTCCGTATTATTCTATTTTTCCGAAAGTTCCGGTAAAAAGTTCGCCCGATAACAGCAAAAAAGGCGGTTATACTATCAATGTAAGCGGAAACACCAGAGAGAAGGGGAATGACTATGAAGATATTAGCGATTACCTCATGTCCTAACGGAATTGCACATACGTATATGGCAGCTGAGAATTTGCAAAAGGCAGCAGCCAAGCTGGGTATCGAGATGAAGGTCGAGACACAAGGCTCCATTGGAGTAGAAAATCAACTAACTGAGCAGGAGATCCGTGAAGCGGATGGCATTATTATTGCAGCGGATAAGACGGTGGTCAAAGACCGCTTCGTCGGCAAGAAACTGCTGGTCGTTGGAGTACAGGATGGGATTCGCCGTCCGGAAGAATTGATCCAGCGGGTGATGAAGGGGAATGTGCCTGTGTACCAGGCAGAGTCACGTACCTCCGAAGCTAGCTCACAGGAGAATAAACCGAAGCAAAATCCTATCTACCGCCACTTGATGAATGGTGTATCTTATATGGTACCCTTTATCGTCATTGGAGGATTGCTCATTGCCATTGCGTTGACGATTGGCGGTGAGAAGACACCAGGCGGTCTAGTTATACCGGACGGTTCATTTTGGAAGACGGTTCAGGATATCGGTTCGGCTTCATTTACCTTTATGATACCCATCCTCGCTGGGTTCATCGCGATGAGTATTGCAGATAGACCGGGGCTTGCACCGGGTATGGTTGGCGGATTCATTGCTGCGAACGGCAGTTTTTATGGAAGTGAGGCGGGAGCCGGATTTATCGGCGGAATTATCGCTGGTTTCCTGGCAGGTTATGTTGCACTGGGTATTCGGAAAATGAAGGTTGGGCGAGCGTTACAGCCGATCATGCCTATTATTATTATCCCTGTGTTGTCATCTTTAATTGTAGGATTAATCTTTGTCTTTATCATCGGTTCTCCAGTCGCACAATTGTTTGAAGCTTTAACGGGTTGGCTTGCAGGTATGCAAGGTACAAGTTCAATTTTATTGGCACTGATTTTAGGTGCGATGATCTCCTTTGATATGGGTGGTCCAGTCAATAAAGTCGCATTTTTATTTGGCTCGGCCATGATTGGTGAAGGGAATTACGAAATTATGGGACCGATCGCCGTTGCGATTTGTATTCCACCGATTGGAATGGGACTTGCAGCAATGATCAACAAGCGTAAATTTGCACCAGCAGAACGCGAGGCTGGAAAGGCGACATTCACGATGGGACTATTCGGTATTACTGAAGGAGCGATTCCCTTCGCTGCACAAGATCCATTGCGTGTTATTCCTAGTATCATGGCAGGGTCTATGGTCGGTTCAGTCATTGCGATGTTGGGAAATGTAGGGGATAAAGTAGCTCATGGTGGACCGATCGTAGCCGTCCTTGGTGCAGTGGACAATGTATTGATGTTCTTCATTGCCGTTATTGTCGGCGCAGCTGTGTCGGTCATCCTGGTGAGTCTGCTGAAAAGAGATATTGCAACTGCAAATCCAGCTGTTGCTGGAGAAGAGACATCTGGAGATTCTGCCGCAGTAACGGAACAATCTATGATGACTACGACTGCCGCCGAGTCATCAGCTGTAGCAACTGCAAATAACGATCCAGCCGTATCTTCGCAAGCCATTCACATGGAGAAGTTGACAGATATTGTAACGATGGATCTGATTGATCTGGATCTGGAAGGAACGACACAGGATGCCGTGATTGATGAAATGATCGGAACACTTGAGAGAAATGGAGCCGTAAGTTCTGCCAGTGGTTTTAAACAGGCCATATTGGACCGAGAGAAGGAAAGCTCCACAGGCATTGGAATGAATATTGCCATCCCTCACGGTAAATCGGAAGCTGTACTGAAGCCAAGCGTGGTCTTTGGATTGAAGCGGAGCGGAGTGGACTGGAAAAGCTTGGACGGCAGTGAAGCGAAACTAATCTTCATGATTGCTGTTCCGCGTAATAGCAAGGACAATGCACATCTGAAGGTGCTGCAAATGCTGTCTCGTAAGCTGATGGACGATCATTTCAGAGAAGCACTTCAGGCGGTTACTACCAAGGAAGATGCATATGAATTGTTGTCCCAGGTACATTAATTCCATACGCTAAGCAGAACATATTGTAATCCCTAACGGAACGCGCTGCAACGATAGTAAACGCAAAAGCAGTCTATCCTCATTTAAGGATAGACTGCTCTTTTATAGTAAAATATTATTCTTCATCAATTAAATATTTCTACGAGGATTGAGCCACGCGTACGAGCATATGAGCAAGCGCGTGCTGCTGCTCTTTGTCCCCTACCTTCCACAATTCCTGAAGAAGCTTCTCCTCGCTATTGCGCGGTTCTTCCTTGGCTGCCAGATAGCCTGCGATCTTCTCAGCTGCTTTTGCCATCACTTCTTCATTCAAGCCGATTTTTTGAGCCATTTCAATTTTGTCGCTCAAATAACTTTTGAATGAATCAAAGCTGCCCAAAATGTCATCCTTTTTGCTGTCGTCTATCCGATTTAACGCGTCATCTACTTTGTTCAGTGCCACTTCGCCTTCCTTATTTACAACATGATTGTGCTCTGCCATTTCTAACGCCTCCTCAAGATTGTTTTCTAGGATAAGGACTGCTTGCGGTACAGTAGTACTTACCCCGGCTCACTAAAATGAAAACGGTGAGAAGCGGAGTGCAGGGGAGACAATTGCTACATAAAGTCGAAAAAATAACGAATTACGTGAAAAAAGACGGGCGAGGTGTAGGTCAAGCTATCCACCCGGCTTAAGTAGCTTTTTTTCAAAGCATCGAACTTATCATCATCACCGATTAATAAATCTCGCTTCAGCACGGAAACCGTTAAGCTCCCGAAGAAACCGCTCAAGCTAATCAACATGCCGAAAATAATCCCAAATTTCAGATCAAACGGCGTCAGGTACGGATAGATTAGATAGGAAGCCGCTATGGTTACGGGAAAAGCGAATGCAAAGCCTTCCCAAGTGATATTGGGATTGGATGTCGGGACGATTTTCCGCTTGCCGAAATAGAGCGATGCCAGATAATGTGCGACATCATTGAGTTGTGTCAGTACCACTAGAAAAAGTACAAGTTTCGCTCCGTATTGCGGCGTAGCAAACTGAAAATATGCCAGGTGACTCAGTCCAAAAACCATCAGCATGAGTCCCCATTGAGTCGAGCTGACACTGCGCAAGAAACCAACGGTTCCTTTATTGATCAATCGAGGGAGCGGCAGCAGCAAGAACACATAGATAGGGATAAAGACAATAAACATTCCATACCACCCGATATAAATCCAATAAAACTGTACAGGAATCGCCAAGTATGCCCATAAAAATAACCTGCGGTCAGCTTTTCTAGATCTAATCATGGAGAAGTATTCTTTTAACGCAAAGAAAGTAAGCACCATCAAGGAAAGCAGTGAAACGATCGGATTGAAAAGTGTTGCCAGGCAAAAGATAAAGAACATGCCCCACCAGGTCTTGATGCGAAGCCCAATAGCTGCATAGTCTTTGTTTGGCTGTGTTTTGGCTACCACTATATAAATCAGATGGATGATTAATAAGGCTATACAAATGAGGGTTAACGTGAATAACGAACTGTCCATTGCGACTCACCAACTTATAGCAAAATAGGATTCCATGAAGGGGGTCCTATGTTATTATGAAGGAATAATTCAAACTTGATAAGGGGAAATTTCGTAAATGGTAGCTGATCAGTCCGTTTTTATCTTGCTTACGAATACGGGAACGTTTCTTACGAGAGTTATTAAAAGCTATACAAGAGCGCCATACAATCACGCCTCCATTTCCTTCGACCGAGAACTTTCGGAGTTATACAGCTTCGGGAGAAAGACCCCCAGTAACCCTCTGGATGGTGGTTTCGTGAAAGAGGATATTAAGACAGGTACATACAGCAGATTTCCGAATACAACATGTGTTATCTACGAGCTTCAAGTAACCAATCGCGAAGTCGAAAAAATGAAGAGAGTTCTACACGTTTTTATCCGAAGCCGACAAAAATATATGTATAACTTACTGGGCTTGATTGGCGTTGCACTCAAAGAACCCGTCGAGTTCAGTAATTCTTATTTTTGTTCGCAATTCGTCGCGGAAATTTTACAGCGATCCGGCATAAAAATATGGAACAAGTTGCCTGCCCTTATCACACCAGACGATTTTCGGCAAAGTGACCGATTCCATTTGATCTACGAAGGAAAATTGAGCGAGTATGAGCCTCAAGCCTGAGGATAAGCACCGTATTACTCAGACTCCTCAGGCACAATCACCTCGATATGACGCGGTAGAATACGAACCTCAATAGGCAAAGACGGTCCTTCCTCACCATCTACATTCGTACTGACCGATTCTGCGGAGCTGACACTTACATGCTTTGCGGTAAAGTAAACGACGTCTTTATGATCCTTCAAGTTGCCTAAAAATAAGGATATACTGGCTGTCACCGTATTCAATATATTGAGGTTTTTGAAAATAAAGCAGTGAAGCAGGCCATCATCAACAGCTGCCCCGGGCACCAGTTTCTCAAATCCGCCAACTGAGTTGGTTAAAGCAGCAAGAAAGAGTGGGGATTCGCCTTCCCAAGTCTTGTCATCATAGCGAACGATAAGCGGATGGGCAGGATGGTTGATCAGTTCTTTCATACCTTCTTTAATGTAGGCAAATGTGCCAAACATGGATTTATCGTCTGACGACACAGCGGATAGCGATTCGGCAAGCGAGCCAGTGGCAACAACATTTGCAAACATTCGACCGTTTAAGAGGCCCATATCTACGGCTTTCACGCGAGCAGAAGTGAGTGTACGGATCGCCAGTTCGGGATTTAGCGGAATTTGTAAGGCACGGGCAAAATCATTGACCGTCCCAAGAGGGATGACCCCCAGTTTTGGACGATGGTCTTGATCCATGAAACCATTAATGGTTTCGTGGAGCGTGCCATCTCCACCGAGGGAAACGACTAGATCATAAGTTTCCTGACAAGCAGTGACGCAAAAACGGGTGGCATCAAGTTCTCGTGCCGTCTCTTCGACTGTAACAGCGTATCCTTGCTCACGTAGAATTTCTTCTACGTTTCTGACATGTTGGAGGGACTCCTCTTTGCCGGAAGAGGGATTTACAATGACCATAGCTTTCTTCATATACATATTCCTCTCTTTGTGGAAGGTCTGGGTTACCAGGGTTACCAACCCTTACCCGTAAAGCATACCTTTAGACTCTAAATTAGACATGTATCATATTTTTAGTTACTATATAAAAGTAAATAAAAATATGAATGGAGGATTTCGTATGAAAATCGCATTAACAGGAGCAACGGGGCAGCTGGGGGCCATTGTGGTAGATACATTGCTTGCATCCGTTCCGGCACAAGATCTTATTGTTAGCGTAAGAAATCCGGAAAAAGCCGAGGGGTTACGTAATCGTGGCGTTGACGTTCGTCATGGCGATTTTGATAAGCCGGAAACGCTGGATCAGGCATTTGCTGGTGTAGACCGACTGTTGATTATATCCGCAGACGGAGATAATGATACTAGAATTCGTCAGCATAAAGCGGCTGTTGATGCTGCTGTGCGTGCGGGAGTGGGCTTCATCGCGTATACCAGTGCTGCCAATGCCGCTGACAGCACTCTATTCCTTGCACCTGTACATCGTATTACGGAGGAGTTCATACGTGAGTCGGGTATTCCTTATTCCTTCTTGCGTAATAATTGGTATCTTGAGAATGAAGCAGGCACGATCCAATCCGTACTCGCGGGAGCTCCATGGCTAACCTCGGCAGGGTCCGGTAAAGTAGGTTGGGCAACCCGTGCTGATTACGCGGAAGCGGCTGCAGCCGTGTTGTCTGGCGAAGGGCATGAGAATACCATATACGAGCTCTCCGGTAAGCCGATTACCCAAGAAGAGTTGGCAGCCATACTTGCCGAGGTCCTAGGTAAAGACGTTCCTGTACAGCAAGTGGACGATGCTGCGTATGCCGAGATTATGCTCGGTGCGGGAGTACCGGAAGGTGCCATCCCTATTGTGGTAGGCATTCAACAGGCGATTCGCGAAGGAGCCTTGGATGTCGCAAGCAACGATTTAGAGAAGCTGTTGAAGCGTCCCCTTACACCGCTTAACCAAGGGATTAGTGAACTAGTCAAGCAAATTCAAGCATAATAACCGTACTGTCAAAAACGGATGCTACCTAGGAAGGTTAGCATCTGTTTAGTTACATTCATAAGTGGAACCGCGACTGATTATCCAATATACTTGTAGGGAACTCCAAGGTAGGCTTGGAATAGAAATAATATATGAATGGAGTACATAATACCATGTCTAATTTGCCAAACTGTCCTGAGTGTAATTCAGAGTACACCTATGAGGACCGCAGTCTGTTCATTTGCCCGGAATGCGCTCATGAGTGGTCTGCCGAGTCAGAATCTGTAAGCAGTGAAGATGTAAAAGTCGTCAAAGATGCGAATGGTAACATTCTAAAGGATGGTGACTCTGTAACGGTCATTAAAGACCTTAAAGTGAAGGGAAGCTCTTCCGTCTTGAAAATCGGCACCAAAGTAAAAAATATCCGTTTGGTGGAAGGCGATCACAATATTGATTGCAAAATCGATGGTTTTGGAGCAATGAAGCTAAAATCGGAGTTTGTCAAAAAGAATTAAAGTGTACAGCAGAGAAACTATTCAGTTCCATGAGGATTAAAAAAAGGAGAAGCCGAGGCTTATCCTTTTTTACTAGCATTTGGCATCATTGGGCTTCCAATGCTCATGCCCACATAGATGTCATAGTGGTGCTAGCCATACAGTTCCGGTTCCCCTGTATACATTAACCAGCCCTTCGCCGGAAGCGGCCGAGCCCATTTTGGTTTTTCCCGATTTTTCGACGGTGAACTGTAGGGTGTTGGACCACATAAGGGCAAAGTTGCCATCCACCTTGAGCACATCATTTTGCAATTCTATAACGACCGCTTCATCAGAAGGGATCGGCGCTTGAAGTGCCAGCACTCCTTTTCCACGGGCGCTTAAATTAAATAACCCTTCTCCGCCCAGTGCAGCAGAAGAAAGATTACTGCGTGCAACGACGGATATGTCCAGCGTGGTGTCGCAAGCTAAAAACAATCCGTCTTCGATGGCAATGTCATCATTATCCACATCAATGAGCCAAATATATTGGTAGGTAGGCTCCAGCATAATGGTCCCCGTGCCTTTATAATGCGGTTTAATAGCACCTGTCCCCGTTACAGCACCGGATACCAGGTTTCGCATTAAGCCTCCGACGCCTTTTACACCGGTAGTCATTTCCATGCTGCCTACAGTATATTGCATGGCACCTGCCCTCATCATAATCTCACTATTATTGATTTCGATCATGAGCTGCTTGCGGCGCATGTTACTTTTGCTCATATAGTAATTGTCTTTTGCAGCTGCAACCGAGGTGCAACTCAAATCTGTTATGTATTCCAGTACCGTAAATCCACCTAATTGGTCAGTGATGGCAACATTGCTGTTATCCTTTAAATTATTAATGACAAAAGCCATAATGTATGTGCCTCCTTGTTGTTTTCATGGTGTGGGGATGGAAATCTTATTTATTCCATACCATAAATTCGACAAAGAGACTGCTTTTCCTGCGTGGATCTCGGCACTTCTCTCGCCTGATTTTCAGACTTAGAAAAGGAGAGCTTGAAAAAGATGTGAAAAAGGTTCAATATAAAGATATCGGTTTTTAAAATGATTTACTTTGGAAGCAGCCGAATAAAAGTGAAACATACAATAGGGGGTAGCATAAGTGGAGATAGGTATAAGCACGTTTGTAGAAACAACACCGGATCCCCAAACCGGTGAGGTCATCAGTCACGCACAACGGATACGTGAAGTGGTCGAGGAAATTGTACTTGCTGATCAGGTAGGACTGGATGTGTACGGCGTGGGAGAGCATCATCGTAAAGATTATGCAGCATCTGCTCCGGCTGTTATACTGGCTGCTGCTGCGGCACAAACCCAACGAATTCGCCTAACTAGTGCGGTTACGGTGCTTTCATCGGATGATCCGGTGCGTGTGTTTCAGGACTTTGCTACGCTGGACGGTATTTCGAATGGACGAGCTGAGATTATGGCAGGCCGAGGTTCTTTTATAGAATCGTTCCCATTGTTTGGATATGACCTGGATAACTACGATGAGTTGTTTGATGAAAAGCTGGAGCTGTTATTGAAAATACGTGAATCCGAAAAAGTGACCTGGAAAGGCGGACATCGGTCCGCAATCAACAATTTGGGCGTGTACCCGCGTCCGGTGCAAAATCCTTTGCCTGTATGGATTGGGAGTGGAGGCAATCAGGAATCAGTGGTTCGTGCGGGCTTGCTTGGATTGCCGTTGGTGCTTGCCATTATTGGAGGCAGCCCTATGCAGTTTGCACCATTGGTGGAGTTGTACAAAAAGGCAGCTAAACATGCAGGTCATGATACATCGCTGCTTCCAGTTGCATCCCACTCGCATGGTTTTATCGCGGAGACTACCGAGCTTGCAGCGGATAAGTTTTTCCCTTCCACTCAGCAGAGCATGAATGTGCTTGGGCGTGAACGTGGTTGGGGTCCTTATACTCGTTCCAGCTTCGATGCCGCGCGCAGCTTTGAAGGAGCATTATATGTGGGCGATCCTGATACGGTAGCCAAGAAAATCATTCACCTCCGTAAACAGGTAGGCATTACACGGTTTCTATTGCATGTGCCCGTCGGCACGATGCCGCATGATGATGTCATGAGAGCTATTGAATTATTGGGAACAGAAGTAGCGCCACGGGTGCGTGAAGAGATATCCAAGTGGGAATCCGAGAACAAATAGGCGGATTGACCTCAGTATCGAGAAAGATAAAGGAGCAGACCATGTGAGGAGGTCGCTCCTTTTTTGGTTCTAAATAATCTGTACAGGTGGGGCCGATCAGATCATTGTTTATTTGGTCCGTTTTTTATGCGTGATGCGTCTTTGCAGGAGAGGCTTTCCTTGTTTTAGTCTCTTAGGTTTTGCAGGAACTCTGCGCAAGATAGGTTTCTCTTGAGTTGCTTTGGAAGGCAGCGTCATGCGGAGTGTGGTTGATGCAGGTTTTCTTTGACTGCTGCTTGTTATAAAGTCGATAGTATAGTTCAAGACGAACGGGCTAACCGCAATTCTCCGCAGTCCCACGTTTCTACAAGTGGTACAGCCTGTATCCCAGCACCAATCGAAGGCATTTTCAGGAACTTGAGTGAAGTATGAACCTCGCCATGTACGTCCAAAGTCGTCCTCGGCATAATAGAAAAACGTATTACCTCCGGCGAAGCCGCTCCATACTTGAATCGTTTGACCGGGGTTCACACGAAACCAGCCTGCTTTAGAGTAGTTAACAGGAGTACAGCTGAAGTCCGGATAGGCAAAAACTAGAAAGATAGCCGCATTGGTGCTGTTGCGAAAATTGACACCCATTGTCGCCCCTTCTTTCCTCATATAGTAATCTTACAGTGTAGCTTATGAGTATTTTGAAAGAAGGAAACGGACAAGAGTCTTTTAATTGCTAAAGTTGAACCATTTGCTGATGTCTATTTTGTGATGTTCATTCATAGATCGCCATTCGTTTGATTCCGGTTGATAGGTATAATCTTTTTGCCAGGTTATGATGTTTTCCATGATAGCCCGTATGGAAGAGACAATATAGGAGACTTCCTGATTGGTCATCATGGGATGAAGCGACAGACGCACCCAGCCCGGCTTTCGAGATAAGTCTCCCTCATGAATCAGGTCTGTCATTTGCTTAGATGCTTGCTGGTCGATGCCCAGCAAATAATGTCCATAGGGGCCTGCACATGAACAGCCGCCTCGGACCTGAATGCCAAATCGATCATTTAGTAGTTTTACAATCAGGTTATAGTGAATATGACCGACAACGAAAGAAACGATTCCCAGCCGATCTTGGCTGTTTCCTCCCAAAATATGCAGACCTGGTATGGTGCCCAAGCCTTTTAGCAATAATGAGGTCAGCTCCTTTTTACGCTCCAACATGCGGCTGTATCCCATTTGTTCCTTCAGCTGAATACAGAGCGCGGTTCGAACAGCCTGTAGAAAAGGAGGGGTCCCTCCATCCTCGCGTGCTTCAATACTATCTTTATACTCGTATCCACCCCAAGGATTGGTCCAACTCACCGTACCGCCCCCGGGTTGATCGGGAGCACAATGGAGGCACAGCCGCGAATCCATAATGAGAACGCCGCTTGTACCGGGGCCACCAAGGAATTTGTGAGGGGAAAATACAATTCCGTCCAGTTTCTCAAGGGGATCTGTAGGGTGCATGTCGATCTCCGCATAAGGTGCGCTTGCCGAAAAATCAACGAAACATACGCCGCCATGTTCATGCATTTTGCGGGATAGCTGGTGAATCGGCACTTCAAACCCTGTAACATTGGAGCAGGCGGTAAAAGCGCCAATCTTGATCGGGCGATGCTGAAATTGAAGCAGCAGTCGTTCGAGATGAGCTGGATCGACCATTCCTCCAGGACCTGGAGGAAGACACACAACGTCTCCAATGGTTTCTGCCCAGGAAATATGATTGGAATGATGCTCCATGTGTGTAACAAAAATAACGGGACGGTCTTTTTTAGCGATGGGGTAGAGGGGCTTTAATTTTTCATGTATTTTCAATCCTAATAGTCGCTGAAGCTTATTCACCGCACCTGTCATCCCGGACCCGGCGAATAGAATGATATCATGTTCATTGGCATGAATGTGGTTCTTAATGATTTGTTTTGCTTTTTCATAGGCTTGGGTCATTAGAGTACCTGTCAAATTAGACTCCGTATGCGTGTTCGCCACAAATGGACCTAATTCATGAACTATTTTCGACTCGATGGGGCCATACAGACGACCGCTGGCTGCCCAATCCGCATAAATCAGCTTTTTAAGCCCATATGGAGATTCAAAGGTCTGGTGATAACCGATTGTATTTTCGCGATACTTTTGGAAATAAGCCTCGTTAGAAGGCTGATACCTACAGTTACTACTTCCGATTCGAGCCATGAGCATACGGCGCCTCCCAAGTCGTTCTATCTTCTTAGGGTACGTAGGGAGGCTGGAATAGGTTAAAAAAAATAGGCGAATGTCATCATTTAGTCAAAATAAAAAGCCTCATCCAATAGCAGGATAAGGCATGAGGATATATTAGATAAAAAGCTGCATATCCGACTCAAGCGCATCTTTTAGATACGTTTTTGCCTCGATAATTTCCAGTTCAGGGATGAATTCTTCCGGTTTAAAACCCATAATATCCACCGATAGCTTGCAGGCATAAAATTTGACGTTTTTCTTCCGGGCTCCTTTCAGGAAATGGATCAGCTTCGGTGCCTCATTGTCTTCCAGCATTTCCGTCAGCATCAGCTTGCCCAGACCGCTAAAATTCATATGGGATAGCGGTAAAGCTTCAGGCCCCTTGGGAGTCACCAGATCCATAAGTTTCTCGTAAATGGTCTTGTCCTCAAGCGTCATTTTATCGGGATCACGAACCAATGATAATCCCCAGAATGCAAAAAACATCGTAACCTCGACATCCAGCTCCCGAGCTGTATTGGCCAAAATCAGTCCAGCCATAGCTTTATCATAATCGCCGCTGAACATAAGCAGATTCATCCTTTTGTCCACGATCTTCCGCCTCCATTACCAACAGATATATTCAGTATGGATTTGGAAAGGAGAACTATGCCCAGTTCACATATTGATCACAATTGTAGGAGATGTGTCGGATTCAAGAGCACTATTCAATATATGTTATTATTATCTATGGAAATTACATAGCACCATTGTTTATGGAATATAAGAACAAATGAGGAAGGAACGGGTTTTGAAATTTATGAGAAAAACATCGTCTATAATGTTTTTGTTTTTATTGCTGATTGTGACAGCATGTGGAACCCATCAAGAGAAGAATACGGATTCATTTTCAAAAGCCTCAATCTCCAAAAATATGTCCTCCGAGCAACCGATAAATTCTGAAGAGAAGAAGGAAGATGCAACTGATGCAGGCCAATCTATGAAAGTGGTCGTATCTAAAGAAAAAGCTATAATACGTTCAGAAGAGGGAAATTCGTTAGTTCATGCAGATTGGACGTCAGGCCAACCTGATGTGGAGTTACCCCTTCAAATGGGGGCAACTAAGGCTGAACTCGTATTAGGGATGGATCATCCTAACGGAGTGAAAACATTGGTGGTATTCCCTTCCGAGTCTACAGGTTGGCCACTCGACTTGTCTTCAACTGGAGAATCGGAAGCCTTTGACGAGTTTGGTGAATTGAAAGCAGGCTATAGGTTTCAAGCGAGCGTTTACGATTTTGATCATGATGGAACCAACGAATTAGTCATTGCAGCGGGTGACTTAGCTACGAATGCTGAGATATGGGTTTTTTCATTTACAAATGTAGAAAACATTAAAAAGATAGATCCCTTTCATCAGGAGTTAGCTGTAACAGGGCAATCCTATATTACTTTAAATGGACATGAATTAGATGTGCCTTATGGCTCTCAAGGTTTATTTGAGACTTATAAGTATATAGATAAAGAATTTCTTACTCCGGTAAAGTAAGCTCACCGTTACCAATGTCATATCTACAAACCGCTCCCATTCTGTATAATCTCAAGGGAATTCAAGACACAAGCCTGAGATCGGGAGGACAATAAGAAAGTGAGTATAGAGAATAAATATAAAGCACTTGAGCTGGAGAAGCCGGGCATTTATGAGCTAGAGGGACTGGAAGTCGGGGTCACCTCTAATTGCAACTTCAAGTGTGATTACTGCTGCGCATATCAGCGGAACGACGGACAATGCATTAGCAGTAAAGAGGTCAAAAGTATCATTGATGATATTCCAACGTTAAAACGTGTGCGACTGTCCGGGGGAGAAGTGACCTTGAAGTATGAGGACTGTCTGGATATTGTGGCTCACTGTTCGAGCAAAGGAATCGCTACCCAGCTCAATACCAATGCCAGCTTGCTCAGCCCTGAACGAATTGAGAAGCTGCGTGACGCGGGGCTTTCCAACATTCATATCTCCTTCAACTTTACGGATGCCGATAAATATGCACAGTATTATCATGTTCACCCTCGCATGTATGAGAAAATCGTTCAAAATATTCGGTTGTGTACCGAAGCCAAGTTGGAAACGGTGCTGGAAACTTTGCTATTTGCAGAGACACAGAACAATATGCCAGCAATCAGTGAAAAAGTATACGAACTCGGTGTGCGCATCCACGAAATCCAAAACAGCATTGTGATGGATCATACGAATTGGAACGCGATCTCCACCAAGGAAGCACTTGTCCGTTCCGTTCATGACCTGATCGCTCATAAAAAAGACGATACCGTGCTGTATTTCACCTGTATGGACCGTTTTGCTCAGGAGCTGGGCTTCAAGGAAGAGCCAGGTGTATATTTTTCCAACTGTGTTGATGGTAAGAAGCAGCTTCATCTTCACGGGAACGGGGATATTCTAATCTGTGAACTTTGTCATCCTGTGGTCATCGGTAATATTTATAACGGAACGTCCCTAAAGGATATTTACAAAAATAAACCGAAGCAGCTTCAGGAGTTTCTCGACAAACTGCCTTGTCCTGCATATGATGCGCTTTTTCCTGTAGGAAGCAAGTAGACATGATTTGAGATTATGAGACTACGGTATCTACCACCCTAGCAGTCAGGGTGGTAGATGTCCTTCATGTAACTCCATGAGTCCTTTATTATTTGTTTTAATGAAAGGGTTTACATGCTAAAATATATAAAAATGCGAGCTTCTTAGGAAAGAAGGAGTAGATATGAGATATAGAAATGTAGGCAATAGCGGTCTTAAAATTAGCGAAATCGGACTGGGGAGCTGGTTAACGTACGGTACAGCCGCCGAGCAGGAAGCAGCTCATACCTGTATTGCCAAAGCCTTTGAACTTGGAATCAATTTCTTTGATACCGCGAACGCGTATAACCGTGGAGAAGGCGAGAAGGCTATGGGAGCCGCTTTGAAGCCTTATCGAAGAGAGAGCTATGTACTTTCTACCAAGGTTTTCTTTCCTATGGATTCTGGTCCCAATGACAGAGGGCTGTCACGCAAGCACATTATGGAGCAATGTGAGGCGAGTTTGAAGCGCCTCGGCACAGATTATATCGACATGTACTTCTGCCATCGTTATGATCCAGACACTCCGTTGGAAGAGACACTGCGGGCGCTTGATGATCTTCAAGCTCAAGGCAAGATCCTGTATGCTGCGGTTAGTGAATGGAGTGCTGCCCAGCTCACGGATGCCTATGGTATTGGAAAACGGCTGAATCTGCGCCCGCTGATTGCCAATCAGCCGATCTATAATATGTTCGAGCGTTATATCGAGCATGAGGTACTTCCCGTATCCGGTCAGGTAGGCATCGGCCAAATTGTATTTTCACCTCTGGCCCAAGGCGTCCTCACAGGTAAATACAAGCCGGGACAGCCTATACCGACGGGTAGCCGCGGGGCTGATGCCTCTGTCAATAATGTCATCAGCAGTTATATGAACGATACTGTTCTAAACTGCGTTCAGGAGCTGGATCAGCTGGCGAAGGACTTGGGTATCACCTTGTCACAACTCGCGCTTGCCTGGATTCTGAGAGAACCGGGGATCAGCGCTGCACTGATTGGGGCTACTAAACCGGCACAAATCGAAGAAAATGTGAAAGCAGTCGAGGTGACTTTGCAACCGGAGACCTGCGCGGAAATTGAGCAGATTCTGAAGCAAACAGAAGGGTTTGAGCCTTTGCGCTAAGCATTCACACGAGTCTCCCTAGAGGGAAGCCATCAATAACAAAGTCTCACTCTTCCTGTCCGTAACAGAGAAGGGCGAGACTTTTTAACTGGCATCAAGCATGGCATAGATGCCTGAAACCACACTAAATGCAATTCCGCTCACTAAAACAAGGATTTGCTTCTTGCTGAGATCCAGGGGATCAAAAAAGATGGGCAACAGCCATTTTAGGGTGATAACAGCCCATAGGCCCTCCAGTAACCCTAGTATCAATACCTTTTGCCCCCAGTGAAGCTTCATTTGCGGTGTTAGCGGACCTTCAAGAAACAGGTCACCTGAAGTATGAATATTCCAAGAAACAATAACTACGAATATAAGAAGAGTTAATAGTGTTGACATAATGTAGATGATATCTTTTTTGGCCTTTTTCGTAAGTTTTGGCGATTTTTTAAACTCAGGCAAGCCAATCAGAAAAAAAACGATTCCCATAAAAATAGCCACGCCTATAAAGGAACCCAGTATAATATTCGCTATGATGCCGATGCCATTGATGATTAATAATAAAATAAGCTCCCCCCCCCCTTGGGGTTACGATGATAGTTATTTTATTGTACACGCAGGAACAAAAATGCTCAAATATTTGGAAAAGCCCCCGGCACCTGTGCTGAGGGCATTTTTTGATTTTTTGCCAGTTATAATGCTGATTTAATGACCTTTTTATAATACAGAATGGATAGCACTCCAAAGATGGAATATAAGGCTGTGTACAGTACCATCACGATGATCATAGGCATCCAAACTTCGGTCCCAAACAAGAACCAGCCGGATTGGACGGCGAAATAGCTGTGTGATAGGCCGATCACTAACGGAATGCCGAAGTTAAAGAGTTGTTTTATTTTAATGCCTCGCAGCAGGTCACTTTGGGTGAAGCCTAACTTTCTCAATACAGTATAATTGGCCTTTTCGTCTTCGCTCTCATCCATTTGCTTAAAATAAAGGATGCAGCCTGATGTAATGAGAAAGGTGAGTCCCAAAAAGCCAACGACAAACATGATCACTCCCATATTTCTCTTCTGATTACTGCTCATTTCAAGCTGTGATGTTTGTTGATCATTAAAATTGGCAGCTGCAAAGAGGCGATCGGCTTCTTCAATCTGCGCTGAGTTTAGCATATCAATTCCAATATATAAGGATGACTTCTTTTGGATCTCTGGATTTACATCTTTCTTTAACCGCTCAAAAATGGTTTCGTCTACAATGACAGTGGGTACTCCCCCAGCTGCAAAATAGTAGGGAATCACATAATCCTTTTTTAGACCCACATATTGTTGAGGTATGACTTCTGTTTTCCCCTTCAAATCCAAGGGTCCAAAGTCTTTCAAGGACATGAATTTCTGTAACATATCATTATAGCCCGTTAAAACCGTTTGGCCTGGAGATACATCCGTATCCTCCACAGATCGGTCGCTTACGACAGGCAGTGTCGTGAAATCCGCACCCTTATTTAATTGTTCCATAGGAGTCTCCATAATTTGCGCTGTCTTCACACTGACTTGAATCACTTCAATTTTCTTTTCTCGATACTGTATATCATGCTCATGAAGTAACGCTTTGAATTTCTCCGCATCCGGCACATTCGTCATGGCAAAATGGGAAGGTACATTATCCTCAGCTGCTTGATCCGCAGAATAATAGGCGATATAGCTTAAGGATAGTAAACCGATAGCAAGTGCCGATACTGTCGTAATAATGGTTAACAACAAAGCATTGGATTTCATGCGGAACATAATGGATGAGAGGGACAGCACCTCATGAATGTTTAAGTAGCCGCCTTTACTTTTTCTGATGATATTGGAAATAAAGCGGATGGACCCTTTATAAAAGAGAAATGTTCCGATGATGACAGAGCCCAAAATAAACACCATTGCCATAAATAGCTCATTTAGGGATGTAAAGTCTCCACCAAATAATCTGGAGGAAACATAGTAACCTAACGCGATGAGTGAGACGCCAATGATCCCGATAATCATCTCAAAGGTCGTTATTTTCTTGATTTTCCCTTCGGTGGTTGAGGTCACTCGGAACAAAGACAAAATACTTTGTCTTTTGATAAAAGAGTAATTCATGACCATAATCAGCAAGTAGATGACAACAAAAACGATGAGTGTTTGAGTCAGTGCTTGGTTCGAGAAATATAGAGTGGCAATAGCCTCGACGCCCGTCGTCTTAAATAAAATCATGATCACTAATTTGGAAAAAGAAAATCCAACCCCAATTCCAACGAAAAGAGAACCGAAGTATAAAATTAAGTTTTCAGCACTTAGAATGCGAAAAATTTTACTTTTTGTCATTCCGATCAGTTGAAATAGGCCAATTTCTTTACTGCGTCTTTTTATAAAAATATTATTAGCATACAAAAGGAAAATGCATACAATAGCGACCAGTAAGACGGATGCTGCCCGTATAGAAGCTGCGCCTTTAACAGAGCCCTTCACTTCGTCCATGGAGGGATCGTATTGTAATGTGACAAAGGCGAAATAGAGCGCAACACTGAAAATGAGAGCAAAAACATAAAGGTAATAATTTTTCAGGTTTTTTTTCAAATTCTTTAGAATGAGCAGATTAATGTTCATATTGGACCCCGCCTAAGACTGCTTGGGTTTTCATGATATCCTGGAAGAAGCTTTGCCTTTCCTGCACGCCTTTATGAAGCTGCGTATACATTTGCCCATCCTTCATAAAAATGACTCGGCTGCAATGGCTGGCTGCAACAGGATCATGCGTGACCATAATAATAGTTGCTTTGCGCTTTTGGTTCAGCTGACCCAGCTTGTTTAATAGATCAGAAGCCGACTTCGAATCAAGCGCACCCGTAGGTTCATCGGCAAAAATAATCGTAGGCTCATGAATAAACGCTCTAGCCGCAGATGTACGCTGTTTCTGTCCACCCGAAATTTCATTGGGATACTTGTCCTTGAGCTCATAAATCCCCAGCTCTGTAGCCACCTCCTGAAATCTTCGGTTGGCCTCTTTTTTAGGCGTTTTGGTGATAGATAGGGGCAAAAGGATATTCTCCTTCACGGTGAGCGTATCCAGCAGATTATACTCTTGAAAAATAAAGCCTAAATGCTGTTTGCGGAATTCAGCCAGTTGCTTTTCTTTCATTTTCGTCATTTCGATATCATTGATCTTAATGGAACCGTGGCTTACTTTATCAATGGAGGAAAGGACATTTAGCAGAGTGGTTTTACCTGAACCGGAGGCTCCCATAATACTGACAAATTCACCTTCCTCAATAACGATATCTATTCCCTTCAAAACCTCCTGCATATTTAGCTTATTACCATAGCTTTTGTGAATCTTATGGGCTTCTAAAATATTCACTTCGATGCACTCCTTATTGTTCTTGTAGCCTTATTATAAAAATCGTGCCGATGCTTTTCCCTTGATTGGGCGAACAATACATAAAAGCATGTGACATCTCTGTCACATGCTCATCATACTTACGAAATCATTTCGTTTGGGGAAAATTAAAGTGAAGGTAGTACCCGTGTTCGGTTTGGAGTGCACATCTATATGTATGAGCAAGGACTGCGCTGCCTTTTTCGTTAAATATAACCCCATGCCTGTTGAAGTATGATCGGAATGTTGGGTCGTGGATGTAAAACCTTTCTCGAAAATACGAGGTATATCCTTCGGATCAATCCCACGCCCAAAGTCTTGAACCTCAAGCTGTATTCGATCCTTATGTTCATAGCTGTGAATGATAATATCACTGGCATCGCTATATTTGATGGCATTGGTTAAGAGCTGTCTGATGATAAAAGCTAGCCATTTGGCATCACTTAGCACTTCTATGTGCTCAAGTCGGATGTCAAAACCGATCCCTTTTTGGATGCACCATGACTGTAATGCTTTGATCTCTTTAAAAACCAGAGATTTTAAATCTACTTGCTCGACGTACAAATCGTTTTCAATAAAAGATATGCGCTTCTGGTGCAACTGTTGGTCCAGCAGTAAATGAATTCGCAGCCATTCATAAGTTAGCTGAGCCTTAAGAGATTTGTCATCCAGTCGCTCAATCATCAAATGCATAGCGGTTAAAGGTGTTTTCACCTCATGAATCCATGATAACAGTTCATCCTTTTCGTGTTCCAGAGTCAATTGATTTTGCGAGATCATCTGTTGTAGTCGTTCGGTCTGATGGACAATTTTGTGTTCAATGATTCGCTCAAATGGACTTTCAGGTTCGCCCATTCCGGTTAATTGGAGAGGCCCCTCCCATTCTTCCAAGGCCCTATAGAACTTGGTTTCCTTGGGATAGCGAACGATTAAAAAAACCAGGAAAACCAACATAGATAAGAAAACGACATACAGGATCGGCATTAACGGGATGGCCGTATCCACATAAGCAATGAGAAGGATCAGCATTTGTTGGCATACAAAAAGTAGAATCCAGCTCCGCCTCTCTGTAAGGTATTTTTTAATCATAGGCAGGTGCCTCTTCTGTAGCCATGTAGCCTTGCCCCACTTTTGTTTCAATGAAACAGCCCAAATCCAACTCGTCCAATTTTTTACGCAGGCGGTTCAAGTTGACGGTCAGGGTATTGTCGCTGACAAAACGTTCATCATCCCAGAGGCTTTTAATTAATTCCTCTCGTGTGACAATTTTATTTTTTTGTTCAATCAGCAGCTTCAAAATAAAAATCTCGTTCTTGGTTAATTCGATGGAGCCAGCCTCATTGGCTACTACATTTTTTTCATAATCGACCGTCGCTCCACGCCATGTTTTCAGGGAAACAGGTTCGGTATTGTAATTATATACACGGCGAAGTGTCGCTTGTAATTTTGCAATCAGTACATCAAAATGGAAGGGTTTTTGGATAAAATCATCCGCTCCAAGCTGCATTGACATTACTATATCTGTAGGGTGATCCCGCGATGATAAGAAGATAATCGGGACGTTAGAGTGGGATCGAATCATTCGACACCAATGAAAACCATCAAATTTCGGCAATTGAATATCAATCACGACCAGATCGGGCTTTATCGTTGTGAATTCTTGAATGACTTTACTAAAATCCCGGATGCCGTACACATCATAGGCCCATTGAGTTAACCTGTCCTTTATTTCATGGAACAAAGTTTCATCATCTTCAATCAGCAAGATTTTAAACAACGATTTCACCACTTTTAACTTTTTTATATAAAGTGTATAGCAAAATTTGTTTATGTGCTATATGTGAAAGAATCAACTTGATATTGCGATAATCTGCTGTTAATAGTTGAGGTTTATAGTTGGTTTATATCTACTATTTCATACCGTTAAAGGATGGATGTATTGATGGGAATTCACACCTATTTTCGATCGCTAAATGAGTTGGAGAGAATTATTCGTTGTCCAGGCAAGTTTAAATTCGAGGAACATAGTGTATCGGCTCATTCCTGGAAAGTAGTACAATATGCCAAAACCCTGGCTGATATCGAAGAGAGAAACGGCCTCAATATTGATTGGAAAAAGCTATACGAGATTACCAGCAGTCACGATTACGGCGAGATTTTTATTGGAGACATTAAAACGCCTGTTAAGCATTCCTCCAAGGAACTACGGTTATTAATCCAGCAAGTCGAAGAGGGTATGATTGAGTATTTTATAGAAGAGAATATTCCCGAGGATTTTAAAGCCATTTTCCGCAAGCAGCTAAGAGAAGGTAAAGATGATTCTGTTGAAGGCTTAATTTTAGAAGTAGCGGATAAAATGGATCAGGTGTATGAAGCGTTTGCCGAACTTCAGCGGGGGAATACCGAAAAGGAATTTATCGTGATGTATCGCAATGCGCTAGTAAAAATCAAAAATATTAATTTGAAATGCGTTGAGTATTTTTTGGAAAATATCCTGCCGGATATGGTTAAGGAAGAAACGCCTTCATCCATTGATATTAAAAAGATCACGGAAGAGGCCTTAGCTCTGTAAATGAATTTTCTCGCCGTCTTTCAGAAGCCGCGAAGCGCTTCTGTTCATACATAACAATAGTGTGGATGTAATTAAGAAGCTCAAGCTCATAAATGTGAACATAAAAAGCAACAAGTAGAGTTGATGAACTGCTACTTGTTGCTCTTTTGGATTCGATAATCATAAGAGACTATGCGTATTTCTTGAACAATATACTAAAAATATTATTTATTTCGAAAATGGATTAGGGAAATTGGTTTTAGTGGCTGCATTTTGTTGCTTGGTATTGCCAATGCCCAGTTCACCATTTCTGTTAAATCCCCAGGACCAGACTGTTCCATCGGCTGTCAAAGCATGCGAATGGTTGCCTGCTGCACTGAAAGCGACTACATCGGTTAGAGGCGTATTCATCTCATCTACAACCTGAGTCGGGACTTTAATCGAAAACACATCAGTCCCATCACCTACTTGTCCTTCATTATTGGTTCCCCACCCCCAAAGGGTTCCGTCATTTTTCAGTGCGAAAGTTTGGGTTTTGCCTGCTTTCAGTCTATTTACATCGGAAATATTAATCAATACGGGGGATCTTCTAAAGGTAGAGGTTCCATCCCCCAGCTTACCCGAAGTATTGCTACCGGAAGCGTATACTTCTCCGCTATTCGTTAACACATAAATGCGGTCAGCTCCAGCGGTAAAGTTTTTGATATCATCAATTCGGTATTGAACAGGGGTAAGCTGGTTTTCTTTATCATCCTGTCCCAGAGCGCCATCAAAGCCACGTCCCCATACCCATAACTGATTGTTTTTGTCCAGAGCGGCGCCAAAGCTATCACCAGCGTCAATGGCTACAATATCTTCTAAGCCTTGTACCTGAACAGGCTTAACGGAAAAGGCGGAAGCCCCTTTTGTGCCAATGCCCAGTTGTCCAAAATTATTTTCTCCATAAGCCCACACCGTGCCGTCGTTTTTGAGGGCAAGCGTAAATTGACCTCCCGCTCTCACTTCCTTAACATGATCAATATATTTGTTTTTCACAGGGACTCTTGCTGTATCCCGCTTGTTCCCGGTCCCTAGCTCGCCGTAACTTGCAAAACCCCAAGACCAGATCGTTCCGTCTTTTTTGAGCAAGGTTGAGTGCAAATCACCAGCATCAATCATAGCGATGTCAGATACATCTGCTTGCATCGGACTTGTTTTATTATTCCCTCCGCCATTGCCTACACCGAGCTTGCCATTGCCGTTACTTCCCGTTGCGTAAAATGAAGATCCATCTTCCATGGCCAGAAAAGCGTTAGTGGTCCCTGCCGAGAGCAAATGATCGTAATTTACAGTAGAATCAGCGCTTGCCGTAATAGAGCTTCCTACTAGAAGTGTTGATGCAGTGAGGACTGCTAAACCGAGTTTTTTTAACATATAATTGCACACCTTTCAGAATGTAATAGATAAATACAGATTAAAGCAACCAAATTGTTCCTGTTTGCGTCGTAATAATGAATATATTCTTTAAACCAGATTCGGGAGGATCACTTATGAAAAATAGAGCTTCTGCTCTTGTTTTTGCCTTGCTTGCGGCAGCTTTACTGCCTGCATGTTCTACAAAAGAATCGGCTACGCCGGTTAACAAATCTAATGGAGCGGTGGTTCGATCTATTTTTGACTTGGATCATCTGGAAAGTACAACAGTATATACAGGGCGTGCCAAGATCGAAAGTATTGAAAGGATTAAAAAAGAAGTAGAACAACCCTTAGCAGCCCCTACCATGGACTATTTGATCCGATTTGAACGGCCTGTTCAATTTGCTAGAGAACTACCCCAAAGTGATGATCCAGCGGAAAAACCTATCCAATCAGTCTATATATCTATCCCAGATACACATATTTATAAGCAGATGGATGGTCAGCGGAGGCAATTAATCCGTCCGGCAGAATTACAGGTGGGGCAATCCATTGAAGTCTCCTATGTGTACCCTGCAACACCTGTTTTCCTAGCATTGGAAGTGGTCGTGCTGGATGATTTGTAGAGGAGGCCAGTAAGGCCTCCTTACTCCTATGGAAGCACGTCATAAGGCTTAGGTGATGTTAATAAGTTTCACCATGTTGTAGATATAACGTGTTTGCTCATATTTGACCATAGTGCCTGCAGAATTTTTGACCTGAATGCCGGACGAGCCTCCACCATCCAGAAGAATGGCTTCGAAGCAATCCTGCTTGATAAAATAGTTGCGAAGTTGTTTCAGCGTCGCATTTTCATGAACAACCAGGTAGACCTGCCAAATGTTATTGACGACTTTGAAGCCCAAGCCTGTCCGTCCGATGGATTCGGTGTATCGCAAGGTTCCGTTCAGATCGAAATTTTCAATCTCTTTCAGCTCCTTGAGCCATACTTCTTCCTCATTCTTCAATGATAGACTACCGCCGCTAATAATGGATTTGTACTTAATGGCCGTTCCCATTTGTTTTTTGAGATCCGCCACACTTGAAGTACGGGTAATCCCTATTTTTGTTTTGTTGCTTTCCGTAAAAATAAATGCAGTACCTCGACTATTCTCTTTGGCATTTGCCTTAATATCGTGAGTGTTATTAGGTGTCACCGCAATGGATAAACCTTGAGTCGGCGGTTTTGTGGTGCTGATAGGGTAAAAGAAGCCCCCATTAATCCCGTAATCGGTTTGCTGTGTGATCCGGCTTCGAATATTTTTATTTTGGATATTCGAAGCTGGCGTAATGATCACATGGAAACCATCAGACGTTTTGGTGTAAGAGTAGTTTGCTGGCATGGGAAACCTCCAATTAGATGATTTTGAAACAGAATCTCGCGCGATAATTCGTTTCTCATATATATAGGAAATTTACAGCTGTCTTTTACAACCCGGAAATCAAATTTTTCTAAAAAAATTTGAAACATCATATACAAGAAACCACTTGACTTAAAGTTAACTTTAAGTAGTAACATACTGGGTGTGACGTGGTGATTAGGAAATACGTAACTATTCTGACAATTTGGGAGTGATAGAATTGAAAAAGAAACAACTGGGTAACAGCGAGCTTCAAGTATCTGCACTGGGTCTGGGCTGCATGGGAATGTCCGAGTATTATGGTGAGTTGGATGATCAGGAATCGATCAAAACGCTTCATCGTGCGTTGGAGTTGGGGATCAACTTCTGGGATACAGCCGATGTGTACGGTGTGGGGAAAAATGAAAAACTGATCAGTCAAGTCCTGCGCAGCTACCGGGATGAGGTAGTGTTGGCTACCAAATTCTCCATTATGCGCGGAGAGGATGGGGGATTCCTGGGTGTCAGCGGTCGTCCTGAATATGTAAAACAGGCATGTGATCGCAGCCTGCAAAGATTGGGTGTAGATGTCATTGATTTGTACTATCAGCACCGTGTTGACCCGAATGTGCCTATTGAAGAAACAGTAGGGGCGATGAGTGATCTGGTTCAAGCGGGAAAAGTCCGCTATCTGGGGCTATCCGAAGCGTCTCCTGCACTGATCAGACGTGCTCACAAGGTACACCCGATTACAGCGTTGCAAACAGAATACTCCTTATGGAGCCGGGAAGCGGAAGATGAGGTTATACCCACATGTAAGGAGCTGGGCATCGAATTTGTGGCCTACAGTCCACTGGGCCGCGGCTTTTTGAGTGGGCAAATTCAGAAGTTTGATGATTTTGCAGAAGATGATTTCCGTCGCACGGTGCCGCGTTTTCAGCCTGAGAATTTTCAGAAGAATCTGGATCTCGTGCAGCATGTTAAGGATCTTGCGGCTCAAAAAGGAGTCAAGCCTTCTCAGCTTGCTTTGGCCTGGCTGCTTGCACAAGAGGGAATTGTACCGATTCCCGGCACCAAACGGGTCACGTATTTAGAGGAAAATGCAGGAGCAGTGAATGTGGGCTTGTCCGCAGAGGAAATGGAGACTATTAACGCCATTATCCCCAAAGGAATGGCAGCGGGCCTTCGTTACCCGGCAGAGCGGATGCCAAATTGGCAAGCGGAATAAGACCACGAAATAACCCCCAAAGTCGTCTTTAACGCCAATCAGCGCGACGGACGGCTTTGGGGGCTTTATATATATGCAAGAACGTGCTTCGTATAATGCCGAAGGCATCCTTTTACAAAACAGGAGCTTGCAATGCGGTATTGATATTTTGCAGATCCATCGACAGCTGCTCGTTTACGTTCCATGGGTGATACCAGCCGCGTTCGATCATATACGTTGAAATTTGCTCATGCATATCAATAGCTTCATCCAGTTGTTTTATAAGCATAGCCTTAATTTCTGGAGTTCCCGCTTCCGTTACAGCCATAGCGTAATTTCTCACACCACTTTTGGCGGTGTTTAAGAAATCGGCAGCAATCACTTGGTCGGTTAAAATATTTAGTCCGGTCAAATGCTCCAAGAGTATGTTCATTGTTTTACCTCCTGTGATGACGAGGCTTGATTTAAAATGTTACCCAACTCTTGCAATTGGCGTGTTGTTAGGTCAACGTCCTTTTGCAATATAGCTTTGAGAACCGGATCAGAGATCAAGGCTTGCATGGTTTTAGATTTGGTAAGGCACACTGTTTTGAATGCTGACAATTCATGGACTTCAAGTGTTTCGTGCAGGCCATACACCATACGACATTTGCCTCCAGTCCAATATATGGTTAAGGTTTAAGTACAACTTTGATGCAATTGTCTTGTCTGGTATCGAAAATTTCATACCCCCGTTTGGCATCGCTTAGCGGAATAACGTGTGTGACAACGTCCCCAGGGTCAACCTTCCCCGTATCGATCAGCTCATACATATAAGGCATATAGTGAATCACAGGAGCCTGTCCAGTACGCAAATTAACATTTCGCTGAAAAATGTCTCCCAGAGGAAAACCGTTATATCGACCGCCGTATACCCCGGTAACTTGAATGGTGCCGCCTTTGCGGACAGCCTGTGTAGCTATGACCAGCCCTCCTAAAGCTCCACCGTGAAGCTTAAGCCCGGAAGCCAAGGACTCCAGCGGAGACATTTTGCCGCTCATGCCGGAGCAGTCAATAACTACGTCCGCGCCTCCTTTGGTTATTTCCTTGAGGTAGTTGCCGACGTTTTCTTGCGATTCCACATTCACGATCTCCACGTGATTGGTGCGCTTCGCGTGTTGCAGACGATAATCGAGATAGTCTGCCGCAATGACTCGTTTTGCCCCTTTGAACCAGGCGAATTTCTGCGCCAACAGACCTACCGGCCCGCAGCCTATAACAATGACCGTATCCCCGTCCTTCACTCCGGCGTTATCGACACTCCAGAATGCAGTCGTCATGGCATCAGCAATCAGGCAAAGCTTCTCGTCAGGATGTTCACAACTCTCCGGAATTTTGAAGTGAGTGAAGTTGGCAAAAGGTACACGCAAATATTCAGCTTGTCCACCTGGATATCCCCCAGTTGTTCCGGAATAGCCAAAGAAAGCGCCCATTTCTCCATGCTCATTCGAATGATCACATTGGCTTTCCAATTGGTTTTTACAATAAAAGCATTCACCGCACGCGATGTTGAACGGAATGATCACGCGGTCTCCCTTTTTCAATTTGGTTACGCCGCTGCCGACTTCTTCTACAACCCCCATCGGCTCATGCCCAATTACATAATCTTCTTGTAGATTCGGAATCATTCCATGAATGAGATGCAGATCTGAACCACAAATAGCGGTTGTTGTCAGTCTGATAATCGCATCATCGGCTTTTTGAATACTCGGGTCCGGAACATCTTTAACCACAACGTTTTTGATACCTTGGTAGGTCACTGCTTTCATGCCCGGTTTCCTCCCATATGTTCGTCCGGCGTGCGATCAAACATACCTTTTCGAGAGGTATCGTCTGGGAACAGTTTCATCTTGCTAATGTCCACCGTCTTATTGGCTGACAGTTGATCCAATTGATATTGCTTTTGCAGATCATAGGGATGAAACCATTTTTTTCGTACCATAAGATCGGTAACTTCCTGATGGAGCGCAATGCCTTGATGCAGTTGATTGCGCAATAGGGTTCTGGCATCGCTAGAGACAGTTTCTGTCAAAGCTATTGCTGTGTTCCGAACCCCTTCCTTGACGCGAACCAGAAAATCCATTGCAAGTGTCGTGTCTGCCATTTCCGGCATATTTAATGAGTTTTTTGGGTCCACATAATCCATTTTAGCGGACTGGGTCTGGTTAGGTGTCACATCATTCACCTCAATTTAAAATTGGTGTGGGGCGGAAGTCAGGAACAGGCGCTTGAAACGGTGCTTTAGCATAGATTGCTTGCAAATCGGCAATAGCCTGAATAGATTGCTGAACATCTTTTTCCATTAAATCCTTTAGCTCTTGATCGAATACTAAGCCCTGCATTAATTTGGACTTTGCTAAACATAACGTTTTGAAGTTAAGCACTTCATGGATCTCTAGGGACTCATGCGCCGCTAATGTAGGCTGTTGGCTTATCATAGGCTCACCTTTCTTTTATGATTCTAGAAGGTATGTTGTCCAGCCATAACTAGGTTTATTCCGAAAGGATCGTGCTATTCGGCTTCAACCTTGCCAAGTGCTTTTTTAGCGGGTCCTTCAATTACTTCGCCTTGATATGAAAAGCGTGAGCCATGACATGGGCAATCCCATGTTCTTTCGGCCTCGTTCCAGTCAACTTCACAGCCCATATGGGTGCACGTAGTGTCCACCAGGTGCAAAGCTCCTTGTGGGTCTCGATAGGCGCCCGCTCTTTTGCCGTTTACCCGGACGACTGCCCCTTCGTCTTGCTGGAGTTCTTCGGCTTTTTTATAGCTGATTTCCAGCTTACCGGCAATCAAGTGCTTCGCCACATTCGCATTTTGTGTTACAAATGTTTTAATGTCAGGGTCTGCATGAAATCTTGAAGGGGAGAAAAGATCCTGATACGGGCTTTCCCTTCTGGTAATCAGATTCGTATTTAATAAAGCCGCCGCGACACTTGTGGTCATCCCCCATTTTCTATAACCCGTAGCAACGAGGATGTTGGAAACATCGGATAGTTCCTGCCCAATATAAGGGAGCTTGTCTAACGAGTACAGGTCCTGGGCCGACCAGCGATAGACAATTTCCTTTAATCCAAATGTTTGCTCTGCGAACTTTTCTAAAGCTTCATAGTATTGAAATGTGCAGATTCCTTGACCCGTTTTGTGGCCTTCGCCACCGACGATGACCATCGGTTCACCGTTTATTAGTACAGAGCGAAGCGAACGTTTGGGGGTTTCCGCACTTAGGTACATACCACCCGGATAGGTTTTGTCCGTCTTGACCGCTAGTACATAAGACCGCTCGGCATGCAATCGCGCAAAATAAAGACTGTTTGGATCATTGAACGGAAAATGAGAGGAGGATACGACATAGTTGCAGGTAATCTTGTGCCCGTCGCTTGTATTAATAATAGAGGGGGTTCCTTTATCCACACCCACAACGGTGGTCTGTTCATAAATCTTCCCGCCTTGCCGGATGACTTGATTGGCTAGATACCTTAAGAAAGGAATCGGATTAAACTGAGCTTGGTTTTCCATCATAATAGCTGCTTTAGTTGAAAAGGGCAGAGGCGTTTGTTCGACATAACTTCCCGGGATGCCAAGTTCCTTGTAAGCTTTATATTCGTCGTTGATTTTTTCCACATGCGTATCCGCACATGTATAAACATAGGCATCTTCTTCTGTGAATTGACAATCGATATGATACTCTTCTACCGTTTGTCTGATGAATTCAAGAGCATCGCGGTTAGCTTCATAATAGAGTTGGGTTTTCTCTTTACCAAAATGTGAGAGGAACTCGCTATAGATCAAATCATGTTGTGCGGTAATTTTGGCGGTGGTATGGCCCGTTGTTCCATGAAGTATCCGCCCTGCGTCAACGACTGCGACGTTTAGTCCTTTTTTAGAAAGTAAATAAGCAGTGGTAATACCGGTGATCCCCGCACCTACAATAGCAACATCCACCTGAATATCTTCATTAAGCTTGGGGAAATTGGGGACGTCAGTTGAAGCTAACCAATACGATTCTGGAAATTGCGGGAAGGTCGTACGACACTCGTCTTGTTTCATTTTCACAAGCACCCCTTTGATTACAATTATTGTATACATTGTTATCATTGTATGATTTTATATACCCAAAAAAGGGATACTTTCAGCCAGCTTTCATCTTGTTTTCAGCTTGACCGGGTACAATCAAGGCAATTTTCCCGGGGAGGATGCATAACAATGAAAACAAAGATGAAAAAGACGGTTTGGATTCCGGCAATCATCGCAGTTACGGTAGCGGCTCTACTCGTAATCTACTATTACTACATGTCCTCGGTTTCCGGCGGCAAGCCTGGCATGCGACCTCCGGGAGGCGGCAGTGTACCAGGGCACATGGGCGGACGTCCCGGCGGAAAAGGTGGTGGGGGAAACGGGGAAATATTTAATACCTTGGGCACGATCTCCGTTTTTCTTGGGGCGGCCTCTTTCTGTTGGTTCTGGTTTAAGAAGAAACTGAGATCGCCGTCAATGTTGGTTCGAAAGGCCGGAAAGTTGTTTCACTCCTTGCATAAACTGCTGGGTTGGGCGACCTTGATTCTTATTGCCGTTCATGGCGTCTATTTCCTGATTACCAAATTTCAAGATCACAAAACCTACTCCGGCCTAGCAGCCTTTGCTATTATACTGGCAATCTCCGGGTACGGCTTCTATATTAATAAAGTACGTAACAAGTGGATGCGAACCATCCATCGTATACTTGGACTGCTGTGGGTTCCCGTGCTGTTGCTACATGTAGGCGGAACAGTAATTATAGCGGTCATCGCCACTCTTGCCATGGGGGTACTAGTCTGGACACTCGACAGAATGGCGGAAAAAACGATGAAGCCTGTCGCAGGGGACACTCTGTAATTTTATGGAATGGTGTTACCTTCATGTGGAGGAGAACAAGATGCTGGCGGAGGCGGTTGATATATTGGTTGCGGTTACATTCTTTACGTTGTATTACAAACTCCTACGTTCTTAATAGGACGTAGGAGTTTGTTTTATTTAATGAGTATGAAATAAAACAAGCTAGTTACCTAATTCGAGTGCGAATTGTCCTAGTATATGAAAAGTAGCAGAACAGAAGTTTATGCTCTTCCGTTAACCAGAATAACGTTAGCTTGAGTTCCTGATTGACGCAGCTTAATTAAGGGCGCGTAGTCATCGGAATAATAGAACTGCTTGGCAGCCTCGTAAGTCGGGAATTCGTGAACTACGACTATTGACGGCTTCCATGTGCCTTCCAGTGTCTCGGGCTGTGGATCTAGCGTAAGGTTGCGGAATCCCGGAACTTCCTGCAGCAGCGCATCTGCTAGCTCTGCGTATTGTTTGAAAACAGCTTCTTCCTCTACTTTTATATCTACGATAACATATGCGCTCATATCCATTCTCCTCTGTATGTCGGACGGTGATCATACGTCCTAGGATTTCGCCGGCGAGCATCTTTAGCTTAATCCGACACGCGGAGATTGTAAATTAGGCACTTTTTTTATCCTCAGTTTCATTTATTACACCGGTTCGTTATTTCAGGTTTGAAAAGTCGGAGAGATGATGCTCGGCCTGAAACCGTTCTCCCCAAGCCTTCATTTGGGTGAGTATTGACTCAAGCGAAGCTCCGAGCGGGGTTAGCGAGTATTCCACTTTAGGCGGAACAAGGTGATGAACTTCACGGTGAATGAGATTGTCTGCTTCTAACTCTCGTAGTTGGAGGGTCAGCATTTTTTGAGTGACCGTGGGAAGTGCCCGCCGCAGTTCTTGAAACCGCTTAGTTCCACCCAGCAATTCGTACAGAATGATTCCTTTCCACTTTCCGCCGATAATGCTCAAGGTTACTTCCACCGGACAGCCTTTAGTCGGCGTGCAATTAACTCCATTGTTCAGCCGTTTTCTCAACGATATCATCCCCTTTCACTTTGTTATTATACCAATATTATACTTGGCAGTTTAGTTCAGATACAGCGATCCAAGGCAGCACTTGACTTCAAGTTAACTTTAATAAGCAGCATCTAGTAGCAAGCCGAGTAATTCCAGCCTTATATCCCCAAAGCTGTCTTAACGCGGATCGGCGCGAAAGGTGGCTTTGGGGGGCATACATATGCAGCTAAGGACGTGGTTTGAAGATGCCGAAAGGACGTCCTACAGGCAGGAATGTACGGCCAAAATGTGCATTCAGAACAGCAGCTCCTGTACCGTACAGCGAGAGTAGACCAATGCCCATTTCAGCATAAGCAGCGATGGTGTGGAACACCTCTGGGGCAATGCCGAATGCATCGAAGCTAAGGCCGAGGAACAGAAAATCAATCAACACAAAAATAAAAAATAGAACCTTGTGCGTCTCCATGGCTCCAATGGTCATGAAGAGCGTAAAGATGAGATAGCCGGCAAAGGCAACGCCGAGCTGCCTACCATCCACCGCTGATGCCAGCTCTGAGCCGAATACGCCCATTTTAATCATCCAGCTACTAGCTACGGCTAACCAGAAGAAGGCGTAAGCGCCAAATGCCGTCATGCCAAAGGTGTTGTTATGCTTTGCATCCTGAATGCAGGCAAACAGCTGTGCAAAGGCACCCAGGAAGATAGCCCAAGGAATAATAAAGCTCAAGCCCTCGGTGAGACCAAGCTTTTGGGATGAAGCTACAAGCGTTACAATGGCCAAGCCAAACAGGCCGATCGCGCTCGGATCGGCCGTTATGATTTTTACGTTAGAATGAGATTCATTTTGCATGAAAAAATAGAAGCCTCCAATAATATTTAAGTACGTGTCAATCTGCCGATGCCAGAATCACACTGACATATTGTAACGGAAACCAACCTACTCCGCATAGTAGGGAAATCATAAAATTCCTCCCGATCTGTTAGTAATGGGGCAAGAATTTATGGAATGGTGTTACCTTCATCTTTGTGGTAATATTTACACCTATATAGAATGAGGAAGTGACATAGTGATTAATATAACGATTCCAACTCCGGATATCACAATTACCAAACAGGTTAACCCTGAGCTCAGCCATATTTATGGATTTACAGATTTCCACCTGATTCCTAGAGATAAGGCTGGTATCTTTATGTTCTACAATGCACAGGAGGAATTACTGTTCGTTGGTAAAGCAAGGAAGTTAAGACCCAGAATCAAAAAGCATTTTGAAGATAACGTATCGCCGATCAAGGCTAATCGGAACGAAGTGGCGATTATTGAGGTCTGTATTGTGGAAGATGCGGTAGATCGTGAAATTTATGAAACCTACATCATCAATTCGCAAAAGGCTAAATATAACGTTGAAAAAGTGTTTTTTAAGTAAAGAAGCAACTACGTCTTATAAAAAAAGAGCAATAAGCCGCAGTCGTGCACTGCCCTTATTGCTCTTTTAAATTCGTGCATTTAGATCCTCTCAAGGACGGGGCGATATAGTATGAACAAAACCGACCGCTTGCTGGCTATCTTGCTAGAGTTACAACGTAAGGATATTATACGGGCCGAGGATTTAGCGGCGATTTTCGAAACGAGTGTGAGAACGATCTATCGGGATATTCAGGCTCTCAGCGAATCGGGCGTACCGATTGTAGGAGCACCGGGTATTGGATATTCTTTGATGGAGGGATACTTCCTGCCTCCTGTAAGCTTTACTGTAGAAGAGGCTGTAGCGCTGCTAATCGGAACAGATTTTGTCGAACAAAAATTTGATACAGACTATGGCATGAAGGCGCAAACTTCACGCAGAAAAATCGAAGCTATTTTACCAGAGAGCGTTCGCAGGGAAGTTGCCCAGGTGCGAACGACTATCAGACTGCTGGCGGTGGGTAAAGGAACAAACCATACAGAGAAAGCCTATTTGGAAACGCTGCGCATCGCTGTATTGGCTAAACAGAAGGTTCGGTTTGGTTACTCCAAAAAAATGCCAGAGGCTGACGGGAATCGCCAAAGCGTACGTGTGGTCGCTCCTTATGGTCTGGTACTACTTCATGGTTCGTGGGTTTTGATTGGACAATGCGAATTGCGGCAACAGCTGCGCCATTTCCGTTTGTCGCGTATGAACGATCTGATCATGCTGGAGGACAGTTATCAGTTGCCTATTGATTTTAATTTGCAGGATTACAAGCAATCCGATGACCGCCACATAAATGTTCACATACAAGTCCGTTCGGATATTGTAGATAAAGTGAAGGAAGCGAACCATTTTTACATGGAGTCCATGGAGGAGCGTGAGGATGGAATCCATGTATTTTTCCGTGTTAGACACCCAGAGGAATTACTATCATGGATACTTGGTTGGGGTGCAGATGTGGTAGTGCTGGAGCCTGAATCGCTTCGCGAGCGTGTCCGGACAGAAGTGGAAAAAATGTTGAAATGCTACTGACATAATGCTGTCAGTAGCATTCTTGTATAGTAAAGCTACTTTGATAGAGAGGGGCATCTACTATATGAATACAAGCGAAACATTACAGCGTTTTGAAGAGACGGCACAGCACTATATTCTTGAATTGGACAGCTTTAGCCTGGAGCAATTGCAGTACACACCGCAGGAGGGACAATGGTCGCTTGGACAAATGTATCTTCATTTGGTGAACTCTGCTCTTTATATGCATCTTAGGAATATAGATCTTTGTCTACAGTCTAATGGAGAAAAAGGGACTAAAACGGAGGCGGGCACAACCGCATTTAACTTGGGAAGCTATCCACCCATACGTATTCAAGTCCCACCATCTCCGCAGTATACTCCCCCCCAACCGACGAGCAAAGAAGAGATTGCAGAAGGATTAAACGTGGTGATCCGTAAAATGAGAGAGATTGAGCCAACCGTTGAGAAATCAACAGGGTCGTCTACTTCTCCTCATCCCGGATTTGGCGCGTTGAATGCGGGAGAGTGGTTTAGACTCATCGAGATGCATTATCGTCACCATCTTTTGCAGATGGAGCGCCTGAAGCACGCAATAGCCGGTTGATCGTCTCCCGGCGTAGCCCGATGAACTGTCCGATTTCCTCCTGCGTCAATACGTCTGTTAACGTAGCGGGTGCGATGTAGGAGTGAAACCAGCGTTGAAGCTTCCGAAGCTTCTCGGCAGGCGATACCTCTGTGAGCTGGTCAATTCGTTGCTGCATCATGCGTAGCTTATCCTGTAGCTGCAAAGCGATGGCTCGACATTGAGCCGGGTCTTGCTCCAGCTTCAGGTACCATTCTTTTTGCGACAGAACCTCAATCTCTGAGGTGACCAGCGCCATCGCGGTACCATAATAGGGATTGGGGCTGATGAGGGAGTGGTGCGGGATGATTTCATCGGGCACAATTACATTAACTAAAATTTGCGAGCCGTCTTCATGGACTCGGATAATTTTTAACAGGCCGCTTTTTAAGTGATATAAAGGGCCAGTTTCCCCTTGTCGAAATAAGGTCTCGCCTTTGTGTAATATCATGAACGTGTATAGCCTCCATTTCATGTATTCCAGCTTTTAGATGAACCCGCCATTGACGCGGATGGTCTGTCCGGTAACCCACTGCGATTTAGCGCTGACCAGAAACTCAATCACATCAGCGATATCTTCCGGTTCACCGAGACGACCCATAGCATTCATTTTCTTCATGCCTTCGATCTGCTGCTCTGTTTTTCCTGCTTGAAAAAGCTCTGTGTTGACAGGGCCGGGAGCCACGGCATTGATCGTAATTTGTCTGCTTCCGAACTCTTTGGCTAGCTGACGGGTAAATTGCTCCACCGCGCCTTTCGTTCCCGCATACACGCTATAAGCCGGAAACATTTGTCCGATCACGGACGTGGACAGATTCACGATTCTTCCGTAGTTCTCCATGTATTTCATCGCTTGCTGACAGGCAAAGAAGGTACCTTTTACATTCAGCGCGAATTGTTGGTCAAAATCAGCTTCGGTCACCTCAGCCAGAGGTTTGGTAATCATCAGCCCGGCATTGTTAACCAGAATATCTACTTTGCCGAATTCAGCAATCGTATTGGTAAATAAGGCCTCAATATCGCTCATCTTGCTCAGATCAGCGTGGAGAGCCAGGGCTTTTCCGCCTTTTTGAATAATGCCTGCTACAACTTCTTTAGCTCTATCCGGACTGTTGGCATAATTGACAACTACAGCAGCACCTAGATCAGCCAGCTGCTCAGCAATGGCACGTCCAATTCCCCTGGATGAGCCAGTGATAATTGCTATTTTCCCATCCAAATGCTTCATATGTGCTCAGCCTTCTTTCCAAATATTTTTAAGATATCCCTTTTTCTAAAAGCATCCACACATCTGAAAACTCCCGATCAATCGCCGGACTCTTCCATTCGTAAGCATGTGCGGGATGATGAAAACGGGCTGTGGCATAGAAAAGCGTACGCGCCAGTTGGATCGGCTGATCCGCTGTGATGCCCCCGCGCGCAATAATATCAGCGAGCTGATCCACAATGTGGGCGATATGCTGGTCGATTAAATCCGCGGCTTGCTCGGTGACCCGGGTATACATCCCGAACATTTCCTCGTCATCGCGGGCATAATACTGCTTAAGCTCAATCAAGGTCTGTATATATCGTTTTAAGTGCGGTATTCCTAGCACAGATGAATCCTGGCATATCTCCGTCAATGGATCAATAATCTTTTCATTTAGCCATTTTTCGGTCACACCTTCAAGAAGCTCGGCTTTACTTTTAAAGTGTCGGTAAATGGTGCCATGACTTACTCCCAATACTTTAGCAACATCCGTCACGGAGCTTTTGGCTACACCAAATCGCCTAAGTGTGTCTTCTGTCGCGATAAGAATCTGTTCCTTGGTCAGTATATCTGAGGATTTTTCCATAGAGACACGGCTGACTTACCGTGCGAGTCACCTCCTTGAAGTCAGGATAACACAAAGAGTATCAAATGACAAATATTCGTTTTTGTCATTTGATACTCATTTTTTTAAAAGAATCCAAAGAAGTGACCAGAAAAACTACAATAGCGATTCGATGACAGGATCAATAGCACAGGGCGCTGTTGTTACTTCAAATCTGCCTTTTACATGGCCATCACGGTTAATCAGGAATTTGGAAAAATTCCACTTGATACCGTCGCCGACGTATATTTCTGGATATTTATCCCGTAAGAAATCATCCATCCATTGACCGTCTTTGGTCTGGGTATCAAAGCCTTGAAAAGGTGACTGTTGGGTCAGATATTGAAATAAAGGATGAGCAGATAAACCTCTTACATCCGTCTTCTCAAATAGTGGGAAGGTTAATCCATGGTTATTTTGGCAGAATGTCTGAACCTCCGAATTGCTACCCGGCTCTTTTTCATTGAATTGGTTACAAGGAAACGCAAGGATTTCAAAACCTTGTTCCCTCCGTCTTTCATAGAGCTTTTGCAGATCAGCGAATTGACTGGAGAAGCTACACATGCTGGCAGTGTTTACAATAAGGAGAACCTTACCTCTATAGTTTGAGAGTTTAATCGGTTTCCCGTTGATTAAGGTTGCTTGAAAATCATAAACAGACACGTTAACATTCCTCCTCACGTTATTTTATACACATCGTATATCCAGAATTGCTATTGGTCTAATATATTATTGGAATCAACTTTATAGGCATTTACAATAACCCCGTCATGTAAAGATACATTGTACATCTATCTTTTGAAATCAAAGAAGGCTCGACATAGGAAATAGGAGATTTGCTTCTTACATAGCAAACTGTGGCATTCGCCGTTACCAAGATAGAATATAGATGCATATTCATGTAGTGTGTGCAAAAACCCAACAGAATCGAGGGATATTCGTGCCCATTGGAAAGATGATTCAATACAAGGAAATGCGACAACATCCCATTTTACGCTCGCACTTGCCCGAAACCCGCTGGATTACGAATGCAAGGACTTTACGGATGCTGGATACCTATCGCACAGTCTTTATCAAGCCTAATTATGGGAGTGGGGGAACCGGCATCATACGCGCGAAAAAGGTAGGGAGGAGATATGAAGTTCGTTGCGGCTCCAGTCGCAGAGTCGTTAGATCCCACGCCGTAAGAAGAGCAATTAGAAGCTACCGAAGACCTCATCGTCGTTATTTGGTACAGCAAGGACTCAAGTTAGCCAAGTACAAAGGTTCGATTTTTGATGCTAGAGTGTATATGCAAAAGCCAAACTCGGAATGGGTTATCTCAGGGGTAACCGGTCGTGTCGCTGCACCCCGAAAAGTGGTTACCAATTATCGGAAGGGAGGACATGCGGCGCCGTTATCCAAAGTGCTTTTAAGGGTTTTTAAAAATGACAGAGCAAAAATGAAAGAGATTTTGGACCAGATCATCGAGCTTTCTAGAATTATTGCCGACACGATTGACAAAAATCATCCGGTTCGCGAGCTGGGCATCGATCTTGCTGTTGAGAAGAGTGGCCAAATCTGGATTATCGAGGCCAATCCGCATCCCGGACATATGTTATTCAGGCAGCTCCCTAATCATAAGATGATTCGCAACATTTTGAGAAACAAACGTCGTATTCATCATCATTAGGATAAAGTGTTTTAAATCATTTATGAATAAGATAAGGAGGAGAACGCCCAAGCAGAGGTGCGGGAGCGTTCTCCTCCTTTTGTTGTATGACTGATCGATCTTAGCCAAAGCTTTTATGTTAAAATGTGCCCGCCATCCACATGGAGGACTGTCCCGGTCACAAACTGATTTTCAATCAAATAAAGTACGCCTCGTGCCACATCCTCCGCAAGTCCAACTCGTTTCACAGGAAGCCTATTCGCCACCGTACCATAGAATTGATTACGCGTGTTTTCAGACATTTTACTGCGGGAAGGTGTATCAATAATGCCAGGGGAGACGACATTCACGCGAATAGGAGCAAGCTCTAACGCCAAAGTCTGACCAAGATTCGAAACTGCTGCATTCACAGCCCCAAGCGCTGAGGACCCGACCATCGGTTTGTATGCCACCACTCCTGAAAATAAGGTAATGGAACCCTGGGTTGAGAGTTGAGAAGACCCATATTTAGCTGCATAATACTGGCCCCAGAACTTATTTTCGAATAGTTTGCGGGCATCTGTCGTTTCCGATTGAAGGAATGATCCACCTGATGTTTCTGCCGCGCTCACTACAAGATGGTCATAGGAGCCCACTTTTTCGAAGAAAGACTTTACCTGCTGCTCATCTGTCGTGTCCAGCACATATATTGTTGCACGAGGGCCCAGCATCTCTTTGGCCTTGTGCAATTTATCTTCAGAGCGGCTGGCAATAATCACTTCTCCTCCTAACGAAATGATTTGCTTAGCTGTTTCTAAACCAATACCTGAACTTCCACCTATAATCACAATCTTTTGGTTTTGCAAATGAATCCCTCCTATAGTTTAGCTGGATTTGTTACTCATGGAATACGTCTTTCAAATGAACTGCGAGATCAGTAATAAACTGAGATATATTCGGGTTTTTAATGACGTCGTAGCATGCAAAGCTTTTTAAGGGCTCCATACCGAGAAATGCATGTGCAGAATGCAAATGACGGAGTGCTGCCTCTAGGCCATTGCCCTTAAAAAATTGAGTTGGATCATTAAAGGCTTTTTCTGGAGCATTCCAGGTCGTTGAGAACATATATTTCTTATTGGTTAATAAACCTCCGCCCCCATATGTGCGAGAACCCGTAAAGAATACACCGTAGGCATAGACCTCATCCATATAGGTTTTTAATAATCCAGGAACACTGAACCAATAGATAGGTGTTTGGTAAATGACTACATCCGCCCAAATAAATTTTTCCTGTTCCTCGCTGATGGTATAACCATTCTGAACAGAAGTTGTCTTAATTTTGTTCTCTTCGCTTAAGAGACGCACCATATGGTCCATCAATGATTGGTTCAGATTTCTTCAGAAGAGTCATATTTTTCGTGACCATTAATGATTAATATATTTTTCAACTCTTCACCTCCTCGTAGTAGAGAAAACGTTATTAGCTACGACGATATTGTATATGTAGTAAATTCATTTATGGAAGTAGTGATATTTAATTCATATAGTTTCCTAAAGGAAACTATTGTGATACCATTGGGTTTAGCAGATTTTTTTGTGGAGGGAGTTCCTATGCATGTCCCAGAACCTATTGAATTGACGAAAGGAATACCAGGCCAGCCGTGCCCTATTGCCCAAACGCTTGATTTAATCGGAACCAAATGGACTTTTTTAATTATTCGTGACCTTCTGATCGAAGGAACACTGAGATTCAGCCAGCTTCAGAAATCCATGAAAGGAATTAGTCCCAAGACGCTTTCTCTGCGCCTAAGGGAACTCGAAGACAACGGTCTATTAGAAAGAAAGGTTTATCCGGAGGTTCCCCCGCGGGTTGAATATTCGTTAACGGAAAAAGGGAAGCGCCTGGAAGGTATTTTTATTGAGCTGAAGAGATTTGGCTTAGATTTAAAAGCAGATCATTGAGGATTTAACTGAAACATGCAAGGTATCGTTGAGATGAACGATGCCTTTTTTGTGTTCTAAAAGAGAGTGTCTATCGAATTGTTCACAAAATGTTCACTTATGTTCGGGTTTCGACTATTTATATAATTAGCAAAGCAAAAGAAGGGATGATGGAATTGCCAACAACGAAGAAAGAAAATTTTTATTTTGGTTTAATGATGTGCTTGGGGATGGTCGTATTCATGACATTGTATAATCTATATACAAATGGCTTGATTGGCACCATGTCTCTAAAGGCAATGCTTCTTCAATTTATTTTATGTTTTATCACTGCTTTCGTATTGGAATTATGTATTGTCGGTCCAGTAGCAAAGAAAATAGCCTTCTCATTACCGTACGACAAATCCAAAAGGCTATTTGTAATTCTATCCCTTTCATGTTGTATGGTCATTGGCATGGTTCTCTGTATGTCACTTTATGGTTTGGGGACGGCTTACTTTTTTAATAGTCTTTCAGAAGGCTCATTATTTAAAAATTACTTGTCTTTAGTTGTTAAGAATTTTGCGTTTGCTTTTCCTCTACAGCTCTGCATTGTAGGGCCGCTTGTTCGCTATTTATTTGTTAGATTCGTGAAAGGTACAAGTATGGGGATGCCATTAGGCAAAAACGTAGTTAACGACGGTATTCGATAGCTCAACAGCCGCCTTCTGTCTGAGAAGGCGGCTTGTTTTTTACCCAGAAGCTCAGTACCTTTATAGCGTTTGTCCGCTGTCTACCGTAATGATCTGGCCTGTCATGGCTTCCTGTTCCAAAGCAGAGCAGACCATGCTAGCAATATCCTCAGGTGTGGAAATGCGCTGTAGCAGCAGATGAGGAGCCAATTGTTTCATTTGTTCTTCCCTACCTGCCCACCATCTTGTCGCCACCGCGCCTGGCACGATGCAATTGACTCGAATATCAGGGGCCAGGGATCGTGCTAACGATTTGGTCAGCCCGTGGACGGCTGCTTTGGATACTGCATAGGGTAGTGAGGAACCTAGCCCTGTTTGTCCAGCTATACTTCCCAGATTGACGATAGCTCCTTGTTGACGATGCCTCATATAAGGAGCTACGGCTCTAGCACAGTAAAACATGCCTTTCACATTGACATCCAAGAGATCATTCCACACCTCTTCCGTAACGGCCTCTAGATCGTCCATTGGAATATGATGTGTAATGCTGGCGTTATTCACCAGTACATCAACCGTGCCGTATTGCTGAACAATCTGCTCGACCATATCCCGAACTTCCCGATCTTGGGAAACATCTGCCTGTAATGCAATTGCACTTCCTCCCTGTTCAAGTATCATACGTACGGTTTCCTCTGCATCGTCTTTAGAACGGGAATAGTTTACGACTACCGTAGCCTTTCGATCTGCTAATTTTATACATATCGCTCTCCCAATTCCTGTACCGCCGCCTGTAACTAGGGCTACTTTTTGATGTAAATCCATGTATATCCGCTCCTTAGCCAACTCGTTAGTGTTGTGTGAGAAAAGTAATAAAATCTGTTATGGATCATTGTAGAGGATGTATTATATTTTGTATAATTGAATTAACTGAACTTGTAATTCAATAAAACTGAATTTAAACAAGCGACTTGGGAGTAGGAGAATGGATATTAAAGCACTCAAAACATTTCAGATGATTGTGAATTACGGGAGTTTTATGCGTGCGGCGGAAGCGTTGAATTATGCGCAATCCACTGTGACGATGCAAATACAGAAGCTGGAATCCGATCTAGGAGTTCAACTAATTGAGCGGGGCAAGAAAATAAAGTTAACTGAAGCTGGCAGGATGTTTTATGAGCAAAGTTTGCCCATTGTAAAAGACATGGAGCAACTGCAGGAAAATATGGAGAACCTGCAAAGGGGAACCGCAGGTGACATTCGTATAGGAGTGACTGAACCGACCGCCAGTTACCGACTGCCCGAAATTTTAAAACGATTCTTAAACCATTACCCTCACATTCGGGTTTCTGTTGAGTTTGGAAATACACCTACATTAAGCGAGCGTATTCTCCAAGGGGACGTGGACATCGCATTATGCTCTGCTCCCGATTTGGGTACAGAGCTATATTTTGAACCCTTATTTAAGGAGAATTTTGTAGTTTTGATGCCTGAACATCACCCTCTTGCAGAAAAGGAGTGCATTGGACCCGCAGATTTACAGGGGCATCGCCTACTTATTACGTCATCCATCTGTCCTTATCGGCGCAAACTTGAAATGGTCATGAAAGAATATGGAATAACTACGTTAGACACGATGGAAATTGGCAGCATGACGGCTCTAAAATCTTATGTAGAATGTGAATTAGGGATTGCCCTTGTGCCCCAAATTCTAGTCCATCCTGTCCCGGCAGGAACAGCAGTGAGGCAATTAAGCGGCAGCTTGATCGATATGACCTTTGGTCTTCTTTGTAAAGCAAACGAGGCACCGCTGAAGCTGGCAAGCTCAAGGCTATATTCTGTGTTAAAGCAGGAGCTTGGGCAATTGTCGTGAGCATACGATATCAAACCGACTGCAATAGGCAGCCGGTTCGTTTGTTTATTTTTTCGTAATCGGAATCCATACTTCACTTCGGTATTCCTCAGCATGAGTATCTCCCATGGTATATACTTCTAGCTCAGGCCCGCCTGAGTGCTCATAGTTGCTGGCAGGGAACCATTCCTGGTAAATTCTTTGCCATACCTTCTGGATCGAGTGAGGCATAGGACCGATGGATGTAAACACGGCCCAGGTTGCAGCCGGGATGGTTCTGGCTTCTAATCCGTTCGAGGCTGCTACGTCTTCATTGCCCTCTGCGGCGATAAGGTAGCTAAACGTTTCCTCACCGTGCTTCATGTCCAGACATATACCGAGGATATCATCGCCTGTCCCCAAGGCATGAATGCGATCCGATGTGCCATCTGCGTTAAGTTGATCCCAGAATTTTGGGATTTCCCGAAGGTTTTCACCGTTCTTAGTAGTAACTTGAATGGACTTCCCAATGACCGTAAAGGCCGCCTTCTCTACAATTTTATAATCCATTTCCTGATCTCCCTTCAGTGATAGATGGAAGGTGATGCGTGGAAAGGCTTTCAGGTTCACTCCCGGGTTTCTGGCCTCAGAGGGAGAAATACCGTGTACCTTTCGGAACGCTTTAGAAAAAGATTCGGGGGAATCATATCCGTACTTGAACGCAACATCTAGTACTTTGGTGGTAGAAAGACTCAATTCCTGAGCAGCCAGGGTCAATCGACGTTTGCGCACATATTCTGCTACCGTAACGCCAGTCAGCATATAAAACATCCGTTGAAAATGAAAGGGCGACGAGTAGGCCGCCTTTGCAATTTCATCAATATCGAGGGGCTGCTGCATTCTTTCTTCCATTAGATCGAGTGCGTTCTTGATCCGAAGCAACCATTCCAACTACATCACCTTCCTTGGTTGTAATCATATCATTCACGGTGTCCGTCATCCTGTCTTTGCGTGCTTTTGTCGAACAGGATATCATCAGCCTGCCCCTTGTGTTCATAATTAAAATTTGGGACAATACAAGAAGTGTTTGAATAGCGCAGAGCGCTCAAACATGCTATGATGCAATGATAGTTGAGACGAGTCGTGATGGCTAGGGTTTATATATAGAAATACGAATTTTAACGTTTGAAAAGAGGATCGAACATGAAAAAGGAATCCATTTATGGATTAACGCTAGACCAATTGACAGCATGGCTCATGGAGCATGGACATAAAAAATCTCGGGCATTGCAGGTATGGGACGCATTGTATCGGAAACGGATTACTGATTTTGCGGCGATGACAGAGGTTCATGAGAATTGTACTCGCCTGTTGGCAGAGAACTTCTCTATTGAAACCCTGGAAGAACACGTGAAGCAACAATCAGCAGACGGGACAGTCAAGTTTTTGTTCCGTTTGCAGGATGGTAATTTGATTGAGACGGTATTAATGCGGCATAAGTTTGGATTATCCGTATGTGTGACGACACAGGTGGGATGCAACATTGGATGTAGCTTCTGTGCAAGTGGGCTGTTGAAGAAGAGCCGTGACCTTTCCAGTGGTGAAATCGTAGGACAAATTATGAAGGTGCAACTGTATCTGGACCAGGAACGTCCGGGCGACCGGGTCAGTCACGTTGTGGTAATGGGAATTGGCGAACCGTTTGATAACTTTGTGAACCTGTCCGATTTTATTCGGGTCATTAAGGATCACAAAGGGCTGGCGATTGGGCCGCGGCATATTACCGTGTCCACAAGTGGCCTTGCCGATAAAATCATTGAATTTGCTGATTCCGATCTGCACGTCAATCTTGCGATCTCCCTCCACGCTCCGAATAATGAGATTCGTACCCGCATAATGAAGATCAACCGGGCGATCCCGATTGAGAAGCTCATGCAGGCAATTGATTATTACTTGGACAAAACCAATCGTCGGATTACGCTGGAGTACATCTTGCTGAAGGATGTTAATGACGGTAAGGAGCATGCGCTCGAACTGGCTGAGCTGGTGGGCCATCGTCGCAATCTGGCGAACGTGAACCTGATTCCATACAATCCGGTGGATGAGCATAGTCAATACCAGCGGAGTGAGTCGGAATCGATTACTGGCTTCTATGATGTTCTGAAAAAACAAGGTATTAGCTGTAGTGTTCGGCTGGAGCACGGAGTCGACATTGATGCGGCCTGCGGACAGCTGCGCAGCAAGCAAATTCGCAAGGATGCGAATAGCAGCCGCAATGCGGAGCGCGAAGCTATTAGTTAAAATATACGAGCGTACTCTCTAACAGGAGTACGCTTTTTGTATACATGAACCATCGAACAAAACGTCAACTGTAAATGTGAAAATAGTCACGTAATAGTTGCTGCTTTTACGTTATAGTGAGTGGTTAGTGGAGGGGTTATATGGCTAACGTAATTTCAAATGTGGCGCTCGTTCCGGGCATTTATGTGATGAAGATAGAGGGGAAATTTAAGGGGAAGATGGGTCAGTTCTATATGCTGCGCAGCGGGAATGGTTACCCACTGCTGCCCAGACCCATCAGCATTTATGATATTGGGGAAGAGAGCATTTCCTTTTTGTACCGGGTTGTTGGAGAGGGGACCCATCTATTTTCCCAATTACAGCCTGGTCAGGAGATTCAATTGGAAGGACCCTTTGGAAACGGGTTTCCGCAGGTTGAGGGCAGTTTGGCTTTAATCGGCGGTGGCATGGGTACAGCACCATTGTTATTGGCTGCAAAATATTACCCGCATGCAGACGTTTATCTGGGGTTTGCACAGCAGGCCTTCGGGGTTGAAGCGTTCGAGGCTGCGGCAGCATCTGTAGAGGTCAAGGTAGGGGGGAGCATCGTCGAGCAGGTCGATCCGGCTTGCTATGCGAATATGTTTTCCTGCGGGCCAGCTCCGATGTTGCAAGCACTCGCGCTGAAAACGGCGGGTACAGCGTCCCGCTTATATATTTCAACAGAAAGACATATGGCCTGTGGTATTGGCGCATGTTTGGGCTGCACCATGCGTACCCGTGGAGGCAATCGGAGGGTATGTAAGGAAGGGCCTGTATTCCCGGTGGAGGAGGTGGAGTTCGATGATCTCCATGGCATGTAATATAGCAGGTGTACCGTTCAAAAACCCGATTATCATGGCATCCGGTACGTTTGGGTTCGGGCGTGAGTATGCAGAATTCTATTCTCCTGAGCTACTCGGCGGCATCGTCGGCAAGGGACTAACCCTTCATCCGAAGGCGGGGAATACGGGGCAACGAATACATGAGACAGCATCCGGTATGCTGAATAGTGTAGGATTGGAAAATCCGGGTGTGGCGGCTTTTTTAAAGGATGAACTGGATGACATGACTCGCTGGAATACGGCTGTTATTGCCAATGTGGGCGGTTCCAATCTGGAGGAATACGTACACGCCGTAGCTATGATTACGGAAAACGCGCAAAAACGCCGTACAATGAACCGCAGAGGCGTTGACATGCTGGAATTGAACATTTCATGCCCCAATGTGAAGCAGGGCGGAATGCAATTTGGTATCCAGACAGAGGTAGCGCGGGAGGTGGTGCGTCAGGTGCGCAATGTGACGGCGCTTCCGCTAGTTGTCAAGCTGTCTCCAAATGCAGAGAACATCACGCAGATGGCGGTTATGTGCGAGGAAGAAGGCGCCGACGGGGTTTCGCTGATCAATACATTTTCTGCAATGAAAATAGATATACGTCGGCGCCGCAGTGTGTTCGCCAACACGTATGCAGGCCTTTCCGGACCGGCAATCAAGCCGATTGCCTTGCGCATGGTTCACCAGGTGGCGCAGGCGGTATCGATTCCCGTGATCGGGATGGGCGGGATCAGCTCTGTGGAGGACATTATTGAATTCACCATGGCAGGGGCCGCCGCCATTCAGGTGGGAACGTATAATTTTGTCCATTTACATGCAGGGGCTGAGTTGGTATATGGACTAGAACAATGGATGCAGCAGGAAAAGGTGCAGTCGTTGGATGAGATACGAGGAATTTTGTAAATTTAGCACTCATATGTGTATAAACTTGAGCATACAAAACCGGCTTGTCTTCTAAGGCAAGCCGGTTTTGTATTTTATTTTACCGAACCAGCCAGACTTGACTAATGGTTAATATCGCATTTGTTCAAGATGAACGAAATTTGATTTTCCAGCCGATGAATGGCTTCCTTGGATGCCTGGTCATTGGCACCTTGGGCCTGAAGCGTAGCGAGCTCCTGCTTGAGTTGATGAAGGTCTTCTCCTGCATGAGCGCAGTCGTAATTGCTCTCGAGATTGTCAATCATCCGTTATCCTCCCTTTCGTCAGGTATACGTCCTTATTATGGAGAATTGACCTTTCCTTATTCAGCATATTGTTTTATTTCAGATAAAGGCTGCGTTATCCACTAATGGGGCGCGTAAAGCTTGTAAAATAAGAAGGGATTTTGTCAAACTATGTCGAATAAAAAGGGGTTATAGGGGCAAGATAGGCTCTTCTTCCCATTGGAGAGCTTGATAAAGAAGCTGGGTGATACGGTTGCGGTTAAAAGGTAAGTTGAAACCGAGAAGACAATTCAAAGTTTCGCTACAATTCATGATTATTATTTTGGTTGTTTTAGTTATTATTATTTCCTTGATTATATCCTTGCTTCTCATTCGTAATTTCGTGATTAACAAGCATTTTGATAATACGAAGGAAAAACTTTCAGGTATTGCCAAGGTGGTTGCCAGTGACAACGATGTTATTCGTAATGTTGAGCAGGGAGTCCCTGTGAAGCAGATCCAAGACTATTCTCTTGGAGTAATGCATAACGTTAATGTGGATTTTGTAGTCATACTGAACCACGATTTAATTCGGCTTTCCCATCCGAATGAAACCATGATTGGCAAGCCATTCTCTGATTTGGACGATGCCAGAAAAGCACTATCCGGTCAGGGACATTTTTCTGAAAATATCGGTGTTTTAGGCCAAGGCTACCGTTATTTTACGCCGATATTTAATCAACAGAAAGAGGTCATTGGCATTGTATGTGTAGGACTGACCATGAGAACGCTAAATCATGATTTGATGCAGGCGCAGTATACCATTTTTGGAGGACTGATGCTGGGACTCTTTAGTGGAGTTCTGGGCGCGATCATTCTGGCACAAAAAATCAAAACGATCTTATTTGGTCTGGAACCACAAGAGATAGCAACACGATTACGTGAAAAAGTAATTATTGAAAATGAGGTCGCTGAAGGAATTATAGCCATTTCGGCTGACAAGAAAATTATGCTTATGAACAAGGAAGCTCAGGCTAAGTACCAACTGGCGAATCAAGACAGAAAAGCCCCGATTGGCGAGCAGATCGATACCAACTTTTATAACGCGCTCTTCAAGAAAGTGTTTGATAGTAAGAAGAAGATCAAGGACCGCTCGTTTTATGTGAATGGTATAGAAGTCATTGCGACAGTAACCCCTATACATGTAGAAAATGAGTTTTTTGGGGCAGTTGCTACACTGCGCGACCAATCCGAGATGATTCATCTTAGCAATCAGTTGAGTGGCACAAAATATTATATTAACTCTCTTCGCGGACAGACGCATGAGTTTATGAACAAAATGCACGTGATCTCCGGACTGATTGAGATGAGGAAATATGAAGAAGTCAGTCAGTATATTCAGCAGCTAAATCACCGGTATCAAAATGAAGTAGGCTTTCTAACAGAGAGGATTAAGGTTCCGGCTTTAGCAGGTTTTATTATGGGGAAAATCAACGAAGCACGCGAGCAGAATATTTCAGTGTTACTGGAAGAAAGCTCGAATGTATCCAATCTAGAGATGCAGGACATTGTTCATGATGTCATACACATATTGGGCAATTTTTTTGACAACGCGATAGACTCCATTTTACAAAAAAGGCAACCCGGCAAAATTGAATTGAAATTGAATTATGAGTGTGAGGGAAATGTGTTCATTTTGAAAGTGAAGGATAATGGTATGGGAATTGACTCTGAAATGCAACAAAGAATATTCGAGCATGGCTTCTCAACCAAAGGAGAGGACAGGGGGTACGGTTTGAATCTGGTTAAAACCATGGTGGACAATCACCAGGGCATCATTGAGATTGACAGCCAACCTGGTCTGGGAACAAGTATCTATGTAGAGTTGCCCTGTACATTGGAGGTGACGAGTGAATGAAGGTACTCATTGTTGAGGATGATCCTATGGTTGCTGAGCTCAATCAACAGTTTATTGAGCGTATGGACAACTTGGATGTGGTATGTAAAGCAGATACTGTCCAGAAGGCACAGGATTGTCTCCAGAAGTTCACACCTGATCTGGTATTGCTGGACGTTTATTTACCCGGGAAAAGTGGATTAACCTTGTTATCCCATATGCAGGAGCAGCAGTACCATGCTTCGGTTATTTTAATTACGGCTGCAAAAGATATCCAAACGGTAAAGGAAGCTGTTTTCTATGGAGTGGCAGACTATCTAATTAAGCCTTTTACATTCGAACGCTTTAAGCTGGCTGTTGAGAAAATCCAGCGTTTGGCCACGGTGATGGAGGAAGGGAACGGAATTAATCAAGCTGTCATTGATCAATATTTTAATAAAGAAGAGCCTATGGGTGTAGAAAAGAAAAAACCTGCTAAACAACTATCCCCAAATCTATCGAAAAATCTGTCTAAAAACTTGTCCAAATTGACCATGACTACCATACTGAAGAGTATCCAAGAGCTGGACGGACCTTTTTCGGTTGAAACATTAGCCAGAGAAGTGGACTTGTCCCGTATTACAGTCAAAAAATATATTCAGTTCCTGGTAGACGATGGCTTCCTGATTGAATCGATAGAATACCACAAAGTTGGAAGGCCGCTAATGCTCTATCAGATCAATTCGGATATAAAAGAACCGCCATTTCCAGTATGATCTGGAGATAGCGGTTCTTTACTGTCCAATGAGTGTGCCAAGCTTCCTACCCTATTTCATAGCGAGAACAGGAAGTGGGACCAGATTGTCCGAAGAATGAGTTGTAATGATATCATGGAAGTTTTCGTAGCTGGTTTCAATCATGTTGGATAACGCAGTAACGGTATTCGAGCCGGCATGAGGTGTGACCAACACTCTTGGATACAGCTCCACAAGCTTCTGGATCGTTGGGTCCGGGAGCATTTGCCATGGGTCAAATGCTTTGAAAAATAGTTCTTCCTCTTTAGGAAAGACATCTGTTCCGAACCCTTCCAAATGATTGCTGAGCAAAGCATCCAGAATGGCTTGGTTATCTTGTAATTCCCCGCGTGAGGTGTTGATGAGAATAGCTCCCTTTTTCATTTTTGCTAAAAAGCTGGCATTAATCATTTGGTCGTTCTGTCCCGGCAGGTAAGGAACATGCACACTGACGATATCACTCTCTGCCAGTAGTTCATCCAAGGTTGTGAATGGAATGACGGCCTTGGCAGCCTCCGATTGGTACACATCATAGCCGATAACAGAAGCTCCTAATCCTTTAAATAATTTGGCTTCCGTCAGGCCGATGCGACCGACCCCGATAATCCCAACTTTACAATTGTGAATCTCTTTGCTGAACGTATGCTCGTCCACAATAAAATTTTTGAAAGAGCTTTTGGTAGTCATATAAGCGGTGTGACGGAGCAGCATCATAGCAAGCGTTAAGGAAAGCTCTGCAATGGCATTCGGAGAGTAGGATGGCACACGTGCGACCTTCATTCCAAATTCGCTGCAGGCATCCAAATCAATATGGTTGATTCCGACGGTTCTGGTGAAAATATATTGAATGCCGTACTGATTGAATTTTGCGAGATTTTCCCGATTGGCAGCACAGTTTCCTCTTAACAAAACAGCATCGTGATGCTGGGCCAGTTCTGCATTGCTGGAGGTCAGCAGCTCTTCTACCAGCGTTAGCTGGAAGTTATATTTATTAAGCTCATGGAAATAGGGCTTCTCATATGAACGGGCACCATAGCAGATGATTTTTAACATGTTGTTTTCCCCCTGATTTAGAAAATTCCAATTTTATCGATGACATTGAGCGTAATAATCCACACCGGAATCATGACGACGGAAGTAATAGTTGATAGAAGCGATGCATTAGAAGTTAGTACAGCTTCCTTATCAAAACTGATGGCATAGGCTGCGGCTACGGTAGCTGTAGGAGTAGCCATCATAATGACAATGGTAGATAAAGCGACAGTATCGACCGACAGAATATGAGATATAGTCAACAAAGCCAGCAAAACGATGTTCACAATAGGTACCAGCCAAACTTTAACAAGGCTGTAATACCATGATGTCTTGTCTGTAGCTGCCGACTTGAAGCTGATTTCACCCAAAGTTGAACCAATCGATAACCAGGCCAATGGTGAAGCTAGTCCGGCGAGGTAGGTCATGGGCTTGAACAACCAGACAGCGGTTTGATCAATTCTTAGAAAAGCAAACTGCTGAATGGTCCCATCCTCTGTAGCCACATTCATTTGTGGTAAATAACCCTGGAATAACCAAACAAACAAGCCTATAAAAGTCGCAATAACAATCGGATTCAAAAACATAGTTTTGAGATTTTTAAGCTCCATTTTTAAGCCGCTCATTTTGATATAGCCATAAGAATATAAGAAAATGCGGTAGCCTATATTAAAAATGGAACTGTACATCACTCCGGTAGGACCGTAAATGGCACCGACAATGGGAATTCCGAAAAAAGTAGTAGAACCGAAAATGGTTAGTACCCGTAAAACATCCTGCTTATCCTTGTTGTAGCTTAGGAAGAACGGCTTGGAGATAAAGATGAGAATGATATAAATGAGAATCCCCCATATTAAAACATTCATGCCTTGTTTTAATATTGTAGGATTGATATCCTGCATGAAAGAATTAAAGGCTAGTGCTGGTAGAGCCACAGTGAGAACAACCTTAGATAGCATCTTTCCTACGGCTGCGGTAAAAATCCCCTTCTTGCGGCAAAAGAAGCCGAGCAGGATAATAAAAACGGTAGAAGCGATAGAACTGACAATACTGTTATCTGTTAAGGTCGCTGTAATCATTTCTAGTAAAGACATAGATAAAACCCTCTCTTGTACCTTTTTTCACATAAATGTCGATGCAAAATGTGACAATGCAATTCCCTGATCTTTTGGCCAAAGTGTTTGGTTTGCACCTTTATAGTAAAAAAACTTTGTGAAAAAAAGAACAATATCTAATTAATTTAACTTATGAAACTAATTTAAAAAATTTATACGTCACATCAGGATGTAAATGTAAGGTGCTCATCAACATACATGCTATAATATAAAAAATTAAATCCAACCTAGTCAGTGGGTTAAATAGATTAGACAAGCAGGAGGGGCCGCATGAATCCGATACAACGTATAGTGAACAAATTTCAGCTGATCGTGCTGGACGGCGCAATGGCGACTGAATTGGAACGTCATGGGCATGATCTGAACGATAGCTTATGGTCAGCCAAAATCCTCTATGAACATCCAGATTCGATCAAGCGTGTACATCGAGATTATTTTGAGGCTGGGGCAGACTGTGCGATTACGGCGAGCTATCAGGCCACTGTGGAGGGCTATGTTCAACGCGGGCTGAGCAAAAATGAGGCAATGAAGCTTATTCAGTCATCGGTGCAGATTGCTGTACAGGCACGAGATGAGTTTTGGGCCGATGTGACGGCTACTGCGAGTCAGCAGACTCGTCCCAAGCCGCTGGTTGCGGCCTCTGTCGGACCCTATGGGGCGTTTCTCGCTGATGGATCAGAGTATCGCGGTGATTACAAGCTGAGCGAGGAGCAGCTTATGGAGTTTCACAGGCCGCGCATGAAAGCTTTGATTGAGGCGGGAGCAGACATTTTAGCTTGTGAAACGATACCCTGCATGGTTGAAGCCAGGGCCATCGCCTGGCTGCTGAAGGAATTCCCCGGCACGTATGCCTGGATCAGCTTTAGTGCAAAGGATGAGCAGCATATCAGTAACGGTGAGTCTATCGCCGCATGTGCAAAGTGGCTGAATGATCACGAGCAGGTGGCTGCAGTAGGGATCAATTGCACGTTGCCCAAATTCATTCCATCCCTTATTCACGAAATACACAGTCATACGGATAAGCCGGTGGTGGTATATCCCAATCTGGGGGAGGAATATGACCCGGTCACCAAAACATGGCAAGGCCATACTTGTACAGAGACGTTCGGACAGAGTGCCCGTCAGTGGTATGAAGCAGGAGCGCGTATGATTGGTGGCTGTTGTCGGACTCAGCCACAGGATATTAGAGAAATCGTGGCATGGTCGAGAGAGGTATAAACGAGGATAAACTTTCAGGGAAGGTTATCATGGAGTTTTCCTCCATTGCCGCAAAAGAACAAGCAGGCTGAACCGAGTTATACTCCAGTAATGGAGAAACCTGGTTCAGCCTGCTTTTTGTAAAGAATGAATTTCTAAAGCCTCGCTTCGTTCGCTATTTCTCTACCTCTCTATCTCTTTGCCAATCCAGATCAGCCTTCCACCAAACGTTCCAGCAACGCATCTCCATTGCGGCTGACTCGAATATAGGCGTAACGAGCGTTCTGTTCAACAGTACGCCCGGTTCCTTCAGGGATGAAATAATTCTCAATACCGTACAGAATACGAGAACCATTCCATTGTCCGTTAAGAATGATTTCATGATTGGCAAGCACTTCACCATCTTGATATAGACGATCAGAGATGTATACTCCTTGGCTATCTGGTGTGAGAACGACTTTAACTTTGCCTCGGTTCCAATCCTTCTCCTGAAGAGGGTCCTTGGAAGGAGGGGTAGAAATATCGTAATTCAGTGCCACATAGTCGCCCTGCAACAGGGAACGCGGATCTATAGGAGCCAGCTTGAGCTTAACGGAGGCACCTGTGGCGAGCAGGGTTTCACTTCTCGCCGTCTGATAGCCGATAATCCCCAGCTGTAGTACGATGACGATGGCAATGAGTAACGGGCTTAAGCGCATAAAGCTAAAGCTGCGGTGATCGGCATCGAATGCTGCTTTGCCGCTATGAGCCATTCGTCGATCGAACCACCAGGTAATTCCGAGTGTAATGATCCCCAGCAGCACCAGTGTAAAAGATTTATACAGCAGCGTCCACAATAAATCATAGTATTTGAAGCCGATAAAAATGAACCAGAATACGACGCTCGTAATGGCCTGCGATTTGTGTTTGTGACGAATAAAGGCAAAGACCATCCATGTAACGATAACAAAATAAAAAATATTAATGAACATATAAGAGTGTGGAATGACATCCTCGAAAAACGTCGTCCAAAACAGGAACAATAAGCTAAAGAATAATGAACTATCCCGAAGATGTTCTTTTAACTCTGTCTTGAGCACAAAGTAGCTTACCCCATATAACACGGCATTGAGCACGAATAAGGCGAAGATGGTGAATTCATAGGTCCAGTTCCAACCATACCATTCTTGATACTGCTTTAATAAAACAGTCGCCATATTCAGGTTTACAAAAGTATAGGCAAAAAATTGCTGCCTTTTCCCCTTGGAGCGAAACCACCCGGCGATGGAAACGATCAGAAATAATACTGAAAGTAACGTCTGGTCTGACCATAGAATGGCCGCCAGACCGGTAATATAGCTGATGGTCAGCAGTGTATAACGGACTACAGACTCCAGCTTGGACTCCGGTATGACAATCATCGTAATCATCAGCAGCAAAGACACACTCAGCAGTACATATTCGGTGTGATTTACGTTTGTGCTAATCACAATCAGTCCAATGAGGGATATACTGCCAATCAATACTCCAACCACTTTGATTACACGGGATACGGTTTTGCTGATCCATTCACTACTGCGGTCTTCGGAATCAGTTGTCTGCGCATCGGATTTTGCGATATCTTCTTTGTTCTCATTGGGTATTTCTCCAGCCTCCGGGGACGGTTTTCCCAAACGATTTAAATAACGAAAAAACCATACGTTACCCGTCAGTAGCAGTGCCACAAAAATCAAACCGAAAACAAAGAATAGAGATGAAGAGTACGCCTCTGCCAGCTCTATAAATTTAAAGACAGCAAAAGCCGAGAGCGCCAATGCATTTAAGGTCAGTAACGTTTTATTTAGCCGAACCTTGATAAATATATAAAATCCTAAAGCAATCACAGCGATATGCGGTATATTCATGATCAGGCCATACCCATCGAATGCAAAGGAGTTGGTCATCGCCAACATAGCTATATGGAGAACAGTAAAGCTCATATATTGTAGTGGAGCAGAATGTATACGATGAAGGAACGTCAATAGAAATAGAACCAGATTGAATATTGCGAACACTCCAGCAATGGACAACGATTCCAGTTGGCTATAAGCCGCGCTTTGCATCGTTGGATAAAAATAAAGCCATACCCCCAAATGAATCAATACATAAGACAGCATATAAAAAGGATTATAGCGGGTGATCCAGCTAAGCAGTAAAGCCGGCACTGACCAAATGAGAAACAATCCATAGCTGTCTGCATGGGAGTTGTAAATTTGACCGAGCAACGCCACGGAAACGCCGAAGGCTACACAGCCAGCCAGCAGAAATATATTGGACAGAAAAGCTTGTTGCCCGGGAACAGCACGAACACGTGCAAATACAAAAGACAAGCCATAGAACAAAACAATAAGCGCAATAGCTAGCACAATTTTGGCTGTCCGATCCAGTCCGCCCCAATTGGAGGCGAAAAAATAAATAATCGCAGCCAGTATCAGTGAGATGCCCAGCAGATAACCTGTACGTATAGCATTAAATCGCAGCATGGAATTCACGTACCTTTCCTGTTGGTTTGATGCCTATTATAGCGTTGATAGCGCTCAGAACCAAGTACAAATTAGGATCAGGTCATAAAAAAGGGAGAGCCGCCGTATGATGGTGGTTCTCCTGTATCGTTGCTGGATTCCAACTAAGCGTTGGCAGTGCGGATCTCTTGCCGGGGCTGATGCCGGAAGCGATATTCTCGGGGTGGGATTCCTGCTGTTTTCTTAAATGCCTTGGAAAAGGTGGACATGTCGGTATAACCGATAGATTGGGCGATGATCGACAGATTGTAAGTGGTCTGTTCCAGCAATCTTTTCGCTTCGTTAATCTTGAGGGTTTGCAAATATTTGGCGGGGGAGATAAGGAAGGTAGAATGGAATTTACGTGAAAAATGCGCACGATCCACACCTACATGCTCAGCAATTTGCTCAATTGTAACACGGTCACAATAATGCATTTCGATGTAATCCTTCCCCTGCTGGAGCCAATAATCAGAGCATACAGAGTTGCGCAGAGCACCAGATGTGTTGCGGGACAACTCCTCGAAGATCTGATGTAGTGTAATTAAGCGGGCCAGATCGCTGCCCTGTCTGTTGTGGTCGTTGACGATGGAAAATAGGTTGGAGATCAGTTCGAGGATTTCCTCGCTCACTGCGTTAGCTATAAATGGCTTAGAGGGGTTAATCCCGATCCGCTCCAGCAACGCCAGAGATTTCGGTCCCTCAAAGGCAATCCATACCTTTTGTAACGGGTGCTCTTGGTCGGTGTAAAATTCATGGGCAAGATGCGGAAAAAAACAGAATACATCAGACTTTTGCACACGATACTTCTTTTCCTTATAAATAAACTCAGCTTGACCTTCAAGTACAAAAATAAAATAAAAATAAGGGACAGCCTTGGGGCCGACATGACAGCTTGTCTTCGAAATATCCATACCCAGTCTGACTGGCCAAATGGCACTGGATTTTTCCAGTTCGGTTGTTGTGAAATAATGGTCTTCCACGATGTCGAAGTGATCTTCATTCTTTGTTCTTCTCATCATTGTCACCTCTCCTTTGGTGGAGATAAGGGAATTTTGATTTTATTGTATATAAAGGAAAGTACAATTACAAGTTAATTCATTGGAATTTAGGGTTATAAAATTAAAACGGTAAAGGCTCCATGGCTGGTTTGAGACGAGCCGTGGAGCCTTATAGAGTCCTGCGCTATACGATTAGCCTGTGTTTATACGTTCAGGATTCCTTCTTTTGGAGTAACATTAAAGGCTTTAGCCAGATCCGACAGCTCCTGATCTGTAATCCGTTGCTGGATATCATGCTTAGCAATCAGCATATAAATTTGCGCTGCTTTTTCAATCGTTTCAATTAGGCCAAACGCTTCATCAATGGAGCTACCTGTTCCGAAAATGCCGTGATGAGGCCATAATACAGCGTGATGATCCTTCATTTTTTTCGCTGTTTCACGGCCGATTTCGCTGGAGCCTGGCACCATCCAAGGGATTACACCGATACCGTCTGGAAAGACTACGATACATTCGGTACACATTTCCCACAGCGTTTTGGTGAATTGGTTTTCGTCCAGACTATGAATGAAGGTCATGGCAATGACATGGGTGGCATGATTATGGATTACAACCCGATGGTTAGGATCGACCTTCAATCGCTCAATATGGCTCATAAAATGAGACGGCAATTCGCTGGTAGGAACCGCGTCATGCTCGAGGCCCCACAAAATTTCTAGCTGCTCACCATCTTGGGATACACGCAGGACTCCTAAATTGGCTTCCGGATCGGCAATAACATTTTTGAAGTACTTGCCTGATCCAGTGACGATAAAATATTTGCCTGCCAGTTCATTCACGGGGAAAGCAGGTTTAATCGTTCGAATGATTTTGTGAATATCAATATATTTGGCAACCTCGGCTTCATCCAGAATATAGCTTACATTTCCTCCGTTGCGTTCATCCCAGCCGAATTTCCACATGTTTTGCGTAATTTCCGCCATCTCGCGAACAAATGGGATATCCAGTCCTGATTTTCGTTCTTTTTGATTCTCCAGCACAGTAGTCATGGATGATCTCTCCCTTTGGATGATATGAATATAAAATGATCAGTGCAGTAGTTACCGTTTCAGCAGGACTCGTTGTTCATAGTTTTTAGCCTCGGTTAGCCATTCCTCACGAACGGGAACGCCGTTTTGAGCGCAATAGTAATCCCATACAGCCCCAAACGGATAGGATTTAAACTCTTCCACCAGGGCAAGTCGCGTAGTGAAGTCTCTTTCCTCTTCGGCTTTTTTCAGTTTCTCAATCGGCTCCAGCATGGCGCGAAGCAACGCTTTGATGGTGTTGCGTGTTCCGATGACCCATGCAGCCACGTGGTTGATACTGCCATCAAAGAAATCAAGGCCGATATGAGTGCGGGAAAGCAGCTCACCGCGAACGAGCTCACGGGCAATGTCCAGCAATTCGTCGTCCATCGTCACGACATGATCGCTATCCCAACGAACAGGTCTGCTGACGTGTAGCAATAATTGATCGGTGAACATCAGCACAGAGGACAGTTTGTTCGAAATGACTTCTGTCGGGTGGAAGTGACCAGAATCGAGACAGATAGATTTCCCCCGTGTCAGGGCGTAACCCATATAGAACTCATGAGAGCCGACGACATAGCTTTCCGAACCGATGCCGAACAGTTTACTTTCAACTGCATCGATGTTGTAATCTGCACTAATTTCCTCGCTGAAAATCTCGTCCAGAGCATCCCGCAGACGTTCTCTTGGAGCCAAGCGATCCACCGGGGTATCCTTGTAACCATCCGGCATCCAGTGATTTGTGACACAAGGTTGACCGAGTTCCTTTCCAAAATATTCTGCAATTCTGCGTGATTTCTTACAGTGTGTGATCCAGAAATCGCGAATTTCCGGGTCCTTGTGGCTTAGGGTGAAGCCGTCCTCCGCTTTGGGGTGGGAGAACAGGGTCGGATTAAAATCAAGTCCAAGCCCTTGCTGTTTGGCCCAGTCTACCCAGTTCTGAAAATGGCGTGGCTCCAGTTGATCCAAATCTACTTGTTCTGTAGTATCCGCATAGATCGCATGCAGATTAACCTTGTGTTTACCGGGGATGAGCGATAGGGCTTTTTCCAAGTCCTGACGTAGTTCATCTGGCGTACCTGCTCTGCCCGGGTAGCTACCTGTTACGGCAATTCCCCCGCTAAGCTGTTTATCTTTGAACAGGAATCCTTGCACATCGTCTCCCTGCCAGCAGTGCAGTGATATTTTGATTTGTGAGAGCTTCCGTAAAACGTCATCCACCTGAATACCGTGGCGGGCATACAGCTTTTTCGCTTCGTTATAACTCGCTTCAATGGCTTCGTTCATGGCTTTACTCCTTTATTGAGATATGTGAATAGGGGGTGTTGCTTGTATCTTGAGGCGTTCCCAGCGATCCAGAAGCTCTCCCATGCCTTCCACCGATTGCGGCTCATATAGCCGAGTCGGGAAGGAATTGGCTATGGTTCGGCCAGCAGCTTTCAGATCTCCAAGAGCACCAGAGCTGATTAATTGCACGACAATATTGCCGATGGCCGTCGATTCGGAAGGTCCTGCCTGAACCTCAATTTCTAAAAGGTCGGCTGTTAGCTGACATAGTAATTCGTTGTTAGCGCCTCCGCCGACAATGTGCAATCTGGTAATCGTTTCGTCTGTTAAATGTTGTAGCTCATGTAAAGCATCCCGGTAGCTTAAGGCAAGACTGTCAAAAATACAGCGGGCGAGCGCGCCAGGTGTGCGTGGGACAGGCTGCCCGGTTTTTTCACAGAACCTCTGAATCTCAAGGGTCATACTATCCGGATTTAAGAAAGAGGACTGGTTACAGAGGACGAGACTGACAAACGGTGTCTCTGCTGAAGCCAATTGGGCCAATTCGGCAAAGCTATGTGCAGAACCACCTTCTCTTCTAACCTCCTGAATCATCCATAAGCCCATGATATTTTTCAAAAAACGGTACGTGCCGTAAGCGCCCCATTCATTGGTGTAGTTCGCCTGCATAGCTGTCTTGGTATTCAAGGGTTGGGATCGTTCCATACCCAATAGCGACCATGTTCCGCTGCTGATATAAGCCCAAGACTCCTCTCGCGATGATGGAACACCTGCAACCGCTGAGGCGGTATCGTGTGTAGGCACAAGGATGAGCTGACAGTCGGGAAGATCGTATTTCCGAACAAGCTCCGGCAAGATGGAGCCCAGAACACGTCCAGGCTCAGCCAGCTCCGAAAATTGATTACGCCGAAGCTGGAGCAGGGAGAGCAGGTCCTCATCAAACTCTCGGGTGTTCACGTTGAGAAGCTGCATCGTGGATGCATTGGTCATTTCATTGACCATAATGCCTGTCAGGCGATAGTACAGATAATCGGGTACCATCAATATTTTATCTGCTTGGGCGAGTTGTTCCCGATCATGGGCGAACAGTTGATATAGGGTATTAAAGTTTAGTTCCTGGATGCCCGTTTTCTCATATACCTCTTCTCGGCTGATGAGCTGGTGCAGCTTATCGGGGGCATGTAGAGTGCGTGCATCGCGGTATGCGTACACCTCATGGATGCGATGACCTTCCTTATTAAGTAACACGTAATCTACAGCCCATGTGTCAATGCCGAGCGTACAGGAGTCAATCCCGTTTTGTTTGGCTTTTTGTAGTCCCTGGATGATCTCATCAAATAAATTGTCTATATTCCAGTAATCGTGCCCGTTCCTCTCAGTAAAGGAGTTGTTGAAACGATGAAGTTCTTGCAAGTGAATTTGTTCACCTTGTAGAGTTGCACTCACGAGTCTTCCGCTTGAAGCTCCAATATCAACAGCAAGATAGTTGTTCATATCTAATCTCCTTGCATGGATGAAATCCCGGCAGCCTGAAAGACTGCCTTTTGTTTCTTAACTAATTCCATACTACTTCCGTTTGTCTGTGCAGTCAACATAAACGGAAGTATAATTTTTGGTTTTTCTTTTGAATTTAAAAATGAAATTAATTTTAAATGTTGTTTTGTATTGTTTTTCGTTTTTTAATATCTGCTTTCTACTATATATATACCTCAAACAGGGATCGGTGTGTTGTTGCGATATTCAAATTGTGGAAGGTTCTCCAAATGCCGCTGTTTGTATGAAAAATAGTCTTGAAACCGCCCGCCAGAGGGTGTAGTATACAAGATATCAATTTCATATGACTCGTATAATATTGGGGATATGGCCCAAAAGTTTCTACCGGATGACCACTGTAATCGTCCGACTATGAGTGATAGCGCATCAGCTTCGGATGAATGCGGGCATTTTATTTGTGCGCCAATCCGTCAGGGATTACGACCCCAAGGACAGGCTTCACTTGAGAAACGACTCAAGGGAGCTTGTCCTTTTTTGGTTTTTGCAGGTTTTATTCTATTTTAAGTACAGAGGAGCGATATTCGCATAATGAAAGCTTTGGAAGAACGTATTCGTCAAGAGGGACAAATTTTATCCGATACGGTGTTAAAGGTAGATTCATTTTTGAACCATCAGGTGGATACAGCATTAGCATTGGAGATTGGTAAGGAGTTCGCACGTCTGTTCGGCAGTGCTCCAATTACCAAGGTGCTTACTATTGAAGCTAGTGGTATTCAATTTGCTATGGCCACTGCTATTGCTTTGGGAGTACCGTTCATTTATGCGAAGAAAAAGAAGGCGATCACGCTGAATGAACAGGTATACTTCGCAGAGGTTCATTCGTTCACTCGGCAGGAAACCTATCAGGTGAGCATTTCCCAAAAATATCTCGATGCCAGCGACCATGTGCTGATCGTGGATGATTTTTTGGCAACTGGTGCAGCTTTGGTCGGACTTACCGATATTGTGAAGGAAGCAGGAGCAGAGCTGGCCGGAGTTGGCTGCGTAATTGAAAAGAGCTTTCAGGAAGGCCGTGGACTGTTGGAGCAAAGAGGTATTGCCGTACGTTCTCTAGCGCGTATCGCTTCCATGGCACCGGGCGAAGTCCATTTTATAGAGGAAGCTGGCACGGTAATTCCTCCCGTTAAGGAGAATGTGGGATGTTAAGTAAACAAAAATTATTTGCGCTGGGTTTCCAGCATGTCATGGCGATGTACGCCGGAGCCATTGCTGTCCCTCTAATTGTAGGGGGAGCACTGCACCTGACGCCAGCTCAGATGGCCTATCTAGTGGCTGCTGATTTATTCACTTGCGGGATTGCTACGTTATTACAAATTATGGGCACACGCTTTTTCGGTAGTAGACTTCCCGTCATTTTGGGCTGTACGTTTACGGCAGTAGGACCCATTATCGCAATTGCTTCGACATCAAATCTGGCGACAGCGTACGGTGCCATCATTTTGTCCGGTATATTTGTGGTGCTTGCGGCACCGTTGTATGGCAAACTGTTACGCTTTTTCCCAACAGTGGTTACCGGCTCGGTCGTTACGATTATCGGTCTATCCCTTATTCCGGTGGCGATGAACAATGTAGCGGGTGGTCAGGGCAGCGCGGATTTTGGACAGCCGCGTAATTTGCTGCTGGCGCTGGTTACACTACTGGTTATTCTGCTTGTCAATCGAGTAGCCAAGGGCTTTTTACGCTCGATTTCCGTTCTTATTGGTCTGTTCGCAGGTACTGTAGTCGCCTATGCGATGGGAATGGTGCATTTTGCTCCCGTAGCGGATGCTTCGTGGGTGAGTATTGCGCAGCCGTTTTATTTTGGTAAGCCGGAGTTTAGCATTATGGCAGTATGTACGATGATTATCGTCAATATTGTGAGCATGGTCGAGTCTACGGGGGTTTATCTAGCAGTAGGTAAAGCGATTGATCAGAAAGTGGAGCAAAAGCAAATCGTCAATGGACTTCGTTCGGAAGGACTTGCAATTATGTTGGGCGGTATTTTTAATGCGTTCCCTTACACGGCCTTCTCCCAAAATGTGGGTTTAATCTCGCTGACTCGCGTCAAATCCCGTAACGTTATTTTTGCTGCTGGCGGCATCATGGTCGTCCTCGGTTTGCTGCCTAAGCTGGCTGCCTTGACGACAGTGATTCCTAACGCTGTGCTGGGCGGGGCGATGATCGTCATGTTTGGCTCGGTTGCTGCATCAGGCATGTCTATTTTGTCAGAAGTGGATCTGCGGAAAGAAAGCAATCTGCTGATTGCAGCATGCAGTATTGCCGTGGGCCTAGGCTCAGCTGTTCTGCCGCAAATGTTCGACCAACTGCCGAGCTTTGCCAAAATGCTGCTGCAAAACGGCATCGTATCTGGCTCGATTACGGCAATTGTCTTGAACATTGTTTTGGCAAGAAAACAGGGTGAATCGGTCAAAGGCGTTAATGTCTCAGAAGTTCCACAGAAGGTTTGATGAATAGGAAATAAACAAAAACAGCCGGAGAGAGGGCGTAGCCTCTTTTCCGGCTGTTTGGCATGGGGTTATCCAGAACTAGTTATTTATTAAGCAGCATGAAATTATTGATAAAACCCTCTTTCTGTATGAAGATCGGGGTTTGGATTTTCGAGTGGTAGGAAGAGGCATGGTATAATCTACCTTAAGGACTTTGGATAGTGGTGGATGTTTTCGGATCACGGCGCAGCTTCCCGAAAGGGGGTGAAGCCGATGGTCAACCTTGTGTCGTGCTATGATGTGCTGCGTTGGATGGTTACGTTACTAAGCCTGGTGTTTAGTATTCGTAAGCTTTATCGCTGGCTGCGTCGGAAATTTCGGAACAAGCGAAAACCCACCGCGTAATTAGGTTGGCCCCTAACGGTGGGTTTCGTTCGCATTAACATTCAGTTATGCAGCGCGCCGTGGTGGTGATCCACAGCCTTTCAAGTCCTAAGAGTCTTTGCCGTTGGAGCGGCGAAGGCTCTTTTTAGTATACGGATACGGTGGTTATCTCTATACCTAATTTTAACACGTGAATTGTGTGCACGCAACGTTAAGACATACCTTCAATTGCGCGCAAGCAATGAATAGCCTTGGTCTTGATTCACACTATATCATTCAAATTTAAATTATTACGCAACATTTGTTGACAAGCCAGTAGCAACAAAATAAGATAATCCTAAATCGTAATAAAAAGGAATAAAGGAAGAAAACAGGTGTGAGCCGGACAACTCTATATACGAAGTTTCGTAGAGACGATGTAGATAGTTGTTGAGCGTGTTCACTTAAAAGGGAAGTTCGGTAGATTCCGACACGGACCCGCCACTGTATACAGGCATCAGCAGGGTACTGCTGGAGCTTTCAGAACAAGCCACTGGAACTGTGAGGAACCGGGAAGGCCTGAAAGATACGCTTGGAGTCAGGAGACCTGCCTGTTTTGACATCACTGTCAGACCCACGGGATGCTGGGGAGGTGGTTAGGCGTGCTGCATACGGAATGTCTGAAACCGATCTGATCCCTTCTATGTTTTTGGAGCTGGCTTTGAGGTGAGTTTTGACATTTTATAATGAAAGCATTTCTGACTGCTGATCAAGTGGTTGGGAATGCTTTTTCGCGTTTTGCGTTAGGTTTATACGATTTTACAAGATAGAGGGGGAAATGTGGGATGATAGGCAATCGTAATAGGCGTTCATGGTTCATATGTACAGGATTGCTGCTGCTGATGGCAGTTATGACTCTTTCGGGATGTGGCGCAGCCACGAAGACGGAGGATAGCTCGGGCAAGGGTGAGAACACGTCTGCACAACAGACTCAAGCAGATAAAAAGCTGGTGATGGCGTATACGTGGAAACCGTCAGGCGTCGATCCGCATGGAGACAATAGCTGGGATGTGATGCGTTCCGGTGCCGGTGAGACACTCATTCGTTTGAATGAAAAACTGGAACCTGTAGCTTGGCTAGCCAAGGAGTGGAAGCATGATAGTCCTAATGTGTGGTCGTTCAGCGTGCAGGATAAGGTCACGTTTCATAATGGAAAGAGCATGGATGCAGTAAGTGTAAAAGCATCTTTGCTGCGCTCAATCGAAAAAAGCCATCTGGCGAAGGATTTACTGGATGTGAAGTCCATTGATGTAACTGGTCCGCTGACGCTGAAAATTACGACAAACCAGCCGAATGCAGCGCTGGTATCCAATTTGGCTGATCCGTCAACGATTGTACTGGATGTGGCATCCATGAAAGATGAGCAAAGCTACCCTGCAATGACAGGTGCTTTTAAAATCAAAGCCTTCAACAAGGATCAATCCTTGGTCGTCGAGCGTTATGACGGATACTGGGGCGAAAAGGCGCGATTGGCCGAAGCGACGATGAAATTCATTACGGACGGTAATTCGCGCCTGATGGCGTTACAATCTGGTGAGGTGGATGTAGCGACGGATATTCCGGTAGATAACGCAGAGGTATTAAAAAAGAACGACAAGCTACAAGTGCTGTCGGCTCCATCCTTGCGCACCCATATGATTGTGTACAACATGGAATCACCTGTGTTCAAGGATGCAACCAACCGTAAGGTGGTGGACAGTCTGATTCCGCGCGCATCCATTGTGAGCGCCGTCATGAGAGGCTTCGGTACGGAAGCAAGCAGCCCGTTTCCGAGCATTCTTCCCTTCGGTAAGATTGAGCGCAAAGCATTGGACGGAACGGCGGAGCAGTTGTTGACGAAGGATGGCTGGCAGAAGGATGCCCAAGGTACGTGGACCAAGCAGGGCAAGCCATTCGAGGTTACGCTGCTGACCTTCCCACAGCGTCCGGAGCTATCCGTCATGGCTGAGGTGATTCAGAGCCAATTGCTGAATGAGGGAATCCAGGTCAAGATTCGCAAGGTGGAAAATATCGACGAGGCATTGACCAAAAATGATTGGGATTTTGCTATGTACAGCATGCTCACGGCCCATACAGGGGAGCCGCAGTATTTTATGGACATGTTCTACTCCTCTACAAGTGAAGCGAATGTAAGCCGTTATGCTTCCAAACCGCTGGAGAATATTCTTCACAGCCTGAAGTTGGCGAAGGATACCGCACAGCGTAATGCGGTAACACTGCAAGCGCTGGATATCATCAATACAGATTTACCGCAGTCGTTCATTGTGCACCCTGACAATGTGTTTGGTGTGAAAAAAGGAGTAAAGGGCTTTACACCGCATCCGATCGAGTATTACTACATTACAGCGCAATCTGATATTGCGGAATAACGAGCAACGTATCCTATGATTCGTTTTATATTGGAACGTGTGGCGCAGCTGCCCATCATTGTATTCGTTGTATCTACGCTGACTTTTGTACTGATGAGGCTGGCCCCTGGTGACCCTGCTCTCATTTTGCTCACCGCGCATAATGTTCCTGCTTCTGGGGAGGCGCTAACCGCGCTGCGAAACGAACTGGGCTTGAATGAGCCGCTTCATATTCAATATGTGAACTGGCTGAGGGATGTGTTCACAGGACATTGGGGAACCTCGTATGTGTCCAAGGAGTCAGTGCTAAACGAACTATGGAGCAGACTGCCCGCTACGGTGGAGCTAGCTTTGGCGGGCTTTGCCGTCATGGCGGTGCTTACGCTTGGGATGGGACTGGCTGCCTCGCTAAAAGTCAGCGGTCCACTAGATCGTCTGGGCAGGCTGTTCGCTTTGCTGGGATCGTCAATTCCTTCTTTTTGGCTTGGGTTTCTGCTGATCTATCTATTTTCCGTTCGCTTGGGCTGGCTCCCATCCATGGGAAGGGAGGACTGGACACATTTAGTGCTCCCAGCGCTGACGCTTGGTGCAGGATTGGGAACGGTGCAAGCCCGTGTATTGCGTGCTCAGATGCTGGAGCTGAGTGACCGGAATTTTGTGAAGGCAGCGAGAGCTCGCGGTTTTTCACGTATGCATATTCTCTTTTTTGAGATATTTAAACATGCCGTTCTGCCTATGATCACGCTATTAGGTACGAATCTATCATTTATGCTGGCAGGTAACGTCATCGTAGAAACCATTTTTTCATGGCCAGGGTTAGGAAAGTATTTTATAGATGCAATTACGCAGCGGGATTACCCGGTGATTCAGGGATATGTTATGTTTGCCGCGTTTTTAATTGTAGGTGTTCAGTGTTTGGTGGATGTGGTCCAGACGGTGATAGATCCAAGGCTGCGTTTGCGTTAAGGGGGAAGCTGAAAATGAAAAAGATACGGCTTTCCTTTAGAGGAAGCTTGCTGGCAGGGGGCGCACTGTTTGGCCTGATCGTGCTGCTTGGGTTGCTGGCTCCCTGGGCCGCTCCGCATGATCCTCTGCATGTGGACCTTCTGAACCGTTTGGCACCACCCAGCCGTAAATATCCTTTCGGTACGGATCATCTGGGTCGGGATGTGCTGTCACGGCTCATTTATGGAATTCGGACAAGCGTGTTAATCGCTTGTGCGATTACGGTAGCAACGCTGTGTATTAGTCTGCCCACAGGCATGCTCATTGGTTATGTGCGAGGACGCGTGGATCAGCTGATTATGCGGGGAATCGATGGCGTACTGGCTTTTCCCGATATTATTTTAACGGTGGCGATTGTGGGTATTTTGGGGCCGGGTTTCGTCAACATGACCTTAGCGATTATTGCGGTACGGTGGGCGGGCTATGTCCGCTATATCCGTAGTTTGGTTCAAAAAGCCTGCCAGGAGGACTATGTACGGTATGCCCGTTTGTCCGGCAATTCACACGTGCGCATACTAAGACGTTATGTATTGCCACAAGTATGGCCGCAATTATTGGTATATGCGGTATGGGATATTGGACACGTGGTGTTGATGATCGCTGGACTCTCCTTTCTTGGATTGGGTGTACAGCCGCCCAAGCCAGAGTGGGGCGTGATGCTGCATGATGCAACCTCGTATTTTCAGGTGGCTCCGCATGTTATGATCTTTCCGGGTTTGGCGATTATGCTGTTTGTGCTTGCCTGCCAGCTTCTGGGTGATCATTTTTCAGAAAAGGGGGCGGCGAAATAGTGGGAAAACGACCAGTCATAGGGTGGAAGGATACGATAGAGCGAGCTTACGTACAAAAACCGTTGTTACACGTGGAACATTTGGAGATTAGTCGTACAGGTGCAGGAGCAAGCGGAAGCGAGAGCAATCCGCTACTGCGAGATGTGAACTTTTCCGTCTACCCAGGGGAAATTGTGGCTCTGACTGGACCAAGTGGATGTGGCAAGAGCCTGACCGCACACGCAATCGCGGGTATGCTGGACCCAAGTGTTGGTGTTACGCAAGGGTGCATCTACTATAACGGGGAAGACATTATCCCATTCCATGAACAGCGCTGGCAAAGACTGCGCCGTGAGGATATTGCCCTGCTCATTCAACAATCGCTGAGCGGGCTGAATCCGATCCGTACCGTCCGCGCCCAGCTGACGGATACGCTTAGACTGCACAGGCGGCGCCAAATGCACGCCCAGAAGGAGCAGGGACAGGCTGATCTTGCCCCGTCCCACACTGCATCACAGCAGACCCATCGACGACAGGGCGTAATGTCACGGATGCGACAGATGCTGAACCGTGTCACGGAGCTGGCTGGAGGCCGCACTACTCCAGGGCAGGAAGCTTATTTGTGTTCTCTGCTCCGCAAGGTCGGTTTTGCCGATCCTGAGTATATTCTGTCATCATATCCTTTTGAACTAAGCGGAGGTATGTGCCAAAGGGTGCTGCTGGCTGCAATGTTAAGCTCCGGCCCGCGCCTCTTTATTGCCGACGAGCCCACTACAGCGCTGGATGTGATCAACCGCGACAAGGTTCTGTCATTGCTTTTACAGTTGAGAGAGGATTTCGAGCTCACTATTTTGTTAATTTCACATGATCGTCAGGGTATGAGTCGCGTAGCAGATCGAGTATTGGAGATGACCCCGGAAGGGAGGATGCAACCGTGATATTGGAATTGAAGAACGTCACCAAAGCTTATCCTGTCCGCAGACGGAGAAAAGGCTGGTTCAATACGAAACACAGTGAGCAGGCTATAAAGAAAGTGAGCTTGGAATTACGACAGGGAGAATGCCTTGGACTGGTTGGAGAAAGCGGAAGTGGCAAAAGTACGCTGGCACAGTGTATCCTGGGGCTAGAGTCGTTGACCTCGGGGGAAATCTGGCTGAATCAGCAGCCCATACATACCGGAAGGATGAAAGATATTCATCTGTACAAACGAATCCAGTTAGTCGCGCAGGACTCGGCCTCCTCACTGCATCCCCGTATGACCATTCGAGATATTCTGATGGAGCCGATCTGCAACTATTTTCCTGAGCGAAAAGTAAGGGCACTGGATATCTGCCTTTCCTTACTGGAATCGGTAGGGTTAGAGGCTGACAGTCTGAAAAAATACCCTGCGCAGCTAAGCGGTGGACAAAAACAGCGGGTGTGCATTGCTCGGGCGTTGGCCGTTGAACCAGAAATCATCCTGTTCGATGAATCCGTCGCCAATCTGGATACGACAACCCAGTCCTCCGTGCTGAACATGCTCAAAAGAATGCAGCTCGAACGTCAGTTGTCCTATCTTTTCATCACCCATGATCTTCAATCCACCCGTACGTTCTGTGATCGTGTTGCCGTCATGGTTCAGGGAGAGATCGTGGAAATATTTGAGGATTGGGATGAAGAGCTAGTGAAGCATGAATACACGCGTACTCTATTTCAAACGTTGGCGGATTAATCCATAAATTTAATATTATACAAATTCAAAATAAATAAGAGCTTTGCTTGTCGAATATTGTTGACAAAATATAATGTGGTACCTATTCTAAATATGATTATGATAATCATTATCACATATATAGAAAAGGGGAAATACATTGATGTCCGTTCGACACCGCAAGACTGCCACCTTTATGTTGGTGACGCTCCTCTTATTATCCGTTATTCTGGGCTGCGCGAAGCAGGAGAACACACCTGCATCCACCTCTACTAACGGAGCTGCCAATGAAAAGTCGATCACGCTATCGTGGCCACGGGACATTGGTACAATGAATCCTCACGTATACAACCCTTCCCAGCTATTTGCACAATCCATGATTTATGAGCCGTTAGTCAGCTACAAGCAAGGAGGCAAGCTAGAGCCTGCTTTGGCTGAATCCTGGACCATATCCAAGGACGGCAAGACATATACGTTTAAGCTGCGTAAAGGTGTGAAATTTTCCGATGGAACGCTATTTAATGCGGCGATTGTGAAAAAGAACTTTGACGCTATTATGAAAAATGAGAAAACGCATAGCTGGCTTGGTATAGTAGGCGTTCTCGATAAAACTGAAGCTGTAGATGACAGTACGTTCCGAATGACGCTCAAAGAGCCATACTACCCAGTTATTCAGGATCTGTCTGTCGTTCGCCCGTTCCGTTTTTTGGGTGAAGCCGGGTTCCCGGATGATGGAGATACGTCCAAAGGAATTAAGAAACCTGTAGGTACAGGACCTTGGATGCTGGATGAATACAAGCAGGATGAGTATGCAACCTTTAAGCGTAACCCGAATTATTGGGGTACTGCACCGAAGGTGGACAAAATTACGGTCAAAATTATTCCCGATGGTGAAACACGTGTAATGGCCTTTGAAAAAGGCGACCTGGATCTGATTTATGGAGAAGGTGTTATTAGCCTGGATGCTTTCAAACAGCTTCGCGACGCGAATCAGTATGTTACCACGCTGTCCGAGCCTGTCGGCACAAGAAGCCTGTTGCTCAATTCGTCCAATCCCAAGCTGGCAGATCTTCGGGTACGTCTGGCACTCCAGCATGGATTTAACAAGCAGGCGATGGTGGAAGGCGTAACCTCGGGGCTCGAGGAAACAGCGGATACGGTTTTATCCAAAAACTACCCGTATACGAATGTCGACTTACAGCCAATAGGCTATGATGTGGAAAAATCCAAAGCATTGTTGGATGAGGCTGGCTGGAAGCTGCCCGCAGGCGGCACAGTACGGGAGAAAGACGGACAACAGCTGGATTTTGAGCTGATTTTCGATAAGACCGATCCGATCCAAAAGGCGATGGCTGAAACCATTCAGGCTGAATGGGGAGAGCTGGGTGTCAAAGTGAATCTGACCGGACTGGAGCTGACGGTTCAAATCAAGCGGCTTAGATCCAACCAGTTTGATCTGTATTTCTGGTACAACTATGGTGCGCCTTATGATCCGCATTCCTTTATTAATGTTATTGCCAAGAAGAGCTTCGGAATTTCTGAGGTGCTGAGCGCCCTTCCGATGAAGAAGGATCTGGATCAGCAAGTACACGAAGCACTTTCATCGACAGACGAAACAAAGCGTCAGGAGCTGTACGCCTCAATCCTGAAGACACTTCAGGAGCAATCTGCAATTGTACCTATTTCGTATATTAAGAAGACGGCAGTGTATCAGAAAAAGATTACTAATTTTGTATTCCCAGCTAATCGGGATGAAAATCCATTTGAGGGAATTGAAATTGGAAAGTAACTGAAACGGGAAGGTAACGTTAATTTACAGGATAGGAGGACAACTATGATTAGCTATATCGGGAAGCGAATGGTAGCGGTCATTCCTATTGTTCTCTTTGCCACCCTTGTTACCTTTGCACTCATTCACATTTCACCGGTTGATCCGGCTGAAGCTTATTTGACGGCTGCTCATATTTATCCTACCCCGGAAATTCTGGAGCAGAAAAGGCATGAGTTCGGGCTGGATCAGCCATTGCTGACACAGTATATGCATACACTTCAAAGAATCAGTCGGTTGGACTTTGGTAGTTCGTATCTGACCAACAAGCCAGTGTGGGATGAGGTGAAGGCTCGATTGCCTGCCACTGTTGAGCTGGCCTTAAGCAGCATGGCATTATCCATCGTGGTGAGCATTCCGCTGGGTGTGTTGGCGGCGATGCGTAAAAATGGCTGGATCGACATACTGAGTCGAGGGATTTCGTATTTCGGGGCATCTATTCCCCAGTTCTGGCTGGGATATTTGTTAATCTTCTTTTTCTCTGTACGATTGGACTGGCTACCTGTAGAGGGTCGGGGAACGTGGCAGCATCTGGTGTTGCCGACGTTGACTCTGTCGCTGGTTCTGATTGCTTTATATACGCGCCTGTTGCGCTCCAGTGTGCTGGAACAGCTTCAGGAAACGTATGTCCAGTATGCCAGAACCAGAGGAATACGCGAGCGTGTGATTATGCTCAGGCACATACTCAAAATGGCCATTACTCCGCTAATAACAAGTATGGGCATGAACCTGGGCAAGTTGCTGACTGGAACGATTATTGTGGAGCAGGTGTTTTCATGGCCTGGGTTTGGCCGTTATTTCGTGGAAGCCATTTTTAACCGGGATATTCCCGTCATACAATGCTATGTGTTTTTGGCGGCATGCCTGTTCATCGTATGCAATTTGCTCGTTGATCTGGTGCACTTGTATATGGACCCCCGAATTTCTTCGAAGGGACGAGCAGAGCAGTGATGATAAGGTTGCGTAAAATGTTCAAAGGTCAAAAGGTAATCGTGGTTTGCTCTGTCGTGCTGGTAGCCCTTTTTATCATAATGGCGCTGGCTCCGTGGCTAGCTCCTCATGATCCGGTTAGAGTCAATTTACTGCATAGGCTGGAAGGCCCCTCAAAAGAGTATTGGCTGGGAACGGACCATCTGGGTCGGTGTAATCTATCCCGGCTGCTGTATGGAGCGCGAATTTCGCTCGGCTTTGCGACATTAATTTTCTTGTCCTCGCTTAGTATCGGTGTTGTGATCGGATCAGTTGCAGGTTATTTGGGCGGTTGGGTCGATAGTGTACTGATGCGGTTTTGCGAAGGCATTATGGCGTTTCCCAACTTGGTGCTTGTGCTCGGCATTGTTGGTATTTTTGGGCCAGGTCTCATGCAGGTGCTGTTTGCCTTGATGCTGGTGCAGTGGGTGTACTATGCCCGAATGTGCCGCAATATGGTCGTCAGTCTGAAAGAGCAGAATTTTATAGCGGCCGCAAGGATTAGCGGCTCCTCCTCAGGGGCCATTATCCGGCGGCACATCATTCCGAATGTGCTGCGGCCGATTGTGGTCATTGGTACGCTGGAGATGGGCTGGGCGATCATGGATATCTCCGCGTTGTCATTCCTGGGTCTAGGCATCCAGCCGCCGACTCCTGAATGGGGAGCCATGATTCATGAGGGAACGGGATACATCCGCAGTCATCCGGAATTAATGATTTATCCGGGTATCATGATTCTGCTGGTGGTAATGGCCTTCAATATATTGGGAGAGGCGTTGTCCGACCGATATGGAATTGCCAAACGTCAGTAAAACAGGAGTGGGGACAACGATGGAGGACACAGCCAAGACGCAGGTGCTGGAGGTCAGTGGCTTGCAGGTAAAGCTCAAAACTGATGCAGGGGCGGTATCTCTGCTGGAACCTATCCATTTTGAACTGAAAAAGGGGCGGGTTCTGGGTCTTGTCGGCGAGAGTGGTAGCGGTAAAACAGTAACCTGTAACGCGCTGCTCCAGCTACTGGATCGCCAGACGATGGATGTGGAAGGCAGTGTTCGTCTGAACGGACGTGAGTTGAATGGAATGCCAGCCGAGGAGATGCGCCGCATTCGGGGCAAGGCAATTGCTTTTATTATGCAAAATCCGATGAGGGCTTTTACGCCAGTATATACGATTGGGGATCAGTTTATGGAAACGATCCGCACGCATACCGGATTAAGTAAACGACAGGCCCGTGATCTTGCTATAGCGGCTCTGGAAAATATGAATCTGCCCAATCCAGCCAAGCTAATGAAGTGTTATTCGTTTCAGTTGAGTGGCGGGATGCTGCAACGGGTCATGATCGCCATTTCCATGTGCCTGCGGCCAGCAGTGGTTATTGCGGATGAACCGACGACGGCACTCGATGTGGTTAATCAGCTACAGGTGCTGAGAGAGTTGGATCGCTTACGTACGGAATATGACACGTCTATTTTGCTGATCTCGCATGATCTGGGTGTCATCTCCCAAATGGCGGATGAAGTGGCAGTGATGCAGCGGGGGCGTATTGTTGAGCAGGCAGAGGTGTTTCAGTTGTTCGACCATCCACAGCATGAATATACGAAAATGCTGTTGCAGGCCAGGCCTAAGTTGTCCCTTCAGGGCATAAATCAGTAGGGCGATGAGTTGCCTGTTGGATACTTTCAAAAGGGGAGCAAATGCATGTGCTGCAAGTGAAGGAAGTAACTCATAGCTATAGAAAGCGCAAATGGCTGGGCCGCTCCGAATCACGTCTCCCTGTGCTCACTGATGTGTCGCTTACCATAGAGAGCGGATTTTGCCTAGGACTGCTTGGAACCAGTGGAGCGGGGAAGAGCACGCTGGGCAAGGTTATTCTGGGGCTGGAGAAGCCGCAGGAGGGTCAGGTGCTGTTTCAGGGGCAGGACATCTATAATGGAAGTCCTCAAGTACGCAGGGGATTGCGACGGGATATGCAGGTTGTATTCCAGGACTGCTATTCTGCTGTAAACCCTCGCATGACCGCCGGACAGATTATCGGAGAGCCCTTGGACAATTACGAGCGGTTATCAGTGCAGGAACAAAAAAGAACGGTAGAAAATCTGCTGGAGCGGGTGGGTCTTAAGCCGGAGGATCGGAATAAATATCCGCATCAATTCAGCGGCGGACAATTACAGCGGATTAACATTGCACGGGCGATTGCGCTCAGACCCAAGCTGATCGTACTGGATGAGTCCGTCAGCAGTCTGGATATGGTTCATCAGATGCGCATTTTATCCCTGTTGGAAGAGCTGAAAACTTCATTTGGATTGTCATATCTGTTTATCACACATGATATTCGAGCGGCCTACGCCGTCTGTGATGGCATTGCTGTGATGGAACAAGGGAAATTAGTCGAGCACTGTGCTGAGAAAGATCAGATTTTTGAATCTGCTCACCCGGCTGTACAATGTTTAATTTCGTCCATTTTGCCGGAGCATCCAGCAGACCGCCTTCCGCTTCATGAATAACAACTGACCCGCAAGGGTCTTTTTTTGTGCGGCATCTGGTTAGATAATCAAAATGAAATTTGCTAGTTGTATTATTTGAATAACTCGTTATAATATAAAATCATAGTAAATTACTTGGATTTTAAAAGGGGATGTCATTTATGAAGAAATCTGCTTGGGTAGCAGCGATTGGGCTATCTCTTGTGTTAATAACGGGTGCCTTGAGTGGTTGTTCCTCGAAGGAAGCGGCATCAGGGGATAAGGTACTCTATGTGGGGACACAAAATGACTACCCGCCGTTTGCCTTTACGAATGATAAAAATGAGCTGACCGGATACGATGTGGAAGTAGTCAAGGAGATCGATAAGAAGCTGGACGGCTATAAGATTGAATTTGTACCTTCGGGCTGGGATGCGATATTCCTTGCGCTGGATGCGAATAAAGTGCAGATCATCGCAGATGAAGTTGCCAAAAATCCTGAGCGTGAGAAGAAGTATTTGTTTTCGGATGAGTCCTATTTCTCGGCTCAGTCGGTTATTATTGTGAAAAAGGGTAGAACGGATATCCATTCTCTCAAGGATTTGGAGGGCAAGAAGGTAGCCGCCTCGGTAGGCGATTCCTATACGCAGTTGCTGGAGCAGTATAATGCGAAGAACGGTAACAAAATTATTTTAAAATATAATGATACAGGCACTTCGTCCGACAACCTTCAAGATGTGCAAAATGGCCGAGTGGACGCTTATGTGAATGATCCAGTGATGGCGGCAGCAACGATCAAGAAGGAAGGCTTACAGGTGGAAGCTGTGGGCGAGCCTGTGCAAAGCGATAACATCAATCTAGTGTTCAAGAAGGATAAGCAGGGTGAAGAACTGAAAGCTAAAATCGACCCGATTATTAAAGAGCTTAAAGCGGACGGAACACTGAAAAAATTGTCTGAACAGTGGACAGGTGGAGAATTTATTCCTCAGTAATCACAATGTAAAGAATAGAGTGGGGTTCCTATGGAAAAGCTGTTTGATTTAGATTATATGCTGAAAAGCCTTCCCCAGATCGTGGAGTATCTCCCCGTTACCTTATGGATTGCGTTTGTCTCCATGCTGCTGGGTGCGATCATCGGGTTAGCTACGGCCTTAATCCGGATATACAAGGTGCCTGTCTTGGCACCCTTGTCTACATTGTATGTCTCGTACATCCGGGGAACACCGCTCATTGTGCAGCTGTTTCTCGTATATTACGGAATACCCAAGTTTTTGTATTATTTTCAGAGCGAATATGGCTTCTTGCAGCAATTCAATGTCTACGTCATTCCACCCGAGCTGTTTGCGTTGCTCTCATTTTCATTGAACCTGGGGGGGTATTTGTCGGAGACGTTCCGGGCAGCGATTCATTCGGTCGATCGGGGACAGTTTGAGGCGGCCAATTCCATCGGAATGAGCCAAACACAGATTATGCTTAAAATTGTATTGCCGCAGGCGCTAACGGTGGCTTTGCCCAATCTGGGAAATACGCTGATCAGTACAGTGAAGGATACGTCTTTTATCTTTATGATTGGTGTCGTCGATATGATGGGACAGGCCAAAATTATGGGCGCGCGGGCGTTGGCTTTTTTTGAGGTCTATGTTGCGGTGTCTTTGATCTACTGGCTGGTGTGCATCATTATTGAGCGCGGGCTTGTTGTGCTGGAGAAGCGTATCCGAATATACGAAAGAAGTGAGTAAGGGCATGATTCAACTTCATCAAATTGATAAGCATTTTGGGCAGCATCATGTGTTAAAGGGCATAGACCTGACAGTAGGTAAGGGAGAAGTGGTGGTCATTCTGGGCCCAAGCGGATCGGGGAAGTCCACACTGCTGCGCAGCATTAATTTTTTGGAACAGCCGACCAGCGGTACCATTGAAATTGATGGCCTGAAGGTAGATGCAGCCAAGGCCGGAAAAAAGGACGTTCTCGGACTGCGGATGGCAACGGCAATGGTATTTCAGCAATATCAGCTGTTTAAAAATTTGAATGCACTCCACAACGTGATGGTTGGTCTGACCAGTGTGAAAAAGATGGATCGCAAGCAGGCAAGGGAGATCAGTGAAGGCATTTTGGAAAAGGTCGGGTTAAAGGATCGTATGACCTATTATCCTGCCCAGCTTTCGGGTGGACAGCAGCAGCGTGTTGCGATTGCCCGCGCTTTGGCGCTGAATCCGCAGGTGCTGTTGTTCGATGAGCCGACATCCTCGCTTGATCCTGAACTGGTGGATGAAGTGCTGTCCGTGATTCAAAAGGTGGCGAGTGAAGGCAATACGATGATTATTGTCACGCATGAGCTTGGTTTTGCGAGGGATGTAGCGGATCGGGTCGTGCTGATGGAGCATGGTGCGATCGTAGAACAGGGACCGGTGGAGCAGTTTTTCAATCATCCGAAGGAAGAACGGACACGGCAATTTTTGGGCAAAGCTTTGGGGCAAAGAACGTTACAGGAGCAACCGTAATCCGTAAAGTGACGCGGAAAGGGGTAGAACTTAGAGTAAAAAGCACGTTAGACTTATCGCAGGAGAAGGGAAACCTGTCGTATGTCTGACGTGCTTTTTGGCGTGCTATATATAGATGCATCAGGCTACTAGTGGATGTACCCGGAGAATCCTCAGGTAGGATGAAAGGTCTTTTCCTGTGGGTATCGGGGAATCAGAATGATCTTCTGCTGCGTTCCTTCCGCAGTAAATACACAAAATAAGGAGCGCCCACAAGTGCTGTCATGATCCCGACGGGTATTTCACGTGGAACAATGAGCATTCTGCCCAAGATGTCGCCCAGCAGCATCAGATTCGCTCCCAGCAGGGCAGCCAGCGGAATCAGCCACTGATTGTGGCTGCCAACAAATCTTCGAGCCATATGGGGTGCCATCAGTCCGATGAAGCCGATGGCGCCGACCGCCGAGACTGAAATTCCGGCCAGTGTAACGGCAAGCAATAGAAGCAGCAGGCGCTGGCGAGTCATATGTACCCCGAGGGAAGTAATGGTCTCATCGCCAAGCTGGTAAACATTCAGCTTTCGGTAGCTGCCCCAGACCAAGGGCAGCAAGACAATGATCCAGGGCAGCAGTGAGATGACCTCCCGCCAGCTCCGGCCCCATAGGCTGCCTGACATCCAGAGCAAAGCCGTGTTCACATTGGTCGGATGGGTTACGATGAGATACTGCGTGGCTGCCATGAGGATGGCCCCCATAGCGACCCCGACCAGAGCTAGAGCTGCTGGCGCCAGCGTAAGTCTACGGCTGAGCAGCAGCAGAATCAGGAATGTTCCCACGGCTCCGCCAAACGCCGCCAAGGGCAGGATATAGGCTGGAGACTGGGGGAACAGGAAAATCACAGCCGCCGCTGCAAATCCGGCTCCTTTGGAAATGCCGATCACGTCAGGACTGGCTAGCGGATTGCGAAACAGACTTTGCAGAATAGCTCCTGCCACGGCTAGTCCCATGCCTGCCAGCAGTCCAACCAACGTCCGGGGCAAGCGAACCTCGTATACGATAAAATGAAAACGGCTGTGCGTATCCAGCAGAGCCGAGCTGACATCACGCAAGGGAATAGGAAGTGCTCCCACACTGACCGAAACGATGCCGAGCAGGAGCAGCAAAAGCAAGGCGGCCACAAGATAGAAAGTTCTGGTCATCGTGTCCCCCTCCTTTTTTTACGGGCCAGATAGATAAAAAACGGCCCCCCGATAGCAGAGGTTACAATTCCCACGGGCGATTCGAACGGAAAAGAAATGATGCGGCTGAGGAGATCCGCATACACCAGCAGCAGTCCTCCGCCAAGCGCTGTCATCGGAACGAGCAACGAGAGACGTGTTCCAACCAGCGCCCGGGCGATGTGGGGTACGATCAGACAGACAAAGCCGATCGGTCCGCATACCGCCACGGCTGAGCCTGCCATTACGATAACCAGCAGCAGAGCCAGCGCTCGAACAAGAGGGACGCGCTGCCCTAGTCCGGCTGCGATCTCATCCTCCAATAGCAGCAGTCGCAGGGCTGGCAACAGCATAACGAGCAGCACAAGGCTCGCAATGAAAAAAGGAAGTATCATTCGTACCTCTGTCCAGCCCGCCTGACTGACAGAGCCAGCCAGCCAGAAAATCATGGACTCCGTAGAGTACTGATTTAATATAATGAAGCCCTCTGTTAGTGACGACAGCATGAAATGAATGGTGATGCCCGCCAGCGCCAAGCGAACAGGCTGCTTGTCTGCGAATCCAGCCAGCGACCAGACCAGCCATGCACCTGCCGCTGCCCCAGCAAAGGCCATCAGCATCGTGGATGTTGCCGATAGCTGTGCGGATAAGACGAGTCCCAGCACCACGGCGAGAGAAGCCCCAGCGTTAATGCCAAATACATGTGGTGAAGCCAGCGGATTTCGTGTGGTGAGCTGGGTCAATAGCCCCGCCAGCGCCAGCAGGATACCGACCATGCAGGCGGTCAGGGTGCGCGGCAGGCGCAGCGTCTGAATGTACAGATGTACCTTGTCGCTGCGCTGATAGGTCAATGCCTGATACAGTTCAGCCCACGATATAGAGGCGGGGCCCCATTTGAGGCTGAATAACAAGCCCAGGATTAATAAAATCAAAGATACTAAAAACAGGAAGAGCAGAAACCGCGAACTGCTCTGCTTCTTTGAGGATATGGAATAGATCATTTTACTTCTCTCCCAGGCTGTTTACGATGTCCTCGGCTATTTTTTCACTTCCCAGCATCCCGCGGGACAAGGACCAATTACGTCGTTCTACCGTAAATACACGGTTGTTTTTAACTGCGTTTATTTTTTGCCACAAGGGATTGCTTTCCCACTGGTTCACGATCGTTGCAGGGTCTGTCGGCATCAGGAACAGTACCTGTGGATTGGCTTCAACCAACTGCTCCAGCGTCAGCTCGGGATATGCCTTGTCGCTGTGTACCGGATCGGTAAAGCCTAATAGCTTCACAATGGAGCCAGTATACGCATGGTCCGAATGGGCGAAGAAGCCTTTAGGATTGACGACAGCAGGCAGTACGGTCAAAGAGGTGTTCTTCAGCTTCTTTTTGGCTGCATCCATTTTGACCTGATGTTCTTTTAGGCGTTTTTGAGCCTCTTCACTTTTACCTACGGCCGTAGCGAGGATCGTGTAGTTTTTTAGCATATGCTCATAGTCTGCCTGAAAATCGTCCAGTGCCAGCACTGGGGCAATGCCTTTCAATTGAGTTAGGGCATTTTTGTGCTTATTAATATCCACAATAATCAGATCAGGCTGCAATGAGCTGATCAGTTCAATGTTGGGTTCATAACGGGAGCCTACGGAAGTGTAGTCCTTCAGCTTACTTTTCACGGAATCCATGAACAGCTCAGGCGTACCGTCATCGGCAATTCCGATAGGCTGCACACCCAGAGTCACCAGCATGTCCGTAAAGCTGAAATCCATTGAAATAATACGTGCAGGCTTGCCTGGTAAAGTGACAGTTCCGAGTGCGTCCTGAACGGTGATACGGTCTCCGTCAGATGAGCTGTTCGCTGGTTGGGAACCCGTCGAATTGTCGTTTGCCGCAGTCTGATTCGTGGAGGATGAACTACAAGCTGCCAAGCTAATAGCGAGCAGTAAGGTGAAGGTGAGACCCAATATACGTGTAAACCAATGATGCATCCTGTTTCCTCCTGATAATAATAATTATTCTCATTTGAATTTTAGCGGCAACCTCTCTTTTATACCATGTCTGATTTGTAGACGTTACATGTTATATTATTAGATTCTTTCAAACTGGGTGGGGGAGCAGCCGACTTCTTTTTTAAAAATACGACTAAAATGAAAATAATCCGTAAATCCGACCCGTTGGGCGACTTCCTTGGCTGGAAGTCGGGTCTGCTGGAACATTTGCTTCGCTTTTTGGATACGGAGATGACGTAAATACTGGGTCATGGTCACGCCAGTGGCTTTTTTGAACAACACCGTGTAATGTCCTTCACTCATGCCCGCCCGATCAGCCAGAAGCGGCAAGGTCAGCTTGAGCATATAATGCTCATGGATATAAGACAGGGATTGTTCAATAGATACCGATGAGTTGTGGTTGTCCTGCACCATATGCGTCTCATAGATATAAATGAATAGCAAGCGCTCCAGAAGTAGTCTTTTTCGAAATTGCCGGGCCGCCTTTTCCACGCCAGCTTCATCCTGAATGCTTGGGGCTGTTGTTCGTAGCAGCTCGTCCAGCATATATTTGATTTTGTATTCACTCAAGGTACGCAACGGACCATGCAGCGTCCAATCCGTGGATTCGCCTTGCAGCACACGATACGTAAGCACGATATATTCGGCTTCCCGGGTTTTGGGGACCTGAATGCTGCAAGCGCCATATTGATTATGAAAGGCAAAGCCCTGCGTGAAAATAACCGGCTCTTGGTCTTTAGCTGAGAGAGTGACATGTCCGTGCAGCGCAACAATCAGGAGATGGCTGTCGGAGCCAGGATGCAGGGTCTGAGAGGTGTTGCCGTATTCGATATGCTCCAGCAACGGGATGACGGTTGCTAGCTGCTCCAGATTCATGAATGCACCATCCTTCATTATTTCTTTTCTTTAGCAAAGTAGCTAATCACCCTTATTCATGATAAATTCTAAGAACAATAAAGTGAAGTTGTAATCGGGAAGGAACATTGGCAAATGAAAAAGGTTCTGTTCATTAATACCGGAGGAACAATTTCTTCCTCCTATCAGGAAAACGGCCTGACTCCAACTCAATCGGCTGAAAATATTTTGGCTGAAATTCCAGAGCTCCAGGAAATTTGCGAGATTGATGCCTACAATCTGATGAGCATTGATAGCACCAATACACAACCAGAGGATTGGGCTTCCATCGCCCGGATGGTACATCGTTCGCTCGATCAATACGACGGTATTGTTATTGCCCATGGCACGGATACGATGGCTTATACGGCTTCAGCCCTGAGCTTTATGTTGGGGACTGTGGACAAACCCGTCGTTGTGACAGGGTCACAAGTATCCATATTGGCGGAGCACAGCGATTCCAAAAAAAATGTAATTGACTCATTCCTGACCGCATGTGGCGAGGTAGCAGGGGTTTTTGTCGTGTTTAATGGCAAGATTATCAACGGCAGCCGCAGCTCGAAGATCAGAACACGCAGCTATAATGCTTTTGAGAGTATTAACTATCCGTACATAGGTCTCGTGGAGAATGGCAAGGTGGTCTATACGGAGGGCGTATTTGCAAATCGTGATACCGTTCGTCACCCATACAATGACAGGTATGCTTCTGAAGTATTTCTGCTCAGGCTGATTCCAGGTACAAACCCGGCGATTTTTGATGCTATTCAGAGCTTGGGCTATAAAGGTATCGTCATTGAGGGCTTTGGCATGGGCGGCGTGCCTTTTAAAGAAAGGAGCCTCATCAGTAAAATTGAGGATCTGATGAAGGACGGTATGAGTATTGTTGTTACCACTCAATGTCCTTATGAGGGCGGGGACCTGACGATTTATGAGGTAGGGCAGAAGGTGCTGGAAAAGGGTGTTATTCCGGGGTATGACATGACAACAGAAGCGCTGGTAACGAAAATGATGTGGGCGTTGGGCCAGACAACTGACCCGGCTGAGGTAGCCAAGATTATGGCAACGAACTACGCGGACGAAGTGTCCCTGCCTGCGGATACAGCTTCCTGATAGGAAGCTGATTTCCGAAGGTACGGGCTAACTATCGGCTAACGCCGAGCTTGCTCCAGTCTGTTTTTAATCTCAATGGCCATTTCCAGTGCTTGTACGGCCGACTCCAATGGAATCAGACATTCCGCATGTCCGCCAAAGCAATCAAGTGCATGATCCCAACTTTTTTCGTATGGATTGGCGGATTCGAGGTTGATTTTTTGCTGTCCTGATGCGGTATACTCAAATAATGCGGTGGGTATGGGATCGTTTTCGTCACTCTCATGAAATACCAGCTTGGCTTTTTCAAAATAAGCTTCATAGGCCACCGTGAAAGGATAGCTTTTCGGCATATGGGAAGAAGCGATGACTTCTGTGAATGTATCCCGATGCTGAAAATAAGCCCGAACTTGTGCCTGTTCGGGATGGACTACCTCTGTACCCCACACTGTATATGGATCACATGGACCCCATAGCCAGGTGAATAGATCCAGTTCATGAATCATGAACTGCGTAGGGATGGAACTTAGTCCAAGGTCTCCCCACAGGGGAGGGGTTTCTCTTTTTAAGGACAAGGAAATGAGTTTTCCGTATTTTTGTTGGCGATAAGCCTCGTACAGATAGGTATAGGCAGGATCAAACTTAATGAACTGGTTAACCAGAATTTTTTTGCCATATTGCTTCTCAGCTTGTTGCATAAGAAGAGCGTCTTCGAGATGAAAGCAAACCGGTGTTTCACAAAATACATGCTTCCCGTGCTTTAGCGCATCAATGGCATGTGACCTATGCAGGTGGGAGGGCAGGCATAGATCGACGATATCCACGTCCGGATCCAGCAGAATATCCTCTATATTTTGTGTGACTTCTACGTTTAGCTCCTCTTTCAATTTTTGCAGCTTGGTTTCGTTCCTTCCAAATACAATGAGTCTGTTTACCTTGGGATGGTTGTTTAACAGCGAGGCATGATACGCGCCGAATCCCGTCCCCAAAATTCCAATATTCATCATCCATTACACCCCCTTACTTCTATGATACACACCTATTGCTGCCAACAGGGTGTCAACAATCTTTGCATCATCTTTTCATTTCGGGTTAACCATCTATTGTGGAGGTATGATTGTGAGACTGCATCGTTTAATCGCGATTTTATTATGTATCGAATCTAGAGGGAGAATGAAGGCCAGGGAATTGGCGTTGGCACTGGAAACCTCTGTACGCTCCATTTACAGGGATATCGACCTTCTGGCTGAAGCCGGAGTTCCGATTGTTACCGCATCCGGTCCGAAGGGCGGAATTTATTTAATGGAGGGTTATACGGCAAACCTGAAGCAGTTGAATGGCGGGGATGTCATTCAGTTGTATTTAACGGGGATGGGCATTTATACGGGCGGGTCCACGGAATCGGGTTTGAAGTTAAAGAATACTTTGCTCAAACTGGAACAGACGATGCCGGCCCCCTATCAATCCGATATTCAAAAAGCCAAAGCTCGGTTTTATTTTGATGATACACCGTGGTGGACGGAACGTATAGCGATTCCTTGTCTGGAAGCCGTGAGAGCGGCAGTATGGGGGTCCTATAAAATAACTATACAATATGAGAAAGCTGACGGCTCTTGCACTTCTCGCCATGTACATCCCTATGGACTGGTGGTGAAAAAAGGAGATTGGTATCTTATAGCCTTTTGTGAAGTCGGGCAGGAGATTCGGACTTTTAAGTGTGAGCGAATTATGGAAATTCAGCCGTCTGCCGAAGTCTTTGAGGTTCCTGGGGATTTCTCGCTGGAACATCATTGGATGAAGCAAGAAAGCGCGTTTAAGCAGCTTTGTAGAGAGAAAGAATACTATCCTGTTCTGGTCCGAGCGACTAAGAAGCAAGCTGGAATACTAGCGAAAAGGATGGAAATCATCCAGTCTGTACAGGAAGGCAATCACTTCATTCTAACCGTCAACATGTATAGCTATGAAGCGGCCTGCCGCGATGCGATGGATTGGATCGGCCGGGTTGAAATCGTGGAGCCTGCAATACTCCGACAGTTTGTGAAGGAGGAAATTAGCCGACTCCAGAGGATATACGGTTAAATCATCAAAAAAACATCTGCCTATAGCAGATGCTTTTGCTTGTTAAGTCCAGGCCCAGAGGAATGCATCGCGATCCCAGGCGATTCGGCCACCATGTAGTTTGCGAAATGCCTTTTTGATTTCTTTTTCCAAAGATACATGACCATGCTCGCTTATAAACACATACTGCTCTCCGTATTCAGAGCGTACATATGCAATGGCATCTTCTTGTTTCAGAGTGCCCACTTCACGGATTTGCGCGACCATCCATTGTGCAATTTGTTGTTCTATAGTTGGAGTGTTGTCCATTTGTCGTATCCTTTCCTGCGACCGATTGGTTGTAGCTGTTCAGCTCGCCTCCTGTAGTATACGGCAATTCGGAGAATTATTGAATTTTTTGATATAAATGTACTTATGCAGTTGGCTAAGTGGGCTTTCTTTTGTATAATTAAGGGAATATTCACGGGAATTTTCTTTTTTTGTATTGAAATCATGCAAGTTATCCCTGGGGGTGCCTGATTTGAAGGAAACAACCACTATTCGCGCAGAGCTGGAGCAGTACATCAGACGAGAAGGAATTACGATTAGTAAGTTTGGGGAGAACACAGGTATTAATGCAGGAACAATCAGTGCCATTATCAACGGTAACCGGCCAATTGCGATGCTGCTGCTGGATCGGATTGCTGCAGGTATGGGGCTTGAAGAAGGAAGCCTCTATGAGCTATACATTGATGAATTTATACGGAATACGGCACCGAATTGGCGACGGGTTCGGCCCTTTTTGCATCGCTGTGCAGAGCTGAACAAACTCGATTGTATTAAGCAAGTCGTGGAGTTTATCATGGACTATCTCATATACGCCCCGGCTTTGTTTGAGACAGCGGAAGAATTATTCAGCGAAGGTAGGTTGGAGGCTGCGGCCATTATTTATAAAAATGTCGCGGAAAGTGAGAAGTATCAACATTCGGAGCGGCTGGCGCTCTGCCAATACCGTTTATTTACGATTACCGTTGGCGATGATCAGGATGAAAATTTATGGGCAGCCACACATTTTGAAAGCTTTGTAGAGCGATTGGGTGAGGCAGACCAACTGGATGCCTTAAGAGATTTGGCTAATACGTATGCCTCCTTGCGGCGTTGGGATAAAGTAGAATGGTTTGCTGAAAAAATGGCTCAAAAAGCCAAAGTACAATACGAGCAAAAATACGGAAATACCAGAAAATCAGAGCGTGGCAAGGAACCTAAGGGCCCTTTGTTTATGTATATTGTATACTCTTACGTACTCCGTGCCGGGGTGTGGGATGAGCGCGGGGATTATCAGAAGGCACTGGAATATGTATCCCTATACTCTGATTTGAGCTGGGTGCAAGAGGACACGGAGGAAGCTCGGCATTTGAAGGCCCTTTGTAGCAACTGGGCTGAGGCCAACAGGTATTTGTATCAGTTGATGTCCGGTAGCCTGGATGTGATTCCACAGTATGTGAATTATTTGGAAAAAAATGAGGGCGAAATTCTGGTGGGGTTACATAAGATAATGGTAGCGGCCAACCGTTATGATTTTAATGTAGATCATGTACTGCAGCACTTTGAAAAACAAATTGTGGCATTTGCAGATCAGCATGCCAAGGTAGGCACCTATACCGAGCAAATGTCAGCAGATCTCTATGCACGATTTTTGGCAGAGATGGCTTGTTACGATCTCAACAAACATCGTTATTCCAAAGGTATGAAATTCCTGCTTGAGAGCCTTTCCTATTCTGTCGTGCTGAATGGTAATCCTGTCACCATCAAGTGTGTAGGACTATTTGAAAAGTATCGGCATACTGCCACTTCTGAGGACAAAGAGGAATATAAAAACTTACTTGGAGAGGTAGAGTACATCTATGATAAAAAAGATCGTTTTTTCTCTGCTCGCATTTAATGTTTTTATCCTATTGAATTTTCCACCCGTCACCCCTCCTATAGAAGACCCTAGCGATGTCCACAGTCATGGGCTGGGGGGATGGGCATTGTCATCTCCTGAACCATCGGCTTAGAGGGTCTAGATAACATTAAAAAAGGTATTCTCTTATGAAGAGGATACCTTTTTTATTTGCAAGTGCATTTGAAGGTTGAAGGAGCGTCCTTGCCGTCAAGTGTGAGGAGTTGGAGGTTGGGCAGGCGGAAACCAGACATGACGAAGATCCACCCAACCTTGGCTGTTAAAGGATACGCCGCGAACAGTAGGAAGATAGGCCGTCTGAACGGGCTTTTCATATAAAATATGCAGCTGGTGCTCATCCATGAGCCGAGTTTCGATATGTTCAAATTGCTGTGCTCTAACGGTATGATCGGCTTCCCGTGCAATTTCGCGCAGCAGTCTTTCGATATCCACACGGCTATGCGGCTCCACATGCCCGGATACATTGAGATACAGATCAAACAGACGCAATTGCTCATCACGGTCACGAAACAGAGAAAAGATGATTAAGTCTGACTCCATACGAATAGATGAACTTTTGAATTCATTCATGGATGCGGCCACAATGTTACACGTATATCCACAGGATTCGAGCTGAGCTGCGACCCGTTCTGCATCCGCTCTATACTCGGGAATGGTGGCAATTTGTAACGCCGCCAGTGGTTCGCATGAATCGTTAGCGTTAGATGAATCCACTGCTGAAGGAAGGGGACGATGATCCAGACATGCTACAATCCGAGCACGTATTTCCGGGTTGCGCAGCGGTCCATCCTTGTGTGTGTTACATGTGATAAATTTGCGTACCGAAGCCGCCGAGTGAATCTGGCTCCATGCGGTATCCGTGTCTCTTGCCAGTATAGGATTATGGATAATGTGAAAAGAAGAAGCGGTATCTTCCATATCCGGCGATTCCAGCTTAGTCGCCCACGGGAGTTGAACGATTTCCACCCGATCTAGATGAGCACGACCCTGAAAATAAGGCGCAAAAGCCTCAAGTAAGCACAAGCTTTCGTTCATTTCCGTGACCTTGAAAGCCCCCGTACCGATAGGACGAATGCCAAAGGCGGCTTCACCCACCTGATTAAGCTCACGCGGTACAATGGCAGCCCGGCTGGTACACAGGAAGGATAAAAACAGCTCGTTCGGCTCCTTTAGTACAAAGCGTACCATCGTCGGACTCAACGCTTGAACGTGCTGAATTTGCCGGACGATAAAATGGTAAAGTCTCCTTCCCGGCGCCCGACTCAGTCGCTCAAAGGTATAGACGACGTCTTCCGCGGTCAGTATTTTGCCGTTATGAAACAGCACTTCTTTACGCAGGAAAAAGGTCCACTGCGTACGAGTAGTGTCCACCTCCCAAGCGTGCGCCAGTCCCGGCAAAATCTCACCGCTCTCGTTCGCCCGGCGGGCCAGCCCGTCAAAGACATGACTGGATACGAAGGACTCGGCGAGCCAGTTCAAGTACAACGGGTCCAGCGTATAGAGCTGCTGGCGAATGGGCAGACGCAGCGTGTCGATCTGCTGCTGATCACTGCGCACCTCCGCGTGATGCCCGAAATAATTCAGCAGCCAGCCCTGTAAATGCTCCTGCATGGTGGAGGAGCGTGAATGAACTCGGATTTCATCCAGTGCGCGTTTGATATCATGGCGGTCTATGGCTTGCATCATGGATTGCACAGCAATGTCTTCCGGCTGAATAAGGAAGCGCAGACTGGAGCGGCGGCCTCTGCCTCGGCGAGGAGTCCATTGTATCCAATCGTGCTGTTCCATTTTCTGAATGATCATCAAGGCATTGCGGTGGGTGCAGTCAAAAATAGCCGCCAGCTCATCCAGCGTAGTCTCTATGGTATGGTTCTCGTCCCTGTCGTCAGCTGCGTGGGAGTGAAGCCGTAAAAATTGGGCGTGAAGTTTCATTCAGGAATGCTCCGTTTCCCCTATGCTTGAGTAAAAGCGCAACTGCTTTTATAAAATAGGAAATTTTATTTTGATTAATTTCTCTTTATCTTCTTATTTTATCATCTACAATAAGGGTTATAAAGCATAGTTGTGGAGGTATTTACCATGCATGACAAGGTGAATGGATCGTCTTTGCCGAAAGCGTCGTTGTTGTCCGCCTTTGCCGGCGCCATTGTGTTGGCGCTGGTCCATCAATATCTGTTCTTCGAACATGGGCTGGGCGTGTCTATGCCTATTTTCGTTATTGTATTTTACGTGTATATGTATTCCTTTAATCGAGATCGTTGCCAGCCCATTACATGGATAGGACGTCTGCTGTTTGTGGTCATTATGATGCTGGCACTGACATATGTGCTGTTCGATAACCCGATCTTCTATGTGTTAAATGCCCTGGCTATATCTGCTCTGATTAGCGTACATATGGTGTTGCTGTTCGGGGAAAAAAGGCATGGCTGGTCAGAAATCGGTATTATCGGTCAGGCGCTAAGCCATTGGTTTTATCAAAATTTTCGCCATATCGTGACTCCGTTTCGAATGTTTAAGACGGCAGCCTTTCGGAATGTAAAGGATGAGCGTAAGCGTGTATTGGGTAAAGTGATAATCGGTCTACTTATTGCCTTGCCGTTGCTACTCATTATTATATCTCTGCTGGCTTCCGCAGATGGGGTGTTCGAAGAGTTGTTATCTGGCATACCCGCATGGATTGGCACATTGACCTTTGGGAGTGGTTTGCCGCGGCTGATCTGGGCCTGCTTTTTTACCTTCTGTTTTTTCTGTTACTTGTGGGGATTCGTACAGCCTGCTCCGCGGAATACGGAAAGAGAGGCTCAGTCAGCAGCAGCAGTACCTTACCACGAGCCGGTCGCAATCAAGTTTGATCCTGTTATTACCGCTACAGTGCTGATTGTCATGAACCTGGTGTATGTTGTGTTCGTCGTGCTGCAGTTCGGATATCTGTTTGGTGCATGGGAAGGTGCTTTGCCAGAAGGAACCTCGTATGCTGAATATGCGAGAAGAGGATTCGGGGAGCTGGTTATGGTAACAGGTATCAATTTTGTGCTGATGATCAGTGTATTGAAATGGACTGAATTCGGCTCAGGTATAGTGCAAACATTGAACAGCGGCCTGCTGTACATACTCGTCGGTTGTTCGGGTGTGATGCTGTACTCGGGATATACCCGGCTGGTTATGTACGAAGAAGCATACGGATATACGTATATCCGTTATCTGGTACACGCATTTATGATTTTTCTAGGCTTGCTGCTGCTCGTTGCGGCCGTGCGTATTCATGTCCGCCAGCTTCCGCTGGCGAAATATTATATTGTACTCGCTCTAATCGCCTATGTCGTCGTGAATTATGTGGGTATTGATGTACGGATAGCTGAAAATAATCTCGAACGGTATCGTACAACATCGGTGATAGACAAGGAATATTTGAGTGAGCTATCAGCGGACGCGATTCCACTACTGATTGATTTTAGCCGTAAGGAACACGGAGCGCTGGATGAGTTTTTACAAGCCCGCTTGATGAGCATGACGAGAGAAGAATCGAGTTGGCCCGAATTCAATTGGGCTAAGTATCGAGCGCAACAGGAATTGCACGCCTATATTTTGGAATGAGAGGTGTTTGGGAATGATCGGAACAGATACGTTACAAGGTATGGTACTAGAGCTACGGGATGAAATGTCACACTACCAGCATCAGTTTGGTGTAAGACGGAACGATTTCCTCGTGGAGGCTATATCCTACGGAATGAGTAAGGAGGAAGCCCATGCTTATGCTATCCAGCGTATTGGCCCGGTCGTTCCCGTCACCTGTATGCCTACGTTGGCTCTAGGGAAAGTGAGACCGCTCAGTCCAATGTTGGCAATGCGGTACCAATATGCAGGGGATTGGAAGGACATCCATGAGCATCTGCTCCTTCCTGATGAAGTGCTCCGGATCGCAGGTACACAGCATTTTCGCAGCTGGATCAGCGATATGCGAAATTACTGGGTGGAATCGGCCCCTTACCGATTCGGGGATGATCGTCTTTCGCTGCTGTCGGTCGCAAGCGAGAAAGAAGGTCACTTTTCCATGCTCGTCTGGAAGGAACCTGGTGAAGAGCCGGAGGTATGGACGTATGCTTCCCAGCATGAATACCGATTCAGTCATTTGCTCCACTGGTTCAAGTGGTTGAATGGGCGCAGTGAAGAATGAGAGGTATAGATGATGCAAAAGAATCGTAATTGGATCGTGCTATTTATTGGCATTGCTATAATGGTGGGGGTTGCAGACTATTTTACACCAGCTAAGCCTGCGACTACTCCTGAGCTTATCGTTCCAACTGTAATCAGTGAAGAAAGCCTTCAGCTAAGTGATGACTAAACAATAAGGGTCACATTATGGCTGCTGTTAAGTTGATTTTGAGCAAAGTCTCTGGTTTCGATTGAAATTAAAAAAATATAGTTCATTTTCTGTGGTATTGCGTTGTTAAAGTAAGCCGGAAATCACCCTAATAGTTGAGAGGGAATTGAAGCTAATATCAATCGAATGTGGAGCCATTCAGATGTTCAAGCGACTCCGTCATTTCCTCTACAACTTATATTCAGGGGGAATTTTCAATGGCTAGAAGTGCAAGCACATACGCATCTGTAATCGACGGTTTTAAGGTAGAAACGAACAAAAAGTATTCGCCAGTAGGTGGAACAAAATGTAATATTTTTGCACAAGACGTGATGGCTGCGATGTCGGCTTCCTTGCCAAGTGGCTTAGCCAATCAAATGGCTGATGCTTTACTGGGTAACAACACGCCGGGCTGGTACTCCGTAACTTTTCAGGATGCTCAAAAAAGAGCAAACCTCGGGTACCCAACCATCGGGATCAAAAAAGCGGACGGACATGGTCATGTCGTCGTCGTCAGACCAAAGGGTTCATCGATCACGATCTTGAAGGAAGTACAGATCGCTCAGGCGGGAACCAAAAATTACAACAGTAATACTATTAATTACTCTTGGGTGGCAGCTGATCTGCCTGGCGTAAAATTCTATACACACGACTAAGTGGTTTTGAGATATTAGCAGTCAAAATAACCCTGGAAGCAGATCCATTCGATCTGCCTCCAGGGTTATTTTTTTATTTTGAAGCAGAATGTTTAGAAACAATGAAGGCTTTGCCTGGCTTGACAAAAGCAACAGCATAACCATTAGAGAAGGAAGAAGATTCCGATCTGTATTCAAGCTTGGTCAGCAGTTGCCCTTGGCGATTGATGTAACCGAATTTTCCGTTCGAGACAGATGAGTTTGCTTGTTTACCAACTAAAGCAATGCCTTCCTTGAATGGAGATGTAACGTCATATTTTTGTTGATATTTAATGACCAATGTTCCGGTTTTATCAATAAACCCAACCTCATTTTTCGCATTTTTCACACTGGCCAAGCCCTCGCTAAAATCCTGTGCATCCGTAAATTTAAAGGGAATCACGACTTTTCCCTGTTTATTGATGAATCCCCATTTACCCTTGGCATTTTGTACTGGAGCCAATCCTTCCGAGAAGTCTCCGCCAGATTTGTATTGAGGTGGAATGACTTCTTTTCCTGCCGTATTGATATAACCGTATAGTCCCTTGCTATTTTGAACAATAGCCAAGCCATCCGAGAAACTACGGCTGTATTTGTGTTGATAAGGAATCGCTAGCTTACCGGAAGCATTCACAAAACCAATCTTCCCAGTGTTAGGGGCATAGGCAAGGGCCAGCCCTTCTGTAAATACATATTCTGAATCCACATGTTCTTTAAAATGAGAAAGGATTTTTCCCGTTCGATCTATAATTGCATTTTCTTTGGTGTCTGCTATGGTGACCTTGGCCTTGCCTTCGGAAAAGACATTGGCTTCGGTGTATTGGCAAGGAATGACCAGTGTCCCTTTCGTATTAATGTACCCAAAGAGATTGGTTTTTGTATTTTTGACTACAGCCCGCTGCTCTTGAAAATCACCAACAGGTTTAAGCTCGGCGGGAAGAGAGAAAGCCTTTTGTCCCTTGGTATTGTAATACACAAGGTTTCCGGCAGATGTTTCAGCAGCCAATAAGCCATCATGAAAAGCACCATCGCTTGAAGGACGAGCAATGTTGTAATCTACAGCAGTTTTAGAGACTTCAATGGTTGTTATGCTGGGTGCGGCCCAGCCTGTTCCAATAACAGAGATGCCAGTAATCAAAATTAATGCAGCTAATCCTAACTTTTTCAACATGCATAAGCTCCTTTGTGAGTTGATTTTTAACTTCGGGCTTCAAAGAATCCTGCCCTCATACGTAGGGCCTTCCATAATATAGACGATAAAAATGTAGGAATGTTTCTTGATATTCAAAATTTTTCTAATTTTCAGTGCGTGAAAGCTCTACTTTCATGTAGGATGCTTGTTCATCTCGTCTCTACTCATCTCTTCTGACCTCAGCTATTCTTTGGCTACGGAGGGGCTATCAAGCCTATTCCGTAGCTCATGTTAACAATTTACAGAATCGAATAACATATCATTGGCAGAATCTCTTATAGTGAAAATCGATTATTATTGAGAGATTAAAGATGAGGGATCAGTTCACTTTCAAAAAAAAAAGAAGAAAATGTGTCATTTTAAAAAAAGTCTATACATATATGTTAAATGTATAGACAAATTCAAAAAGCGGATTTATAATTACGCTGTAAACGTTTTCTAGTAGTTATCATCCAATCAGACCTTGAAGGGAAGGAACAATCATGAAGAAAATTTTACTGGCGTGCAGCTCAGGTATGTCTACAAGTTTGCTGGTTACTAAGATGCAGGATTATGCTAAGTCCATTGGAGACGAGGCTGAAATTTGGGCAGTAGGTCAAGATCAAGCCGCAGAGGACATGGCTAAGGCTGACGCTGTATTGATCGGCCCGCAAATGAGTTTTCTTAAAGGACAGCTGGAAAAGGAAGCAGCCCAATATGGTATTCATGTAGAAGTGATTGACATGATGGCCTACGGAATGGTTGACGGTAAGAAAGCCTACGAACAGGCTGTGAAACTGGTGGAACGTAAAAATGGATAAAGTTAATATAGCTGATCTGACGGAAGAACAAATTAGTTTCCAACTTATTTTGCATAGTGGAAGCGCTCGCAGCAAAGTGATTCAGGCGCTGACTGAATACAGAAATGAAAATGTAGAAGGTGCGGACGATTTGCTCAAACAAGCCAAGCAGGATTTACGTGCCGCGCATGATATCCATTTTCAAATGGTTAAGAAGGAAGCGGGAGGAACCCAAACTCCCTTCTCGCTCCTTCTAATGCATGCCGAGGATCATTTGATGTCCACGGCTACCATGAAGGATTTGGTTCAAGAGCTGCTGGAGCTGTTCAAATCCAGAAGTTTATAGCTGGACCTGTAAATTTGTGAATTTTGGGACATGAAATGCTTGCAACCCTATTGATGCAAGTCACTTCGCGGGGAGGAATAGGCTTTGTTTGAAAAATTAAGCCGGATACTGATACCTATTGCCGGTAAACTGAACAACAACCGCTATCTTACTGTACTGCGTGATGCATTCATGCTGTCATTTCCATTAACAGTTTTTGGCTCCATTATTGTAGTTATTATTAATCTGCCGTTTCTAAAAGGGTGGATGGGCGACGGCAATTATGCGACTTTTAGCAGTCTGCTGAACATTGCGCCTAATGCCACACTGAATATTATGACCTTATTTGTCATCGTCGGGATTGGTTATTATCTATCTCGAAGTTATAAGGTCGAGCCCATATTCGGCGGTATGATCGCGTTGGCCAGTTTCTTAATGCTCACCCCTTTTGTACTGACACAAGAAAGCGGTGCCACGATTGCTGGTGTCATTCCGGTGGACCGGATTGGTGCCAAAGGCATGTTCCTTGGTATGATCGTCGCCTTTATCGCGGCTGAGATATACCGGAGGGTGACACAGCGAAATTTTGTCATTAAAATGCCTCCAGGTGTTCCGCCAGCCGTTGCCAAATCGTTTGCCGCTTTGCTTCCGGCATGTATCACATTGGGCATATTTTTGATCATTAATGTTGTAGTTACACTGACCCTTCACAATAACCTGCATGATCTGATTTATCATGCCGTACAGGCACCGCTGGTGCATTTGGGCAGTGGTATTATACCTACATTAATTGCTATTTTCTTTGTTCAGCTTTTATGGTTCTTTGGGCTTCATGGTCAGATTATTATCAACTCAGTTATGGACCCAATCTGGAATACACTGGCACTTGAAAACTATGAAGCGTACTCCAAAGGAGCGGAACTGCCGCATATTATCACCAAGCAGTTTGTGGATATTTATACAGTAGGTATCGGTGGTACAGGTATGACATTGGCTGTCGTGCTTTCGATTCTGATCTTCCTGAAGAGTAAGCAATTGAAGCAGGTCAGTAAGCTGGCCCTTGGACCAGGTCTGTTTAATGTCAACGAACCCGTCATATTCGGTCTGCCGATTGTGATGAATCCGCTTATTTTTGTTCCGTGGGTCATTTCTCCAATGATCGTTACGCTGATTACTTACTTTGCCATGACTACGGGGATTGTACCGCCGCCCAACGGGATACAGGTTCCTTGGACGATGCCGTTGTTCTTTAGTGGAATGATGGCTACGGGTTCTCTAATGGGAGGCATACTGCAGTTGTTTAATATGGCTGTCGTCTTTGTCATCTGGTTCCCGTTCCTGAAAATTATTGATCGGATGAACGTTCGTAAGGAGCAGGAAGAGGAGCTTAAACAAGCAGCCGTTGCAGGTAAGGATCAAACTGTTGGAATGTAACATGAATGAGCTGCTAGTGTAGTGGACTTGTTCTTTGCAAAAGAGAGAGGAGTAGAGCTGTGAATCATACCGAAATGAAAGATATAGAGCAGCAAGCCATTCAATACCGTTTTCCGACTGACTTCTGGTGGGGTTCCTCAGCTTCGGCTACCCAGACAGAAGGAACTGTGGAGGGAGACGGCAAAGGACCGAACATTTGGGATTATTGGTTTGAGCAGGAGCCGAACCGTTTCTATGACGGGGTCGGTCCTGCTGATACATCCCGTTTCTATACCCGTTATAAAGAAGATATTGCACTCATGAAAGAGCTTGGCCACAACTCTTTCCGGTTCTCTATCTCCTGGTCACGCCTGTTTCCGGCAGGGAAAGGTGAAATAAACCAGCAGGCGGTTCAATTTTATAATTCCGTCATTGAAGAGTTGCACCAGGTGGGCATTGAGCCGTTTGTGAATCTGTATCATTTTGATTTGCCGATGGCTTTACAGGAAAAAGGAGGCTGGGTAAACCGCGAGACGGTCGAAGCTTACGTGGATTACGCGAACACTTGCTTTGAGTTGTTCGGGGATCGTGTAGCCAAATGGTTTACGCATAACGAGCCAATTGTCCCGGTGGAAGGCGGCTATCTATACGATTTCCACTATCCCAATGAAGTGGATTTCGGTAAAGCTGTACAGGTGGGATATCATACCCTGTTATCGAGCGCCAGTGCCATTAAGGCTTACAGAGAAGGCGGCTATAAGGGCAAAATCGGTATTATTTTGAACCTGACGCCGAGCTATCCGCGTAGTCAGCATCCGGCAGACGTGCAGGCTGCTGAAATATGCGACGCGTTCTTTAACCGTTCCTTTTTAGACCCATCTGTGACGGGAGAATTTAACCCTTTGCTTGTGGAGCTGTTACGCCAAGAGGGATTTGTACCGAGCATGGAAGATGGAGATCGGGAAATTATACGCCAGGGTACTGTAGACCTGCTGGGGATTAACTATTATCAGCCGCGCAGAGTCAAGGCTCGCGAAAGTCTCCCAAATCCAGACGCACCTTTTGTGCCGGAACGATTCTTCGATTATTATGCCATGCCTGGTCGTAAGATGAATGAGATGCGAGGCTGGGAGATTTATGAGAAGGGCATTTACGACATTCTGACCAATGTCAGAGAAAATTACGGCAACATTGAATGCTTCATTTCAGAAAACGGAATGGGCGTACAAGGTGAAGAAAAATTCAGAGATGAGCAGGGTATGATCTGCGATGATTATCGTATTGATTTTATCCGTGAGCATCTCAAATGGGTCCAACGAGCTATCTCAGAAGGGTCCAATGTGAAAGGCTATCACTTATGGACGTTTATGGACAACTGGTCCTGGACGAACGCATATAAGAATCGTTACGGCTTTGTATCCGTGGATCTTCAGAACGAGGGTAAAAGATCCGTTAAGCAGAGTGGGTACTGGTTCAAACAAGTGATCGAAAATAACGGATTCTAAGGTAAGGTGGGGGGTGGTCCTTTGGACCGCCTTTTTTTCTTCATTGCTGAAAGGAAGCTGTGCTGTATACCGCTGGTGAGAAAGTATAATGTTCGGTATACTTACTATACCGTCATACCTTAACGTCCCGCCTGCAGAACAGAAAAACCAGCGCTACCGATATTTTGGTAAAATGCTGACATAAAACAATTTTTAGTACAGGTGGTAGACAGATGAACAAATACGAGCGGATTGCACAAGAGGTCAAAGAGCGTATTATGAATAAGACCTACTGCAGTGATGATCCCATCCCTGATGAGATCTCATTGGCAAAAGAGTTTCGTGTAAGTCGAATGACGATTAAGAGGGCATTGGACACATTGGTGATGGACGGACTGCTGAATCGTAAAAGAGGACACGGAACCTTTATCGTTAAATCGGTCTACAATGGCCCGGTTAATGTCGTTGTAAATGAAATGCTGGGGCTGACCAACGTACTGCGCGGGAAAGAAATCAAAAGTAAAATCATAGCCTTTGACGTTCAATTTCCATCCGAGGAAGTAGCGACTCATCTGTTTATTGACGTCAATTCTCCTGTATATCATGTGATCCGTCTGCGTGTTGTGGAGGGCGAACCCTATGTTATCGAGCGCACGTACATGCCAACGAAGCTGATTAGCGGTATTACCGAGGAAGTGTTGTATGGCTCGGTGTACAAACATATTAAGGAGGAGCTGGGCCTTAATATTGTCGGTTCACATCGTACCATCCGGGCATCCAAGTCGACGGAACTGGATCGGGAGCATCTGGATTGTGCAGCAGATGACCCAATCTTGGAAATTGAGCAAGTGGGTTATCTGGATACGGGGATACCATTTGAATACTCATTCTCGCGCCATCGGTATGATAAATTTGTGTTCACCACAGTGAATCGGATGCGTTGAGCCAGTGAGTAAGAAACGGATGGTAAAGCACAAGCATGGCAGAAGAAGGCCTAACTGATGTGGGCACTCTCCTGCCATGTTCTTTTTAATGAAGCAAATTAATTGCCAAGCAATCTCACTTCATGCACCGTCGGAGTATACCAGTTGTTCGGATTATTAAATAGCACTGCATTTACAAGATTAATTCTTACGTAACGGGCTTGAAAATTAACTTTGTCACTGGTAAAGCCGTATGCAGTATTGCTCGTACGGTCAATGGTGGAATAATGAACGCCATCCGTACTATATTCGATCTTATACTTGTAATATGCCTCAGATCCTTTGTACATAAACCATGAAATATCCACTTCGTTAATCGTCTTGGTACTGCCCAAATCCACCTGCCACCAAGCAGGCCAGGATGCAGATGTAGCCTTCCATGAGGTTTGGGGATTGCCATCGTTCGCCAGTGAAGCCGGGGAAGCAGATGCGGCTGAACTGGCAGTAGCTGTTTTGCCTTGCGCGTGATTCACAAGGGATGGCAGGATGACTGTGCCTGTAGCAGCATCCATATCCCAGCTACTGTACCAGTTTAGAGTAGCCGTTTTATTGGAGTCATTCAGGGTCAATGGCAACCAGATGAATTTGTGATCGCTCAGATTGAGCGGGTTCCAGCGGTCGCCCATATAGATGTAGCTGGTTCCTGCGCTGCCTGTAATTGTGGCGATGGAATGGATTTGCGAGCCGTAAGCCGCCGGATCACCGAAAGGCGACAAAGCAGACCAGCTTCCAGTCATGGAGCTGGCGGTTGCATAAGCACCCTGATTCGGATACCAGCCGGATGCCTGCGAGGTGAACAGGTAGTAGGTGTTGTTCTTTTTCACAACAGCAGGCGCTTCACGATAACCATTTTCAAAAATCCAGCCAACGAATGACTGCACGCCTGTATAATCGGCTGTCAGCTTGAAGATCGCCATCGTATCGTTGGCGCCGCCATTTTTACGTGAAGCTGTAATGAGGTAACCGCTACCGTCGGTATCCGTAAACACCGTCATATCACGGGACTCATAATTCAGCGGGCGGAAGCTGCCTTGATAGGTGAAATTCCCGTCAGGCGTATCGCTGGTAGCAACAGCTACGCGACCGAGTGAGTAGTCTGTGCCATTTTCATAGTGTGCCCATAGTACATATTTTCCGGTAGATTTGTTGTAAATGACTTTAGGCCGCTCAATTTTGCTTGAATTCAACTCAGGGGCGGAATCTTTGGTGAGAATACTACTGCGGAAAGACCAATTTTTCAGATCGGTTGAGGTATATACGTTCACTTTTTCAAATTTCCAGTTCTCAGCGTGCTCGCCGTACCAATAATAAGTGGAACCTACTTTTAGGATATTGCCGCTGTTCGCCTGAATCGGGTTTCCTGCGGTGTCCTTCCAATCCGTTCCATTCGTAATGGCTGTGCTTGCTGTTGCACTCAAGGACAGTTCTGCATTAGCGGCGTCCAAACCATTCAGCGATGGGTTCATCTCGCTCCCATAGGTTGCTTGCGTAACGCCTGTTGTATTGGCATGTACTGCATCAGGTTGAAGGCCTGCACCGACCACTGCGATTATAATACAAATCCATGGGGCTAACCATTTGCTGTTGTTGATCCACTTCACGATATCATCTGCCTCCTTTAACACGGATAGGATGGGCCAGAAGGGCTTGTCCGGCACCTCACCTTTGATTTTATCTTAATTGGAAGCGTTTACAAGTGGAATAAATTGAAGTCTTTAGAATCATAAATTGGAATCGGTACTGAATGAAAATGGGAATGTTGGTCGGCTGAGTTAAAAGAAGCGTCTCTTTGCCTACTTGTGGATGTCCTATTATCTACACCAGGAATGTATATAATTGTGCGTTTTGTCATTGACACGTTCACATTATTTCAAATTTAAAGTGACTGGAATCACATAAACGGTTACTTTATGTGGGTATACTTGCTTTAATTGAAGGTTAACAAAAGGGAGCTATGTTGTAACGCCTTTTGTTCATCATTATTTTGGAGAAAAGAGGGATACAACAATGCTAAGTGAGCAAACCATTGCAACGATCAAATCGACTGTACCTGTTTTGGAGGTACACGGAACTACAATCACCAAGCGTTTTTATCAGATGATGTTTGAGGCCCATCCCGAGCTTCTCAATATATTTAATCATGCGAATCAGAAGCAAGGACGTCAACAGGGGGCGCTGGCCAATGCTGTATATGCGGCCGCACAGCACATTGACCGTCTGGAGGAAATTCTTCCGGTGGTACGCCAGATTGCACATAAGCATCGTAGTTTGGGGATTAAGCCAGAGCATTATCCGATCGTCGGAAAATATCTGCTAGCTGCGATCAAAGACGTGCTGGGGGATGCAGCAACGGATGAGATCATTAATGCATGGGCCGAAGCCTATGGTGTGATTGCGAATGTATTTATAGATGTGGAAGCTGAAATGTACAAGGAGGCTGAACAGCAGCAGGGAGGTTGGTCAGACTTTAAGAACTTTGTTGTACAGAAAAAGGTTAAGGAAAGCGAGCGAATTACGTCCTTTTACCTGGTGCCGCAGGATGGACAGGTGCTGCCTGCATTCGAGCCTGGGCAATATATCAGCTTGAAGATGGAGATTCCGGGTGAACATAATACTCATATCCGTCAATATAGCCTTTCTAGTGCACCAGGAAAACCTTACTACCGGATATCCGTAAAACGAGAGGATGCTGTAGGGTCTCGTCCAGCGGGCAAGGTATCTGTGTATCTGCATGAGCACGTGCAGGAGGGCGATGTACTATTGGTATCTGCACCGGCGGGTGACTTTACCCTGGATCGGACAGATCGCAGACCTGTTGTATTAATCAGTGGTGGAGTCGGGCTCACCCCGATGGTCAGCATGCTGGCTTCCCTGGTGGAAACTGCTCCGAATCGGCCCGTCACTTTTGTCCACGCAGCAGTCAGCGGAGATAACCATGCTCTGCGTAATGAGGTGGAAGAACTAGTCGCCACACATGCACAGGCGGCTGTTCGGTGGTGCTACAGCAGACCAACCGAGCAGGATCGTCTAGCTCAGGCCTTTCATAAGGAAGGACATCTGGATCTGGCCTGGCTGCAATCCGTGATACCGGAACGTAACGCTCAGTATTATTTTTGTGGCCCTGTGGGATTCATGCAATCGGTATACGGCCAGTTGAAAGAGTGGAATATCCCTGCATCGGATATCCACTATGAATTTTTTGGCCCTGCTAGTGCATGGGAAGCAGAAGCGCAGTGAGACATTAAAAAAAGGCGAAGGATGGTTGTCCTTCGTCTTTTTTGTGTTTATGACTATGAGGAAATCCTACTCATTGGCTCTACGCTTCTTCAAAGTGTGCCCATATTTTCATGACATGGGAGGACGCAAAAATTCTATATGCTGCGGCATATACTGGCGTAAAGCTTCTGGAATGCGGATCGAACCGTCCTCCTGTTGGTGATGCTCTAGCAACGGGATCAAGATCCGAGGCGAAGCGACCGCTGTATTGTTAAGTGTGTAACAATATTGTAGCTTGCCGTCCGCATTACGGTACCGGATGTTGGAACGACGCGCCTGAAAATCAAGCAACTGGGACGACGAGTGTGTTTCGCCGTAAGCCTGTCTGCTAGGCATCCATGTCTCAATGTCCACCTGCTTGTAGGTTTTTTGCGACATGTCGCCTGTACAGACAGCCATCTTACGGTAGGGGAGCTCCAGCAGTTGAAGCAGATCTTCCGCATTGCGCGTAATCTCCTGAAACATCTGCTCTGAAGCTTCCAGACTCGCTTCGCAGATGATGACCTGCTCCACCTTGGCAAACTGGTGCACACGATACAGTCCGTGCACGTCCCTTCCGGCCGAGCCAACCTCGTTGCGGAAGCATACGGATACCGCCGCCAGCCGAATCGGGTCTGTAACGTCCATAATCTCACCGCTGTAATACGAGACCAGCGGAACTTCCGAGGTGCCTACAAGCCATTGATCTTCTCCAGCGATACGGTACGTCTGATCCAGTCCAAGCGGGAAAAAGCCAGTGCTGCGCATTGCCTCAGAGCGTACCATTAATGGTACGTCCAGCAGCTGAAATCCTCGTTCGCTCAGCAGATCAACAGCAAGCTGCTGTACAGCCCGGTGCAACGCGACCCCAGCTCCCGTCAGATAATAGTTACGGGTACCGGCTGTTTTGACACCGCGAGGCACATCGATCAGGTTGTGAAGCTGGCCGAGCATCATATGATCCTTGGGTTCAAATCCAAAGTCAGGTATCGTTCCGACCCGTTCCAGTTCTATATTATCTTGATCCGACTGGCCTCGCGGCGTATCCGGGGATACGATATTAGGCATTAGAAGCAAGAGCTGTTGAAACTGTTGCTCTAGTTCCTGTTGCGGGGCTTCCAGAAGATCTAGCCGTCCGTTAATTTCTTTGACCTGCCGCTTAGCCTCATCCGCCTGTTCATTTTTCCCGGCCTGAATTAGCGCCCCAATATCCTGACTACACTGATTACGCATCTGGCGAAGCTGCTCCACTTCCCGAAGCAGCTGCTTTCTCCGATCATCCAGGGTTAACAGCTCTGCGACCGATACTTGTATTCTTTTGTCGTCTGCCGCTCTCTGAACCTGCTCTTGATGCTCTCTAATCCACTTGATATCTAACATGACACCGCACTCCTTTTCGGATAAAAATACAAAAAGCGCCCTCATCCACATGGGACGAGGAGCGCTTTGATCTCGCGGTGCCACCCAAATTGACCGGACAGCATGACAGAAGTCATACTCTCCAATCCACTTTGCTCCGCTTTAACGGGCGGGTCCGGTCTACTTAGGAACATATCGCCATATCGTACACTAACGTATAATCCTTGGCGTAAACGCCTCCGAGTTGGATGCTCTTCACAGGCACAATGTCGTTTGCTTTTTTGTAAGTATACGAATTTTTGGCAGGTTAATCAAGGGCATGAGTCAGTACACTGGATTACTTCCTTTTTTCAACATGATCTTTCCAATAAAAATAAATACACAATGCGATTAAGATAAGTGGAAACAAGTGAAAAGCATCATTGTAACCTACAGAATGGCTGACTCTTAGAACGTATAAAATCCAAAACATGGACATGCTTGCGATCAAAGCTATAGTACCACTTACTGAATACATGTATATTTCTCCTTTCAATTTCGATTTCATGTTTGCGAAGGGGAAAGGTAGGCTTTATTTCTTATGTATTTCCATTCTACTTCATCTGTGATAATGAAACTGGAAGAATATTTAAGTAATAGCCTTAATTCAGCGTTCAAAATGGGCTATAGTCTCTATAATGCTATTTTAATTTCATGTAAAATGTAATGATTACCAAAACGACAGCGATGGAGGGGAACATGGAGGATTTTAAAGATCGTTTACATACGATCCGCCAAGAACAGAACAAGCTGCTCAAGGAGTATCAAACATTAATCGCAGATTACGAGGCTTCAGATATCATTTTGGAAAACGAGGTTCTGCGAAAAAAGTTCGAGGATTATCAGGCTCGCTGCATTCACTTGGAAGAGCGGGTACGACATATTGAGCAGGAAAATGGAAAGCTGCGTACTGCGCTGACGGAGCAGATGTTGAGTGAAAAGGCGAATATGATTCGCATTTCGCGGGAAAAGCTGGAGACCTATTTTGCTTCCAGAACCGCAGAAGGGGAAAACCGGCTGACTTCCATTGAATATGGGGCTAAAAACCGGGTGGACCAGCTTATTCAGCAAACCACTCATGAGCTTAAAGAGGATCAGGATGAGATCGTCGCTAGACTGAGACTGTTCTCGGAGGAGATTCGTGACCGGATCATGGAGCAACGCAGGCGGTTTCAGGAAGCAGAGCGCAAATTGCTTCATCAGACGGAAAACGAGCTTCATCAGCTCGGGGAAGAAGAGATCAGCGAAGAAACGATGCAGAAGCGCATGAAGCAGAATCAGTTTGAAATGATGCTGGGATTGAACTGGATTAACAAGCTGGGGATTTTGCTCATTATCTTGGGTGTGGGAGCCGCTTTTAAATACTCATACTCAAACTGGTTTACAGGGAATATGAAGGGCGTTGCGTTCTTTTTGCTAGGAGCGCTGATGCTGGGCGGCGGCGAGTGGTTGTATCGCAAGCAGAAGCAGACCTTTGCGCTCGGTATTTTGGGCGGCGGTATTTCTGTACTGTACGGGTCCATATTTTATAGCTACTTTTTGCTAGAAATCATAGGAATGTATACAGGCATAGGCTTGTCCGTTCTAGTTACGGTGACCGCTGTGCTGTTGTCATTTAGATATGAGTCTCGAACGATATGTTCCTTCGGTTTAGTAGGGGGATATCTCCCGTTGTTTTCCTATATGGCAGCAAACGGGCTGGAAGGAAACGCCGTGTATATCGCGATGGGCTATCTATTCCTGCTGAACCTGCTGATCCTGCTTGTATCCTTCCGCAAACGGTGGGTCATCGTGCAATATATCAGCTTTCTGCTCAATACCCCATTAATGGTTGTACTCGCGTGGTTATCAGAAAGCAATATAGCCAGCATGCTATATGCAATCATTACATTTGCGATGTATCTCGGGATGACACTGTGGGTGCCGTTCCGACTCAAAACTAAACTATCATGGCTGGATTTCTCCTTGTTGGCTCTGAATACAGTTGTGAGCTGTTCCGTTCTGTATTCTCTGTTCAGCGATGCAGGTCTGGATGATTACAAAGGATTACTGGCACTCGTCTTTTGCTTGGTGTATGGGGGCTTGGGCCAATGGGTTCGGCGATATATTCCAGAGGAGAAACAAACCAAAATACTGTTTTATACGACATCATTGACCTTTGCCATTCTCATGATTCCGTTCCAGTTTGGAGTCAGATGGTTGTCCATGGGCTGGTTAATCGAGGCTGTGCTTCTTACATTGTATGGACATCGCTATCGCTTGAAAGAATTGGAGCGTGCAGGATGGGGCATTCTAGGATTGTGTCTGGGCGCATTCTTTTTCATTGATTTCCCTATATATCTGTTGTCAGGCTTTGAGACAGATTATTTTGGGCTCAAATATACGCTCATTACACTGGGAATGTTGATCGTTACTGTCTTCTATGCGATTGAATATAGTCGTCCGAATGCTTTCAAAAACAATCGTTTGTACGAAATGCATATCATGCAAGGATTTAAGTATGTAGCTTTGGTGAACGTGTACCTCTATCTTTTGTACGAAGCTGGGCATTGGTATAACATCGTCGTATCCGATGAGTTTGCACATTACACCTTGTACAAGGTATTGTTGTTCACCTGCGTATCCCTGGTGTTAGCTTATTTCCTGCCTAAAGTGAAGCTGTTGTACGATCGGGTGATTAAATATTATAGCTTGGCATTGTACGTCATAGGCTACGCGCTGGCATTGGTGGTAACCGTAGCGATTCCAACCTTGCATGAGGATTATGCGCAGAATACGGCTGCTGATTATGTGGCGTTAATTGTACTGGCAGCCTTTAATGTACTGGTATTCTTCAGCAGCAAGGACTTCCTAAACGCACTGATGACGCGACATTATAGAAGTAATGAGCTATATCCGGTCATTATGGGTGTATATTTGTTGGGCATCATTACCGCCTTTCTCGGAGTTCAGTTCCATCTGGGAGACGCAGGTCTTGTGTTCAGTCTGGTGTATCTCCTGTTGGCCATTTTGTATATTGTATACGGCTTCCTCAAGCGAGTGGTCTACATCCGCCGATTTGGGTTGGGCTTGACTCTGCTAGCTACAGGTAAGCTGCTATTGTACGATCTACACCTATTAACGTCGGGAAGTACGATTGTAGCCTATTTCTCCTTTGGGGTTGTATTGCTGGCCATTTCGTATATTTACCAAAAAGTATCCAATCGTATGGGAGAGACCATTATAAAGAAGGATACTGAAGAAAAAATGTAGTTTTTTGTTGTATTGTGTAGATCCCGAACATTATGAAAATAAATCCGGAAATAGTGAAAAATTATGCATGACCTCGCATCCTACTTACGCTATAATGAGAAAAAATTATTTATGTACGCATGCTCAAGTTTATGCGTAAGTAGAGAGAATGAGGGGGATACCATGAATTTGGGCAAGGGGCAGAATAACCTGTCTGATAAGAATGAACGCTTCTCGTCGGCTGGATTCATTTTGGCAGCGATCGGGAGTGCGGCAGGACTAGGTAACATCTGGAAATTTCCGTATATTACCGGACAATATGGCGGAGCTGCATTTTTCTTGTTGTTTATTGTCTGCTTGTTGCTTGTTGGTTTGCCTGTGCTTTTAGCAGAGCTTGCGCTTGGTCGTGCAGGTCGAGGAAGTGCTGCCTCTGCAATGGTGAAAGTAGGCGGACATCCAATTTGGGGCAAGATGAGCATTATGTTTGTTATCGTGCCGTTTGTTATTTTGTCGTTCTATGCCATTGTAGGAGGATGGACACTGCATTATGCCGTAGAGGCATTTAGCGGAAGTCTGTTTTCGAATAATGATTTTGCTGGTCAGTTTGCTTCATTTTCCTCCGGCTATGCACCGTTGGTATGGTTGTTAATTGTTTTTGCATTTACAGCAGTCGTGGTTACCCTTGGGGTATCGAACGGAATTGAAAAGTTCAATAAAATTTTGATTCCTGCTAAGGTCATCCTGTTGCTCGTGCTGATGATTAACGCTCTCATGCTGCCAGGTTCTGGTGCGGGTGTATCCTTCTTTTTGAATCCTGACTTTTCTAAGTTAAGTATAGAATCTGCATTGGTTGCTTTGGGACATGCCTTCTTCTCCCTCTCACTAGGGATGGGGATCATGGTCACATATGGTGCTTATGTAGATCGTCGACAATCGCTGGGGGGAGCTATGCTGGCAGTGGGTGGCGGGGATTTAATCTATGCATTTATCGCAGGTATGATCATTTTCCCTACAACCTTCTCCTTTGGTATTAACCCTGCCCAAGGACCGTCTTTGGTTTTTATTGCTTTACCGGCTGCATTCTCTGCCATGCCTTTCGGAGCTTTCTTCGGCGGTTTGTTCTTCGTATTGCTGGCGGTTGCAGCATTAGGCTCTATGGTATCCCTGCTGGAGGTACCCGTAGCTTATGTTATGGAGCGGTTCCGTTGGGGCCGGGTACGCTCGGTTGTCATCGTATCGATCCTGTGTCTGTTGCTGGGTGTTCCTTCTGCATTGTCTATGGGATTGGTTCCAGAGTTAAAGGTGGGCGACAAATCCTTCTTTGACTTTGTTGACTTCACAGCGTCCAACATCTTCTTGCCATTGGGCGGCTTACTGATAGTTATATTCACAGGGTACTACTGGAAAACTGCTGGCGAGCATGCCAATCTCAAGCCTTTCTGGTTCCGTGTATGGTTGTTCGGCCTTCGGTATGTTGCACCGATCCTGATGTTGTTGGTCTTCCTTCATACTTCAGGGATCATCAAATTTTAATAGACACGAATTAAAAAAAAGGTATTTTCTTCCTAAGGGAAGAGATACCTTTTTTTGTATATCTATCAGTGGTTACCTAACTGTGGAAAGGAATGATATAATAAAAACATTGTCATTAATTTTAACTTCAATGAAATCATTACGATTATGAAGTTTTATATAATGAATGAAAAGGCTACAGGGCATCGCACAGACGGTGTGCAGGAGAGGGAAAGGGCAGAAGAGCATTGAAACAGACAGGGAGCTTGAATTTGCAAGAAGGACGGCGGCTGAAATGAAGTCTAATCGGTTGTCGTCACAACGTCGTTATATGCCAGGTTTGGATGGTTTAAGAGCGCTGGCGGTCATCGCAGTCATTGTGTATCATCTGAATCCGGATTGGTTGCCGGGTGGTTTGTTGGGTGTAGGCGTGTTTTTTACGTTGTCGGGGTATCTGATTACAGATATTCTAGTCAGTCAGTGGGATACATATCATAGTTTTAAAATGAAAGATTTCTGGGTGCGTCGTGCCAGAAGGTTGCTGCCTGCCATGCTGACGGTGGTGGCTGTCATTGTCCTGTGCTCGTTGCTCTTCGATCCGTCACGGCTTACGGCCTTGCGCGGAGATGTACCTGCCGCATTGGTGTATATGAGCAATTGGTGGTTTATTTTCCATCAGGTTTCGTATTTTGAAAGTTTCGGTCCTCCTTCTCCGCTTGGGCATCTGTGGTCGCTGGCGGTGGAGGAACAGTTTTATATCCTGTGGCCTTTACTGCTGGCGCTTGGGCTGAAGTACATGCCCAAGCGTATTGTACTGGCCGGATGGGTGATTTGTCTGGCGTTAATATCCGCGCTCCTGATGGCCGTGATTTACGTACCGGGAAGCGATCCGAGCCGGGTATATTATGGCACGGACACACGCGGCTTCGCTCTACTGATTGGTGCGGCGCTGGCCTTGGTATGGCCAAGCGGCAAGCTGAAAGAGCATGCTTCGGCGAAGGCGCGCTTGCTTCTAGATGGCGTCGGTGCAATCAGCTTGCTGCTGCTATGCCACTGGGCGTGGGCCTCGAATGAATATGACCCAGCTCTGTACCGCGGCGGCTTGCTGGGGATTGCGGTGGTCACTGCTATTGTGGTTGCAGCATTGGCACACCCGGTGAGCCATCTCGGTCGCCTGCTTGGACGCAAGCCGCTGCGCTGGATCGGCGCCCGTTCCTACGGACTGTATCTATGGCATTTTCCAGTTATCACGCTAACGACACCTCAGGTGGATACCGATGGTGTGCATGTGATGCGTATCGTTATACAATTGCTGGCTACCATACTGCTGGCGTCTCTCTCGTTTAAATATATCGAGGAACCGATTCGGCATGATGGATTCCGGCACTGGATTGCAGGAATTCGTTCAGCGGTTCGTCGGCAGATGCGGTGGAGATGGATCTCTACAACCGCAACAGCAATGCTTTGTATAGGTATTGGTGTGGGTACCGTTCACCTGTACGTGGTATCTCCTGACGCAACGTTGCAGGCAGCATCTAGTGATGAGCAGCCAATTGCCAAGGCAAAGGCGATGTCGCCGCTTCACGGAACGGTGTCCGTAGCTTCCAAGGAGCCTACAGCCACCAAGCCGCAAGGAGTCAAGGACAGCAAGGCTTCGTCCCAAGCCCAGGCGCCTAAAAATACGGCAGTCAAGGCTGGTACTACGGATGGCGTTACGACGCAGACGGAACCTTCGACCACATCCCAACAAGCTAAGCCTATGACAGGCGATGGCTCTAGTGTGACTGCCATTGGAGACTCTGTCATGCTCGATGTACAGTCGTACATTCAGGAATCCTTCCCAGGGGCTGTTGTGGATGGACGGATCGGCCGCCAAATGGCGGAAGCGCCTGCCGTACTGGAGCAACTGAGACAGAACGGACAGCTGGGCAAGACGGTTATTATTGAGCTGGGTACGAACGGCGCTTTCACCAAGGACCAGCTATCCAATCTGCTCGCCAGTCTGAAGGATACAAAGCATATTATACTTGTGAATACCCGTGTACCTCGGCCTTGGGAGAGCATTGTGAACAAGCATCTTGCTGAAGCTGCATCCCAAGACCCACGAATTACAATGATTGACTGGTATGCAGCAAGCTCCGGTAAAAACTCATATTTTGAGCATGATGGAGTACATTTAAAACCTAAAGGCGCTAAAGCCTATGCGTCTTTACTGGCTCAGGCCCTAACGAAGCAATCTTAATGAACAGAACCGCAATGATATTCATAAATTATGCAAATGCAAGATAAGAAACCACCGGGAGTAGGTTGTCTGTCCCCTGGTTGAAGTGCAACCTTAAACTTTCATCGGCCAAACCTCCCGGTTTTCCAATGTTCGTTGTAAGGTGCGCTTTCACCCTGCTCCGGTGGTTTTTCTTATTTTAGGGTGGAGGTACATAATCTAATGGAAAAGGGTTATTCACATAGTAGAACAAGAGAGCACCGCTTGAAGAGGAACAAAAGAAGGCTGATGCTGATTGCTATTGTATTATTTGTGGCAGGCTGCATTACTTTTATTACGATAAAGGTCTCAGATAGCAAACCACATGCGCCGACTCAGGAGCTTGCTAAAAAAACAGATTCTGTATCCAAGGACTCATCCAAAGTTAAAGCCAGCGCAGGGGCAAACGATAAAGCAGCCTCTCCAAAAAATGATCCCGGTGTAGAAGACGGTGCCTTTGTTGAAAAATATTTAAATCAGCAAATGCTAGGAAAGATGCCTGATGGAGCCGATGGTAAAAAGGTGGCCTACTTATCCTTTGATGACGGTCCATCTGTGACGGTCACACCCCAAATATTAGACATTCTGAAAAAGCAAAAGGTCAAGGCAACCTTTTTTATTGTAGGAAAAGAAGCCAATGAGAATGAGCATACCCGGAACCTTATCAAAAGAATTGTCAAAGAGGGTCACGCGATAGGAAACCATACGTACTCACATAACTATAAGTATTTATATCCGAACAGACGAGTAAATACGGATCATGTTATGCAGGAGATCGAGAAGAACAATCAGGTTTTAAAAAGCATTCTGGGACCAGAATTCTCCACCAGAATGATCCGATTCCCCGGGGGGCACATGACATGGAACAGAAGAGATCCACAAGGAATGGCTGCTCTGGATAAGGTTTTACTTCAAAAGGATTACCATCAGGTGGACTGGAATGTATTAACGAAGGATGCAGAGGGAAGATCCAAGAAAGCACCCGCACTAATTAATCAGTTTATGAGGTCAGTCAAAGGCCGAGAAAAAGCGATCATACTCATGCATGACACTTATGGTAAAGAAGAAACAGCCAAAGCATTGCCGCAAATTATAGAATATCTGAAGAAACAGGGATATGAATTTAAGGTTATGAAGTAAGATATATATGAGAAAAGGACGGGGCTCATCGCCACCGTCCTTTGTGCTATTTAAAAGTACATAGTCCGCATCATTTAGATGCGCTCTGCTTCACCCATCGCCTGAATGAAAGCTCCGATACCTTTGGGATCGTTAGTTATAATCGGCTCGCTGATATAGTAAGCGAAGGTACCATCCCGGCGATCTTTACCACCTAGACCGCTTACTTGTACTGTTTTGTTCAGATTCACAAGTCCTTCTTCAGTAATCGTAATAAATTCATCAATAATACCTTTACGGATGATTTCTGCTTCTTGGCGATAATGCTCTGGCAGATAACCTTTGCGAACACCTTTGGCCATAGCGTATAGAATCATGCAGGAAGCAGATGCTTCCAGATAGTTGCCTTTCACATGGCCCAGGTTGAGCACCTGATAAAAGACGCCGCTTTCTTTATCACGCACTTTCAGCAAGGCTTCCAGTGTTTCTCTCAGCATATCAATCAAGACGGGACGATCTGCATGATCTTCTGGAATGTAGTCCAGCACGTCGACGAGTGCCATGACAAACCAGCCCATTGAGCGGCCCCAGAAATTTTTGGAACAGCCGGTTTCCGGGTTGCACCAATGCTGTTCCCGCTTCTCATCCCAAGCGTGATAGAGCAGACCCGTTTCAGGATCACGCGTATGCTTGTAGCATAGCTTGAATTGCAGGGTCACATCGTCAAACTCTGACGGATCTCCGAATTCGCGAATAAACTCAGCATAGAACGGGGCACCCATGTACAAGCCGTCAAGCCAAATTTGATACGGATAAATTTGCTTATGCCAGAATGCGCCCTCGCTTGTGCGTGGATGTTTTTCCAGCTGACTGCGTAATTGGAAGGCTGCCTTTTTATAGCGTTCATCGCCTGTGGCACGATACAGAGTGAAGAGCAGCTTGCCGTTATTCACATGGTCAATATTATACTCATCTACTTTATAGCGCTGAATCACACCATTTTCATCAACAAAGTGATCCATATGTTTTTTTATATATTCCATATACTTGGGATCGCCTGTCAATTCGCCAACCCATTCCAAACCTCTGTAAATCACGCCATGGTCATATTCCCATTTTTCATAAAATTCCGGACTCCGTTTAATCACGGAATCGCTCATACGTACAGCCCAGGAATCTGTTTTTGTAGGATTTGTTGTTGGTTGCGATGTTGAATTTGCCATGATACAGTCACCTCTTCAGTAAAGTTTAATCTGTAATGTTATTGTTGTTACATAGACGGAGTGTGTGTCTTAGGATCAACGGGTTTGTTCTTAAAGCCCACATTATTGTTGCCCCAACACCGATCGTAGCTGAAGCCTGTTAGTTGTTCGAACACTTTTCGAGCCTCTGGCTTGGCTGATTTCATGGAGCCACCGTTTTTGAGGCGGTCAATCTCGGCGATTAGCTTCTTGTGGCTGTCAATATCCAGCTTCATTACGACAGAAGCAATCATCCCGATGATTGCGAGAACAATAGTACCCACCACGAGTACATAGAAGATAGCGTGCTGAGCAGAGACTGGCTGACTCTCAGCTCCGGATACAAAGCCAAAGTGCTGTAACACCCAGCCGAGAATGAAAACGACAACAGCCCGCACCATTTTTCCGGCAAAAGTCATCATACCCGCATAAATACCTTCCCGGCGACGACCAGTCAACGCTTCATCCACATCGGCAAGGAACGTGTATTGATTCCAAGGAATGTAGTAGACGCCACCCGTACCAAGCCCCATGAACAGTGTGATGACATATAGCCACATCATCGTATTAGAGGCTCCTGTGAGATAGAGCAGACCATAACCTGCTACGCTAAAGCAAACGACGACGAGTGCGGCGATGAAAGGCATACGAAACCCTTTACGCACACAGAATTGGATGAAGAAATAGGTAGAAATCAGTTGAATGACAGAGTTGAAGCTGTTGAGATTGGATACCATTTCAGAGCTTTGGAACAAGGAGAAAACAATAAAGTACGTAAAAGCTGAAGTAAACAGCCACTCAGCGGAAAAGCCGCCCAGGTACATCCCGAGATGATGACGGAACGTCTTGACCCGAAAAGTAGAGGAAATATCGACAAACAACTTTCTCATGGAATCTATAAAGGAAAGCGGAGCTTCACCTTCCAGTTCCTTTTGTAGTTCCTCACTTGGACGCTCCCAGGAGTTTTTGTACAAGAATGCCATGGCAATCAGCAAGATTGCTGCAAAAACAAGACCGGTATACAAGAAAGGCAATGGAGAGTCTTTGCCGTACGCAGCAATAAAGCGACCAGGGATAAAAGCGGCGGCAAAATTGGCGATTTTACCAAACATGGCCTTCCATCCGGTCAATCTGGAGCGTGCACCGAAGTCCCGGGTCATCTCGGACGCTAGTGCTTCATACGGCACCATGACAGAGGTGTACACTAGTTCAAACAGCACGTACGTACTCAGGTAATACCAGAAGCCCAACCCATCTATCCAAAGCATCGGATACACGAGCATCAGCGGAATACCCATCATGATGAAAAAACGGCGTCTGCCGAATTTACGACCTAAGCGGGTTCGGTGAAAGTTATCGCTGATAAAGCCCATGATCGGATTGCTGACCGCATCTATGATGCTGGCAACAGAGAAAATGGCTGCGGCCTGAACAGGAGACAGTCCGCAAAAGGTTGTATAAAAGTACATTAACCATGCACCGCTAATAGCAAGTGCACCACTTCCCAGCATGTTACCGCTTCCATAGGCAAGTGTATGTTTCAATGTGATTTTTCGTTCCATGATCTGTTCACCTCATATTTTGTCTGGTTATGAGGACAATCACCGGTCGCTATATTATGCAGAATGGTCTAGGTTGGTAGATGGGCCAGGCGTCCTGATTAGGTGGGGCTTTTACCGTGCCCCTATATTTCCGCTCGGAGTACCCGAGCCAATCAGATCGCTTCCTTTGGCCAGCTTAAGGAAATCACCCAGCTGGATGGAACCGTCTGTACTTCGAGTGATGGAAGGCACGAGACTAACAAAGTCGTCTGCACTGGCTGCGAGACCTTTAGCATTCGTCGTTTTTTTGTTTTTCCACCAGACGTTAGAGTTATCTTGATCCGTACCACTTGTTTTATCACTTGCTGTTCCCTCGAAAGAAAGATTGTTAATGAACACGTGTTCACCCTTATCAAAGGCGAAATTGCTTTGTCCATTGTCCCATGAAGTATTGTTGGTCAAAGTAATGGTGCCAGGGTTGCTATTGTAGGTGAAACCGTGTTTTTTGTTTTGGAAAGCAATACTGTTTTTTACAATATGGTTGACCTTGATTTTGTCTCCACCCAGCTTAAAGCCGTTGCCGTCACTGTTCGCAGTAGACGTTCCATCAGAGGTTTGCCCGTTGTGATGGGCCACACTGTTCAAAATGGTTACGGCACCGATAGGGCCTGTTTCCGTTTTGCTGTACAGATCCCAGCCATCGTCTACGTTGTATGCTGCCAAGCAGTTATCGAACACATTGCCTGATCCTACAGTCAGTTTAGCCGCGAAGCCATCGGCATCCTCGCCATTATCGGGATCGGCGTTATCGTGAGAGTAGGAATTCAAAATCAAATTGTTTGCAGGCCACTCACTGGTGGAAGCGTTAGGGGAGTAGCGTCCGAGTTGGAGCCCGGTATCCCGATTGTGGTGGGTCTCGACGTTTTCAATTCGGTTATTGCTGCCGCCAATATAGATACCGTTATCTCCGGCACCTTTGACTTCAAGACCTTTCACCAGCCAGAAGTCCCCGTTAAGCTGAAGTCCCCGATTAGCTGAACCAAAGGCCTGAGCAGAGAAATCAAGTACGGGTTTTTCACTACCGTAAGCGACTAATCCTTTGAGTGAGCCGTTATTGCCGTTATTTCCACGCTGAATTGTAATCGTTGAGGAGTAGGCGTATTTACCACCCCGCAGGTAGATGGTTTTGCCAGGAGCAATTTGTGTCAGTGCTGCTTCGAGGGTGGTAGGACTAGATATGGTACCCGGATTGGACACGTTACCATTTGGAGCCACATACAAATCGCCTGCCGCTAACGTGGTGGAAACAGTTGTTGAATCGGTTGCACTAACTGCCTCCTCTGTGAGTGTGGTAGAGGGGAGGTTGTTGGATGGAATATCCGCGTAAGCGGTTCCAATAAGACAAGAAGAAGCAAAAACAAAAGAAACACCGAGTCTTAGAGCGTTAAAGCCGTTTTTTGAACGATCATTCCGTTTAAACATGTAAATTCCTCCTTATCTGAGCTCATATTTTAAAAGAAGATAGCACATATAAAAGTCGCTCATGCTGTCTTTCCATTAAAAAAACAGGACACCTCCTGGGGGGACAGATTGATCTATCATAAGTCCAAAACGCTCTAAGAAGTATATGCACAGTGTAATATATGTTAACGTTTGCATCAACAGTTTTTTATTGTTTTTTTAATATTGTGAAAAAAAGTTCACACTTTTGTTTCAACTAAAAATACAGTTTTGCTAGACTGGGAAAATTTGATTATACTTAAACATTATACATATAATAGGAATAAAACTGTGAGAAAAGGTGGGTTTAGCGCATGGAGAGCGGGAAGCATTTGACAAGTTCAACTTCCGAACCATTGCAGGAAAAGCGACCGCGAATGAACAAGGAGATGATCGATTGGCTTAAGGCAATTATTGTTGCCATTGTGCTCGTGTTCATTATACGTTGGCTGTTATTTGCGCCATTTATTGTTGAGGGAGCATCCATGGAACCGAATTTCAAAACAGATGAACGAGTGGTCGTGAATAAGGTGATTTACGATTTTCGTGACCCCAAGGCAAGTGAGGTTGTTGTATTTCATGTAAAAAAGGAACAAAAGGACTTTATTAAGCGTGTGATTGGAGTGGCTGGAGATACGATTCAGTATCAAGGTGATCATCTTTATGTGAATGGTAAGAAAGTAGAGGAGCCATACATTCAAGAGGCTATCCAAGATGCTCACGCCAAGGGAGAATTATATAACAATGTGGACTTTCCAAACGGTACCATAACCGATTCCAAGGTTCCTGATGGGTATATTTTTGTAATGGGTGACCACCGCAATAATAGTAGGGATAGTCGTGCAATTGGTTTTGTTGCCATCAAGGATATTGTCGGACGTGCGGATGTGATCTTTTGGCCGATCGATAACGCGCAATGGGTTAAGCATAAATAAGGCCAGAGCGCCTAAGATGGGAGGTAGTTGCTCACTTTAGGCGCTTTTTCAAACTCATTATATGTTTTTCGTAAACGGGTCAGGCAACTTGCGCCAGTCCTGTTCCAATTCTTCAGGGGTTAGCAGTGTCTCATCTAAGCTACGCTCGATTTCTTCCCGGTTCATATCGATACCAATAAATACGAGTTTGGTAACCCGGTCACCATATTTCTCATCCCAATCGGGTGTTTTTTCAAAATTTTCACCGAGATAGTATTGTCGTTCTTCTTCAGTCAAAGCAGACACCCATAGTCCTGCGCGTGCGAATTGTTTGGAGCTACCCGCCTGACTGAATGTAAAGGCAGTACGGTTTTGCGTGGCGAGCCACACTAATCCCTTGGAACGTACAACCTCAGTAGGCCATTGAGCCAGCCATTTTAACAAACGTTCAGGGTGAAATGGGATTTTGCGCTTGTACACAAACGAAGCAATGCCATATTCCTCTGTCTCCGGTACATGTTCATCCTTGTTCATTTCCTGTATCCAACCCGCCGCCTGACTAGCAGTTTCAAAATCAAAGCGATGCGTGTTTAAAATCTCCTTTGGGTCCACTCTGCCGTATTCGGAACGGATGATTTTGGCGTTCGGTTGAATGCTGCGCAGCACCTTTTCCAATCGTTCGAGTTCCTCTAAGGATACCAGATCGCATTTATTAATGATTAGCACGTCACAAAATTCCACCTGCTCTATGAGCAGATCAACGATGCCACGTGCATCCTCCACAGCCACTTCCTGCCCACGATCCTTAAGGGAGTCTCTAGAGTAGAAGTCTTTCCAAAATTCTGGCGCGTTCACGACAGTGACCATTGTGTCCAATCGGGTCAGCTTGGTCAAATCAATTCCATTTTGCTCATCTACATAACTAAAGGTTTGGGCCACTGGAATGGGCTCACCTATACCTGTGGATTCAATAAGAATATAGTCAAACTTTTTTTCGAGCGCCAGTCGCTCTACCTCTTTTAATAAATCTTCGCGCAAGGTACAACAGATACAACCGTTGGACATTTCCACCAGCTTCTCATTCACACGGGATAATCCTCCACCGTCGCGAACGAGATCAGCATCCACATTAACCTCACTCATATCATTGACGATGACAGCTACCCGTAAGCCTTCCCGGTTATTCAGTACATGGTTCAGCAGTGTAGTTTTGCCGGAACCGAGGTAACCACTTAGTACCGTGACCGGTATTTTCTCATCTCTTTCCATAGCGTTTGCCAACGTAATCACTCATCCCTTCGAAAGTTTCATAAAATGTTGACTGTGCAGTAGTAACTGTAATGCGAGATAGGAAAGCAGCAGCACTTTCTGTTTGATAACTTAATCGTAATAATTACGAATAATGAAATTAGTAAATCATTTATGTGGAAAAATGTCAAGGAAGGTGGAGCCAATCAGTCAAAAGGACTTGCGTAAACTTTACGCAAGTCCTCTGTGGGTCATCTGTAGGGGTGTAGTTGCCTCAGCCTTTGACGGCCCCGGCCACTACGCCTTTAACAATGTATTTTTGCAGAAAGATAAATACGATAATGGAGGGCAGCACAGCCATTACCATTGCGGTCATGGCATACTGCCAGTCTGATGTATATTGGCCAACGAAGGTATAGGCAGCCAGCGTAAGCGTTTTGGTGCTGGGTGAGCCGTTAACCATGAGCAGCGGAAGCAGAAAATCGTTCCATATCCACATCACGTCGATAATAACAATAGTAGCGGTGACCGATTTCAGCAAGGGAAAGATGACGGAAAAGAAAAGCCGAAAGCCTGAGGCTCCGTCGATCTTGGCGCTTTCGTCAATCTCGACCGGAATGCCTTTCACGAAGCCGTGATAGATAAACACTGCCAGCGGGGCTCCAAACCCCCAGTACAGCAGGCCAAGCCCCCAAGTGCTGTCTGCCAAATTCAAGTCTTTCGCCAGGCGCAAGACGGTCAGCATAATAGACTGAAATGGGATCAGCATCGGCATAATGCACAGCATGTAAATGGCGGAGCTCCACTTGCTTTTCGTCCGTGCCAGCTTATAGGCAGCGATGGAGGATATTAGCACAATGCCTGCCAGCCCGAGCACAGTAATAATCGTGTTATTCAGAAATAAGCGTGGATAGTCAATGAACTTCCATACATATACGTAGTTATCCAGCGAAAGCTGCTTAGGCAGCGCAATGACGTCGGTCATGACCTCAGCGAAGCTTTTGAACGAATTGTTAATGGCGAGAAACAGCGGGTACAAAAATAACAGCGACAATACAATCATGCCCGCTTCCAGCAAAATGCGTCCCGTACGGCTGCGTTGCATCAGGCTTCAACCTCCCTGCGTTTGAAAATAGACAATTGAATAATCGTAATGACCAGCACTGCAACGAATAAAATCAAGGCTTTGGCTGTTCCGTAGCCATACAGATTGTTTTGGAACGTATCTCGGTAAATATCATACGCAATGCTGTATGTCGTACCTCCTGGCCCACCGCCAGTCAGCGATAAAATGACGTCGAACACCTTGATCGAGTTGGTGAGTGCCATGAAGACCGAGATCGTAATCGAGGGTGCGAGCATCGGTAAAATAATACTGAAAAATCTCCGAATCGGCCCTGCCCCATCCACGATGGCAGCCTCTTTTAGATCCTCAGGTACAGATTGCAAGCCTGCAATATAAATGACCATGTAAAAGCCAATGGATTGCCAGATGGATACCGCCAAAATGGAAATAAACGCGAGCCCTTCCTCGCCTAGCCAACTGAGCTGGAAGATGCCCCAGCCTGTACTGTGCCCCAGTGATTCAAAACCTTGCATAAAGATGAATTTCCATATAAAGCCGACAATGACGAGGCTGAGGATATAAGGAATAAAGAAAGCCGCGCGCAGCCAGGCCGAGCTTTTGAGCTTCATGTCGAGGACGAGCGCCAGCAAAATGGCCAGCACGTTTACCAATACAATGTACAGAATGGCATATTTGATCGTAAACCAGGCTGCATGTGCAAAGTTAGCGTCTCCGAGCAGGATTTGCTTGAAGTTATCTAGACCTACGAATTTCGGATGTTTGGATATGCCGTTCCACTTGGTCAGGGAATAGCGTATCGTCATCAAAAACGGAATATAAAATGCAATTGTAATGCACAAAATTACGGGCAGTGTGAATAAACCAAATTCCAGCTTACTGCCCTTGTCGCCCCATGTTCCCCTTTTTTTCAGCATAACGCACCTCTTTTTCTCAGCATTTTCCGGTCTTTCGCTCCAAGCTGTTTAAGATATAATGAAAGTATAGGATAGCCCCTAGGGCCGGACCAATGGATTTAAGAAAACAGTTGAGGGTAAAAATGTGTACGCTTTCAAAAGGGGCGGTTATCATGATGTCAGGGCATGTAGGAACAATCCTTCGATCCATGTGGAGGCGGATTACGCAAAAATTAGTGAACAAGCTCATTCTGCTTTTTACCTCGGTGATTATTCTGGTGGTGGGCTCACTCACGATTATTTCCTATCAGATGATTGAAAAGGAGTCGGTCAATCATAGCATCGCCAGCACGACGAATAATCTGCTGCTGGTCAATCAGAATTTGGAGGATTACTTGGAGGGAATGCAGCAGTTGGCCCTTCCACAGCTTCGCTATAACGATATCATGAACGCGATTGCCAATGAGAACCGGGACTACGCTGCACGAATGGTCATTGAAAATTACTTGCGCAACATGTTCTATTCCCGCAATGATCTGGAAGCGATTTATCTGTATGTGGCGGACCGGCATCAATACTACGTGGTGACTAGGGAAACGTACAATATTACAGTACGCAAAGGAATAAACACGGATATTCCCAAGCTTCCCTGGTATAAAGAGGCGATGGCTAGCACTGCTAACGAATCTTTTCAATCCTTTGTGGAGTCCCGCTCTGATATGGGCTATGTGGCGCCACAAGCCAGCTTTATGGCTTACCATCGAGTGCTGAGATCGATTGCATCCCGTCACCCGCAGGCAGTGTTGTCCTTTTATTACAACACGAGCGCCGTAGATGAAATCATGCGGAATATTCCACTGGGTAAAGGGGATCAACTGATGCTAATCAGCCCCAAGCGGGTTCCCTTTTATGTGAACAGCCTTCCGCTGTATGAACGAATGCGTGATTCTGGCGTATTGGCCCAGATCGGAGAGGGAGGAAGCGGACAAGTAACGTGGTCAGACAGCAACAGCAACCAGGAGTATTTAGTCGTGTATGATGCAGGTGAAAAGGACGGGTGGCAGCTCATCAAGCCGATTCCATATCGCCAAATTTATGAGGCAGCTACGACCACACGGAATTGGAGTTATGTCATCGGGGCTTTATTTTTAGGTGTGTCTATTATTTTGGTGACCCTGACCTCGAACGCAATTACCCGACCTTTACATAAGCTATCTACCCAGATGAAACGGTTCAGCACCGGAGATTTTGAGGCAAGGGCTCCTGTGAAGGGACATGACGAGATTGCATATTTGTCGCTGCACTTTAACGAAATGGTCCAAAGAACCGAAGAACTTATTAATGAGCGCTATCGCATGAAGCTGGTTGAAAAGAATGCCATACTCAAGGCGCTGGAGGCTGAGATTAATCCTCATTTTCTGTACAATGCCTTACAAGCCATATCTACACAGGCATTAAAGCGGAAGATGTTCGATATGGCGGATATGGTGGATGCATTGGCCCAAACTTTGCGGTATTCCATCAACGGCAAGGATATCGTAGCTGCCCGCGAGGAGCTCAAGCATATTGAACGATATATAGGTCTGCAAAAGGCAAGATTCGGGGCGAGACTTCAGGTCGAAGTGGTATGGGAGGACACGCTGATGGAGCTGCCAATTCCGAGATTATCCGTGCAAACGTTGGTAGAAAACTCTATCAAGCATGCACTAGAAAAAGTATCAAGTGACATTCTGATCGTCATTTCAGCCGAATCGGGTGCTACAGACGCTACAATTGCAGTCAGGGACAACGGACCTGGAATTTCAGAGGACAAGCTGAAAATAGTGTTGGATTCGTTCCACGAAAAATGGGAAGAGCGGGAGAGCGAGCATATTGGCTTGAAGAATTTGAACACACGGTTGAAGCTTTTGTATGGAGATCAGGCAGGATTATTCATACTTACGGATGAAACGGGAACGGAAATGAGAATGCAAATTCCCCGGGGAGGAGTCGACCATGTATAACGTATTGATTATTGACGATGAAGAACCGTTACGAGAGGCCATTCGTATTGTTGGAGACTGGGATCGTCTGGGCATCGAACATATTTATGAGGCGACGAATGGAAGGTTGGGGATGGAACTGCTCGGTCAGCACCCTATCGATGTGGTGATGGTGGATATGAAAATGCCGGAGATGAACGGCATTGAATTTCTTCGTGTGATCGAAAAGGCATATCCTCATCTGCTGACCATTGTCATTAGTGGCTACAACGACTTTGAGTTCACGCGACAAGCGATTCAATCACGGGTGGTAGATTATCTGCTCAAACCTATCAATCGCCAGGATCTGAATCAGGCACTGCGCAAGGCGGTGGACATTCTGGAAACCCGCAAGCAAAGCCAAGACGAGTTCATTAACCAAAACATTACGCTAAATATGTCTTTGCCGAAGCTGAAAGAGAAGCTGTATGTATCCATTTTGGATGGCAGCTTTAAAAGGCAGGCCAATACGGCGTTGCTTCCACTAATCGGAGCGGATCAGCTAGGGAACCGCTTTGGGGTGATTGTGCTGCGGCTGCTGAACAGGGATGAGATTCGTAGGACTCGTTTTCATGGCGATGTCGATCTGATGGATTTTGCCGTAACTAATGTATTAGCGCAGACATCAGATGAACGGTTGCGTTGTTTTAGCTTCCCCCATCCGCGAAGAGAGCGTGAGGTCGTTTCGATCTGTACCCTGGCCCCAGGACAAGAAGAACATATGTCCCTCCTACTGGCACAAGTGGCACAGAAGGCGGTTGCGAACCTGCATGGGCTGTTCAGTATGGTGGTAGCAGCCGGAGTGGGCAAGCTCTGTTCAGACGTAGTGGAGCTGGCTTCTGCGTATAGGGATGCCAAGAGGTTCATTCACAATACAGATGTGTTGAAGCTGGAAGGGGAATCTATTCTCCATACGGTACCGCGGCAAATGGGGACGTCAGAGGAAATGCCATGGACGGATCGGCTGTTGTCGATCCAAAAGGATGCTCAGACCGGTCAGGCCAACCGAGCAAAGGTACTCCTGGGCGATCTACTGAAACAATTGGCAACAGGTCCTATTTTCCGTTTACAGGATGCGGATCGATTGCTGCGGGAGTTTCATTTTTTACTGAGAGAAGCAGCGATTGAGTTGGGTACGCCTATGTCTGCGTCTAATCAGGAGGGAACTTTGGGGGAATTGGGTCGTGTGATTGAAGGCGAGCTATCTGCTGATTTTGTGAGCTTTGCCGACTACAGCCAGAGACTATACCAGATACTGGAGCTCTACATTGCCGGGGTCCAACATGCACAGGCGGGTAACCAACCCTTTGATATTACAGAGATCAAAAAATACATCGAGCGATACTATTTTGAAGATATCAAAATCTCGTTTTTTGCCGAAACCTATTTTTTGAGCCGGGAATATCTGATGAAGTTGTTCAAGCAGCAATTTGGTTACGGCATTCACGAATATGTACAGAAGGTCAGAATGGACAAGGCGAAGGAGCTACTGGGTGATTCCAGCCTGAAAATTCAGGAAATTTCCGATATGCTCGGTTACAAGGATAAAAACTATTTCAGCAAGGCTTTTCGCAATTATTATCAGGTGTCACCTTCAGAGTATCGCGTGAGCCTGCAATAAACCACTTTTTTACCCTTAACGCTTCACTAATCTGCCTTTTTAAATGAGGCAATATTTTTTAGAATGAGCGCATGAACGTTGATCACAAACAGATGGGGGAGTATCCATGTTAAAGAAGATGATGGCGTTATCCGGCAGTTTGCTTTTGACGGTCGGTTTGTTGAGCGGATGTGGAAGTAGTGGTGGCACAGATGCGGCTAAAGAAAGCACTGGCGGCAAAGATGATTTGAAAACGGTTACAATAAACATGTTTACAGCCTCACCGGAGTATACCGATGCCTTTAACGCGTATATTGAGGAGTATAAAAAGGTCAAGCCTAATGTAAAGATCAATCTGGAGATCATGCAGGCAGACTACAACACCATTCTCAAGTCAAAAATAGCTTCAGGCAGTACACCGGATGTGTTCCAGACCACGGCCGGAGGTGACATCGACACCTATGCTGATTATAGCGCTGATCTGACCAATGAACCGCTGGCAGCAGCCATGACGGATGCCGTCCGGGCCAATATGAGTTCCAGTGACGGCAAAGTGCTGGGATTACCAGTCAAGGGGAACCTGTTTGCTTTGATTTACAATAAAGATTTGCTTACCAAGGCTGGAATAACCTCTCCGCCGAAGACGATTGCCGAGATGCAGGATGCTGTTACCAAGCTAGAGGCGAAGGGCATTACTCCATTTGCTAATGCATATAAAGAGTGGTGGGTATGGAAGCATATCTTCCAACACTATGTAGATGCTGCTGCGCAGGATGCCGGGGTAGAGCCAAAGCAGCTCGTTGATGATTTTATTGCAGGTAAAGCAAAAATCAAGGACTATCCAGTGCTCTACAACAACTTCTTTAGCTTCATTGATCTGACAGTAAAACATGGCACAGATAAGCCGCTGGAACGGGACAGCAATGCGGGAGTAAGTGATTTTGCATCTGGAAAAGCTGCATTTATGACGGGTAAAGGTGCGTGGGATGAGGAAGCGATCAAGAAAATTAACCCTGATCTCAAGATTGGCATCATGGGATATCCGGTGAGTGACAAAGCGGACCAATCGGTCATCATTACCGGTGCGGATCAGGCGCTACGTATCAACAAGGACTCCGAAGTATCCAAAGAAACGATTGAATTCTTCAACTGGCTGTACACTTCGGAGTACGGTAAGAACTGGTTCTCCCAGGTAGCGAAGGTGATTCCTCCAATTAAGGATGCACCGCTTCCTGATCTGGAAATGCCTAAGGAAATGGATAGCATTTTGAAAACATCCAAGTCCGGTGATCTGTCTGTCAACTACTCGCTGGATACATTTCACCAAAAATTTGGTGAGCTGATGCAGGCTTATATCAGTGGTAACATGAACAAGGATCAGGCGGTTGCAGAGATTGAGAAGGCATGGGTCCAATTAGGCTCAGCGCAATAAAATTGGTTTTGCAGAGGCGCCCGTAAGGGCGTCTTTTTGTGTTATGGCTAAGAGCCGGGAAAAATGTAGACAAAAAAATATTTAATAATATTTAAATATTTACTTGCAAAAAGTTATTAAGTTGTGGATAATAGATTGTGTGCAATATATCTACAATCTTACGATATACATAATGACTGCAAGGTGCAAATACGAAGGGATACCCCGGTTGGGGGAATCTCTTTGTTTCGTTTGGACTGTGCCGATTATGCTTATAATAGACCGTGTAATTTGGAACGCATTTTTAGTTATGTGGTAGAGATAAAAAGGAGATGAGCGTTTTGAAGACTTCGTTGTTTACACCGTACACACTCAAAGATTTGGAGTTAAAAAATCGTGTGGTCATGGCCCCAATGTGCCAATACTCGGTGACAGCCAAGGACGGAATTCCGAATGATTGGCATCATGTCCACTACCTAAGCCGGGCAATTGGAGGCACGGGTCTGATTATTATAGAAATGACGGACGTGGAAGCGGATGGGCGGATTACGGATTACGATCTGGGGCTTTGGTCAGATGAACATATTCCGGCGTATAAAAAGCTGGTTGACGGTATTCATGCGCACGGGGCCAAGGTTGGCATTCAGATTGCTCATGCAGGCCGTAAAGCTGAGGATGCAGCAGAGCCGGTGGCTCCTTCGGCCATTGCATACCCGGATGCAAATTATAAACAGCCGCGCGCACTGACCACAGAGGAAGTCCGTGGTATGGTACAAAAATTCGGAGACGCTGCCCGCCGGGCGGTTCAAGCAGGCGTGGATACAATCGAGCTTCACGGTGCACACGGGTACCTGATTCACCAATTCCACTCGCCAGTTACGAACAAACGGGATGACGAGTATGGTAAGGATTTATCCCGTTTCGGCGTAGAAGTCGTTCAGGCTGTGCGTAAGCAAATGCCTGCGGGTATGCCGTTAATCTTCCGCATCAGCGCGGTGGAATACGTAGATGGTGGATACGATGTGGATCATGCTATTGAACTGAGCCGCGCATATCAGGCTGCAGGCGTAGATATGATCCATGTCAGCTCGGGCGGAGAAGGCCCGGCTGGAGCCAGAAAACCAGGCAACTACCCGGGCTATCAAGTGCCGTTTGCTCGCCAAATCCGCGAGGCGCTGAACATCCCAGTAATCGCCGTCGGCATACTGGATGACCCAGCCTTAGCGCAGTCTGTAATCGGCAATAAGGATGCCGATCTGGTCGCTGTAGGACGCGGATTGCTGCGCGACCCTTATTGGGCGATTCATGCAGCGGTGGCGCTGCGCGGCGAAAAGCCCTCCGTACCTGAACAATATCAACGTGGCTACTGAGGCCTAAGTATTCCCACGTTGTTTATATATAAACAGGCACCTGCAACGAAGTGTACGCTTCGTCGGGTGCCTGTTTTGTATTTATGGGGATAATGATCGCAAATGAATAATAGTGATTAGTTTTACATTTTGTGGATAGATAAATCTGTATAATAGTTGTATTTGGTGTGTATAGGAGGATGAAAGAAATGCAGTATGTTATTGAAACGAAGGAACTCCGCAAACAGTTTGGGATGTCGATAGCTGTAGACGATATTTCCTTACATGTAGAACGGGGCAGCATCTACGGTTTTCTAGGTGAAAATGGAGCTGGCAAAACAACGACCATCCGCATGCTGATGAGGCTGATTGAGCCTACAAGTGGGGAGGTTTTTTTATTTGGCGAGCGGTTGGAGAAAAACTACCCGTCCATCTTTTCCAAGATTGGCACAATTATTGAAACACCCGGTCTATATGAAAACTTGAGTGCACGCGATAATCTGAGAATCTGCTGTACGTACATGGGAGTGCAGGATGATAGGAGAATTGAACAAACCTTAACCACGGTAGGATTAGAACATACAGGCAAAAAAAAGTTTAAGGATTTTTCCCTAGGAATGAAGCAAAGATTAGGGATTGCAAGGGCGCTTGTTCATGACCCTGAGTTGCTTATATTAGATGAGCCGACGAACGGACTGGACCCATCTGGAATTAGGGAAATTCGTCAGCTATTGAAGTGATTGTGCGAGGAAGAAGGAAAAACCATTCTTATCTCCAGCCACATTTTGAGCGAAATTCAGCAGTTAGCTACACAGATCGGGATTATACATAATGGAAAACTGTTAGCGGAAGATCGACTGAGTCAGTTGGAGGAAGGTTTTGAACAATATACAGATCTAAAAGTAGACGATGCAGAAGTAGTACAGACATTTCTACAAGAGCACATGAAGCAGCTACAATCTCAGGTATTATCTCCACAACAACTAAGAATTTATAGTCCGATTGAAAATACATCTGCGTTAAATAAACAGTTAATAGATCATCAATTTTCCGTCTATGAGATACACACTTCAAAACAGACGCTAGAGGAGTACTTTCTGACTCTCATTTCAGGAGAGGATGGGCGACGTGATTAGAGCAGAACTTATTAAGCTTAAAGGCTCTAAAGCCTTCCTGTTAAGCTATATTATATTGCTGGCTGTTGTACTGCTGGAATTCGCTTTGAGCGCTATTTTTTATAGATATTCAATTGATAAACGGGGTTGGACCTACTATTTTGAAGGCATAGTCCTTTTCGTTAATGTTGCAGCCGGATTTGTCAGTTATTACATTTTAACGGGTCATATTTTTGCGAGAGAGTACCAGGAAAACACGCACATCTTTATGTTTACCACGCCTGTCACCAGGGCTAAATTTTATTTTAGTAAATTGATCATTATTTATGGGTTTATTATTGTGTCGCTATTTATCGTTCTGTTTCTGTCTGCAGTATTAGGCATGTTCATTACAAATCGGCCTTTAACGATGGCTATCTGGGTATATCAAATCCAGGTATTTGCCAAAATGTGCGTGATGCATGCGATGCTCATCCCGGTCGCCTCTTTTTTTGCTATACGCTGGAAAAGCATTATGGTGGTTGTACTCGCAGTTTGTACTGTTATATTTTTGAATTTTATGTACAAAAGTGAATGGTATCCGTGGATTGTACCCTATCTTTTGTCTCCCAATGAAGGAAGTGCGATCATATACGTCAATACTCTCATAGCGTGGTTGAGTTTATCCATAACTTTTCTTCTTGGATTGTTTTTATCCTTATGGGCATATCAAAGAAGAAATTAGAGGGAGAGTATTTTTCAAAGGAGGTTTACTATGCTTGCCCTGTTCAAAGTAGAGTGCTTGAAACTGAAAGGTACTAAAATTCTTTGGTTAAGCATTATTATTTTAGCATTAACCATTGCTTTGGAATTCTATAGTTATACGGGAAGTACCAAATATTCCATTGACCGTGATGGTTGGAATGACTACTTTATGAGTGTTGTTATTCTTATTAACTTTTTGACTGGGTATATGAGCTACTATATTTTGACTTGCTATATCTATGCGAGGGAGTATCAAGAGAGGACCCATATGGCCTTGTTCACAAGCCCGGTTCGTCGGAGTCGTCTTTACTTCAGCAAGCTGCTTGTTATTTATATGTACATCGCTGTCAGTCTTCTGTTGGCATTTGGGCTATCTGCGCTGTTGGGTATGTTAATTACGACCAGACCGCTAACCTTTGAAATCGTTATATATCAGCTGGGGATCTTCGCCAAAAATGATTCTTATGCACGCTATGCTCATCCCGATCATCACGTTCTTCGCCATTCGCTGGAGAAAATTTGTGCCCGCCATTATGGGGATGTGTACGGTTATGTGTTTAAATTTTGTTTTGGTTAATACACCTGGAAATACCTTTTATCCATGGACCGTGCCGCTATTGTTTTCTCCGCACGGCACACTGGGCAGAACATTTACGAATGTCCCTGGAGGAGTCATCAGTATTTGTTTCATTTTTGTGTTGGGGCTCTTATTGGCGTTAAGAAGCTATATCCGTATAGAGACAAAGTAGAATGTGTAAGCAACAAAGGACGATGAGTGTTCACATGAGATTAGTTTGATAAAGCTGTAAAACGTTGTCGCAAAAGGATGGATTTACGTGCTATAATTCCAGTAACAACAGAATGGCTTAGGTGGGCGGTCGGCTAAGTCTCCCGGAAGGGAGGTGATGCCTGTGGAGGTTAAGGATGCTCTGACATTAATGATGATGTTCGGCACGCTATTAATAGCGTTGATTGGATTAATCGTTACGATTGTTATTGCACTGAACCAAAACAAAAAGAAATAGACCGCCCTGGAGAGGGAAACACGGTCTATTTCTAATAGCTAGCCCTTTTCAGCCGACCGCTCTTCAAAGCGGCTGTTGCCAAGAGTAGGGATGTTACCAGCATCCTTGCTCTTTTTTAGTATATCCTTCTATAACTTATTTTAGCACATCTGAATAATCAATGTAACTGAATGTGACTGTTACTTGGTGAAAACTTTAACTTCCTTTGGAGCGAGAGTTACGGTGATCGAGCCGTTGTTAATCTGAACGGAGTCGTTGCTCAGCTGGTTAGTCAGGCGGGTTCCGTTGGACAGATTATCGAAGTTGCCAATTGTGCGGGTTTGGCTATTCCAGGAGTTGTTGATAAATACAATGGCCTCGTCGCCATTTTTAGAGCGCTGGAAACTGTAAAAGGAGTCGTCCACCCATTTTTCCCTTTGGCTACCGTTTTGCAGAGCAGGGTGGTTGTTGCGCACATAGTTCAGCTTAGCGATGTACTGATACAGGTCATGGTTGGCGTTGAAATTCATATTCTCCCGATTGGCGGGATCATCTCCGCCACTATAGCCTTGCTCTGTGCCTTGGTAGATAATTGGAATCCCGCGAGATGTCAGAGTAAAGCCCAAAGCGGCCTTGAGCTGTGGCCATTTGTCATAGTTAGCACCCGGCTTGCCAGATGCGTCATTCAGGAAACGTTTTACATCATGATTGTCGATAAATACACCGTTGGTCTGAGCATCGCGATAGTAACGATCATCGGAGTAGCGATCCTTGATTTTTCTCATGGATTGATCGTGTCCGAACACGTCCTTGATTGTATAATACATCGGAAAATCTAGTGCAGCATCAAGATACCGGGTGTAATCGCCCACATAAGCAGGGTCGCCATGGAAAATTTCACCCATGGTGAAGGTATTGGCAGCTTGGTCAAAATCCTTTAGAAAACCCTTCGGTACATGCTTGGCGGTATCCACCCGCAGCCCGTCGATGCCTGTCTCATTAAGCAGCCATTTGATCCAGTTTTTAAGCTCGTTTGCGGTAGCAGGGTTTTCATGATTTAGGTCATCCAGTCCAGCTACATCACCATTTTCGATTTTCCATTGATTGTTGGAGTTGTAGTCCCCACCTGTAATGTCACCATTGTGATGATACCAGTCTGCTTTGTCAAAAGGAGCCTTGGCGAACCCGTTCCCGGGTTGGAAATCACCTGTGTGATTCACAACTACGTCCAGCATCACAGCAATATTTTTGTCATGTGCCTTGCGAACCAGCTCTTGGAGCTTGTCCATTGTTCCGAGATGCCCATCTACTGCATAAAAATCATACGTATGATAGCCGTGGTAAGCGTATTCACTCTTTTGCATCGTTACTGGAGTAATCCAGATCGCGGTAAACCCCATATTTTTAATGTAGTCGAGTTTGTTAATAATACCTTGAAAATCGCCACCATGCCACTTGCGCTGATCACTGTTGTTGGAATTGAAGCCATCGTAGTTATCGTTGGATGGATCACCGTTGCTGAAACGATCTGTCATGATAAAATAAATGCTCTGTTTGCTCCAGTCTGTGCTGAGGGAGGTGGGCTTGGAGAGGGTACCCAGATCCATAGGGGTGAAGACGCCCGAAGGCGCCTCCGTTTGAGCTGTTACTTCAACTCCGTTAGAGTTGGGTGCGTAGGTAGAAGTGCTTACGTTTAAGGATACACCTGAAAGTTTTTCTGTTTGGATAGGTCCTGTAACTTCGTTGAGGTCGGTGGCGTAGGTGGAAGTCACTACGCTGAGGACACTCCCTGAAGGTGCCCCTGTTCGGATGGTTCCTGCGGCTCCGTTAGAGCCGGGTGTGTAGGTAGAAGTTCCAGTGCTGAAAAGGTAGTTTTTAGTGTTGTTGCTGTCCCAGTTGTTATTGCCGTCATTAAAAGCAGCTTCCAATTGGGAGGCAGAACCGATATCGACGGTAATTTTAGCATAGCCGCTAATCTCGGCGTCCTGCATTTTCACGCCAGGCACAGCAGTCCAATTACCGCCAGTCGGACGGTAGTGAATGTAAGGTGAGTTGAAGCCTTTTTTGTAGTATACCGTTACCTTGTTAGCTGTACCGCCGCCATCCCCGGGATTCGTGCCCGCTGGAGCGCCTGATGTAATCGTTCCTGCATTGCCGCTGTTACCAGGCGTGTAGGTAGAAGTGCCTGTACTGAACGAGTAGTTTTTGGTGTTGTTGCTGTCCCAGTTGTTATTGCCGTCGTTAAAGGCGGCTTCCAATTGGGAGGCAGAACCGATATCGACGGTAATTTTAGCATAGCCGCTAATTTCGGCAGCCTGCATTTTCACACCAGGCGCAGCAGTCCAGCTTCCGCCAGCCGGGCGGTAGTGAATGTAAGGCGAGTTGAAGCCTTTTTTGTAGTATATCGTTACTTTGTTGCCTGTACCGCCATTATTGTCAGGTTTGGCTTTGCTGATGATATATTGTTTAAATCCACTCAACTCACCGGTTGGTGAGCCGTCATTGTTGACGAGATTGTTGATGCGCAATAACGTAAACCCGTGATAACCGAACTTCGTGATTTTCTCCTCGATTTTTTGGAATCCGCTGCCGCCTGTCGGGAGTGCATTTTCACCATTCAGGCGAACACCCTTGGCATTCGCGATGGAGGAGACGGTATCAACCAAGGTGGACGGCAACGAATAATTCGGTGCTGTGCCACTGTCACTCATCTCCAGGCAAGTAAATGTCAAGTCTAGATCGGCATCCTTGAACTTCTGAATGAGACGGTTGTAATCATAATATCCACCTGCTTGTTCTGTGCTGTGCGGCATGGCAGGATTGTTCATCTGCCAGTGCAGACCGGAAATTTTGGCCCCAATCCGGACACCAAACACAGAATCGAAGTTCTTGTGGGCAGCTGCTCCGATGACACCTAGATGCTTCTCAAGCACACTTTGGTACCACGACAGAAAATCCTTTCCATACGCGGAATTATACCCGCCGTTCGTGTAAAATCCATCCCCGTCGGTCGGTGGATTGATTTGGCTAAGGCTGGTAAGCTTGGTGCCCCAAGCAGTATTAATCTTGTCCAATGATCCGTACTTGTCATTCATAGCTGTACGGAATGCATTTTTGGCTGTTTCAGTATAGGCTTGGAACTTGCCCCGTCCCGGGTAACTCCAGCCCGCTGCCGGGTAGTAGGACGGATAGCGCAATTCCCCGGAAGGACCGCCGCTTAAATAAATTTTGGGAATGATACTTTTATACCCGGCAAAGTTTTGAGCGAATGAGGCATACAACTCGTCATATTGTTTGCCAGTCCCGCTCCACAATGGGGAAAGGGCTTCGTTATTGGCATAGCCGCTTTCGTCCTTGAACTGCATTTCATCTGCACTACCCTTGCTTGACAGCCAGCTTGGCAGTGGGATGTTGCAATCATCTCCCACATTTCCTCCACACTTATGCGTAGAGATAATAGGAACCCACTTCAGTCCCGCTTCTTTCACGGCATCTGCATAGGTTTTGTAGTAGCTCCAATCGAACTGGTTATCTCCTGCGCTCTCCACATAGCCCCACCAGACGTCGGTAGTGATGGCATACACGCCATTGTTTTTCAACGTTTGCAGTTGCTTTTTGAAGGAACCCCAGTCGTTGATTTTCGCCAGTGGTCCCATAACGGAAGCCTGAAAATCATCTGCAACCGCGGCGCTCGCCGTATTAGAGGGTGAGCCAATGAAGGCGGTCAGAGACAGCACAAGGCTTAGTAGAAGCATACACCCTTTTTTCCATAGACTTCGATACAAGGTCAAACCGATCATCCTCCCCAAAGCATAGTCTAATTCGACAACATTTTGTAAACGTCTACAAAAATAGTATAGAGCAAGCGGTTGCATAAAAAGAAGAATTTATTGCACACTCAAGGTGGACAAATATGACATTTTGCGTTAGCAACCGTGTGCTTAAATTAGACCAAGAAAAAAAGACACAGGTCTGAATAAGACGCGTGTCTTTTATAGATAGTAAATTCCCGCAATAAAATAAGGGAAAGAAAACCCCAGTGTGTATGCAAGTATTGCATGAGACAACCTTCTTAATAGATAGGACGATTTTTTTCGTCGGGAATACCACTTTTGCGATAAAAATACGTATTGATTCGATCCCGCCATTCCTTGGCGTGCTCAGCCTGATGCTCTAGTCGCGCCAGCACCTGTTCATACACCCTTTCATTTAGTTGCTCATGCAGGCTAACCCATGTGTCTCGGAGATGGGCCGCACGTTCTGCACCTTCAAAATGAGTATCATAAATATGCTGTATGACCGTTTGTCCAGAATGGAGCATGTGCGTATAAGGGACGTGGTGAAAGAATAAGAGCAGTTCATCCGGACAGGTGTCTGTAGACTCGTAGATCCCGGCAACAGGAGGAAAATATTGTCCTGCATAGCCCGTTCCAGTTGCAGTCGTCCGATCTACTCCGATCCCCTGGCAATCGGCAAAATGGTAGGTGCCCCACATCGAATATTCGTACCCGTCCACATCCGGCCCATAGTGGTGATTGGGACTGACCATCCAACCGACCCCAAGGGGGGCGGTGTAAGATTCGTAAATATTCCATGAATCGAGTAGCATCTGTTTAATGGTAGAAATCAACTCGGTATCATCGTCATCCTTACCTTTATTGTTAAATGTCAGCCGAACCCATTCATCTGCGATTTCATCTGCGGATAGATCCGGGTTCCATGCCAACCGGCCGTAGCCGTAAAGATTGGACTGGGCGAGCAAATGCCCGGTCCAATTGGTGTCTGCACCAATATTGGAAACAGCGGCTATTCCAAAGTTGTTGTGCTTGGGAACATGATGTGTTGGCTCCTCCTGGAAACTACCGCTGTTTGCATGGACCATAGTCTCCCTGCGAGGAGAATCAGAACCGCTGTTGCTATGCAAAACGCCACTCACGATACGCTTGATGGTGGAGCCTTTTCCCTGTGAGTAGGTATCAAAATCGAGCACTTCCTTCCATTGCGGAGCCAGATAACATAGATGTTTTTGTTGTCCGGTATACTCCTGCGCAATTTGAAATTCCAGCAGTACCTGAGTGGCTTTCAGCGCGCCGAATAGGGGGGATACAGGCTCCCGCACTTGAAAATCCATCGGGCCATTTTTGATCTGTAAAATGACATTTTCCCGGAACAGCCCATCCAGTGGTTTAAAATGGTCAAAGGCCGCGCGAGCCCGATCCGTCTTGCGGTCACGCCAGTCCTGTTTGCAGTCGTAGACAAAGCAGCGCCAAATCACACGCCCGCCATAGGGCCGTAGCGCATCCGCCAGCATGTTGGCTCCATCGGCGTGATGGCGCCCATAGCTGAAGGGACCGGGCCGATTTTCAGAATCGGCCTTGACCACAAAACCACCCAGATCGGGAACGGCTGCGTAAACCTCCTGTGCTTTGGTCTGCCACCATTCAGCTACACCGGGATCCAGAGGATCGGCTGTGGTTAATCCACCGAGCTGAATCGGGCTGGCATAGTTAATGCTCAAGTAGATTTGGATACCATAGGCGCGAAATACGGCTGCTACTTTGGCTACATCAGGTAAAAACCGCTCTGTGATCAGCTCAGTTTCTACCTGATGGACATTCACATTGTTAATGGATAACGCCTGAATGCCTACAGAAGCGAGTAGACGGGCATAGTCTCGAAGGCGCTCCATATTTGTAGTAAAGGTATTATGGTTGTAGAAAATAGATGCCCCGGCATATCCACGTTCAACACTACCATCCATGTTATCCCAGTGGTTGATCATGCGAATGGAGTTACCCGGATTAGACAGCAGGTCTAGAGTGGGAGCGTGCAATGATTCCCCGGCAGTGGGCTTCAGATTGCCGTCTAGTCCTCCTTGCAGGTAGCGCAGCAAATGAAAGACTCCGTACAATACTCCTTTGGAGGTCTGACCCGCGACTGTAACGCACTGTCCTTTGATATCATCGTGATCTTGCCCAGTTGAATCTGCAAGTTTCGGCACTTCTACTCCACGAATTCGGTAGCCTTCTGCGCTCACTTCTGCCTGTTCTTCTGCACTAAACCGTTCTGCGACACATGGATGGTCCTGGAACGTACCCAGCGCAACGAATGGTACATGGACAGGAGCGGTACTTATCTTCGGCTGCTGTCCGAACATGGCAGCCAATCCTTGCCGAAGCTCACTCGCAGCCGTTTGAAGCACTTCATCATCTGTTTCATGAACTACGATGACTCTGCACCAAGCAGGCATCTTTTCTACAAATTGGTCGCGGTGATAGTGCAGCCAAGCGTCATAGCCGCTCCCTTTGGGCATATCCATACGCTTGCTCATATTATTTGGGCCTCCTTTGGACGAGTGAGGGTTCGTTCGTCTCAGGCATGCTGCTTCTCATCTTGACTCATATGCTGAGGGAGGGTCAGCCGATTCCCTTTGCCTTCATACAGCCACAAAATAGCGGTAACCCCGCGTGGGTAATATTTGCTGCCGTGGGCAATACCGGAGAGCATTTGGTCGCTCCAGCACCAATAGGATTCTTCAGGATGGAGGAGCCATGAGACATGGGCTGCGTCAGCCGCCTGCCCCGTTTCCTGCCAAGGCAGCTCCAGTAGCTCACGAGCAATAAACTGTGACAGATAGATTTTGCTTAACCAGGAGTTGTTACTGGTCGAGGATAGCTTCCAGCCTCCGTCTTCAAATAGACAAACTCCTGGTACCAGTACGGTTTGCAAATGGCGTCGAAGTGCCTGGATATATCCACCGAACCGCCCATCACTCTTAAGCGCATCTTCACATCCTGTAAAATAGGGGAAGATCAGCCCTTCAATGGCAGGAATGATTTGCGAGTCGTTGCCTTCCTTAATGACTGCAGGAATATAGCCCTTGTCAGTCATGTGAGTGGTGATTGAAGCTGCGCATTTGTCTGCCTGTAAGCCAGCTTCCTGTGAAAGGGAGTTAAGCCCCTTTGAGGCAAATATCTTTTCCAGCGCAACATATACCGCCCAGCATTTGCTGCCTAAATAAATGTTATTGCGGGATTGACCCAGGGATACATCCAGACTATCGTAAGTCGTAATTTCTGCCCCTCCCTGGGTTCTTGAGCTGTCTAGACCCATTAAGCCGTTTCGTTGCGCCGGGTCTGGATGATCCCGCCGTAGCATGCTTTCAAAGCAGTCGCACAAGACAGGCAGCATACGTGTCGTAAATGACTGATCCTGTGTCTGCTCGATATATACCGTGGCGCAGCAAAGCCAGTTCACCAGTTCCTCGTGGCTCATGTAAGAGAAGCAGTCGTCAATCCCTGCCAGCTCATAACAGGAATACCCTTGCCGGGAGAACACATTGGCCACGCCCATATCATGTGTAAACGTGATCCCACCGGGATAGGCCTGTTCCTCCCCCGGGAAGCGTACTTCATCCCGATAGCTGTACCTTTGGACAAACCACTCCAGCTCGTTGCGCACCGTCCATGGATTCAAAATCAATTCATAATAAAGCTGGTCTGCCGTCAGATCGAGTGTATTCATCATTCGGTACTCGCCTTCGTTCACAATCCAGATCGGTTCGCCATCCTCTTGCTGACTGAGCAATTGAGTGCTGCCGTAATAGCTGTGAATGGCCTGTGCGAGCATAAATTCCTGATCCAGACTCAAGCTCGCCGATTCGATCCAGTCGTTCGCCTGAACACAGGCTGCGGTTAGGTTGGTAAAATGCTTCAACGCATAGCTTCCCACGTCTTCGATGTCCTTGAACAGCCGGGTGTAGTAATAAGATGCTTCAATGCCTGTTGTCACAATGCCGCCGCGATAAAAGCATATAGCGAAGGCGTACGTGCGCTTCTCCCCTGCGGGAACGTCCATCAGGAGCGCACCCGTTGCACCTAAGCCAAAGGATAAGTTATCAGCCATGGTCTCCCCAAGTAGCTTCTCCATCGCAAATCCGCTGGCAGGTACCGCTTCGCTGCTGTTGGTCACAATAGCAGTGCTTCGTCCTTGACCGATGCCTGTGAGTCTTTCCCCCAATTGAGGAGAATCCATAACGTCCCTGCGTGGATCTTCTCCTATAATGCGTATGCCGCTATACGGGTCACTGCCCTGGTAGCCGAAAAAGGCTCTCCGTGCAGCAGCACCCTGTGTATTATCGATCGTCAGCTCGGCAAATACAGCCGGAACCAACGCTGCCCGCAGCTCATCTATGCCCGCAATTCCCGGCTCGGGCACCGGGCGAACGGGGGAGTACAGCCGGAATGTCAAATCGCCTGCCTGCCATGTATCGGTTCCTGCTTTTAGCTCACGGGTGATGTCCTGATCGGCAAAGGCAACGAGCAGAGGCTCCGTTTTTTTATCCTTTTTCTCCACATCATAGCGGGTACTTTCATCCTGTATGGATGCAAAAAAGGGAAGCGCCTCATACGATCCGCCATCCCTGGATTGCAGCCCGATGTATACATTTTCATCAGCAGGCTTGCCCAGTTCCAGGCCGAGTCCGCCGCGATTACCCTTAAACCCAAGTGTAAAGCTGGAGAATGAACCGATAGGTGCATGCTGCGTGTTATAAAATATATTTTTCGACATATATTGAAACCCCTTTCATGATAAAATTTAACATTGACTAACTTCAATTAGAGCCTAGCATGACATGTGCCGAGGAACCATTGTCAAATCGCTCAACTATTTATCCAAATCGCGCTGGAAACGATATACTGGAGTATATCGATATATGTAAGCCAGGAGGGAGAACATGCCGTCACCACGTTTGCCAAAGCGACCCCATGATCCAGACCTTACGGTCGCCGGAGAGGAATTCTTCTTTCCCGATGTGCGGACTACGGTCAATCTGTTTGCCATTCATACACGAAGTGTCGGAAGAGAGTGGAGCTATCCGCCACATGAACATCCGCAATATGAAATTAACATCGTGCTTGCGGGAGAGCAGATCATGGTTGTGGATGGTCGCAGCTATATTCAGCGACAGGGGGATCTGATGCTCTTGCGCCCGGGAGTTATCCACTCCAGCCGTAGTAACGGGGAGGGGTTTACGTATTTTTGCATGCATTTCGACATTGATGATAAATTGTTTCTTTCGCTCCTGAGTCGTTTGGAGCAAGTACTTTTTCCAGCGGATGGCACAGTAGCGAAGCAGATGGGACCAGCGCTAGGCAAGCTGCTCGGTCTTTCTGCGCTTGAAGACAAAGGTATAGATGGTGATTCAGTGGCAAAGCGTATGCGGATTCAATCTGCTGTGTTCGAACTGTTCGCAACGTTGTGGGAGGCTGTATCCAGTGAAGCCGCTCATCTGCCAGGGCGTGGATATGTGCAGGCAGAGCTTGCCCATCAGATTGCAAGTCGTCTTCAGGGCAGGGTCAATCAGCCTTATAGACAGGCCGGCTCGTTGGAAAAACAGGATGGGATCGAGGGTATTTCATCCGAACTGGGTATTAGCGTATCTCATTGTAATCGTGTATTCCGTAGCGTTTTTGGCGTATCTCCGCGGGTGTATCTATCCGAGCTTGTCTTGCATGAGGCCAAGCTGCTGCTGGCTGATCCGCAATGGTCAGTGCAGCAAATTGCTGATTTGCTCGGCTATGGGGATATTGCACATTTTAGCAGGCAATTCAAACGCTGGTCCGGTCAGTCGCCGACATCCTATCGCAAGAATATAGCCCTTGAAAGTTCACCCGAATAAAAATATATATGCTTATAAAATAGTTATGATACAATCCTTATAAAGGAGATGATAATAGTATGAATTTACATAATCAACGTGTTGTCGTGATTGGCGGCAGTGCAGGGATAGGGCTGGCAACAGCCATAGAAGCAGCAAAGCAAGGAGCGAGTATCGTAATCGCTGGCCGTTCTGCAGAAAAGCTGGAGCAGGCGAAGAAGGTCATTCCTACAGAAGCGGTGGAGACCTTTCAATTGAACAATCAAAAGGAAGAGGAAGTACAGGCGTTTTTTGAAAAGGTCGGCGCATTCGATCATTTGTTTACTCCGGGTGCGAGCTATACACGTGGTCCGATCACCATAGATACGGAAAAGGCGAAGACTCCATTCGAGGGAAAATTCTGGCCGCAGTATTTTGCTGCCAAGCATGCGGTACCGCATATCTCCAAGGATGGCTCAATCGTTCTCATGTCTGGAGCCTTCAGTCAACGGCCGATGGGATTTGGTGCTACATATGGAGCGGCTAACGGGGCGATTGAAAGTTTGGGCAAGGCGTTGGCGGTGGAGTTAGCTCCAGTACGGGTCAATGTGGTGTCTCCCGGCACGATCTGGCGGGACGGCCCCGAGGGGGAGCAGCGGGCGCAGGCTTTTGAGGAATACAAGGAAGTAACCTTGCTACGGCGAGTGGGGTATAATGAGGAAATCGCACATACGGTGTTGTACCTGATGACTAACAAGTTCACCACCGGAAGCGTGCTATTCCCGGATGGCGGTTATACGCTGATCTAATTTGTCTGGAAGCCAACGTGTACACATCCACCAGTCCAATACACGCTTACAATGTGTTGGACTGGTTTTCTTTTTACTCTATAAATCAATTAAGATCTTGTGTTTAAGGAGATGTAGTGAATGGATCAAGTGGATTATAAAATTCTACAGATACTGCAAAATCAGGCCCGCATGCCCACAACTAATATTGGGGGAAATTAGGTAATGTGGTATGCTTTTAGTTGAGGTATACATTCTTGTGATATGCAAGCTATTTGCATAGTCATATTCCGTAGAATTTCAAGTTTCAATGAGTTTCATAAATTCGTTTCTACCTGAAAAAGGAGATATCACATGTTGAAAAGAGCAGTTAATACTATACTATTTGCGGTGATTTGCTTTGTAACCGTAGATCAAGCAAATGCTGCACTTCCTAAATATCTGTACAATCTTGTCCTTACAGTAAACAATGTTGAAGTCACATCTGATGCAAATCCTTATATCGAACGAGCAACCAATACAACGTATGTCCCTATTCGATTTGTATCCGAGAGTTTGGGCGAAAGTGTAAGCTGGAATAGAGAGAAGCAGGAGGTTACAATCTTTTCTGAGCATGGCGAAATCGTACGTCTGACTATTGGCAGTAAAGTAGCTTATGTAAATGATAAAGAAACAATAATGCCTAGTGCGCCTGTTATGCCAGTATCACCCAATCGTGTGATGGTGCCTCTCAGATGGGTTTCAGAGGTTATGGGCGCGACTGTAAATAGTACCCTAATAAATAAGACTATACATGTAAACATTATCAAGCCGCATCTAAGTAAAAGTTGACTTATTATGAAAGGCGACAACTCTGTATATGTTGCAAATATATGGTTGAATTTTAGCGAGGGAGATTTTCTTCATTGAAGATTGCGCTACATAAGAAGTTGGCTTGTTTGATTGTTCTTGGAGGGATTTTGACCGTAGTTGCTACTGGTTTTGGAGGGGATAAGGAACCTTATAAACTTCCCGATAAGCCCAAAGAGGCTGCTGTCTCTACATTTTCAGAATATATGAACGCTTCTATGAGTCGTGACTACGATAAGATGCTTTCACTGTCTGATGATTATCGTTTTAAAACAGAGAGGGCACGACTTAATTTTCTAAAAGCCCAAGGGACACCGATAGATTATCGTATCATGTCTGTGGATGATTCTGACCCTTCCAAGATTGTTGTTTCTTCGAAAACGAAGTATAAGGATATGGAGTTACCTCCTATCAAGCATATTCTTGCTTTTGAAGAAGGAAAGTACAAGCTACAAATGAGGAATGTTGTGGTCAATATGATTCCTTCTTCACCTGACTATAAAACAGTCGAGTACGAGCCTGAGAAGGTAGATGATGATTTAGAAAATAATTTCAATTGATTTTAATTTTTTGATTTTCTAATCAAACGATCGACAACGTATCCAATGAGATACCAGAAACCTATCGTAGTAAAGTATACAACGGCTATAGGGATATGTGCTTTTCGCACAAATTGAAAAGATTCATACATCCAAACCAACGGGCTAATCATAGCCAATAGTATATTATAGTCGTCGTACCCTGTAAGATTTACAGCAATAACTATACAAGAGACTAGGACCAGCCAAAAGCGAAAGGATTTCATAGCCTATACCTCCATTCCTTTTAAAAGAGAAGCCGCGAGACGATTACCCGCATCCTGAGATCGTGGCGGCTTCTGGTGATTTTTTACTACACTTCTTTTACAGGGCGTAACACTGCGTAGCCGTATCCCTCAGGGAAATGCCGTTGATAATCCTGCTTCGTTTCCTCATCCCATGTATATCCCATACTGCGTGGGTCAAAGCTCCAAGCTTTTTCCTCCACCACTCTCATAACATCTCCATTGTTTTTTAAATAATGGAAGGGCGGGTGGAAAAACACCAGGTAATCTGATTCGGGGATGTTTCGGCACTCCATACCTGCTGGGATCTCTCCATTGTAGTCAGCAGCAACCGGTATTCCATACAGATAGCCCTTCTGACCATTCTGATAGAACCAGCCTGCAGTTTGACCTAATTGTCCGGGAAGCTTGAGGTGAGACATACTTTCCAGGGTTCCGCAAATTTCATCACAATTATGGCCGTTTCTCCAGAAATCGCCGTAGTTTCGAGAAGAGATATCCCAGATTCCAATAAATTTGTGTGCTGGTATATGCTCAATTTTGACTTCGGCTTCTTGTAAATGCTCCTTAACCATCTTATTCCGCTCCTTCAAATGGTAATGATAAGGAGAGAATACCTCGGCGCGAATGGCTAATGGAATAGGACGGGGCTCCTTCCGGTATACAGCCGGAGTTACCTCGAACGCTTTTACAAATGCTCGTGTAAAAGCTTCCTGTGAAGAAAACCCGTACTTTACGGCAACATCGAGGATGCGGACATTGCTGTCCCGGAGTTCAAGGGCTGCACGACTAATCCTGCGCATCCATACATAATCCCTTAACGTCATTCCTGTTAGAGAATGAAACTGTTTTGTACAGTAGTAAGGGGAATAGCCTAACTGGTCGGACATTCTCAACAACGATGGTGCTGAAGTAAGATTATTATCAATCCAATCAATCATAAGCTGGACCATTTCGTTCCATTCGTACACGGGGGTTCCCTCCTTTCGACTCCATCTTAGCAGCCAGGATGCACGAATATTTGACCTGAGTTGCATGCACACTTTTGTCTCGTTCTAGTTTACTCCTCTACATAACGGATATATGGGTGCTGAAAGTACCTTTGATCAGACACGAAATAATATTGTTTTCCTACAACCAGCGGAGGGATTATAGACCTTGAGGAAAAATGTAATTCTTTATATTCACCTCCGTTAGAAGCCTCACTCTGTATGACTAAGTAATCAACATTCGCGCACCACCCCATAATCCACGTAATAAGTAAGACGACAAGAGAAAAGAATCTGACTATTCCATTCTTTCATTTGTAATAATATATGTAAGATGGTTATTTAACCTGAATATGTATATTGTATGACGTATGATCGGATGTTGAAAGTGGCCTTTTGATAAAAGTAACTATTCACACAAAAAGCCTACCTACCGGAACACCGGCAGGTAGGCTTTTATAACATAAACATTCACTTACTTCGCATTCTATGCAGTCTGTGCCTTTGTATTGCAACTGCACCGACAATGTATCCTAATCTATTTTAGTTATTTTTGCGTTGACGGGCGCGAGCTTCGCCGCCTTTGCGGCCTGCTTCTTCCCTGCTCATTTTCCCGTCGCTATCACTTTGGTCCGAATTGCCACGGGCTTCACCGCCCTTGCGACCGATTTCCTGATAGAACTCCTTGCCATGGTTTTTGGAAGTGGCTTCTCCGCCTTTTTCACCAATTTCCTGATAGAAGTCCTTGCCATGACTTTTGGATGTGGCCTCGCCACCCTTTTCGCCGATCTCTTGATAAAATTCTTTGTCGTGATTTTTAGCAGTAGCTTCTCCACCTAAACGTCCTGCCTCTTCGCGACTCATTTTGCCATTTTGGTTGTTGTTAGCCATGTTCAATCACTCCTCATCGAATTTTAGTAAAGCGTCTACGTGTATCTATTAACCTTCGTGTCAGGAATTAAACATGTTTATTTTATTTTGATATATGGAAAATTACTGGTAAATAACTAGGTGTATCCGTCTCTATCAGACCTCCCAAGACTCTGTGCGCAGTTGTTGCTGGCGGGTAAATAATGTCGGATAAATGAACAGGCTGAGCAGCACGCTGGTCAAAATGGCAGAGGTCATGGTAGTGAATACGATGAGCAATTGCAAACGCACGGCGACAATCGGATTGGCACCTGCAATGATTTGTCCGGTCATCATACCGGGAAGCTGAACAAGCCCGAGTGTTTTCTGCCCCTCAATGGTTGGAATCATACTGGAACGTATGCAATTCTTCAGTATAGGGAAGATGGCTTGTCTCGGGGTTCCCCCCAGTGCGAGAATGAGCATGATTTCAGGCTTGCGCAGCAGGACTTCCGACTTGAGCCGTGATACCAGCAGGCTGGACAAAATCATGGAGCTGCCAATGATCATGCCGCTAATCGGAATCATGTACCGGGCTGTCGCCGGAATGATATGCAGGCCAATCAGGAATGCCTGTGTAACGATTTCCACACACAGCAACGTCAGGAATGACTTCCACATGAGACGAGGGATAAACCGTCCTTTGCGTGCAACATTTTGAGAAGCTACAGTGATCATGAGCAGAATGAATAATACGATAAATCCGTAGCTTTGCATCCCGAAAATCAAATGCAATACATATCCAATCGCCAGTAGCTGAACGGATGCTCTGATCGTGGCAATAATAATGTCTCGGTCCAAACCGAGTTTGAAGGACTTGGACATGACGATGGCGATAAATACAAAACCAAGAGAGAGAATCAAGGCAACAATCGTCATACCCATTCTCCTGCTACAAATTTGCGGGTTTCACTATGCTGTGGATTATTGAAAAATGTCTCCGTATCCGCTTGCTCTACCAGTCTTCCGTTAATCATCAGCCATGTTTCGTGGCCTACTCTGCGGGCTTGTTCCATATGGTGCGTAATCCAGATCATTGTTGTTCCCTCTTCTTTGTTCATTTGAAGCAGCAGTTCCTCAACCTCTTTGACTGAGGCGGGGTCCAGTGCAGAAGTAATCTCATCCAGTAGTAAAATATCCGGGCGGTTCGCAAGCGTCCGTGCCAAGGCCAAGCGCTGTCTTTGTCCACCGGACAACTCCTGCGCCTTCTGTTCCAGCAGGTCACGGGTAAGCCCTACGCGCTCTAACAGGCCAACCGGATCTTCCAGTACCGTACCATGCAGCCGCTCTACAGTCTGGAGATTGTAGAGGACCGTCCCCTGAAGCATGGGAGCATCTTGAAAAACCAATGCTACCTTTCGTCTCAGTTCAGGGATCTCCCACTCGGTTATAGGCTTGCCGAGGACGCTGATTTCTCCTTCATCCGATGTTAGCAAGAGATTGCACAATGAAAGCAGTGTGCTTTTACCAGAGCCTGACGGGCCAACCAGTGTCGTGATTTTTCCGCGAGGAACCTTTGCTGTAATCCCGTTCAGGACAGCGCGTTGCTGCCCCGATCCAGTGAAATATTTGGTGGCGTGATTGAATTCAATAGCTGATAGTGGCTGGGGTTTCATAGATATAGCTAGCTCTCCTTTGCAGGGAATCGGAAAGATACCAGATCCGCTCTATAATCTCTTTGTATTATATCAGTAATATCCTACTGGCTCTTCTTCTAAAAAAAGATCCGGGGGATGGAACTGTTGCAAACGGGACCCTCTTTGTATAAACTAACAGGATTAGTTAAGACAAAATAAGAACTTAGTCTGTATATCCATATGAAAATCACCTTACATAGGAATTCAACGAAAGGGGACAGGATGATGTCACCTAGACATGGAGTAAAGCTACAAGATATCCTGAAGGCTGCTGAGGATATTGCCAATGAACGTGGGATGGGAGATGTCACGCTCACTACGCTGGCGCAAAAGCTGCATATTCGTCCTCCATCTTTGTACAACCATGTGGACGGGTTGAACGGATTGCGTCATGTGCTAGCATTACATAGCCTCGAAAAGTTAGAGGAGGCATTGGTGAGCGCAGCCGTAGGCAGAGCAGGCGAAGATGCGCTGACTGCTATGGGGAGAGCGTATATGCAGTATGCGCGCGAGCGACCTGGTTTGTATGAAGCGATGCTGTATGCAACTGACCGAAGTGATACCGAGCTGAGACATGCAGCGGATCGCGTAGCGGAACTTGTCATTACCGTGCTATCCAGTGGCTACGGTTTCAACGAAGCAGATTGCATTCATGCAGCGAGGGGATTCCGTAGTCTTCTGCATGGTTTTGCCTCACTTGAACAAAAGGGTGGTTTTGGTTTACCTGTGGATGTGGATCGGAGTATCGAAGTGATGATGGACACCTTTTGGGCAGGTCTTCGCGTGTTACAGCAAAAGCGAGATGTGGAGCATTCAGAAAAAAACTGAGTTCAATCTGATATAGCCCATATGATTGCGTCCTGGACTCAAAGGGTAAAATATATCAGTATAAAGTAGATGAGAGACCGTGAATACAGGAGGGATAAGAGTGAACGTATTGGTGATTGGTGCCAATGGAAAAGTAGGCAGACATCTCGTTCGCCTACTGGGGCAACATGAATTGCATCGCGTAAAGGCGTTGATTCGCAAACCGGATCAGGCCGAAGCGCTTGAACGTTTGGGAGCAGAAACGGTAGTAGCTGACCTTGAAGGGACAGTTGATGAAATTGCTGCAGCTATAAAAGGCAGCGATGCTGTCGTGTTCACGGCAGGCTCCGGCGGCAAAACAGGAGCGGATAAAACGCTGCTTATCGACCTTGATGGAGCAGTCAAGGCGATGGAGGCCGCTGAGCAAGCGGGTATCCGGCGCTTTATTATGGTCAGCGCTCTACATGCGGAGAACCGGGAGCAGTGGCCCGAATCGATTAAGCCGTATTACGTGGCAAAGCATTATGCAGATCGCTTGCTGGAAGCGAGCAATCTGGATTACACGATTCTTCGTCCCGGCGGGCTAACAGATGATGAGGGTACTGGCAAGGTTGCTACTGGTGAAGATCTTACCAGCCATACCATCTCACGTGAAGATGTAGCGGCAACGGTGGTAGCAGCACTGGAGGAAAAACAGACGTATCATCGTGCGATTGATTTGGTGTCCGGCAGTACGCCTATTGCTGAGGCCATCCGGTAGAGCTAATGAATTGAAAGACATGTGCATAATATGGATAAAGGCAGACCCAGAGGTAGGATTCCGGGTCTGCTTTTTGCTTTGTATAATCCTTTCCTTTAACGCTACATATGACCAAAAAACCAACGTTCCGATGGGCATATTACTAAAAAATTTGCCTAAAACTAATTATATTAATTATAATACTAATATAATTAGTTTTGATCAAGAAAAGGAGATGAGATAAAATGCGTATCGTTCAGGTGCAGCATGTGTATCAATTGACGTTTATGCCCCGGCTGTTCCCGGTGAACTGTTATTTGGTGGAGGAGAAAGAGGGGCTTACCCTGATCGATGCCGGATTGCCATATAGTGCTCAGGGTATTGAACAAGCTGCGGCGCGCATTGGGCAGACGATTGTACGAATTGTACTTACCCATGCGCATGGGGATCATGTAGGTGCGTTGGATAAGCTGAAGGCAAAGTATCCTGAGGCACAAGTATTCATTTCAAGACGGGATGCTCGGCTGCTGAAGGGTGATGTATCGTTGGAGGCAGGCGAACCGGACACTCCTATTCGGGGCAGCGTGCCAAAGAATATCCTTACCCAACCTGACATTTTATTGGAGGATGGAGATAACGTGGGTTCGCTGCTGGCAATCAGCGCACCGGGACATACGCCAGGCTCGATGGGGTTTTTGGATACCCGTACCCGTGCGTTAATTGCAGGTGATGCCTTCCAGACTCGGGGCGGTGTTGCGGTGGCGGGAAGGCTCAAGCCGCTGTTTCCTTTTCCGGCACTAGCTACCTGGGACAAGGAAATTTCGCTGGCAAGCGCCAAAAAACTGGCGTCTTACAATCCGTCTCTATTAGCAGCCGGTCATGGCAACATGCTGAAGCATCCACAATCTCAGCTGGAAAAAGCGATTATGGAGTTGGAGCAGCAATGTTCAGTGCGACGATGATTACGTATTCAGCCAACATTCAGCCAGAACTCACAAAGTCCTAAGCTAAGGCAGATACAATATGAGGAAAATAGAAACAGAGAGAGGTGCATCGGATTTGAACGTTTGGAAAGCGAACGGTCTGAAATATATACTTCTATTTAGTCTCATATTGTGTGCTGCCGTTAGTATCGTGTCGTTATGGAGTTACTCAGGTAGTTCCGCGTCTCAGTCTGCGGCAGTGAGGCAAGGTCCATCCGGCGGGTTTGGAGGAGGACCAGGCGGAGGCATGGGAGGGCCGGGGCAACGTTCCTCTGACGGTCAGACTGCGGGGAACCGTGGAACAGGAAATGTAGGACAGGGCCAGCAGAATTCGTCCTCAGCATCTACGGATGCGACGAACAGCTCTGACGGCAAGAATCAGGGGACGACAGGTCAGACGACCAACTCCACTACTAAGAATCCACCGATATCAGGTGACAAAGGCACAACGGCCGGGAATGATACGTCTGCATCGGGCGGCAGTGGTATTGCTAGAGACGGACAGCACAACAGAGGTCCGGGTGGCATGTCTGGTAACGGATCTGGAATGGGCATGGGCGGTCCAGGCGGTGGTATGGGTGGTGGGAGGAATGGAAATTCTTCATCTGCTTATGCTACTCCGATGGCGATTTTCGCCGCTTTGTTCTTCGGTGCGTTCGTGTTTATTGCGTACCGTTTTCGGGCTCAAGAATGGAAGCTCGGGGAACGTAACCGGGGACTGATGCTATGGACTGTGCTGGGTGCAGGGTTCTTTTTAAGAATGGCGATCGCCCCATGGATCTCGGGTCACATGGACTTAATGCTATTCCGAAACTGGGCTACGACAGCAGCGAATAGCTTGTCAGGCTTTTACACGAATGGTTCCAGTGACTATCCACCGTTCTATATTTATATTTTATATGTGATCGGTAAAATCGGCTCTACGGATGCCTTCAGTCCTTATATGACCGTACTGCTGCGGCTTCCGAATATATTAGCGGATATCGTGACAGCGTACATGCTGTACCGGTTGGCAAGCAAACGAGTCGGCTATGGAGTGAGCCTCGGATTGGCTATATTCTACGTGTTTAACCCGGCTGTATTTATCAATTCGACCTTCTGGGGGCAGGTAGATTCATTCTTTACCATGCTGATTGTAGGCATGATTGTGCTGCTGGTGGAAAACCGAATTGGCTGGTCCGCTGTACTGTTTACGATAGCGGTATTGATGAAGCCACAGGGCATTATTTATGGGCCGGTTCTGTTCTTCGAGCTGCTGAGACAGCACAAAATACAGCCTTGGCTGTTATCCATTGGCGGCGCCGTTGTGACAACCATTCTGGTTATATTGCCATTTTCATGGGGGCAGGAGCCATTATGGCTGCTTGATTTATACAAGGGGACAGTTGGCGAATATCCATATGCTTCGGTGAACGCGTATAACTTCTTCGCACTCATTGGTGGCAATTATACGCAGGACACTACAACGCTGTTCCTGTTCAGTTACCATACATGGGGTATGATCTGCATTGTGCTGGTGACTTTGTTTACATGGTGGATGTATATCCGCAGTCGGAAACCACAGTTCGCAGCAGCAGCTGCACTGGTACTCATTGCAGGTGTATTTACCTTCGCTTCCAGCATGCATGAACGGTACCTGTTCCCTGCGGCCGCGTTAGCTGTACTGGCGTACCTGTATTTGCGAGATCGCAGATTTTTGTGGCTTGCGGGTGGATTCAGTCTTACGATTTTCCTGAACACCTTTGATATTTTCTATAGCTCCAATTCTCAGGATCATTACGGTATTATTTTGTGTGTGACATCATTGCTAAACGTGCTGTTGTTTGTATATTTGGTCAAGATAGTGTGGGATTGTTCCAGACCGGCTACAAATCAGGCTGCGCTTCCCAAGGCCACCAATATAGCTTCTTTATCCGCAGAATGAGAGATGGGCGGTCACCACACAGGTGATCGCCCATCTTCAGCGATGAAGGCACAGTCTCAATACGGCGCGCCAATATCCGTTCATTTCACTGCGGGTAAGGAAATGTTTCTCTCCACCATAAGAGGGATCAATTTGCGGAATGCTATCGTGCTTGCAGCCTGTTCATCCCTTTGGTAGGCTTCATATTCTTTCCTGAATGTGTCCTGCATTTCCTCCGGTAAATGGCGGATGTATCGGTGCGCACATGCGGTTACCTGTGCCGGCGATCCGAAATCAACCACCAGATCCAGCACATCCAGCACATCCAGCACATAAAACTCCATGGGATTCGACTGTGGCAAAAACCATCCGGTCAAGATGGCTTGTTCAAGCACCTCGTCGAGATTAGCACCATGCTTCTCCTGGATTTATAGTATTTGAATCCGCAAGGCTCACAGGCCGCAGCAATCCTAGAGCAACATTCTCGAAAAATATCCTTGCCGGTTTGGTGATCCGCCATATCTATTCCTCTCCATTTTGCTTATTTTATAAAGAGCGTGAAGAACAGAAATCTTGGCTTGATTTCAGGCTCATAAACTTTGTATTACTACGCAAAAACAGGCCTACGGTTTCTATTGTTTTTTTGCAGGGGCGGTTTTTTTGTCCTCATGCCAGAGTAACCTGATATCTATGTGTCTCAATCCATATATTCGTTCAGTTTCTGTACATCGCAGATGGTAATCTCTCGTGTACCTTTGATATGAATAATCCCCAGTTGTTCAAATTTTCCGAACTTGCGGCTGATGGTTTCACGTGTCACACCCACATAATTAGCCATTTCCTCGCGTGAGAGGGGGAGATTTATTTTAATATTGGAGCCGTCTGGCTTGCCGTATTTATGTCCGAGTTCGAGAATCATGTAGGCAATACGGATTTCCGGGTCTTTGGTAGCCAGACTTTGAGCCAGGTTTTCAGTATGTGCCAAGCGTTTGGTAATCGTTTTAAGCAGCCTCAAAGAGATATCGGGATTGTTGCGGATCAACTCCTCCATATCATCCTTGGTGAGCATACAAATATCAGTATCCTTTAAGGCGTACGCACTAAAATTACTCAGCTCGTCGTTATTAAATATGTTCAACTCACCAAAAAAATCGCCAGTAGTCAGAATGTGTAGAATTTGCTCTTTCCCCTGAGGTGTCATCTTCAGCAGCTTGACATGCCCGCTTTTAATAATGTACAGCGTATCCGATGCCTGTTCCTCGACAATCAAGGCCTCGCCTTTCTGATATTTTCGATGCCGGATCATGGAGCTAACCTTGCACAAATCTTCGCAGGACAAAGAGGAAAAGATAGGCACTTTGCGGGCACAGGGCTCCTGTTCGCACTGGCAGGGGCAGGACATTTCATTCACATTCATTCACTCCATTCATCAACCGGAAACTAAAAAGTATAGTGTGTTCTTGTTATTTTGTATCATCTATAGGGGCAAAATGGCTTTGATCCTCACCGCAGACTGGACAAACCCAGTCCTCTGGAAGGTCTTCGAACGCTGTACCTGGCATCACGTCTTCATCAGGGTCACCTATAGCAGGATCATAAACGTATCCACAGGGCTGACATACATATTTTTTCATTGTTAATTCTCCTTGTCATCTAAAATTTTTGTAAGCTCTGGTGCGTCCGGACTGAGTCCTTGGGTAATGGCTGCTTTATATGGAAGTGAAGCAAGAGCATCTCCGAAGCCAATCGCGCCACAGATAGAGCCATTTTGTATGAACATACGTGTATAAGAACCTTGATTTCCACAGGTCAGGCTGGTGTCGCATTCCTGTTCATCTACCAGACCAATGGAAAACAAGGGGCATTCATAGCTGTTGGACAGGGTGACAGGAATGAGACGCTGGTAAGCTGCGGAGGCACCCGCCATATTAGTGCCTGCTATTTTCCCTTGCTCCATAGCACTTTCCCATAATCCATCTACTCTATTGTGGAACTCGGCTACATCACCTGCTGCGTATATATTGGGGAAGCTGGTCTCCATCTGCGCATTCACCTGAATGCCTTGTCTGATATCAAGACCGATTTGGCGAGCAAGCTCCGTATTAGGTACAATGCCGATAGAATACACGACATGTTCACAGGGAATAACAGTGCCGTCCTGCAGTTCTACGCCCTCTACATGCTCCGTGCCTGTAATACGCTTTACGCCTTGTCCAAGGCATACCTGGGTGCCCTGTTCGATTACTCGGCGGGTCAAAATAGCGGATGCCTTTTCATCTAGCTGACGGGGCATCAGCCGTTGCGAAGCTTCCAGAATGGTGACGGCATATCCGGCTTGCTGGAAGGACCAGGCGGTTTCTACACCCTGAATACCGCCCCCGACGATACATATCCGGTCTCCCTCTCGCAATTCCGCTTTAAGTCTGTCTGCATCTTGTCGAAACCGAATGTTGTGAACGTTCCTTAGTGAAGCCCCGTCCAGCACAAGCTTACGGTTATGGGCTCCTGTACACAGCAACAGCTTGTCATAAGCAACGGTTTGTCCATTTATTGTTTCGATGGTGCAGTCCTCTGCGTGTATCGCGGTGATCTTTGTGCCGGAATAAACCTTAATCCGCTGATTGGCAAACCATTTTTCTTTTTTGATCAGGATTTTGTCGCTATGCAAGTCAGTAAATAGCGCCTTGGAAAGCTTGACTCTGTTATACGGAAGGGAGGATTCTTCCCCGTAAATCGAAATTTCGGCTAACTCATCATGATCTCTAATTGCTTTTGCCGCGTTGATAGCGGCCACGCCGCCTCCGATTATAACGTAATGTTGGTTATCCATTCGGCATCTCTCCTATTCCTCTAGCTTTCTGCGCTAAATAACACTAAGCAGCAGATCTGAGACAAATTCAGCAGCATTTTTTATTTTTTTCACTTTTTCATCTTCTGTAGGAGAGAAGCGAATGCGTACCGGAAATTCCACATGCGTCATACCCGTTGACTTGATTACATCTGAAGTGCTTTGGACTTTCATATTAGTACCGTTCAAGTAATCCTGTACGACCTCAATGGCTTCACCGCTCCAGCCGTAGGAACCAAAGGCGGCAGCAAGCTTATCTTCCAGATTCATCTTTTGCATTTGTTGCAGCAACTCTTCCAATTTGCCTGTCATGTCAGCATATTTGGTAGAGCTACCGACGAAAACAGCATCCGCTGAGGCAATACTTTTTAATATCTCGGTTTCATCCGCCTTATCTACATCCCATAGCTCCACTTTGATTTGGTTCTCCAAAAAGCAATCTCTCAGAATGTTTGCCATTTTTTTGGTATTGTTCTTCAATGTGGCATAAACAATCGCTACTTTTTTATCATCCTTGGTTTCGGTGCTCATCGATGCGTACAAATCAATAAATTTGGCAATATCATGTCGGATCGCGAAGCCGTGGGAAGGAGCAATCATCTCAATATCCAAGTCAGATACAGCTTCGATTAATGTACGCACATATCTGCGATGTGGATGAATAATAGCCTGGTAGTATCCGATAAAATCCTCGGTAATATCAAAACCGGCCTCATCGGCAAATAGATGCTCTACAGCTACGTGTGTGCTGAAAATATCGCAAGGGAACAAGATTTTATCTTCCACGCAATACGTAATCATGGTTTCCTCCGTATGGAGGTAAGGTGTTTCCTTAAATAGCAGTGTCTTGCCTCCAATATCCAGTTGATCCCCATCCTTGATTACGAGGAAGTTCCGATGCTGGAGCTTGTACATCTGCTGAATTTCTGGAACGGCAATCTCAGTGCAGACAATGGTGGCGTTTGCTGCCTTGGAAGCAAGGGCCGCCAACCCGCCGGAGTGATCCGGTTCCGTGTGATTGACGATTATATATTGAATATCCAACGGGTCGATCAATTCCGCTACAGCTTCGGCAAATTCTCTACCGAACGCCATATCTACGGTATCTATAATGGTTGGTTTTCCGGTTTTTAGTAAGTATGCATTATAGGTTGTACCCTTAGATAGGGTAAGCCGATGAAAGGGTACCTCACGATTATCGATTTTTCCTACCCAATATATATTCTTTGCCAGCTTAAATCCTGGTTTCATAGGAATAACCTCCTGTTGTTTTGGTTTGTCTAACATAATTTAATTCTAGCTAGATGTGATGGTGAAAAAGATGATTGAAATCAAATTTTTGAATATTTCAAAGTATTTATGACTTAAATTTATGTTTGTGATCGCAATCACAAGACGAGCGTAATAATCAAATACAATAAGACTATATAGGCCCAATCCAATTACAAACAGGAGAGTGATCTACATGAAAAAATCAAACCTCATTCAATTTCAGGAATATAAAGAAGCTGCATTTACAAAACGAATTGTGCATAAGGAAGCTGACAATGTTATTTTTATCCTCAACTTCACCCCTAATGCTGAACTGCCAACACATAATCATCCAGGAGCGAATGTATATTTGCTCGTTCTTGAAGGAAGCGGTACTGTAACTGTAAATGGTGAAGAAACGGAAGTTGTCCAAGGGGATATGATCCATATTACCGGAGATGAGCATTTTTCCTATCGTGGTGGTGCGGGAGCGAACTCCAGCCTGCATGTGGTGTTGACCAAAACGCCAAGTGAAAGCTACGCACAAAATGTATAAAGTATAGAAATAACAAGAAGAGAAAACGCAATCCAAATATAAGAAAGCCGCTTGGTTTAAATGACCAAGCGGCTTTCTTATTGGAGAGCCACACCCCGAAATAGACTATGCATTCCCCTCTGAGCTGGATGACTGTATCTGTGACAACGCTGGATGTCTGTTCATCTACAAGTCACAGCAGGCTACGGTTGCGTTCGGTGAAGAAGAAGCCGGAGGCAATGGCATTCACGCTTTGGAGCGACCTTATGATGAAATCTCGTCTGTACAAACTGCTCTCGAAGTGCCACAATACGTTGCAAAGGCCATATTTCTCCAGCTGGGATATCGTACAAGGCCCGCGAAGTAGTCAACCCCAATAAAATAACGTTTCATCGAAAGGAGGAGGCAGGTTATGAAGCTGCATCGAGCCATTGTGGTGGATGATGAAATATTCACCCGCAAAGGGCTAATTCAACTTGTGGATTGGGAAACCTGTGGCTTCGAAATCGTGGGAGAAGCTGATAATGGTGAGGATGCGCTGGAGCTAATCAGTCGTCTTCACCCGGATCTGATCATTACCGATATTCGTATGCCTGTGCTGGATGGATTAGAGCTGATTCGATCCGTACTCGAACGGAGTACCCAACATCCTGCTTTTATTATCATGAGTGGTTACAGTGATTTTACTTATGCACAGCAGGCACTCCGCTATGGAGTGCATGATTTTATACTCAAGCCGGTTGATGATGATGACTTTTCGGCTACACTGCGCAAGCTGAGTGAAAGATTGCACCGTGAGCAACAGAACGCGCAGCGATATCAACACCACCTTACAGGCGGGCTGTTAGAGACGATGATGATGAACCCAGTGGATGATGCAGTGGTGACACATTGGGAGCAGCAGCTGCGACTTGGAGAAGCCACGTGTATGTACTATGTACTCGTCGAGCTGAATGATCAGCATCCTTGGCGCTCCGGTGACGATGGTGTCATGCTATCGCTTTTCCAGTTCAGGGAGCTTATAGAGCAAGCGCTTCATCGTTTAATGGACGGCAAGTACCCTCTCTATGTCCATGAGCATCGTAACCGGGTTGGTCTTATCGTACCGGACTTCTTTTTAGAGGGTTTTGGAGCCAAAGTAGAATTGTTTATGAAAGCGCTACAACAGGAGATAGAGGGGATGGAGTCAGTAAAAAACCAGTTGGGAATTCGGGTATTCGTTTATGCGGGAAGTCCTGTGAATCGGTTGCGGGATATCCAGCAGTCCTATGCCAGTGCAAAGGAAGCAGTGCTTCATAAATACATTCATGACCCTAGCGGTATTGTTGTCTATTTGCAGGATGAAATGCCATCCCTCCACTATAGGACCATTCGTCAGAACGTACTGGATAGCTTGACAGAGCAGGTGGAGGAGCTCCAATTGGAAGAGCTACGTGCGACCATAGGTTATTTATTTAGCAGCTTTCGGGAAGAGTATTATGCTCCTGAGGCTATGAAAATGAGTCTGCATCAATGCGTTCTTAGTATCGTGCGGGTCATTCAAAACATGCAGGGAAATGAGCGCTCACTTCAGTCACTGGAACCGATGATAAACTGGCAGGATATGAATCTGTCGTTGGGTGAACTCCAACGATTGTTTACAGCCTTTGCCGAAGAAAGTGGAAAATATATTGGGACGCTGCGCAAGGAATGTCAGCAGGGAGGAATCCAGCACATCCGTGCTTATATTGAGCAGCATGCTGCCGAGAATATAAGCCTGAAAAGTATTGCGGCTCACTTTTACATGAATCCGGTATACCTCGGTCAATTGTTCAGAAAAACATACGGGGTGTACTTTAACGAATTCCTGCTGAAGTTGCGCGTTCAGGAGGCGAAACGCCTGCTGCGGCAGACGGACCTGCGTATTTATGAAATTGCGGAGCGAGTGGGCTTCGGCAGTTCAGACTATTTTGTGACTCAGTTTGAAAAGCTGGCGCACGTCACGCCAAGTGAATACCGCAATAGCCTAAGTGCTGGGTACGAGCCAGAGAGGTCCGGCGAATGAAGAGGCTGAGAACTATCCTGGATCATATACGGCTGCGAGATAAAATGCTGCTGCTTTATTTCCTCTGTGTTTTTACACCTATCGTGCTGACCAATCTGATCTTTTACCATGTTACCTCGCAAAATGTGAAAGAACAGCGTATTCAGGATATTACGCGCGCCCTGGAACAAATTAAAATTGAATTTTACCGGGAATTTGAAGATGCGATGGAAATCTCGTCTATCTTTTATACCGATTATCGACTCAATGAGGTGTTGGAAGAAACATATCCCCACCCTGCTGATTATATTGCTGTCTATGACTCTTATTTACGTCGTATCTTAAACAATACTTACAGTCCTGTGTACCAATCCGTGGGTGGAATTACGATCTATACAGATAATCCAACGCTAATGGATTCCGGGGGAATCAGCTTTATAGATGAGAGGGTCAAAAGCTTCCCTTGGTATACCCAAATCCCGCCTGGACGCCAGTCCAAGCCTATATTTGTCCGTACTGACGACAGTACCGCTGAGCAGCTACACCTCTTCAGCCTGATTCGACGGATGAACTATTTTTATTCCCAAAATGGTCGTGAAAAAATACTGAAAATAGAGCTGCGAATGTCATCCATTCGGGAGATTTTCAATAACTTGAACTTGCAGGGGAGTCTCTTTCTGCTTAACGAACGGGGAGAAGTCGAATATACAAATGACCCGAAGGTTGATATAAACCATAAGAGCGTGGCCTATAGCACCCTCAATCTACCCAATGACACCATGGAATTCAAGACTCATTATGTGCTTACGAATAATCTGAACGGCTGGAGCATTGTGGCTGCGGTATCCAGAGATGAAGTGTTGTATGAAATGCAGGAACCTCGCAATTTTGCGCTCTTGTTAACCTGTGTAAATATGCTGCTGCCCACCTTGATCATTATCTGGATTACACGTTCGCTGAACGTGCGGCTTCATCGCATTCTGAAACATGTGAAGAAGGTGAAAAATCAGCATTTTGAACTCATTCCGGGTATGGAGTCGAGTGATGAAATCGGACAGCTCACAGGTGAATTTAACCGGATGACGCTGAGAATCAAACGACTGATTAACGATGTCTATATGGCCGATATTCAGCGAAAAAATCTGGAGATTCAGCGTAGGCACGCCCAGTTGAATGCACTTCACAGCCAGATCAACCCCCATTTTCTGTTCAATGCGCTGGAGACGATTCGTATGCGAAGCCTGATGAAGCATGAGGATGAGACAGCCCGCATTATTCATAATATGGCACGGATTTTCCGCAATTCGCTGGTGTGGAACAAGGATCGGGTTACTTTGCGGGACGAGCTGGAGTTGATCCGTTGTTTTCTGGAAATCCAACAATATCGCTTTGGTGAGCGAATACAGTACGATGTACAGGCACGCTCCGAAGACCTGGACAATTTGATTCCCAAAATGGTCGTACTGACGCTGGTTGAAAATGCAAGTATCCACGGCATTGAGCCGCTAAAGCATGGGGGACGCATTGAGATTCTTTTTGAGCATGAGGAAGAACGACTGCTGCTAACGGTTCGGGATGATGGGGTGGGCATGTCTGCGGAACAGGTGCAGCGCTTATATGGCTACATGCAAAGGCAGGAAGAAATGGGTGAGCGTATAGGTCTGCAAAATGTCATCTATCGTCTAAAACTTTACTACGGCAACCGCTTTAAGCTGGTCATTCGCAGCGCACCCGGCGAGGGTACAGAAATTCGTATAATGATTCCTGCGGATCGGGACCTATAGTTTCCTAAGTAACACCTATAGATTGACAGGTGAACAAAATGAACGGCATTTTATAAAATGAAAGTGCTTACAATTTGGTATTCACACACAATCGACAAAAGAGGCCGAAAGGGGAAGGTCTGGCATGACAAGCAAAAGGTTCGGAATCATCAGTCTGGTAATGGTTATGATGGCATCTATGATCGCTGCTTGCTCAGGGAGCTCGGGTAAGGAGCCTGCGTCGGGAGATAGCAAGGAGAAGGTCACATTCACGTATTTTAATGCCACGGCGGGAAGAGACATTAATACCAATGAAACGCGGATCGGAAAAATACTGGAAGATCAGACCGGCGTGAACTGGAAGCTGGAGCATTTGGTAGGGGATTCGAATACGAAAATCGGCACGTTTATTGCCAGTAATGACTATCCAGACGTGATTGTACCTGATGGCACGATTGATAAACTGCTGGATGCCGGGGCTTTTATTCCCCTGAATGATTTGATCGATAAATATGGGCCAAATATCAAGCGTGTATATGGACCGTACTACAATCTGATGAAAGCGGAGGATGGGAATATCTATTTCCTGCCGTTCAGTGCAGTGGTCGGTGATTATTTGTCTGCTCCTAATATAGAGCAGGGAGCTTTTTGGATACAGCGTAGAGTGTTGAAGGAGGCGGGATACCCAAAAATAAAAACGTTAGATGAGTACTTGGCTCTGATTCGGAACTATGCGAAAAAGCATGCAGACGAGGGATTAACCGGGTACTTGGCGTTAACCACGCAGGATAGGTTTTATGCGCTTACGAATGCGCCGATGCATCTGGCAGGCTATCCCAATGATGGCGGCACGATTATTGATATGAAAACACACCAGGCGACGGATTATGGAGATGAGGAAATCACAAAGCGGTATCTCCAGGAACTGAATCAGCTTAACGCAGAGGGCCTATTCGATAAATCCTCCTTTGTAGACAATTACGATCAATATTTGGCGAAGCTAACCTCGGGTAAGGTGCTGGGCTTTTTCGATTATCGCTGGCAGGCAGGGCAGTCTCTAAATAACCTGCAGGAGGCTTCCAAGCGTTCGGGTAATGATGATCTGGAATATGTAGGGCTGCCTGTTGTATACGACCGGAATATAAAGGATCAGTATCTTGATCCGTCGTCATTTGTTAATAACCGAGGCATCGGAATTACAGTCAGTGCCAAGGACCCGGTACGTATCATCAAATTTTTCAACAATCTGCTGACCGACGAAAACCAGGTATTATCCAACTGGGGGATCAAAGGTGAAACCTATGATGTAGATAAAAATGGGCGCTTTTATCGGACCAAGGAGCAAATTAAGAAGACGGGTGAGGATGCGTTCCGTGACTCATTTGGGTTCAAATATTTTGAATACAGCTGGCCGCGGTACGGTAACGGTTCTTCCTTGCCCGACGGCAACTCGGCTAGCCCCGGACGGCAGGCTGAGGTTGCGCGGATGTCGTATACCGAAGGTGATAAAAAGCTGCTTAAAGCGAACGGTGTAGAGTCCTTCTCGCAGATGTTTTCCGCACCTGACGAGCGTCCATGGTTCCCAGCCTGGAGCATTCAGGTTGATCAAGGCTCGCCTGCGCAGATTTTCCAGCAAAAGAAAGGAGACCTGCAGCGCAAATATTTCCCGCGCTTGGTATTGTCTGCACCGGAACAATTTGATGCCATTTGGAACGAATACACCACCGAGTTTAACAAGCTGGATGTGAAGGCCTTTGAGGAGCTGATCACGAAGGAGGTTGCCAAAAAAATCAAGACGGTCGGGAAAAAATAAAGGAGGAAGCAGCTATGAGCTACACGTCACCGCCACCTGTTACGACCTCCTCGGGCCATTTGCCGCTCTCACGGCGAACCGGCTTTAGGGGATTTATACACAAGCTGAATCAGCAGCGTGCACTCGTATGGATGTCCGTCCCTTTTTTAATCTGGCTGCTTATTTTTAAATATTTACCTCTTTGGGGCTGGACGATTGCCTTCCAGGATTTTAAGCCTGCCCGCAAGCTGCTTGATCAGCAATGGGTTGGATTGAAGCATTTCCGTTTTCTATTTCAGGATGAACACTTTCTGCGGGTGATGCGCAATACGCTGGCGATGAGCTTTATTAATCTGGTGCTGGGATTTGTTACCGCTATAACACTAGCAATTTTGCTGAATGAGCTTCGTCAGATTGTATTTAAGCGAGTGGTGCAGACGATCAGCTACTTGCCACATTTTATTTCGTGGGTAGTTGCGGCCAGTATTATTAGTACGGCGCTATCAGCAGACGGCGGCATTGTCAATGAGGTGCTGATGTGGCTTGGACTCATTAAGGAACCTATTCTGTGGTTGGGTGAGGGAAGCTACTTTTGGGGGATTCTCGGAGCGTCGGAGGTATGGAAAAATGTCGGTTGGAATACCATCATTTATTTGGCCGCGATGACCACGATTGACCCCTCGCAGTATGAAGCGGCCGAGATGGACGGAGCAGGGCGGTTTCAGCGGATTTGGCATGTGACCTTGCCGGGATTAAAGCCTGTATTTATCATCCTGCTCATTATGAACATTGGCAATCTGCTGGAATCAGGCTTTGAACCGCAATATCTACTGGGCAACGGCATGAACGTGGATTACTCGGAAAACTTAGATATTTTCGTCCTGAAATATGGTATCCAGATGGGGAACTTTTCGCTTTCCATTGCTGCTGGAATGTTCAAAACGGTGGTTAGCTTCATTCTGTTGTTTAGCGCCAATCATATTGCGAAGCGGTTAGGGGAGGAGCGGTTGTTCTAAAAAAGAGTGAGTTACGGGGGAGAAGGTCGCTTCGCGTGCGGATTGTTCTTCCGATCACTGTTATCCCCGGATTTTCTTATTGGAATAAAAAACATAGGTTAAAATCCGGGAATAAAGGTGAACGCTCCGCTTCTTTAGAACAATTCCGCCCGCTCCGCTACTACCCCGCCGTAAAGTCACTTTTTTAAGAACTGAGGGTTGTAGCAGAGGGCGTGCCCATGCATTCTACAGGGAAGGTCAGTGGATTTTTAACAGGCCGCTTCGCGGACCTCATCAAGACCTTACCAACGAACTACAACACGACTTCTTATAGTCCCAAAAATAATCCACATAATTCACTCCAATTGCCACTAGATATAACCACTCAAAATGATAGTTCCAAGTAACAGTACCAACAAACTCTAAGAATAATCAATCGGATTTAAGTGCAGGACTAGGCTATTTTTTAGAAAGGAGAGGAAGTCATGGGCAAAGGGAAGGCCATACACGGGCGATTTCGGGCGCCCTCGGATCGGATTTTTGATGCGTGCAATGTTGTGTTTATGCTATGCCTAATGGTGTTCACGCTGTATCCATTTTTAAATACGTTGGCGGTTTCATTAAATGAAGCGAATGACTCGATTCGGGGCGGGATTTATTTGTGGCCGCGTGAATTCACGTGGAGTAATTATGAATTTGTATTCAAGGAAGCGACGATTTTTCATGCTACGTTGATTTCTGTATTACGTACGGTCGCGGGTACAGTGACCTCAGTGTTTTGCTGCGCAATGGTGGCGTATACGATCAGCCGACCGGAATATGTGCTGCGCAAATTTGTTTCGATTGCTTTTATTTTAACGATGTATTTTAGCGGTGGATTGATCCCCAATTTTCTCTTGATTCGTGAGCTTGGGATGCTGGGAACCTTTTGGGTGTACATCGTGCCGGGCTTGATCGGGGTGTTTAATGTCATAGTCATTCGCTCCTTTATTGAGGGATTGCCAGAGGGAATTTTGGAGTCGGCGCGTATTGATGGGGCTGGGGAGTTTGCTACTTTTATGCGCATTGTTTTGCCGCTGTGTGTGCCAGTGCTGGCAACGGTATCCCTGTTCACGGCGGTCTCGCAATGGAATTCCTGGTTCGATGTATTTTTGTACAATTCGTCGTATGAGCAATGGAGCACTCTCCAATATGAGCTGATGAAAATTCTGCAAAATTCCAATACGTCCGTTAACGCTCAGGACTATGCCAGCCAATTTGCAGGGTCGGAAAATTTGGCAAAGGCGGTTACGCCTACCTCTATTCGTGCCACGATGACGATTGTTGCTTCAGTGCCTATCATTTTAGTCTATCCGTTTTTACAAAAATATTTTGTGAAGGGTATGACCTTGGGAGGCGTCAAAGGATAGTGAATATTTTACATTCATTCTAAGAGCCGTTTCCAATCCGCAGATAACTATAATCCAAGAGTGCCAAATATGAATTCAAAAATTTGAGTGCAGGAGGGATTGCTGTGCGGTCATGTTGGTATATGCCTTTTTGTCTGGTACTGGCTGGAGTGCTGTTGTTATCACCTATCGGATGGTGGGGAACGTCTGTAGCGAAGGCAGCTTCGTCTATGGAACATTCTCCGTCGGTTTCGGACAAGGTGCTATCGGCAGGGAAGATCATTGGAGCGTATGGATTTGAGCAAGGAAACAGTGAAGGCTGGAAGCCCCGGGGAGCTTATACCCAAATTGCATCCGTCACGGAAGCGGCCTATGGCGGTACGCACAGTCTGAAGGCAACCGCTCGTACGGCGGCTTGGAACGGAGCAGAGCTGGATGTGAAGCCGCTGCTGCTGCCGGATGTGGAGTATGAAATTAGCGGGTATGTGAAACTGGACGGCAATGCGGCAATTCCAAGCGTGATTAAGCTTACGATGGAGCAGCAGCCGACAGGGGGGACTACAGCATGGAAGACTGTAGCCCAGACGGAAACAGCAGATACTTCGTGGATTAAACTTCAGGGGAGATATACGTTTACCGGGGAGATGAATGCATTGAAGCTGTATGTGGAGAACTCGAATCCCGCTCAGGCCTACTATGTGGATGAGGTGGAAATTAGGCAGGTATCAGTAACACCAACGAATCCTACAAGTGGGATTGTATCTGGGTTTGAAGATGGCACAGCCCAAGGCTGGGTATCCCGCTTAGGAGCCGAGACTGTGCAGGTCTCGAATGCCGATGCACGGACCGGCTCATACAGTCTGCTGACAACAGGCAGACAAAAGGCATATGCCGGTCCCAAGCTGGACGTGACGGCCACGATGCAAAAGGGCAACCGTTATACGGTCAGCACCTGGGTGAAGCTGGCGCCGGGTGAGCAGCCTGCCAAGGTGAGGCTCAGCGTACAGCGTGATTACCAAGGACAAAGTGCATATGAAACGATTGTAGGCGATACGGCGATTACGACAGGAGGATGGATGCATTTGGCTGGCACGTATACGCTCGCACATGACACAGATGCCGTTTCTATGTACCTGGAATCGCCAGAAGGGACGTCTTCCTTTTATATGGATGATTTCGAATTGTCCCTGGTGCCGCCGCTGGCGATTGAGAAGGACATACCTTCTTTGCATGGATTATATCAGGGACAGTTCAGCATCGGCACAGCGATTGAGGCTTTCCAGACCGAAGGGGCTTACGGGGAACTGGTACAGAAGCATTTTAACAGCGTCGTTGCAGGGAATGCGATGAAGCCTGTCTCCTTGCAACCATCCGAGGGGCAGTTCCATTGGGAGGAAGCAGACCAAATTGTGCAATTTGCAAAACAGCACGGATTGGAAATTCGTTTCCATACCTTAGTGTGGCATAACCAAACCGGGGATTGGATGTTTAAGGACAAAAATGGACAGCCGATGACACCGACTGCTGAGAATAAAAAGCTTTTGCTGGACCGCCTGGAGACGCATATTCGTGCTGTTACCGCTCGTTATAAAAATGTTATTACCGATTGGGATGTGGTGAATGAGGTCATTGATCCTGATCAGCCAGACGGCATGCGCCGTAGCAAGTGGTATCAGATTACAGGAACCGATTATATTGAAAAAGCGTTCCGTGTCACGAGGGAAGTGGCGGGGCCAAACGCGCGGTTGTTCATTAACGATTACAATACCCATGAACCGAAGAAACGGGATTTTCTGTACAATCTGGTGCGTGATTTGCTTGCCAAAGGTGTACCGATTGATGGCGTAGGTCACCAATCGCATATCCGCCTGGAGTTCCCTACTATTGCCGAAATCGAGCAATCCATCGAAAAGTTTGCTTCACTCGGGCTGGATAATCAGATCACAGAGCTGGATATGGGCCTCTACTCTAATGATACGGATCGCTACGAAACGATTCCTGAAGCTCTACTGATCCGGCAGGCTCATCGTTATCAGGCGCTGTTCGATATGTTTACAAGACAGCAGGAACATCTCAGCAATGTGACGATTTGGGGGACAGATGATGGCAATACGTGGCTTACTACATTCCCGATTGCCCGGCTGGATAAGCCGCTGCTGTTCAATGAACGGTTAAAGGCCAAATATGCATATTGGGCGCTGGTTGATCCATCCAAAGTGCCGCCGCTGCCAGTAGGGAGTAATGAATAAATGATTTGAGACAGAGGAGTAGAAAACTAAGATTTTACTTCATTTAAACACAATAGGCAGGCTGTCTTTACATGCTCGGACATGTAGGGACAGCCTGCTTTGTTATCGTAAAGGAAAAAGCAGTTTTATTCCAAATTGGCGTGTTGACCATACATGGATTCGGAAGTCAGCTTGCGCAGCTTCATCGTTCTGAGTACCAACGCATCGCCATACAGCAGCAGGGTTTGCTCAAACAGTGAGCCCATGGGCTGAATGGTTTGGTAATTCTTGTTGGATGGGTCCTTGGGTGCGCCGGGCAGCTTAACGATGATATCGGCCAGTTTGCCGATGGTGGACTCGGGGGAGGTGGTAAGGAGCGCCAGTGAGGCCCCGAGTTTTTTCGCTTTGTCTGCCATGGAGGCTAGGCTTTTGGTTTCACCAGAGCCTGAACCGATAATCAGCAGATCACCCTCGCTTAAACCAGGGGTTACGGTTTCCCCAACGACGTAAGCTTGAATTCCCATATGCATCAGCCGCATGGCCAGCGAGCGAATCATGAACCCTGAGCGCCCCGCTCCTGCTACGAATACCTTATTCGCAGCAGCGATGGAGTGGATCAGCTGTTCCGATTCGGTATCGCTGATTAGCTGTGGAACGAATTGCAGCTCCTTGATTACCTCGGATAAATATTGAGAGGTCTCCATTGGGATTAACCTTGTTTAATGAGCTGCTGCATTTGCGAGGCTACAGCCTTTTTGTCGTCTTCGCCAGTGATACCGCCGCCTACGATAACCAGATCCGGTTGAGCTTTTACCACTTCAGCCAATGTACTCAGCTTGATGCCGCCAGCTACGGCTGTTTTGGAGTTTTTTACGACTTTTTTGACGGTTTGCAATGCTTCGAACGGACTTTGTCCTTCCGCTTGCAGATCGTAGCCTGTATGCACACAGATGTAGTCAACGCCTAAAGCATCAATTTCTTTCGCACGTTGCTCCAGGTTTTTAACACCGATCATGTCCACCAGGATTTTTTTGCCGCCTTGTTTCTTAGCTTCTTCTACAGCACCTTTGATCGTTGCATCTTCAGCTACAGCCAAAATCGTCACAATATCGGCACCAGCCTCGGAAGCTTTCAGCACTTCATAGCCCCCTGCGTCCATAACTTTCAGGTCAGCCAGTACTTTTAGATTGGGAAATGCTTCTTTCATTGCTTTTACAGCGTGAAGTCCTTCATTGATGACAATCGGCGTACCGATTTCTACGATATCAATATACGATTCCACTTCTTTTACCAATGCAATACCTTGTGGGATATCTACCAAGTCTAAAGCCAATTGAAGTTCCATGTTATTAACTTCACTCCTTAAGTGAATTTGTATTTGGATGAACAGGTACATGCTTTGTTGAGTCGTACTCTATACTTTGCTTTCGTGCACAGGTTTGATTGTAAGGCCCCAGTATTCGGTTGAAAAGTACGCACTAATTCGTAACGTAGTTACCCTGACGATACTATAGATCATAAAAACCACCCATAAGAGAGCCCATCTTTTGTCTTCTTTAGCATTATTTCAATAATGAAAATCCTCTATTCGTGACTCGTAAATATACATATCCATGTCAGATTGCAAAAATATGAATGTACCGATGATTAAATTGACTTCAAGTTAGGCTTTGACTATATTTGTAATATACTGGCATGTAAAAATGGGGCTAATAGCATAACTACCCTGAAGAATAGCCACAAGGCTAGGGGTGACCGTAATTTTCAGGATAGGGAGGCGGGGTTTAGTGGAAGAGGTCCTGAATCAAAGGGGAGCTATTTATTTGTTGTCGGACAGCCACGCGCTTGATAAAGCTTGCGAGTTATTTAGAATCAGCTACACGCATAATGATTGGGATGAAGCGAACAAGGTTGCGGATTATTTGCATTCGTTGGCTGAAAGCCTGTATCACACCCAACTGAGAAATGCTGCGGACGGCAAGTATGAGACATTGGACACCAAACACCCGCTGGTGTTTTATTATGCTTACAGTTATCTAGCGAAATCGATTTATTATCAGAATATAGGCCAGTATGAGGAAGCCAGAGATTATATTATGAAGTATAGCGAAATGGGCTGGTTTATGGGGCTGGATCAAAGCGGTCACGAAGAAGTAGAGAGATTCCGTTTTCTCGCCAAGGCCAATTTATATATGATTGATTTACTTTCGGGGAAGAAGGCACTTTTACCGGAATATGTTCAGTTTCTTCATAGCAATGACGAGGAGCTACTACCAGGATTGGTTAGTATTACTGAAGCAGCTAACTTGAACAATTGGGATATTGATGAACTGCTGAACGAGTTTGCCGATGATATTGAGATATTTGAAGGTTATGAAGATAGAGCCAACCGCGTATATTATTTAAAATTGGTCAACCAATTAGCTATTTACTATTTGAAAAAGAAACAGTATATCTTTGCCTTGAATTATATCCTTGTTTCTCTGCAATTCTCTATTGGGGTAGAAGCCGATGCCGATTTTAGAACATTGGTTGCACTATTCGAAACTTACCGAGATTTGGCAACACCGTCCCAGCAAGAGCAATACCAAACCATTTTATTAAGGGGGCTTCATAATGAAAAAGGCATTAAGCTCGATAACTATGGTCTTAGCGTTTCTTAGTGTTGCTCTTCCGATAGGAAATACATTGGGAGATTTAGACTCCGTGCATCCTTCGAATCATGGTGTTTTTTCTTTTACTGCTTGATTTCAGACTTCGATCGTCATACCCAGTAGGGATTGTGTAAATAAGGGGAGCGCACTTTTTCGCCATTTGCGGATCAGTGCGCTCCCCTTTCTCATGCCAAGAAACGATGTTATTTATTTTACAATATAGGAAGTCAGGTTATCGGCCAGATGTTGCATCGTTTCGCTCGCCTTTTGCATACGCTCCATGACTTCGGTGAAAGAGCCTACCAGAGTCGCCTGCTCTTGAGAAGAAGAAACAATTTGCTCTATTTCCTGCTCCATCTGACGAATGGAGTTCTGTACATCCTTAAGGGCTCCCTCGATATCGACCGTCGCTTTTTTGGACTCTACGGACAGCTTGCGTACTTCTTGAGCAACGATACCGAAGCCTGCTCCTGCTTCACCGACACGTGCGGCTTCGATCGCAGCATTCAATCCAAGCAGGTTGGTTTGATCGGAAATTTCCTTGATAAATACAGCAACCTGATTAATTTTACCCGAGTTTTGTACGGCAATTTGGGTGTTCTTCAAAATGTGTTCACTGGTAGCCTGTAGCTCCTCCGAATGCGCTGTTACATGCTGCACCATCTCAATGAGTTGCTCGGTAATGGAGAGGTTTTCGGATACGATTTGATCCAGTTGATTTTTGTTGGTCAAATTATAGGAGGCGGCAAACGCTGCGATGACGTCCCCTTTATCGTCAAACACAGGAATACTGATCATATCAAGAGGATATCCCAGGACTTCAGCCGGAATGTGGGTCAAGCTGGCCTCATGTCCATTTTTAAGCATGGCAAAATTTTTGTAGTCCTCCAGCAGCTCCGAGCCTGTTTCAAAGCCGAGGTCCATACCCTCTGATTGGGTGTAAGCAAGAACGTGAGTGCGGTCGAAGAGAGCAAGGGTTACTTTCTCACGCATAACCTGTTGTATGTAGGGAATGGCTACAATTAATGCATCTATTGTATTCAAGTGGACTGCCTACCTTTCTTTACTAAATATATTTTTTATAGTCTTATATAATTGTCGGTCTGAAGACGGATAAAAGTTATAAAGGTATCGAAAATTTAAAGGGGATATGAGAGCTTCAATAAAAAAGGCATATCGTTTCCATTACGAAACGATATGCCTTCATATTTAATCTAAACGTGTCAGTGTGTGTAAAAGTGGTTCACTTGCCGCGTTGCTCGAACAATTGTGCGATTTCCACAATAACCTTGGTGGCAAGCACCATGTTGTCCACTGACACATACTCATACTTACCGTGATAGTTCTCCCCACCTGTGAAAATATTCGGTGTAGGCAGTCCCATGTAAGACAGCTGTGAACCGTCTGTGCCTCCACGAATCGGCTTGATAATGGGCTCAATATTCAGCTTTGTCATTGCTTCATGTGCGATATCGACGATATGTTTGACAGGCTCGATTTTCTCTTTCATGTTGTAATACTGATCTCTCAGCTCCAGCGTGATGCGGTTATCTCCATAGGCAGCCTGGAGCTCTTTTACGATATTTGTCAAATAAGCTTTCCGGTTTTCGAAGCTCTCGCGATCAAAATCGCGGATAATATAGTACAGTTTGGCTTGTTCTGCTGTGCCTGTAGACTCCAACAGATGATAGAAGCCATCATACCCGTCTGTATATTCCGGGGCTTCATTCGCAGGTAATCTACTGTGCAGTTCCATAGCGATTTTGGCAGCGTGGATCATTTTGTTTTTAGCCGTACCAGGATGTACATTCACACCATGAATGGTAATATGAGCAGCTGCGGCATTGAAGCTCTCATACTCCAGTTCTCCGAGCGGTCCGCCGTCTACTGTATAAGCATATTCAGCACCAAAAGCGGCTACATCAAAGCGTTCAGGTCCTCTTCCAATCTCTTCGTCCGGTGTAAAAGCAACGCGAATTTTGCCATGTTGAATTTCTGGATGATCAATCAGATAGTGGATTGCTGTCATGATTTCTGCGATGCCAGCTTTGTTGTCTGCACCGAGCAGGGTGGTACCATCTGTTGTGATTAGGGTATGGCCTTTATATTGAGTCAATTCGGGAAACTCACGTGGAGAAAGTACTACACCCAGCGAGGCATTCAGCGTGATATCGCCTCCATCGTAATTCTCCGTCAACTGTGGCTTCACTCCTGCGCCGGTTAGCTCAGTAGCCGTATCAAGGTGTGCCAGAAAACCAATGACGGGCACTTCTTTATCCGTATTGGAGGGAAGGGTTGCCATTACATAACCATGACCATCAATGGTTACGTCTGTCATACCGATGGATTTCAGTTCGTCTACCAGGAGGTTGCCCAATGTGAGCTGTCCAGGTGTGGTGGGGCAAGTGTGGCTGCTTTCGTCGGATTGGGTATCCACCTGAACATATGTAGTCAGGCGGTCAATCAGTTCCTGTTTCATGTGGTTATCCTCCTTGGGTCTTTTTCATTATGGTACGTATTTTATCATGATTAGGCTTATAATATGAAAAAAATGGTTTAACCTTTCAAAATGACAGGTTGTCCGCAGATTAGGCAAAGGATCTGAGAGGGCAACTCCTTTTAATATATAGAGAGTACGTTAATCTAGAAGTCTTTTAAATTGTGTCTTATTACTGAGACACTTAACGTTACGTTGATAGATTGGGAGCATAGAATACATTATCAAACGCAAGGGAGGTGAAGACTATGGCGATTCTTTTACCTTCGCAATTCTACAATCTTGCTGCTGGTGTGGGTAAGTCCTTCTTTGAAAACCTGAGAGGCGGTAGTAATGCTACGATTACTGTGAATAATACAGGTGCCAATCCGGTTGATCTTGTGGTTACCCGCGTCAATGCTCCTGTGATCACTTATGTAATCCCAGCGGGCAACAGCCTTACGTTAGAAGTTGCTTTGCTGCTGGTAGCTGCTCTTCAGGCGACTCCAGTTGGAGCAGTAACAGGTACTATCCAAATTGCTACCGCTGATTTTTAATCTGTAACGACTTGACCCTCTAACTCTAGCTTTGCCGAAAGGCAAGGTTAGAGTTTTTTTATTGTTTGAAATTTTCTGAAACTTTTTTCAGGTTGTGCCGATATATACATATGACATCGTAAATAACACATCGAAAAGGAGTACCCTGTATGAGCTTTAGCAATCCGGTTTTACGTGATGACATCTTTTTACGTGAAGATGAAAGAGAAGCTAGCGAACAACGTATGACCATCGGAGGAACGGTGAACAAAACGTTACTTCTGCTGGTCCTACTTATCGTTTCTAGCAGTATTACCTGGTATATGACCTACCAAGGAACCGTAGAAGTGCTATCGTTGCTGACGGCAGGCTTTATTGGGATGGCAGGCGTAGCACTTGCGATATCCTTTTTTCCAAAAACGGCTCCATTGCTTTCTCCTGTATATGCGATTCTGAGTGGCTTTGCTTTGGGTGGCGTTTCCGCTTTTATGGAGTATGAGTACCCTGGAATTGTAGTTAATGCCATTTTGCTGACTGTGGGTATCTTGTTCTTGATGCTCTTTATGTATACACAACGAATCATCAAGGTGACACGTGGCTTTATCTCATTTGTTGTCCTATGTACGATGGCGATTTTTCTGGTGACGTTGGTTGATTTTATTTTGAATTTTTTCGGTATGAATGTTCCGTATATCCATGAAACGGGCTGGGTGGGTATTGGCATTAGTTTATTTATCGTCATCATTGCCGCTTTGAATCTGCTCGTAGATTTTAATTTCATTGAGGAACAAGCTGATCAAGGTGCACCCAAATATATGGAATGGTATGGCGCTTTTGCATTGCTGGTAACGTTAGTGTGGCTATATGTACGAATATTGGATCTGTTAGCCAAGCTTAGTAATAGGGACTAAGATCTGCGACTATTGCATATGGTTTAAGTAGGATGAGAAGAGAAGGGCGGCTGAATGTCGTCCTTTTTTGTATGAAAAAGGCGGTTTAAAAAATGCATTTTACGTTAAATACATAGAAGTTGGGTAAAACATAGAGGATAGATAGGTGAGGAGTGAGGTATATGTATCAAGTGGTGCTGGTGAGGCATGGAGAAAGCGTGTATAACCGACAAAACTTGTTCACAGGCTGGACGGATGTCGATCTGACTGAACAGGGAACTCATGAGGCCATCGAGGCAGGACGTATCCTCAAGGAGGCTGGGTATACGTTTGATTTGGCATTTGCTTCTGTGCTAAAACGTTCTATCCGCACGTTGTATCATATCTTGGATGAGCTGGATCATCTGTGGATACCCGTGCAGAAGTCATGGAAGCTGAATGAACGCCACTATGGTGCTCTTCAGGGGCTCAGCAAGCTGGATTCCGCCGTGCAATACGGCGAGGAGCAGGTTCATATTTGGCGACGTAGTTTGACGGTGCGACCACCCATGTTGGATGAGCAGGATGAACGGAGTCCACATCGGGAAGAGCGTTATCGCCATATTAAGCCGGAGGAGCTGCCGCTCGGGGAAAGCCTAGAAGACACTGTGCATCGGGTTGGTGAGTTTTGGAAGCAACGGATCGTGCCGTTGATTCTCAAAAAGGACCGGGTTATCATTTCCGCACACGGTAATACTTTACGAGCCTTGATCAAGTACATGGAGAATTTGGACGAAACTGCACTGCTGGATTTGAACATCCCGACAGGTATCCCACTGGTGTATGAGCTGGATGAGCATATCGATCCTATACGGCGCTTCTATCTTGGGGATCCGAGTCATGTTGAGGCAAAAAAACAGGCTGTGGCCAACCAAAGCAAGGTGACGGAGTGATTTTCCATATACAAAGAGGACAGGGCGCTTCCTTGCATCCTGTCCTCTTTGAGTTGATGTACATCAAGCGTTCGCGGTATCCTCTGTTTCCAGGCTGTCTTCCTCGGTAGGAAGTGCCCATACCGATACACTGCCAGCACGAACGGGAAATACACCGTAGCCATCCTGTTCGATCTTCACGGCATGATCGTGATGCCCAGTCAAATCGGTCCATTTTTCTCCTGCATGTTGTTTACCCACGAACATGCGCTTTTCTCCGTCATTTGCGTTGGTGATCACCACAGCACATCCAGAGCCGTGCAGCTCAGGAATGCCCTGACGAACCCATCCAATCGTATGGGGATCATCAAAATAATCTTTTTGCTCACCATAAGCTTTGTGGTACCGAGCATATAGGAGCGGGTCTAGCTCAGCTTGCTTGCCTTTCACAGGCGTTTGTCCCTGGATACCATAGTAATCCCCGTAGAATACGCAGGGATAACCATCTTTGCGCAGTAGGATGAGTGCATAGGCACTGGGCTTAAACCAGTCCTCCACCCAGGATTCGAGCGCTTCATGCGGCTGGGAATCATGATTATCGACAAAAGTAACCGAGTTCAGGGGATGGGTATGAACCAGCGTATCCTCGAAAATGGTGCTTAAATCGAAATCCTTACCACCCAAGGAAGCGCTATGTAGTTTGTAGTGGAGGGATACGTCAAACAGGTCGATTTTATAATCGATGGTATCCAGAAACTTTTGACACGATTCCAGATCCGGTTTCCAAAACTCGCCTACCATATAAAAATCCTGCCCACGCTTTTTAATCATTTCTGTAGCAAACTCTCGTACAAATTCATGATTAATATGCTTGATTGCATCCAGACGGAATCCGTTGCATTGTAGAGTATCCACCAGCCACTTGCCCCAGCGGATCATTTCCTTACGCACATCCTGATGATTATAGTCAATATTGGCGAACATTAAATAATCATAATTGCCGAATTCATCATCTACATTATCGCTCCAGTTTTTATTTTTACCTAAAATACGATAGATTCCTGTCCGGTCCTGACTTGCATCGTAATCCGTTCCGTTAAAATGTTCGAAGTTCCATTGAAATGTGGAATACTTCCCTTGCCGGCCGGGGAATGTAAATTTAGTCCAGCCTTCGATATCAAAGGGCTCGGAAATGACCTCATTACGATTATCCGGGTTGACCTCGACGACCTTAAATACTTCGGTTTCATCTGCACCAGCCTTATGGTTCATGACCAGATCGACATAGACGGCTACGCCGTGGCGAACGCAGGATGCGACAGCTTCCAGCAGATCTTCCCTGGTTCCGTATTTGGTGCGTACTGCACCTTTTTGGTCAAATTCGCCCAGATCGTAAAGGTCATAGACGCCGTAACCCGTATCCTCAGGAGATTGACCTTTGGTGACAGGTGGAATCCATATCGCGTCAATTCCTTTGGCTTTTAGTTCCGGTGCCAGGCGGGCAAGCTTTTTCCAGTGAGAACCGTCAGCTGCGACATTCCACTCGAAAAATTGCATCATCGTATGGTTCCTTTTCATGTGCGTCCCTCCTTCATATATAACAAGTTACCCACCAAGTGAGGGGGGCTAAACGTCTGATGGTCAATATGATGTTGATGAAGAACATGGATCGCTATATAACGTATGCTAAATCATTAAAATTTGTTATACCTTGAGTGATGGCAACGACTCGATGGCTAGAAAAGGAAACGTGAAAACGGTAAAATGAATCTAACTTAGCTATAGTTCGGATTTCGGGCAAACCATAAGCTCGAACAAGAAAGGGAAGGAGGGATGAACGTGACAGATCCGCAGCAGAATAAGGATGAAGCGAGAGAACCGCTGATGAAAAAATGTACGTATTGTCAGGAGATAAAACCATTAACAGACTTTCAGCGCAGAACCGGTCGCCGGGCGGGGCCTTATTCCCGGCGTGGTCCTTGTCGTTCCTGTCGGGGGTTAGTCCCGCAAGAACGGGCGGTTGCGTCCGCTCCTTCCCATGAGGAAATGAAGCCCTTGGCTGCTCCTGTGGAGCGGCATAGCTCCGAAGCAGGTACGACTGCGTACGGTCTGGAAGCGTCCGCGCAGCCTTCTAATGATTCCCAACGCCCCCGTAGGAAGCCCGTCACGGACAAAGCGCGTGAGCGCCATCGGCAACGGGTTCGTCATTTGCTTAGCAGGCTGAAGCCTGCGGATACCCGTGCGTTGCGGCTTAATCGCAATGGTATGATTCGACTAAGAGGCAAAACCGACCAAGGGAGACGCTGGCATCAGGAGATTGAGCTTGATTTGGCGATGACTCTGGTCAGAGAACGCATGGCGGTGATTGTAAATCCGTACACGGTCCGCAGACTTTATAGCAACAAGGAATTCCGCCAATATGTGCTTAAACGTGACCGTTATACGTGCTTTTTTTGCGGTGGCTATGGCGACACGATTGATCATTTACTTCCTCGGGCTAAAGGTGGACACACCACGCCAGTAAATTGCGTATGCGCCTGCAACGAGTGCAATCAAGTTAAAGCAGCCCGTGATGTAGAGGAATTTATCGAGTCTGGCGTGCCACTGCCGATTCCGGATGATTTTGAACCTTCTGGTGCTTCCGATGCTTCTGAGGACACCTTACGCACCTAGGACGATTTGCTGGGGAATCGGCTACATTCCCTTAATACAGTTCTACTTCAAAGCCAGATTCCTTCCAGGCTGTTGTTCCGCCTTCAATAAAGGCCACATTGGTAAAGCCCATCTGTTGCAGTATATAAGCTGCCAATGCAGCTTGTCCGCCTGCCCCACAGGTGGTGATAATCGGGCGGTTGCGGTCACGTAAGCGTTCATCACGCAAATCTTGTGGAACGTCCAGGTCAGCGCGGATGGGTAGCATACCCAGTGAAATATTGGCGCTACCGCGAATTAGGCCGCAAGCACCTGCATCATGAGAATCCTGTACGTCGATAACGAATGTATCTGGATTGGATTCAATTCGCTGACGTGCCTCCTGTGAAGTAATGCCCTGAACGTGCTGCCTCGCTTCTTGAACCATATCTGCAAATGTTTTAGCCATCGTTCAACCCTCCGTAGGAATATGTTTTGTATTGTTTTTCATATTAATGAACAGAAACTCACTCTCTCTATTACCCATCTCTAGTATAAAATGCCCCTTTTTTTAAGGTAAACTTAGACAAAAATCGTGCTTATTCTAATTTTTATCTAAAATAACAATAAAAAATTTGCAGAAATTTGTGCAAATTTAAAATTTCTTCGACGATTGGGTTGTGAAAGGTGTAATATAGAGGTATAGGGTTCCGTTTCGGCCTGTTGTAGTCACGAGGGAGCGCTTCGTGAGATATTCCGCAGCAGTAACAACAACAGAATAACGTCCAAGCAATATACAATTGGCATCTGCGATCATCAGTCTTGCCCTTTAGGGTATAGGCCGGTTTAAGCTGTGCTTCTTGCATGTTTAAGGGCGAATTCATTGAACGTTTTATTGCTAGAGTTTATGATGCAGGTTACGAGAAAGGAATGGACTTCTATTTTCACAGTAAAGGAGGACGTTCACGCATGTCTGAAAACCAACAAGAGGTGGCCGTAACACAAGAAGCTACCAAAGAGTCTCGGGATGTATTGGACCAATTGATGAAACCGGAGGTTCAGCAATCGCTGACCGTACTGGTAGAGAATCTGCCAAAGTTGACTGAGATGGTTACTTTGATGACCGATGCTTATGATGTAGCCCGCAGTCTGGCAACTGACCCTGTCTTTATCGGAGATATGAAAAACTCCATGGGAGAGTTTGTGAAGCCTGTTACAGATTCGGCTAAAGGATTGGCTTCTGCTGCAATTGAAGCAAATGACCGTGTACAAACTACGGACGGCAGTGTAGGTCTGTTTGGCCTGCTCAAAATGCTTAAAGATCCTAATGTACAAAAAACGCTGCGTTTCAGCCAGGCTTTCCTGGATATTCTGAATGAGCGCCAACGCGAAAGCAAATAATTACCTGATCGAGAACGGAGGATGGACATGTCGAAGCAAATTTTGATCTTGGGCGGCGGATACGGCGGATTGCTGGCCGCTCTTACAGCACGCCAGCATATGGACGCTAGCCAAGCAACCATTACAGTGGTAAACCGCTTTGCGTCGCACCAAATTATTACGGAACTGCACCGTTTGGCGGCAGGTACGATTGCCGAAAAAGCTGTGGCGCTTCCTTTGGAAAAACTGCTGCGTAACAAAGATATTATCCTGAAAGTGGATACTGTTTCCGAAATCAAACCGGACGATAAGAAAGTAACTCTGGCCAGTGGTGCTACGTTGAGCTATGACGCTCTCGTTATTTCCCTGGGCAGTGAAACGGCATACTTCGGTATTCCGGGGCTGCAAGAGCATAGCTTCACACTGAAATCAGTGGCAGAAGCTAATCGCATCCGTGCACATGTGGAAGCTCGTCTGGATGCTTACAAGCAATCCGGTAACAAAGCGGACGCTACCATTGTTATCGGTGGCGGCGGTCTGACTGGCGTTGAGCTGGTGGGCGAATATGCTGACAAACTGCCTGCAGTTTGCCGTGAAAAAGGCATCAACTACGAAGATATCAACTTGTATTGCGTAGAAGCTGGACCATCTATTTTGGCAGGCTTCCCTCAACCATTGGTTGATCGTGCAGTAACAAGTCTTGAAAAACGTGGCGTTCAAATCGTAGCGGGTGTTCCGATTACAGAAATGAAAGCTGACGAAGTTCTCTTGAAAGACGGACGTTCGATCAAAACGAACACACTGATCTGGACAGGCGGCGTACAAGGTAATGCACTGGTTGGCGCATCCGGTATCGAAGTAAACCGTGGTCGTGCAACTGTGAATGGCGCACTGCAATCGACTTCCCACGAAGACATCTTCCTCGCTGGCGACAGCGCAGTAGTGTTCCCAGGTGAAGGCGAGCGTCCATACCCTCCAACTGCACAGTTGGCTTGGCAAATGGGTGAATTAGTTGGTTACAACATCTTCGCTTATTTCAACGGAGCGAAAATGGAACGCTTTACGCCAGTGTTCTCCGGTACACTGGGCAGCTTGGGAAGAACAGACGCGATCGGTACTGTAGGCGCGAATGGCACCCAACTGAAAGGCGCTGTAGCTACTTTGATGAAAGAAGGCAGTAACATCCGTTACCTGTCCCATATCAAAGGACTTTTTGCACTGGCCTACTAATATTTATATGGTTTATTAAAAGAGAGCGCTGTTCAGCGCTCTCTTTTTTTCATTCTTCGACACTAGCTATGCTTACACATTTCACAAATAGTCTTAATTCACTTCATCATGGCTAACTCTTCCACCTGTGCAGGAGGGAGCGCGCCTTCAAATATACTCAGCTCATCTATAGATCCTTTGAACGCAGGGTCCCACCAATTGACCCCTAGGCTGAATGTTCCAGATTTAGAGGTAAAGACATCCGGGAACTTTGAGCCGGTAAATTGAATTTTGCCATTCACATACACCTCTAATACCCCACGATCTACAGTGAAGGCCAGATGTGTCCATTCATTGGCTTTGATCTTCAGGCCCGTACTGCCAGTATACCAAGTTGAGCTGCCGGACCAGACCATCGTATTATCCTTCTCGGGTCCTCTGGGCAGAAGGCTAACCCAGTGGTTGCTATCCATAGCTCCAAAAAAAGTTGGTGTATGGACAGTCAACTCGCTGGGCTTCACCCACAGTGACACAGAATAGGCTGAGCTGGATATGAGTCCTTCAGGCAGAGCAATACCTGACTGTCCATCAAGGACTACAGCTTGGCCCCTTACGCCTTCAGCGTAGGATACACTTCCTCCCTGACGATCGATCCGGTCACCAATAACCTTACCATTGGCAAAAGCATCATTCTGATCCTTTAGGTTATTTTCAAATGGGTATGAAGCGGTCAATGTTGCCTTCTCATAAGGAGCTACCGTAATGTTAAAAGTTTTATCCCGACTGCTGTCTCCTTTGGTGATGGAAGCCGTCAAAGTAGCGGATACAGCCTTTTCACCGATCCCGGGGCGCTTGACTTCACCAGTATCAGAAATGACGTTTGGGTTTGAAGTTTTCCAGGTAATCGCGGATTGCCGACTGCCTTCCTTCGGAAGCGTCAGATTAGCCGTCACCCGGCTCGTATCGCCAAGATCTAATTCACGATACACACTGTCAACGACTGTCGTATCCGGCATATCAGGGAACTTACTGCCCCAGGCCATTTCGCCTTTATTCGATAGAACTGTAAACGCCAAAATATATTGATTCGTTACCTGGTCCCATTGTCTCAGGAATACTCCATCAAACACAATGCCATCCAGTGTTAGTTGGATATTCGCATCCCCCGACTTGTGCCATGTTCCTTGCACATCGCCTTTAATAGTGTGATCTGCTTTCAGCTGAATGAACTGCGTATTTTTGATTGTCGCCGAAGAATCACTACCATGGTTAATATATTGATAATCGCCAATGAATTGTTTCTCATCCAGCTTTGTAAGCGTCTCGCCACCGTAACGGTAAGGAGCTACCACAGGCCAGTCATCCTGATTCATGAACATTTGATGTACACGCAGCTCGTGAGTCTCCCCCTGCTGAGGGAATCGGGTATGAAAGACAACAAACATTTGTCCGGTAGCAGGATCGGTGTACACCGAGTTATGCCCAGGAGATACATAGCCGTAGCCCACACCTGTACCTGGATCGCCTATTTGACTATCGAACAAGAAGTTACCCATTAATTTGTTGCCATAGGCTGCATTTTTGGTGTTTGCTGGCAGAACAGCATTCTGCCCTTTGGCATCCTTATAAGGTCCTGTCGGACTCTTGGAACGGAATAATCTCATGTTATATCCACCGTCAGCTGCAAGTCCGCCATAGGTTACATACAGATAGTAGTAACCCGTTTTTGAGTTGTATTCAATATACGGACCTTCCCCGGACTCACCGTATCCACCTGCAATCTTGGTGCCAAAATAACGATCAATCAACCGGCCATCCTCCGTCGTTCCATCTTGGCCTGGATAGATCGGTTTGCCAGTTGCTTTATCCAGCTCCAGCAAAAAAATGCCTCCGGACCATGACCCATACGTCATCCATAAGCGCCCGTCTGTATCATAAAAGACTGCTGCATCGATTGCATTCGGGAACACCCGATTCGCATAAGAACCGTCGGCATTAAACCATCCTGCTCTGGGACCCTTCAGCTTGCCTTCATTAATGAGTTGTGGAATCGGCGTATTTGTCCACTTTTTATCTACTTTGCTATTTTTATCGAATGCAGTCTCCTTTGTAAAACCAGTATTCACAATGGTATCCACATATTGATAGGGTCCCTCAATGTTGGGGGCAACGGCAATGCCGATCGCGGAGCGTATATAGGTGGAGGAGGCACTATAATAAATCATGTAGGCCCCTTTTGTGCCATCCTTATTGACATAATGCTCATTCCAAAATACATCGGGTGCCCATACTGAGAATCCTCCTTTGCTGTCCGCATCATTCTCACCCGCCCAAGCGAAAGATCCGGCCAGATTCTTCGATAAATCCCCGTAAAGGGTATTCCCAGGCGTAGTGTAACCGTTTGCAAAAGAAGTCCAATTTGTGAGATCTTTTGACTTCGCTGCGGCGATATGCGACCCAAACACATAATAAGTGTCACCGTCTTTGACAATCGAAGGATCGTGAACCGATACATTAGAGAAGGTCGGCACATCCTGCTTCTTGTTTTGGTTCGGCTCCGCTGCTGCGGCGTCCAGTGTACCTAATGGTACGGCTGCAATTGCCAATAATAAAGTCATTGTTAATGCAATGCTCGACCTGGCTCTACGTTTAAGCAATCTTCTCATCGTATATATTTACCCCTTTCTAAAGTGGAATACAGTGATATATTCTGCTTTCATCGCTAAAATACCTTTATATTTATAAATATAATTAATGTATTTATGAATTACATAGCTGTAGGGAAGACGATATAATCTATAATTAGGTATATATTATAAATTATGGTTGACGGTTTGCATTTGTGGAGGTACGTTATATATGAATAAAACAGTTATGTTTGTTGTGAGCTGTTTATGAAAAAGGAGGGTATTATGAAAATCAGGTTGCTCGTATGCCTTGTGATTTTATTTAGCGTTGCTACTGTACACTCGAATTCGACATCAGCCCAAGCTCAGACCCCCATACACCTGAAGGTCAATGATCATTACGTTTTATACACCTACCCTGCATCACCCTTTGTGGATAAGAAAGGTAGATTGCTTATACCGCTTCAAGCAGCTGAAGATATACTGGGCGGCAAAGTAACTTATAATGCAGCGAACAAAACGGCTTCTGTTGATTTGCTAGGCCGTAATGTAACGACTACGATCGGTTCACCCGAAATATCGGTTAACGGTGAGCCGTTGACAATGGACACAGTCCCCATCATGAAAAGCAACGCGATGTTTTTACCAGTTTCCATTTTGTTGAAAGATACAGATGCGCAGATGGAGTGGGATTCGAAGCGCGGTTTATTGAAGCTAAGGCATGACAGCTTTACAGAAAGTCCAATTCTTATGAGGTTCAAGGGACAAGACTTGGCCCAAGTCATTGATGCAAATGCATTTGATCTTACTTCCTTTGACTGGGATCAAAAGCAGGGCGTATTGAATATTCATGCTACGTATAAGAGTGACTTATCGCCCGTTTTCAAGAAAATTGACTTCAATCCTATGATTGTGTATAGCAAAGGGACCTATAGTGTAGATCCTTATTCTAAACCCGGTTCATTTCACAAAGTCAAAATAACCAGCGCAGGTCATTTGGTTTATACAAAAAATATCGGTACAACTAATGCGGATAGTGATTACATAAAATACATTACTTCCGTAGGCAGGCTGATTCAATAATTGAATTCATGGTGGTTGTGCATTATAAAAAAGCGACAAAGGCTATATAGCCTTTGTCGCTTTTTTGAAAGATTAATTTTTTAGAAAGTAATGATTTGGCTGCTATTTCCTTTATTACGTACATATCCAATGACTTTGGATACTGACTGTCTGTCTTTAAGATAATCACTAACGCCATCTGTCAGGGTGTTTTTTTGATTGTTCGAAAGTTTATTCCAGTCATCCGAATTTACATAAACCTCGACGATAGCTTCACTGCTGTCGCCTCGTACGGTGAAATCAAAGCCGACTCCATTATAGGTGCCATATCTATCGGACAAGTTACGTTGGATCGTACTTGAATCCAGAGAAGAAGCTACCTTTTTAATCGTCACATCGCCTCTGCTGTTAGTTGTAAAGGTGGCCAGTTTATCTCTATTACTGGAGTTTTTCACTGTGCCTTCAATATCGGCATCTTTATACTCTTTCAAAATATCATCTACGATGTCTTCCAGGTAGCTTTCCTTTCTGCTATCGGATAGATCATCCCATCTGGATTTTGTCATTTCGATGGTTACTGTAATATCACTTTTGTTACCATCCAGCGTGATATCCGAGTTCGTGTTGTAGGAATCACTGTAATCCTTATTCAATTGCTTTTGAAGATCTTTCAAGGTGCTTGAGCTATTTTTGCTCGCATCATCTTTCAGCGTCTGATTGTCTTTTTGCAACTGAGCGATGGTAGCATCTTTCGTAGTGTTCGCTGCTTTGGCTGTGTTCAGTTCTTGAGTCAGCGTCGTAATCTGGTTGTTCAGTGCTGTAACCGTAGACTGATCAATAGGAACGCCGTTATCAGCAATGACTACGCGTTTGTTTGTGCCATCCCATGTTACTTTTTTATCCAAAGCTGTACCTGCCAGCTTCAGCGGGATATACGTCACGCCATCCAGCAGAAATGGTTCTGTTTTAGCATCCGAGGCAACCTCGGTTCCGTTATAGATAATTTTAATATTGTTATATACTGCTTGGATCGGCTTAGTTACTTGTGCAGCATATGTAGATTGGCTGAACAGAACCCCGGAGATGGCCAAGGCCGACACGGCAGTGATGATGACAGGTTTCTTCATGGACTTCAATGATTTCATTCGTTGGTCTACCCCTTTATTTAAGAATTATAGCTTGATACATAGACTAGAGTAACATTAATACATACAAAATCCAACAGGTTGGAAGGGTTGTTATTGGTTGTGCTTATATTAGTTAGACGCAAAAGCGACTGTAAAAGTTGCCCTGTTTGCGTAAATATTTTTCCAAAAGTAACCGAACAAAATAAAACAAGTCCGCTGTACAAGACAGCAAGACTTGTTTGGAGTACAGTGCGTTAGGGTATCAAAAGTTGGACTATTTGTGATCCTTCAGTTTTCCTGCTGTTTCCTGAAGGTGACCTTTGGCTTTATCCAATTTACCTTCAGCTTGAAGGGACTTATTATCCGTGGCGTTCCCGATTTGGTCCTTGATTTCACCTTTAGCTTTATTTACATTACCTTTGATTTTATCGCTAATTCCGTTATCCTTCATGGTATAGCCCTCCTCATATAATCAAACTTTCATTCAGCATGCTGTAGTTAGTCATTACCCGAGCGAGGGTAATACGAAACGTGAGGCTGTAGTTCACAGACAGGGGCATAATGTTGGGGACGGGGTCAACTAGATCGTGAAATAAGGGGTGAGCGTATGCTCAAAATTTTATTGTTTATTCTCGTTATTCAACTTATTTATGTATCGGCCTACACACTGCGCATGATTTTGACGCTGAAAGGACAGAAGTACATTGCTGCACTCATCAGCACCGTGGAAGTTACAGTTTATGTGTTGGGCTTGAATGTCGTGCTTAAGTATCTGGATCAAGTGGCAAGTCTTGCGGTATACGCTATAGGCTACGCAGTGGGGATTCTTATTGGAGCGTGGATTGAGGAAAAAATAGCGCTCGGTTATGTCACCGTGAAGGTGATCAGCAATGAGATCAATGGAGGAATTGCCAATGCGCTGCGAGACAAGGGGTATGGCGTTACAGCCTGGCTGGGCAGTGGACGTGATGGAGAACGCCTCGTAATGGAGATTTTGGCCAAGCGTAAAAACCAGAATAAGCTGTATCAGTCTATCCTGGAGCTGGATCCCAAGGCTTTTGTCATTACGGTGGAGCCAAAGCAATTTCATGGTGGTTTCTGGACCAAGGCTATCCGCAAATAAGAATTTTGGTAAAATACGCATATTTTCCGTAGATTGGAGCATATTAATACCCGCACAGGACGGAATTAACAGTATGCCGACAGGGGGATGTTCCCCTATAACAACCAAGGGGGGATATAGATGTACAGACGCCAGGCCCCGGAAATCATTCCAGAGGAAAATACGGCTATTTGGTCGTGTACCAACGAGGGTTGCAACGGATGGATGAGAACGGATTTTACCTTTTTGAGCGAGCCGGCTTGTCCACTTTGCCAAGCCACGATGGGACAGGAAATGCGAATGCTGCCGATTCTCAATCGGACGGGCAATTCCTTTGTCGCCCAGCGCTCTTAATTGAGGGGTAAGCCCATGATTACGCTGCAAAGATTCTAAACGTCAAAAGCCGCTCCAACGACATGCTGAGCGGCTTTTGGTTGTGGAATATTCACGGATCATGACCTCTCAAGGGGCTGCACGGAATCACGATATACAATATGACCCTGTACGAGGACTCGACCAAAACGACTGCCGGGATGGCTTATTTTTTTCATTATTGAATCCACCGCCGTACGTGCCATTTGCTCAATGTCTACTCCGACCGTGGTCAGTTGCGGAACAATAAGCGTGGCGTATACATCGTTATCAAAGCCGACCACAGAGCAGTCCTCGGGTACGCGGTATCCCAGACCAATCAGCTGGTGCACCAGATTGTGAGCGACCTGATCGCAGTTGCATACAAAGGCGGTCGGTAGTGGCTGAGGCAGATCCATTTCAACATAGGACCCTTCGTCGTCCCGGTCGCTGAGTACCCACTCGTTACGGAGGGGCAACCTGTGCTCCAGCAAGGATTTATAGTAGCCGAGGAAACGGTCCTGAATACTGCTGGTGGAATAGATATTTCCCACATAAGCAATATCCCGGTGTCCCTGGGCGATCAAATAATTGGTTAGCTCGTAGGCTCCGTAAAAATTATCCGTCACCACAGAATCGATATCGGCATGCTCATCATAAAAGTCGAGAAACATTTTAGGTTGGTCCATGGTTTGTACCAGCTCAATATATGGCTTGCTCACTTGGCCCAGAAGAATGAAGCCGTCCACCTTACGGTCGTAATAGATACGTGGCAGATTAAGCTGCTCTTCGTCCTCGCGATGGAGGATGTGAAGGATACCGTAGTAGCCGTATGGCTCCAGTGCCCGTGAAATTTGCTGGTAAATATGCAAATAAAACGATTGGCCAGGACCAGTAAAACGTTCAGGGATGACAACACCAATGTTATAGGTGAGCCCCTCTTTCATGGACTTGGCAACGGTATTAAAACGATAACCCATTTCGCCCGCGAGTGTTTTAATACGTTCTTTGAGTTCCTCGCTAACCCCATCCTTGTCATTGAGCGCCTTCGACACGGTCACGCTGCTTATTCCCAGCTTATCTGCAATATCCCGCATCGTTACGTTGCTCTTCATTCCTGTTCCGCCTTCCAATTGTAAAAAGATAAGCATTTTGCCTACATCCAGATAACGGTTGCAAAATGCTGGGGTGAATATGAATAGCTTATCCGCTTGTAGAAATTCAATTAGCTTAGCGGTGCAGCTGCTCTGTAAAGATACAAGGATTGGCAGCATAGCTGCCCATAGAACAACGATTAGCCTGCGGGTAACAATTGTTCTATGGATAGTATACATGGTTCCGCAAGCATGATAAAGCTTACGGCTTAGATCCGCTGGGAAGGACGGTTGCTTGCTTGCAATAGCGCTTCATTGCGATGGATCAGCTCACGGCGGACAGCGGCGCTGCCAAGAGAACGCAATGGGTCGGATGGTGTATTGAAAGTATAGTCCTCCAGACGGGCAATCGTGGTCGTCGCCACGTGGATACGGGTATCACTGGACGCATAGTATATGAAGACTTCATCCCGTTCATTAACGACTGCTCCATTGCAGAAAATAACATTCGAAACATCACCCACGCGTTCCTCATCATAAGGAGCCAGAAAATGCCCACCGGGCTTGGCGATGACGCGCGTAGGGTCTTCCAGACTGGTGGCAAAGGTATACAGCACATATCGCAGCCCGGCGGCTGTATTGCGTACCCCGTGAGCGATATGAATCCAGCCTCGACTCGTTTTGATCGGAGCAGGACCTTGGCCGTTCTTAACTTCGTATACCGTATGATAGTAGCGCTCGTCAATGACTGTCTCATGTTCAATCACGGGCTGTGTAATATCTTTGCAGAGACCGAACGCGATGCCTCCGCCTGATCCGGTCGAAATAAACCCATCTTGGGGACGAGTATAGAAGGCATATTGGCCGTCCACAAATTCGGGATGCAGGACAACGTTACGTTGCTGCGGGGACTGGGTAGTGATGTTGGGGAGCCGGGTCCATGTGCGGAGATCACGAGTGCGGACCAGTCCAGCCTGAGCGACAGCGCTGGAGGTATCGTGGGATGGCGCGTCAGGGTCCTTTTTCTCCGAGCAATAAATACCGTAAATCCAGCCGTCCTCATGCTTCACCAGCCGCATATCGTACATATTGGTTTCTTCCGGGTCGATATCATCCCATACTAAGGGAGCGTCAACGAATCGAAACTGATCAATGCCGTTATCGCTCTCTGCTAAGGCAAAAAATGACTTTCGGTCCAGTCCCTCGGTGCGCGAAACAAGAATGTATTTTCCTTCATGATAGATCGCTCCAGGATTCAGTGCTGCATTGACACCCAGTCGTTCCATGAAAAAGGGATTGGTTTGTGCATCCAGATCAAACCGCCAGTGAATGGGAACATGATGGCGTGTGAGCACCGGATAGAGGTAGCGTTCATAGATACCATTGTAAAAGGAGGTTTTAACCTCATTGGGGCGCGTAATCAGTTCTTCTTGCTGCGCTAGCAGCTCATCGTATTTGTTATGAATCATTGTTTATCCATCCTTTCCAGCATTTCAATGCAAAATCGGCTGTTATGATATGGGCACTTCCAAGGGCCTGCAATCTCTCTCGCGTCAGGCTTACCGTCCGCTTGAACCGACCAGAACCATTCGCCTCCGGTGCGCGGATCAATGATATACTGCCGGGTATAGGTCCATAGATTTCGCACAATTTTCAAAAATCGTTCATCCTGTGTCCGCTGAAACGCATTGTAAAAACCAACCATTGCCTCGGCCTGTACCCACCAGATACGTGTGGTGTCTACCCGCTCTCCCTCCCGTTCATTGATGAGCGATCCGTCTGGCTGAACAGCCCGCTCAGCTACCGCGCTGGCAATATCCACCACCATATTCACATACTCGGATGGATGATAACCCAGCACATTCATGGCGTCCTCCATCAACCAGCTGGCTTCGATATCGTGACCATATGAGGTCAAATCAAGCAGAGAGTGCCATTCGCGGTCGAAGAATACTCCCAACCGCCGGGCGGAAGCATCGTAAACACGCTGGTATAAAATGTCCAGCACGTTCTTCAGTGCGTCTCGAACCTCTTCGTTTGGGTAGGCGCGCAGCAATTGGGTATACGCTTCCAAAACATGAATATGCGTATTCATGGTAATATGCGCGGTAACTCCATTTTCGCTGAGTAGCTCATTAGGCTGCTCGTTCCACGATCGATCATATTGTTCTCCGTATGCTTGGAGAGCAGGATCATACCCTTTTTGCTCCACGAGGTGAAACAGTTTCATTGCCAGTGGCAATGCATTCGGGTCATCCGTAGCTCGTGCATATTCTGCCAACGCATAGATGGCAAATGCCTGCGCGTATACATGTTTACACGTATCCACAGGTTGCCCGGTGTAGTCCACCATCCAGTACATTCCGCCATGTAACGGGTCGAGCAGATGATTTTGCAGAAATGTAAAGGCATGTCGTGCCGCATGTGCATAGGCACGTTCCCCTGTTACACGGGCTGCTGCTGAGAAAGACCAGAGTAACCGCGAAGTGGCGATGCCACCTTTGTCCGCTTGTTTATGGATGTGCAGATCTGCGTCTACCTCGCCATAAAATCCGCCATGCGCTTCATCTTTCAAGCCGAGCCAGAATGGGAGTATGTGTTCCTGCCATTCCTGTCTAATTTCGTGTACTAGTGTTTCCAAGAGACAAGCCTCCTTCGGAAAATGAATTATTAGCTTATCGTTAACCTTACAAAAGGTATCTTATCTATGTATTTATAAACTGTCAACTATACTTAATTTGTGTTTCTGCATAACATTCGGGTGTTGTTATTACAAAAAAATATTGTAATTGACACAGTAAGCGCTAACATAATAAAATGATTTTGTTAGTTTAACGATAACCTTATTCAAAACAACAGGAGGGGTCGTCTCATGAAGTTGTCCAAGGTTTTAATGTCATTACTATCCGTGCTTTTGTTAGCGGGACTGTTTACTGGCTGTACCTCAAAGAAGGATGCGCCAGCTACCAGCTCTGATCCGAAGGGACCGGAAGGGGAAATTACGGTGATCACACAGCGGACAGATATTGTGGATACCGTATTTCAGGATTACGCCAAGGAATTTAACAAAATTTATCCGAACGTGAAGGTCAATTTTCAGGCATTGGCCGATTATGATGGTCAAATTAAAATTCGGATGGGGACTCGGGATTACGGAGATGTCTTGCTGATTCCTGGCAGCATTCCAATTGAAGAGTTACCCAATTTTTTCGAGCCTCTAGGTACTTATGAGGAGATGAAAAACAAGTATACCGGCATTGAAGAACGTACAGTGGATGGTAACAGCTACGGTATTCCGATTGCGATGGTTTACTCGGGTGTGATTTATAACAAAAAGGTGTTCAAGGAAGCAGGAATCACACAAATTCCTAAAACACCGGATCAATTCCTGAAAGCGTTACAGCAAATTAAGGACAAAACCAAGGCAGTGCCGCTGTTTACCAACTATGCCTCTGGTTGGGCACTGACTCAGTGGGAGTCTAGCCTGGCAACAGTAGCAGGTACGAAGGAATACGTGAATGTCACACAACCGACTACAGATGATAATTTCACGAAGGGTCAGCCTCACTATGAGCTGTACAAGGTCCTGTACGATGCGGCTAAAAATGGTCTGATTGAAAAAGATCCAACGACTACGGATTGGGAGACCTCCAAGGCGGATCTTGCTCAAGGCAAAATCGGTACGATGGTGCTTGGCTCATGGGCGATTGATCAGATCAAAAGCGTAGCTTCTAACAAGGATGATATCGGTTTCATGCCTTTCCCAACGAATGCCTCCAAGGTACTTGTACCGCTGGCTGGTGATTTTAACCTCGGTATTAATGTAAACAGTGAAAATAAAGAGGCGGCCCGTGCCTGGGTGGATTGGTTTACCGAAAAGTCCAACTATGCTGTAGAGCAGGCAGGCAGCATTAGTCCGCTGAAGGGTGCCGCAATGCCTGCCATTTTGAAGCAGTATGAGAATGAGGGAGTTGTTTTTGAAGCGCTCACTCCGTCACCGAAGGGGCAGGAAGGAATTGTCGATAAAATCGACAAAATGGGAGAAATCGGCTTGTGGCAACCTGATTTCAAGAAACGAATTATTGAGGCAGCGGTGGGTAACCGCCCGGAATCGTATGACACCATTATGAAGGATCTGAACGATGCATGGGTGAAGGCGCGTGCTGAAGTGGCAGCCAAGGAAGCAAAATAGCCATCTGAACTGACCATAAGAAGAGATTGAAGTGGCAGTTGATGGACGGATAGCCAGGAGGTGCAGCATGTTTAAATTTTCGAATCTCAGCTACTCCAAACAAAGATTAGCGATTATTGTTGCCTTTTCATTTATTCCGCTGGCGCTGCTGGTCACTTTTGCGTACTTGCCGGTGATCAATATGTTTAAATACAGCTTTTCGGACTGGAATGGTTATAGTAAGCGTCTGGAATATGTGGGCTTTGAAAACTATATCAAAATCTTTACCGACCCCGAGTATTTCTCGGTGTTTAAGGTCAGTTTGTATTACTTTGTAGCTACGTTTGTACAGATGGGTTTGGCCCTTTATTTTGCAACCATTCTCAGCTTTCAGACCTGGTTTAAAAATTTCTTTAAAGGCATTTTGTTCTTTCCCTCCCTGATGAACGGGGTGGCGATTGGTTTTATTTTTCTATTCTTTTTTAAGCCAGACGGTACCCTTGATACACTGCTTCAGGCAATGGGATTGGGTTCGTATGTCAAGCTGTGGCTGGGCAACCCGGAGATTATTAATATTTCGCTGGCTGGTACGTCTATCTGGAGATACATGGGCTTTAACTTTATTGTGTTTCTAGGTGCGATTTCTTCCATATCCAGTGATCTGTACGAAGCAGCCGATATCGACGGAGCCAACCGCTGGCATCAGTTCCGCTCTATCATTTTGCCGACTATTAAGCGAATTTTGCAGCTGAATCTGATCTTGGCGATTAGTGGCGCGATCAGTGCATTCGATATTCCTTACATTATGACTGGTGGCTCCAACGGCAGTAAGACGTTCGTCATTCAGACGATTGATGTGGCATTTAAATACAGCAAGGTTGGTTTAGCCTCAGCGATGGCGGTTGTTCTGCTACTGATCGTAGTTGCTGTTACACTGCTTCAGCGGTTGCTGATTCGGGGGGAGGAGGACTAATCATGTATAAGCTAAAAAGATTACTGGCAAACACCATCAAGTATGGTGCGCTATTGCTAGGTGCGTTCATTGCTCTACTGCCAATTGTTGTGATTTTGTTTGCATCTTTGAAGACGAAGGCTGAATATGCGGCAACCAGTCCTCTGACTCCCCCGGTGAACTGGCTGAACTGGGCGAACTACGCCAAGGCCTTTGTGGATGGAAATATGCTAACCGGATTTTTGAACACAGCCTTTATTTTGCTGATTTCCATCATCGGGGCTACGTTGACCGGTTCCATGATCGCGTATATTTTGAATCGCTTTAAATTTAAAGGTAAAAGTCTCATGCTGGGTGCGTTCTTACTCGCCACGCTCATTCCGGGGGTGACGACACAGGTATCGACATTCCAGATCATTAACAAGCTGGAACTGTTTAACACACCTTGGGCAGCCATTTTACTGTATTTAGGAACCGATATTATCGCGGTGTATATTTTCCTTCAGTTTCTGGATTCCATCGCGGTGGCGCTGGATGAGTCTGCCATGCTGGATGGGGCCTCCTATCTGACCATCTACTGGCGCATTATTTTGCCGCTGCTGAAGCCTGCCATTGTGACGGTAATTATCATCAAGGGTGTTAATATTTACAACGATTTTTACACCCCGTTCCTGTATATGCCCAAAACAAGCCTTCAGGTGATATCGACGGCACTGTTTAAGTTTAAAGGGCCATACGGTTCGCAATGGGAAGTCATTAGCGCAGGCATCATCATTGCGATTATTCCGACGCTGGTTGCATTTTTATCATTACAAAAATATATCTATAACGGATTTGCACAGGGTTCAGTGAAATAGAAAAAAATAAAATGAAGTGTCTAGGTGAGAGGAGAGTTAAGTATGAGTAAATTGAATGTGGATTTGGATGTAGGTAACGTACGAATTGTAGGAGACAGCTTGTCGAAAATGCCTTGGCAGGATAAGCCGGAAGGCAGTGAGGCTCCAGTATGGAGGCATACTGAGAATCCGGTCATTGGACGAAATCCGGTGCCTGGCATTGCCCGTATTTTCAACAGTGCCGTAGCTCCGTATGAAGGACGGTTTGTAGGGATATTCCGTGCTGAAACGATTAATGGACGCCCGCATTTGCATCTCGGCTGGAGTGACGACGGGCTGGCTTGGGACATTGAGACAGAGCGTCTGCATATGGTCGATGAGGAAGGAAATGAATATCAGCCTAATTATGCTTACGATCCGCGTCTGGTTCGAGTGGAAGACACGTATTATATCATCTGGTGTACAGATTTCTATGGTGCAGCGCTGGGAATCGCACAAACGAAGGATTTCAAAAGCTTTGTGCGCTTGGAAAATCCGTTCTTGCCGTTTAATCGCAATGGAGTGCTGTTGCCTCGTAAGCTAAATGGAAACTTTATGTTGCTATCCCGTCCGAGCGACAGTGGTCATACTCCGTTTGGTGATATTTTCCTGAGCGAAAGTCCTGACTTGGTGTATTGGGGCAAGCATCGTCATGTAATGAGCAAGGGTGGTCAGGGCTGGTGGCAATCGGTGAAGATTGGTGGCGGACCAGCACCGATTGAGACGACAGAGGGCTGGCTGATGTTCTATCACGGGGTGACAGGCACATGCAATGGACTGGTATACAGCATGGGTGTAGCTGTTCTTGATCTGGATGATCCTTCCAAAGTCAAATATCGTTCCTCCAACTTCGTGTTGACCCCAGAGGAATGGTACGAAGAGCGGGGATTTGTGCCAAATGTGGTGTTCCCGTGTGCTACACTGCATGATGCGGACACCGGAAGAATTGCGATTTATTATGGAGCCGCTGATACGTATGTAGGTATCGCATACACGACAGTATCTGACATTATAAAGTATGTCATCGCGACGGATGAAGTAGTCGCAGATGATCGTGAGTCAGGCCGGATGTAGGAGGAATTTTACATGCCGGAGGATATGTCTTTACAGCAGCTACAGTCATACATGGGAAGTAATCCAAAGCCGCAGGATTTTGATATGTACTGGGAACGGGCGCTACAGGAGCTGGAACGACAGCCACTGGAATATACACTTGAGCCTGCCGAATTTGTCTCTCCGCTGGTGGAGTGTTACCATCTGTATTTTACTGGAGTGGGCGGAGCGAGGGTTCATGGGAAGCTGGCTCGTCCCAAGCATCTTACGGAACAAGGTCCAGCCTTGGCTATGTTTCATGGGTATTCCTGCGACAGTGGCGACTGGTTCGACAAGGTGAGCTATGCGGCACACGGATTCACTGTGCTGGCCATGGACTGCCGAGGGCAAGGCGGGCTGTCTGAGGACAATTTGCAGGTTCAGGGAACGACGGTTCGAGGTCATATTATCCGCGGAATTGACGACCCGGACCCGGATCGGTTGTACTACCGCAACGTATTTTTGGATACGGTGCAGACGGTGCGCATTCTAATGTCTATGGAGCAGGTTGACCCTGAACGGATCGGTGCATTTGGCTGCTCCCAAGGCGGGGCACTAACGGTTGCTTGCGCTGCATTGGAGCCGCGTGTCCGTGTGGCGGTACCGGTATATCCGTTCCTGTCGGACTATAAAAGAGCTTGGGCGCTGGATGCAACGACATCGGCCTATGAGGAACTGGTTTATTATTTTCGCTGGTTTGATCCCAATCATGTACGTGAGAGCGAAGTGTTTCACCGCTTAGGCTACATCGACATTCAACATTTAGCAGACCGTATTCGAGGACGGGTGCTATTCGTGACAGGGCTATCGGATGTGATTTGCCCACCTTCCACACAGTTTGCGGTGTACAATAAAATCGTATCGGACAAGGAATTGCTTGTGTATCACGAATACGGTCATGAGTATTTACCCTATCTGTCAGATCGTGCCATGAGCGAATTTTTGCGGCTGTAGGGGTTGAACTTAACCAGAGGCTCCTTTATAGTAATAGCTATAACCTTCGTGAAGCGTAATAAATGAATACCCCATTTGTATAACCTCAATAATATGGTTTGAGGGTCTCTACCAGGAACCGATAAATCCTGATTACAAAAAGTGTACGTCTTGTACATTTCTTGTGGTCAGGATTTTTTTGCGTGATGCGAGGGATTTACATGACAGCAAAGGAGCTAATGTAATGAACTTCAAAGTAGTTATTTTAACCATTGCGACCTTTACGGTAGGTCTGGTGGAGTTGATTATCGGTGGCGTGCTGCCCCAGATTGCACAGGATTTGAACGTCTCTGTAAGCACGGCAGGACAGCTCATCATGATCTATGCGCTCGTGTACGCTATTGCCGGGCCGACTTTGTTGGCGTTGACCGCCAAAATCGAACGAAAGCGACTGTATTTGTGGTCGATGTTTATCTTTATTCTGGGAAGTCTGCTGGCTTTCTGGAGTCCGAACTATGCTGTGTTGTTTATATCTCGTATCATTACTGCTGCCAGTGGATCATTGATCGTGACATTGTCGCTAACCATTGCAGTCAAAGTAGTGTCCAAAGCTTATCAAGCCCGCGTTCTCGGCGTGATCTCCATGGGGGTAAGTTCTTCCATCGTGCTAGGCATTCCAGCCGGGGTGCTGATTGGAAATGCGTTTGGCTGGCGGGTGCTATTCCTGATCATTGCCTTGTTGACCGTAGTTTCTATGATCATTATGCACTTGTTTATGGAGCGGATTCCAACAGAGCATGTTGTGCCTATGCGTGAGCAGTTGAAGTCCTTGAAAAATGTTAAAGTAATCAGCGCCCATCTGGTAACAACGCTGACACTGGCGGGACACTACACGTTGTATGCTTATTTCACTCCGTTTTTGGAAAACCTGATGGGCTTGAACGCCTCGTGGGTGAGTGTAGCCTATTTTGTCTTTGGGCTGGCGGCAGTGAGTGGAGGTTTTATTGGCGGCTCTTTGGCAGACCGATTCGGCACAGCGAAAAGCATTCTCATCGTCGTGGGTGTGTTTATTGCCGTGATGTTCCTGCTGCCGTTCTCGATTCACTCGGTGTATATGTTTGCGCCGCTTCTGATCATCTGGGGGATTCTGAGTTGGGCCTTGTCGCCCCCGATGCAAAGTTATCTTATTGAAAATGCACCCGAATCGGGTAGTATTCAGCAAAGCTTTAATTTCTCCGCACTCCAGGTCGGGATCGCTCTCGGTTCTGCCTTGGGAGGGGTAGTGATTGAGAATAGCGAGTCTGTTGCCACAAACGCTTGGGTAGGCGGGACATTTGTGATTGTTGCTTTTGTCTGCGGCGTTTTTTCGATTACCAGAGCGGGCACATCGCAGACAGTCAGAGGACACCACTCTGTTTCTTAGGTGGGAGGTCATTGTCCTCTTTTATAAAACGAGAAAACATGTTATACTACTTCCAATTATGAAGAAGGGGGTGAGGTAGGTGAATCACGAGATGCTGAACAACCGTATTAGCCAGCTGCCGATTGCTATGGCTGGCATTGTTCATGCTTTTCCATACAACGGGAGAAGTCTGTCCAATTTTAATCATACGGTTGTAAACATCGCGAGAAGACGCCTACCTTAACTCCAACGGATTGCTATATCTTCCGAAGAGTCGCGGGGTTGCTCCTGCGGCTCTTTTTGTGTTACCTGGGTAAGGGTCTTCCTAAATAAAGGAGAGCCTGAACATGTATATTGTAAACGGTCAACAATTGAAAAAATACCACGCTGCCAATCTGATTTTAGATGGAGCAACGTTTGATATCCATAAGGGAGAAAAGGTGGGGCTTATCGGTCGCAACGGAAGCGGCAAAACCACCCTATTACGCCTAATTGCGCGTTTGTCCCGCCCAGATGAAGGGCAGCTCGTCATCGCCAAGGATACGAAAATCGGCTATTTGCCGCAAATCCCGGCAGAGTTTGAAAGCTTCACCGTATACGAAACGCTGGCTTACGCCTATCGTGAACTGAAGGATTGCCGCAATCAGATGACCACACTGGAACGGGAAATGTCAGATCCGGTTGTGGCAGCGAATCCCGAGCTGTTAGAGAAGCTGTTGCAAACGTATGCTTCTCTACAGGAGCGGTTTGAGCGTAACGGCGGCTATGAAATGGATGCCAGTATGGATCAGATAGCGGATGGGCTAGGTATTCCCAAAGCTATGTATACGCGCAACTTCGGGTCACTGTCAGGCGGAGAAAAAACCAAAATAGCGCTGGCATCACAGCTCATTGGACGACCAGATCTACTGTTGCTGGATGAGCCGACCAACCATTTGGATTTGAAAGGATTGGAATGGCTGGAGCAATTTTTGCAGGGCTACGCAGGTGCGTGTGTGGTTGTATCCCATGATCGCTATTTTCTGGATCGAGTTGCCGGCAAGATGATCGAACTGGAGGATGGCGAGGCCTTTACGTACTATACGAATTACAGCGGCTACGTTAAGGAGAAGGAAGAACGTCTGCTGCTGCAATTTGAGGATTATAAGGAGCAGCAAAAGCGGATCAAAAAGATGAGAGAGACCATTCGCCGTTTGGAAGAGTGGGGACGCAATGGCGATAATGAAAAGTTTTTCAAAAAGGCAGCCTCAATCCGCAAGGCGCTGGAACGAATGGAGCTGGTGAAGCGACCTGTACTGGACCCTCAAGGTGCGGAGTTTCACCTAAAGTTGGAGGATCGTTCCGGTCGCAGGGTGCTTCAATTCGAGGACATCACCAAAGCCTATGGAGAACGTCAAATATTAAACGGGGCAACAGGCAGCCTGGAATTTGGTGAAAAGGTAGCTTTGCTAGGCAATAACGGCGCGGGCAAAACGACGCTGCTCAAGCTGTTGCTTGGTCAGGAAAGCGTAGATGCAGGCACGGTCCAATGGGGCGCGCGCGTCGAGTACGGATATTTGGCGCAGCAAGAGAGAGAACGGAATAGCCGGGCGACGGTGCTTGCTTACTTCAAGGAGGAAGCAGGGCTGGATGAAGGCGAAGCACGCGGGCAGCTGGCGAAGTATTTATTTTATGGTGCGGATGTGTTTAAACCTGTGAGCATGCTGTCCGGTGGGGAGTGGTCTCGCTTGCGGCTGGCGTTGCTGGTTATGAAAAAGCCGAATTTGCTGGTGCTGGATGAGCCGACCAACCATCTGGACATCGATTCCCGCGAGGCCTTGGAGGAAGCGCTGGGCACCTACACGGGAACGGTGCTAGCCATTTCCCATGACCGCTACTTTGTGAATAAGCTGGCTGGACGCGTGTGGGAGCTGGAAAACGGAAAGCTGTCCTTTTATCTGGGCGGCTTTGATGAATACCGCGCGAAGAAGCGGGAGCTGGAAAACGCCCACTCGCAGCGTGGAGCGGATGCAGGAGTACGCTCGGCATCTGCAGGTAGAGCCGCATCTGGTGGCGGCTCGGGCGCGGGCCTAGCTACGCCCGCCAGTGCAGCGAGCAATGATGCGGGAACGGCTGCGCGGACAGGGGCGACTACCGGAGCCGATGCGAGCCGTGCTCGCTCCGGGGCGGCAGGTCGCTTGGGGGCGTCCGATGCCCGGAGTGGGGCACGCGGAGCGAAGGCCGCGAAGCCATCCCGCTCACCCGCTGTGTCCCGCGAGCGGTTGGAGCGGGCGATTGCCGCCAAGGAAGCAGCATTGGCGGCGACAGATGCCGAGCTGGAACTGCTCGGCACAAGCAGCGACACAGCGCGCATGGCGGAGCTGTGGGACGTGCGTGAGCGACTGCAAGCGGAGCTGGACACGTTGCTCGGCGAGTGGGTTGAACTGGAGTAGGCGACAGGCTGGTTGTTGAAGTAGGCAACGTATATTTGCATAAAGAATAGCCCTGAGGTAGCGCGTCTGCCGAGGGGCTATTTTTGTATGGTAAAGAGAATGAGAGAGTGGGAAAAGAATAACCATATATTTAAATTAATGAATTATAATGTTTTTTTATTATGTATGTTTACATATAAAGTAATAGATTTACATTTTGCAACATGTGATATTATTTCACTTGTAAGGGCGAGGCTAATCGCTGTTAAATGAATTTTATATTGTCATCTAGAATTATACATAGGGTTTTCCACATGTTCATATATGACAATATTTCGTATGGATGACGATCTGGGCGGGATGTTGTTCATATAAATCCTTCTTTTCTACTAAAGAGGGAAGACATTTCGGCGGGATAGATATGAGTCTCGTTGAAAGCTGAGGGTATATCTAAATGAAAGGGGGGGAATGCAATGGCTGAAAACTTATTTGATCTGGACATTCAAGTAAACAAATCTCAAGGTTCTGTAGAGCCTCAGGTTCTGAGCATTGTGGCATGTTCTAGCGGATGTGGTAGCGGTAAAACAGCTGCCAGTTGTGTTGAAACTTGTGGCAACCGGTGCTTTACTAACGTTGGTTCACTCTGCTAATCTCGATTGTTGCTTTTTTTAGATAATGGATTTTTTTGTACTCCATAAAAGAAAAACAAGAAGGAGGGACCTTAAAGTCCCTTCTTCTTGTTTGATAAATATTTATTTTTTAACTATATAATATTTAGAGATATTTTTGATATCGTGTTTGGTGATGGAGGGAAAAGGTATGACCGATTTCTTATTGGAAGTAAAGCAGGTAAGCAAAACTGTAGGTAAACGAAGTTTGTTAAATAACATTTCATTTGAGCTCGAAAAAGGGAAAATATATGGATTCATTGGCCCGAATGGAGCTGGAAAAACGACGATGATGCGAATCATGACGGGACTGATGCAGCCTACTAGTGGTTCTGTAAAGATAGCTTCATATAATATACAGACAGATCGGGAAAAAGCGTTATCCAAAGTAGGCGCTATCATTGAGTCTCCGGTCTTTTTTGATTATATGACAGGCAGACAGGTGCTGCGTAATTTGTCCCGATTGCACTTAGGTGTTGCATCTTCGGATCGAGAAAAACATATTAAAGAATTGTTGGAACGGGTTGGTCTGGAAAATCGCGGGGATGATAAGGTCAAAACCTACTCGCTAGGGATGAAGCAACGGCTTGGTATAGCCCAATCTATGTTGGGTAACCCCGAGCTATTGTTGCTTGATGAGCCTTCCAATGGTCTCGATCCCATGGGGATGCGTGAGTTGAGGGATATAATTCTTCGTTTGCGTGATTCAGATAATTATGCTTTTTTTGTCTCCAGCCATCTGTTGGATGAATTACAGCAAATGTGTGATGAGTTGATTGTCATTAAGGAAGGAACGCTTATTTGGAAGGGGGCCGCTGATCAACTTATCAAAGATGGCCAACGGTTAGAGGATGCCTTTATGGGGCTGATGGGGCTATGAAAACACTTGTTTATAGTGAATTTGAGAGATTATGGAGAAGGAAATGGTTTTGGTTATTGGTTTTATGCACCCCTGTACTTGTATATTCGACGGGGATATACATACAGCATACGTTAAGGATTCCTGTGAAGGACTTATCTAAAATTTTTATTGTTGCAGGCTTGCGTGAAAATCTATATTTAATATGTAATTTTGCTGTGGCTACCCTGGTGGCTGCTGTTTTTACGGAGGAGTTTAGGAGCGGACAGCTGAGGTTGTTATTTGTGCGTCGTTTTACCCGTGGTCAGATCTTTTGGAGTAAATTATTGGTAGTTAATACTTCTATTTTACTTCTTCTGATTGTATACGCCGTATCCTCGCAAGTAATTGTTGTTTTTTGGAAGTTCTCGCATAATATAAACGGTACAGATATTTTCGGGCAAATATGGTCCCAAGTGTTTGAATATTATGGGTGGGCATTTGCTTCTTTATTAGCTATCAGTTCACTCTATTCTTTTATTGCTATGTGCAGTAAAAGTGTAACATATGCAATTGGTATTTGTATGACCTATAATCTGGGTGTTTTGTTATTTGATCCGTTGTACATGAAATTGGCTACTTTATTCTCTTCTATTCCACTCTTAAAGAATCTGATTCCATTTTTATTAATTCCATATTTACAATACAAGGGACTAGATCAATCACTGATATGGAATTGGTCCGTCAATGGGGCAATTGTGATTGCCGTCTTGTTCCATCTGATTCTTTTTACAGGGTGGGCATACCGCCGCTTTACAACGGATGATTATTTGTATTAGGAGGATCTATTTATGTCTGGAATTTGGTTGAGCGAATTAGAGAGAATTTGGAATCGGAAATCTACTTTTTTATTATATATAGCAATGCTCCTTATCATTTTTGTGAATATATGGAGTCTTAAAACAAATGGTACAATGCGATTTCGATTTGGTGAGGGAACTATAGTTGTTAATAATTTAAATCTGCCATGGCTTATGATGAGCGAAATTTCTCTTTTTTTAATCTTAGCCATGTTGCCTATACTGTATGTCGATCAATTAGGCGGCGATCTTCATAGCGGAGCATATCGGCTATATGTATTGCGACCATATCGTCGTTTTCAATTCTGGCTTGGCAAGCTGCTCGCTTTATCTGTTACAACCGCCATATTTACAGGTACGGCTTTGGTGATAGGCATAGTGGCTGGATGGTTACTGTTTCCCCATACCTCTACCTTTTTTAAATATGGTTCAGGAGTAATATCTCCCTCATCGGATGCAATCCCATATACGCTTGCATTCTATTTGATTTTAACACTGGCCTGCGTGGCAAAGTTGCTGTTAGTTAGTGCTGTCTGCTTGTTTATTTCAAGACCTTTGTTTGCTTTTATCGCAATTTTTGTTTTATCTGTCGCTCTTTATCAGGTGGTTAGACCGCTTGTCTTACTCATGGATCCCTTTCAACAAATTATGCTTGCTTTAAGGGTGGAAGGTTCCTTTAAGTTTTGGATGTGCTTAATCGCAATTATTTTGGTCGGCTCAGTTATCAGCTTTGTACGTTGGCAAAAGAAAATAATTTAAAAGTTTGTTTTAGAACGGAGGTTCCTTATGAAGACAACAGGAAATCTGTACAAAACGTTAGATTTTTTCATGCTTCGTACTCCTGTATTACCCATTCAAGAGTTTTCTAAATGCTTTCCGAGCAGTATTAAAGAGGGGGGGGACGCTAGAGAGATTGCATTAGAGCGTTTATTGGAATTGTCCCGTGATCCGTTCATTCGTGAAGCTCTAGCCGCCTCCAGTCCCACTTTGCTTGAATCTTTGGTACATATCAGTAATCATGAGAATCCGCGCAAACAAGGACAAGTAATCAAAGCTTTTATGCGTTATATCATTAGAATGATTACACGGCCAACGCCGTTTGGCTTACTATCTGGTATCACATATGGGCGATTTGGGGAACGATCGCAGCTATTTTTGCAAGGAACAGACACGTTTAAAAAGCGTGCGAGACCTGATATGGAATGGCTAATGAAAGCGGTTGAGCTGGTTGAAAGTCGAAAGGAGATTGTGCGCCAACTGCGGGTTCGGAGTAATAAATTAATTTATCGCCAGGGTAACCGTGCCAAAATTCCTTATACGACAAGACATGGCAGTATGAACGATGGCGAAGATCAGAGTGTGTCTGTTCGTATAACTCAAGTATTTGACTGTGTAATGGCTGCGAGTTCAGCCTTCATACCATTTTTGGATTTGGTCGATCATCTTAATAAAACTTTTGAGAGTGCTAATATTGAGGTAATTGAACGTTACGTGTGGCAACTTTTCGAACAAGAGTTTCTGATTTCTGAACTTATCCCACCTACGACGACTACTGAACCGTTAAGTTATATACGGTCTGTTCTGAAACCAGTAACAGGTATCGAAGAGTTAAAAGAAGATCTTGATACAATCGCAGATACTTCTGCTAAATATAATCATCTTCCTATAGGTCAAGGAGAACAACTGTTAGAGAGCTTAAGACAAAAAATGAACAAAATGTTTAGTGCAAAATCAAGTTTGCAAATCGATCTCTCCCTGGAAGATAGAGGTATCATCCTTCCACAATCCATTCGTAAGGATATTGAGTGTGTTGCCGAATTATTGACCAAACTTTCAACGCGTGAAAACAGACCTTTGAATGAGTTTTGTGTGGAATTTTTGGAGAAATACGGACCATATCGGGAGGTACCTTTGCTGGATCTGCTTGATGAGGACACAGGGCTAGGGGCCCCGGCAGGCTATAAACACCCTATGAGTCGTCGAGTACGGTTACAGGACATGTCTCCATCCAAGTCGAGGTCACATCAAGAAAAGCTTTTGTTTCAATGGTTTGTATCTGCTATGCATGAAGGAAAGCATGAAATTGTATTGACAGATAACATGATCGATGAATTGATAAAGGGTCACGATACGGAGAAATGGCTAGCTGCACCCTCCATGGAATTATTTTTTCAGCTAATTACTTCTGATCAGGAGGCTTTGGATCAAGGTGAATATACGTTGCTCTTAGCACCTAATCAGGGGTCTGATGCAGCAGGAAAGACATTCGGTAGGTTTATGGACCTGTTCGGGGAGCCTTTTAACGATATATTTTCTAGTATCCAGTCGGAAGAGCAGCGTTTGCAACCTGGAAAGCTGCTTGCTGGGATATCTTACTTGCCTAGCTCGGGAAGATCAGCTAATGTCGTGTTGACGAAACAAACTCGACCTTATGAGATCGCAATAGGGGCTAATCATACAATGCCGGAAGATCGACAAATTCATATTTCCGATCTAGTCGTTGGTGTGCGGAACGATCACTTTTATTTGAAATCAAAAAGCCGCAATCGAGAGGTTATTGCTAGTTCGGGACACATGCTTAATGCAGAGTTGACGCCTAATATATACCGTTTTCTCGTGGAGGTTAGCGATAATAGTTACCGCCATTGGTCGCCTATGGAGTGGGGATTTGTGGCTCACGCCCCTTTTACCCCACGTCTCAGGTACAAGCATATCATTCTCTACCCGGGAACATGGAGAATTGCAAGTAGCTCATCGAAGAAGATGGCAGACTTCGCCGAAGAGATACGTTTATTTCAAGAGAAGTGGAACATACCACGTTATGTTTATATGATTGAATCGGATAATCGTATTTTACTAGATATGGATCATCCGTTGCATATCGAACAAATATGCAGGGACCTTCAGTCTAAAGGTAAGGTTACCTTGATAGAGCACATTGGCGGCCTTGACAATTCACCAGTCTCCTGTGGAAAAGGACATTTAACTGCTGAATTTGTATGTCCTCTCGTTCGAAATCAAGCTGAAGATACGCAACATTTTGTGGAAGAGACTGCAGCTTCTCTTGAATTGGTTGCAAAAGAAAATGAGCAACAACCAACAAAGGCAGACTATACTTACCTGCCGGGAGAATCTTGGTTCTACGCGAAGCTTTACGGTATAAATAGCCGACAAAATGAGTTTATAGGTGGATATTGGGAAGAATTTGTGCGGAAGCATCAAGACAACGGTACTATCCTTCAGGCATATTTTATCCGATATGCCGATCCGGACAAGCATCTACGTGTCCGATTTGAGCTTTCAAAAAATAGGACAGCAGATGGATTTCTCTCTACGTTTCATAAATGGACAGAAATGCTGCTGCATGAAGGGATGATAGCCAGGGTGGTCATCGATACATATGAGCCTGAGATAGAGCGATATGGTGGAAGTAAACCCATGGCCTGGGCGGAGAGAATGTTTTCGTGCGATAGTGAGGTAACAGCTAAGCTTGTACACCTCATCCGGTTTAACCAAGTTTCCTTAGAAGAAGATATTATAGCCACCTTAAGTGTTATCAATCTTCTCTATCAATTTGGTTACCATGAGAAAGATGCGTTCAACTTACTGAATCGATATTTTGATGTTAAGGAATATCTGGAGAATTTCCGCAAAGAACGGAAGTTTTTTTTACAATGGTTTGCATCCGATCAGGAAATTTCACAATCCATTCAATCCAATCTCCAAGCTATAGAGAGTATTTTCAAGATAAGAAGAGAAGCCGTAAAGCAGTATAGCCATGTACTCTATGAGCATGAAACGGGGGGATTATCCACTAACACAAGAGAAGATATCGTATTTAGTGTAATTCATATGCATCTGAATCGACTGCTAGGGATAGACAGGGATCGAGAACGGAAGATCATGATTATGGCCAGACATGCTCTGAACAGTTTAGTTCAATATCGGGGGAATCGACAATGACCGATATTCAAGCGAAAATGAATCTAGAGTCTTCCACTATCTGGAGGTCGGTGCGACAGGGGTTAAAGTTGTTTTCGTTGGTATTTGGTATGAATAAGACGTACATGGTATCAAGCATTTTCTTGCATATTCTTCAGGGCTTAATGCCAGTCCTGACACTAATAATTATGCAAAACCTTTTAAACAGCATTGTTTCCTTCGGCACTCAAGGCATCTCCTTGATTATGTTACAGTTTGGCATATTTATAGTGATTCACGTACTGAAAAGTGTAGTTACAATGAGCCAAACGTTTGTTGAAGGTACGCTGGAATCAGTGCTGTCTAAGTCTCTGAACTTAATGATCGGGAAAAAATCAAGCTCTTTGGGATTAGCTGATTATGAGAATTCAGAAATAAATGACCAATTAAAGCGGGCCTCTCAGGAGGCCTCTTATCGACCGTATCAACTGTATACACAAATGGCAGGAATTTTATCCAGTATGGTTACCATGGTCTCTTCCGCAACCTTGATTCTTCTGTGGAAATGGTGGGTAGTTATCATTCTGTTTGGGATCTCTCTGGTATCTGTATACTCTATTTTTAAGCTAAACAAAGAACAATTTGAAATCTATATGAATCGAACTCCATTATATCGAGAGTCTTGGTATATGACCTACTTGTTGACCAATGATCGTGCAGTCAAGGAGGTCAAAATTTTTAATATGAGTTCTTATTTGCTTAAGAGATACGAGGATTTGCTACAAAGATTTTTTGTAGAGGACCGACGAATTCTGGGGAAAAGGGTCACAATCACTTTTATGTACAGTCTGCTGGAGCTTGCTGTGTTGTTAGGAGTAGTATGGGTGGCTATTAGGGAGACCTTTGAGAAAAAAATACTAGTAGGTAGCTTATATGGCTATATCCAAGCAATTATGCTGACGCAAAGCCAGATGCAGGCATTGATTCAGGGAATTGTTCAATTCTCGCAAAATAATTTGTATATGGAACAGTTGTTTTTATTTTTACAGCTTCCCACATCAGATCCGGTCCGACAGCAAAAGGAACAAGCGCTACCGATTAACCGAAAAAAAAATGAAGATTTTTGTATTGAGCAAATATGTATAGAAGGTGTTTCTTTTACTTATTCGGGTAAAACAGTCCCCTCTATACGTGATATTCACTTAACCGTGAATAGAGGCCAAACTATAGCTATTGTAGGAAAGAACGGTTCAGGTAAATCAACGCTAATGAAAGTACTGATGCAGCTTTACTCCAATTATGAAGGTGTGTTTAAGATTAACGGTCTTCCCGTTCAGGATTATGATCTGCATCAAGTTCAGGACAAAATCGGAGTTGTGTTCCAGGACTTTATGCATTATGAAATGTCAGCACGTCATAATATCGGCTTTGGGTCGCTAGAACGTTTGGAAAAGGATGAAGAGCTCATCCAAGCGGCTCGATATGCAGCTATAGATCAGATTATAACCGAGCTTCCGCAAGGATTAGACACACAACTCGGAAAATGGTTCGAGGATGGCTTCCAGCTCTCGGGAGGACAATGGCAGAGAATCGCAATTGCTCGGGCTTTTTTGCGCCAGGCAGATATATATATTTTAGATGAGCCGAGTTCCTTCTTGGATCCAGTAGCAGAAAGGGATTTGCTGAAGTTATTTCTAGAGTTAATGAAGGATAGCATCGGAATCTTTATAACACATCGAATTTCTTCGGCACGCCTGGCGGATAAAATTGTGGTCATGGATAATGGGGGAATTGTCGAGCAGGGAACCCATCGGGAACTGATGCTACTGGATGGATTATATGCAGAGATGTACAACATTCAAGCTAGTTCATTCAATGACGAGGAAGCTTTGGCCGAAACCGGAGGGAGAGTATAGGATGACGACGATTTCATATACATGCGATAACTGGATACCCGTCAAGGGGGAAATGAAGAACAAGATATCTACATTATTGCGGGAGATTACCGAACGTTATAGAAACCCGGATCAGGTGCGTTTATGGATGAAAAAGATACCTCCAATAGAAGCCGACGGGGTGATAATGGAACGTTGGGCAGATGAAAGCTTGGGTAGTGGGTTTACGGGAATATGTTTGCTCATGGGTCAGCTGGATTATCTTTATCCCAAAAATGGTTGGGATATTGTAGGACATCAATATTTAGAGCGAATCCGTATGGTGGTAGAGCAAAAAGGTGTTCACGATTTATCCTTGTATAGTGGATTGGCAGGTATTATGCTGGCCATTTACTCTTTATCTAGGAAGGGTACACGTTATCAAGGTATGCTAGATGCACTTGCTTCATGGTTTGAAGAAGCTGCTTTACAAAGTCTGGCTCTACATCGGATTGAGTGGGAAAAGGGAGAGCTGCGGATGAGTCAATATGACACCATCTCTGGCTTTGCGGGAGTTGGGCGTATAGCTATGCTGTTCCTGAACCGCCCGGGCATGCAGATGGTATGGGAACAGACAATGGATTTGTTCCACGTCATGTGCGGTGAGAAAAATCTAAATGGTCACACTGTACCCGCTTGGCACATTTCCTCGGAACATCAGTTTCAGGAGGATGAAAAGCTACAGTATCCTCAGGGGAATTTTAATTTAGGTATTTCGCATGGTATTGCAGGTCCCTTATGTTTTCTGAGCTTGTCTGCCCTTCATGGAGTGGACGCCTCCCCTTTAATGAACGATATACATAGACTGGGAAAGTTTATACATCATTGGCGTGTTCAGGACGTAGAGGGCATAATTTGGCCTGGTCGAATTTCCTTTGGGGAGTGGCTGGATGGCCAGCTTTTATCAGGAAGCACTCGAAACTATCGTGATTCTTGGTGCTATGGTGTACCAGGTATCGCACGTTCTATCTGGCTAGCAGGACAAGCTGTTCACAATGAAGAATGGCTCGAAACGGGGCTTTCCGCTTATTTAGATATAGAGAAACGCCTCCATCGAAAAGGGGGATTATCTTCTGCTACATTATGTCATGGGATTGGGGGATTGTTGCATCTAGTCCAACGTATGTACTCAGATACTTCCCATGAGCAGTTAGGGAGGATCCGGGACAGACTACTTGAAGATGTATTAGATATGTTCGATGCTAATTCGTTGTTTGGCTTCTATGATCATAGCTTACTGGATGGAAGGTTAGCGGAAGTTGATGAGGCTGGTTTTTTGAATGGAAGTGCTGGAGTTGCTTTGGTGTTAGCCTCCTTAATTGGAGATCAGAATCCGGACTGGGATGCTGCTTTTCTAATTCGCTAAGATATAGAAATTTTTTTGCCTAACCTGACACTATACAAATAGAAAAGATCCAAGCGACCATTCGAGGTTAGCTGGGTCTTTTTTTATACGGACGTTTAGGGTAGAAATACGGTGTATCGTTTCTTTTCTGCGAGGGACGGGTATTAATTGTCTAGTACCGCATAGATTGACATAGGGGAAAAGGAGGTATGAGCATGTGGAATGGGGTCAAAAGGCTGTCTGCACTAGCGGCGATCCTGCTGCTAACGATCGTTGTAAGCGCATGCAATAAGGGCGACGCTTCAGGCAAGGTGCAAATTGAGTTTTTCCAAAATAAGCCGGAGGCTAAGGGTTCATTCGATAAGCTGATCGCTCAATTCAATCAGGAGCATCCTGGTATTGAAGTGACACAGGTCAACCCGCCAGAGGCAGAAACGGTGCTATTGACACGGGTTGTCAAAAACGATGTACCTGACATTGTGGGGCTTGGGGCCACAGATACCTACTCCATTTTGGCGCAAAGCGGTATTTTTACGGATCTGGCAAATACAGAATTACCACGTACGGTGGACCCGATTTACCTCAAAATGCTTAAGGATGTGACCGGGGTCGATCCTGTGTATGGAATTCCTTATGCTGCGAATGCGAATGGTGTGATGTACAACAAAAAGCTTTTTAGGGAAATGGGATTACAGGTGCCCAAAACGTGGGATGAACTGATTGCAACAGCGCAAAAAATCAAGGCTGCTGGCAAGATCCCATTCTATTTTACATATAAAGATGATTGGCAAACGAACCTTCCTTTTAACGCACTGGGTCCGAACCTGGTGGGTATTGATTTTTTCCTGCAACGGCGTGAGAATCAGGTCACCTTTCAGGACAAGTACCGCGAGGTTGCGGAAAAGCAGCTGGAGCTGCTGAAATACGGACATAGTGATAACTTCGGCAAAAACTATGCTGACGGGAACCGTGCTTTCGCTAACGGGCAGGGACTGATGTACATTCAGGGCTCGTGGGCTATATCTGAAATTCGCAAAGCCAACCCGAAAGTGGAACTCGGATTTTTCCCGTTCCCTACAGGGAATGACGCAAAGGCGGTCAAGCTAGTGTCTGGAATAGATACGCTATTAGCTGTTTCGGAAAGCACCCCGCATAAAAAGGAAGCTGAAGAGTTCATTGCCTTCCTATTGAAGCCAGAGAACAGCAAGCAATACATTACGGAACAAACGTTGTTTTCAGCGGTGAAGGGAGTCACACAGGATGACCCGAGTGTGGCAGAGTTGTTGCCGTATTTTAAATCAGGCCGTGTCATTGATTTTGCCGATCATTATATTCCCAAAGCAGTCCAATTGAATTCTATTGTGCAGGCTTTCCTGCAAAATGGAGATATCGACGCCTATCTAGCCAAGCTCGACCGTGAGTGGAATAAGGTAGCTAACCGCCGATAGGGGAGGAGGATGAGACATGAATAAGCGACTGACGACTTTTTACTGGATGACGGTGCCGGCGGTGCTATTGTTTTTTGTATTTTTGACCTTACCTGCCTTGCAGGGTTTTTATTATTCGCTTACCAATTGGAACGGATTCGGGCATCAGTATCACTTTGTCGGATTTAAGAACTATATTAATTTGTTTCAGGACGACAATGTGGGCAATGCTTACTGGTTTACTTTCAAATTTGCGATTGTGGTTACCATTGCGATTAATATTCTCAGCTTGTTGATTGCCATGGGGCTGAACGCTAAAATACGTTTCCGTAATTTCTTTCGAGGAATTTATTTTTTGCCTAATATTTTGAGCGTATTAATTGTAGGTTACATATTTAATTACCTGTTCTCGAACGTGTTTACGATTTGGGGACAAAATCTGGGCATCAGTTCACTATCGACCAACATCTTGGGTAGCGAGCAGTTGGCTTGGGTGGGGGTGGTCATTGTAGCCGTATGGCAGGGCATTGCCTTTAATACGATCCTCTATCTGGCAGGGCTGCAAACAATTCCGACCAGTCTGTATGAGGCATCCAACCTGGACGGTGCAGGTAAATGGCGTGAATTCTGGAGCATTACCTTTCCGTTGATTGCTCCATTTTTTACGATCAATATGGTATTGGCGATGAAAAATTCCCTAATGGTATTCGATCAGATCGTGGCCTTGACGAACGGCGGACCGGGACGGGCCACGCAGTCGATTTCTCATCTGATATACACCGGAGGCTTTAGAGGAGGAGAATTTGCCTATCAGTCAGCTAACTCTGTGATTTACTTTATTGTGATCGCGATCATTTCCATCTTACAGCTGCGATTCCTCCAAAGAAGGGAGATGGATAACTGATGAAAACAAGCAGACGTACCAACTGGCCTGTGCTGATTCTGGTAGCGTTGGGGACAATATTTATCCTGTTTCCCCTCTATATGACGGTGACGATTGCACTCAAAAATCCCGAGCAGATGGCGCATTCCGCCTTTGCCTTTCCGACGGAGCTGCATTGGGAAAATTTTAGTCGTGCAGTGGAAATGACCCATTTTTTCAGTGCTTTTCAGAATAGTGTGATGGTGACAACATCGACGGTCATACTCACTTTGCTCACCAACTCGATGGTTGCTTATGCCATTGCTCGCAATATGCAGCGGCGTTTTTTCAAAGGATTATATTTTTACTTTGTCAGCGCCATGTTTATTCCGTTCCCGATCATCATGCTGCCGATTGTAAAGCTGGCCTCGGGGCTACATATGACCAATCTGTTGGGCCTCATTGTGCTGCATACGGTGTATGGCTTGGCGTTTAATGTCTTCGTGTATGTCGGTTATATTCGGTCGATTCCAGTGGCATTGGAAGAGGCAGCCACGGTAGATGGTGCGACGACATGGGGGACATTTTGGCGTATTATATTTCCGCTGATGGCGCCGATTAGTGCTACAGTGGGGATTCTCACTTGTTTGTCCACATATAATGACTTTTTGCTGCCGCTCATTATTATCAGCGATGCGGAGCAATATACATTGCCGCTCGTCCAGTATGTGTTCCAGGGACAGTTCAATACTGACTTTAATCTGGCCTTTGCCTCGTACTTGATGGCCTTGCTGCCGATGATTATTGTCTATCTGATTGCACAAAAATGGATTATTAATGGTGTTACGCAAGGTTCTGTAAAATAAGATGAGAATACAACAGCTTCAAGCAGCAGGCTGTGCCTTACTAGGCGAATAAAAAGGGGGTTCCTATACTGTGAATCACACAGGTATAGAGAACCCTCCTTTTATAGCATGGTTATTTAGATGCTTGGCTGTTGCTAGTCAGTGGCTGCAAGGGTACGCTCGTCTCTGCTTCAGGTTCGTCCGTTGTATAGTAGAACATATAAATAGAAGCTTCCTTTCCCTTGAAGTTCTTGTAGACATCGACTGCCTTATTATTGCCGTCTCCGGCGAAGTTGGCTGTGATCGGCTTGCCAATCATCCGTTCTTTCCCCAGACCAATATGCGTCTGGTTGATCCCTCCAAAGTGAGTATCCTCACTTTCGGTTTCTACGAATAAATCTGCTCCTTGTTTGTAGTAGGTCCACTTCACAGGATAGCCGCCGATTTGCGTCGTTATCGTCTGCTTTTGCTCAGAAATATCAGTCAAATGCTGCGGCGTTTTGTCATCCGAATGAGTCGTAACCTTGTATTTGCCTGTAAAAGTAATGGGAGTATCTCGGGTAATCGCAAGATGGGCCGGCCGTTCAAAACGGATCGTATTCAGATCGTGGTCCTGATCTGGTGAAGACCAACGATTACCCTCTAACGTTGTGCCGTTCACAGAAAGAAAATATTTTTGATAAGGCAACATGGCGAATTTCTTTTCGCTTCTGATCGTGACACGGATTTGTGTCGGTGTGACAATCATTTGTTCCAGCATGAAATTCGGATTACCGTTCTCCAAGGGGGTATTCAGCACACTTTTAATCGTCCCGCTCTCCATTTTCTTCTTGCTTAGCTGCAGGTCAAAGTTTAGGGGTTCATGTATACTTTTCTCCGTTTGTGCATATTGCAGTTTAAAAGTAGTCTGCCCTTCTGGTATATCCCCTTTAGTAAAATACTGCTGGGCTGTGTATTCTCCGTCCTCACCGGGTGTACCAAATGTCCCTCCAGATTGGGGGTTCACAGGCTTCCCATCTTTGTAGGCAATAATTTGCGGATTGTCCCATTCTTTTGGTATGGAGGAATCGAAGGTAATTGCTGATGACAGCATCAGCTTGTCCTTACCTTGTTCGAATACCTGTACCTTCATATCTTGTAGACCGTTACGATCTAGCCTGAAAGTCTGTTTCTGAGGCGATGTGATATCGAGCGGCAAATCCAATTCCTGAACGCTGGTAAGCTCAATATGATCCACGGTCAGCCGCACGTTTTCTGTTTCTTGCTGCGGTGTCCAATCGCTTTCAAAGTAGCCGTTATAGCGTTGGTTTTTCTCATCCCATTGTTGGAAGCTATACTCCCCTTCACTACTTTTTCCCACAGCATTTTTAAGCGATACCCCTTTGACATTCCAAAACTCGTTGTCTGCGCGTTTTCCAACCTCCAGGCTGTACAGAATTACAGTCCGGTTCTCATCGACAATAGCGGTATGCAACGTCAGCTTTATTCCGTCTTTGGTGACAGACTGTTCTAATGGCTGTCCCAGGTCTTGAGCTAATGCTGTCTCAATTCCACTTCTTCCGTGCAGCAGATTGCCCCAATTATAATGAATGGCAGCATAGACGGGAACGGCAACGAGAAGTGCGCTCAGGGAGGCAGCGATGGCTATTTTGCGCCAATTTCTATGTTGGTGTGGAGTGAATGAATCCGAAACGCCGGTTGGCGTAAGGGCAGTATGGCCTGCCTGTTCCATCCGATTCCACATCTCATCGAAGTTAGGATGCGCCAATTCCGAATCTTCATTTAACTTGCGCTTCAATGCCTTTTCTACGTTGTTCATAGTTCTCTCCTTCCAGCTTGGGAATCTGTGCATCAGCCCCCCGCAGTATTTGCTCCATTAACTTTAGTCCTTTGTGTGTCCTGGATTTGACGGTTCCCAGCGGGATTTCCAGCAGTTTCGATATTTCCGCTAGCGTGAAATCATGCATATAGCGAAGTGTCAGCACAGCACGGATTTTGGCCGGAAGGCGGTTCATGTAAATGGCCCATTCCTCAGCCGACTCGCGTTCCTCCACCTGCCTGTCCACAGGCTTGCCTTCTGTTCCAGTAAAGAGATGGGGATTAGCCGCTACCTTTAAATGCAGGCTTTTTCGGCGTTTAAGATGGTTCAGACAATGATTGACCGTAACTTTCATGATCCAGGCTTTTAGTTGCTCGATATGCTCGCGATTGCTGTGAAACAGAGTAATAAACACTTCCTGCGTTAAATCCTCTGCATCCGAGGCATTATGGACCATGTAATAGCAGGTTCGGTATACATCCCGTTGATATAGATCAAACAACTCTCGATTACTTTGCAATGATGGCTCTCCTTTCTCGTGCAGTTTACCTATATAACAACTGGAGTCCTCAAAAGGTTCATTTGGTTGTGAAAAATAGATCGTCCGCTTCGAATGTGTCCACTTTTTCTCCAATGTACCACACAAAAAAAGAAGCCTGTAAATCTCAAAACTGCAGATTTACAGGCTTCTTATATGTTTCATTGCTAGCCCCTACGGGATGAGCACTCCTTCGGGGCAAAAACACGCTAACGGATAGCTTGCGGGCATAATCCCGCTTAATCAGCTAGCCGTACAATCGTTCTACCCTGTGAGCGGGCTGCCAGGATGTCTTCGAGCGCGCTTGGCAGGTCAGCCAAGCCAATTTCGCGCTCAACGAGCTGCTCCAGCTGCTCCGGCTTCCAGTCACTGCTGAGCTGCTTCCAGATCGCTACGCGGGTGTCATAGGGGCAAAAGACAGAGTCTATGCCCAGCAGATTTACACCGCGCAAAATAAACGGTAGCACCGTCGTAGGCAGCTTGGTGCCTGCTGTCAGGCCGCTCACGGCAACAGAGCCGTTGTAGGCGATCTGGCTAAGCAGCGAAGCGAGCGGCTTTCCGCCTACAGGGTCTACAGCCGCTTGCCAAAGCTGCTTGCCTAGCGGTCGGATGCTCTCGGCACCGTCGTAGACCTCCTCACGCGAAATAACCTCGGCTGCTCCGAGCGCCTTGAGGTAATCATGCGATTCGGCTTTGCCGCTGCTGGCTACGACATGGTAGCCCCTCTTGTGCAGCAAGGCAATGGCTGCACCGCCTACGCCACCCGTTGCTCCGGTGACGAGTACCTTGCCCTTCTCCGGTGCAACGCCGTTTTGCTCTAGCCGATATAACGACAGGGCTGCGGTAAATCCGGCTGTCCCGAAAATCATCGCCTCTCTCAGCGTGAGTCCGTCTGGAAGCGGAACTACCCAGTCCGCAGGCACACGCGCGTATTGGCTAAATCCTCCGAATTGAGACACACCCAGCCCGTAGCCTGTAACGAGTACCGCTTGTCCCTCGCTAAAGCGGCTATCCTCCGAGGAGACGACAGTTCCCGAGCAATCTATGCCGGGTACGAATGGATAGGCTTTGACAATATTGCCATCCTTGCGGGCGGCAAGCCCGTCTTTATAGTTGATACTGGAATAAGCGACACGAATCAATACCTCTCCAGCAGGTAAACTGCCAGTTTCCAAAGAACGAACCTCTGCTTGAACTTCACCGTCCTGCGTCTGATCGACGACAAGGGCATGAAATGACTGAGTCATCTGTAAAAGCCTCCTTTATTACCGTTTAAGCTTATGAATGGTCTATATATTCCATCTCTAATATACAAATTATGCTTATGCAGCATACAACAATCTGCACAGCCTGTCAGCGGCAATGCTCACAAGCTCTTAATCTATTATACCCTTTAGCTTATAATTACGTCGAAAATACCGGATTATGGATATATTCTTGCAACAATCTATTTCAATAAAGTTCGATAATCAATTATAAAGAGAGTGATAAATGAATTCTTACGCATTTTTCAAATCATTTTACGTAAACGGGATGTATTTTCAGAATGACTGTGCTAACATACCCTTTGATCGTTAAATATTCTATGAAGAAAGGTGAATGAATGACAACCAGAGCACTAAAAAATGGTTCGGTATTGTCCGAAGCCAAGGAACTGAATTTGTTCCGTTTGACATGGCCTATTTTCCTTGAATTGTTCCTGTTTATGCTAATGGGAAGCGTCGATACATTCATGCTCAGCTCTGTATCTGATAATGCAGTGTCGGGTGTGGGCGCATCCAATCAAATTATTTCAATCGCTATCCTTGTACTGGAGGTTATCGGCAACGGCGCTGCTATCGTCGTAGCTCAATATATCGGTTCTAAGAAACTAGTCGAAGCGGCCCAGGTGACGGGTACGGCCATTACTCTGAATTTAATGGTAGGTCTTTTGCTAAGCGTCATTTTTCTTGTGTTTGGTACTCATATGTTGCAATGGCTGAATGTCCAGGGTGATATTCTGACTTACGCGGAATCCTATATGAGTATCGTCGGGGGGGCCATTTTCCTTCAGGCATTGATTAACTCGCTGGCGGCGACCATTCGTACGCACGGTTTTACCAAAGAAACGATGTATGTATCGGTTTTTATGAACGTGATCCACGTGGTCGGCAACTATGTTTTGATTTTGGGACATTGGGGAATGCCTGCACTCGGTGTAGAGGGTGCTGCTATTTCTACAGTAGGTAGCCGCTTTATTTGTCTCTTGATCTTCTTCTGGCTGATGTACCGGGTAACTGAGGTCCGTGTCGAGTGGAAATATTACGTCCATTTATCCAAAAAATTTATCTCAAAAATATTGCGTATTGGTGTACCATCCGCGCTGGAGTCCATCATGTATCAGTCGTGTCAGCTCATATTCACACTGTACGTGACCTATCTGGGCGCAGAAGCAATGGCGACACGTCAATATGCCAATAATATTTCGAGCTATATTTATTTGTTCAGTATGGCAGTTGGTATGGGAACAGCTATCGTAGTGGGAAGACTCGTGGGAGCCAGAGAGAAGGATACGGCTTATAAACGTGTATTGAGCAGTGTGAAATGGGCGCTGCTCGTGACTGTGATCATTGATGCGATAGTTATCTTTTTCCGTGTACCCTTGCTCGGTTTGTTTACGGAAAACCCTGAGATTATTCGTTTGGGTGCACAGGTTATTTTACTTAGCATTCTGCTGGAAACTGGCCGGACGACGAATATCGTCATTATTAACTCGTTGCGTGCTGCTGGAGATGCCAAGTTCCCGGTCTTTATGGGCCTGATCTCCATGGTCTGCATGAGCTTGCCGCTGGGTTATCTGCTGGTATTCAAGCTGGATATGGGACTGGCTGGTGTGTGGCTGGCGATTGCTGCTGATGAATGGACTCGTGCTGTCATCATGTATGCCCGCTGGAGAAGCCGGTTATGGGAGAAGCATTCGCTGGTCGAGCACGATACACCAGATCAGCCTGCAACGCCTGTTCCGGCGCACTAATCCAAGTAATAATTCGGGTTAGCTAGAATCTAGCTTTTCGATAGAGTTGTATACGTGGAGGTAGTTCAAGAGAACATCTTGAGCTGCCTCTTTTTGCTGCATAGAGAGGAAATAGCAGAGAACCAGAAACTGTATATGAAAAAAACGCGCAGTGGCGCCACAGGTAAGTTTTAAGCTCAGAATATATCATAATGGCATTCATAAATAGAAGTATGGTAAATTTACTAAAAGAAAGATATACTTTTGTTGCACTAACGCAGTACATGAAAGACAAGGAGTGTACCGATGAAGAAGCCGACGATTGAAGATGTTGCCCAGAAGGCGGGAGTGTCTAAAAGCACTGTCTCGCAATTTCTGAACAAACGATATAAATATATGAGCGACCAAACCAAAGACCGGATCGCCGAGGTTATTCAAGAGCTGAACTATCAGCCTAACGGGCTAGCCCGCAGCTTGAAGCAAAACCGGACGTTTATGGTGGGAGTCATTGTAGCCAACATTGATTATACGCTGTCGATTCAGTCTATCCGTGCGATTGAGGAGGAATTGCAGCGCTTTGGCATACAGGTGATTATTTGCAACGCCGATGAAAACCCCGACAAGGAAAGTCAGTATATTGAGATGCTCAAGGCCCGTCAAGTGGATGGCTTAATCATTTTCCCGACAGGAAAGCATGCAGACATTTACAACCAGCTCATTCGTGAAAAATATCCATTGGTGTTTTTGGACCGCTTGGTAGACGGTGTCAATACACGCAGCCTGCTGTTGGATAACGAAATGGCGATTAAGCTGGCGATTCAGGAACTTGTGGCTCACAAGCATGAACGAATTGCGCTGATTACCTTGCCCCTTGGCTTGAATCGGATTACTCCACGAGTGGAGCGGCTCAGCGGATATAAGAAGGCGCTGGAGGAGCATGGCTTGCCATTTCGTGAAGAATATATGCGCAGCGTGCCGAGAGAAGAAATCCAGCAGACGCTGAAGGAACTGTTCCAACTGCCGGAGCCGCCGACTGCATTGTTGGCCGGGAATGATATCGTGTTGGCTGAGGCGTTGAAGTATGTGAATGCCCGCCGTATACGCATTCCGGTAGAGCTTTCCATTATCGGGATTGACGATGCGGAGTTTGCTCATATTTACAATCCGCCGATTACGACCATTACACAACCGATTGCGGATATGGGGAAACAGGCGGCAAAAACGCTGCTGTCCAGCATTGAGGAAGGCGGCGAGTCGGTTCCGATTATTTACCGATTTGTGCCGGATATCAATCGTGGAGAATCCGTCAAAACGCTGTAGACGAGCATTGTGTCACATATTATAAAAATAGCCCGTATTCCTTTGTGTGACCTGAGTATGCGCATGCTGCTCAGGTCACACAAATGTGAATACGGGCTATTGGAAGTTAAGGCTGACTTGGATGCGGCCTTGTTGAGCTTGCGCTCGTAGCGGTGAAGGTTATGCGGGGAATGAGCCCAGACTAATTCGTGCTGGCGCTGAGCAAAAAAGCTTCCAATTCGGCTCGTGTCGGATAGCCGTCCATGTCTCCAGCGGACATGACAGCCAGCGCACCAAGTGCATTACCACGTTTGACCGCTTCAGCCAGGGGTAATCCCTCCAGCAGCGCGCTGATCACACCTGCGGCAAAGCCGTCACCTGCGCCGACAGTATCCACGACATGATCTACGCGGAAACGCTTGACATATCCCTCTGCATCTGCGGATTTGTAATAGGCGCCTTCGGTTCCCAGCTTGATGATCACCAGCGAGGTGCCGCGATCGAGGTAGAACGAAGCGATGTCTTCAGGCGAAGTATAGCCTGTTAGTATTTTACCCTCATGGATGCCTGGCAGCAGCCAATCGCAACCCTCGGATGCTTCGTTAATCGCCTCCACCATCGTTTGTGTGTCAGGCCATAACTTGGGTCTGAGGTTGGGATCGAAGGATACGGTTTTGCCTGCCTTTTTCATAAACTGCTTCGCATGTCGAGCGAAGTCGCGGCATTCAGGGGAAAGTGCGACAGAAATACCTGTAAAGTGCAGGTGGCGAGCCCCAGCAAAGTAAGCTTCGTTAAAATCAGCAATGCTCAGTGTGGAAGCGGCGGAATGCCTGCGAAAATATTCGACCTCAGGGTCGCCGCTGGTAACTTTGGATTTAATCAGCATCCCAGTAGAGTGGTCTTTGGTAAACATGACATTTTGGGTGTCAATCTTCTCCTGACGCAGTGCATCGGCAATGAACTTGCCGAACGTATCCTCGCCGAGCTTGGTCACGAGTCCAGCTCGTAGCCCCAAACGCGACAAACCGGCCGAAACATTCGTCTCCGCCCCGGCCAGCGCTTTGGTAAATGAACGCACCTCATCCAGAGAGCCTGCTTCATTGGCGTAAAACATAGCCATGGGTTCTCCAAAGGTAACAGCATCCAATGTTGCGGTCATTTGAATTCCTCCTTATGTTTAGTAAACTAAATCTGTAAGCGTATGCGCCGCTTGAATAAAATGAAATTATCACATAAATCGGTTTTTCACAATGAGTAAGTTGATATATTTGCTAAAAACTTTTTGGGCAATGTAGATAAAAAAATATGATTTTGTTTATCAAAAGGTAAAAATCGTATAAAAATCCGCGAATATTAAGGCTTTTTCTAGGAATGATGAAGTTTTGGGTTGACACACTCTTAGATAATTATTACAATTCTAGCTAAGAAGTAGAGTTAGAAACCGCTTTTATAACAATTCCGTTGATAAAAAAGTTTATCTAAACAGGAGGAATGTTTTTATGGAAATGCGTTATTCAACTCATCCCGAACATGCCAAGCATTTTACGACTGAAGAGTTGCGTCAGCACTATCTGATCCAGGAGCTTTTTGTACCTGAGGAAGTAAAGCTGGTCTATACGCATGAAGATCGTGTCATTATCGGGGGCATTCATCCCGTGAATAAATCTGTTGCACTGGAAGGTAGCGATCAAATCAAAGCGGAAACTTTCCTGGAACGCCGTGAACTGGGTGTTTTTAATGTCGGCGGCAGCGGTACGGTCAAGGTGGATGGTGAAACTTACGAGCTGGCCACAAAAGACTGTCTCTACGTAGGTAAAGGTGCTAAGAAGTTGATCTTTGAAAGCGATTCCAGCGAAAAGCCTGCGAAATTTTATATCGTTTCAGCCTTGGCTCATACCACGTATCCAACGACGAAGCAGTCTTTTGCCGATGTGCCGTCTGAAAGTCTGGGTTCGCAAGAAACAGCCAATAACCGTACGTTACGTCGCTTTATCCATGACGAAGGCATTCAAAGCTGCCAGTTGGTTATGGGGATGACCACGTTGGAGAACGGCAGTGTGTGGAACTCCATGCCGACACATGTTCATGACCGTCGCATGGAAGTGTATTTCTATTTTGAACTGGACGAAAACGCCAGAATGTTCCACCTGATGGGTGAGCCGAACGAAACACGCCATCTGGTCATGAAAAATGATGAAGCCGTTATTTCTCCGCCTTGGTCTATCCATTGCGGTGCAGCTACAGGTAGCTATACCTTCATTTGGGGCATGGCTGGTGAAAATAAAACATACAAGGACATGGATCAGGTAGCCATGAGCGAGTTGCGTTAATCATTGCATTGGAACGTAGACCTGCAAGCGGCTGAGGAACCATGGTCATCCCATTCGTGGAAAGGATCAGGAACATGACGAAAAAGAAAGTTTTGGAACATATTACTTCGGTTGGTGTTGTCGCAGTCATACGGGGAAACACAGCGGAGGAAGCGTATCAAATGTCCAAAGCCTGTATTGAAGGCGGCTTGAATAATATTGAGCTTACGTTTACCACGCCAGATGCGGATCAGGTCATTCGAAGATTGAGAGACGAATTTAAGGATCGGGCCGTTATTGGTGCAGGAACTGTACTGGAGTCACTGACGGCGAGAATCGCTATTCTGGCTGGAGCAGAATTTGTCGTAAGTCCTTCTTTTGAAGAAGAAACAGCGAAGCTATGCAATTTGTATGCGATTCCTTATATGCCTGGCTGCATGACGCTGAATGAGATCAAGGAAGCCATGAAATTGGGTAGTGATGTTGTGAAGTTGTTCCCGGGCAATACGATGGGGGCGGACTTTGTTAAGGCCGTGAGAGGGCCAATGCCTCACGTGCAGATTATGCCAACCGGTGGCGTTGATCTGGATAATATGGAAACCTGGCTGCGTAACGGCTGTGTGGCCGTGGGCATTGGAGGCAATTTGACGGCTCCAGCCAAGGAAGGTCGCTACGACTTGATCACAGAAAATGCAGCGCGTTATGTGGCTAAATACAAAGAAGTACGTGCAGCGTTGTAGGCTTCAGAAAATATAGGTTTTTATACTAATTTGTGATGGAGGCGTAGGCATGGGTCTGGACGATTTTTCATTGGATTTTTTTAGTCTAAAAGGTAAAACGGCGATTGTAACAGGGGGCAACAGTGGATTAGGTCAAGGATATTCCGTAGCTTTGGCCAAAGCAGGCGCAAACCTGTTCATTGTAGCTAACAATGATGATTATGAAGAAACAAGACGTCTGCTGGAGCCAACGGGTGTGAAGTTTGCTTTTCACCAGGCAGACCTGACTGAAAAAGCATCCATTAAAAAACTTGTAGAAGAGTGCATCAAGGAATTTGGCAAAATTGATATCCTTGTCAATAACGCGGGTACGATCCGCCGCGCTCCTTTGCTGGAGTATAAAGATGAAGATTGGGACGCTGTTATGGAAATCAACCTGAATGCTGTATACCATTTGAGCCAGGAAGTGGCGAAGATAATGGTAGAGCAAAAAAGCGGGAAGATTATTAATGTCGCTTCTATGCTTGCTTTCCAGGGCGGCAAGTTCGTTCCGCCATATACAGCAAGCAAGCACGCAGTAGCTGGCATAACCAAGGCATTTGCGAACGAACTGGCGGTTCATAACGTTCAGATTAATGCGATTGCCCCTGGTTATATTGCTACGGCGAACACGGCTCCAATTCGTGCGGATGAGAATCGCAATCAAGAGATTTTGTCACGTATTCCTGCGGGTCGTTGGGGTGATCCGTCTGACCTGATGGGGGTTGTTGTTTTCCTCGCCAGTCAGGGTTCGGACTACATGAATGGTCATATCTTGGCGGTGGATGGCGGCTGGCTGGTACGTTAATCAGCGCCAATCACATCGAAGCTATGAACTGAAAGCTGCCTCAAAAGGAACTTGTCCTTTCAGGCAGCTTTTATTTGTTTGATGAACCTGTAAGCTGAATATGAAGATTTGGGGCGTTGTGTCGATCCGTCCTATGCATATGGCACGAATGCCTTTATAATTTAATGAGATAAAAATTGCCTAGGCTCCAGCCGTTACACTTGGTTGGAGCCTTTGAGCATAATACAGAATGGATTGGAGAATGGAGAGATGAGTTCACAGCAACACCAACGAGCTTTGGTATACAAATCGTTGTGGCATGCAGGTCCTTGGGTGCTTGCCGCAGGGATCATCCTGGTAGGTGCCAATCTGCGCGCCTCGATTACTTCGGTAGGACCCCTTATCGGTTTGATTAAGGATTCTTTGCATATTTCGAATACACTAAGTGGTCTGTTAACGACGTTCCCGCTGCTTGCTTTTGCACTGTTGTCGCCTTTTGTAGCCAAACTGTCGCGGCGCTTCGGGTCTTCCCTTATTATTTTTGCGGCCTTGCTGCTGTTGACCGCAGGTATTGTAGTGCGCTCGACGTTGGGGGTGACTGCATTATTTGTCGGGACTGCGATGCTGGGACTGGCTATTGCTGTGTGCAATGTTTTGCTGCCCAGTTTGATCAAAGAGGAATTTCCACGCAACAGCGGACTAATGACCGGCGTATATTCCGTATCCATGAATGTGGTCGCTGCAACAGCATCCGGTCTGAGTATACCGCTGGCTCTGAACGGAGGAATGGGCTGGCGCGGTGCTTTGGGGATTTGGGCGATTGTCGGTGTCCTAGGTATTTTACTCTGGGTGCCGCAGCTCCTTAAGGCGCGCCGAACGGCAAGTCAAGCGGTAGTATCTGCCCGAACGGTGAATGTGTATAAATCGTCTTTGGCTTGGAAGGTAACTCTGTTTATGGGGCTGCAATCTGCCCTGTTCTATGTTCCTGCTGCCTGGTTTCCCGAAATGATGAGCGGACAGGGAATGGATTCAGAGACTGCGGGATGGATGCTGTCTGTGATGCAATTTTCGCAAATGCCATTTACTTTTATTGTGCCTATTTGGGCGGCGCGAGTGAAGGATCAGCGGATATTGGTTCTGATTATGGCTGCGCTCTATTTTATAGGTCTGGGTGGATTTCTGCTCGGGGCTACACAGTGGAGTGTGATTTGGGTCATTTGTATGGGTATAGCAGGTGGTTTTGCTTTTCCGCTAGTTATGATGTTCTTTAATTTGCGGACGCGAACACCGCAGCAGGCAGCAGAGCTGTCAGGTATGGCGCAATCCTTTGGTTATTTGCTAGCAGCGACTGGGCCGACGCTGTTCGGCTATTTGCATGATGCGACACAAGGCTGGACAATTCCGCTGCTTTTACTCTTGTGCCTGAGTGTTCTGCTTATGTTTACAGGGCTGGGTGCAGCTAAGAAACGATATGTCGGAGGCGAGGTGGATGATCAGGCTGCAATTTGATGCAGATGGCTACAGTGTGGTCTATAATGCAGATCGTGTTATGTTGTTGGCTAAAGAGTTTGCATTGTTGCGCTTTTTATACGATAACCGGAATCAGGTGTTCACCCGGGAACAACTGCTGGATCGTGTGTGGCCACTGGAATATCCAGTGGAGCGTACAGTGGATGATCATATCTATAGATTGCGCAAAAAACTTAAGTCATGGAATGGACTCCGTATTCATACGGTCAGAGGATATGGCTACAGCTTGACCCTGACTGGCATACAACCACGAAATCATCCTTCTTTGCACGATCAGGAAGTACAGGACGCCGTTCATGGACTTTTCCGAAAGTATCACCTGCTGGGGCAAGGCGATTCCATCGTAGCGCTGGCTGAACAGCAGGAGCAGATGGGTTTCCAAATGTCTGCCTATTATCAAATGTATACCCGTTTTGTACAGGCGGATGTAGCTTGGTTTTTGAAACAAGAGGATTTTGCACCCGCAGACCGTTTGTATTGGATGTTGCTGCTTTATACGTGCACCGCAGGGGTAACGGATCAAGGGCTTGCCCTATGTGAACGTGCGCTTGCCAGCGGATTGCTGTCCAGTGATCAGGAGCGGGAATTACGTATCCTCAATATTCTGGAGGCTTATGTGGAGAATGGACAACCTGAACGCGCACAGAAAGGTCTACCACTGACCTTCAAGGTTATGGAGCGGGATGATCTTGATAAATTTGTGATGCCGGTTGCGCTCATGGAGATGTACATGCATCTGGTCGCCAATCATATGGAAAAGGCTGCCGAACTGTCTGATCGTCTGGAAGGCATGCTGTCAGAGGCTCCGTATTTGCGCGAACTGGGCCGTTATCGCTTGCTGCGCGGACTTATGCTGTTGCGTACTGGAGATGTAGACCAGGCCGAGCGGCTCATGGATGAGGGGCTGGTCACCCTTGATATGGCGAAACAGAAGCTATTAAAAATCAAAGCAATAAGTCAAATTCGTAGTTTTTTAAAGCTTTGCAGCCCGTATCCAAGGCTGGAAGAGAAGTATGCGACTCAGTATGATCAGCTTGACCGGGACAACAGTTTAACACTGCATCGTTCAGTGCTAAGGCACTGGCTGGAGCAGATCCTTTCTTAGGCCTGACTTCATTAGCTGTCTGATTTTCCTCTGATATAGGCCCGCTAGAATGTTCTTATTGCTAAAGAAGCAGAAAATGAGAGCAGGGTGAGTAGAAATGAAGGAAAATAAAGAATTGCAATCCACGCCTAGCATTTGGCGTAATGGCCATTTTCGGCGGATGTTTGCGGCACATACGGCTGCTTCCTTTGGTGATTGGTTTGATGCTATCGCCATTCAGGTGCTTGTTGCTTACCGCTGGGAAGCTGACCCGATGCTGATTGCGCTGATTCCGGTAGTTATGGCGCTACCGGGTCTGCTGCTCGGTTCCATTGCAGGCACGTTAGCCGACCGGGTACATAAGGCCCGACTGATGATCGGCTGCGATATAGCTGTCGCCTTATTGACGCTGACGATTCTCGCCGTCCCTGGTCCGGTGTGGCTGTTGCCTTTGCTCGGCTTGCGCGCGGCGGCTGGCGTATTCCAAATGCCGTCACAGCAAGGTTTGACTCGTACAGTAGTCGCCAGTGGCGACCTATTCCGTGCAACCTCACTGAATGGCCTGGTCAATCAGGCCTCCAAAGTGGCGGGACCATTGCTGGGCGCCATGACCTTGACTGTGCTGTCCCCGCAAGCATGCATTATCCTAAATGCACTGCTGCGCCTCTGCTCCGGCCTCTTGCTATGGCCGCTGCGCGGAATCGGTCCGGCGCTGGCCAGCACAGACCAGCAAGCGGTTGCTGGTGCTGACGAGCAGCTCGGAAAGTCGACATCGGTTACAGCGCATGGGGCTGATGATGCCAAGATGGAGGGAGAGCCTGCTCACGTATCCCGTTTTTTCAATCAGTGGCGGGAGGGTTGGGCGTTCCTCTGGCGCAGTCGAATGCTTTTGCATACGCTCATATTCGGGCTGTTCGGCTTGATCGCCATTCTTATGATCGACTACCAGTTCCCTACGTTGCTGAGAGTGCTCGCTCCGGGCAACGAATCGCTGCTTGGCTGGCTGGTTTCCGCCATAGGTGCTGGCGCTGTTGGTTGTATGCTTGTGCTTAATCGCTTGAATCGTATAAGCGCAGGCTGGGGACTCGGTGGAGGCTATGTGCTGATTGGCGGAGCGATTGCCGCTTTAGGCTGGGCGCAGCCCGGGACAGGACTACCCGTACTGCTTACGATCGGGGCCATGCTAGGTGTGGGGAATGGTCTGTACATTATCACCCAGAATTACATATTACAAGCCAAAACCCCTGCTGATATGGTGGGGCGTGTCTTCGGTATTCAAAGTACCGTGATTGGAGCGATCATGGTCATTTCGCCGCTTACCGGGGGAGTATTGATCCGAATAGCAGGGGCAGGAACGGCTTTTGTCTGGATCGGGATGTCTGTTGGAATCCTGGGTTTGGCAGGACTTCTGCTTCAATCTGTAATTTGGCGCGAGTCTCTTGCTGATCCTCCCCCTTCGACTGAACAAAATGTCGATCTAGCGTAATCGTTTGCTTCCATTTAAGAAATTTATATTATTGTAGCATCAATATTTTTAGCATAGGAGAGATCATGTTGACTCAAAATTATTCGTCCGCAACGCCAGTGGCACGACTGCTTGAAGGATCACGAGTGTACTTGCGTCCCATTAACGTGGAGGACACCGAGCTGTATTATAATACGTTGTTTCATCAGGAAGTGCGGAGGCTGACGGGCACACAGCGAAGCTTTACCAAAGAGCAAATTGCTCGTTATATAGAAGCTAAAGGACAGGATTCCTCAAGCCTGCAGCTGCTCATTGCACTTCAGGAAGATGATCGTGTCATCGGGGATATTGCGCTACAGGATATGGACAGCCTGAATCGCAGCGCCAACATCCGTATTGCGATCAATGAGCAGGGGAATCAAGGTAAAGGCTACGGCACCGAAGCGCTTGTGCTCATGCTAGGCTATGGATTCGGTATTTGTAACCTGCATCGGATTGAGCTGAATGTATTTGATTTTAATGAACAGGCCATCCGTTGCTATGAAAAAGTAGGCTTTCAACGTGAAGGTGTGCAGCGGGATGCTCTATATTACAATCATCAATACCACGATTCGATTTTGATGAGTATGCTGCAGCATGAATACTGTGCCCGGTATGTGGAAAAAACAAAAAGTTGACTCAATGACGTTTACAGGGGTTTAAAGAAGAGATATAATTAAATGATAAAGTTACTTGTTTGCGCAAGGATGACCGACAATATCAAATGAATATATGAATTATCGGAGGAGCCTGTCACCAAGGCTCCTTTATGTCTTTTTAGGGGAACCTGTGCTGTATGTAGGGTTTCCCTTTTTATTTTGCGAGTTGTGGTCTGTTTAAGGTCAGACACATATTTTGGACGATTGTTCTGCATTTTATGATTATCCGTTTTCTTCAATTGTAGATGATGCGCAAATGAGTTCAAGGATTAAATAAAAGGAGGTTATTAACCTATGCAATTTATATTGTATCTTCTTTTGATTCTATTGTTTACAAAAGTAGCCGGTCATTTATCGGTTAAGCTCGGTCAACCTGCGGTATTGGGGAAGCTGATCGCTGGTATCGTGCTGGGCCCGGCAGTTTTGGGATGGGTACAAAATGATTCGCTGATTCATAATATGTCTGAAATCGGCGTGTTGCTGTTGATGTTCATTGCCGGGCTGGAGACGGATCTGGATCAGCTTCGGCGCAACTGGAAGCCTGCGGTAGCAGTGGCAGTCGGGGGTATTATTTTGCCGTTACTCTGTGGTTTTGGAGTTGGGGAAGCCTTTGGATTTTCCGTGCATGAAGGATGGTTTTTGGGGATTGTCTTGAGCGCTACTTCCGTAAGCATTACGGTGCAGGTGCTCAAGGATATGAACAAGCTGAATACCCGAGAAGGCTCGACCATTTTGGGTGCGGCAGTGCTGGACGATGTGCTCGTCGTGGTGCTGCTTGCGGTCATGATGAGTATATTCGGTATGGGCGGAGAAACTTCGCTGGGACTTCTTGTTGGCAAAAAGCTAGTTTTCTTCGTAGTAGCTATTTTGGGTGGCTGGTTCGTTGTTCCATGGATTATGAAAATACTTGCCCCCCTCAAAGTGACCGAAGCTGTGATTACTGCTGCGTTGGTCATTTGCTTCGGTTTTGCGTATTTTGCAGATTTGATGGGTATGGCGGGCATTATCGGAGCTTTTGCTGCGGGGATTGCCATTTCGCAAACAAGCTTTAAGCCTGTCGTAGAAGAAAAGGTGGAGCCCATCGCTTATTCCATCTTTGTGCCAGTATTTTTTGTCAGCATTGGCTTAAATGTATCTTTTGAGGGAGTGGGGCAGCAGCTTGGGTTTGTTGTTGTTTTGACCCTGATAGCACTGGTGACGAAGTTGGTCGGAGGAGGCATCGGCGCGCGGCTGACAGGTTTTAATACCCGTTCCTCGCTTGCGATTGGTTCTGGCATGATATCTCGCGGAGAAGTTGCGCTTATTATCGCAGCCACCGGGCTGCAAACAGGCCTGTTGGCACAACAGTATTTTACATCAGTCATCATTGCCGTTATTTTGACGACTTTGGCTGCACCTCCAATTCTTAAGCTAAGTTTTAGTGACAGGAAGACTGTAAGCCGAGTTAAACAGTAGAAGATTGGACGAACCAGACATACAGTAAGACCCTTCTGATTCATTTTCCAAGCAGGATGGAAAGTGATCGAAGGGTCTTTTTATGTTGGAATGTTCGGTTCGGTCGTAGAATTAGGACTCGGATACGACGGTGAAACGTTGATTCAAATGTTGTGGTTTTTCAATTTCGTCTACTACGGCAACTGCATAATCTTCATAGCTGACATAGCTTGCACCTTTGGAATTAACCAGTAGTGTGTCTTTGCCCACTTGGTAAGAGCCTGTACGTTGGCCGAGAGCAAATTCCGCGGAAGGACTAATAAACGTCCAGTTCAGGTTGCTGGTACCGCGTAGAATGTCCAGGTTCTTTCCTTGGTTATGAGCTGTTGGATATACAAAATCAGGGAAGTCGGGAGTATCCTTGACCAAGAGTGTCTGAGATTCATCCGTAAACAAGCTGCCTGCACCACCTACGACAATCAGGCGAGTACCGGATACATTGCGGAGAGCCTCAATTAGCACGTTACCTGCATCTACATGCAGATGCTCTTGTCCGAACGGAGCGGCAAAAGCATTAACAACGGCGTCAAAACCTTTCAGATCATCTGTTTTCAGGTCAAAAACGTCTTTTTGTACTACAGCTGCACGATTATCCGTTACTTTAGCTGGGTCACGGACGATGGCGGTTACTTCATGCCCTCTGTCTAATGCTTCTTTTACGATATTACTTCCTGCTTTACCGCCTGCACCAATAACTGCAATTTTCATAATAGAATAGCCTCCTAAAAAATAATTTGGATGATTTATTGGCTTAATTCATGCGTTGTATGATGTTCATACTTGAACTTTAATATGTAACCATTATAGTTACAATATAAAATAAAAGTCAAGCTCTTCTTTGGGCAAAATAGAGTCCTCCGATTGGAAAGAGAGGAACTCGTTTAAATATAAGGTGATACTGAATGAATAAATGTAAACCATATTGAATACATGTAGACCGCAAATAAGAAAGGAAGAGTGAAACGATATGAGTAAAAAAGTACAGTTGGAGCCCGCAGCGCAAAAATTCGCAGACGATAATGCCAAACCTCCGTTTCTGTATGATTTGGGTCCTGAAAAAGGACGTGAAACGGTCAATGAGGTTCAATCCGGTCCAGCAGATAAACCTGCCGCAGATCTGGAGGATCTGTCGATTCCAGGTGGCCCTGGCGGTGAGGTGAAGGTCAGAATTGTTCGTCCACAACAGGTGACAGGTGATCTCCCGGTCATTGTATATATCCACGGAGCAGGCTGGGTATTCGGTAATGCTCATACGCATGACCGTCTGATTCGTGAATTGGCAGTAGGCTCACAGGCAGCTGTTGTATTCCCTGAATACAGCTTGTCACCTGAAGCTAAATATCCGACGGCGATTGAGGAAATTTACGCGGTCGTTCAATGGGTGGCACAGCAGGGGCGCGAGCATGGGCTGAAGCCCGATACGCTGACGATCGCCGGAGATAGTGTCGGTGGTAACATGACTGCAGCTGTAACTCTGCTGGCCAAAGAACGCAGTGGCCCTGCCATTCGGCAACAGTTGCTGTTCTATCCGGTGACGGACGCTTCTTTTGATACGGAATCGTACCATGAGTTCGCTACAGGGTATTTCCTGAGCCGTGAAGGGATGCAATGGTTCTGGGATCAATATACGACAGATCCTAACGAACGAGCGCAGATCACGGCGTCCCCGTTACGTGCCAACACGGACCAGCTCAAAGGGCTACCGCGTGCGCTGGTTATTACAGGCGAGGCCGATGTGTTGCGTGATGAAGGGGAGGCCTATGCGAACAAGCTGCGTGAAGCTGGGGTAGATGTAACCGCTGTACGCTTTCAGGGCATCATACACGATTTTGTGATGTTGAACCCATTGTCGGAAACCGCGGCCAAGCGCGGTGCGATCACGCTTGCTACCTCGTGGCTGCGCCAAGGGTTTGGGGGCTAATTGTATAGACGAGTGAAGGAATACACAGTTAGTATGTAAGGAAGCGCCTCCCAGCTCATGGCGGGAGGTGCTTCTTTTGGTTCTGTTTATATAATTCTATTTGCGTTTACCATATAGCGGTTTTCTATTCTTGCCTAACTTACCTAATTTTCCAGGTGATTTTATAAAGCTGAACTTCCCTAATTTTAAATTGGTTTTTCTTTTTTTCGCCACTAGAGTACGTCTTGACTTAGATGCACTTTGGGTACTATCTACAAGGTTTAGAGTGTAGTTTTCAAAATTGCCAACATTGATCTCCTCGAACCCCACGCTTCTACAGCCCTGGCCCTGGCAACTTGCTATCCAGCATCTTGTGAAAGCCTCTCTAGGAACATCTGTGTAGAAATCACCGCCCCACGAATTACCAAAACTGTCATGTCCGTAGACATAAAACGTTTGGTTTGCGGCTGATCCAGCTACAAGAAATGCGCGTCTACCGGGTTCTATACGGTACCACCCTCTCTTAGCATAGGTGATAGGACTACAACCAGAATCATAGTATCCAACGGCAACTGAAATAGGGTTAGACGTACTGTTACGAACATAAAAACCCATTCTATTCACTCCATTCTTTGAAAGATTAATATCAATCTATGCGAATTCTCTGAAAAAGTAATAGACATACGGACAACCAAAAAGTACAAAAAAAGAACATGAGATGATCCATGGATGTGGTTTATAAATAAAGGAATATATGGAGTGTAAAGGGATATTCTTATGGAACCGCTTCACGTTCGTCGACCAGAGTGATAATATAAAATTTGAACGAATTTGACCGCCATTCGGCCTAAGGAGGATATCCATGCCATTTCAGGGACAACGCATTTTACCTGCAGCTAAGCACATGAAGCAGTTGGAGGATATTTTGGACAGCTCTTATGAGTATGCTGTTTTTCTGGATACGCATGTAGCGCAGCTGCGCAACTTGTACCAGATGGCAAGGAGCCGCAACAAGCAGATGCTTCTGCATGCCGACCTGGTGCAGGGTTTGAAGAATGACGAGTATGCCGCTGAGTATTTGTGTCAGGAGATTAAGCCATTTGGGATTATCTCGACCCGTTCCGGGGTGATTGCAACCGCCAAAAAAAAGGGGATCCTTGCTGTACAGCGAGTGTTCCTGCTGGATACGATTGCGCTGGAAAAAAGCTACGCACTGGTGGAAAAAACGCGCCCCGATTATATTGAGGTGCTGCCTGGTGTTGTGCCACCGATGATTGCGGAGGTCAGTGAACGTACAGGGATTCCCATTTTGGCTGGCGGACTTATTCGTACCCCTGAGGATGTGGAGGCGGCGTTGGCAGCGGGAGCTACAGCAGTTACCACCTCCAATAAACAACTGTTTGAGCACTATAAGCGATAGCTTCTATTTGAATCAAGTAGGCAACATACATAAAGCAAGGAGACTGAAAAATGATGGAACAGTACATTCTTGCCTTGGATCAGGGCACAACTAGTTCGCGGGCCATCTTGTTTGATCGGCAGGGGAAAGTGGTGTACAGGGCACAACGGGAGTTTCCGCAGTATTTTCCCCAGCCGGGATGGGTAGAGCACAACGCGAATGAAATATGGAGCTCTATTTTGGCTGTCATCGCCTCTTGTCTGTCGGAATCAGGTGTGAAAGCCGGTCAAATTGCTGGAATTGGCATTACCAATCAACGGGAAACTGTGGTGGTGTGGGATAAACATACAGGCCTGCCGGTATATCATGCGCTGGTATGGCAGTCACGGCAAACGGCCGGGATTTGCGAGGACTTGAAAGGCCGTGGACTTGATCAAACTTTTCATAGCAAAACAGGGCTGCTCATTGATCCCTACTTTTCGGGTACCAAAGTCAAATGGATACTCGACAACGTTGAAGGAGCGAGAGCCCAGGCGGAACGCGGAGAGCTGTTTTTCGGTACAATCGATACCTGGCTGATCTGGAGACTGTCTGGCGGTAAAGCGCATGTAACGGACTATTCCAACGCTGCTCGTACGCTAATGTACAACATTTATGAGCTGAAATGGGATGAGGAGCTGCTGGATATTCTCGGCGTTCCTGCGTCTATGCTGCCGGAGGTGAGGTCATCCTCCGAAATATATGCGAATACGGTGGATTATCATTTTTTTGGACAGGAAATTCCCATTGCCGGAGCGGCGGGCGATCAGCAAGCAGCTTTGTTCGGTCAGGGATGCTTTGACAAAGGCATGATTAAAAATACATACGGTACGGGCTGCTTTATGCTGATGAATACCGGAGATGAACCCTGTGAATCGAAGCATGGACTGATTACTACCATTGCATGGGGGTTGAACGGTCAGGTGAAGTATGCGTTGGAGGGCAGCATTTTTGTAGCCGGGTCTGCTATTCAGTGGCTGCGTGACGGGCTGCGTATGTTCCGCGAGGCCAAAGACAGTGAAGCGTATGCGGCGCGGGTGACCTCAACGGAGGGTGTATATTTTGTCCCAGCCTTTGTGGGTCTTGGCAGCCCGTATTGGGACAGTGATGTGCGCGGCGCGACCTTTGGCTTAACACGGGGAACATCCAAGGAGCATTTTATACGAGCGGTACTGGAATCGCTGGCCTACCAGACCAAAGATGTTCTAACCGCCATGGCGAGCGACTCGGGTGTACCTGTGCGCTCATTGCGTGTAGATGGGGGCGCAGTGATGAACGAGTTCCTGATGCAGTTCCAGAGCGATATTCTCGATCTGCCTGTGGAACGACCTGCTGTGAACGAGACAACGGCACTGGGGGCGGCGTATTTGGCAGGGCTGGCAGTCGGCTTCTGGGACAGTTTGGATGAAGTCCGGGGATATGCTCAGAGTGACCGAACCTTCACTCCGACCATGAGTGAAGAAGTGCGGGCTGAACGATATGGCGGCTGGAAAAAGGCAGTCCATGCCGCGATGGCATTCAAGTAAAGGTGGTTTTACGACAGTAGGCAGTCAGCTGACAACAGGCAGATTCCCCTTTTCATCGTGTACTGTGTATGCTACGATATAGATAAGTTAATACTCGTCAGGAGACTTGGAGAGACCATGAACCGCTCGGCATCCGCCGCAGCGATGTTCGTGGTCTTTTTTTGTATCTTTTGGTGATTCGGTGTCAGATGGCAAAGCAGACATGTACGAAATTGGAGGGATAGATGATGGGAGAACAGGGATTTGCTGCACAGGAGAGAACGGCTGTTTTGGAACGTATGGGGCGTGAGCATTTTGATATTTTAATTATTGGTGGCGGCATTACAGGGGCGGGAATTGCGCTGGACGCTGCGGATCGTGGTTTGAAGACGGCTCTGGTGGAAATGCAGGATTTTGCAGCAGGCACATCCAGTCGTTCTACCAAGCTGGTGCATGGCGGTCTTCGTTATTTGAAGCAATTTGAGGTTAAGATGGTAGCCGAGGTCGGGAAGGAACGAGCTATCGTATTTGAAAATGGCCCTCATGTGACCATTCCGGAGCGTATGCTGCTTCCTTTTCACCAGGGTGGCACATTTAATGCGTTCACCACCTCGATTGGTCTGCTGGTGTATGACTTCCTCGCTGGCGTGAAGCGTAGTGAGCGCCGCCGCATGCTGGACATCCAGGCTACGCTGGAGCGCGAGCCTTTGCTGAAGAGAGAAGGACTGAAGGGAAGCGGGAGTTATGTGGAGTACCGCACAGACGATGCTCGCCTGACGATTGAGGTGATGAAGGAAGCCGTTACACGAGGGGCGCTGGCCGTGAACTATGCCAAGGCTGACAAGCTGCTGTATGACAGCGGACGAATAAGCGGCGCCAGTGTAACCGATCGGGTAACGGGAAAGCCATACGAGATCAGGGCTTCGCTGGTCATTAACGCTGCCGGGCCATGGGTAGATACGTTGCGGGAAATGGATCGCTCCAAAGAGGGAAAGGTGCTTCGCCTGACGAAGGGTATCCACCTGGTATTCGATGCTGAGCGCTTCCCGCTTCAACAGGCAGTGTACTTCGATACACCGGATGGACGCATGGTATTCGCGATCCCGCGTGATGGCAAAACCTATGCAGGTACGACCGATACGGTATATGAGGGGGATACGTCGCATCCCCGGATGACCGCCGAAGACCGGGCGTATGTGCTTCAAGCGATCAACGGGATGTTCCCGGATGTGAAGCTGACGGTTGCAGATGTGGAATCCAGTTGGGCAGGAGTACGCCCGCTCATTTATGAAGACGGTAAAAGCCCTTCGGAAATTTCACGTAAGGACGAAATTTGGGAATCCCGTTCAGGTCTGATCACGATTGCAGGCGGCAAGCTGACAGGCTACCGGAAAATGTCCGAACTCGTCGTGGATCGCGCGGTACGGGAGCTGGGCCGCTTGCATGGGCAAAGCTTTCGGGCATGCCGCACAAGGCATATCCCGATTTCGGGCGGCAATGTAGGCGGCTCGGCGGGTTGGGACGCTTTCGTGAGCAAGCAAGCCGCAGCGGGTGCCGCGCTCGGTCTGTCGCCAGAAACCGCCAGAGCATGGGCTGCTCGCTATGGCTCAAATGTGGAGCGACTGTTCGCCATAGCGACACGGAGCATGAAGAACGCCACCGAGACGGAAGCGGCGTTGCCTATAGAAGTGCGTGTTCCGCTATTGTACGCGATGGAACAGGAAATGACGGTGACACCGTCTGACTTTTTCATACGTCGCACTGGAGCACTGTTCTTTCAGATTGACGAGGTGAAGCGCTGGAAGCAGGCTGTCATTGCATGGATGTCCGAGTACGCAGGCTGGAGCGCCGAGCAAGAACGCCAATATACGACTGAGCTGGATGCTTATCTGTATGAAGCTGTGACACCTGTAGAGGTAGAGGCGGAACCCAGCGCTGTTAAAGCCATCTGATACAGCGTGAGGGATGCGTATCCTTTACCGCTCCGCTTCTCTACAATCGTTTCGTTTCTCACCACTGCTTTAAGCGAAAAAGGGTCCTACAAAACAAAAGCAGCGATTCTCTATTCATAAGAGAATCGCTGCTTCATTGTATACAGATGGCTTACAGCATCAGGTGGAACAGGAATGGGGCAGCCGCCAAGGTAAAGAGAGCGGCGAGCACCATCGAGATGCTGGAAATCGTACCTGTCAACGAACTGAACTCGAACGCTTTGGAAGTACCCGTACCATGAGCACCGGTACCAAGCAATACCCCGCGTGAAACCTCATTTTCAATCCGAAATAGTTTGACAATCATCGGGCCGATAATAAGACCGCTCAATCCGGTCAGAATAACGAATACAGCCGTGACCGTCGGATTACCGCCAATCGTTTGCGATACATTCATCGCAATAGGTGTCGTAATGGAGCGAGGAATCAGGCTGCTTAGCAGCGAGGAGTCCAGGTGCATCCACTTGGCGAGCGCCATGGAGGACAGCACGGCTACGACAGATCCAGATAACACGCTAAGCACGATTTGAGCCGCGTGTTTTTTTAACACAGGGAAATATCGGTACAAAGGGACAGCAAATGCAATCGTAGCTGGCTGTAGCAGCATGGATAGAAAATGAGCGCCTGAATTATAAGAACGGTAGTTCACACCCGTCAGCGTCAAAATCAAAATGATAACCACAGGTGTAATGAGCAATGGGGACAAATACACCTTGGGCAATGTGCGGTACATGCGTTTGGCCATCCAGTAAATAGCAAGTGTTAATATAATACATAGAAGACCGGTCATGATGATTTATGCTCCTTTCGTTTGCCAAGCAGACTGGCGATCATACCTGTGCAGGCCATCACCAGGAAGGTGCCGAGCAGCACGACCAGCATAATGCTCATGCCATCGTGTTCCAGCATCGGCCAATAATTCATAACACCAACAGCAGAGGGAATAAAGAATAATAGCAGCTCGGCCAGCAACCAGTTAGCGCCAACCTCGATCCAGCTTAGTCGAACCACGCCCGTTTGCAGCAGAATAAAGAGAATCAGCATACCGATGATACTACCGGGTACAGGCAGGTGGAGCCAGGAGACCACCGCGTTCAGGATGAGCGAAAAGGCCATCAGGACGGCGATCTGAAGGACACCGCGTATGAAGCTTTTCATATATAAAGTCTCCTATCTTCGAGATCCGTTATTTTCAAACTGTAATGAAATTTTACATCACAAGCTTTCATGAGTAAAATGCATATAAAGAATGAAGTCTATTCCGTTTGTCTATGGAAGAAGGTGTAGCTTTGGATATCCGACATTTGCAATATTTTCTGGAAGTCGCGCGGTTGCGCAGCTTTACGAAGGCAGCCCAGAGCATGTTTATTACCCAGCCGACGATCAGTAAGACGATTAAAAGCCTGGAAGAAGAATTGGGAGTTACTCTGTTCGATCGGATTGGCAAAAAAATCGAACTGACGGATGCGGGCAAGGTCATTGAGCTTCAGGCCCAAGCGATTGTGAAGTCCTTTCAGAGCCTGTCCTCGGAACTGAGTGATTTGATGAACCTGAAAAAAGGACATATCCGCATTGGTCTGCCTCCTATGGTCGGATCGAGCTTTTTTCCGCGTGTCATTGGAGAATTTCACAAGGCCTTTCCCGATGTGACGATTCAATTGTTCGAGGATGGAGCGAAGAAAGTGGAGCAGGACGTAGAAGCTGGCGCGCTGGATATCGGGGTGATTGTGCTGCCACCGGTTGGCGATATGTTCGAGACATTTCTATTTGTGGAGGAAAAGCTGAATCTGCTCGTTCATCCTACGCATGCATTGGCTGAGTGCAAGGAGGTGCCGCTATCTGCGTTAGCAGAGGAGGCGTTTGTGCTGTTCCGTGAGGATTTTACGCTGCATGACCGTATCATTGCCGAATGTGTTCGTGCCGGCTTTCAGCCGCGTGTAGTCTACGAAAGCTCTCAATGGGATTTGATTAGCGAAATGGTTGCTGCCAACCTGGGAGTAGCGTTATTGCCGGAGGCGATATGCCGGGATTTGGATTCCGAACGTTTGCGTGTTCTTCCGCTGGTGGACCCTGTCATTCCTTGGCATTTGGGGATGATTTGGCGGAACGATCGGTATCTGTCCTTTGCTGCCAGAGAGTGGATATCCTTCACACAGCGATTGTTGCGGACAGAATATGGTGGAAGTCGTCAGTGAGAAGGACGGAAGTGGCTTACATCATAAAAAAGCTGCCCTGAGGGGCAGCGAAGTAGCTTGCTTTTATGAGTGTGTTTGGTTGATTGCGCGCTTGGTGTGAAGGTACTTGTCCATAATACGGTCAAGCCTGGAGGATTTGTCCAATACACGTTCATCTCTTAATCCGTGTAAGTCAGCCATGCGATTCAGTTCACGGCGTTCTTTTTCCATGAGTTTTTCCAATTGTTCGAGGTTCACAAAGCCCACCCCCCATGTCGATTGTAAGGCATGTCTCCACTAGCGGCAGAAGTTTTTTTGATAACGATGTTATTTCCATTTTACCACTTTTTATTAACATTAATCCAGCTTTCCTGACATTTAGCGACTAATAATTATGGTTTTGCCAACTTTACCCGATTGCGTCCTGACCGTTTAGCTTCATATAATGCTTCGTCTGCTTTTTCGAGTAAGTGCCTTGATGCAATGACAGGAGAACTGCCTGCTCCGATGGATACGGTTAAAGAGATTATGGTTCCGTCATTCAAGAGAAAACATTCATTTTCCACAGCTTTCCGGATCTTCTCAGCAAAGCTTGCCGCCTTTTCGGTATCACAATCTCCGAGTAAAATTGCAAATTCCTCTCCGCCCTTACGGGAGGGATATGCTCTTGTTGTAGATTCCCGGTTTAACAGAATTCCCAGTTGGCTTAAGACGGTGTCTCCGTTCAAATGGCCATACGTATCATTAATTTTTTTAAAGTGGTCAATATCTAGCATCACGAGTCCAAAGGGTTTTTTTGTAGTCTTGGAAGCATGAAGTACCTCTTCGAACAGCGCATCAAAAGCACGCGGACTGTATAACCCGGTTAAATGATCCCGGTTTGCAGCTTCTTCCAGCAGATGAATAGCCCGTTCTGTTTTTTTGATATGGGACATCATAAAATAAGTGAACAAGCCGCCAAGCATCTTAACGGTTGTGATTATTATAATAGTTTCCGAATTCGGAGGATTAGCCACAAAGAAAGTAGATAACAGCGACACAACAACAGCTCCAAGCACGGCTGACATCCATTTGCTGAGTGTTAGTCTTTTTTCTCGAATAAAGATAAGTGAAACGACTAATGTCATGAAGCAATTGACAGTAGCAGTCAAAGAAATATCCGTCCAACCTCCAGTGATGTAAATACGGTACAGGCTTATGATCAGAGTGGTCAGCAGACCGGATACCGATCCCCCCATATAAACAGATATGATAATCGCCAGTTGGCGCAGATCAACCACAAAGTGCCCACGGATCCATAAACCGGTCATCATTAACAGAATGCCAAACAGACCCAGCATTAAACCGTTCATTACCCGATGAATGAGTGCGTGGTTTTTCAGGTAACGTTCATATTTCCGGGAAAATAAATTTCCAAAGAATAAGAAGTTCGTTAATAACGCAAAATTGTTAATTAATTCTTTTAACATATCCCTGTCCTTTATGCTGTAATGTGAGTTGTAGTATCGTTGGGAATAAAGTAAAAGGCCTCGTTTCTATATTTCGGTAAAAAGTAGATATGAATGAATACCAATCGACCACAAACGATTCTTATGTCCCTTACGTTTCGTTGATCTACGTGGTACAGTGTAAGGACTATGACCGGAACGGGTGATCGTATGAAGGAACCAATTCACATTTCGGTGCGTCCACTTGTGGAATATGTGCATCGAAGTGGCAGCATTCAGAGCGGCTTTCGTTCGAATAGCAGTATGCAGGAAGGAACTCGCGTGCATCAGGTTATTCAGAAAGGTTACAAGGAGCATGACCGCAAAGAGGTGCATTTACGTACAGAAATTTTGTATGAGGGCGAATTGTTTATCATTGAAGGCCGCTGTGACGGATTGATTGAGCTGGATGGCGTATGGACGGTTGATGAAATTAAATCAATCTCTCAGCCCCTCGAAGATATTCAGGGGGACGGCCAGCCGGTGCACTGGGCACAAGCATTTCTGTATGCCTATATGATTGCTCGTGAGGAACAGCATCATTCCATGCAAGTTCAACTTACTTATGTACAAGCACACAGTGAAAATATTCGCCGCTTCAGACGGATGCTAGCTTTTGCAGAGCTGGAGGCTTTCGCTCAGGAAATGATTGCTGGTTATGCGCCGTATGCATTCCTGCTGAGAGCACATGCGGAGAAGAGGGATACCAGTATTGCTATGTTGGAGTTTCCTTTTGACACGTATCGCTCAGGTCAACGAACTCTAGCGGGTTCGGTGTATAAGACGATTGCCGAAGGGGTTAACCTGTTTGCCAAAGCACCCACAGGTATTGGTAAAACGGTATCCACTTTGTATCCTGCGATTAAGGCGATTGGCGAAGGACTGGCTAGGCGAGTATATTATGTAACGGCTCGTACCACCACTCGGGCAGCAGCTGAAGAGGCATATGCCCGAATGCAGGCCCGAGGGCTGCACATGCATGTGGTAACGTTGACGGCGAAGGATAAAATTTGCTTCAAGGATGAAAATGATTGCGATGCAGGAGCATGCAGCATGTGCGAGGGCTATTACGACCGGATTAACGGTGCGGTGTCCGATATTTTGGCGAATGAGACGTTAATGACGCGGGCGGTGATTGAGCATTATGCGCGCAAGCATAAGGTATGTCCCTTTGAATTTTCGCTAGATGTGGCGTATGCCTCGGATGGTATAATCAGTGATTATAATTATGTTTTTGATCCACGGATTTCTCTGAAAAGATTGCTGGAGGAGCACAAGCGAAAAGGTGTTGTGCTGGTGGATGAGGCGCATAATCTGGTGGAACGCGGTCGGGACATGTTTTCGGCGGAAATCCTGAAATCTTCTTTTTTGGAACTGAAGAGAGAATTTAAGTTGCTTAGCCCTGAGATTGCTGCGGCTGCGAGTGCAGTGAACGCACATATGATTACGCTGCGCAAGCTGCATGCAGATACAGAAAAAGCAGTGGAAACATCAGCACCGCAAGGGGTGCTAGAGCTGTTAGTGCCTTTTGTGGAAGCTGCTGAACGTGAACTGGTGACGGGGAGCAGTACAAGCCGCGCAAGCAGTGAGGGGACGGCCTACGCATTGCTTCTGGATACGTATTTTACCGCTCAAAATATGCTGCGAATCGCTGCTCTATACGATGAACGTTACATTACTTATATTGAAGCGGGGCGCAGTGAGGTGAGGATCAAGCTGTTTTGTCTCGATCCTTCGCATTTGCTGGGACAGGCTGTAAAGAACTACCGCTCAACTATATATTTTTCGGCGACATTGACACCGCTTGCTTATTACCGGGACATGCTCGGAGCAAGCGAGGAAGACTATACGTTACAGGTCCCTTCCCCTTTCCATCAGGAGCAATGGGATGTACGCCTGCTGCCGCTCTCCATCCGTTATCGGGATCGTGAGCGTTCCAAAGGGGCGATTGCCGATATGCTGGCTGGATTGGTTGCTGAGCGGAAAGGGAACGTCCTTGTGTTTTTCCCGTCTTATCCGTATCTGCGTGAGGTATATGAGGAGTTCATGCTTCGGGACGTGTCTGCAGATACGTTGGTACAAAGTCCAGGTATGACCGAACCGGAGCGTGATCGGTTCCTGGACACCTTCCAGCCTGGGCAAGAGCGTACCCTGCTTGGGTTTGCCGTACTGGGGGGTGTGTTTGCTGAAGGCGTCGATTTACCGGGTGATCGCTTAAACGGGGTAGTGGTCGTCGGCGTCGGCTTGCCGCAAATTGGAGCGGAGCGGGATGTGCTGCGGGATTATTTTTCGGAACAGGGACGAAATGGTTTCAACTATGCGTATGTATATCCGGGGATGAACAAGGTCCTTCAGGCAGGAGGCAGACTTATTCGCACAGAGCATGACGAAGGGCTGCTGGTCCTGGTAGATGATCGTTTTGCCAAGGAGCCATATGCTTCTTTGCTGCCAGACGAATGGAAAAGCTACCGTTTGACGGAACAAGCGGATTTAAGGAAGGAATGGATGGACTATGAATTTTAATTTTCATAATGACTCCATACGCGGGGTGCTGCGTAGCTTTGGACATGAGGATGCCGAAGTAGATAATATAGAGACTTTTGTGACATTTGCGCGCTTGGCTAACGGTATTTTCAGGGAAATGGATACAGATTTGACCAAGTTGGGGGCTTCTCAGGGCCGGATTATTGTTCTTAGTCTGTTGCATTGTCATGCGCCGCATCGCATGACACCATCGGAGTTAGCGGAAAAAGCGGATGTCACGCGTGGAACCATGACGGGGTTGATCGACGGATTAGAGCGAGATGGCATGATTGAACGTGTGGCTCATGAGAGTGACGGACGGATGGTGACTGTCGGCTTAAAAGAGGCAGGACGAGAGCTATTAAGTAAGATAGTCCCTTATTATACGAAGCTGATTCGGTCATGCATGTCTGAGTTTACGCCACAGGATCATAAGATGATGAAGGGTTTGCTTGGAAAAATGAAAAACGGTTTTGAGCGGTCGTTGCCGAAAAGCTGAATCCCTGATGTCGGGGATAAGGAATAGGAGAGGGAAATATGTTCTTTTATACAGATGAGGTCTATGAAGGCCGTGATTTTGGCTCAATGGATGCCAGAGAAGGCGAGTGGAGAAATTGCGAGTTTACCCGTTGTCGCTTTCGGGGTGTAGAGATGAATGAGTCTCTTGTAGAAGGTTGTACCTTTGTGGACTGTGATTTTACCGGAGCCATCCTGAATGCATCTCACTACAAGGAGTCCGCTTTTACCAATTGTCTATTCAACAGCGCGAATCTGTTTGTAGTCCGTTTTGATAACTGTAAGCTGGTAGGTTCAGACTTTGCGGGAGCAAATATGGATGGGATCACGATTACGGGCGGAGACTGGTCTTATACGAACTTACGTCATGCAGATTTAAGAAAACAGGATTTGCGAAAAATACGCTTCAAGGAAGCTGATTTATCCGAATGCCATCTGGAAAAGGCAGATTTGCGGGAGGCGGATCTTACTCGGGTAAGGCTGCACAAAGCCCACCTTCAAGGAACAGACCTGCGCGGTGCGAAGATGGATGGCGTGAATTTTAAAGATTTGGACATCACCGGAGCCAAGCTAGATATCGAGCAGGCCGTAGCAGTGGCCCGCTCCTATGGAGCCAAGATAGATGGTTAAAAGCACGGAGATACAGGGGCTATCTCGACCTGTGTTACCCCGTGCTGGAGAATTGGAGAATACTAAGTCTGAAAAATTATTCTTTATGGGATGTCGGCAGTAGCGGAATCGCTGCTGCCGGATTTTGATTTGGCAACTGATCAACTCCCGCGGGATCTAGAGGCTGCTGTGGTACCGTCCAGTTACGTGCCGTATCTGCGGCAGTTTGTTGCTCCAGCAGGCGTTTGGCCACTTCGTAGCACTCATCGATATGCCGATTCCCAATGGTTCGCATCGCAGTAAAGCCAATCGCTGCGGCTAGTCCTTGCCCCAGTAGAGGGACAAACTTGCTAACCTGCTTGGTGGCGATGCGAATGCCCATTTTCTGCAAAATCTTCACGATGGCTTCTCGGGTGATGAGTCGTCCGATTAGCTTGCTGCCAATTGAAGTGATAAAGCCATACACCATCGACTTTGTTTCTGCATCCAGACCCTCCAACTGCTGCTCAGATAATCCGAATTTTTCATTAATGGCAGGCAGTAGCTGCATCAAAATGCCGACATCAGCAAGAACGTCAGCCCCTGGAATGGGGACCAATACAGCTCCCCCTGAAGCTGCGGCCCTTTTCGTCACCATGGATTTACACTCTTTGCGGATCTGCTCCAACTCTTCTATTGTTCGGACTGTCATATGCATCTCTCCTTCCTACGCTTCCGATTAGGACCCATGCCTCTACCCTGTTATTACACACAATTCTACCTTTTTTAAGCATGGAGCAGATAAAAAAATCCCTGATGCACGTACTATCACACATTTACTCCTGTGTAGCGATCAGGCATAATGAAGGATGGTTGCCGATAAAAGAACAAGCCTGTTTTACGGGGATAAAGGAAGGAAGAGACAGATGAGTCAGACAAACGTTTATTTTAATCATGATGGTGGAGTGGATGATCTAGTATCCCTGTTTATGCTGCTTCAGATGGAACAGGTTCATTTGACCGGAGTATCGGTTATTCCAGCAGATGGTTACCTGGAGCCGGCGACGGATGCCAGCCGTAAAATTATTGATCGTTTTGGACAAAATAAAGGGCCTGTTGAAGTCGCCAAGTCTAATTCACGCGGTAAAAATCCGTTTCCTGCCGCTTGGCGTTTACATTCCTTCTATGTAGATGCATTACCTGTGCTGAATGAATCGGGGCGAATGGAAGCACCGCTTTCATCCCTGCCAGCTCATCAGCATCTAATTGAAAAGGTACGCGGAGCTGAAGGTAAAACGCTGTTGCTATTCACTGGACCGCTAACCGATCTGGCACGGGCGCTGGATGAAGCACCGGATATTGAAGCCAAGATTGAAAAGCTGGTATGGATGGGCGGCACCTTTGAAAAAGGGAATGTGGAGGAGCCGGAGCATGACGGTACCGCAGAGTGGAATGTGTTCTGGGACCCGGAAGCGGCCCATCGAGTATGGCAAAGCGGCATCACAATTGATCTGGTAGCGCTGGAAAGCACAAGCAAAGTGCCTTTAACTCCAGCCGTACGCAATCGTTGGGCTGCCGAGCGCCGATATGAAGGCGTTGATTTCCTGGGCAATTGCTACGCAGGATGTCCTCCGCTCGTGTATAGCGAGACCAACTCAACATATTACCTGTGGGATGTACTAACCACTGCATCTGTAGGACGCCCGGATATTGTCAAGAAAAAGACGGTGCATTGCAGTGTTATCGCAGAAGGCCCAAGTCAGGGCAGAACGGTGGAACAGGCGGATGGACGCCCTGTGAACCTGGTATATGATACAGACCCGGAAGCTTTCTTTACGTATATGGCGGATTTGGCCAAGCAGGCTGCTCCCAAACGTTACTAAGTCCAACTGTCCACAAACGTGTGGCATACAGTGATCATACTGCCTAGTGCGTATGCATAGCTAAAACCCGTGACGTTATCCGTCACGGGTTTTATTAATTGGCCCAATATGATCGCAAGCCTACCGTTTGTTCAGGCTGACTCCTGGTATATTTTCAGGGTAAACTGGAGCGTAATCTCCGTCCCTCTACCAGGTTCGCTAATCCCTGTCATTTTACCATTCATTCGTTTCAACAGCTGTTTGGTAATCTGCCAACCCAAGCCGGGATTGTCATATGAGGGAGGGTACCCATGGTCATGCTCAAGCCACAATTTCAGCTTATTCGGAGATATACCAATTCCGGTATCCTTCACCCGTACTTCCAATTCAACCTCAGGCGCATCGGTCACAGATTGAGTGGTCGCAGATAAGATGACTGATCCTGTGCTTGTAAACTTCACTGCATTATCCACCAAATTAATCAGCATACGCCGAATTTTAGCCTCATCCCCGATAAAAATAGGCGAACTGGCAAGATTCCAATCCAGCTTCAATTCTAAATTCCGTTGCACAGCTACTTCTGTGTACAAGCTCAACACATTTTCCATCATCGTTCTCAGGTCAAATGGGTCCTCAAGATCATCAATCTGTCTGGATTCAATATTGCTATAATCCAAAATATTATTCAGCAGCATCAAAAGTGAGCGACTGCTCGACTCCATGATACTCATATATTGCTGTTGTTCTTCTGTTAACTCCGTGGTCAGCATGAGATCCGTGGCTCCCCAAATTTCAGTGAGCGAAAACCGAATTTTATTACTCAGGGAAGAAATCAAATCCAGCTTGTTCATAGAAGAGACTTCAGCATCGAACTTGTCTTTTTCCAGTTCTACCACATAACCCAGAAATACAGCCATAGCCTGAAGAGCCTTTATTTCCGTTTCTGTCAAATGGGCAGATGGCGCATCCAAAACACAAATGGTTCCGTAAGCCTGACCATCTTTCATGCGAATAGGAATTCCTGTAAATGAGTGGTTCCCAATGGTTTTAGTCACATCTAAACCACATGTGTGCGGGTGAGTAGACGTTTCCGAAATGGTGAGATAATCGGCGGAATGGTTCAGCACCAGACTGCAATAGCTAAGCTCAAAAGGAAGCTCCTCACCATTGCGAACCAGTACCTCTTCCCGGTTAAATGAATCTAAAATCACATTGGTAACCCCATCGTTAGCGGCAATAAAAATGGTATTTACATGTAAAATATCACTCAGCACATCAATGACGTGAGCGGTAGCTTCTTGAATACTATTATAAAAACCTGTAGGTGAAGTAGTCATGTGTCTCCAATCCTGATGCAAAGTGGTGGTTATCAAAACTCTAGTAGTTTGTGTACCCCATTCCTGGTTCTCTGAAAGTGTTGTTGGAGCGTATCGTTAATTATACATGATTATTTCATTATAAACCGAGCTTTCTACTTCGATTTACCTATTCATTTGCACAAACCTTCATCTCCTAGGTCTAGTCTACAGTTTTTCTAAGAGGTATGGGGTATGCGAGTACACATTTATGAAATCATAAAATGATTTTTTTGGGTTTTTATACATTCGTTTGCAATCTCATCATATGAAAAAAAGTGTAATTAAATAGGAGAATAGAACCAGTAAAATCATGTAAATATTCTATATAATAGGTTCAGAGGTGGAATTATGAATAGACTGGAAGCCCTAGATCACTTCCACAAGACCTATGGGGAAGCTGTGTTGAATCAGAAATTACATCAGGTGGCGTCTTTGTATGAGCACAGAAAAGAAGAGCTCATCTTCTCTTTTATCCAGTCCTTTCAATTGATCTGCTTGCAAGCGAATTCTGCAGAAATGGCCAAAATAAGAATCGGATATATTACCTATTCTATGCGGCGCACATATCTGATGGATCGCAATTATAACTATGTCATCGAGGTGCATGGTAAGGATTGGTACTTTGACCCTCAACCTTGGCATGGAACCTATGATGCAGGCTGGGCGTTCAGCTTGTTGGCAGAACTGGAGGACGAACTGAATCAGCTTCGAAAACCTTATATGAATAAGGTTATTCAGCCTGATGTCGAGCGATATGTCCTTCAGGCTGCGTGGGAATTTCATCAATACATTTTGAAATTAGCTAAAGACGCTATACAGCAGGCTGTACAACTCCCTGAATTCCAAGCATTGAAATGCGAGAACGATTTGGAAATAAGAATAGGAGAGTATAAAGGAATCAGTGAGGTGGTGTATCCAACAGCTTATGGAGTACTACATGATTCAACAGGATAATCGTATTACAGAGTATATGTTTCCAGTAGAGACAAATCGTAGACAAATGTTGGAATGGGCAGAACGCTCATTGTGTACTGATGAAGAGTCTATTTTGCAATGTTATGTATCAGGCGATGCGGACTATATTGATTTTATAGAGCAACCAGTAGCCATTGTTTCTGAGCAACTAAAGGAAATCTTTGATATATACCAAGCCGGATTACGCTGGAAGCTGATTGTTTTTGCTGATATGCAGCGTATGCAGCAAACGAGGTATTGGCTGGCTCATCCGCCTAGCCTGATGTGTTTATCACCACTTAGCGAATGTCATAGGGACGGTACACTGAAGAAAATCATTTTAGATGAATATGCAGTCGAGAATCATAAGATATTCAGGGTTCAGCATGCCAATCAGCATATCATTGTGGACCTAGATGTAGCTGAATGTATTTTGAAGTTTAATCTGGCTGGCTTGAAATTACAAAAGGTCGATACGGAGAGGCCGTCTATATAAAGGAGAGTCCGATCATGAGTGAGAGCTATGTAGTGGATGGGGCGCAGATACAGTGTACCTATGGAAGTCATTCGGGCAGGTTTAGTGTTTCAGCTAACAGGGGGATTAGTATTGGTGATAAATTGCAGGGGAATATTCAGGATTTTCACCCGCAGACGCATATCGCATCTTTCGGCATGTGCCGTAGTATGCACAATCCTACAGTTTCTTCTGCTAACAAGGGCAATTCTGGAAGAATCATTCCGCAACCCTGCATACCCAGCGTGTCTATGCCTTGGTTGAATGGAAAGAAGGATGTATACGTAGATCAATCTCCGGCTCTGATGAGCTGCTCCACGAACCTATGCATGTGGTGCGGAAAAATTTCATTCACGTCAGATGGGCAGGAATAGCTACTCATTGTAGAAACATCACATGTTAAGACAAATGGGGGGAGTAAGATGGGACTGGCAGGAACTGTGCTGACTTATGGAAATATTAGAGTGAATGCGCCGTATGAAATTGTCCGTCTACTGGATGTTCAATTGACACTGAAGGTAAATGAGCACGGCAAAGTGTACATCACTGCTCTCATACCGGATGAAGATCATGCGAAATATGATGGTTTAGCGCATGATGAGGATGTGCTAGAGGTATACGAGATGGATGAAGATCGAGGCACAGTAAGCATCTTTAAAGGAATCGTCACCCATATTAGAATTGGATTCAAAAATGGTGTATATCACATGTACATAGAGGCAGCCTCTTCTACATATATGCTGGATCGACAACGGAAAAATCGTTCGTTTCAAAACAGCAGCTTGACGTATTATCAATTGTTTCGGGAGCTTATAGATAGCTATCCACACGGCGATTTTATTGACCTGACAGACAGCAACCAAAAGCTGGGCGGCTTTACTATTCAGTATGGGGAGAGTGATTGGGAGTTTCTGAAAAGGATGGCCTCTCATCTGCACACTGGACTGATTGCCGAGATTACATCCGTATTTCCGCGGCTATGGTTAGGTACCTCAAAAGAACAGGTGAAAGGTGAACTGAGCAGCATTAACTTTTCCCTCCAAAAAACAAAGTCAGGCCCCCAGTATACGTATGCTGAAGTGGAGGACACGAAACGTTTTGAACTTGGAGATGTGGTCTTGTTTCGACGAAAGCATTGGGTTATTGATCAGATTCATGCAGAGATGAAGCAGGGCATTATGACATATGACTACGTTCTCGTTCCAGAAGCGGGCATTCCGAGGGAGGTTATACATAATCAGTTTATCAAAGGTGCTTCTATTGAAGGGAAGGTTATTGAATTAAATAGCGAAAACGAATCCGTTAAACTTCACTTGTCCGTAGATTCCACGCAGTCCAAGGCTGAAGGACGCTGGTTTACTTACCCTACTATGTATACCGGTGATGGGATCGGCTGGCATTGCATGCCCGAGCTTGGGGATCATGTCCATTTGTATTTTCCATCCAACAAAGAAAAGGAAGCTCGTGTAGTTCAATCCCTGCGTAAGAGAGACTACACAGGAGATGAAATCAGCCAGCCATCCAGAAAGCTGCTTCATACCAAATCACAAAAAGTGGCGAGATTCGATGATAAGGAATTGGCCCTCTCTACCCAGAAAGACAAGATACTTGTACGCTTAAATCCTGCATCTGGTATTCACGTGTACAGTCATCACGATCTTACCTTTCACGCCGATACAGACCTGGTGCTGCATGGCAAAAAGGTACAGATGACCGCTACTCGCGAAATATCTCTGACGTGCAAAACCAGCTATATCCGAACCGATGGAACACTTCATATCAAGGCTAGTAAGTTCATGAAAAATCAGATGCCTGATGCCGAATTGAAAGCTTATCAATCCCTGATTCAAGAATTGAAGGGGAAGGGATATCCACAATGGGTACAGGATTTGCTGCTTCAGTACAAAGCCGACTACTACAAGGCCGTGGCAGCAGGGGACAAAAAGGGGGCCAAGGAAGCAGCGGCCAAGGCCAAGCAATTGCGTCAGCAGGTGGCAGAAATAGATCGTATGCCTGCCTGGGCCAGAGCGCAAATGCATGGATACACGTCCCAATGGTGGGAAGCGCATGGCGCAAACGACAAGGTCAAGCAAAAGCAGATGCATCTTCTCGCCAACCAACTGCGTGACAACGTGCTAATCAACGAGCTGATTCGTGGTCATTCAGCCAAATCCTATCTGGATGCGAATCGGCTGGAGGAACTGTCCGGGCAATACGCAGATGCGGCCCATAAGCTGACCGTTGCCGACCAAAAGGCTATTGCTAAGGAAGCGGCCGCTCTGCGGAGTAAGTACGGGGTGAACAGTCAGCTTGCCAGAGAGAATTTGAACAAGCTTGCCAAGAAGTATCCAGACAGCTTCTCGTACAAGCTACCAACTACAGGCGATTGGGATAAAGAGCTTAACGCCGCACTGCATGATTTTGCGAAAAAATACGGCCTGGAGAATAAGGGTTATGGTCGGGATGTACTGGCCGTATACCTGCATCAAGTAGCCAATGGTATTCTTCCATGGCCTAAGGTTAATAAGGCTGCAACGCCAGCAGCTCCAACAACGAAAACGGAACCGGGCAAGAAGACGCCGACTACTCCTGATAAACCGTCGAAAGAGGAAACGAAGCCTACACCTTCCAGCAGTTCTGCCGAGGAGAAAAGGAAAGCCATTGTAGAATTCGCCAAGAAGTTTTTAGGCAAAATTCCTTATTGTATGGATACCAAAATTAGAACGATGAAGCTAGACCCTAATAATCCCCCTATATATATGGACTGCTCTGATTTTAGTTCCTCGGTGTACTTGACCATATTAGATGTGCATATAGGCGGTACTACAAGAGACCAAATCAATCGGGGGATAGAGGTTGATCATCAAAATTTACGCTCTAGTGGAAATTATAAAAATCTGAAGTTAGGTGACTTAATCTTATTTGACTGGAAAAAAAGGGAGGGAAGACAACCAAATCATGTAGGTATGTATATCGGGAATGGGGAATTTATTCACGAGCATGGTAACGCAACTAAGCCTAGTGAAATGGATTCAGATATAAAGCCTTCTCATAATGTAACGATAGATAAATTAAGCAAAGATTGGAAGGGGTCTTACGGTCGTATATATACAAACGTAATAGCAGTTAAGCGTATTATTCAAGACGATGGATCAATTAAAAATAAATAGGGATAAGGAAGTACAGAATCGCATAAAGAATTGGGACAACCCGCTTAATGAAGGGGATTTTTGGAGAGTGTAAAGAGAGGGGAAATCATGCGTTATATAAAAGTGGCTTTGATTATTGTATTTTCAGTGTTGTTGTCTGCATGTACAGCAACCACAGATGGAGACATTGTTACATCTTCGCAGTCTCCTAATATACCATCAAGTAATGAAATTAAGATAAATCAGGATGCCGCAAAGGGGACTGAAAAGAAAGAAAGTTGGCTTTTGAATGGCCAAGAAGGCGTAGAAGATCGAGTTCAATTCTTGACCGATTTAGATGATCCTACTGGAAAAACTAATATCCGTATCGACGACCTGATTGACACTATGCAAACTCGTGAAGAACGTATAAAATATCGCGGCTCACAGGTAGATGTCGGGAGAATAACAAGTGACGGCAGTCGTATGGCGATTATAAGAGATGTTTATGGGGAGCAACCAGAGGAGCCACTTATTATTGAAGTGTACAATCTGGATACGGAAGAAAAAGAGCAAGAGTTTAAATTGCCGCCAGCTGCCCAATATCCTGTTGTCTCTTCTGATTTAAGTAAATATTTATATGTAATGAATGGGCATTTGTGTTTATATGATGCAATAAGTAACCGAACTACAGAAGTGAAGAATGAAAAGGGTGAAGCAGACGTGAGCAATATTTCTCATGGGCAAGGAGTTTTTTCACCGGATAACACCAAGTTTTATTTTGTGGATGGTCAGTCAGGAATCGTAATGCTTGATCTGTCTGGCAATAGTGGTGCAAAGCGCCTGCTTGTAGGAACAGGTGTCTCGAGCGTTATGCAATGGGGTCAGGGGAACCAACTTATTTATACAACTTATAAAAAAGATAATACTTTCATAAACGATATTTATTCACTAGATATATCCACTGGAAAAGTACAGTTTATAACTAAAAATGAGGGCGACTTTATTCTATCTCCAGATCAAAAAAAATTAGTACTGGCAGATGATGAGGTTGTAAAAATGTTCATGATTGATATAGCCAGTGGAAAAAAAGAAGATATCTCGTCCATTGTAAATGGAGAAGGTACTTGGGTAGTACCAATACAGTGGATAAATACAAAAACCGATTATATGAAGTATAGCAACAAGGTCGAAGTGGAAAAAATAACGGCCTCTTCCACATTGCCTAATCAGGGGAATCGTTCTTTTCGTGTGGACAATTTAACGGATGATAATAATTTAACCCCTTGGTGTGAAGGATCTAAGACAGGTGGAGTAGGGGGAACGGTAACTATAGATTTGGGTTCAGCTCAAGAGGTCAGAGGTATAGAGATGGTTGATGGAATTATATGGGTTAACAATAAGTATATAGACATGAATACCATCCAGAGGATGAAACTTGATTTCTCGGATGGACAATCGACAGTGCTTGAGAACAGTGACACACGTTTTAAATTCGATGAACCTATACGAACTTCTTTCGTAAAGATTACTATCCTAGAAGTAAAAAAAGGCGTGGACTTCCCAAATACATGTATAGGTGAGCTGAAGTTATTGTGATGAATTGTAGAAAATGAGGAAAATCTATGATGCAGATAAGTAAAATCGCGTTATTAGTCATAATCTTTTCCATGCTATGTAGCTGTATACGATCGAACGAGAGCCAAAAAGTAGGACCAGAGCGAGATGAAACCCATGCTGCTGTCTCTCAGTCCAAGAAGCTTCCCCCACCAAAAAAGTCCGTAAATTGGTTGTTGTTTGAAGCGGAAAATGGAAACATGCCTATGGATTTTTTAGCTGACATGGATGATCCTACAGGCAATACCTATATTGATTTAGACGACATTATAGGTAAATTACATGCAAGTGAAGGTGAGGCGTATCCTGAATCTGAGTTGTATCTGGATAGGTTCTCGGATGATGGCAGGCGTATTGCCTTATGTAGAGAGTCAACCGAATTGAATTATTTAGTGATCAAAATCTTTGATCTGTCTACCACAAAGAAAATAACTGAATTTAAGGTGCCGAATAGGGACTACGCCGTTATGTCTCCTGACTTGCGGAAATGTGTTTACACAGAGGATGCTGCCTTTTTTTATTATATAAATCAGATGCAGAAAACGAAAGCATTAGGACATTTATACGATGGTCACTATCTCGTTCTTCCCGTGTTCTCACCTGACAGTAACCAATTTGCCCTTGTAGATAGTAACCATAATATATTGATCTATGACTTGTCCAAGAACAAGCTAATCCAACAAATCAAGTCAGGATTAGACGGCATACAGATTGAACAGTGGCTGTATAACGATCAAATGGTCCTTTATTCAAACGATAATGATAAGGCTTATGTGCTCAATATCAGGACTGGGGAGAAGAAGTTACTAATGAAAGCCACAGACTCTCCTGTTATAACCTCGGATAACCACAGGGTTGCTTATTTGAACTTGAAGGGTGAAATCCAACAACGAGACATCCAAACAGGTCTGCCTATAAAATACTCCAATGTGTTCCACAGGATAGGCTATAACGTGTCCCCTACACAATGGATACAAACTACAACGGATTTGATGAAATATCGGAAAAACATTCCGGCACAGAGAATTGTTGCTTCATCTACACTTCCAGATCAGGCGGGGAACTCCTATGCTGCCCGTAACATCATGGATGGAGATGCGAGAACAGCCTGGTGTGAAGGAGTTAAGGGAGACGGGATCGGGGAGTGGATCAGAATTGATTTCGGCTCTATGCAAGAACTAAAGGGGTTTGAGCTTATCAATGGTTTAGCTAAGTCATCTAATGCTTTCCAAGCAAATAATAGAGTTAAACGAATGAAACTGGAGTTTTCAAATGGACAGACCATAATGGTAGATAATGATTTTATAAGAAACGAATTTCTTGATAAGCCCATTCATACTTCATTTGTAAAAATATCGATTGAGGCCGTAGAGCGAGGAACCAAATATCACGATACCTGTATGTCGGAGATACGATTCTTCTAGCATCCCTAACAAAGGAGAAGGCATATGAAGTGGAAAGAACCAACGTTTGGTGCAACCCCTATGTTGAAAGCTTTAACAACCGCTAATGCACACAGAAAAGCACAGGCTTTTGATCTGGTGGCAGAACAGAAGAAACAGAAACTGAATTACCCCGACTGGGCCCAGTCCTGGCTGCGTAAATACAAAGAGGACTGGTACATTGCTCAAGCCAACGGTGATGAGGTTGGCATGCGTAAAGCACAAAAGCTAGCAGAGGGGCTGCGAAGCAAATTACGTGAAATGGCCACATTCCCCAAGTGGGCTCAAGAACAGATGCAAAAAGAAACCGTTCGTTGGATGACTGCGGAGGCAAGCGGAGATATCAGGGAAAAGCTGGCTGCTGAGAAGGCTGGACGAGCAATTCGCGAGAAGCTAGGTTTGATCGATACGAGTACTAAAGCACCACCAGAAGTACCCATTACCACTGAATCGAAAGATGAACCTATAAAAACGAACGTAAAGACTCCGGCTGGAAAATGGATACCTGCTGAATTCCAGTATAACGGTAGTTCTAAAGCTGAAAAAACATTTAAAAGACGCTCATTAAAATTCACTAAAATGCAATGGAATCAGGAAAAGATACACGGTTTGTGGGAAGCTACAAAAAAGATACAAGAAATGTATGACATTCAGATTGATCCCCGTTTTTTGTTAGCAATTATTATTCAAGAAGGAACAGGCAGTTTTAATACTAGCAGTACAAATAGGGCAGCCGATGGTGAACATGGTGCTGAAACTAATTATGCTAAAGATTTGATGAAAGCCAATAGCTTAATATTTGGGAAAATATTGGGCTATATATACTATGGTCAGGAATTCAGAAAGGCCGTAGTAAAAAACAATAAATTGAGTGGGATTACGGGTAAAGGAAACGTTTTTCAATATTGTAATTGGATCACACCAATCATTAGAATGAAATCAAAGCAAGTTGATTGCGGGGAATATGCTAGTGATAACCATTGGGGTGAACATGTGCAGGAAGTTTACAATTTATTTAGTGGGAATGAAGCTTCTAACTATGAACAATATCTGTTGAGTCTCGATAAAAGTGTGGCTCAGAAAATTGCTGCATCCGAAGGTATTAAGCTTCCTAATGTTAATTTTAAACCTGTGCAAAATGGTAACGATAGCAAAAAAAAACGTAACGGAGAGTGGACAATCGTTGGTAAACGATAACTATAATGAGAAACGAGGAAAAGATATGTACAGGCAAGGCTACGGTTATCTCATTATAATGCTTGTAATGATATTGGCGTTAACTGCATGTAGTTCTTCGTCTATCCATGATTTTAATAGTGGGGAAACAGCTACCACCAAAGTTAAGCAAGAAGACACTGGCTACTATCCAGATAAAAAATTAGACAAAGCCAAAAATGTTGTATCTGCCGATCCTAAACTCCTTCAGGACGACGACTTTGAAGTCTCATATCGGTCGCACAAGATTGATAAAAATACGGATATTAAAGAACTTATCCGTAAGTGGGGTTATGGTGAAGGATACGATAACTTCAATCGGGGATATGTTAGTGGAAATGGAACATATAGAAGATGGAGCTTGTCTTATCCTAAATATGAAGATCCAGAAATTGATTTTGTAGTCTTATCTAAAATTGAACTTGAAGGGGAGGAATTGGTGGATGGTGAAAGTTATCTAGTAGCTGTGAGCTTGGAGAATCCCAAGTTTAAAACCAAAAGAGGATTGAAGATTGGTGATACACTTAGCAGAGTACTACAACTTTACGGACAACCAAGTATTGTGAAAAATGGTAATGTTATTTACTCCAAAGATGGCCAACATTTGAGTATTAATTGGGATACTAAAACAGAGAAAGTAAATAATATTTTTATTGAATATAACATGGAAAAATCCGTTAAGCAGCAACGTAGTGGTGATTACGTAGAAGAGGATGCTCAGCCCGATCCTGATCTAGAACCATATACTATTCAGAGAGAACAATCATTTACCACCCCTCTTAATGGATGGGGAGAAGTAAAGTTTATATCCACTTTAAAAGATGAGGATATGAATGATCTGATTCAAGCAAAGTTTTTTTTGGAAGTTAACAGTGACAAAAATGTGGAAAACAAGATCCTGTACGAATTCCCCGAATTTTATGGTAACAACGGTAAAATGATTGATAGGATCAAAGCAGTAAGTTTTAAGGATTTGAATCAGGATGGACGTACGGATATTGTTATTATTGCTGATTATATCACCGGAGTTAATGCACACGGAATAGAGACACTGCCTGTCGCGGGGATTTATTTTCAGAGAAAGGATAACACATACACTACTCTTCCTAAATTGGATAAGAATATTAATCAAACAGGCCATAATCAAACGCTACAAAATGTCATTCAATACGTAAGCAAACAACGGATAAACGTGCAGTAATTAATATAAAAAAGGGAGTTTTGTGAAATCAACTTTATAAATAGAATACTATTGTTAATATTGTTAACTAGTCTGTTTTTGAATGGATGTTCAGTAGAACCTACGAATGAGAAGCAGCAGGCAGTTGACCCCACCAATCCTAGCACTCAAGTGATAGAGCAAAAAGCCGTGACTGAGCCAGAGTCTGCTGCTCAAAAACAAGATCGAAATAGTAATGTTGCGAATCCGATTAATAAAAGAAATGGAAATTACGTCGCAGATTCTAACACATTAGATCAGTTTATAAAGAAAGTCCAACCCTCAAATGAGCAGCTTCAGAGAATATTTAAAGAAGATTTGGACCTTGATGGAAAGCCGGAATATGTGCTTGCTTTTGGATTAGAAAAAGGGGGGATTGACAACATATTTGTAGTCCGGGAGGATGCTGGCTATCACATCATTGGTAAATTAGAGGACCCAGTTATGGTTGCACATCTTAATACAGACATGAAAATTATGAAATTAGATCAAACAGAACAAAAATTTATAGTTGTATATTCAACTAGCGAAGTGAATGAGGCAGAAGGCTTCTCTATATTTACTGTAGACCATAACCGAATTAGCAACCTGAATTACAATTATCCAGAAGCAACAGGGCAAGGGAGCAGGAAGCTAGAGGACATTAATAAAGATGGTGTTTTTGAGGATGTGAGTTACTACCGTTTTCAGGATACTCAGAAACATACAATAATAACTTGTCAAAAATTCGACAGTACCGGACCCGAAAAAACAAAAGTACTATATGAAAATAAGAATAAAAAATTTGTATATCCCACGGATCCCAAAGACATTATTCAAAATTATTTGGAGGATCATTATCTTAGGAATCGCTTCTTTATACACTTGCCTGAAATGGCGGAATTTACTGCTTTGTCAGCAAGTCCAAAAAATAATTTTGAAAGTATCATAGATTTTTCCGCTATGGACTATACAGGATTAGACTTGAATGTAAAAGAGATTGCTTATGAGGCTAATCAGCGGGTGTTTTTGGTAAAGAGTAGCTCAGAAGAAGAGGAATCAAACCAAGGACTTGTATTTACGTTAGAAAAGCAGTCAGGCAAGTGGAAGATTATGAGTATAGAGATGAACGATAAATTGTAGAAAGCGTGATCTCCAGCATGAGTTACTTGAAGTATGTGCGAATTTGTTACGTGCTGTTATTACTCATTTCCTGTGTAGTGCTGAATGGATGCATGAAGGGACAGGATCCTCCAGCAACAGAAACAAATCATACACTTTCTCTCAAAAATGACGTTAAAACGATTTCTTATTCAAAAATGTTGGATGCGTTAGTTCAAAAACTTCGTATAGTCAACGATGAGAATAAGGATTCTGATATCAGACAAAACAAGCTTGAGGAGTTCACACAGGAACTTAATTTGTTGTTAAACGAGCCAGAAAGTGTAGAGATGAAGGATGGAGAATTAGTAGAAAAGTTCGATAACAATTTCACTATCTTAACAAAATCGTTTCATTTAAAAAGTGGGCAGCTAAACGTTAGAATTGTGAATTATAGAGCACCTAAAACGCTGACAGGTACGATCGGAGATAAATACACATCTATTCAGTGGTGGAGTTCGAAGCAACTTGTACACGCCCAGATGATTGAGGATGGCGGGCCAGAATTGACTACAGACTTTGTGGTTCGAGATTCAGACCAAGGAATACAGTTGTGTTTAGGGGGACATGTTTCCATATATCATCCAGACCCCGTATTTGTTGATTTGTGGGAGTTGTCTGGACAAAAGTGGATGCAGAAAAGTATAGATGTAGGTAAGATGAAGCTCCCCGATGCGTGGGAACTGAACAAGGATATGAATGGGCCTATTATTATCGAGAATCGACAACATGATAGCATGAGTATCGAGGTTTTAGACCACGGCGATGGTTTCTTAATAAACAGTGATGATTCTGAACAAAACCTTATCATTGAGTTCTCCAAAAGTGGAGAAGTCCGTATTGATTCCGAATATAGCATCGCCTCGAATACCCATGGTGAACCGCAAAGCTATGAGCTCACTCGAGAGAAGTATTCCAAAAATGGGATCGTGATTAAATACCCTCAAATTACAAAACTCAAGGATATTGCAAAGCAAAAATCTTTAAACCAAATTCTTAAGACCGAAGCTTTAGGAGGATTACACGACTATGCGGATTCCAATTCTGGAGTTCATGTCGAAATTGATTATGAGATCAAACGACAAAGTGAACGATTCTTGAGCGTTCAATATAAGGGTATTCGTTATGTGAAGGACGCAGCCTATCCTACTCATATGTTTTATACGACGAACCTGGATATGAAGCAGGCTTCAAGAATAAGATTGAGGGATCTGGTAAAGGTCGAGAAACCTTTTATTGAGCTTATAAAAAGCGGGAAGATTACAGCTGTTCAGCCGGAGCAACAAGGATTAATCGGTGATTTCACAAAAGATGATTTGATGCAATTGTTAGCCAACGCAGATGTAACCAAAGGTTCGCTTGCGGAAGTAGAAATGGAATCGTTTAGTTATCTCACAAATGATTCGTTGGGGATGAGTGTGCCTATGGCTCATGTAGTAGGGGACCATGCGGAGTATGAAATTCATTTTGCACAAATTCCAGAGAATATCAGGCAGAATGAGGAACTATGGAGTGAGCTAAGTTCTGTTGAGGATCAGTCTGTTTCCACAGTTGGCGGTGAAAAATTGGATACCGACCAATATGAAATTGAAGAGTCGCAGTCTTTTCAAACTACTCTTGAAGGCTTTGGAAAAGTACGTTTTGTATCCACATATGGGTATCCAGAAGGTTTTCGTAAATTCTTTTTCTTCCTACTGGATGACCAAGGACATATTCTATATTCATTCCCCAATTTCTACGGGAACCGTGAGTGGGTTGCACGTTACGGAGGAGTAGAAGCAGTGGCCTTCAAGGATGTGAATAAGGATGGATTGAAGGATGTTATCATCATTGCCGATGTTGACAACGGGATTCATGGGCCTGGTAGAGTTGATGAATTCCCTATAGCGGATATTTATTTTCAGAAAAAAAATAAAACTTTTACCACGATCCCTGCATTAGATGAGACTCTTAACGATCAGGGACATAATCAAACCATTCAAGATGTCGTTCAATATGTAAGCAAACAACGGATAAACGTAAATTAACCGACAAAAGGGAGCGGTAACATGGGATATCCAATCATCAAGTATAACGGGACGGTTTTATCTCTTAAAAACCCGAAAGTTAAAGTTGTACAGAAAATGAATGAGCATGTGAAAGTCTTTTTGACAGGTGTGTTAACGGGTGCCCAAATGGAAGAATATACAGATCATATGGAAGCAGGGGCGAAGTTAGTTGTATCTTATGTGAATGATGATCATAAACAGATTGTATTATTTCGAGGATTAGTCGCGCAGTTTAGAATCAAGTTGGTGTCCAATGTAGCCCATTTGGTCGTCGAAGCTCTATCCTATACAAGCCAGCTGGATGAAGTGCTTCATAGACAAACTTTTCAAAATGTAAAGATGAAGCTACAAGTATTGCTCGAACATGTGCTCAAATCCTATCCCAAAGCCAATTGTACGAGCCGCTTAAAAGATCAGCTTTTACAGGAATTTACGATGCAATTCGATGAAACAGACTGGTCGTTTTTGAAGCGTATAGCGTCTCGACTCGGTTGGGGACTGATACCTGATCCGATTGGAGAAAAACCTCAGTTTTATTTTGGATTACCGGATGGTGTGAATCAAGGGGAGCTCAAACAGTATAACTACTCCTTGACCAGAAAAACCAAACCAGGTTCCGGCAAGGACGATAACCTTTTGTATTATAAAGTGCAAACGACAGGAGCCAAACATGTCCTACTGCAAATTGGGGCTGAGGTTAAATTTAAAGGGAAAACTTTATACGTCCTGCAGTCTGTGGCGTTTATACGTCATAGTGCTTTGTGGCATGAGTATGTGCTGACTACAGCGGATGGAATGAAGCAGGATTTGATTGTAAATGAGAGCATTCGTGGCATCTCGTTGAAGTCCAAGGTCATTGGAATCGAGCAGGATCATGTGAAGGTTTTCTTTTACGAAATGGACAAGGTCAAGCCGAACGTAAAGGAAACCTACGCTTTTCCAACGGCTACATTTTATACATCGGAAGGAAATACAGGATGGTACTGTATGCCGGAGTTGTTTGACTTTGTAGATATTTACTTTCCGACCGCTAAAGAAAAGGACGCCATTGTAACTCATTCAATCCGCAAGAGATCCAAAGGGGGCGACTTTATTAAGGACCCGTCCACGAAGATCTTTATGACCAAGTACCGCAAAGCCATTATATTTGAGAAAAATGAAATTTTAATCACGGGGAACGACGATGAAGTAGTGATTCGACTGCTAGATGACCATGGCATCGAATTGCGGAGTAAAAAGGACATCCGTGTTAAGGCTGATGGAAACCTAGTACTCAATGCGGGTAACACCATACAAGTCACAGCCAAAGATGCCATCGGTTTAAAATGTAAAACGAGTTTGGTCGAAATGGACGGAAACATCAAAATGACTGGAGAAAAGATAAAGACGCAGTAAATAAAACCACCAAGGGAGGGGAAAAGCATGGCTAAAGTAACTACAGGAGCAATCGTGAATGAGAAAACGCCGACCCAGGAAGATATGGTTCAAGAATGGAAACGTAAAATAAGCAAAGGCGAATATCCTTTTATTTATATAAATCAGCCTCTCGCTCAAAGTGAAAAACGTTAAATAAGTCAGGCAACGAGTAAATAAGGCTCCTTAGGAGCCTTATTTCTATGTTCATCTGTGCAACTTTCACCTAACATACAGTTACAAAGACCTATTCCGCATAAACTATGTACTATGACCAGAAATACTGAATCCAATGACTTTATACTTATTTTTCCTCTCGACTATATCACTCGTAAATAGGATGCACTATAATTATACTACTTCTTAATTTGGGAAAAATTAGACGTTAACATTTATAATAGCCCTTTCTCAGGAAGAAGGGGTCTTGTATTTGGGAACTTCGCTGTCGATAAACCAATCTGGCCCAGAGACGTCGATTACTTCTTTGGTTTTATAACTGTAATAAATAGTAATTTTGCTGTCTTCGTGACCTTTAATGTACCCATACAGATATATTCTTGAGTGGATAGCCGGATCGTCCACAACATAATCTTTTAGTATGAAATCAGCATTATAGTGTTCTTTAATAAATTCCACGCCGATCGGAGTGGCGACGTCTACTAATTCTTTTTTCTCTTTGTCGGACAAGCTGGAACAACCTCCTAAATACATAATAATTAAAATAAGTGCCAGAATCAGTTGGATTTTTCTGTTCAAGTTACAATTCTCCTTTTCTGGTAATCACCTTTTTTCATAACTCTATAATATATTTACACAATAGACAAGGTGGGAATAACTTGACCTACATTAACGACAAAACATATTGGACCATTGCAGATAGAGTGTATGACCGGGATTTGACTGCTAAAGATGCTAAAAGCAGAATTCTTCCTGACTGGAAGATTGTTGAACCTGAAGGTGCTATGCTGCATGACACAAACGGTTCTGGATTCGATGCGACGGTATTCCATAACGAAAAAACCAATCAGGTTATCATCGGTTATAGGGGGACAGAACCTCCAGATCGGCCCAAGTGGAGCGTGGCGATGGACTGGGGGACGGACATCAGCGATGTCGTCGGAGGACGCGCAAAAACGTTGGAAGAAGTCCATCATTATTATGAAAATAATAAGGAAGAGGTGGCTAAACTCCCACCACAAGTGCAAACTGCATTTCTTCAATATGAGGAAAAGTATCAGAATAATCAATTTACACAAGCTCAAAATCTATATGATGTTGTAAAAAAAGAGTATCCTTCTGCTGAGATAACGACCACAGGCCATTCTTTAGGAGGAGCGGAGGCAGAATATGTGGCGGTGCGGAATGGACTGACATCCGTCAGTTATAATCCACCAAGCATTGTACATCTATTACCGGATGATCTTCAAAAGAAGGTAGAAAATGGCGATTTTCGAAAGACGAATGTCGCTTATGTCAACCCGAAAGATACTATTGGTTCGGGAGTTAATGATGCACAGCCACATGTGGGTGCAACCTACTTTATAGACAATGATTATAAGACAGCTAATGCAGCCAAAATCACTGTTCCTGTTTCATTACCAGTCGAAAGAGAAAATAAATGGGCCAACTTTTTTTTGGGACCCAAATGGACTCCCATTGTTTATGTCCCAATTACGTTGCCCATGATGCAGCAAGATGCAATTACCAAGTTCTATAATTCGGTATTGGGTGAAGCAACGCATAGCATGGATCATTTCACATTTGATGAAAATGGCAATATTAGCAATCCGCTGTACACCATGGATGGACAATTGGTAGAAGGAAATCCGCGGGTCCAAGCGTACGAGCAAATGCTGGCTGCGCAGGCAGAGCTCAAGCAAGTCATGGGCGATTTGGTCGAACGCTACGGTGGACAACTGGGTGCCTTCGGTCAGTTTGCTGCTAATGCCCTAGGTGTGAATTTGATGGGAGCAGGCCAACAAAATGGCCGCGCTAATGGTGGAGCTTATTTTGTAGGCAACAAAAATGGGGGTACAATTCAATTAACACCTGAAGAGCTAAAGCATGCGGCTAATCAGATGCGCTCTAGCTTGCATGGATTTTCTAGTGATACCCGTGCGTCCATTCAGTTATTTCAGGCTCATATCGGAACAAGTGAAAGTCAGTCTTTGACCCCGCTTGCGCATAGTGCTACGGCGACACTGGATCGAATTAATCGCTGGTATCAGGAATCGATTACAGAGATAGCAGAGTACATCGATCGCAAGGGTCAGGAATTTACGATGGTGGATCAATAAGAAAGAGCAGCTGGAAGAACACAACGGGAGGCGAAAGAGTTGAGCAGAATATCTTTGAGCCTGGGGGATCTGCGGAGGGCTGTACAGCAGTGCGAGCAGCTAAAGCAAAGACTTCAGCATCAGGAGCAACAGATGAAAACTATATATAGTCGTTTGCAAGACTGGCGGGGTGAATCAGCTGCTGAATTAACACGCAAAATGGAGGCGTTCCTCCAAGGAACCACATTACGGATACACGAGTTGGATGAGCATAAAGAGCAGTTGAAACGTTATATTCGCAAAATGGAAGAAGCTGATCGGCGGGAAGAAAAGCGCAAACGAGCAGCACAATGGTGATTAGGCGTATATCATAGCTAACTTTATGTTGTTGTGCCAGCTACATAACTTAAAAGAACCGTACTATCGCTAGGGGACTTCTGCGGGGTACGGTTTAATGGTGTGTACATAAAAACTACATATATAGTAGAAGAAAAAATATCTCCCGAAATGCGAAAATAGCATCTTTGGAGTCTGTAGCTTGAAGTTGCTGCTATTTTGGAGCATTGTTGTATGGGCTACAGTTGTAAGTTTCATCTGATCAATGGAAATAGCTACTTATTTCCTTTCGTTGTTATCAGCCCTTTGGTAGGATGGATCTAAACCGAGATTTTTGAAGTCGGTAAGTGTAAAAAATGTTCTAAAGCTACAAAGTTCGACATATTGTTCGCTTTTTCGCGATGTATACTATTGAATCAGGGATTTTAGTTTGCTATTTATCGTATATTTATGTATAATCTATCGTGTTGAAAGATTGATTGTACGTAATATGCTGATGAGGGTGGGTTCATGACGCTGCTCGACAGTAACGAAAGCAAGAAGCGGATGTGCCAGATTTACAATGAAGTTTCAAAGGAACTGTTCGGCTTCGGGACCACGCTGTTGCGGGCCACCGTTGAGAACAACATTGTTACCTTTGTAGCGAAGCACCGGCGTTCTCCACGCTCGGCGGCATTGGAAGTGGAAGCCCCCGGCTTGAAGCTGGAAGTGGATTTCCGAATGTCCATGCTGTACAAGAAGAGACTTCGCGAGAAGCTGATTGAGGATATGGAGCTCGATATAGAAGCTTTACTGCGCGATTATGATTCAGCAACGCAGTGGGCCATTACGAACATCATACTGAAAGAATCCTAATAAAATTGGATATTCGGCTTTTCGCTTCGGATCTATCTGAGGGGAGAACCTGTTATAACGCGCAGCGGGATCAACTTATTCTTTGTTTACGAAGAAAAGTATTCTTGTTTTACAAGAGTACTTTTCTTTTTTGTGTCATAAGGTGTGCAGAATAAAAAACAGGGGGAGTTTCATATGAAAAAGTGGTTTAAAGGATTTATGGCTGTGACCTTGGCATCTGTGGTACTGGCAGGTTGCGGCAGCAATGCTACTGGTGGTCAGGCAGATGGAAAAGATGGCTCAGCTGATGGGAAAAAGAAACTAGTTATTTCCACATGGGGCTTCTCCGAGGACTTTTTTAATAAAGAAGTGTACGCGCCTTTTGAAAAGGAGCATAACGTTGATATTGTTGTAGAAATCGGAAATAATGCGGAGCGATTGAACAAAATCAGTCAAGGCAGCACGGATGTCGATCTGATTTATCTGTCTGATTATTATGCCCAACAGGGGATTCAACAAGGGCTATTCGAGAAGTTGGATCGCAGTAAAGTGCCGAATTTGAACCAAATTTATGATATTGCCAAAGCACCGCTGGGTGAGGAATATGGACCTGCTTATACAGTTGGACGCCTCGGTATTGCCTATAATCCGGAGCTGGTGAAAAAAGATGTGACCTCCTGGGCTGATCTGTGGGGCACTGAATTCAAAGGAAACGTGACTCTGCCGAATATTACGGCAACGGCTGGGCCGATGATGGTGGATGCGGCCTCCAAGGTAGCGGGTAGCAAGGAATTTAATGAAGACCAAGCCTTTGGGAAACTGAAAGAGCTGAGTCCGAATATTGTTAAGTTTTATAGTAAAACGTCTGAGTTCGTAAACATGTTTAGCCAGCAGGAAATTGCGGGCGGTCCGATTATGGAAATGTACTTCAAAGATTTGCAGGCAGCTGTGCCAGGGGCGAAATTCGTGGCTCCTAACGAGGGTGCCTACGCAGTAATGAACACAGTTAATGTAGTAAAAGGGTCTGATCAGAAGGAACTGGCTGAGGAGTTCATCAACTGGCAGCTGAGCAAGGAAGTTCAAGAAAAATCCGCCAAAGCAAAGGTTGATTCTCCGGTGAATACACAGGTGGTACTGTCTGGTGCGGATACAGAGGGAATTACGTACGGTGCAGATGTAGTGAATAAGCTGACCAAGCTGGATATGAAATTCGTTAACGATCATATCAAGGCATGGACAGATCGCTGGAACCGGGAAGTTGCACAATAATGAAAAAGATCATATTAGATGTAGATACAGGCATTGATGATGCGTTGGGTATTTTACTTGCGGCCAAAAGTGGTCAGCTGGATATCCAAGCGATTACTACAGTATGCGGTAATGTTTCACTTAAGCAAGCAACACTGAATACATGCAAAATCCTCAACCTGCTGGATAGACCGGATATTCCGGTCTATCGGGGGGCAGAGGCTCCATTAATACGCAAAGGCCTGCACGAGCACCGTGTTCATGGAGAAGACGGCATCGGAGGCGCATTGAGTGGAATAGTCCCAGCCATCTCTGCATCCGAAGGTTTCGCACCGGATATCATCATTGAGACTGTGATGGCTCACTCGGGGGAAGTAACGCTGGTTTGCACCGGACCGCTCACCAATCTGGCGTTGGCGCTGCTGAAGTGTCCCGATCTGACGGATCACGTCCATGAGGTCATTTTTATGGGCGGCGTTATTCACGGATGCGGCAATATCACACCTGTAGCGGAGTATAACATGTACGCTGATCCTGAAGCCGCACGGATCGTATTTCACGCAGGATTTGGTCGATTGATACAAGTGGGGCTGGATGTAACACGGAAGGCGCTGCTGACTGCCGATCATATTGCTCGTCTGACCCGTCCGGAGATTCGTAATTATGTAGCTGAAAGCACGGCTGTGTATACCAAGCGTTATGAAGAACGCAACGGCGTAAAAGCGTGTGCACTTCATGACCCGCTTGCCGTAGGTGTGGCATTAAATTCGAGGTTAGTTGATACCTCGCTGTTATATGTCGACGTGGAAACCTCCAGTCGCATATGTGACGGACAAACGGTAGGCGATGTGCAGAACCGCCTCAATCATAGTCCCAATATGACTGTGTGCGAACAGGTGGACAGCGAAGCTTTTCTGGAACTGTTTATCCAGGTGCTGAACAAGGAATAACATTTTGATAACCGCAAGGAGCTACCCATGAAGAAAACATACTTGTATTGGCTGCTGCTGCCAGGTTTGCTCTTTCTGGCGGTGTTCATGGTCATCCCGATTGTGTTGACGATCGGTTCGACCTTTGTACAGAACAGCTCATTCACCCTAGAAGGCTATCTCCATTTCTTCAAGGACCCTTATTTTCTGAAAATATTGCTGACTACGCTGGAGGTCAGTGTCGTAACGACCCTCGTATGCGTATTGCTCGGTTTTCCGACAGCTTATTATATTTCACAAAAGGCCCCGCGTCGTAAAGGAATTTTGCTGGCGCTGGCTATCTTTCCCTTGTTGACGAGTCCGGTGGTGCGGTCATTCAGCTGGATGGTCATTTTGGGTCGCAAGGGATTACTCAATAACGTGCTCATCAGTTTAGGACTCGTGGATGAACCGCTGAATATTTTGTACACCCCGGCAGCGATGATTATTGGTCTGGTCCATTTGTTTTTACCGCTGATGATCATTTCACTGATTGGTGTGCTTGAAAATATCGACGGTGACCTTGTCCATGCTGCGCAGAGTCTTGGAGCTTCCAGATTCAGCGCATTTCGTAAAATTGTATTCCCGCTGTCTGTTCCGGGTCTGATCATTGGAAGCATTCTTGTTTTCGTAGGCAGCCTGACAGCTTATACGACCCCAGCACTGCTGGGAGGAAAACAGCGGGTTATCGCTACATTTTTGTATCAAAATGCGATGACGCTTAACGACTGGTTTTTAGCTTCTGTTATCGCGACAATTATGATTGCTATTACATTTATCGTGGTCGGTCTCTTAAATAAGGCGGCCCATAAACTCAATCCGAAGGGGTAGGTGGATATGCGGGAGAAACATTACGGACTAGGCTTCTTTAGCCTGCTGGTCTTCATCTTTCTGCTCGGTCCGCTGTTGATCATATCGGTCACTTCTTTCGAGCCGGGCACGGTATTAAAATTTCCTCCGCAGGGCTTTTCCTTGCGCTGGTATGAAAATATTTTTGAAGTGGATTTGTTTATGTCCACATTCAAAACGTCGATTGTCGTCTCTCTGCTGGGCAATATCTTGGCGTTGTTAATCGGTATGCCAGCCGCTTATGCACTTAGTCGGTTTTCCTTTCGCGGGAAGGATGCGCTGAATGCCTTGTTCCTTTCCCCGCTGCTTATACCAGGTATTGTGCTTGGTTTTACATTGCTGCGTTATTTGATCATTGTGTACCATTTACCGGTATACGCTGGACTTTTGATCGGACATACGGTGATTATGCTGCCGTTCATCATTAGAGTCATTGCATCCAGTTTGTCTAACTTTGATTTTGCGATTGAGGAAGCAGCGCTTAGTTTGGGAGCTGGACGGCTGGAAACCTTTTTCAAGGTGGTTCTACCCAACATCCGCTCAGGTATTATTGCGGCTATCCTGATTGCCTTTCTGGAATCATTCAACAATGTCGACATTTCCGTCTTCATGACAGGACCGGGCTTCAGCACCCTGCCTATTCAAATGCTGACTTACGTCGAGAATTACTTTGACCCGACGATTGCAGCGATCTCGGTTATGCTGATGATTTTAACGGGTATCCTGATGTTCTTGATTGAACGACTGATGGGATTGTCTTACTTCACTAAAAGGTAATGGAGGCTTCAACCTTATGGCACTGCTTACTCTGGATCGCGTCTCGGTCGCTTATGACAACCAACTGATCTTGCAGGATTTCGATTTGCAGCTCGAACGGGGGCAATTGCTCTCGTTGCTCGGACCGAGTGGTTGTGGCAAAACGACTACACTTCGTCTTATTGCAGGATTTCTCGAGGCTAAACAAGGAACATTTTTGTTTGGTGATAAGGATTATACCCGGGTTCCAGTGAATAAACGGAACTTCGGTTTTGTATTTCAAAGTTATGCGCTTTTCCCGCATTTGTCAGTTTTTGATAATGTAGCCTTTGGTTTACGCTTGCGTAAAGTAAAAGAAGATGATGTAAAACGACGTGTTATGACTATGCTGGATACGGTTAGCTTGGGGGGATTCGAAAAACGTTTCCCTGGCGAATTATCAGGCGGGCAGCGTCAACGTGTGGCGATTGCACGAGCGCTTGTAATTGAACCCGATCTGCTGTTGTTTGATGAACCTCTGAGTAACTTAGATGCTAACCTGCGTGTGAATATGCGCGTAGAAATCCGCCGTATTCAACAGGAACTGGGCATCACTACCGTATATGTATCGCACGATCAGGAGGAATGTTTTTCGATTTCTGACCAGGTTGCGATTATGAATAAGGGGAACATCGAGCAATTAGATGCTCCATCGACCATTTTTAAATATCCGACGACCGAATTTGTCGCCCGCTTTATTGGGTTTAATAATTTTCTAAGCTTTGACGAGCGCACTGAAGAAGGGGAACGTATTCGACTGAATACAGGCGACCTTTCGTTTAGCGTAGTGCGTAATCAGGGTACAGTCCAACCGGGTGCTCGCCAAGGCGCTATTCGCCCGGATGATTTGGTCATTCGAACTGAAGGCAACGAGACAGGAGAAAATGAGCTTCCCGGTGTCATTAAGGTAAGTACGTACCTAGGACGCAGCTATCAGTATGTGGTAGAGACAGCGAAAGGAAACTTTACGGCTAATCAGGAAATGGATACGCCTTACTTGAGTGGTCAACGGGTTACCCTGCATTTTCCGGCAGACAAAATGGTGCTGGTCCAATAATCAGCGGGTTCGATGAAGGAGATACATCATGCGTGCAGACAAAATGATTTTACAAGTTAAGGTGTATAACAGTTACTACAAGACGTTCGAGGAAGGCAATGTGGCTATACTTGACGGCAAGTTTATGTATATCGGTCAGCGCGGTCTGGAGTCTTTTGAGGCTGCTGAAATTGTGGAGGGGCACGGGAAATATATGATTCCCGGCCTAATCGACATCCATCTGCATATCGAAAGCACAATGGTGACACCAGCAACCTTTTCCTATGGACTCATTCGCAATGGGGTCACGACGATTGTACCAGAACCGCACGAAATGGCGAATGTTTTCGGACTGGAAGGCATTCAGGAAATGATGGAGGCCAGCAAAGATTGCGTGGCTGATATGTTTTACGGGATTCCTAGCTCTGTTCCAGCGACGCCTTTGGAAACCTCAGGGGGTGAAATTGACATCCCTGAAATTGATGCTTTGTTGCAAACAGGTGAGATGATCTGTCTGGGTGAAATTATGAATTATGTGGATGTCATTCGTGATCCGGAGAGCAAGACGAACCGCATCTTACGCCACGTTCGTGAAAACTACCCAGAGCTGATCATTGAAGGCCATACGCCGCAGTTGCTTGATCTGGATCTGCATCAGTTGATCTATGCAGGAATAGGCTCAGACCATACCCACCAAAGCATTGAGGGTATGAAGGCCAGAATGGCCGCCGGGATGTTTATTGAGATCCAGGAAAAATCCATGACCCCTGAGGTGATGGACTATCTCATTCAGGAAGACGTGGCACAACATTTTTGCTTCGTAACGGATGATGTGATGCCGGACTCTTTCGTAGAGCGAGGGCATCTGAACCACATCGTAAGTAAAGCGATCGGGATGGGAATGAAGCCTGAGGATGCGATTTATGCAGCGACGTATACTCCTGCTGCCCGGATGCGTATGCATGACCGCGGGACCATTGCGCCAGGGAAAATAGCCGACTTCGTGCTGCTATCGGATCTGGAGCAATTTGATGTAGAGCAAGTCTATAAGGACGGACTCAAGGTATTCGATAAATTCGAGGAATACCATCAGGCACCGGTAAAAAGTTGCTTTCCCGCCCACTTTTATCAAAGTGTGAAGCTCAATCCGCTTACGGAGCAGGACTTTACTGTAAAGTTGGATGTAGCTGATGGCGCACATCCATGCCGTATTATGATGGTCAAGGATGGATCTACTTTTACAAGCGAACGGATTGCACCTGCACAAGTAGAGCAGGGTGAACTGGTATGGGAACATGGTGAACATGGACTCATTGCTACGTTTGAGCGGTATGGCAAGAACGGCAACCGTGCTTACGGTTTAATCGGGGGAGATACGATTAAACGTGGGGCGGTGGCTACCACCTATTCGCACGATAACCATAACTTGTTGGTCGTGGGGCATAACAAGCAAGATATGATATTGGCCGCGAATACGGTTCTATCCAGCCAAGGGGGCTTTTGCGTAGTTGAAAATGGCAAGGTGCTGTCCCATTTACCGTTAACGGTGGGCGGAATTTTAACAGAAGGACCGCTAGAAATGGTTGCTGCCCATGTGAAGGAACTGCGTTCAGCCTTACTGTCGCTGGGCTATCGCCATTACAATCCAATCATGTCGCTCAGTACTCATTCTTTGCCAGTTAGCCCGGCTTTGAAAATTACCGATCATGGCTTGATTGATGTAAATGCAGGCAAAGTTGTATCCTTAATCGTGGAACCTTCTGAAATATAAGAATAAAAGTAGAGCTGATCCATTGCGGGTCGGCTCTTTTTATTATGTAGCAGACAAAATTAACATCTTGTAGAGGCTAATTGTTGTAACCTATTTATGATGCGTTGGGAGTACTTGATGAATATTAATCAATTGGCAACTTCACATAATCTTCATGATTAAACTCTAATAAAGTGCTTGAAAAACACTAACATAGTGTTATAATTAAAACAGGATTTAGATTAAGTCTAAATTAATTGCTAAATATTTTTTAGCTTTACGCATGGGATTTAGAAGAAAATCAGACACTACTGCTAGCGAGTATCAAGCATCACTCAACTATACTATGAATCATAACGAGAGGGGATTTTACAAATGAGTACATTAAATCATACGAACGCACCTACACAAGAGGCAATTCAAGAACTGCACAAGGCATTGAACCGACACGTGGCTACTTGGTCTGTATTGTACACAAAACTGCATTATTTCCACTGGTATGTAAAAGGACCTAAATTCTTCACACTGCATGCTAAATTCGAGGAGCTTTACAATGAAGCAACAGCTAATCTAGATACGATTGCTGAACGTTTGTTGGCTATTGGCGGCCGTCCTGCTGCGACCTTGAAGGAGCATTTGCAACTGTCAGCTATTCAGGAGTCCGCAGGCGAGCAGACAGCTGAAGATATGGTGAAGTCCGTTGTAGCCGATTTTAAAACGATTACTGTTGAACTGGCTAATGGTATGGAAGCAGCAGAAGCGGCACAGGACAAAGCGACAGAGGATCTTCTGAATGGCTTGAGAGAAGAAATGGATAAACATATCTGGATGCTTAGCGCATATCTGGGATAAGTTTCTGGGAGTGTTTTCCACGGATATGGAGATCAGGTGAACAAGATATACATCCCGTTGGTTCCGGCCTGCTACTGGAGTATAATGACAAAGAAGCATGGAAGACCACAGGCTCATAAGGAAGTGAGCTGCCGGGATGGGGTGTAGGTTATGGAAGTGAAACAACAGCTTTTGCATGAAGCGGAGCAGTTTATATATACATGTTATGAGGAGCTGGGTCGAAGCCGCGATAATGCGGAAGCCCGGCTTCTTAATATTCGTCACGACATAGAGACTACTGGAACATACGATCATACTTACGAAGAGCTGGAACACGGGGCACTTATGGCTTGGCGGAATAGCAATCGTTGTATCGGTCGATTGTTTTGGGACAAGCTATTGGTCAGGGATGCACGTGGAGCGTCAGATGCGACGCAAGTAGTTCACGAGCTATTGGAGCATATCCGTATAGGAACGAACGGCGGTAAAATTAAGCCAACGCTTACTGTATTTCGCGCCTCCCAGCCGGGACAGCCGAATATTCGTATCTGGAACCATCAACTCATTCGTTACGCTGGATATGAAACGGATCAAGGGGTCATCGGGGATCCAATCTCGGTGGATTTCACCAATGCTTGTAGGGATATGGGGTGGCAAGGAGCGATGACTGCTTTTGATGTATTGCCGCTGGTTGTGGAAGCGGGGGGTCAGCCTCCCAAGTTCTTTGATATTCCTGAACATTTGGTGATGGAGGTGCCTATTGAGCATCCAGAACTCTCTTGTATAGCCACTCTGGGATTGCGCTGGTATGCTGTGCCTATGATTTCGGATATGACACTGGAGATTGGCGGTATCATCTATACAGCAGCTCCGTTTAACGGCTGGTATATGGGGACAGAGATCGGTGCCCGTAATTTTGCGGATACCTTCCGTTATAATATGTTGCCACAGGTGGCAAAACTGATGGGGCTGGATACGACGAGTGAAACAACGCTATGGCGTGATCGGGCGCTGGTGGAGTTGAACATTGCTGTGCTGCATTCTTTTAAAAAAGCGGGGGTCAGCATTGTTGACCATCATACCGCAGCGGCCCAATTTAAGTTGTTTGAGGAACGGGAAGCCAAGGCTGGCCGCGCACTGACAGGTAATTGGACGTGGTTGATTCCACCATTATCCCCAGCAACCACACATATTTTTCATAGTTCTTACGATAATCGGCTTGTGAAGCCGAATTTTGGAGTTCAGGAAAAGCCGTATATGACGAGACAGGCTAAACCAACAACAGATGTAGCGCTGCCGGAAAAGCCGCAAGGTTGTCCTTTTCATTCTGGTTAACCTAACGGGAGACTAATTGCTGGATCAGGAATCCGGTTTATCCCCGACAACGATCAATAGGGTCGCGATCGGCCCTATAAGTAGTGAGAGCGCAAACCAGTTAAGTCTGCTCCGATTTTTGGACTGTGCCAAGCCGGCATTAATAAGGGCAAGTGTTCCCCAGCCTAAATAATAATCTTCTGGCATGGTATTCTCCTTTGTAAAAAGGTATAATATCGTACTATGTATTGTATGAGTACATTCATAATTTCATAAGTTATATCGTAAATATAACTTTATATATCTTGGTTTGAGGAGCGAAGCTAAGTTGGAGAGAAATCAGGCAGAGCGCATTGTCGCTGAGCTTTTGGAACGGGCTGCTATAGGCGTAACAGTGAAGCTGGAGAAACGTTTTCCTGGTGGACGGCTAATTGGGGGCAAATATGCTATGCATGCTCACGCCATTACCATGTATACGGATGTTATTGAAACACAATGTTTACAGATGTTCGGCAGCGCGGATCGAGTTGAGGAGTATTTTACGGTTGTGCTTGCGCATGAGATCGGGCACGCCGCCGATACTGAATTAGAGGGTCTCTCCGATGCGATGGAGCAAGAGAACATGATCGGGACCCGGCAACGGCTTGCGCTGCAAATTGAGGAAAACGCATGGAACTATGCGCTTAGACTGGTGCCTGAAATAGAAGCATCGTTTATTTCTGCCGTAATAGACGAGTCCCTGCTTGCCTATCGAGTCCCGATTATGGAGCAGTCTGACATTGCGTAATAATGAATGATTCCAGAGCCGACAGGCTCTTTTTTTATTATTTTTAACAAACGAGGTGAACGGATAGATTCAAAGGAGCAGCTTTTTAAGCTGTGAGACGCGACCTTGAGACAATTCCAGCATTTCGGCTAATTCTTTTTGAGAGACATTAGGGTATTCCTCCATGAGCTGCTTAAGTTTATTCAGGAGCTCATTCTGATTTCTGTAGCTCCTTCTTTTCTTCGGCTGGACAGGACGTGCTTCACTCAAATGACTGGAGGGATTATCGCTCTTCAGGTTCTCAATACAACTCTTGCATATCAGATGATCTCTGAAATAGCTTAAATGATCAACGGCACCACAAAAATAACAAGAAACCCCCGTATACTTGCGAATCATCAGTCCCTCTGGTGTAATAAAAAAATCGAGAGCATCTCCAATATTAATATTCATAGAGGTGCGCAGTTCTTTGGGTAGCACAATGCGTCCCAAATGGTCTAGTGGTCGTGTCATTCCTGTATTCTTCATCATTTTTCCCCTTTCTTGGAATGCGCTTATGGTTGCTGGAATTGTATGTTATGTATGCTGGAAGTACAAAGCGCTTATATTACAGTTTGTTTTGGTATAGCTATCCTAAAAAAAGCTCCGGCATGACGAACAATTACGTCTGCCGGAGCTTGGTGCAGCCAATGAATCTAAGATGTCATGTCGAATTACTGTGGGTTGGTTGTCCAAATGCCGGCTACTTTTAATTGAACCCGTGGCGGCAGCTTCAATGCAGCTAATGTCAGATCGGCCAAATCCTGCGGCTGAAGCATGCGGTCCTCGTCACCAATATTCAATCCCGCATTTACCGCCAATTCTGTATTGACCGTGCTTGGAGTCAGCGCGGTTACCCGAATATTGGATTTGCGAACTTCCTGCATCAGTGCTTCCGTGAAGCCCATCAAAGCAAATTTGGATGCGCAATATGCCGAGCCTGTTGCAAAACCTCGTTCCCCTGCTGTGGAGGAAATGTTAATAATATTTCCGCTCTGTTGCGCCAGCATGCTTGGAAGAGCGGCGTGTGTAACATAATAGGTTCCCATCAGGTTTACGCGAATAATACGTTCCCACTCTTCGGGGTCCATATCTGCGACTGTGCCGAAGGTGGCGATGCCTGCATTGTTGATCAAAATATCGACGGCACCCAGCTCATGCTCCAGTGAAGCTACAGCAGCAGCGGCCTGTGTACGATCCGATATATCTGCAACAGCACTCACCACTTTCACACCGTATGTACTCCCCAGTGAATCCTGCAGCTTTTGTAGGTCGGTCAATGTGCGTGAGATTAACCCCAGATTAACGCCTTCCTTGGCCAAGGTCTCGGCAATTGCCTTGCCGATTCCTTTGCTGGCTCCTGTAATAATGGCTGTTTTGTTTTTAAGTTCCATCCAGTCTCCTCCTTATCACTATATAACGTGGTTGTGCATCTGAGCACATGGTTACATTATACTAGGTTAAACCCCTAGAACCAAACTTCGCCTGATGAGACATTATGTAGTAGCCTCCTATTTGGAAATATCAATATCCCCTGAAGTGGTTTCGACCTTGATCACGCTCGCGGCGCCGGGAACAGATTCGGGAGTGTTTATGCTTCCAGAGTCAGAGTGGACATTATAGACACCTTTAAAATCGGGAGCCTGCTTAATATTTACATCACCGGAATCAGAATTCACTTCCAAGTTGGATACGGTGCGTTGCGTAATATTAGATTCCCCTGAGGTTAGGGATAGAAGGCCGTTACCGCTATAATCGCGGATGGTGACATCTCCTGAAGTAAGCTTTAGCTCCATATCTGCTGTAAGCTGATTGGCTATAAAGTTACCGGATGTTAGATTTGCGATCAGGTGGGTACTTCGGAGGTTTGTAATCTCGGCAGTGCCTGAGGTAGCAGTAATAGAAGTATTCTCCACGGAGGCATCTTGAAGTTTTACATTTCCTGAATGTGTATCTACCTGCAGATCAGCTAGTGTTTCCCCAGCAGGCATCTCTACAGTAATCGTTTGATCCAAATCAGGGGTAAACGAAAAGAATGACAAGGAAGGGGCCGGCTTCGATTGAATGGTAAGCTTACCGTTCTCAATTCGGGCATTATGAATCTGGTCGGCTACTTTTGTCTGAACTTCTCCGCTGATGCGTATCGTACCTTGGTCGCCAGAGCCAGGAGTGAACAAAATAGAAACATCATCAGAACTGTCCACTTTCAGGTTTTGAAGCTGACCACGTGTAAATGTCCATTTTTTATTTATAGCTGTTGTTTCTTTCATTACTTGTTGATTCCATGGAGCGCCGTAGACCACCATTCCGGCTACACCGATGACAATGCACAACCCAGCTGCAATAAACCACTTTTTATTCATGTTGTTAGTAAGCTCCCCTCAGGGTAGTCTGATTCCATTTCCAGTATCGCACTGTGCCCTTTACCATAAGGAGTAGGAGATAACGTACCCCAGGCAGCAGCAATAGCCCCATACCTGTTAACGTGATGGAGAAGAAGAATTTGGTTGGGTAAAAGGTGCTGTTGAGCGCATAATCAGTGACGGCGAGTAGAGGGGCTGCAACGAAACTGACCGCCACTGCGGTTAATGAAGCCCATACCGCCCATAGGGTAGCTAGAATCGGGATGGAAATCAACAAGTTGAGAAACAGCAGCCCTAAGAAAGTAAAAAGATTGCGTGCGAAGCTTCCTTGGCGAAGTGGAGGGGAAGCGTTCCAGCCTACATTGGGAACATCCAATGCTTCTCGGGCAATATCCTCTGGGTTCCCCAACTCATGGGCAATTTCAGTTTCGCTTTTTCCATTGGCCAAGCCGTAGTCAAAATGCTGGCTCAAATCACTAAGCAACTCATGGCGTACCTCTGCAGGGAGAGGAGATAGGCGCTGCTCCACCTCTGTAAGAAACTGTTTTCTATTCATCAGGATCTCCTTCCTTCAGTAGGCTTGCGACATGATGGACAAAATCATTCCATTCCCGTGTAAGTAATCTTGTATAATGGCTGCCGGTATCGGTCAGCCGGTAATATTTACGGGGCGGGCCCTCGGTCGATTCCTGTAAATACGTCGTGCAGTATCCCTCGGATACCAGACGGCGAAGCAGTGGATATAGGGCTCCCTCTGCTACTTCGATATGACGGGAGACGGCTTGAGCCAATTCGTAGCCATAGCGGTCTCTACGTCCAATTAGAACTAGAACGCATAGTTCCAGTACCCCTTTTTTGAATTGGATGTTCACATTCACGAGCGATGCTCCCTTCCTGATGTAATCATAATTCATAGGTGTCGTTCGGAATAAGGGGAAGAAACGTGTGTTTGTGCATAATTTGTCACGGGTACTAATTATAAATCAGTAGTCAGGTATAATTTAACATCATGTACTGATTAATGCAAGGTACTAAATTTTTAATAATAAAATATTCGGGTCAAAATGGGCCGGTTTTCTTTCTTGAAGGCTTACACGAATAGCAAATCTTGTAGAATAAAGTAGTTTTATTTGGAAATTCCTCGATTTCTGGCTGGAAACACCCACAGAATGTTACTTTAATTTCATTCATTAAAATGATAGATTGTAAAGTGTTCAATAGAGCTAAAGATTACCTATTATAAAGAGGTGGATAAAGGATGGACTGGAAGCACTGGTATAGGGAATTGGAACAGGATGATGAGACTTGGGATGTGTCGGAGGAGGTTGTACTGCGTGGTGTGGTACATCTTGATTTTTGCGGGCATCCGTCGGAGGTAGAAGTCGAATTTATCGTGGGAGCCGACTCTGAAGAACAGGCACAGGCTATAGAAGAACCTACGGAACCTCAGAGAAAGACATGGGAGAAGTATATGGCATGTTCGTCAGCGATCCATCCTCAAGTATTGGAGTCCATATACCATCATTATGTAGACATCGTGGAAAAGTATCGGAAGGCATACAGCTTATGGGGAGAGGACCCTAATGAATATGCGCCTTATGTGGAGCGACCAGAGCAATTGCTGGATCGAATGCAGCTTATATCTATACTGATTTCCGACTCATCGGAAAAGGATGAACTATATTTGAATTTTAATTGTTCCTGGGATCGAGAGCATGGCTTAGGCGTACATCTGAAGCAGCTAAAAATCGAGCATATTCAAGGTTTATATACATTATATGACTTGGAATAAATAACTCCCTTCCGGTCTCTAATAGAAAGACCGAAAAGGGAATAGGATATGATGGATATAACAACGTGATTGGATACGATAAAAATATTAGTTGGATACAGACAGCACGGCTCGGGCTGCTTGAGCCGCCTGTACCATTTGCCGCAACGCGGCGACAGATTCCTCCTTGGTGCGGGTTTTCAGCCCACAGTCTGGATTAACCCAGAACAAATCTGCTGGCAGTACGCGCAAGGCACGCTGAATCATGCTTAGCATTTCTGATTCATCAGGAATACGCGGGCTGTGGATATCGTACACGCCCAGACCGATGCCTTTGTCGTACACCTGATCCTCAAAGCTAACAATCAGTTCACCATGACTACGAGAGGTTTCAATAGAAATCACGTCGGCATCCATGTCTGAAATGGACTGGATCATATCTTGGAATTCGGAATAGCACATGTGTGTATGGATTTGGGTCGCAGGTTCAACAGTGGCCGTGGTCACAAGGAAGGCTTGAACCGCCCAATCCAGATAGGCCTGCTGTTGTTCTTTTTTCAACGGGAGCCCTTCGCGAATTGCGGGTTCATCCACCTGAATCATGCTAATACCCGCTTGTTCGAGTGCCTCTACCTCTGCCCGTAATGCCAGAGCTAATTGCAAAGCAACTTGCCTGCGTGGAATATCATTGCGTTCAAAGGACCAGTTCAAAATGGTCACAGGGCCTGTAAGCATTCCTTTAACTGGCTTGGAGGTTAACGATTGGGCAAATGCCGTCTCTTCCACAGTCATTGGTTGATCGAACGACACATCTCCGTAAATAATCGGCGGTTTAACACAGCGGGAGCCGTAGGATTGCACCCATCCGTTTTGTGTAAAAGCAAAGCCTTTTAGTTTTTCGCCAAAAAACTCAACCATGTCGGTCCGTTCAAACTCCCCATGTACAAGCACATCTATGCCAATGTCCTCTTGGATATCAATCCATTCCTTGATCTGCTGCTGGATGAATGTCCGATATTGCTCGGCAGACCATTCTCCTTTGCGATAGTGCAGGCGGGCCTTGCGAACCTCAGCAGTTTGCGGGAAGCTGCCGATGGTCGTCGTAGGCAGTGGGGGTAACTTCAGCCTATTTTGCTGAATTATACGGCGCTCGGCGAAAGGAACGCTGCGTGATAGTGGCTCCTTTGCCAACAGGTCGGCCAAATCGGCAGCTGTCTGTACCCTTGCCGCTGAGCTGTTGAAGCGGGCTACCGCTTCCGCACTTTGCTCAAGCTTGGCAAGTGCGGATGGATCATGCTTACCAAGTGCAGCCGCCAAGACTGCGATTTCATCCAGCTTTTCATCGGCAAAGGCTAGGGCATGCACCAGCTCTCGGTCCAGCTTGTGCTCTGCTTCCAGACTGACCGGCACATGCAGCAGACTGCACGATGGCTGCACGATAAGCTGTTCTGCATTGATTTGTTCTGCTAACTGGCCCAACAGCGCAGCCACGGCATTCAGGTCGCTGCGCCATATATTGCGCCCATCAATGACACCAGCACCCAGCGTTTTCTCTTTGGGGAAGCCATGTCGCGATATATGCTGGAGATTTTCGCCATCATCATAGACAAAATCAAGACCCAGTCCCTGGACTGGAAGTTCAGTCAGACGCTCATAATGATCTAGGCTACCAAAGTAGGTTTGCAGCATGATGTTTAAGGAGGGAGCAGCTTGGGTCAAAGCTTCATAGACCTCCTGAATAATATCCAGATCCTCTACTGGGAATGAGGTGGTCAGGACAGGTTCATCGATTTGGACCCATTGTACGCCTTCTGCTGCTAGTTCGGACAGGACTCGGGCGTATAAAGGCAGGAAGGTTCGTATAATAGAGGCCAGATCCTTACGATCATAGCCTTTGGATAAAACAACAAATGAGTAGGGACCGATGAGAACCGGTTTACCGTCAATACCTAGCTCCTGCTTTGCTTCACGATAAGCGAGTAAGGGCTTATTTTCAGTGAGCACTGGAGCCGCATTTTCCAATTCGGGAACGATGTAGTGGTAATTGGTATTCATCCATTTGGTCATTTCGCTGGCGGTAGCTCCCTTCTGCCCACGTGCCATCCCGAAATACACAGACAGAGGAACCGGACCTGTAGGACGATAGTTGAACCGTTCGGGTACGAGACCGAACATCACAGATGTATCCAGCACATGATCGTAATAGGAAAAGTCTCCGACAGGAATGCGATCAATCCCTTTGTCACGTTGCTTGCTCAGATGCTCCAGACGCAATCTTTTCATCTCACTATGCAGTTCACTTTCGTTAATACTACCCTGCCAGAAGCGCTCCAGTGCTTTCTTCCATTCCCGGTTCCCGCCGATACGCGGATATCCCAGATTACTGCTAGTCAAACCGGACAATGCAGATCGTTCGTTAATGGACATGTAGGTTTCCTCCTAAGTGGTAGCCAGTTTATTTTTACGTACCAAAAAAGGCATTCTGTCCCCAAGGCTAAAAATAAGTAGGGGAAAGAATGCCTCCGCGATTAAAATTCAAAAATACGGCGACTGCTCTTAACACCTCCCTATCTTCCGTAGGTACTGCGATGTTGTTAAAATAGGCAGGTCTCCTGACTTACGGATCATGACGTTCAGCATCCCTTCCCGGTCTGTGGACCAGTGGGTGTATGAGCAGCTGAACATTCCCCGTTTACAGTGGCGGGACCGTCCCGGATTTGCACCGGCTTCCCTTTTAAGTCTGATCTGAATAGAACAGACACCTATTTCCAAACTATGCGATTAAGGTATGACGAATAATTATGCACTCGTATACTTGTTCACCATCATAAGTGAAACTCACAGGATGTGCAATAGAAACAGTAATAGAAACTGGAGTGGAATCTGTTAGTTATATGCAAAAAAGACAAGTCCAACCCATCGTGGGGAACTTGTCTTTGGTATAGCATCTTGCTAAGTAGAACATCGCCTTTAAGCTAATGAAACGGTGTAACCTGCTTGAGTACTGGCTTTCACATCTACCAGGCGCTGATTACGGCTGCCCCGAAAGGGGAGGGTCAAATCCTTTTGCTGTTCAACAAAACGGCCGTCCACAATCACGTCACACAATAGCGCCAGTTCCTGTCGCTCCCGATCCATGAGCAGATCTTCGTAGACAAAGCCTGTGTAGGCCCAGACGGTTCGGTCGGGACAAGCCGCGCGGAAGTCACGTACAAATTGCGAGCATTCTGCTGCTGAGAAAAAAGGGTCTCCCCCGCAGAGAGTCAATCCGTCCAACAGCGGATTATCCATGATATCACGGATGACCTCCTGTTGACGCTTGGGCGTGAATGGCTCCCCTGCGCGAAAGTTCCACGAAGCTGGATTAAAGCAGCCGGGACAGGCATGGCGGCAACCGCTAATGAATACGACGGTGCGCAGGCCGTATCCTTCATTCAGAGATTCCGGAATATAGCCGCACAAATTCACTTATGCTTCACCCGGTCGCGAACTTCGGCTTGCTTGGCAGCATTAAAACGAACGGTATAATCACCTGTCAGATATCCGGTTACCCGACGTAAACGCTGAAAATGCGTGTGTTCCTCATCCGTGCCGCATTGAGGACAGCTTGTCCCGATAATTCCTTCATAGCCGCATTCCGTACAACGATCCACCGGATGGTTGATGGAGAAGTAGCCAATGTTCTGATGCAGCGCGTATTGAACAATTTTAAGAAACGCATCCGGGTTATTCCGCGCATTACCGTCCAGCTCGATGTATGAAATTGCACCCGCATTACATAGATTATGGAACGGAGCCTCCAAGCTGATTTTACGAGCAGCCGGGAGCTTGTAATACACCGGAATATGAAAGGAATTCGTGTAATATTCCCGGTCATTTACTTCAGGAATAACTCCGAAGTCACGTTGATCCAGCAATGTGAACTTGCCCGACAGCCCTTCGGCAGGTGTCGCGAACAGTGTAATATTTAGATTGTGATGTTCACTCATTCGATCACAATACACGCGCATGGAGGTGATGATTCGCTGTGCTTCACGGTATACAAAATCATCCTCTCCGTGGTGTTTTCCGTATAATGCTTTCATACACTCAGCCAGCCCGATAAATCCGATCGAAAGCGTACCGTGCTTTAGGACGCTTCCCACCTTCTCATCAGGTGCCAGTTCTTTTCCGCCTTCCCATACCCCTTCGCGCATCATAAAGTCCGAGGCTTTGGCTGGCTGGCTGGTCTGGATATGATAGCGATGGATTAGACCGTCTACTGCAATTCGCATAACCTCTTCCAGTCTCGCGTCAAAGCGGTCACGGTCAGGTGTCAGACGCTTGCCTGTGCAAATACCATATTCAATCCCGAGCCGTACCAGATTAATAGTATTAAATGAGAGATTACCCTTGCCGCTCTGGCGGTTTCTGCCGAAACGGTCAGAAATGGTACGGGTACGGCAGCCCATCGTGGCAATGATGGTATCCGGGTCATCTGCGCGGTAATAAGGCAGATTGAAGGTAGCATCCACATTCACAAAGTTGGGATACATCCGCTTGCTGGAGCATTCTACCGCTTTTATGAACAAATCGTAGTTGATATCGCCCTCTGCCTGGTTGACTCCTTTTTTACATTGGAAAATATGTTGTGGAAAAATAGGAGTTTCCCCGCTGCCCAGTCCGCGAATCGTGGCTTCCAGCAGCGATTGCGAAACAAGCCGACCTTCAGCAGACGTACACATCCCGTAATTCAGTGAAGTGAATGGAATTTGCCCCCCTGCCCGACTGCTCATCGTGTTCAGGTTATGAATGAGCGATTCCGCCGCCTGCCGGGTTTCTGTCTCTGTCTCTTCGCGTGCGAATGAGTATGAACGAGGGCAGACCTCTTGCAAGTGAGTATTGGCTAAATGCAGCTCGTCGTCAGACCAACGGGAGTCTAGCTCTTCCTCGAACAGCCGGAGTCCTTTGCGCAGATGCTTGCGGAAGGAACGAGCAACGTATGGAGCAAGATCCCAATCTATTTTATTGGCAGAGACACCACCAAATTGGCTATTTTGTTGAGACTGGAATATGATGGCGACCAGTGCCATAGCAGACATAATTGTTTGTGGTGTGCGTACAGAGCCATTGCCTGTATTGAAACCGTCTTGTAGCAAACGACCAAATGGGATAAAGATACAATTTGTAGTTCCGAGCGCATATTGGTCCAAATCGTGAACATATACATACCCATGGTCAATCGCGTCTGTTAATTCAGGCGGAAGTACACGCAGGCGCGCATACCATTTGGCATATTCCGAGCCAAGCTTGCTCATTTTGCCGCTAAACGATTCTCCATTTAAATTTGCATTCTCCCGCAGCATGTCCAGATCTTGTGCCCCAATGACTCGCTCACCGATGTCGTATAATTGATGTTCCTCCAGCACCTTCATCGTAAAACCCTCCATATAGTAAAAAATATATATTTTTCACAAAAACAACATATTGATGATATCTAGTGATAACCAATTGTTTCGATCTATATATTGTATATACGTAGACATTGAGAGTATGTGACTATTGTCACATTGATAGAGGCGAGAAGCAGGAAAAGGCCAGGTATAGAATAAGGGACACATCCACAGATATGCACCTTACTCTACACCTGGCCATTGTAGTTACAGTGAAATAAGTAGGTTTTCGAGTACATCGTATATGATATTGGGAAAAAAATTTTTAGAAGGTTTAGAGCAGCTTTTTCAGTTGGGACACACGGCCTTGGGAAATATCGAGCATTTCTGCATACACTTTTTGTGGCAGGTTCGGATGTTCCTGAATCAGCTTGCGGAGCTTTTTTACCATTTCACCTTGTTGCACTCTGGAATGCTTGGGCTGCCAGGTAGTGTTGGCTTGGTTCGATTTGGTATGTTCTTGAGCCTGGATGGCATCGTTGCTTGTGGCATGTACATGTTCATCGTTCTTTAATAACTGGATGCAATCAGCGCAAATAAAGCTGTCCCGAAAATAAGTTAAATGATCCACTGCGCCGCAAAATTTGCAGGAGACACCCGTGTATTTCCTTAATACAAATCCTTCTTCATCTACGAAGAATTCAAGCGAATCACCGATATTGATATCCATAGTGGTGCGCATTTCCTTAGGGAGTACAATTCGCCCCAGCTGATCCAGAGGCCGTGTCATTCCGGTATTTTTCATCAGCGCTTCCTCCTTCAATGATATATCCTGATTATACCAAAAAATATCATTTTTAGCTTTATATAAGAAAAAGAAATTGTAACTTTTTTTCTCGTATGCCGCGGTTTGTATTTCATCCAATTTAGGATGTTTTCGGTATTGTTGCTGGTGTACTCCTTTTTCGTTATGATATATTAAAGCGCTTTCGTGCATAACTTTTTATCATCTTAATGAAGCTAAGGAGATGACGGATTTGAGTCATGAAACAACGGGTATCGAATATTTATTTCAAGATCCGAAGATTCAACTAGATGAGCGTGTACGGGATCTCGTGTCGCGACTAACCTTAGAGGAAAAGATCGAATCTATGCTGCAATACCAGCCGGCCATTGACCGTTTGGGAGTTGCAGCTTACAAGCACGGTACGGAAGCAGCACACGGGATAGCCTGGTTGGGGGAGGCCACTTCATTTCCTCAGCCTGTGGGTTTGGCCTGTACTTGGGATACGGAGTTAATGCGTCAGATCGGCTCTGTTATTGCAGATGAGGCGCGTGTCTACTATCGTCGTGATCCAAAATTGAACGGTCTTACCCTGTGGGCGCCTACAGTGGATATGGAGCGTGACCCAAGATGGGGAAGGAATGAGGAGGCCTACGGCGAAGACCCGTATTTGACGGGAGAATTGTCGAAGGAGTTAGTCAAAGGGATACAGGGTGATCATCCGGTATATTTGAAAGCGGTTGCGACGTTAAAACATTTTCTAGGTAACAATAATGAAGTGGACCGGGGTATTGGCTCCTCCAGCATAGACCCACGAAACCTGCGAGAATATTATCTAAGAGCATTTGAGAAGCCTTTTACGGAGGGCGGAGCCCAGTCGATGATGACTTCTTACAACTTGATTAACGGGACGCCTGCTACGTTATACCATGGTGTTAACGATATTGTCAGAGGCGAATGGGGAATGGACGGCTTTGTCGTAAGTGATGCGGGTGATGTGATGGGGATTGTAAACGACCATCAATATTACGATTCCCATACGCCGGGCGTGGCTGAATCTATTCGCGCTGGAATTGACAGCATTACCGATGATGCAGAGCTCTCCAAGCAGGCGATTCGAGAAGCTTTGGAGCAGGGCTCGCTACAAGAAGAGGACTTGGATCGGGCATTGTTCCATACGTTCCGTGTTCGTTTTCGTTTGGGGGAATTTGATCCGGCGGCAGACAATCCCTATGCCTCCATCGGGGAGGAGGCTTTAATGACAGAGCAAGCCCGTGCATTGTCGTTGCGTGCGGCGAGGGAGCAGATCGTACTGCTCAAAAATGAGCAGGAACTTTTGCCATTGAACCCTGCCCAGTGTGGCAAAGTAGCGGTCATTGGTTTGCATGGCAATGAGGTGTTCCGCGACTGGTATTCCGGTACGCTACCTTACCGGGTTACACCGCTGGAGGCGATTCGTGCCAAGCTGGAAAGCGGGGGCGCGGAGGAACGTGTCGTGTACTCCGATGCCAAAGATCGTGTGACCTTGACGGCATCGACTGATGGCGCGAAGCTCATAGTTAATTCTTCTGGCGATATGCGCTTGTCCCAGGATGGAGAGCCAACGGTATTGACCATGACAGATTGGGGCTATGGCAGCGTGACGCTGCATGATGAACATCTGGGTACCTATGTGACGAGCGATGAGGAGACGCTTCGCGTGACAGCTGCTGAAGCGTATGGCTGGTATGTTAAAGAGGTCTTTGGACTGACTCCTGTAGAACAAGGAGAGCATCTGTGGACCACGTGGAATGGTAAGCCAGTGATCGCAGGAACGGAAGGCTCCTTAAAGGTGATGGAATCCGCAACTCCTGCATCTAATGTCACAGACTCCGACCGTACGACTTTCCGTATTGAGACGGTATCGGATGGCTTGGCGGAGGCGATAGCCGCTGCGCAAGCGGCAGATACAGCGATTGTATTCGTTGGAAATCACCCGCTCATTAACGGAAAGGAAGAGAATGATCGCCCAGGCCTGGAACTTGCTGCTTCCCAGCAACGACTTATCGAGGAAGTATATCGCGTCAATCCGAATACGATTGTGGTTCTGACGGGCAGCTATCCATTTGCGATTCCTTGGCTTCAAGAGCATATTCCAGCGATCGTATATACGTCTCATGCGGGACAAGAGCATGGTACAGCCATAGCGGATGTATTGTTTGGAGATTACGCACCCGCAGGGCGTCTGAACATGACCTGGGTTCAGAATGAGGATCAATTGGGTGATATCAGGGATTATGATATTATTCGTGGCGGTCGTACCTATCAATATTTTGAAGGTGAACCGTTATATCCATTTGGACACGGGCTAACGTATTCGCCATTTGAATATAGTGATCTGCATACAGACGCCCATAAGGATAACGTTAAATCTATGGCTACACTTGACGCCGCAGATACTATCCAGGTGTGGGTAGATGTGACGAATCGGGGGGAAGCTGCTGGCGAAGAGGTTGTACAACTGTATGTACGCTCTGAAGCCTCGCGCGTAAAGCGCCCGTTGAAGACACTGTGTGGATTTCAACGCATTCGCTTGGAGTCAGGTGAGACGCGAACGGTCTCTTTTACGGTTCGGGTAAAGGATTGGGCGATTTGGGATGTCACACGGGATTGTTATTGCGTTGAATCGGGTGAATATACACTGCTGGCAGGTGCCTCCTCAGCAGATATTCGATTGGAGCATCCTGTGTACGTTCGAGGTGAAGTTATTCCACCACGGCAAGCTGGACCAAGGATACGAGCTGAAAACTTTGATGATTGCTTCGACATCCTGCTGGATGAAAGCAAGGAGCAAAGGGAGGCCTGTGTACGTCCACGTTCAGCGCAACGTTCTGGTTGGATTGCTTTTTATGACGTAGACATGAATACGGTGAGTGTAGCCGAGTTTCAGTGCCGCGTGTCAGGCAACAGCAGTGATGCAGCCATTGAACTGCATTTGGATGGGCCAGACAGCCAAGCTGTGGCACGCATCAATGTGGGCAATACAGGAGGGGCACAAGCATGGGTGACACTCTCGGAAAAGGTACAGTCAGCCTCCGGCATCCGGGATGTTTATCTGTCACTTAGTGGAGAAGTACGACTAGGTCATTTTACTTTGGGCGCTAGGGATCCAGAGGGTTCCGGCTTTCAGGCTTGAACTTACATCTGACATCACGTACAATGCATTCAACGAAGTTTCTACAGCTTAGGGGTGTCATCTCATTTGAATAGTGAAAAAAGACTACGCACCGCAACGCCCAAATGGCTTGGAATTGCGGTAAAGGCGCTTGTCTATTTGGAAAAACACGGGGAGCTTTGTGCCAGCGGTTCTATTGCCCGCTCCATTGATTGCGAGGTCACTTTGGTGCGCAGGGTGCTGACACGGCTTGTGCAGGCTGATTTGATTGCAGCACGTGAAGGGCGCGAGGGAGGTTATGTGCTTACCCGTTCGGCGGATCATATTACACTTGCTGATATATACCACGCCATTGAAATATGTGATCCCATTTTCCCGGGGATGATGCATGAACCGGAGACGAACCCTTTTTGCGGGGAGTTGGCGATCGCCGTATCTGAGATTTTAGCTGAGAGTGAACGTCGCATGCTGGAAGTATGGGAATCTCATACGCTTGCTTCGCTCGCCAAGCGTACATCACTTGTGGTAGGGAATTGCAATCATACTGAAGATAAGGATGCCAAGTCACCTTCCCCAAGGGATTAACATCTTTTCATTTAAAAGGATAATAGCCGATACGATCCTCAAGAGAGGGTTGTATCGGCTATTTCTGTGTAAAGGTCATGCCTCAAATTATATTTCATAGGAGCAAACCCGATTACGTCCTGCTTTTTTAGCTTCATATAGTGCTTTATCCGCCTGTTCCAGCAGGGCTGCTCCGGATATATCTTCTCCTGTACCAGGGAAGGTGGTCACGCCGATGGACACGGTAACTTTAAGAATAAGTCCGTCCGCTAAAACAAACTCATACTGATTTACTCCGCTAAGAATCTGATTAGCTATGCGTAGTGCTTGCCGAAAAGCACAATTCGGCAAGAGTACGGTGAATTCTTCTCCCCCGCTGCGAGTGACTACATCATTAGTACGGCACTTTTCCATTAAAATCTGTCCAAGCTGACGCAGCACTGCATCGCCTGCGGCATGTCCGTAGGTATCGTTGACTTCCTTGAAGTGATCAATATCCAACACCAGTACAGATAAGTGCTCATGACGTTGACGAGCTTGAGGGAGCTGTTCTTCCAATGAGAACTCAAGCTGTCTTCTATTGCTTAAATTAGTGAGATGGTCTGTGTAGGAGGTATGCTCCAGTCGAAGTAACAGCTCATTGGATGTGTTGATAGATTCAGCAATGAGGTACAGAAGACATCCGCCGACCATGGAAATGAAGAATTGGAGCGGATACACGTGCAGAACATCATCGAGATTTTTCAAATTTATCATAAGGGGACAGAATATAATGCCCAAAGCAAAAACATTCATCATAATCAGCTTGGGTAAACGCGACCAGGATAAATGTGACAGTACAGCACACCCCAGACCAGCGAGCAGCATAAAAATGGCGCCTACGATGGCTTGAGTGTTGATACCAAACAGCAATAGTCTGCCTAAACATATAAAAAGCGTTGCCATAAGCGCAGCTGGGGCGCCGATATAAGTTGCGGTAGCTACGATAGCCAGATGTCGAAGATCAGCGATGGTATTAAATCCTACTGGAATGGAGTAGTACATGATAACAATGCCATAGCACCCAAAAAGAGCGCCACCAATCCAATGTACCTTATGCGTTAAGGTGTGTAGACGGATTTTATACCTTTGTGAAACAAGACCGGTTATGTACAAAAAGGTGACAAGGATACAGGTATTTACAAAAAACGTACTAAACAAGATGTTAACCCTCCCGAGAGGCATATTCCTTCATTTTATCAAAAAGAACTGACATTAGGCTTAAAAATTAAAAATTTATTCAAATTTATTACGCTGGGTTTGCTTAAAACGTTTCGATCGAGTGCTTGGTGCATAACTGGGAACAGATTGCGCATACTCCAAAGATACATTAATTAGGAAATAGGTAGTGTACTGTTGCCATTTGGAGAGGAGGTTTGCTCATGATTCGCTATCCCTATCGCAAACATAATAGAAAATCGGGTGTGGATAAGAAGAATGGAAATTCTCCGCGCTATTTAAAAATCGAGGCTTGTTTGGAAACCAACTTGCAGCAAGTTAAGGAGTTGACGTCAGATAGCCCAGACTTTCTGATTCGCCGCTTTAAAGTGGGCCTTAGGGCGGATGTCCCCGCCGCTATTGTGTTTCTAGATAGTATGGCCAAAACGGATACGGTGAATGAACTCATCATGAAATCCATGCTTAGCCGCCCATCTGCTGAGGTAGCTGTGGAGGTGGAGAGCGCAGAGGCGCTGTACACAAAAATACAGAGTCACGCGCTTGCACTTGGAGAAGTGAAGGACTGTGATGATTGGAATTCCATGATGAAGCAATTGTTAATGGGGGACACAATCATCTTATTGGAAGGCTGCGAAAAAGCCATTGCGTGCGGTACACGTGGGGGAGAGACACGCGCTGTCAGCGAGCCAACAACCCAGACAGTCGTCAGAGGACCAAAAGATGGATTTGTGGAATCTCTGTTCACGAATATTTCTCTGGTTCGGCGACGGATTAAAAGCTCTGATCTTACACTGGAAATGTTTCAAGTGGGAAGCACGTCTCTCACGAATGTGGCCATGCTATACATGAAGAATATTGCGAATCCACGTGTCGTAGAGGAGGTTCGTAAACGGATAGAAAACATCAACATTGACGCTATATTTGAGTCCGGCATGGTTGAGGAGATGATACAAGAAAATCATTTCACACCCTTCCCAACGATCTTTAACACGGAAAGACCTGATACCATCAGCAGCAATATTATGGAGGGCCGAGTGGCGCTCATTATAGACGGAAATCCGTTTGTATTGGTGATGCCCACAGTGTTTGCTCAATTTTTCCAGAACTCTTCTGATTATGAAGAGCGTTACGATATGGCGACTGTTGTTCGGCTCATTAGATATATCAGCTTCATTATTCTTATTCTAGGGCCTTCTCTCTACATTGCTTTAACAACATATCATTATGAAATGATACCGACTCCATTGCTGATTAGCATATTAGCTCAGCGGGAATCCGTTCCTTTTCCGGCATTTCTAGAGGCGTTAATTCTGGAGATCACCTTTGAGATTTTGCGTGAGGCAGGTATCCGAATGCCGCGTGCGGGTGGCCAAACGGTATCCGTTATAGGAGCGCTTGTGCTGGGTCAAGCGGCTGTGGAAGCCGGAATTGTCACCCCGCTGCTCACGATTGTAGTAGCCCTGACGGGGATAGCCAGTTTCGCAATCCCAGCCTACAACATGGCAGTAGCCGGGAGACTGTGCCGATTTATTTTCATGATCCTGTCTGCGTTCATGGGCCTATACGGCATTACATTGGGGCTGATTGCGCTAATTGCTCATATGAACAGTCTGAGTTCCTTCGGGGTGCCCTACATGGCGCCTTTTAGTCCTTTTGTGCTGGAGAGTCAAAAGGATGCCGTATTGCGACTCCCATTCTGGATGATGAAGAAACGTCCTAAAAGCATTACGTCTAAGAACCAGAAACGAATGAAGGATGGAAGCGGAAATTCCCCTTCGGATAAAACCACGCCGATGCAGGAGGGGGGCAATCAGGGTGTATCAGGGGAAGAGGAATGAACAAAGTGCTGTAACCTTTAAGGGGAGAATAGGAGGACTGTGTTTGGTCTTGCTTCTGTTCGCTCCATTGTTATCCGGTTGCTGGGATTCTGTGGAGTTGAACCAGCGAGCCGTAGTAGCGGGAATAGGAATTGATATGGCGGGGGAGTCAGAATATGAGGTCTCCCTGCAGGTGATCGTGGCAGATGAAATCGCTGGAGCCAAAGCGAGAGGAGATACCCCTGTCGTTTTGTATCGGGAAAAGGGCAAAAGTCTGTTTCAAGCGATTCGCAAAGCTTCACAGAGGATCCCACGGACTATTTCTTTGGCGCATGCCAGATTGGTCGTCATCGGAGAAAAGCTGGCACGGCATGGAATTGGCGATACGCTGGATTTTCTGGAAAGGTATACGGAAACCCGTCTGACGATGAAAATGCTGATAGCACGCGGTGAAACTGGAAAGGATGTACTGGCAACCATGACTGCGATCGGCCGCATTCCCGCTAATGATATTTCAGGAAAGCTGGAATTATCTCAAAATTTGTACGCTGGGGATTACGCGGTGAGTGTCGATGATGTCATTCGCAGCATGTCCAGTAAAGGGAGTGGTCCTGTGCTTACGGGCGTAGAGGTGAGCGGCAATTTGGAGCAGGCCTCACGGAAGGACAATGTGGACAATGTCTTACCGGAAGCAGTTGTTCACATTAATGGGATGGGAGTATTCCAAAAAGATCGTCTTGTCCGCTGGTTGGACGATGGCCAAGCAGTTGGACTGTCTTTGATTAATAACAAAGTGAAAAGTGCGGAAACAACAATGAGTTGTGATAAGAAAGGGGAAACCGTTAGTATTGAAACCTTGTTCTCTAAAACCCATATAGACAGTCAGATGGAGCGAGGGGAGCCTGTTTTTGTAATTCATTTGAAGCAGACCGGAGCAATACAGGAAGCTGAATGTTCCATTAACCTGAAAAGTTCAGAGGTTATCAAACGATTGCAGGAGCAATGGGCAGAGGAAACGAAACGCGTCATTTTATCAACCGTCAAAGAGGTTCAGCGTACTGGCAGCGATGTGTTCGGCTTAGGTCTTGCACTTGAGAGGAGATACCCAAAACAATGGAAAAGGCTCTCTTCCGATTGGAGCCGTTATTTTGCAGAAAGCACCGTTCGTGTTCAGGTGACTTCGGTATTGAAGCATACACAGTCGCGAACCAACCCGTACTCAAGGGGAGAAGCCGACTAGTGAAATCAGGAAGGGGGGAAGGCGATGAAGAAGACACAGATAAGTTCAAAAGAAATGATCTCTCTCATGGTGCTGTTTGAATTGGGCACATCCATGATGTCTATTCCCGGAAGGGATGCGGGTAAGGATGCATGGATCGCCATCCTCATTTCCACGATTGTTGGGGCAGTGCTTTTTGTATGCTATGGCAGCCTGCACCGACGTTTTCCTGATTTGCTTATGACACAATACTGCAGAGCTCTTTTGGGCAAGAAAGCAGGGAGCGCGCTTGCTTTTTTATATATCGTGTTTTTTCTCTACGGCGGAGCACGGGATCTTAGGGACACGGGGATCCTGATTGCTGACCGTACACTTCAGCATACGCCGTTGACAGTCATCTGTGGCTTAATGGTTGTACTTGTCATGTATGTGGTGTATTTGGGAATTGAGGTTGCAGGCCGGACGGCCGTTATCATGTTGATTTTGCTACTGCTGCTGGGTCTCGCTACTAATATGTTGATTTTGTTGGCAGGCATTGTGGATGTGGGCAATATATTGCCCATAGCCGAGCATGGCTGGCAGCGGATATGGCAAGTAGTTTATTCGCAGGCCGTAATGCTACCGTACGGCGAGATGGTTACGTTTGCGATGATTCTTCCCACCTTAAAAAAAGGCTATCGTGCCAATGGGGTAGGGGTCTCTGCTATATTGTTTGGAGGGCTACTCCTGTCTGTTGTTACGCTGTCCAATGTACTTGTACTAGGAGAGGACGTGTTCAGACGGGCTACTTACCCTTTGCTCTCTATGATCAGCAAGGTCGAAATATCTGATTTTATCGACAGAGTCGATGTGATCGGCGTGATGAGCGTTATAATTTTTGATTTTTTCAAAATCTTCATCTTTTATTATGCCGCAGTTAAAGCGGCAGAGGATGTATTGAGAATATCCTACCATAAACTGATTCTGCCATTTGGGCTGATCATGTTAGTCTCTTGTGTATTAATGGCACTGGGTTATCAAGATCACCTTGAAACAGGCGAGTTTGTACTGAAATGGCTGTTTCCGATATTTTCCGTGTTTTTTCCACTCTTACTTCTAATTGTATCGTGGCTGAAAAAGACCCGGAATAAAAAAATAGAGGAGAATGCCCCATGAGTCATCGTCTTGCCAATAAAACATACATCAGTACCGGACAAATGCTCATTCTGATGTTCCATTTTATTCTAGGAAATGCAGTCATTATTAATATGGATAGTGAATATGAAAGGAATACTTGGATTGCTCAGACTATTGCTATGCTGGTCGGAATGGTATTGTTCCGGATGTACACCTACACGGCAGAGAGATTCCCCGGCCAAATGTTGACTACCTATGCTCGTCAATTGGTAGGGAATAAGGGTGGAACGGCAATAGGGGTACTGTACATTCTGTTTTTTTTGTATTTGACCAGTAGAAATTTACGTGATGAGACTGAACTGGTTCGTGTGTCTGTACTGGAAAAAACACCGAGCCTAGTCGTGGCTTTTCTGATGATTCTCTGTGCAATCTATGTCCTCTGGCTTGGCTTTGAAGTACTGGCCCGTACGGGACAGGTGTTTTTTGTAGTAATCCTCATCGTTATGCTTTTGGGAAATACATTATTGCTCTTATCGGGCAGTGTTCATCTTGAAGAACTGATGCCCGTCATGAGTAAGGGTTTTAAACCTGTACTCATGTCAGCCCTAAGGGATCGTTTGGCTTTTCCTTTTGGTGAGCTGATTTGTTTTATGATGTTTGTCCCTTCTGTAAAAAGGCCTTCACAGATCACCAAAGCTGGATATATAAGTATTTTAGCTGGAGGCACTATTTTAGTTGAAGTTGCAATATTAAATGTAACTGTGCTGGGGACCGATATAACAGAGCGTTCTATTTTTCCATTATTAAGTACATTCCAGAACGTGCAGCTTTCGGAATATGTGCAGCGTCCAGATGTTATTGTACTGATGTCCATTATTATCGGAGACTTTTTTAAAGTGGCCTTGTTTTCTTATGCAGCAGTGTTGGGGATATCGGATATATTTGGTTTACCGTACCGAAAAGTGCTCTTACCTTGCGGTATTATTGTTTTACTATGGTCACAGATAGGGGCAACAAACCTGAGTGAGCACTTTGAATTTGGACGACTGTCCCTCATCTATGTTCATCCATTATTTGTTTACGTTATTCCTTGTTTGTTCTTTCTGCTGGCTCTCTTGCGGAGAAGCAGAGGAAGAAGCTGAAACTTTGAGGAAACGTGACCATTGTGAGAACAGGAAGCGAAATGCATTTCCTATTGGCTTTTTGCCTACATTTATAAGGAGCACCATGAGCATTCCCACCAGCACAATATATTCTGATGGTCGCATCGTGCGAAAAGCCAATGAAACAGGCTCCCAAGGATGATGAACACCAAAAAGCCACTTTACCGACACACTTGTCCCAAGCATTAGCAGCATAAAAAGTATGAATATCCAAAGTGTTTTCATCAAACATCCCTCCATGAGCTGAATGTATATCATGTATACATTGTGTTGCAAAGCGGCACAATTTATCCGATCTCATTGACTTGAAATAAATTAAGATTTATACTTATTCTAAATTAATTTTTATTGTGATTATAAGTTTGTAATAAATATAATCTGCGTTGGTTAAGGGAGATGCGGTATGAGAACTTTAAATTTAACTTCGCAGCGCCAAGCGGTATATGATGTGGTCCGTGAGGCTCACGATCATCCTACTGCTGCCGATGTTATGAATCGGCTGATGGAGCGCGGATATAATCTGGCCTATGGAACGGTCTATAATTCATTACGTTATTTAACGGATAAGGAATTAATCCGTGAGCTGAAACTAGGGGAAGCTGCTAGTCGTTATGATGGTCGGATGGACGATCATCAGCATATTATTTGTCAGGTATGCGGCCGAGTAGATGAAGTGATGAGTGAAGTCCCACACGATTGGATTGATACGGTTGCGCATGAAACGGGATATACGATTGCCCATGCCCATGTCGTATTCGGAGGAGTGTGTAAGGAATGTCAAAGCAAGCGAATCAAGTAACGAATCGTATTAAAGTGGCTGACATGCCTAGACGGGTGAAGGGCAGTTGGACATCAATGTTGTCTAACCCGTCTACACCTGCGGTGCAGACCGTTCCTTCTAATGAACCTTTGTATTGTCCGACCACGCGTCGCATCATCCTGATCAGTTCCGTACCGGGTGTAGTCCACGGTGTGGTGCGTACGTTGTCAGATGCGTGTTTTGACGTAATGGTCTTCCATCGCTGGGAGCCTGAAGTGCAGCGTCATTTGGGGAGCGACCTCTTGATTTACGATTTGACCGCCACTGATCCACGGCGTGAATTGCTGAGTATCCGCAATGATCTTGAGCATGAATATATGAAAGACACACCAGTCATGTATGTGGTTCAGGATCGGATGTCTTTACGTGCGCATGAGCTGCTTCCTTCGGAAGAGGTACTGATATGGCCACTAGCATCCAACCAAATGGTGCATGACATTGAGCGGATGATTGTGCGTCATCCGGTGATTTCCCGCCAGGCAGCGCAAACCAGTCAGCGTACGGTGTTCAAGGATATCTGGATTGACCGTGATAAAATGTTGGTATATAAGGAAGAGAATCTATTGAATCTAACCAAAACAGAATACGATTTGCTATTGAAGCTGATAGATTCTCAAGGAAAAGTGATCTCGCGCGAGCAAATGATGCATGATATCTGGGAAACCGATTTTGTCGGCGGCAGCAATGTTGTAGATGTGCATGTCAAAAGTTTGCGCAAGAAGCTGGACGATCGACCTGCGGAGCCTGAATATATAGCAACCGTAAGAGGTGTAGGATACAGATTGGCAGATTAAACGGAAAGTTATGAATATCGATAAATTCCGCCGGATGGATACCATTCGGCGGTTTGTATACGGTGCCTAAAGCTGACACTAGGTGTGACAGTTGACTTTATCAGGATACATACACTACAATCGGTAGTGTGAGGTGCTTCTTATGAAACGACTGAATTTTAAAGCTGGCGAAACCGGGCTTAACCGATTTTTCGGGCCTCTGGAAGCCAAAATCATGGATATTTTATGGTCCACTTCGGATCGGAGTATCAAAGAAGTGCAGACCGCATTGGAGGGGGATCGGGACTTTAACTTCAATACGGTAATGACCGTGATGAACCGTTTAGTGGAAAAGGGGATTTTGAGCAAAAGTATAAGCGGGAGAACGTCCTTATACCGTCCTGTTTTAAGCAGAGAAGAGTTCATGGATGAGCAATCCAAAGAGCTGAGTCACGAACTTGTGGATGAATTTGGTCCGCTTGCTGTCAACCATATGATTGATGCTCTGGAAGTAGCTGACCCGATTTTGATCGAACGTTTGGAACAAAAAATTAAACAATGGAAAAAGGATATGTAGACGATGTGGAAAACACGTTCTAAATTACTGTTTACAGCAGGCGCCTTGATTTCGGGTTTTGCCCTTATGCAGATGGGGATGTACGCCGGGCAGCATGTTTTCGGCTGGAAATTGAATTTTAACGTGTTTCAAATTTGCAGAAGTTTGTTGCAGCACTACGGAATCGGCTACATGGTGGATGCGCTCAGTGGACTGGTTTTTGTAACCTTCGCTATCGCCGGAGGAGAAGCAGTCAGACAGTGCATGGCTACCAGGGCGGCTTTCCGCAGACTGCATCGAATGCGCGACCTGCCGTTGACCGAAGCACTGGGTGAGCGATATCGCGAACTCGGGACCGATCGAATTTGGGTCATTGATTATGCCAAGCCTGCTGCCTTCACCATGGGGTTATGGAAGCCGCGAATTGTATTGTCCTCTGCACTGTTGTCCGTACTGGACAAGCATGAGGAAGAAGCGGTTATATACCATGAAGCCTATCATATGAAGCATTATGATCCATTGAAGACCTGGTTCCTGCAAATGTGCGCTACACAGCTGTTTTACTTGCCGGTGCTACGTCACATTACCAACCATTACAAGACGGCCCGTGAAATCTTGGCGGACAACGAAGCGATTCATCGAGCCGGTTCACCGGTTGGAATTGGGAGCGCATTGCTCAAGCTTCTGAGTATGACACCCGCTAATGCCCGTCTGGTAAACTCCGCCGCTTGTTCCTCTTTTGCAGAGACGTCCATTAATTATCGTATCTCACGTATTCTAGACCCTCAACAAAAGCCGACCATTCAGATGCCTTGGCGTTCGATTATGTTTTCAGGCTATGTACTCGTCATGCTAACGCTTATGTTTACACTGGCGTTAATCTAGTTTGGCAATATGTATCATAGAAGGTGGCGCCTTGTGCGCTACCGGTTCTTGATATGTATAACACTACATTTTGTAGTGTTGATTATCTAATCCGTATACAACTTAAAGGAGATGAGCTTATGAATCAAACGCTTGCGAATATTGGATTGTTATTGGTACGAATTTTTACAGGAGTTATTTTTATCGTTCACGGTGCACAAAAGTTTCAGGGACTAGACGGAACCTCCGGATTCTTCCAGAGCCTCGGACTCCCTGGCTGGATGGCCCCTGTGGTCGCTACGGTTGAGTTGGTTGGAGGGATTGCACTGGTTCTGGGTATCGGAACACGACTGGCTGGAGCGGCATTGACCATCGTAATGATCGGTGTATTGCTGACTGCAAAAAAAGGACAGCCTTTTGGCTCGATTGAATTTGATCTCCTGATTTTGTTCACCAGTCTTCAGCAAGCCCTTGTCGGTGGGCGTTTTCTGGCGGTGGATCAGTTGTTTGGCCGTAAAAAGGCTGAAAATAGTAACGTACAGGTCTAAATGTTCATATTACCGCATCCTTAGTCTCATAGGATGCGGTTTTTGTTTTGCTCTTTTATGAAAATTCTTTGTAAATGATTTGCTACTTTCTGCCGATATAACTTCCATGGAATGTAATGAAATAATATCGCTTTTTGAGCAAAGGGGAAGAAAGATACATGGCAACAACGCGAAAAAGAAAGACCATATGGACACTCAGGAACAAGTTGATTTTAGGCTTTTTACTTGTTTTGCTGATTCCAAGTTTAAGTATTTCCATTGCAACCTATGAATCATCATATAATGCTATGGAAAAACAGCTTTACAGCAGTGCAAATCAGGGGGTAACGACGGCTAACTCCGTGATTGAATATGCAATCGCCAGTAAAATTGAAGATGTGCGATATTTGGCGGAACGCCTCGACGGTTCGATGATTGATGGTCGAAATAGCCCCTTGATTGAGCCCAAGTTGATCCAATACAAGGGCTTGCACGAAGATGCTACAGATATTTTTGTCGGTACACCAGAGGGCTTGATGATCCGGGGGGTGCCTAAGGAGGATGAAGGAACATTTGACCCTCGCACACGACCATGGTACATAGAAGCGATGAAGCAGCCCGGTAAGGTTGCAATTACGCCTGTTATCATCAATTCATCGGGTATTCCTGTTGTTGTAGTATCTCAGACGCTTTCCGACCAGTCTGGCGTGATCGGGATCTCTCTGAATCTGGAAAGTGTACGTAAACTGGCCTCCATCAAAGTGGGCCAAGAGGGGTATATCATCATTTTGGATCATTCGAAGAAATTCGTGGTCCATCCTACGGCTAAAGCGGGTTCATCTCCTCAGGAGAATTCGCTTGATAAGTTGTATACTGCGCCGAGCGGGAATTTTAAATATATGCATGAAGGTCGCGAAAAATATTTGACTTATGTAACGAATGAGGATACCGGCTGGAAAATTGCAGGTACCTTCTATCAATCCGAGATTAACGATGCCACCGCTGCCATGCGTTATGTAACTATTTTCGTGCTGGCTGCCTCGTTGGTAATGGCGCTTATCGCGATTTTCCTAATTACCCGTTCTGTTCTGGTACCGATTCGTAAGCTGCAAAAATCAGCAGAACGAATCAGCGAAGGAGATTTGACGGGTGATTTGGAAACTGGAAAAACAGATGAGGTAGGTGAACTGTCTGCTCACTTTCAAACCATGGTGGATAGTTTGCGCACGATGATTCGAAGCGTACGCGAAACGACAGATCGGGTAAGTTCTTCAGCGGAGGAGCTGGCTGCTGGTGCAGATCAGACGACCCAAGCTATTGAGCATGTTACTATTGCTATTCAGGAAGTGGCTGTAGGCAGCGAACGTCAGTTACAAAGCGTCAAGCATGGCTCTGTGAGTATGGAGGGACTGGCTCAGCAAGCAGCGGATGTATCCGAGCGTATGGTGGGTGTATCTGAACATGTGAAGATGAACGCCGAGTCGGCTCAGGAGGGCAGCAAGGCTGCTACGCAAGCTGTACAGAAAATGCATGATATCGACGAGACTGTTCATGATCTGGGACAAGCTATGGACTCCCTGAGTGAGCGCTCTGGTGAAATCGTGAATATTATCAGTGTTATATCTGGTATTGCCAAACAGACTAACTTGTTGGCATTGAATGCATCCATTGAGGCCGCACGCGCTGGGGATCATGGCAAAGGATTTGCCGTGGTGGCTACAGAGGTACGCAAGCTGGCTGAGGAATCTGCCAAATCGGCTACCTTGATTTCGGAGCGCATTGAAGCGATGCAGGTGGATATGAACCATGCTTTGGGCGCGATGCAACAAGCGCGGGCACGGGTGACGGAAGGTATTGATTCGGTAACCACATCCGAGCATTCCTTTGCGGAAATCAGTCAGGCTGTCGAACGCGCGATGGGGCATATCCATGATATTACCGGAGTGACTCAGGAAATGGCACGGGGGACTGTAGGCGTCGCAGATATTATGAGCGATATTTCCCACATCTCGGACGAGGCAGCGAGCAACACCGAGTCGATCTCAGCGGCGGCTGAGCAACAGCTGGCTTCCATCGAGGAAATTGCTTCATCCACAGCAGACCTGAGCCAAATGGCAGAGGAGCTGCGCGAACTGGTTGGACGTTTCCAGGTTGAAAAAAAATCCTGAAATGATAAAAAGCGCCCGGATACCGGAGGTTATATTCCGTATCCAGGCGCTTTTTTTGATGTTTTATCATAACTTTGGTTCGCAGGGTTAGAAGTCACCGTTGAACGACTTGCGGCGATTCAGACGGAAACGGGCACCCCGTGAGCTGTTGGACGGACGCAGAGAGCTTCTCTGAAACATATTGTTCAGAATCAGTGCGAAAATGACCAGTACAGTCCCGTACAGTTCAAAACGGCTAATGGCATAGCCTTGGAAATACATTAGTACCAGCGTGGTAATCGGTACAAAATTAATAAATAGAATACCGTTTAGCGGAGACAGCTTGCGGATTCCGGCATTCCAACTCAGCAAGGCCGCTAGCCCTGGAAGCAGGATCATAAAGCTCATTTCGTATTTGACTGACCATACGTGCTGCCAATCCGGCACTGCAATCCAGTTGAAAGCAGAGGCAAAGGTCACGACTACAAAAGAAACCAGAGTTCCAAGCAGGCAGGTCAAGGTTGAATATCGAAGAGTAGACCACCCTGCAAAATGACTGCCTCCCATGGAATATACGACCCAACCGACGACACCCACGAAAATAAGCAGCAGCGCCAATAGATGTTGCCCGGCAAGCGTGAAAAAGGTCCATTTGCCGTTCGTGATAACCAGTAATGCCCCAGCCAGCGCAATCAACATGCTGATTAATGTATATTTTGGAGGCATTTTACGGGTCATGATCCACACCATCGCAATGGAGATCATCGGCATTAGCACTTCCATAATAGCAGCTACAAGGGTACCTGCTGCCCCCATCGCGTGCTGTCCCTGGAAAACGGCCATATTATAAATGGTAAATCCCATAGTTCCGAAGAACAATAACACCTTGCCCTTGCCCTCAAAGCGAAATGCAGTCCGTCCCTCTTTGAGCCACAATAGCACTATTAATATGAGTGTAACCGATAAATAGCGCAAAAATGAAAAGTACAGTGGATTAATATGCTGTAATGCAATGTGCGAAACCGGAAACATCGCCCCCCAGGACATACTGGCGATCAGGCATAGTAAAGATCCGGTCATGATCTGTTTGTTCATGGTGTACAAAAGCTCCTCCTTGCCGGTCTTAGCGGACATATCTTATGGACACATCATAAAGGATAGGAAGCTGTTGGTAAAATGATTGAAAATAAACATTATGATCATTTAAAATGATGATAAGTGACAAGGCGCGTCAATTTTGGTGGTCCTTGCCCTTCACAATAAGGGGGAACAGTAGTGGATCTGAACGATTTAAACATTTTCCAGACGGTGGCTGCACATGGCAGTGTCAGCAAGGCTGCAGCCGAGCTTAGCTACGTCCAGTCCAATGTAACGGCCAGAATCAAGCTGCTGGAAAAGGAACTGCAGACGCCTTTATTTTATAGACATAAGCGGGGGATGATCCTCAATGCTGAGGGCAAGCGTCTGCTGGAATATACGAAAAGCATTTTATCGCAATTTGAGGAAATGAAGCATGCGTTTCAGAACACCTCTACACCTTCAGGGGTGCTGGAGATTGGTATCGTGGAGACTGTCATTGCCCTTCCGGCCATTTTACATGCTTACTACAGTAAGTACCCGGATGTCGAGTTGTCCCTCAAGGCCGGGGTTACGGAATCACTGGTGCAGGAGGTTGCAGAAATGCGACTGGATGGAGCCTTTGTAACCGGACCAGTCAAGCATCCGCTCATTGAACAGTTTGATGTATTTCAGGAAAAGCTGGTCCTCGTATCTCAAGGAAATGACTTTTCGGTTGACGATTTTACAACTCGTCCGCTCCTGGTATATAAAAAAGGCTGCGGATATCGGGGAAGACTGGAAACCTGGCTCAAAATGGAGGGGATTATCCCCAAGCGGATCATGGAGTTTGGGACATTTGAGACGATTATCGGCAGTGTAGCGGCAGGCATTGGAATGACCGTCTTCCCCGAATCCTCGATCAGCGGGCTGGTGGCTCAAGGTCTTGTGTGCGGTCATGCCATCCCTGAGCCTTACAATGAAGTGACAACGGTGTTTATCCGCCGTAAGGAGGCCTTCGTTACCAGTACCTTGCAGTCTTTTATAGATGAGATTACCACTCAGACAGAAGCGTAGCTTTATGGCTCGGGCTCGGGTACAATGAGAGGGATTTGATCTCATTGTTCATCCTTGAAGGAGGGCTATTATGTTTACAATATATCCGGCTGCTTCCCGATTCAGCTTCGATAAGGGATGGCTGCGGGGGAGCCACAGCTTTTCATTCGCGGAGTATCAGGATGAGAACAATACAGCGTTTGGTCCTATGCGTGTCTGTAATGACGATGTCATCGCACCGGGCCGGGGCTTTGGGGCGCATCCGCACAGCGATATGGAGATTGTCTCCATTGTGCTGTATGGGGAGCTGCGTCATGAAGACAACCGTGGACATGTGGCGGTGACCCGTTTTGGAGGCATTCAGCGAATGTCAGCGGGGCACGGCATCATTCATACGGAGCACAACGCTTCGCAAACCGAGGATGTGAGTCTGCTGCAACTGTGGTTTAGTCCGCACACGAGAGGATTGCAACCTTCCTATGAGACTACAACGTTCAATACGGAACGTCTGCAAGGTCAACTCCTGCCTGTCGTTGCTGGAAAGCGTGTACCCGGCACGGAGGGTGAAATAGCTTCAATCAATCAGGATTTAACGATTTATTTAAGCAAGCTTCAGCCCGGGGAACAAGTAGAATTTACACAGGCCGAGGGTCGGCGCGTGTTCCTGTTCGTCATCGAGGGCTCACTGCGTGTCAACGGTGAACATCTTCTGCAAGAGCGAGATTCTGCTCGCATAGAGGAGGAGCCGAAGCTATCACTGAGGGCAGAGGATTCTGTTTTTTATATGTTGATTGATTTGCCCTAAAAGGAGGTGCGCACAATGGCGCAGCAGGAAACATGGCTGATCAAGCATGCCGTCACAGGGCGAAGCTTTGCTGACAGCCGCAAGCAGCGTTTCGATTGTCGTTTGGAATCGGCGGACGGCGTGTTTCGCTTCACGCTTCAAGAGTTGCCGAGTGAGGCAGCGGAGGCGATTGTGCGTTTCAGCGAGGAGCTGAACGTATTTCGTTTTGTAACACCCGCAGACGGCGGATTCGTGGTAAAGCATTGGTATTACGTCACCCCGGAAAGTGTACAATATCATGCTCAGATCGGTGAGCTTACGTTCGAAGCCGGTTCTGAGATTGAATACCATCCCGAGGAGTATTGGGGAGATTAAATCTTCTTGATCATAAATGTTCGGATGTATAATTGATTTTCGAAGGCTCTGCATCATTGCAGGGTCTTTTTGTTATGAGTTCAAGATATGGTGAGTTCATTGGATACATAATCCTTTGCAGGCCGGTACATCCTATATGTCATATTAACTGATCGGTTTATTCGTAAAGGGGGGACTAACGATGAAGAAAGGGCGCTTTCCCAAGCTGCCAAAGCTACCGTGGAGCCGGAGAGCGGTTCCAGCCGCTGAACGCAAAACACGAAATGCTCGTGTGCCCAAAGGGCTGCCTGAGTCTTCATGGCTGGAAGAGCCACTGCGCAGCAGTCTGGAAGACAATAGGGTCGCAATGCGTGATATTTTCAAGGAATGCTCTGATATCGTCTACCGAGAGCTCATGATTTCCCCTGAACGAAAAGGGTTGCTGGCATATTTCGAAGGTACGGTAAAATCAGAGGATTTGCAGGATCATATTCTGCGGCCTGTCATCTTGGGCATGATGCTCAAGGACCCTGAAGTGAACGGCAAATTGGAGCCGCTGGATGAGACTCGTATTTCCATGTCCCAGACCAAAACGATGGACGAATGGAAGCAGGTATCGGCAGCGATACTGGACGGCAATGCCGCTCTGTTCGTAGATGGAACGGCTCGTGCTTATATTTTCAGCGCCAAGGGAGGCGTCCGCCGTGGCGTGGAGGAGCCGCAGACCGAGGCTGTTATTCGCGGGCCACGTGAGGGCTTCACTGAGACGCTTCGCGTGAATACGGCACTGCTACGATTCAAGCTGAAGACCTCCAAGCTCAAGATGCACAGCATGACCCTCGGAACAGAAACTCAAACGAGCGTCGTCCTTACCTATGTTGAAGGGATCATAGATCCGAAGCTGGTGGAAGATGTTAAAAAGCGCCTCAGCGATATTAAAATTGATGGTGTTCTGGAGACTGGATATATTGAGGAACTGATTGAGGATCACCCATATTCACCGTTTCCGCAAATGGAATACACCGAACGTCCCGATACCGTCACCGCGCAATTACTGGAAGGACGGTTTGCCATTTTTGTGGACGGCACGCCTTTTGCCCTGATTGGACCAGTCACGATGTGGCAAATGATGCAAGCGAGCGAAGATTATTACGAGCGCTTCTTCATCAGTAATATGGTGCGCTGGATTCGTTTTCTTTTTCTCATCATGGCTCTCTTTCTGCCAGCATTATATGTAGCGGTGACGACCTATCATCATGATATGCTGCCGACGACACTCATATTGAGTATTGCGGCGGCTCGGGAATCCATCCCTTTTCCAGCCCTGGTGGAAGCATTGATGATGGAAATTTCCTTTGAGGCGCTGCGAGAAGCTGGGATTCGTCTCCCCAAAACGGTTGGTCAGGCTGTCAGTATCCTTGGGGCGCTCGTTATTGGTCAGGCCGCAGTACAGGCAGGAATCGTATCGGCGCCAATAGTTATTGTTGTGTCGCTCACAGGTATTGCCTCGTTTACCATACCGCGTTTTAATTTTGCGATTACGGTTCGTCTGCTGCGATTTCCAATCATGCTGATGGCTGGTTTATTTGGCTTGTTTGGCATCATTATTGCGACAACGCTAATTGCTACGCACCTAACCAAGCTAACATCGTTTGGTGTCCCTTATATGAGTGGATATAGCCCGTACAACCATATGGATCAAAAGGATATTATCGTCCGTGCACCTTGGTGGAAAATGACCAAACGTCCTTCATGGATTGGTAAGGACAACAACAAACGAGCGAAGAAAGAGATGAACGGATCGCCTAAAACCGAGGAGGGATGGTGATGAAGTCCACATCAAATACACAGCAAATACGTAAAGCAGCTGTACTTTGTTGTCTACTGCTTTGTTCTGTTCTTTTGGGAGGATGTTGGGATCGCCGTGAAGTGAATGATGTGGCCTTTGTGATGGGTACCGGACTGGATAAGGAAGGCGATCAATACCGGGTAACGATGCAAATTGCTCTGCCCGGACAGCTCGGATCTTCGGGTAGCACAGGAGGAGGGGGAGGTACCAGTGGTACGAAGTCCTACTACCTGGAGTCCAAAACAGGTCCAAGCTTCCGGGGAGCAAGTACTGAGGAACAGCGAGAGGTTTCGCGAACACTGAATTACTCTCATCGACGGGTGCTGCTGTTCGGGGAGACGCTGGCACGAGAAGGGATTAGCAAAATGATGGATGTCATTGCACGTATTCCGCAGAACCGCCTGTCTTCCCTTGTTGTTATTACAAAGGGGTCAGCGATGGAAATGCTTCAGGCAGATGCTCCGATTGAGCAATATCCAGCGGAAATGGTGCGTGAGCTCAACTTTTCCTATATGAAGAAACCTCGTTCCGTTAAATTGCTGATGAATTCCGTCCTGCTGGAAGGCATTGATCCGGTAGTGCCGGTAATGTCTCTGGTGAAGAATGGGCCTGATAGTCTTAAAGACAAGAAGACAAATATTCAGGTCGATGGACTGGCTGTCTTTCGACAAGACAGGTTAACAGGGGTTATTGATAATCACCTCAGTCGGTTTCTGCTGTTGGGTATGGAGCAAGCCAAGGAAACAGAAATTTTTATCCCCCCTCCCAAAGGTAGAGGTTACATATCTGTGCATCTCATCGAAAATAAAGTCCATATCGAGCCCTTTATTCGGGGGGACGAGATTCGAATGACGGTTCATATGAACTGCAATGGGAATGTGAAGGAAAATGAGACGAGCTTCGATATTTCCAGAGAGGAGAATTTGAAGTGGCTGGAGCAGCAGACGGTCGAGGAGATCAAGAGGGAGCTGGGAGAGGCTGTCAAGGAAATTCAGCAAAAGTATCATTCAGACGTGCTTGGCCTGGGCCGGGCTATTATTACCAATCACCCGGATGAGTGGAAACGGATTAAACCTCAGTGGGCGCAATTGTATCCCAAGGTGGAGGTTACCATAGATCCGGTCGTGCATATTGAGAATATCGGTGCGGTCACCAAACCATTCGGGGTCAAAAAGGAGCAAATCCAGAATGAATAAAGTATTTCTATTACCTTTATTGCTGGCTATGCTCTTCATGTATCTGATTGACCGTAAACGTATTAGCAATGCACCTGCCGTCAATCGCTGGGTCTCCCGCGTACTGTATGTCATTAGCATTGGTATCTGGATTTACGGCACATCGACGAAGAGCACTGTTTATGTGGCTACTTGGCTGACCCGATTTATTGACATGTGGCTCCCCACCGCGTTGTAAATCGTGTAATGGATGCCTGCGGGCAAAAGGAGGATGTACCTGCATGAAACAGTTCACAACCAGACAAATTGTGCTGTTTAGTGTATTGATGGAGGTCGGTATTACCCTTATACATGCTCCGGCGCAGGCAGCAGATCACGCGAATCAGCATGCCTACTGGACCTGTATAATTGCAGCCATTGTGCTCTGCTTGCCGATCTGGGCGATGTTGAAACTCAAACGCCGTTTCCCTGATCAGGATCTGATGCAGGCGATGGTAAGCTCTCACCCTGTGTCGGGGCGTGTGCTGCTTGCAATTTACTTTATTTTATTTCTGATCATTTTTGCGCGGGATTTGAGGATTATTACCGATTTGGTGGAGGTGGTTCTTTTGCCGCTGACTCCAATTGTGGTCGTATCTCTTATTGTGCTATTGACTATGGCATTTATGGTTAAAGGTGGAATAAGTACCCTTGTCAATATGACCGAGATTTTTGTACCGTTGTTGATTGTGACGTTGTTGACTATGCCGCTTTTTTTTGGACGTAATATGGATTTTTCGATGCTGAGACCCTATTTACATCCGGAAGTAGATGGAGTTATTAAAGGCAGTTGGCGGATGCTAGGTTATATGGCCGATATCATGATGGTTCCCTTTGTGATTTCTGGGAAGAGCTATAATGGACGTAGTGCGTGGTTGGGGCATTTACTCGGAACCGCTATTATAATCATGCTGGTGTTGCTGTCGGAGTTGGTGATTGGAGTTCCTATCTTGTCACGACTGTTTTATCCATCGTATGAACTGGTGCGTCAGTTGCAACTAACGGACTTCCTGGATCGGTTCGACTTGTTCGTGGCAGCACTGACCGTACCAGCCTTTCTTACGAAGATTGGAATTGATCTGTACGTTACCAGTTTGGCGGTAAAGCGCATGTTTGCCCATGTCTGGGGGAGTCTGATGGTTTGGCCCTTAGGTTTGTTAGGTTATGTCTGTTCGTTTATGCTGTTCTCCAACATCGTACAAATTTATGATTTCAGCCGGGAATGGACTGCGGTGATGGTCATCTTTTTTGTATTCATGCCCTTCTTGCTGTGGATGTTGCTCCGACCCAAATTTAAAGGGAGAGGTGATGATAACTCATCATCTGGCAGGGAGAGGGATAGAAGTGATCAGAAAGAAGGCCAGCAGGAAAGCCAGCAGGAAAGCGAAACAGGACACGCCCACTTATAAGATTACTGTATTTATCGAAAAAGTAATTCTTATTTGTCTTTTGCCTCTCTGATTGTATACTTGGTAGAAAGAAATACGACATCTACAAGGGAGGCAACAGCATGGCACAACGCATGGCAGGTAAGAGAGTCGCTCTTGCCGGTCCCCGTAAAGCAGAAGAAATGGCGTTGCTAGTTATGAAGATGGGGGGCGAGCCAGTAGAACGCCCGGCCCAGGGGACTGTTTTTCTGGATGATATCGAGCTGCGCAACGCTGTTGTATCGTGGGTGAAGAACCCTCCGGACTGGTACATCTTCACGACAGGTATGGGACTGGATGCTCTGTTCGATATGGCAGAGGATATGGGCGTGGCCGAGCAGATTATAGAGTTGCTGCAATCCTCCAACATTGCAGCACGGGGCTACAAGACGGTCAATGGACTCAAAAAGCGCGGCTTTACGCCAGCAGTACGGGACGAGGACGGAAGTTTGATCGGATTGACACGGGCTTTTGCCCCATATGATCTGAAGGGGAAGGAAGTACTGTTGCAACTGCATGGAGACCCGGCCCCCCGGTTGGTAGAGTGGCTGGATGAGCAAGGCGCAGTGACCCGCCAAGTACTTCCTTATAAGCATATCCCACCTGAAGAAGCAAAATTGCAGGCGCTACTAGATGATGTTATAAACCGTACGATTGATGCCGTTACGTTCACGAGTGGTCCGCAAATTCGATTTTTGGCCCAATATGCCAGAGAGCAAAATCGAATGGAGGATTTACTGGAAGCTTTTCGTGAAGATGTCATTGCTGTATCGGTAGGCAAGGTAACTGCACAATCCATTTTGGAAGAAGGGATTGAACGAGTCGTATTTCCAACTGAAGAGCGCATGGGTGCGATGATGGTGGAGCTGGGCAAATATTTTGAACATAGCGATTCGGTGCATGGCTGTGGTCTGAAGAGCGTGAACGGTCATTTGAAATGAGCTAGAACTGATAAAAGCAGTAAGCTAAAAATGAACTTATATTTACTAATACAGAGTAAAATAGAGATAAGGGCCTACGAGGTCTTTATCTTTTTTTGTTGGACATGCATCGCAAAGTTTTTTGTTATAGCGAAAATATTTATCTAATATAATGAATAAGTTTCGATGCATGATATTGAGGACAGGAGCTGAGACGTTTATGAATTCTATTTGTGTATTTGCAGGGTCCAGACCTGGACATTCATCGGTATATGTTGAGGCGGCAGGCAAGCTGGGTGAAGCTATGGCTCGCCAGCATATCCGTTTAATTTATGGTGGCTCCAGCAGAGGGCTGATGGGTAAGGTGGCGGATGGACTGTTGGCGGGTGACGGTCAGGTCACCGGCATTATGCCCACCCTGTTATTCGATGCAGAGATCATTCATCGGGGAGTTACCGAATTTATTGAGGTAGCAAGCATGCATGAACGTAAAGCGGCGATGAGCGAGATGGCCGATGCGTTTATAGCCCTTCCGGGAGGCTTGGGAACCTTTGAGGAACTGTTCGAGGTATTGTGCTGGGCGCAAATCGGTATACATCGCAAGCCCATTGGGCTGCTGAATGTGAATGGATATTTTGACCCGTTGGTAGAAATGGTACGTCATAGCGTGCAGGAAGGGTTTACCGGAGCTGATCATCCAGCGCTACTGAGTATATCTGCGGACCCGGATGAACTGCTGCATATGTTGAAAAATAAAGCAGAGAACTTGAAATAAAGCTTTTTTCGTGCTTGCACAACTGATTGAGGCAAGGTTATGATAAGACCCATAATCAAATAGCGGACAGACAAGGTGCCTTTGCGGTTGAGCAAAGGGTAACAGGGAATCGGGTGCAAGTCCCGAGCGGTCCCGCCACTGTAAGGAAGAGGGTTCTTTTAAATGGTCACTCGTACAAAACGGGGAAGACGAGAGAATCCGTTGATGCCAAGCCAGGAGACCTACCTTGATCTGTATGCACCGTTAACCTTCGCGGAGAGGATGGGTGTACGAAATCAGGAAATCAGGCACACGTTGCTTTTTCCATGTTGGTTACAGGTTTGCGTGGATATGAACGTGCAGCAGCGTTTGAAGCGTAAACAAAACAGATGGAAAACAACGGCAGATAGGAGGAAGACAAGAACTGTCTTCTTACGCTGTTTCGTCTGGTAAGAGAGATACGTACATAGGAACCCCATCCGGGCAGGATGGGTTTTTTTTGAGTTAAAGGATGCCACAAATTATTGAAATAGATAGTATAGCTGCCCTGAAAAGGATGATAGGAGGAGCACGATGAGCCCATTAGGAAAATTGCTGGTGATTGGATTTGGACCAGGAGATATGGAACATATCACAAAACGGGCGTTGGATGCGCTGGCCGAAAGTGAGGTCATTATCGGCTACAATACCTACGTTGATTTGATTCGTCCGTTGTTGAACGGACAGGAGATTGTACGCACAGGGATGACAGAAGAAGTGAGCCGTGCGCAGGAGGCGGTTCGCCAAGCAGAGATGGGTAAGAAGGTAGCCGTCATTTCTAGTGGAGATGCTGGGGTCTATGGCATGGCAGGGCTGGTGTACGAAGTGCTGATGCAAAAAGGCTGGCGTCGCGAGGACGGGGTTGAGGTAGAAGTTGTGCCGGGGATCTCGGCTATTCAATCCTGTGCTTCGTTGTTGGGAGCGCCGGTTATGCATGATGCTTGCACAATCAGTCTGAGTGATCATCTGACCCCGTGGGAAACGATCGTGAAGCGTGTAGAAGCTGCGGCTTCGGCTGATTTTGTGATTGCCTTATACAACCCGCGCAGTGGTCGACGTACCCGCCAGATTGTGGAGACGCAGTCCATTTTGCTCCGTTACCGTGATTCGCAAACTCCAGTTGGACTGGTGAAGAGTGCTTATCGTGAACGTCAGCAGGTTATTGTAACGACGCTGGAAGATATGCTGAACCATGATATCGGGATGCTGACGACCGTAATCATCGGCAATTCCTCGACGACAGTGTATGACGGGTTAATCGTGACTCCGCGCGGCTATCAGCGCAAATACACGCTGGACGCGACCGAGCAAGTGCTCAAACCGCATCAGCGGCTTCGCACGGAAGCGGAGCCGTGGTCGCTGGGCGCGCAAGAGGATCGCGCGCTGGATACACCGCAGGGAGGCGGAGCTCTGACTGCGCCTCCCGAGCCTTCCGCGAGCAGCGCTGCGGTTGCCACGCAGGCACGCCCGCAAGCGATGGCTACCGTGCAGGCTGCGCCCGCGAAGCCAACCGGAGCGGCTCCAGCATCGCTGGCAGCAGAGGCACTAAGCCGCCTAGCTGTCGGCGGCAAGCTGCCGGGCGAAGCCAATGCTCGCTGGAGCGGGCAAGCGCCTACCGCCCAGAGCGCCGTCGGAACGGCAACGGTGGCTACGACTGGGAAGGCGTCAGGCGGCTTTGGTAAGCCTGCGCTGTTTGAGGTGGGGGTTTCCCCTGGCGTGGGAAACAAGAAGTTCACTGCTCGGCAGATGGCATTGCTCGCCGAGGTAGCGGGTGATGATGGCGAGCTGGAATACACGCCAGATCATCAGATCGTGCTGCGCGTGCCGTGCGCAGACCCCGAGGAACTGGTCGGACGGCTTCGGGATGAACGATTCATTGTCATGCCGATCGGCGATGTGTTTAAGGTGAAGGCATGCGACTTCTGCAATATGGAGAAAGATGATGCGGTGCCTGTGGCTGAGCATCTACAGGTTGTACTTGGCGGATTACAGGCACCCAAGGAAACGAGTATTGCTTTGAATGGATGCGGCATGGCTTGCTATGGAGCGGTGATGGAGGATATCGGAATCGTCTATCGCAAGGGAGGATACGATCTGTTTCTCGGCGGCAAAAAATTTGGCCGTAATGCTCATGCCGCTCAGCCCGTAGCGGAAGGGATTCCGGGTGATCAGATTACAGATATCGTGGAGAACATTATTGCTGAATATAAGGAAAAAGGACATCCGAACGAGCGTTTTCATAAATTCTTCAAACGTGTAGGCATCGTTGCGGGTTTCCGGCATGAAGATGCACCAGCAACAGTAGAAGTGAACGCGGTTTGTGGTGATTAAGTGGGTTGGTAGGCTTGATGAACAGGATACAAGCATATATATAAAATAGGGCGTCATGTAGGCTATCCCTATCAATGAGGAGGAAAACACAGCAGTGGATGCAATATTGTTGGTTGGACATGGAAGTCGGGACCCAGAGGGTAATCAGGAACTACTGGAATTTGCGCAAGCGGTGGCAGATCGGGCGCCAGGTACGTGTGTAGAAACCTGTTTTCTGGAGTTGGCACGCCCAAGTATTGCCGAAGGAGTACAGGCGTGTGTGGACAAAGGGGCGACACGTGTCGTTTTTATTCCGATTATTTTGTTCGCAGCAGTGCATGCCAAAATTGATATTCCGAAGGCAATCGACCGGGCAAAGGCAAAATACCCGCAGGTGGAATTTGTATACGGACGTCCGATTGGCGTTCACGAAAAAATCGTTAGCATACTGCTAAACCGCTTGAAAGAGGCACGCCCTGTTGCAGTTCCAGCAGGGATGAATAGCGCTGTAGAGGCATCTACCGAGGTATCTGACGAAGAAACAGCGGTACTTGTATTAGGACGCGGAAGCAGCGATCCAGATGCGAACAGTGACTTTTTCAAAATCACTCGTATGCTGTGGGAGAAGCTTTCTTATACGTGGGTAGAAAGCAGCTTTATCGGTGTGACGCAGCCTTCTTTTCCCGATGGCCTAGAGCGTTGTGTACGATTGGGGGCCAAAAAGATTATCGTGCTTCCGTATTTTCTATTCACGGGTGTGCTGATTAAGCGCATTGGAGAAATGACTCAGGAATTCGCCGAGGCTCACCCTGCATTACAAGTGGAAATGGGCCGATATTTTGGCTTCCATCCTCAATTAGTTGAGCTGGTGCTGGAGCGAGCTAACGAAGGTTTGTTCGGCAAGGTTACGGCTAATTGCGATAACTGCCAGTTCCGTCTGGAAGCGCAGGAGCATCACCATCATCACCACGATCATGATCACGACCATGACCACGATCACCATCACGACCATGATCACGACCATGACCACGATCACCATCACGACCATGATCATGACCATGATCATGACCATCACCACCATCATGCACATGAGCATGATCACCATCACGAGCACCATACACACAGCCACGCTCACGATCATGAGCATGTCCATGCTCACAGCCATGACGACCATGATCACCATCACGATCATTCACATGCGCCGTCTGTAGTGAATGTAACCGGGCAGGTGAATGGCTCATGATTTTTATGCTATGCGGAACGAGCGATGCAAGGGAATTGGCGCTGCAAATCCGTGACACCGGCTTTAACGTATTAACTTCGGTCGTAACCGAAAGCGCGGCGGCCAGCTTGTCCGAAGCAGGGCTGGACGTACGTACAGGCCGAATGACAGCCAATGAAATGGGTGCAATGATTCGGGAGAAGGGGATACAGGCCGTTGTTGATGCCAGTCATCCTTTTGCAGAAGAAGCACATGCGAATGCGATGACAGCTGCTCGCGAGTCTGGAGTTCCTTATATTCGCTACGAGCGGACGGGACTGGTGTATGACAATCATCCATTGCTCCATATTGTGTCTTCTTATGAAGAGGCCGCATTAATTGCTAAGCAACTCAAAGGCTCTGTCATGCTTACGACGGGCAGTAAGACGCTCGGCACATTCACCAAGCATCTACTCGGAGACCCGGAGATTCGTCTGGTTGCACGTATGTTGCCGCGCCTCGACAATATGGAGAAATGCGGCGAACTGGGGATGGAGCAAAAAAATATTATTGCCATGCAGGGGCCCTTTTCCCGTGAGATGAACGAAGCATTGTACAAGCACTTTGGTACAACCGTGATGGTCACCAAGGAAAGCGGACGCACGGGAGCAGTGGATGAGAAGGTTCAATCTGCTCTGGATCTGGGTATTCACGTCATTTTGATTTCCAGACCGGAAGTAGAGTTTGGTACGGTATTTGATCATTTCGACGGAGTAATTGATACATTGCGCACTGCAACAGGGAAGATTTCCATTTGAGTTGGTTCAAGTCCCTACGGGTTCAGTTAATCCATAACGACTGCTGGCATGTATCTAAAATATAGTCATCTTAAAATGCGTGTTTTAATAGAAATATCTGTTGTTTTAATACACGAGCAGTTATTTTTCCTAAACTAATTTTCCATAAGGGAGTGGGTCGATACCATGGACTTTAAAACAGACTTTAAACCGCTAACGGTACAGCCGCAGGAGATTGAGGGTAAAAGCTTCGCAATGATTACAGAAGAATTGGGAGAGCATCCATTTACAGCTGAACAATATCCTGTCGTACAGCGTGTCATTCATGCATCTGCTGATTTTGAGTTGGGCCGCAGCATGGTATTTCATCCAAAAGCCATTGAAGCCGGAATTGCAGCTATTCGCGCAGGACAGCCGGTGGTGGCAGATGTGCAGATGATTCAGGCGGGGTTGAGCAAGGATCGCATCCGTCAATTTGGCGGGGATGTTCATGTGTACATATCTGACCCGGACGTGATGGAAGAAGCCAAAAGGCTGAACACGACACGTGCCATTATTTCGATGCGCAAAGCGATTCAGGCGGGCGAAGGTGGAATCTATGCGATTGGTAATGCGCCGACAGCGTTGCTGGAGCTGATTCGTCTGGTGAAAGAAGGAGCGGCTAAGCCTGGACTAGTGATTGGTATGCCCGTAGGTTTTGTATCGGCGGCAGAATCCAAGGACGAGCTACGCAAGCTGGATATTCCGTTCATTACGAATATTGGACGCAAGGGCGGCAGCACGATTGTCGTAGCAGCATTGAATGCAATCTCCTTAATGGCTGTCCGCTAGATGCGGTTGTCCGTTTGCTGTATCATGAAATGAATTAGAGCATGATCAGCAGAAGAGGTTAAGGAGGAATTGGCATGGAAAAGGAAGCGGCGTCCGCCGACAGGCCCAAACGGATGAAAAGTGGTGAAGCTCCCGCGCCGGACAAGCCGATGCGGTCAGGCTTTACGACGGGGGCCTGTGCGGCTGCAGTAGCCAAAGGAGCGGTACAACTGCTCATTACGGGCATAGCGCCGAAGGAAGCGGTGATATCGCTGCCCGCGGGCTTCGATCATGCATTTGAACTGATCGAGCCTGTGTTGGATGCGGACGAAGCTTCCTGCACGACGATCAAGGACGGTGGCGATGACCCGGATGCCACGCATCAGGCGAGAATTAGCGCCTCTGTTAGCTGGCGCGAGGAGCCGGGCATTGAGCTGGACGGCGGCATCGGCGTCGGGCGGGTAACGAAGCCCGGTCTGCCTGTGCCTGTCGGGCAAGCCGCGATCAATCCGGTGCCGCGCCGGATGATTACGGAGGCCGTATCTGGCGTGCTTGAGGAGCACGGATCGGCCAAGGGTGTCCGTGTCGTTATCAGTGTGCCGGACGGCGAGGAAATCGCCAAGAAAACGCTGAACGGGCGACTTGGCATTCTTGGCGGTATTTCCATACTGGGCACACGCGGTGTAGTCGTTCCGTTCTCCACGTCGGCTTATAAAGCCAGCGTGGTGCAGGCTATATCGGTTGCACAAGCGATGAACTGCGAGGAAATTGTCCTGACCACAGGCGGCAGCAGTGAAAAATATGCAATGCAAATGTACGATCAGCTGACGGAAGAAGCCTTTATTCAGATGGGCGACTTTGTCGGCTTTGCAGTCAAGCATGGCAAACGATTGGGAATGAAGAAGATTATTCTCGTCGGTATGCCCGGCAAGCTGTCGAAGGTTGCTCAGGGTGTCATGATGGTTCACTCCAAGAGCGCTCCGGTGGATTTTGGATTTTTGGCCCAGGTTGCGCGTGAGGCAGGTGTGGATGAGTCGCTTGCAACGGCAGTAGCTGAGGCGAATACAGCTACGCAGGTGGCGGATATGATGACCGAAGCGAATGCGCTGAGCTTTTTTGAAAAGTTATGTACCTATGGGTGTCAGCATTGTCTGGAGCATGCAGGTGGTGGAATCACCGTGGAAATGGTACTGATAACGCTGAAAGGGAACGTGCTGGGGAGGGCGAGAGTCGGTGAGTAGAGTAATTCGTGTCATTGGTATCGGTGAAAATGGAGCGGCAGGTCTGTCGCAGGAGACGCTGGAACAAATTGAGCGTGCCGACCTGTTGGTGGGTGGTGAGCGCCAGCTAGCCTTTTTTGAGGCAGCCGCAGGAGAAAAACGAACATTAAAGAGCGGCTTATCCGCCGTGGTGGAAGAATTGGGACGGTTGCGTGAGCACAAGGATATTGTCGTGCTTGCGTCAGGCGATCCGCTTTTTTTTGGAATTGCAGGCTATTTGTCTGCCAAGCTGGGGGCTGAGCACCTGGATATTTTACCACATCTCAGCTCGGTTCAACTGGCATTTGCGCGTCTTGGTGAAAGCTGGCAGGATGCGGTGCTGGAAAGTGTGCATGGTCGTCCAATGACCGGACTAGCGCAGCGGATCGATGGACAGAACAAGGTCGCGCTGCTAACGGACGACCGGAATGACCCGGCCGCAGTCGCTGCCTATTTACTGCATTATGGCATGACGGAATATGATGCCTTTGTCGGCGAGCATTTGGGAGGACCGGATGAGGCGTATCGGCATTATACGCTGGAAGAGATGGCGCAGGGAACCTTCCAACCCCTGAACGTGGTTGTTTTGCGCCGCCGTAAGGGAGAAGACATGCCAGCGATTCGCCGGGGATTTGGCTTCGAGGATGCGGAATTTCACCAGCGCAAGCCGGAAAAAGGGCTGATCACGAAGCGTGAAGTGCGCGTATTTAGCTTGTCCGAGCTGCGATTGACCGAGCGAAGCATCGTATGGGACATCGGCGCAGGCTCCGGTTCTGTTGCTGTGGAATGTGCGCGGCTGGCCAAGTACGGGCAAGTGTTTGCCATTGAGAAGAATGAAGGCGATCTGGCCAATGTGGAAGCGAACAAGGTCAAATTCCGCACTGATTTTCCAGTGATTCATGCCAAAGCGCCTGCCGGATTGGACGAGCTGCCAGACCCGGATGCCGTGTTTATCGGCGGGAGTGGAGGAGAACTGGCAGAACTGATTCGTCTGTGCGCTTCCCGTCTGCGTAAGGATGGGCGAATTGTAGTGAATGCTGCAACCATTGAGACGCTGCATGACGGTATGAAGGCGATGCAAGCCGTAGGACTCGAAACCTCGGTGACGTTACTGCAAACAGCGCGTAGCAAGCCGATTTTGAATATGACTCGTTTTGACGGACTCAATCCGATATATGTTATTACAGGACAGCCGCCGGTAGACGTGGCTGACGGAGCAGCAGAGGAGTAAGCTGGTAAATCAAGAGGGGGAGAGACAGCATGAATACGGCGGCAGTAGGAACACTTTACGGCGTAGGCGTGGGGCCGGGTGATCCCGAGCTGATCACGGTCAAGGCGTACCGGATGATTCAGGAATGTGAAGTTGTGGCGTATCCGAAGAAGCGCCGGGGAGGCAAATCGTATGCTCACGAGATTGTGGAATTATACGTTAACCCGGAGGAAAAGGAGATGTTGGGACTCATTTTTCCAATGACCAAAGACCCGGTTGTACTGGAGCGGGAGTGGAACAAAACGGTGGTTGCTTGCTGGGAAGCTCTGAGTCAAGGAAAGGATGTAGCCTTTGTCACAGAAGGAGACCCTAATCTGTACAGTACCTTTATTCACTTGGCGCGTCTGATGAAGGATCTCCATCCCGAGGTGCCGATTGTATCTATTCCAGGCATCTCTTCTGTATTGGGAGCAGCGGCAGCGCTGGAATTGCCTTTGGCTGACGGAGATCAGCAGGTTGGTATTATTCCGGCTACGGAGGATCGCGAAGCGATGAAGCGGGCGATTGAGAATCACGATACGGTCGTGTTTATCAAGGTTGCCAAGGTACTGGATTTGATTTTGGATGTGCTGGACGAGCTCAATCTTGGCGATCGTGCCTCTGTCATTACCAAAGTCACGTCTCCTTATGAAATGGTATGGCACAACGCCCGTGAGCTGCGCGGACAGGAGCTTGAATATTTGAGTTTAATGGTGGTGAGCAAATGACGTTGGAGCCAAAGGTATATATCGTAGGAGCAGGCCCTGGTGACCCGGAGTTGATTACGGTCAAAGGCTCCCGGATTCTACGTACGGCAGATGTGGTGTTGTACACGGATTCACTAGTGAACGATGAGCTGATTGCTACGGCTAAGCCCGAGGCACAGGTACTGCAAAGCTCAGGCATGGATTTGGAGCGGCAGGTCGAGATTATGAGCGAGGCTGTGCAGGCTGGGCGCAGTGTAGCCCGTGTACATACAGGTGATCCGGCAGTATACGGTGCGATTTTGGAGCAAATGGTGCTGCTGAAGCAGCACGGAGTAGCCTACGAAATCGTACCGGGCGTCAGCTCGGTCTTTGCTTCTGCGGCCGTGCTGGGTGCAGAGCTAACCGTGCCTGACTTGACGCAGACGGTCATTCTGACGCGTGCCGAAGGCCGTACACCTGTACCGGATCGTGAAAAGCTGCGTGATCTGGCATCCCATCACTGTACAGTGGCGCTGTTCCTCAGTGCAACGCTGGCGAAGAAGGTAGTCGTTGAATTTTTGGCGGCTGGCTGGAGCGAAGACACGCCTGTAGCCGTTGTGCAGCGCGCAACTTGGCCAGACCAAAAAATCGTGCGCACGACGCTTGCCCAATTGCCAGCCGATCTGCGTGCAGCAGGCATTACGATGCATGCCATGATTTTGGCAGGGTGGGCGCTCGACCCGGGGTTAGTGGACAAGGACGCACATCGTTCCAAGCTGTATGACAAGTCGTTCACCCACGGCTACCGAAAGGGAGTGAAGCCTGGTGAGTAATCCATTTGCCGCTGTGGCGATCACGAAGCATGGAGTCGAGATGGTCCGCAATTTGGGAGCCAGCTTTCCGGGTACGGATGTGTATTACATGTCCAAGTTTGAGCGTGGAGACGAGCAGGAGCGTGGCATTCAATTGTTCGAAGGTTCGGTCAAACTGATTTTGCCGGATTTATTCAAACAATATAACGGTATTATTTTATTTATTTCCCTCGGTGCGGTGGTTCGTATGATTGCACCGATTTTGGTGGATAAAAAGGTAGACCCAGCCGTGGTCGTCATTGATGATCGCGGAGAACATGTCATTAGCGTACTGTCTGGGCATTTGGGCGGCGCAAATGAATTGACCCGTCATGTAGCCGCTGTACTGGGGGCACGTGCGGTAATCACGACTGCATCGGACGTGCAGGGCACGATTCCAGTGGATATGTTGGGTCGGGAATTGGGTTGGGTGGTCGATAGCTTCGACAAGGCCACGCCTGTGAGCGCCGCTGTTGTGAACGAGGAGCCCGTTGTACTCATACAAGAGACAGGCGAACGGAACTGGTGGCGTTATGACAAGCCAGTACCTGCACATATCAAGGTATATGCCTCAATGGCGGAAGCGGTACAAGAATCGTTCAACGCCGCGTTGGTCGTAAGTGACCGTTTGTTAGAGCCTGAGGAAGAGGAGAGGTTTCTTTCTAATGGCGTGCTGTATCGTCCTAAAAGCTTGGTGCTTGGCATTGGCTGCAATCGGGGAACTGCATTGGAGGAGCTGGAAGCTGGGGTGCTGAACACCTTGCAAGAGCTGCGTTTGTCTGTCAAAAGCGTACGGAATATTGCTACGATTGACCTGAAAAAGGATGAAGAGGGCTTGCTCGCCCTCTGCGCCAAATACGGCTGGGAGCTGGTGACGTACACTCCGTCAGAGCTGAACACGGTGCAGCTTCCCAATCCATCGGAAACTGTCTTCAAATACACTGGCGCCTATGGGGTCAGCGAACCATCAGCCCTGTTGTCTTCCGGTGCGGACCATTGGCTGCTGGAGAAGAAAAAAAGCGGAAATATGACGTTGTCTGTAGCGCGGGTTTCCTATGACTGACGATATGAAGCAGGCTATACAGCCAGACTCGTCTGCCACGGCACGCAGAAGTCGTATCGTTGTCGCCGGTACGGGCAGCGGCGCGGGCAAAACGACTGTGACTCTCGGGCTGATGAAGGCGTTCGCCGACAGCGGCCTGCGAGTGCAGGGATTTAAGTGCGGTCCGGATTATATTGATCCGACCTATCATACGGCCGCGACCGGAACGCCTTCCCGTAATCTCGATTCCTGGATGACCTTGCCGGATACGGTGCGTGAAACCTTTATCCGCGCATCTGAAGGCGCAGATATCTCCGTGATTGAAGGCGTCATGGGGCTATATGACGGCAAGGACCCGCTCAGCAATATTGGCTCGACCGCCGAAATCGCCATGCTGACGGATAGCCCGGTATTGCTGGTCGTCGATGTACGCAGCATGGCACGCAGTGCGGCCGCAATCGTGCTCGGCTTTCAGCGCTTGGAGCCCAAGCTGCGCATTGCGGGCGTAATCGTAAATCGCTGCGGTAGCCAAGGGCATTACGGCATTGTCAAAAAGGCGATCGAGCAGGAGTGCGGCATTCCTGTGCTCGGCTGGTTAAAGCGCGATGACGGATTGGATATTCCCGAGCGTCATCTGGGCCTGGTGCCTGCTGTAGAACGCGGCGAGCTGGAGCCGCTCTTCCAACGGGCGGCAGAGCTGATTCGCGCGGGTACGGATCTGGATGCACTCCGGGCATTGGCGGATTCGGCTCCGCCGCTCAGTCTGCCCGAGCACCCATTATTTCCTCCAGATCAGCCTCCCACAGCAGGACATGAAGTCGAGACTGGGGAACGTCCCATCATTGCTGTCGCCAGAGATGCGGCGTTCAATTTCTACTACCCCGAAAATATGGATTTGCTGCGCCAAGCGGGAGCAGAGATTGTCTATTTTAGTCCGCTGGCGGGAGAACGCGTCCCTGAGCACGCCAACGGCCTATATCTGGGCGGCGGCTTTCCCGAGGAGTTTGCGGCAGATATCGCTGCCAATACGGGCTTTCTGCAAGATATCCGCAACGCAGTGAGCCGGGATATGCCTGTATTCGCCGAGTGCGGTGGTTATATGATACTGGCCCGGACACTTACGGATCGGGCGGGTCACGCCCACCACATGGCCGGGGTGATCCCTTCGGACGTTCGCATGCAGGAGAAGCGGGCTGCATTGGGATACCGGGAAGCAACCGCATTGCAAGATTGCTTGCTGCTGGAGGCTGGAGAGACGATTCGGGGACATGAATTTCATTATTCGGTCATGAGCTATGATGAATCTGCCGCCCCCTATCCCTTTGCCTATCAAACCAAGGGGATGCGCGGACTCCAGAGTGAAGGTTATGCCAAAGGGAACCTCTTGGCAGCCTACACACACATTCATCTCGCTTCTCTACCCAAGGCAGCAGCACGCTGGGTTGAAAAATGCCGAGCTTACGACTAAAACACAAAAAAGCCGGGTCCCTATAAGGGTCCGGCTGTTCTAAATATAAAGAGAATTAAATCTTACATAACATGGAAGCGTATACATTGTTTTTTTGGGCGATTCGCCTACATGAGCTTTTTCAGTTGGGAAATCCTTCCCTGACTCACGCCAAGCATGGAAGCGAGTTGTTTTTGTGAAGATGCTGGATGTTCTTCCATAAGCTCTCTCATTTTCTCCAAAATAACATCCGTGCGCTGATAAATCTTTTTCATATGCATATTTTGCTTCAGTGGAGGTGACTGGGTTTCAGTCGCTGTGACCGGAAGTAAATCTTCCGTTTTCATCGAGGTGGCACATGCATCGCAGATAAACTGATCTTTAAAATAGGTGTTGGTATCAACCGAACCGCAAAATATACAATTAGTTGATTTGTACTTACGGAGCATGAGTGTTTGGTCTTCAATAAAAAACTCTAATGGATCGCCGATGTCAATCTCCATCGTCATGCGCAACTCTTTAGGAAGCACAATTCGTCCCAAGCTGTCCAAGGGCCGGGTCATTCCAGTCCTTTTCATTCATGCAACCTCCCCAGTGTTTTAAGATTTATAGAATGTATAAGCTTTGAGGCAATTCTTATCAATTCTATAACCGCAAGCATAGATTTCTTACGAAAAGCGGCCCTTCATTGCTATTCATGCATGGACGCACTTTTTTTCTTACGAGTATACCATAAACGGGCGGAATCGCCAGCGTTCATGTTTATAAATTTATAATTAGTTTATTCCGAGCGAACATATATGCTATAATCTTCTGCTAAAGGATTTAATAGGCCGTCTGTAGAATTATTTATATATGCCGTAGCTTGGACAACGATGGCGGTGTTATGGGAAATAGATGAGGGCCAAAGGATTTTTTCAGAGCGTTTTGACCCCACAAACAAGAGACCGTTGGTACGGGACCCGCCTTTAAAGTCCTTATATACAAGTCAGGCAAGGAGGATTTATGATGGAAAAAAGAAAAGCATTGCTGCTAGGAGATTATTCATATCCGGAGTTTCACCCGCTACAAGGGGTGGACGAAGAGATTAGTCATATTTTACAAGATTGGATGACGGTTCAATGCAGTGAGAATCGTAAAATGCTGCTCAAGGAAAATCTAGCTTCATTTGATCTATGCATCTCGTATTGTGATAGCCGTAAGGAGGTTCTGTCTCCTCAACAAACAGCAGGACTGCTGTCCTACGTCAGCGGCGGAGGTGGACTGCTTGTGCTGCATAACGGAATCACATTGCAAGGACGTTATGAAATTGCACAGCTCATGGGAGCGCGTTTCCTGCGGCATCCGTCAGCGGAGCAGCTTTCCTTCAAGGTAACAGAGCCGGATCATCCGATTATGGAAGGAATCGAGCCGTTCGAGATTCAAGAGGAGCCGTATCGTTTTGATTTTGATCCATTCACTGAAAAAACACTGTTAATGGAATACGAGTATGAAGGTCAGTGGTGGCCAGCTGCATGGTCATTGTCCTATGGCTTGGGCAGAGTCGTCTACCTGATGCCTGGACATAATCAGCCAAGTTTCCAGCACGAGGGATACCGTAAGCTACTGCTTCAGGCTGCTAAGTGGGCCGGACGCTTTCCAGGTTAAGTATAATCATTCATTCCAACCATTGTGGGGGGAGCTGCGAACTTTATGCGGCTCCCCTTTTCAGGTTATACTATAGGTAATCACAGGTAGGGGAGGATATATTATGAGCGATTTGTTCAAAAAAGCCATCTCATTGGGGTGGGGCCTCACCGTTGTCAGCAAAGAAAAGGTGGAGAAAGCCGTCGAGGATCTTGTAAACCGTGGAGAACTTGCGCCCTCGGAATCCAAAGCGCTGGTCGATCGTCTGATCGAACGGGGAGCAGAGGAGCAGGGACAATTCAAAACCATGATCCGCGAGCAGGTTAGCCGCATTTTGCAGGAGCTGGAAGTACCTACCGAAAATGATGTCACAAGTTTGGAGCAGCGTGTGGCATTGTTGGAAAAAAAGGTAGCGGAGCTGGAAAAAGAAAAGGCGGCGCTTACGGGTTCGAGTGACGCTGAAGAAGCGAACCGGTTGGATTAAAATGGCCGTTCGCATGAAGCACGCCGGTCGTTACCGGGAAATTGCCATGGCGCTGGCGCGTCATGGCTTTGGCTATATGGTGGAAGAAATGGGACTGTTCCAGCTGCTATCCCTGCCCCGCAAGTGGCTAACGAGAGAAACCCCCGAGTCCAAAACCTTAGGTGAACGGATTCGGCTTGTGCTGGAGGACCTGGGGCCTGCATTCATCAAGCTTGGACAGTTGGCAAGTACACGTGCTGACCTGCTGCCAGAGCCTATTATTCGCGAACTGGTTAAGCTCCAGGATCAGGTACCGCCTTTTTCGCCTGACACGGCGCGTGGCATTCTGGAACAGGAGCTGGATACGTCATTAGAGGACATACTGGTTCGTTTTGACGATGATCCGCTGGCGGCTGCTTCGATCGGGCAAGTGCATCTGGGCAAGCTGCACAGCGGCGAAATGGTCGCGATTAAAATCCAGCGTCCAGGCGTTAATCGCATCATCCGGCGGGATTTGGACATTTTACGGGAACTGACCGCAATGGCAGCCAAGCGCTGGGAATGGGTGGAGCGTTATCAGCTTCGCCAGATGGTGGAAGAGCTGGGGAGATCGCTCATTCAGGAGCTGGATTACAACCATGAAGCTCGTAACACGGAAAAGATTGCGCTCCAGTTTGAGCAGGACCCACATATCTATATTCCGAAAATATACTGGGACCATACTTCCTCACGTATATTGACCATGGAGTTTCTGGACGGAACTCACTTAGGGAGTCGTGAAGAGTTATTGCGCCGTGGTTATAACTTGAAAGAACTGGCGCAGCGGCTGGTCAACAGCATGCTGCATCAAATTTTTATAGAGGGCTTTTTTCATGCCGATCCCCATCCGGGGAATTTGCTCGTCCTGAATAATGGAAGCCTCGCTTATCTGGACTTTGGCATGGCGGGAAGGCTAAGCGAAGAAATGAAGAATCATCTCGCTTCTCTCATGATCGCCCTGATGCGCAAAAATACCGATGCTATGGTTCGCGCCATCGAACGACTAGGGCTGGTCGAACCGGATACTGACCTGAATGCACTGCGAGCCGATCTGGACAAAATACGCGAAGATTACGCGGACGTTCCTTTCTCACAGGTCAGCATTGGCGATGCCTTGAACGACCTGTTTGGCGCAGCACAGCGCCATCGGATTGGTTTGCCATCAGACGTCCTGCTGCTGGGCAAGGCGCTGCTGACACTGGAAGGGGTCGTAGAGCATCTGGACCCTGATCTCAGCATTATTGCTTTGGCCGAGCCTTTTGGCAATAAGCTGCTGAAGGAACGCTTCAGCGGTCGCCGTATTCGGGGCAAGCTGTTGGGGAGTGCAACCGAGCTGATGGAGACGCTGATGGAACTGCCGAGACAGACGAGGCATCTGGCCTCAATTATCAGCAAGGGTAAGCTTAAACTGGAAGTTACTGTACCAGAGCTGGAACAGCTTTTGCGCAAGCTGGATCAGATCAGCAATCGCCTGTCATTCAGTATTGTGCTGTTAGCATTCAGCATTATTATGGTCGGGCTGATTATCGGTTCATCGCTAAATCACCAGGCGACCATGCTGTGGAACGTACCTGCGATTGAAATTGGTTTTGTTGTAGCGCTCTTGATGGTTGCCTTTTTACTATATTCAATTTTTAAATCAGGAAGATTCTAGATATCGACAACAAAGGAGGCGTCATGGACACTCATAAGATGAACACTGTCTCAATGAATACTCTTCAAATTACAGATGTACCGTGGCACCGCCTGACTACTCCTTATGGTAGGGGCACGGACCTGCCGCATTTGATATCCAATAGGGAGTATGCAGCCATCGCTGATCTGATAGAGCATCAAGGTACATTGTGGCAGGTTACCCCATGGGCGCTACTATTCTTATTGCGGAATATGCATGCGAGAAGCCCGCAGGATATCACGCTGAGTGAGTTGGATTTGTACCATACGGTTGTTCAAGCATTGGACATGGAAAATCTACAAGCGGACTCACAGAAGTCTGTAGAATCCTTGACTATGCTGCTAGAAGAGAAATATTTGTGGCCGGTAGACAGCGCTCCAGAAGATGATGAAGTGGAGTGGGAAGAGGAAGAAGCACGTGGCTATGATCCGGTAGCTTTTTGGAGCTATTATGTCTATAGCTGTCGGTTACTAAAGCAAGCGCTGCCTGATTTTGAGAGTTTGCTCCAGCGCTATGCGGACTCAGAGATTGCTGAATCCCTATCAGAGCTTGTGCAGCAATTACGAAAATTTTAAATATAAGAAAACGAATTAGATAAAGAAAACGGGCGATATTTCAAGTAAATAGACGTTTTCATTCTGTAAACAGCCTTTTAACTCATTCGTCTCTGCGAATCCCTTGCGTTATAATGATGGACTGGATGTAACGGAAGGGGTTCGTTTGAGAGAGACGAGCTGAATGATAGGAGAGCCTTAGCGTTTGACCGCTGGACGGATGCCCAAAGCAAGATCGGGTTGCGGGTCAAAATGCTGTTCTCTGTGAATATAGGAGGCTGGAACGAAACAGTATGAATCTTAGACAACAATGGTTCGGTAATATCCGGGCTGATATACTTGCGGGCATGACCGTGGCGCTGGCATTGATACCAGAGGCGATTGCCTTCTCCATCATTGCAGGTGTCAACCCTATGGTCGGACTGTATGCCTCCATCTCGATGGCGATTGTCATTTCTTTTGCAGGTGGACGTCCGGCGATGATCTCGGCAGCAACCGGGGCTGTAGCTGTAGTGGTTGTTGGTTTGGTCAAAGATTATGGCGTGGAGTATTTGTTTGCAGCTACTATTTTGGCTGGGATCATTCAGGTACTGCTGGGTGTTTTGAGAATAGGTCGCTTTATTAGCTTTATTTCACAGCCGGTCATGACCGGGTTTGTGAATGCGCTGGCGATCCTCGTCTTTATGGCGCAACTCACCCACTTTCATGGAGCCAATTGGATCATGTACGCGATGGTAGCGGGGACATTGCTCATTGTGTATATTTTACCGAGATTTGTGAAAAGCATTCCCGCCCCGTTGACAGCAATCATTATCATGACGATCATTACGTATGTTTTTGGATTGAATGTCAAAACGGTAGGGGATATCGGTACGCTGACCAGCTCGCTGCCTTCATTCCATTTGCCGCAAATTGAGTGGTCGTGGCACACGTTGCGGATATTGCTGCCATATTCCTTTACGATGGCGCTGGTTGGACTGCTGGAATCACTGCTGACAGCCAGTATTTTGGATGAAATGACCGAAACGAAAAGCAATAAAAACCGGGAAGCCCGTGGGCAAGGGATTGCCAACTTTGTAAATGGCTTTTTTGGGGGTATGGGTGGCTGTGCCATGATCGGACAATCCGTCATTAATGTAAGCTCAGGCGGAAGAGGACGTCTGTCCACTTTCACGGCTGGGGTGTTCTTGGCCTTTCTGCTGCTCGTGCTTGGCGGTGTTGTAAAGGAAGTACCTATGGGCGCATTGGTGGGAGTCATGTTCATGGTGTGTATCGGAACCGTGGATTGGAAGTCGCTCCGAAACATCGCCAAGGTTCCCAAAGCAGATACGTTTATTATGGTGGTCACGGTCATCATCGTGGTGGCTACGCACGATTTGTCCAAGGGCGTGATCGTAGGCGTACTGTTGAGTGCCCTGCATTTTGGCTGGAAAATGGCTAAAATCCGTATCAGTGCGACTGAGGATCAGGAAGCAAAGGTGTACCATGTCAGAGGGCCGATGTTTTTCGCCTCAACGACTCATTTTGTCGATCATTTTGAACCTTCGGATGATCCGGAGCGCGTTGTAGTGGACTTTAGCCATTCACATGTGTGGGATCACTCGGCGGTTACTGCCATTGGCAAGGTGCTGCAAAAATACAGAAACGCAGGTAAATCTATTACCTTACAAGGGTTAAATGAGGAAAGTCGTTTAATTGTGGAAAAGCTCGGTGGTCCTGTAGTTACAGAGCCGATCGTGTGATGAATCGTATAGCATAAAGCAAAGCCTAAAATGGAATTCATCCATTTTGGGCTTTTTTTATTTATTTCTGAAATGAAATAACGGTTTTCTTTCTTAATCATAGATAAATATGACAAATTTTCAGCAAAGTATTGACGTAATAAATGGGCAGGAATACAATCATTGTTATTAAGCATAGCAAATACATAGGAATAATTGAAAATTGAAAGGTATGTACATATGAACTTAGACTGGGAGTTTATTGTAGAAAGCTTGCCGCTATATGGAGAGGCCATGTGGCTGACGTTGAAGATTGCCTTTTTTGCTATTCTGTTTTCATTAGTCGTCGGTTTGCTGTGTAGCATAGTGCTGTATTACAGGGTGAGAGGAATTAGTGGAATTATTGTAGCCTATATCGAGCTTTCCCGAAATACGCCGCTGCTTGTACAGTTATATTTTCTGTACTACGGGTTTACCAAAATAGGTCTGCATATGAGCGAAATGACGTGTGCTATTGTGGGCATGACCTTTTTGGGCGGGGGCTATATGGCTGAGGCGTTCCGTGGTGGAATCGAAGCTGTGAGTAAAACCCAAACGGAATCCGGGCTGAGTCTCGGACTGTCCAAGATACAACTGGCAAGATATGTTATTTTGCCGCAGGCATTTGCCATCAGTATTCCGTCTTTGGGAGCCAATGCAATCTTTCTGCTCAAGGAAACTTCCATTGTGGGTGCCATTGCTTTACTAGATCTGATGAATGTGGCAAAGGACCTGATCGGTATGTACTACAAAACGACAGAATCGTTGATTCTGCTGGTATTGGCATATCTCGTTTTGCTTTTACCTTTGTCGATGCTGCTGACGTGGGTGGAAAGGAAGGTGCGATATGCTGAGTTCGGGGATTAATGTGCTTTTTGAGGGTTCGAATTTTGAACGTCTGTTAGGGGGATTGCTGGTTACGCTGGAAATTGCATTACTCTCCATTATTATCGGTACGCTGCTAGGCATTTTGATGGGTCTGCTACGCACTTTACAATCAAGACCGATTCGATTTGTGCTGAGATTTTATTTGGAGACATTTCGCATTATTCCGATTTTAGTGTGGTTGTATGTCGTGTATTTTGGATTTACGCCTTTGCTGAATGTGAATATCAGCGGGGAACTAACGGCCGTTATCGTATTCAGTCTGTGGGGAGCAGCCGAGATTGGTGACATCGTACGTGGTGCGCTGGAATCACTGCCTAAGCATCAGGTGGAATCCGGGCAGGCATTAGGGCTAACCTATTGGCAATTATACCGTCATGTGCTCATTCCCCAAGCGGTGCGCCGAATGCTTCCGGGTTCTATTAATCTGGCGACACGGATGATCAAAACCACGTCACTCGTGGTACTGATCGGTGTAGTGGAAGTGGTCAAGGTTGGGCAGCAGATTATTGAGCTTGGTGTAATCAAAGCGCCTTCGGCATCCTTTTGGGTGTATGGCTTTATTTTTATATTGTATTTTCTTGTATGCTATCCGTTATCCAGACTTTCCAAAAGATTTGAACGCAGATGGCAAAATTAGCAGGATGGGGTGGTGTCATGGAAGAGGCTGTGGAGGTTTTATTGGAAATTCGAGGGCTGGACAAAAGCTTCGGCGACCGAAAAGTGCTGCAGCAGATTAGTCTGGACGTAAGGAAAGGGGAAGTCGTGGTCATTCTCGGTCCTTCGGGATGTGGAAAAAGCACGCTTCTTCGGTGCCTCAATGGTCTGGAGCCAGTTCAGGGCGGAGATATCCGTTATAGAGGACAGGATCTGACGGATAGAAAAGTGAATTGGCGTGAGGTGCGGCAGCATATCGGAATGGTGTTCCAAAACTATGAGCTGTTTCCGCATATGACCGTCTTGGAAAATATATTGCTCGGCCCGCTTAAAGTTCAGCGGCGAAACAAGCAGGAGGCGCTTGCGCAAGCGGAGCAGCTATTGGAGCGAGTCGGTCTGCTGGATCGCAAGGATGCGTATCCGCGACAATTATCAGGCGGGCAAAAGCAACGGATTGCGATTGTGCGCGCCCTGTGTATGAATCCTGAAATTATGCTTTTTGATGAGGTCACCGCATCCTTGGACCCGGAAATGGTCAGAGAGGTGCTGGATGTCATGCGAGAGCTGGCCCAACAGGGGATGACGATGATTATCGTGACGCATGAGATGGGGTTTGCCAAGTCGGTAGGAGATCGTATCGTTTTTATGGATCAAGGACAGATATGTGAAATGACTACACCACAGCAATTTTTTACCCAACCGGAAACAGAGCGTGCCCAGCACTTTCTGGATATATTTCAGTACGAAACGTTATAAATAAGGGGATGAATACAGATGAGAAAAGGGATGAAGTTCACAACGTTATTACTGGCTTTGAGCTTGCTGCTCGTCGGCTTGGCGGGATGTGCAGGAGGCGGGAATACCAATGGTAGTTCAAGCTCGGCTAAATTTGCTTCAATTGAGGACATTAAAAAGAATGGCAAGATTCGAATCGGTGTATTCGCGGATAAGCCGCCTTTTGGCTACGTAGATTCAGAAGGGAAAAATCAAGGCTTTGATGTGTATATTGCGAAACGGTTTGCCAAAGACCTCTTGGGCGACGAGTCGAAGGTGGAGTTCGTTCTGGTGGATGCCGCCAGCCGGGTTGCCTATTTGGAATCCAACAAGGTAGATATCATCATGGCTAACTTTACTGTGACCGATGAACGTAAAGAAAAAGTCGATTTTGCTAACCCGTATATGAAATTATCCTTTGGCATTGTGTCACCCGACAGTGCTCCCATCACCACGATTGACCAATTGAAGGGCTCGGATCAAAAGCTGATTGTTGCCAAGGGAACGACAGCAGAGACCTATTTTACGAAAAATTATCCTGACATCAAGCTGCTCAAATTCGATCAATACACCGAAATCTTCTCGGCTCTCAAAGACAAACGCGGTGCCGCCATTGCGAACGATAATACAGAGCTGATCGCTTGGGCCAAGGCCAATCCCGGCTTTACCGTAAGCATTCCAGCCTTCGGTGGTCAAGATACGATTGCCCCTGCAGTAGCGAAGGGAAATAAGGAACTGTTGGATTGGATCAACAACGAACTGGCTACGTTGGGTAAAGAAAATTTTGTCCATCAAGCCTATAAGGACACACTGACCTCCGTTTACGGAGAAGGCTTTACGGATCAATTGGTTGTGGAGGGCGGCAAGGTTAATTAATCATCGTATAAATTGCTATTAAGTATAAAAAAGCGTTGGGCTTGCTGTCCCGACGCTTCTTGCATATGGGCAAAGGGAGATTCGCAAGTTTTAATCGAGATAATACTTCCCCAAAATCTCTTGCATGCTCGTAAATTTCATTATATAATTTTAAATGATTATGATTCTCATTATCATTTAAGTCTTTAGGCGCAGACTCCCAATATGAGCCTAAGTGAATAGGATGGTGCTTTATACATGGCTAAAACGGATGTGGCTACTGCCAGAAGACAGCTCAGCAGTCCGAACAAGGTAACGCGCAGACGGGCTTTAAGAACGATCAAAGCTGCGAAGCGCGCGAAGTAACAAGCTTCAAGTTAACTGCAAATGGCAATACCAGTGTCAAATTTTTTAGTCTCCTCGTTTTGATATTGCACCTGCCTTCCTGATGGTGGTACACAGGAAGGCAGGTGTCTTTTTTTATTTCTTTTGTGCAAACAGCCATTCAATCATATCCAGATTTTGTAAAGCAGGAACCCAGGAGAAGTGTCCTGTAGGTTTGATAATCCCTGCTTCGTATTCAGTGAAGTGAATGAGGTTTCCGTTCTGTGCTTTGATAGCAGCAACCATTTCTTCTGAGTTCTTAGGACTTACTGTCGTATCGTCCGCCGCATGGAAGGCCCAAATAGGAACGTTCTTCAATATTTCAACGTGTGCAGGGTCAACAGGGGCATACATGTTAACAGCCTTTTCATAGTTGGTCAGTCCGGCAATCGGTACGCCAGCAGCGAACAGATCAAGATTTTTTTCTAACAATCTCCATGTCCCCATAGCTCCTTGAGAAATACCTACGATATAGATGCGGTTGGTGTCGATCGGATATTTCAAGGCCGTTTCACGTACCAAATCGGCAACAGCACTGTTGCGCGGTTCATCTGCCCAAATAAATTTATGCTCTAGGTCAATCGGGCTTTGAGGAGCGATGACGAAGGATGGGTGCTTGGCTTGCTGCTCAGGAGAAGCCCAAGTAACGGCCCCGGCATTCGCTAACAGGTTAACCCCGTTTCCGTCACCACGTTCGCCGTTGCCATGTAGAAACACAACCAGCGGATAGGTTTTGCCAGGTTCTACTTTAGGCTCAAACGTAAAGTAGTTCAGTTTGAAGCCGGCTTTATTTTCAAAAGTGTTTTTTTGAAAATCGTCTACGATGGGTGTCACTTTATCGGTTGCTTTTACAGTCTGTGCAGAGGCTGGAACGACTGTTTTCTTCGAAGTTGAAATATCTTTCTTTTGGCTAATGTAATAGTTCAGCGGATTAATACGATTGACTGCGCTTGTCGAATCGTAAGTAAGGGTGCTTGCATTTTTATCCTGCGTGTCCAGCTCGATTACGACATATTTGCCATAAGTGCTGCGGTTGGTGATGGCACCCGTATCATTGGTGTATACACCAGTCACAGTTCTGTCTGCGTATACATCATTAAGCACAGATTGAACCTGAAAACTGGAAGTGGACAGGGATGATCCGTCAATATTGGTGCTGTATTTCATTACAACGGCAGAAACAACCTCACCCAGAGGCTGGACCTCAGTAAGCAGGGTTGCCTGTGGTGCTGGAACATCGGCTGCTGCGGCAGAGCTGGAGGATGGATAAAAGATCGTAAGCAGGAGCACGAAAGATAGTAGAACAAGGGCGAAACGTCTTTTTTGCATAAGATAATCTCCTTTGGCGTTTTTATAAAGCGCTTACTATATGCTCAGGATGCTTGACTGTATGCTGTAGAACTCATACAAATCAAAAAAAGGCAAACTCCGGGTACACAAGTGTACTCGGGTTTTGCCTTTTCAGTAACAATCCCAATTGAAGGATAGCATCCTCATTGGAATCTGACAAGTGAAAGCGCTACAATTTTGGATGTTTTTATAAAAAATTTTCCTTCTCAACCGGGATGCGATGGTATATAATCTCCTTAACTTAACACTGTTAACTTATATAACGACGTTAATAAGGGAGATGAAATCATGAACCAATATGATGTTATTGTCATTGGTGCTGGGCTGGGTGGTTTGTCTTGTGCAGCCAGACTTTCTGCGTTGGGTTACCGGACAGCTGTGTTTGAAAGTCATACTTTGGCTGGCGGCTTTGCTACTGAATTCACACGAAAGGGATATACCTTTGATGTGTCCTTGCACGGCGTCGGCGGACTCGAAGAAGGCAGCTTCGGTCAGATGTTAAAGGACTGCCATGTGGACCAGCAAATCGTTCCTCTCCGTAAAAAGCACCCTTACTCCATTCGCTGGGAAGGGCAGATCATTGATATCCCATCTGATGTGCAGGAGTATGTGCAACTCCTCAAAGGCATGTTTCCTGCTGAGGTAGCAGCCATTGACAAGCTATTCGCGGGCATTCGCCGTTTTGAGACAGGCTTTACCGCTTTTTCTTCCCTTACTTCCTGGCGTAAGCTGGCGGGTCTGTTCAAAGCAGGCACCTTCTTCCGCTGGACGAAAATGACCACCTGGGAGGCTGTAAGTCAGTTTGGCTTGTCTGACCGATTCACGGAGTTCTTCACTGCACTCTGGCCCTATTATGGGCTGCCCCCGAAGCGGTTGGCGGCTTTGTACTTTTTTATTCCCTGGATCGGCTATCATCTCGAGGGGACGTACTACATTCAGGGAGGTGCACAGGCCTTGTCCAATGCGCTGGTCGAAGCTATTCAATCAGCTGAAGGAGAAGTTCACCTGCGCAGTCAGGTATCTGAAATTATACTTGAACGCGGTAAAGCAGCTGGTGTACGTCTGAAAAAAGGGGATGTATATAAAGCCAACTGGGTTGTGTCTGGGATCAGTCCCCATCATACCTATGGCCGTCTGCTGGAGAGTCACAATGCCGCCCGTCGCGAGCTGGAGGCTGTAACCAGACTGGAAACTGGTACGTCTCTCACTCAACTGTACCTAGGGCTATCATGCGAGCCTCATGAGCTTGGGATCAGCGAAGAAGACTTAATCCTGTGTAACGAGCCGGATTCGGAGACGGATTATGAAGTCATGATGAGCGGCCAGTATATGAAAGGCAACTGGATGCTCACAAATTATAACGCCATGGATCCTACACTCAATGAAGCGGGAAAGGGTGTCATCGCTGTTACATTTTTGGACAGATTGGAGAACTGGCATAGTGCACGTCCCGAATATAAAGCCAAAAAGAAAGCAGTAACACAGCAGATACTGGAATGTCTTGAACAGCTATATCCTGGTTTTAGCAGCAAAGTCGTGGTGGCAGAGTTGGGCACACCACGCACCATGCAGCGGTATACTGCTAATCCCGGCGGAGCCGTTTATGGCTATGCACAAACGGTCCGGCAGTCCGGCATAAACAGACTGAAGCGCAAATCAGCAGTGAACCGCCTGTCATTGGTAGGAGCCTGGACACAGCCTGGGGGCGGGTTTCAAGGAGCTATGAACTCGGGTATAATGGAAGCTGATCGTATCGCCGCCAAATTGAGATAGGCAGAAAGGGCAAGTATATCTACTCATGAAACATATCAAACGCCGAGAACGTGAAAGCAGTGAGATTCGCCGCAAAATCATTGAGGCCGCTCGATCGCTCTTCTTGAACCAAGGGTATGCTGAGGTCTCTATGCGTAAAATTGCGGATCAGATCGAATATTCACCAACGACTATTTATCATTATTTCTCCAATAAGGAAGCGGTTGTCCGTGAACTGCTGTTAGAAGGGAATGCTTTGTTCCTGAAGGCTCTTCAGCAGCGCGTGGATGAAGCACAGGCAGCCGGACTGAACGCTCTGGACACACTGAAAACAGTGTCCGATGCTTATGTCCGTTTTGGCATGGCTAATCCCGAATACTACAACATCCTGTTTATCAGCAACCTTGAATCTGTAAGCTCGGTTACCCTTATAGACAGTGGGAGTTTTAAGGGGTTTGAGTTGCTTGAGGGCGGACTTAAAGCCGCTATGGAGGAAGGCTGCATCATTCAAGGAGATGAGCGCCTGATGGCTAGATCCGTATGGAGTATGCTGCACGGATTGACTTCTTTGCTCCTGAATTTTGAACTTCCTATGGCAAAATCAAATGATGAATTGATTTCATTTACTATAGATACTTTTATTCGGGGAATAAGCCGCTGATGCAGCGGCTCATTTTTTATCCTCACACCCCATACATGCAAGTCTGCATACGTCGATTCCAGTGTTAACGAAGTTCCAAATGTGAAAGCTGCTGAAGCACGGCTTCAATGCGACGTTTATCTTTTTTGAGCACCACGAGCTGTAAAGAAGCATGAAGCAGATTTGAGATGCTAGCCCAAGCGTCTGCTTCTAGAGTGGGCAGAAGATCGCGCTGAATCATGATATCCATCGCCTCGGTTGCAATTTTCTGATGAAGCTCGCTACCGGATAGCCATTCAATCACCTGCTCATCTGTAGGACGTGAGTAGGCGAAAAGTACTGCCCAGCCATCAACCGGATGATTGACCTTATCCCGCATCCAGTCGATGACCTGGGGGGAATGAAAATGCTGTAACTGCCCGCTAACGGTGTATCCTTCTAATTTGCCATCCTTCGCCCTATGCTGTATCAGATCATTGTAAACTTTTGTAAGCCCTTCCTGCTCGGGCAGGCAGCGGGCGGATAGATAGGCACGTGTCGAGATAAATGCGGCCCTAGCATGTGTGTTATTTGAAGCGGGAGGTCTCCATGCTTGCGCGGTATCCGTGTCCGGCTCCCATAAGGAGCGAACCCAATCAGCAGCCCCAATACCTGCGGTCTCCCCAACGAAAAATGCCCATGTAGCGAATTGGGCCGGGTTACACTGAATGCGCTGCTCCCAGGCAAGAAAAATATCCTTTGGATCATAGGCCTGGAAAGCCTGCAGTACAGCAGGATGATCTACGCCATGCATGGTGGTGTAGTGGATCAGTGTATCCAACGACCGGGCATCCTCCAGTTTCATCGTGCAGAACATATCCAACCAGCGTTGCCACAGCTGCAGCGACGGGCTATTTAGCTGAATACCATGCTCGTCTAACACGTTAGACCAGTCCCACAGCCATAGTCCGTGCAAGGTAAGCATGGTTTCTATATAGGTAGGTAGACTTTCTGCAAGCAGGGTGAACTGGTCCAACTCATGCTCATAACAGAACACTGCTGGCTCTGTTGCGGATGTCGCTCTATCAAGCAGGATCGGATCACCAGCACCGTTATAGTTCAAAATAAGATATCGTTGTTCGTCCGCTGCTGAGTCGGTATCTTCTCCATAGGATGTAAAATAGCCAATATCCTCATAATTCCAGCCAAATTCTCCTGTAATATCGTCAAGGTTAGTCGGTTCTTGTTCAAGGTCATGGCTGCCTTCATATGAATACTCTGATTCATCGACTACAACACAGTGTTGAGGGAGGCACCATAGCAGATGTAAGCTGCCACACCGCTTTAATAATTCAGACAGGGAGGCAGGCAAAGTGATCTGGAGCCGTTCCTCCAGCTCAGTCAGTTCCTCTTCGGAAATCCCCTTCGTGCATTGGTATGCCACGTCAGGCATTCCACCTTGTCTCAGACGATCAGCGATTTCCCCCAGCTTTTCTAAGGTATATGCAAAATGTACTGTCATTCGTATTCGTCCTCCTCTTACTCTACAACTCGGCAATGCTCTTTTTGCAAGAATGATAGAATTTCATCATGAAGTGCTATCGCCTTGGGTTCATAAATGATCGCCACTTCGCGTCCATATGCATAGTTGAAGCGCACATATCCGCCAAGAAGCTGGAAAAAAGCCATGCAGGTATGCTCGTTTTCGATCCATAGGTTTGTGTCAAAATGCTGTTTAAACCGCTGAGCCAATACTTGTGTAGATGCCGGAGCTATTTCCGGAATTTGATCATTCGGATTGGCTGGATCGTAAGCTTCGGCCGTATCCAGGGGATTAAATAGTAGGAATGTCGCGGTTCTGTCCAGACTGACAGGTTCGAAATAACGGTGGAATGGCTCTGTTTTTCCGAATTCATCCCGTAGTATATGCTCCAGCGTATCTGTAAATGGGGTTTGAACATCTAATGGCTTCATAGTAATGACTTCCGAATGTCGCGGTAGCCAAAGCAACCCTTCGATCTGAGGATGCACCGCTAGAAAATCACCATCTATGGAGCTGCCGATGACCACACACTCGCCCAGCTGTTGCGCGGTGATCGGACAGTTATCATCATGCGTCCACAGTTCGTAATCTGCATAGGATTGCAAAAGTTGAGGATCAGGCGGTTCAATCACCAGCAGGCCACAATAGGTTCCTGGCCCGTATTGGGTGAGAAATGAAGCATAGGGAGTTGGTAAAGTTATGCCATGGGTATGTTCGAAATTTGTCATTTCATCGGCAGCCACTGGCGTGTGTTGTGTGGAAACCCAATACATGAAGAATACACCTGCTTTCCGGCACTCTATCTATAGGGATGGAGCCCAAATGTAAATGAGAGATATGCTATAATCAGGAAATAAAATAGTTAAATATTAGTCTATCTCAATTATGTAAGAACTACAATTTGTGAGGGTACGAAAGGGGAACACATCGTATGACATCGGGGGTACAGGCCTACATAGATCCAATTTTTGAAGAGATTGACCAGAGATACGCTTCTGAGCAAAAGCGCATCGCGGAATTCAAGAACAAAAGCGTCCTTCACGAAGGGATTCATGAATACTTAAAAGTTACCTGTAAGAGAGATGGGGTATGGGTGGATACCTACGAACCGTTTGATTGGGATCATCGTAGACCAGACACAAAAATTTCTGGTTTTACGGAGGAAGTGACGCTCCAGCAGGTGCAGGATGAATGGATGCCAGTGTTCAAAGAACGGATAGCGGCTCTGTATAATTCGGAAGAATTTGGTCCTATGTTTTTTCGTTATCGGCTGGAATTTCATCTGGAGGTGGTCTTGGAGAATAAGGCCAGTCATTTTACATTCTCGCTGCTGAACGAAGATAAGCGGCAGCACCTGTTAGCCTCTATTGAACAGTTTGTGGAGCAGAAGCTCAATCCTGCCAGTAGAGCTATGCCAAAGGAAGAGGACGATTTTTTCTTAGTAAGGCACTTGCTTGATCCTCATTTGTACCCTGTAGACGCCCAGCGGGTGAATGAACTGCTGAATCGAATGGATGCAAAAGTGCAGGTCAGCCGCAAGCGAGAAGATGCATGGAGGCATCAGCTGAGCAGAGGCTTAATGCATTGGGCTGAAGATGAATTTTTGGCTAAGTATACAGATCAGGGAAAAAGTTACGGGCTTGATTATACGGTGAGGCCCGATATTCTTCCTTCAGATATTCCCGCCCCGGTTATGGAGATGTTCCTGCTGACCGCGATGCGAGTGGGTCTGACCGATGCCGATGCACGGCAGAAGTATTTGGAGATTGCTGCACAACTGGGCTCAGAGCAGGCTGTTCAGTGGCTTAAGAGCGGATCAGGCAGCATTCCAGCGTCATATACAAGCGAGCGTGTCACCTGCCAAGCGAATGATATTTTGCAAACACTAGAGGTTCAGATTCGTTCTGAGGAAGAAGAGAGCTACAGAGAAGCACTCGTATATCTATGTGATATATTACGGAAAGGCTTTACTAAGGAATATGGGATGAAGTTTAAAAGCAAAGTGAAAAACTATCTACCCGTACCCAAGTTGGCCAAATCTGCATTACATCGTTTCTTTGCCAATGCACTTGAATACCCTTCGCTGCTTCCGTTGCTGGCGGAATATGCCGAGACCGTGATGGAAGAATTCAAGTGGTACAACGATGTAGAGCCGGGGGAGAAGTCGGCGATGCCAGGAACCTATGCGGTGATGGGATTAGGACTTAAAGGAACGCAGTATTTTTCGCTGGTGAATCGTTATATGAAACTGGTAGACAGTGAGCATCAGTCGGTACAGGACGGTTACGCTGCTGTATTTGCTGAGGCGCATGGACTGACACCGGATACGATCCCCGTTTGGGCGAGGATTCTTTTGGCAGGTAATGATTCCGCCAAACCACTAAAATCGGCTGGCATTGAAAGTGTAGAGCAGGCACAGGCGTTAGTAGATGTGCTTCTACAACTGGAAGACTACGAACAAGAGATGCTCGTTTGTCGTATATGGGGTGGCGCGAAGAAACTAAAAAACAGCCTGAAGCAGGCTGTCCCTGAGGTAAAAGAGTTACTGGAGCCGCTTATTCCATAAAAGCATCGTATTCTTGATCATATCGCAGTCCCTGCGCAATGTGTTGAATATCTGGCTCGCTTCCACTGCGGCGTAGCACTTCAATAACATCCTGTACAGTCGCTATTTCCAGCCAAGATTGCACGTGCTGGTCTGGGAAACGGCCTGGATCAGTGCTTCTAAGCTGTCAAAAGTTTGTATACTCATGTTTGGTAATGCTCTCCCTTAGACGCTTGTTTATGCTGTAGCTTTTGTAATATTTTTAAAATGGCCTGGCGATTTTTAGCATCCTTAATGTATTTGGGAATGGAATGGGAAGCCGTACGCATCATACCGGATGAGGGTTTTTCTCGCAACTCGGCAGAGATATAGGAGAGCAGGTAATTCAGGTGTATCCGGTTAAGAGCCCAGACTGGTTTCCCCCGATAGTAATCAAGGAAGTACAGCTGGAGCTGGAAAATAGGATCTTTTCCATTTTGGATCACGTCCGTATGCCATTCACGTGACTGCATACGATGCACCGGAACCTGATTACGTGTCTCGCAATGCGGACAGTGTATATTTGTATTTTTGTGAGTAACCGTTCGGTCATCATGAATTTCGATATTAAAATACCGCTCACAGTGGCTGCATACGCCGCGTGCATAGAATTTATACGATTCTGGCTGCTGAAATGTGTAGTAACAATGAGAGCAGCGAACAACGTAATAACAGTCTTCCTTTGATTTGGAAATAGAAGCTTGACTCTGACAGCGAGGGCAGTGGACAGCTACCTGTTCTCCCCTCCTGATCACGGCGGCAAAGTCATATTTATATCCATATTCATCTTTGAAGCGTTTTTGCTCCATGTTCGTTCCTCCTTTTCGGAAAGAGCGTAAAAACGTACTTTTTATATATCATATGCTATAATATTCCTTAACAACAGAATGGCTTAGATGGGCGGTCGGCTAGTCTCCTGTGAAGGAGGTGAGGGTCCTGATTCTTTCCTTCCATAAAAAGAAATAGACCGCCCGTGGTAGGAACCGGTCTATTTCATGTACCGTAAACTTGCAGCCACCGCCCTTAAAAGCGGCTGTTGCCAAAGAGTGAGGATGTTGACGCATCTTCACTCTTTTTTAGAATATACATCTTATTCCCATTTTAACACTTGAAAAAGGCCTTTTCAATGTGCCGAAGCGTGGAAATAGGATTACGTAGTGCAAAGGAGAATGGGTATATGAGCATTTTTACAGGTTTGCAGCGTCCGCAATTCCAGGCCTACTATGATAAGGAATTTCTTATAGAGCATCGTTTTGAAAACGGTCGAGGGTTTCCGCCTTCCTATATAAATTACGTCAAAACTCTCGGCTACGGGCGGTTATGCGGCCTATGGAACATCCATATTCCTCTCGGTGATCACCCGGATTCATGGCTTCGTCGTTACCATGACTGGCGAGCCTGGTTTGATGATGTACTGGAATCGGAAGAGGTTTTACAAGAAGCGGCGCTGGAGCCAGATGGTTTCCCGGAACTATTGGAGCATGCAGTTCCCTTCGCTTCCAGTGAAGGAAATGACCTGCTGGTCTGGGATGTTCAATCGCCTGATGAACGGGGGGAATTCCCGATTTATGCTTTGAATCTGCGCACATGGGGCAACTTTCGGTATGCAGCCCCTGATTTGTATAGCTTCGTCGAAGCGCTGCTGGATGGGGAGCGTGTAAAGTCGATTTTGGGAACACATCGTACACCATTCCCTTATACATTTGAACCCTTTTAGATCGTTAAAGAACCACCCTAGTTTTCGAAGTCTAAGGTGGCTCTTTGCGTTGCTATTCTTCTAGCTTTTATGTTTGGGCTAAATATTGCTGTACTAGCTCATATCCAGCCACGCCCATTACAGTATATTGATTATATTCTTCCAGTTCCAGATTGCGTATATATTCATCCCCGCAATACAGATGGCCCGCACAGTTAAAATATTTTAGCTGCTGTTGCTCCTCGGATAGAGGGCGATGATCGATAATGGGCCATACTCCCTTCGTCAGATTTTGGGTAGCGGTGAATATAACCTCAAATCGACCCCGGTAATGTGTGAAGGAGAGATAGGTGGTTTCATCCTCGTACGTTTGATTCTGACCTATGGATAGCACCCCAAAGGAGAATGCCTTTTTGAATCGACCATACAGCGCGCAGATCACCTGACATACCGCAAAGCGGCCGTCATGCATGGGGATAACAAAAATATCGCCTTCCTGATGTTTGATTCTTTTGAATATCATCGTCAGGCCAGCTCTTCCTGAATGATCTCTGTTTTTAAGCCTTTAGCGCTGATAATCGTAATACTGATCGCATCAAAGCCATTTCGCTTTACCTCTTCAAAATCACATCGTTCGCCGCTGATCAACTCCAGCTGCCCGTTCTCATCCACATCATCCGCAAACTCGTCATCCCAATCAACATTATAAAAAGCAGTCACGGTCACCTCAAAGGTATCTTCACCATCATCGTCCAGATAAGGTAGCAGGGGAGTGCGATTGTTCTGCTGTTCTTCCGTATATACTTCACACAGCAGTGCATCGTAACCATGGCGGGTTCCATCAAAAATCACGATCTGCTCACCTGTGACTGCATCTTCTGCAATAATGAGCTGGGGTGCAAACTCCGTTACAGCGATCAGCTCGTCCATGAACTCTCCATAATAAAAAATGTGGAATTTCGTATTTCCGGCCTGTGAACGGAGCTTACCTGTCCATTCCTGCTCGACCCATGCCTCCGGGTTTTCGGGCACAACCCAACCATCCAAATAAGCGGGTCCTAATTTAACATGATGTGTTTCTGTCATCCGTAGCGCCTTCCTTTCTTTTCGTTCATTATGACATGGACAGGGTCACGATTTTGTTGTCCTCGTCAACATCTACCTTCACATTCACTCCCAGCTTGTCCTTAAACAGCTTACTGATATTGATATAGTTATCCTTTACCGCACGGCTTGAATTACCAGTGGTGCGAGTCATCCCAGCGGTGATGATGGAGCGAACATAGGTTTTGTCGAGCTTGGCTTCAGGATTGTAAGTATAAATAACCTGCTCTTGTTGATTGTAGTAATGGGTTAACTCCGTATAGTCGTTGGCGTTCTCATACTGTTTTTCCTCACGCACATAATCGGGATGGTCCATGGTGTAGTGGATTCCCCCGTCCAGAAAAGGATTATCCTTGGAGGGTCTGAGTTCATATTGTCCATATGCGAGTTGAAACAGGTATTCTATGCCTGAGCCCTCTGCTTGATAGTAGAGCTGACGATGATCCCCTTTTTTATCGATCGCGGTATAGCTGCTGATTAAAGGCCAGGTATCATACTTTTTACCCTTTACCTCAACGGCAACCTTATAATGTACGAGCACCTTTTCATTTTGGAATAACCCAAAGCTGCTCATAATGAAATACGCAGGCACACATATAATTCCGATAATCAATATGAATATAAATATTCTTACACGCATGAGTAGAGTAATTCTCCTTTAGTTGTCGATTATGTGGACAGCTCTCGTTGGGCAGATGCGCCGAATTCCTCATGTTGCAATAATTGCTTCAGCGCATGTAGTGCAAAAGGGTTGGCTTTATGTGCGCGGAGCAGTGCAAAAGCGGCCCCCTTGACTAAGATATATGTATCACTGCAGATTATGTCCAAAGCTAAACGTAGCTCTGCTTCTGAACAAGGCATCCATGCCAAAGTTTGTAAAGCTGCGTTTTGCACATCATCATCTTCATCAGGCTTGGACAGCAGCTCGCGAATTCCTCGCATGATCATCGGCTGCTGGCTCTGATCTGCATATAGTCCGATGACCTTCAGCGCTTCTATACGAAGCAGATCCTCCTCGGATGATTGCTGCGCAAGCTGCAAAAGTAATGCGATGGTGTCCTCCACAGGCTGGGGGATCGCTGTTAATTCGCGTAGTGATACCAACCGATCTTCATACGATAGTGTAGGGAAAATAGATAAAAATGTCTTTCCCTCATCATCGGTTTGTATGGACATATACCCTCCTTATTTCTTAGCCAGATTACTTTTGGCATTGTGTATTACCTACTCTTATGTCTATAGTTCGATAAAGCCTCTTCCGTTCCGCCCCCCTCCAGCAGCACCATAATCGCATAGGAGATTGTATCAATCCAATCGTCAAGGGTACTAATCTGCTCTGCGGTCAGCAGGTGATTCCGTTGCAGCATACTATCAGGATACAACGCCCATGCCCGTGTATATTGGCAAATTCCCCACAGAGCGGATATAAGCTCCCGTTCTACGGACGGTTTCTCCAGCTCATCTGCCAGAACTTCAATGATAGTCATGAGCTCATGAAAATTATCCTCGATCAGTTCGCCTTGAAAGGGACGAAGCATCCCTAGAAATCCGCTTTGCATTTTGGGATGCTCCAAATCATCATGAATAAAAGAATGACAGCGCAACAGCTCGCGAGCCTCTTGTTTATTCATGAAGTTCCGTAATCTCTGCTCGGATGCCTCTGCATAGAAAGCTACCTGACAGTCCCGACAAGGCATCGATGTCAACGACCATGTCTGCTTCTTCATAGCGGAAATCAAGCTGCAAGATGATATTTTCTGTTTCTACAGGGGTTAATACATGCTCTTTGGTTTCCAGAAATGTAAAAGTCACTGCATAGCGTGGAATGTCTTTCGCTGAAGCTTCAAGGATCACAGGTGCCTCAGCCGAAGGTTCCAGATCCGGTGATTTAGGAACCAGCACACTAGTGGGGGATAGCTCAATCGTCAGTGTAATCTGGTCTTTCGTCATATTGGCAGCTGTGACTCGGTCATAGTGGAAAGGTGGGAAATAGCCGAGCTTTTCGACAATGCTGTCTGCACCTTGAATAGAAACGGTTGGAGAGAAAGCCAGTTCCAGTCCGATAGACCCTGTCAGTTGGTCTTCATATTCTGGATTGATACGGATAAGGGCCTGTTCCGGCTCTACCTTCAAAATCGTACCTATAAAATACTGTTTGCCATGGATCAGGACAACATCATGCGGAACGAACGGCAGTGCTCCTCCGGCTTGATAATGAATGAGATATTCGTTTCCTTTTTTTTCAATGTTGTGAACTTGAATTTGCATAAATTGCAGCCTCCTAGGGTTAATGAGATGACGGATAGTTTAAGTGTGACGTAAAGGGTACGGAGTCCACGATTGAAAAACATACTTCATATCCGGGGTATTCTTTTCGAGCATAAATGGGAGAATATCCATAATAGCCCTTGCTTTACTGCCAGCATAAAAGTTGCGCGAGCTGTGTAACAACTTGTCTGCCTTCAACCACTGGCTCAGCTTCATCATAACGTCTTCCATGCTTGTTTGGTCGATATGTTCATAAACGTCCTGACGGATCGAAACGAGTATGCCGCAATTATTGGAGGATCGGGACATGGTGTCATTGGACAAAAGAATGTACACTTCCGGCGTGGTACCTTTGTTATAGGACGATTTGATACTAGGAGCCTCTATAACCAGCATCAAAGGAGTCATTTCATCATCGGTTACAATGCGGAGCAGCTCCTGCTTGTCCCAGCGGATCTTGCCGTGTTTGGCTTTCTTGGATTGATAGATAGACACACGGGTGTTACGGATTCCTGATATGTTCAGGAGCGTTTCAAAACAATCGAACAGGTTAGTAAAGCAGTCTTCGGCAAACAAAGTGTGTTTCTCCGATAAGGAGCCTGTCATTATGAAATTATAATGCAGGTTGTTAACCACAAGCATCCACCCTTTATTCATGAATTACCAATTATCCTACCATAATATATGACATGGTGATTGAATTCACCTTTTGCGGGATTCGTTAAAATCGTTTGGAAACCAGTTCAACTTCGCGTATACTAGGAAAGTCATATATGGAACGGCCTGAGCCGCCTTGCGGCCGTATGTTGAGTTACATGAACAGATTCAACGATAACGGATATGCTCCCTTCCTGAAAAGGGGAGAATGAGAACCGATACAAAAATGGGAATTCTGAACTATGGAACGATAGATGTCATATGGCACATGAACCTATTTTACGTGACACATATTGAATACAGATAAGGGAAGTGAATACAACTTGAAGAATTTTACAGCATTAGGCGTGGAGCAACATTGGGTAGAAGCCTTGAAAGAGCAAGGCATCTCAGCGCCAACACCTGTACAACAGGAGTCCATTCCACTGTTGATGGAAGGTCAGGATGTGATTGCCGAGGCACATACGGGCACGGGGAAGACGCTTGCGTTTTTACTGCCGATTCTACAAAAGCTGAATTTGGACAAGCGGCATCCGCAGGCGCTCGTGATTGCACCTACGCGTGAATTGGCGCTCCAGATTACAGAGGAAGCAAAATGCTTGGCTGCTGCGGAACCGAGTTTATCTCTGCTAGCTGTTTACGGAGGACAGGACGTGGAGCGTCAGCTTCGTAAACTAAAAGGTGGCGCACAACTGATTATTGGTACACCTGGGCGACTGTTGGATCACCTGAGACGTGGCACGCTTGATTTAGGCGGCATTAAAATGCTGGTCCTGGATGAGGCTGACCAAATGTTACACATGGGCTTCTTGAACGATGTGGAAACGATTCTTCAGGAGGTTCCTTACCGGAGACAAACCATGCTGTTTTCCGCTACGATGCCAGCTGGTATTCGCAAGCTGGCTCGTGTCTATATGAACGAACCCGTTGATGTCAAAGTGAAATCGGCTTCTTCCGTTCCCGTGAGCCAAATCCGTCAGGTCGTTGTGCAAACAACAGACCGTGGTAAGCAACAGGCATTGGTAGATATGCTGAATACGGATCGTCCGTATCTGGCTGTTATTTTCTGCCGTACCAAGCGCCGGGCTTCCAAACTGAATGAAGAACTCCAGGAGATGGGGTTCGAGAGCGGTGAGCTGCATGGGGACTTGTCCCAGAACAAGCGGGAGCAAGTGATGAAGGCGTTCCGTGAAGCGAAACTTCAATTGCTCGTAGCGACAGATGTAGCCGCACGCGGCCTCGATGTAGAAGGCGTCACGCATGTCTTCAACTATGACATGCCGCAGGATGCCGAAAGCTACATCCACCGCATCGGACGTACCGGTCGTGCCGGAGGCAAAGGCGTTGCGGTGACGCTCGCCACGCCAAGGGATGTTCCTGAGCTTCGGAACATCCAAAGAGTTGCTGGTGTCACATTCACCAGCAGTGAGGGCGGCGGGCAGCGTAGACCTGCTCCCGATACGCCTGAGCGGCAGGGTAGAAATGACCGCTCAGGCAGAAACGACCGCCGTTCCTTTGGCGGCAACGATGCTGGCGGCGGACGCCGCAGCGGCCGCGAACAGGCGGGTCGTCGTGACGGTGCAAGCGGCGAGCGTCGCTCCAACCGCAGTAGCAGTGAACGTGGCGGATATGACCGCAGTAGCGGCCGTTCTGTACGCGAAGGTCAAGGCCGCTCGGCAGGCCAAAGCAGCGGACGTGGCGGATATGACCGCAGCAGCGGCGGATCTGCACGCGGAGGTCAAGGCCGCTCCGCAGAGCAAAGCAGCGGACGTGGCGGATATGACCGCAGCAGCGGCGGATCTGCACGCGGAGGTCAAGGTCGTTCGGCAGGCCAAAGCAGCGGACGTAGCGGATATGACCGTAGCAGCGGCGGTTCCGCACGCGGAGGCCAAGGTGGACGCGGTGGACAAGGTCAAGGAGGCCGACGCGGTCGGTCCAGGTAGATAAAATGGGGGTATTCTCATAGAATGCTCCACTATGGTTATCATAATAGCCCCGGGGAGGCTCATCTTCCGGGGCTATTGTAATCTTCATATATGCCGCTGTAAGAACAGCATCATAAGATAAAGTGCAACCAAAGATGCCCTGAGATAACCGAATAGCGGTCAGGACATTTTTTAAAAGATAATTTGGAGGGGTTATACATCATGCAGGAACAGGATATGGGCAAGCGTGCCATGGTCTCAGCATGGATCAGCCTGATCAGCAACATCCTCTTAACCGGCATCAAAATAATCGCAGGACTCATGTTCAACAGTAAGGTGCTGGTGGCCGATGGTGTGCATAACGCCGGGGACGTCATTGCTTCTGCAACGGCACTGGGAGCGATGAGAATATCCAGCCAGCCGCCGGATGAGGATCATCCTTATGGTCATGGCAAGGCAGAAGTAATTGGTGCTAGTGTAGTGGCGGTCATACTGTTCGGGGCAGGCATATTTATCGGCTATCATTCCATTGCCGCACTGTTCGAACCGATGCCACAGGAGCATATACTGGCATTGGTGGCCGCCATTATTTCCTTGCTCTGGAAACAGTGGCTGTATATCTACACGATTCGTATTGGCAGAGCGGCCAATAGTCAGGGTCTCATTGCGACGGCAAAAGATCACCTCGCTGATGTGTATGCCTCGGGAGCGGCTGTCTTGGGGATCGGATTAGGACTGATTGGGGAACATTGGAATATTCCGATTTTATCTTACGGCGACCCCATTGCGGGGTTCGTAGTGGCGTTGCTGGTTCTGAAATTGGCGTGGGAAATGGGTCGCGAATCCATAGATGTGCTCATGGAGAAGGCCATTGCAACCGAGGAAATCGAAAGCTACGCAGCAGCGGCACTGAGTGTAGTCGAGGTTCAGCGTATTGATCGTATCCGTGCCCGTGAGCATGGTCATTATATTATCGTTGATATCCGAGCTTCAGTGGATGCCTCTTTGACGATTCAGCAGGGACACGATATTATCCGGCTGATCAAGAGGGCCGTCATGAAGCAGGAGCCGCGGGTTTATGAGGTGCTTGTCCATTTGAATCCGTGGTATGCAGACGACCTCCATGCTGTAAAATCAACACAAAAAGACCCTGAAGAAAAGGTATAACCGATACGAATAACGCCCCTAGAACATACGACGCGAATTGACAGATAACTTGCCGGAAGGGTATGCTTTTAAAAGCCGAACGATGATGAATAAAAGCGAGGTTACCCGAAAATATGCGAAAATTTTTAAAATGGCTAGGTATTTCTGTGACTGCTGCAGTCCTTTTAGTGGGCGGATATTATGCTTATTCTATATATCATTTTACGAACCAAATTTCGGTTGCTTCCGGACAGGATTCGAAATTTAAACCGCAAACCCAAACTTCAACCAATGTACAACCTGTAGAGGTATCACTCCCACCGGAATGGGATGGAACAGAAAGAGTAAATATACTGCTGCTTGGCGGAGATTCCCGTGGAGAAGATTCAGGGCGTTCTGACTCGGTTATGGTTGCTTCTGTTGATCCGGTTACGAAAAAGGCCACACTTATGTCGATTCTTCGTGATACGTATGTCAAGATCCCGGGTCATGGGCAAAGTCGATTGAATGCTGCCTTTTCCTACGGTGGGCCGGATTTGACTAGACAGACTGTGAGCGACCTTCTGGGCATACCGATTCAATATTATGTATATACTGATTTTAATGGTTTCATTGCACTGGTTGACTCTGTAGGTGGTATTGACCTGGATGTCGAAAAAGATATGCATTACACGTCCAAGGCAGACAAACACCAGTTTGATATTGACTTGAAAAAGGGAATGCAGCACATGGACGGTAAAACAGCCTTGCAATATGTACGTTTCCGTCATGATGCGACTTCGGATTTTACACGTACGGAGCGACAGCGCAAATTCATTACCGAACTGGGCAGTAAAATACAATCGACCTCGTCGCTCATTAAACTGCCAAGTATTTTAAATAGCATTTCTCCTTATATTGAAACGAATCTGAGTACAACGGAAATGCTGCAGTTGGCTTCATTGGGTTTTAATATCGATGCTAAAACAGTAGCGAAGCAGCAAATCCCGCCAAATGAACTGGTGCGTGGGGAAACCATCAAGGGTGCACAGGTGTTGGGTGTGGATGAGCGAAAGCTCAAGCGGTTCATACAGAATCTTTTTGATCAAGAAAACAAACCTGTGACTACGACGGTGGAGGCTGCCACCACGACAAATGATACTCCATAACCATTCAAAGCAAGCGAAGTTCGTACAATAACGTACAACTTTGTTTGCTTTTGTGTTTATTTGGGTATAACCTTGTATATTTTGTTCCAAAAATATATCGTAATTATGAAGAACGTATACTCATCTGTCTAAAGAGAAGGGGAATGTCATGTGGAAATAACTCCGGCATGGAAAGACCGGTTTAAGAAGTTTTTTCTGAACAACAAGTTTGTGTTATTCCTGTTGGTACTGCTGCTGATCGGCTTGAATATCTTAGTGCTTACCAAAATTTCATACATATTTACCCCTGTCATCGTGCTGCTGAAAACGATTATTCTCCCTGTCATTTTGTCCGGTGTATTGTACTATCTGCTCAATCCGTTGGTAGATGTACTGGAGCGGAATAAGGTAAAGCGAGTATACTCCATTGTTGTTCTGTTTTTGCTCATTATAGGCATTATCGCTATTGTGGTTACGTCGGTGGTACCTGTGATCCGTGATCAGATACAGGGCCTTATCCAAAATGTCCCTGCCTATACCGAGCAAGTCAAACAACAGTTTGAGCGACTGATTGGCAGTAACTTTGTGAACCAGTTCCAGAACACCATTCAAATAGATCCATCTGAACTGGCCTCCAAAGCTTCTGAAAAGTTATCTGGCTTTATCAATAATGCATGGACGGGTGTGGGAAGCTTTTTGGGTGTGATTACGGAAACTGTGCTTGCGATCGCTACGGTTCCGTTCATTCTGTTCTATTTGCTGAAAGATGGACACAAGCTGCCGCAGTGGATTCTAAAAATGCTTCCACCTATGTTTCGTAAAGAGACAGATCGTATCATGACCGAAATGAATCATCAGGTCAGCTCGTACATTCGTGGACAAATTATTGTTAGCTTCTGTATTGGAGTGCTGCTATATATAGGTTATCTGATTATTGGATTGGACTACTCTTTGACGCTTGCGGTCATTGCGTCTTTTACGAGCGTGGTTCCCTACTTAGGTCCTGTAATTGCCATTACACCCGCGTTAATCGTAGCTATAGTTACCTCACCGATCATGCTGCTCAAAATGGTTATCGTATGGACAGTTGTCCAGCTTATTGAGGGTAAATTTATTTCACCACAAATTATGGGCAAATCGCTTCGAGTACATCCGATTACGATTATCTTTGTTATTTTGACAGCAGGCAATTTGTTTGGTGTGGTAGGGATTGTACTGGCTGTTCCAGGTTATGCCGTCTTGAAAGTCATCGTGACCCATCTGTTTAGTTTCTTTCAAAAGCGTTCACATCTTTATGAAGCAGATAAAGTAAAGTAAAAAGCAGTCTCTATGAAAAGTAAACATGACTAATGGGCGCGTTAAATCTACTATTTTGCTCCTCTTGGTTAACTGTGGCTTTGCGTGCTATACTTAATGCCTATTCTTATTCCAAAATAGAAAGGTCAGACTTTTTATGATAAAACTCAGCATTCTTGACCAATCTCCGGTATCGGAAGGCATGACGCATGCACAAGCATTACAAAAGACTGCTGAGCTTGCTATAGAGGCGGAACGCTTGGGTTATCATCGCTTTTGGGTATCCGAGCATCATGCTGCCTCTAATCTTGCAGGGTCCAGCCCCGAGGTATTGATTTCACACCTGGCTGCTCGTACCCAGACGATTCGGGTAGGGTCGGGCGGTGTGATGCTGCCCCATTACAGCGCTTATAAAGTAGCGGAAAACTTCCGGGTACTGGAGGGATTGTATCCGGGGCGCATTGATCTGGGTCTGGGGCGAGCGCCCGGAGGAATGCCGATTGCTACCAGAGCTTTGCAGGAGGGGAAAATGCGGGGCGGCATTGATCTGTACCCCGAGCAGCTGGATGATCTGCTAGCCTACTTGCACGATAGCACAGGCAGCCAGCATCGCTTCGGTTCGCTACAGGCGATGCCGCTCGTAGAGACTGTGCCGGAAATGTGGCTGCTTGGCTCCAGCGGTGATAGCGCGGGTCTGGCCGCCGAGCGTGGCGTAGGCTTTGCGTTCGCGCAGTTTATTAATGGTGAAGGCGGCACAGGTGCTATGAAGGGATATCAGGAAAACTTCCAGCCTTCCCAGCATAGTGACCAACCACGTTCGCTTGTCTCCGTATTTGCGATCTGTGCGGATACTGAAGAGGAGGCCAATCGTTTGGCATCCAGCATGGACTTGTCCCTGGTGCTTTTGGAACAGGGAACGCGTTCCGCAGGAACACCTTCCGTCGAAAAGGCGCTTGCGTATCCGTATACGCCATATGACCGGATGCGCATTCGTGAGAATCGCAAGCGTATGGTGGTTGGTTCACCCGCACAGGTCAAGCGTCAGCTTGAGCAATTATCCAAGGACTATAATGCGCAGGAGATCATGGTTGCGAGCATTATTCACGACTTCGATGCCAAAATGAAATCTATACGTCTCATGGCTGAAGCATTTGGACTGTCCTCTGTACAGGCTTAATGCGAATGGCCAGAATTTTGTTGATGCTATACAGAATATTAGAAGTTTGGAGCACAAAGAGGAGCCGATGCGATCAGCACGGCTCCTCTTTTATTCCGAAATATGCTTATTATAAAAATGATAAAGATTATCAACTTACAAGTTTGGAATATAGAGGTAAAACCTATTTATTCCTTCTCTTGACCAAAAACACCAAAAAATATAAAAACCCAAAAATAATACTTATTAGAAATGAGGTTGATAATGTACTAAAAATAAAATCAGACGCAGGTAAAGTGAAGAACTTAGTCGCTCCATTAACTGTAGATGAATGTGTTGGGCCTTTGATGAAGGAATAATATATACCTACCATAAATCCGTAAGACAAATACTTAATTAGTTTTTTTTCAAATTTACTCATAACGATAACCACCCTAAAATTATTTTTTTGGAAAAGGAGAATTTCAAAAAATGAAACCAATTAAGGTAATAACGAAAACCGCAATTTTGGCAGCAATGACGGCACTATTACTCCCATACGTCCCCCTTGCTTCTGCAAGTGAATCACCAAATCCGTTATCTTCCAGCATACAAGCAGAGGCAGGTAATTGGGAAAAAACCGATGAAATAACATCCGCACATGGACAAGTATACAAATATATAGATCCGACTAGCAGTGTTGGAGAGGATGTTTATTACTATTATGTCAATTATAATGACTTGACGCAAGAAAAAGGCAATAAAGGTGTTGTTAGTCCACAGTCTTGGGGAATTGGCCCAATTGTTAAAACTAATGAAAATAAAGGATATTGGGTTGATACTAACAATGCACTTCGTGTAAGTACCTATTATGGACCTGGCAGTGCAAAACTTACAGTATCATCTTCAATTACAGCCCAAGTAGAAGGATCGATTTCGGGTTCTGCGGAAGCTATTGAAGCGAGCATGGGATTTAGTTTAAGCCAGGGTTTTTCTCTATCTGATGAATACTCTGTGAATGTTCCTAAGGGAGAAAGATGGGTTGTTAGTGCTTTCCCACGATATGAAAAACATAGATTAGGAGTTTATGATCCATACCCATGGGGAGATTCCTTCTTAGGTTATGTTATGGTGTCTAAGCCTGTGGGGGTTGCCTTCAGAGTCGATAAGCATTAAACAGGTAAAATAAATATATCTAAAATTAAAACAGGAGCCCTGCGATCAGCACGGCTCCTATTTTGTTGCAGAATTTCTCAAAATAACAATATAGGGGTAGGAGAGCGCTGCTGAGAGCCATCAGACCGCATAAGTAAACTCATCATAGGTGAATCGTTATAGCATCCGATGCGGTCCAAGATTTAAAGGAATATGTGAGTTAACACTTGATAATGATTATCAATATCTTTATTATATAAAGATAGAATGAAGTTTTGATGAATGTCGTGCGTTAAGCCCGTGATTATATATATTGGATTAGGGAAAGGGATGATTCCAAATGTTTCGTCTGAAAACGGCAAATCTGGATATTGCTTATGAAGATCGATTGATAGTAGAAGATCTGAACGTAGAAATACCGCAAGGGAAAATTACAGCGTTGGTGGGTGCAAATGGCTCCGGTAAGTCGACCATTTTGAAAACGATGGCTCGCATCATGAATCCTAAAGGCGGTAGCGTTCTGTTGGATGGTAAATCCATTCATAAGCAATCCACCCGGGAGGTAGCCAAGCAGTTGGCTATTTTGCCGCAGAATCCGACGGCACCGGAAGGATTGACCGTGACGGAACTGGTATCATACGGACGTTTTCCCTATCAAAAAGGTTTTGGTTCCATGAAAGCGGACGATCGCAAAATGGTAGAGTGGGCCATCCAAGTAACAGGAATGAGCGAATTTCACGATCGTCCGATTGATCAGCTTTCTGGGGGGCAGCGTCAGCGTGCCTGGATTGCTATGGCGCTTGCACAAGATACGGATATATTGTTTTTGGATGAGCCGACTACATTTTTGGATATGGCGCATCAACTGGAAGTGCTGCATCTGCTAGAGTATCTGAATACTTCGGCAGAACGCACCATTGTTATGGTCGTGCACGACTTGAACCACGCAGCCCGCTATGCTCAGCATATGATTGCGATCAAAAAAGGGAAAGCGAAGGCGGTAGGAGCCCCGACGGAGGTTATGACCCCAGATGTGCTGCGTGAGGTATTCGGAATTGAGGCGGATATTGTTACTGATCCTCGTACGGGGGTACCACTCTGTCTTCCGTATGCTTTGGCTGGTCAGCCTGCGGTAAGCCAAGCAGTAAAGGGAATGAATGTAGAAGAGAAACAAACGGTGGGTTCTGTTGCCGAGCGGCGTGATGCTAGACCACAAGTAGCAGCAAGAGGTTAGAGGGTGCGCCAAGTGGCAGCATCACGGTAAGGGTTTGTGAATATTGGCATGTCCGTCACGTTTTGGGTAAAATAGGTTGAGAACCTAAACCAAGCGACATGAAGGAGGATGCTATATGTCTGTCTATTCATATAATGCCGTAACACCAGCCAATCAGGAGGTTTCTCTGGAAACTTACACAGGTAAAGTGCTGGTTATTGCGAATACCGCTAGTAAGTGCGGACTTACCCCGCAATATGGGGATTTGCAAAAGCTTTATGACGAATATAAGGATCGGGGACTCGTTGTTTTAGGCTTCCCTTGCAACCAGTTTGGCGGTCAGGAGCCGGGCAGCAGCGAGGAAGCGGCTGAATTTTGTCAATTGAATTACGGGGTTAATTTCCCGGTATTCGCTAAAGTGGATGTGAACGGACCAGATACAGCCCCTCTGTTTGAATATTTGAAGAAGCAACAGCCTGGAGAACAGGAAGATGGTACAATTCAGTGGAATTTTACAAAATTCATTGTGAATCGTGAAGGTGTGCCTGTGGGACGCTTTGAGCCCAAGGAGTCACCGGAAGCGATGAAAACGGCCATTGAGCAGTTATTATAATAGCTTCGTGTAATTCCAAAGTATATGTGTAAACAAGGTCTGATTTCCGCTTGTCTTAGGGGAAACGGACCTTTTTTTATTCCCTACATACGCATTTGCCTAAAGATTGACGTATCGTGTGAAAGTCTGTTCCAGGAGCATAATCAAGAGGCAGGTAGGGAAAACTGAATGGAGCAAAAAAAGATTTCAGCAAACGGCTGAGTTCAGATATCCTTGCCTTTTAAAATGTGGACAAATTGTGAATATCATAAAAAGCTATTGTAATGTGAAAAATATCACACTATAATAAGCGCATGAAGTGAAATAAATCACAAGAAGTAATGAGTTATATAAGTGAAAGTATTCACAATTATTATACATTTTATGCCCACACACCAAGGAGGAATTCAACATGAAAGTAGCAGTTATCGGATGTACACACGCAGGTACGGCAGCCATAGTCAACACAGCTAAATGTTATCCAGATGCCGAAATTACGGTCTATGAGCGTAATGACAATATTTCATTTTTATCTTGTGGTATTGCACTGTATGTAGGTGGTGTCGTCAAAGATCCGCACGGATTGTTTTATTCGTCCCCAGATCAACTGGCTGATATGGGTGTAGTGACCAAGATGCTTCATGAGGTAACGAGTGTAGATACAGCGGGCAAGACGCTGCATGCACGTAATCTCCAAACCGGTGAGGAATTTACGGATACATTTGATAAATTGATTGTGACTACTGGATCGTGGCCAATTATTCCGAAGCTGGAAGGCATTGAACTGGATCATATTTTGCTCTGCAAAAACTATAATCATTCGAATGAAATCATTGAGAAAGCCCAACATGTACAGAACATTACTGTCGTGGGAGCTGGATACATTGGTGTTGAGCTGGTAGAAGCTTTTCAAATGAACGGTAAGAACGTAACGCTGATCGACAGTGCCGATCGTATATTGAATAAGTATTTAGACCATGAGTATACAGACCGGATTGAGAATTCCCTGAGAGAACATGGCATTAAGCTGGTACTTGGCGAGACAGTAAGTCGTTTTGAGGGGACTAACGGTAAAGTAAGTAAGGTCGTGACCTCCAAAGGAGAATATGAAACAGAGCTTGTTATACTCTGTATCGGTTTCCGACCTCAAACGGATCTGCTCAAAGGTCAGGTAGATATGTTGCCTAACGGTGCGATCATTGTGGACAATTATATGCAAAGTAGCTGCCCAGACGTGTTTGCTGCAGGCGACAGTTGTGCAATTCGTTATAATCCAACCGGCAAAACAGCTTATATCCCATTGGCGACCAATGCGGTTCGTATGGGTACGCTGGTGGCACGTAATCTGGTACAACCTACCATTGCCTACATGGGAACACAAGGAACCTCGGGTATCAAAATTTACGAAGACAATATTGCAGGAACAGGAATGACGGAAGCCGCAGCAATGGACGAGGGGATGACTGTAGAAGCTGTAACCATTGAGGACAGCTACCGTCCTGAGTTTATGCCAACTTCTGAAAAGGTGTTGCTGAAGGTTGTATATGAGCAGGAGACACGGAGAATTGTTGGGGCACAAATTATGTCGAAGGTTGATTTGACGCAATCCATTAACACCCTGTCTGTAGCCATTCAAAATCATATGACCATTGATCAGTTGGCCTTTGTCGATTTCTTCTTCCAGCCGCACTATAACAAGCCTTGGAATTTCCTGAACGCGGCAGGTTTGCAGGCATTGCCTACAATATCCGAACGGAATCCAGTTACTGTATAATCCGATTTGTCTGTGACATTGTTCATAAGTTTGTCAACAATCTGAAAGCGTACGATGAATCCTTATAGTACAATATAGAGAGCATAAGGATTAGGGGGAGAAGTAGATAATGGGTTTGTTTTATATCCTTTTTCTTGTAGTTGTTGCAGCCATCGGTCTGGGCGGAGTACTTTGGTTCTTGAAAGCCGTTGAAAAGGAAGAATATAATTAAATGTAAAGCGCGTAGTAGCGCAGTAGATGTAATAAAATAGAAAAACAGTCCTTTATCCAAGGGCTGTTTTTTTATACTTCAGAAAGTGATTTTTTTCACAAACAAAATCACTGATTTTAAATAAAATATAAAAGAAGAATATTTTGTTTAAAAGATATTAAAGGAGCGGGGGCAGATGGCAAGCTATAAACCGGGGCAAATTGCCGAAAAGACGGTGGAAACAGGAGTGGCCAAGGCGAACAACCCGTGGACTGTGGCGGTAGTATTAGGATTTTTGGCAGGTGCATTTATTGCACTCGGGTTTTTGCTGGATATACGCGTTATTGCAAGTGCACCTAAAGAATGGGGAAGCATTGCTACCTTTATTGGAGCTGCGGTGTTCCCTGTAGGTCTGGTATTAGTTTTGATCGCTGGTGGAGAATTGCTGACCGGCAATATGATGGCAGTGCCTTTGGCGAGATGGGCAGGACGAATTAAGACAGGAGCCATGCTTCGTAATTTGGCGATTATTACGCTCAGTAATTTTGCAGGTGCATTATTTGTTGCGTTTTTCTTCGGGCATGTTCTGGGCTTGACCGAAACGGGTCCTTACCTGGATAAAGTGGTGGATATGGCAGGGCATAAGCTGCATGAAAGCTTTTTACAGTCTTTTATATCAGGTATAGGATGTAACTGGCTCGTAGCACTGGCTGTATGGATGGCTTATAGCACCGACTCCATCGGAGGCAAAATTATGGGAATTTGGTTCCCGACCATGGCCTTTGTTGCTATCGGATTTCAGCACGTTGTAGCCAATATGTTTCTCATTCCGGCGGCTATATTTGCAGGTCATTTTTCATGGGCAGAGTATGTTATGAATTTCATTCCGGTCTGGTTGGGAAATTTGGTAGGAGGCAGTCTGTTTGTGGCTGGAGCCTACTGGCTGGCCTATCTGAAAAAAACTCAAACCAACACACATTCCGCGAATGAATCTCAAATTACTCCTTCCGTTGCATCCAATCCGTTGAGTGATCATGCATAATCACGTTACTTTATGAAGCAATGAACAAAGCAAATCCGCCATGACAGGCCCGGGGGAACGAAACCTGTCATGGCGGATTTTTTTGGGAGTGGTCCATGATTTGGCATGGAGGATGAGTGTGCTCTCGTCCATAATGCCTTGATCTCTTTTACCCTGGGTATGTAATGATGAAACAGGATGATAAAAAAATAATTATGATTTTTAAAATCCGTTTTGCTCTATACAGCAGGCGGATTTTTATATATTTTGGAGAGATGCTGTGTGGTAAAATCCTTCTCTTGCCATAGGCCAAAGCTGTAGATATGATAAGAACAGTGTAATTTTTGGAAACGGTAACGGAAAGGAGCATTAACACCATGGATCATCGCAATAGCGCGCCTCTTGAGGCCACACTTCAACACAACTTACACAGAGGACAGCGGATGACGGAGCAGCAGAACGGTATTTTTCCGGCTGTATGCCCGTTGGATTGCCCGGATACGTGTGGGCTCCTGCTTCACAAGGAAAATGGAAAGATAGTCAAGGTGACTGGTAATCCGGATCATCCCATTACCAAAGGGGCTATATGCAACAAAGTCCGGAATATGACCGAGCGAGTATATGATCCGGATCGGGTGCTTTATCCGTTGAAGCGTGTAGGCGCCAAAGGGGAAGGGAAGTTTGAACGAATTAGCTGGGAGGAGGCGGTCGATACCATTACAGGTCGGTTCAAGGAGCTGATACGTACGGATGGACCGGAATCCATTCTCCCCTACAGCTTTTATGGCAATATGGGTGTATTGAGTGTGGATGGAATGGATCGTCGCTTTTTCAATGCGCTGGGTTCAAGCCAACTGGATCAGACGATTTGCAGTGTGGCTGGGAATGAAGGCTGGGCATCGGTTATGGGATTTAAGGGCGGCACAAGCCCGGAGGACACAGAGGATGCAGAGCTCATTATTGTATGGGGCGGAAATGTCATTAGCACTAACATGCATCAGGTCGTATTGGCTGAGAAAGCACGTAAAAAAGGTGCTAAGGTGGTCGTTATTGATGTCCATCGCAACCGGACGGCGCAATGGGCGGATTGGTTCATTCCCTTATATCCGGGAACGGATACGGCGCTTGCACTGGGGGTTATGCATGTGCTGTTTGATCAGGGGCTGACAGACGGCGAATTTTTACGTCGCTATACCGTAGGTCACGAGGAACTGCGCGAGCATGTTAAGATCTATACACCAGAGCGGGTTTCGCAGATTACTGGCGTGCCGAAAGAGGATATTATCCGTTTGGCGGAAATGTACGGGAAGGCGCGAGCGGCCTATATCAATATCGGAAATGGGCTTCAGCATCATGATAATGGCGGTATGAACGTACGTGCAGTTACATGCTTGCCTGCACTCACTGGACAATGGCTGAAACACGGCGGGGGAGCGTCGCGCTCCAATGGTGCTTATGCCAAGATTAACAGCGCCCATCTGGAGCGTCCTGATCTGCGACAGAACCCCGATGCCCGGGTGATCAACATGAACCGGATTGGAGAGGCGCTGCTACAGAAGGAACAACCGATTAAGGCGTTATTTGTATATTGTAGTAACCCGGTAGTTGTAGCACCCGATTCGGAACGGGTGACGGAGGGATTTGAACGAGAGGATCTGTTTACGGTTGTTCATGACCTGTTCCTTACCGATACGGCCTGCTATGCAGATATTGTGCTGCCTGCTGCGTCTTCTTTTGAAGGAACAGACTTATACAAATCGTACTGGCACCACTATATCCAGATGCAGAAGCCTGTCATTGATCCGCTTGGGGAAAGCAAAAGCAATTATGAGCTATTTAGCCTGCTCGGACAGGCAATGGGCTTTGATGAAGCTGCCTTTACAGAAAGTGAAGAAGATATGATCGCAGGCGCGCTTGATAATCCAACGAACCCTTATCTCAATGGTGTAACCTTGGATGCCTTAAAAAAGTCGCCTTTTGTAAAGCTTGATATGACGCCAAAGGCTACTTATTTGGAGCGTCTAACTACGCCTTCAGGCAAGATTGAGTTGTATTCGGAAAAAATGAAACAAGCAGGTCTGCCCGCATTGCCCTCCTATGTACCACTGATCGAAGGGTATGACGGAGAGCATCGGCCGCAAGCGGATGACCGTTTTCCATTGATGTTTGTTTCACCGCCAAACCATAATTTTTTGAATTCTACATTTGCTAATTTGCCCAAGCATCAGCGATTGGAGAGGGAGCCTTTGTTGCAAATTCACCCGGAGGATGCTCAGGCAAGAGACATCGCAGATGGTGATCCCGTTACCGTCTGGAATGACAGGGGAATGTATGAATTGAAAGCCAAGGTTACCGATCTGATGCTGCCCGGTACGGTGATTAGCCAAGGATTATGGTGGAAAGGCAAAGGACGCAGACAGCGTGCCAATGCGTTAACCTCTGACCGGCTATCGGATATGGGGCAGGGGGCTACTTTCTTCTCAACGGTGGTGAATGTGAAGCGCCAATGAGAATATGCCTTTAATGGCGTCAGGTGCAAAAGGAGAAGCAAAATATATGAAATGGTTGGAGTCTTATCCGAAAGAAGTAAAAGTATTTCTCATTGCCAGCCTGATTAATTCCGCAGGAAGTTCCCTCATGTGGCCGCTCGTTAGCATGTATGTATTCGACGAACTAAACCGTAGTATGGGAGATGCGGGGATTGCGATTTTAGTGCAGTCTTTAGGCGGAATATTTGGTCAAGTGCTGGGCGGAGCCCTTTATCATCGTATTGGAGCCAAGAAACTGATTGTCGGCTCACTGGCCATGAATGCGTTGGGACTTCTCTCGCTTCCATTTACCAGTGGTCATTGGGTAGCTTTTGTCATCATGATGGGCTTTATCGGCTTTTTTAATGTGGTATCTGTGCCTGCGATTCAGGCCTTTGTAGGTTTTCGTTTTGCTGACCGACGTGGAGAGCTGTTTAATATCATTTATGTCGCGAACAATATTGGGGTGGCACTCGGAACGGGACTGAGCGGCGTTCTGGCCGACCTTTCCTATCAGCTCAGCTTTGTCATGAACGGGGTAACTTCTGCGGTATTTGCGGGATTCTTCTGGTCGTATCTAAGCAGGGTAGATCGGGAAGAGGGGGAAGTTCAGCTCAGCAAGTCTGTGATGAAAAGAGAAGAAATACCAGCTCGATTGCTGTTTCGTGATACCAGGTTGTATCTCTTTGTGGGGTTAGGTTCACTTTTTTTGTGGTTCGGTAATTCGATCTGGAATACGGGAGTCTCTCCCTATATTATTGAGCAGGGCTTGCCTAAAACGATGTATGGGCTACTATGGACGTTGAATGGTGTTCTTATTTTTGCCGCACAACCTATTATTTTCTGGATCAAACGGCTGTACGCTCATCACGCTTCGGCGCAAATGACATGGGCTGGAGGATTTTATTTGGCAGCTTATATTGTCATACTGGGCACACAGAACTATACTGGGATGATATTCGCTATGGTACTGGCGACTCTAGGAGAAATGCTGATCGCACCTGCGGTTCCAGCATTCCTGTCTGATCATGGAGGTCGGGGTGCACCTTTTTACATTGGACTTGTAGGGGGCATTGGCGCAGCCGGACGGGTGATGGGACCTTATATTATGGGGAAGTTATATGATGGCGGTGGGTTACCGCCCACACTTTGGCTGGCATTAGGCGTAGCCGTATTATCCATTCTGTTTTTCATTCTGCATAGCTGGTTGAACCGTTTTCGGCATGATTTGGATAATTTGGATACTACTCCTTCTTAGGTGGATGTTCCCAGTCCTTAAGTCCCGATAAAAGTTCAGTAATGAGCTTTTATTATGGTACAATAGGTGACAGCTGGTTGCAGTTATTGCTTCAGGAAAGCCTTCACAGGAAGGATTGAAAGGAATTGTTTACAAGTCAACCTTTGACGATACGTCATTCGGAGATGAAGGATGCTCCTGATCTGATTGCGCTGGATGAACTGGTATGGAATGAACGCACGGCTCCTGCTTCGCTGTCATGGAAGTCGCGCGGAGAGTTTCTGCGCAACACGCCTCCAGGCTCTCAACTGGTCGCCATCGAACAGGAAGTGCTCTGCGGGTATATTGGATTTCGTCCTCCAACACTGTTGGCTAGTAATTGTCATGTACTCGAAATAAATATAGCTGTACGTCCAGACTATCATCGCAAAGGTATTGGGACGGCGCTCATGAACTCCATGAAGGAGATTGCAGCTGCGGAGGGCATACGCAAGTTAAGTTTGCGTGTACTCTCCTGTAACACGGAAGCCCTTATGTTTTATGAAAAGTGCGGTTTTGCAATTGAAGGGCGTCTGCATGAGGAGTTTTATATCGCAGGCCAATTCGTGGATGATGTTCTAATGGCCTATTTCTTAAAATAGACCGGAGGCTCCAGACAGGCAGCAACATTCGGTTGTGATGTCCAGCTCATAACCAACAACGCCGCAGACCTGATCAGGCCTGCGGCGTTGTTGTGCAGTACTATGTTATCGAAGTTGCTTCCATTCATTCTGGAGCATACCATACACTGCGTGGTTCATATAGCCATCTGGCAGCAACTCTGCTTCGCGTACAATGCCTTCGAGCACAAAGCCCAGGCGTTCTGGAATACCGCGGCTGCGGCGGTTCGTCGTTGCACAACGGATTTCGACCCGATGCAAGTCCAACTCCATCAACGCATATTCGACGAATACGCGGCAGGCACTGGTCATGAGACCCTGTCCTTCGTAACCGTGCCCAAGCCAGTATCCGATGCTAACCGACCGGTGGGCCCAATTGATCTCATGGTAGCTGATGATGCCAGCGAGCTCGTTGTCTATCCAAATTCCAGCGGTCAGGCTACCGTTCTCTGCGGCTTGTTTCAAGGCGCCTTGCACGAACTGCTCTGTATGGCTGATTTCCGTGGTGGAGTCTACCCATGGAAGCCATTGACGCAGACGGTCACGGGACATTTCGATCAGCTCAAACAGAGGCTGCACATGCTCCTTGGTGAGCGGCCGAAGGACTGTGCGTTCGTCCAACGCATATGTAAACATGATTAATCCCCTCTTTCACTCGGAAAATCGCTAAACCAGCCAGTCTAGCATTTAATCCCATGCTACCTTATTCTGCGAGAGTCGTCAAAAGGGAGAGGAAGCTTCAAATTTTATAGGTCCCACCCGGAACCGCCCCTGCTCATATACATATTTCAGATCCAAATCCCCTACAAATTCGCTTGGCGATACGCTACCAGATACAGTGGCATGCAGTGGGAACTGTTCGGCGTCATACATTACAACAGAGCTAAAATCGAGATGCTTTGTAAATTGGGCTGGATCATCATAAAATACGGACGCTTTGGGGTCCATCGTGTGTGTAGTACCGTCAATCATAACAGCGATATGCACCTGGCGGTTGTGGTCACGTAGCTCCACGGAGCTATGTACTCGCTGAGATACAGCATTTGCTGCTGATTCAACTGCATATTCCTCCATTGTTTGTACGTTAACAATATGCAACTCCTGCAATTCCACACCCGTTCCCGAGGCACGTGTGAGAATTACAACGGCTTCACGGATCCCATCTTCGTTTACATCTCTGTAAAATAACTGTGGTGCGGTGGAAATATCCGCCGAGCCCGACCACTGGAATGTGCGGCGCTGCTGGCCGATTTCCAGTACGGCTGAATGAAAGAGTCCCTGGGACGGGCTCACGGCGTATAGGCGGACAGTTGAGTCTTCTGGTGCGCTAGCCAGCGCATGAGATAATGCAGTTTCGGTCACCATGCTTGAAGAAGGATGATCGGAAGTCATAACGGAAGAGGACAGCAGCATAGACAGCAGGATGACGATCAACAGCTTAAACACGGGTGGGTCTCCTTTTCCGGTAAAATAAAAGATATATACACTATAACGAATTTATTTGCCGAAAATGTTAACTCTTTTTCATAACTTGCATCTTTTTTTGCTGAAGAGAGCGTCCCGATTTTCATTTTATTGAGTTATGCGGTGTGAAAGGGTATATTTAAGGGAACAGGTTATACACAGATTATACGGAAGAAAGGTTGATTAGCGTGGAGAAGCCGATTACTCCCCCCAATTTTATTAAAAATGTTATTGAAGAGGATTTACGTACGGGTAAGGTAAAGGAGGTTGTTACACGCTTTCCACCTGAACCAAACGGATATTTGCATATTGGACATGCTAAAGCCATCTGGATTAATTTCTCGTTGGGAGATGAATTCGGAGGACGCACGAACCTGCGTTTTGATGACACCAATCCGGCGAAGGAAGACACGGAATACGTAAACTCCATTCAGGAGGACGTGAAGTGGCTTGGTTATGAATGGGAGGAAAAACATTTTGCCTCCAATTACTTTGAAGAGATGTACAAGCGTGCTATCCTGCTGATTCAAAAGGGGAAAGCCTACGTAGATGACCAAAGTGCGGACCAAATTCGTGAAACACGCGGAACACTGACAGAACCGGGACAAAACAGCCCCTATCGGGATCGCAGCGTGGAAGACAATTTGAAGCTGTTTGAAGAGATGCGTGCAGGCAAATACCAGAATGGTGAAAAGGTGCTACGTGCCAAGATTGATATGGCTTCGCCAAACATCAATTTGCGTGACCCGGTTATTTACCGCATTTCACACACGGCCCATCACAATACAGGCGATACCTGGTGCATCTATCCGATGTATTCCTATGCGCATCCGCTGGAAGATGCAATTGAGGGCGTAACGCATTCGCTTTGTTCGCTGGAGTTCGAAGATCAACGCCCACTGTACGATTGGGTTGTAGCTGAATGCGAGATGGAAAACGTACCTCATCAATATGAATTTGGACGGCTAAATCTAGCTCAAACGGTAACCAGCAAACGTAAGCTCAAGCTTCTGGTTGATGAAAAACACGTAGATGGCTGGGATGATCCGCGGATGCCGACCATTTCTGGTTTGCGTCGTCGCGGCTATACGCCAGAGGCCATTCGCAGTTTTGTATATGAAACAGGCATTTCCAAAGCCTACGGAGTCATCGATTTGCAGGTGCTGGAGCATTTTGCACGTGAGGATTTGAAGCTTAAGGCACCCCGTACGATGGCAGTTATAGATCCGCTGAAGGTGGTCATTACGAACTATCCTGAAGGACAAGTGGAAATGCTGGAGGCGGAGAACAATACAGAAAATCCGGAACTTGGAACACGCCAAATTCCGTTTTCTCGTGAAATTTATATCGAGCGTGAGGACTTCATGGAGAATCCGCCGAGCAAATACTTCCGTTTATTCCCTGGTAATGAAGTGCGTCTCAAGCATGCTTACTTCATTAAATGCAACGATGTCATTAAGGATGCGGAAGGTAATGTAACGGAGATTCACTGTACTTATGATATAGAAACCAAGAGCGGATCAGGCTTTACGGGACGTAAAGTGAAAGGGACAATCCATTGGGTAGAGGCTACTCAGGCTGTTCCGGCCGAATTCCGTTTGTATGAGCCATTGATTAACGCAGAGGAACCAGAGGTGCTGGAAGAGGATGGATCGGAAAAAACATTCCTTGATCAATTAAATCCGAACTCTTTGGAAATTGCTCATGGCTATGTGGAGCGGAATATGAAAGAAGCACAATCGCAGGACAAGTTCCAATTTTTCCGTCATGGTTATTTCAGTGTAGATCCGAAGCTTTCCAAACCGGGTGAGCCTGTATTTAACCGTGTGGTATCATTGAAAAGCTCTTTCCAGTTGCCTAAGCAATAAGATGTTGGAAAAGTGGGACGGATGGTTGCTTCGTGCGGCCAAGTGAAAAAGGAGTCTGCCAACGGCAGACTCCTTTATTTTACGCATACCCGTTCTTCAGAACATGACCGTTGACGTGAAGACACTCTATTGTCGTTGTGGTGCTTCATCTATTGGTTTATGCTCGCCTGGTTTGTGCTCACCGCCATGTCCTGGCTGGTAGCCGTTCTTGTACAGCATATACCACATGATAGCAAATCCCGCAGAGCCCAGCAGGGCGAAGAAGACACCTGCATGGTACATCATTTCACCACCGAAGTTCTGGAATAGCCAACCTCCTGCAAAACCTGCTACGATACCGGATATACCACTCCAGGTCAAGGTATATACGGCCTGTCCGGATGATCGATATGCTGCAGGCGTGAACAGGACGGTCAACTGGGTGCCTACATAGAAATATCCGCCGAAGGTGACGCAATGAAGTGCTTGAATGAACACGATCTGAATCGGGTCTGTAGCTAGCGCCATGAGTTCCCAACGTAAGGCAAACAGCAAACTGACGAGTGCCAAACAGCCGACCATCACGGTCATTTTTTTCTTCAAGAAGCGATCAAACATTAAGAAGACAATAATTTCAAATACCGATGACATAAAAACGGCAAAACCAAGCATCAGCTTGGACCCGCCCAGTTCGGTGATGTACAAGGACATAAAGGCGCCGTTGATTGAATTAGGAATTGATACAAGGATGCCTAACAAAATGAAGGATATAAAGTATCCGTTTAATAAAATACTGCCAAAGCCACGTAAATGAATGGTTGCCGTCTCCACGGTGCTTTTCAGTGGTGGAATTGCCAAAGTGCAGATCAATGCAGCCAGAAGAAGTATCGTAAAGATGGTGGATATACTGGATACTCCTGTGTGGTCAACAACGATGCCGGCAACTGCCGCAGTCACAGCCCAACCTAAGGAACCCCATATGCGAAATGAACCAAATTTCCGGTCTGTGCCCTCAATATAACTGAGAATCAGGGTATTGCTTTGGGCAAATAACGGACTTTGAAAAAAGTAAAAGCCAATCATCGACACATAAATCATGACATACGTGTGAACATGAAATAAAGCTTGTAGCAGTAACAGTGTACCTATAATCATAAATAGTAGAATACGTCGGAGATTTCGGCTCCGGTCGCTTGTATATCCCCAAAAAGGGTTCGCGAATACAGATACAAAAGGTCCGATGGCCATCAGACTCCCGATTTCCAGCTTGTCCATACCGATATCTTGCAAATACAACGGGAAGAAGCTGGAAAAGATGACCATAGCTCCATATAGAAAAAAGTTATATAGCTTTAGGGAATATAGGGGAGTCTCTTGAATTTCTCTCTTTTGCAAGACAAGCCATTCCTTTCTTAGCCCGATAGAGAACTACGCACCGATGTCGATCTGTGGGAATGTTCTTTATTCCAATGTATCATGTGTTGAAAGGGTTAACAAACCAATAAAATTACAATTATGTAAATTTCAATTTTGTCCAAAATTCCATATGCATATTTGTGATTGTTTTTTGAAAAAAGGAGGAGTTTTTTATGGAAGTGACTGGTATTATCATCGCAGGAGGACGTTCCAGCCGAATGGGACAGGATAAGGCTCTGCTAGAGATTGAAGGAGCTACTATGCTTGAACGGACATATATTACATTGCAGCAGGCGACCCAACGGGTGATAGTAGTCACTCGTGACGATCAAGGATATGAACAGGACAGTATGGAAGCTGTATCTGATATCTATCCGGGTATGGGGCCCTTGAGTGGTATTCATGCAGGATTATCTGCATCTACTACGGAATGGGGAATAGTCGTGGCCTGTGATATGCCTTTTGTACAGCTGGAAGTGCTGCAAGCCTTGCTTGTTTTAACTGAGAAGTGGGCGGCATCCAAAGGAGCAGCGGAATCACCACTGCAAGCGGTAATTGCTTCTGTGGCCGGACGTATGCATCCTTTGCTGGGAGTGTATCATCGGAGCGTATTGCCATCTGCTGAGGAACGTTTGCGGAATAAACGGCTTCGTCTCACCGAATGGTTGGAAACGTTGAATGTTCGGTATGCAACCATAGCGGATATGCCGGGAGTGACTGAGAATATATGGCACAATGCCGTGTTCAACATGAATAATCCTCAGGATTACAAGCTTGTGTTAGAGCAGTTCCGGAAGGATTAGAAGCATTTAGAGAATATTAAGCAATGAATTTGGGGGAGTACATAACATGCTGGAAGCTACTATACATGCCGTTTTATTGGCATTGGGATTGATTTTGCCTTTAGGGGTACAAAATGTATTTGTGTTTAATCAGGGGGCGTCCCAGTCGCGATTTCGCAATGCACTGCCTGCTGTCATTACAGCGGGTGTCTGTGACACCATTCTGATCACACTTGCTGTTGGGGGTGTATCCCTTGTTTTGCAGCAATTTCTATGGCTCACGAATGTGCTTTATGCGGCGGGCTGTTTGTTCTTGCTGTATATGGCTTGGACTCTTTGGAGATCGAAGGCTGCTTCCTCGGGAGAAAGTCAGCCGATGCTGCCAAAACGCCAGATGATTTTTGCCGCCTCGGTATCACTATTGAATCCACATGCTATACTTGACACGGTTGGTGTAATTGGAACCAGCTCCCTGCAATATAACGGCGTGGAACGTTGGGCCTTCGGTCTGGCCGCTGTGTCAGTATCGTGGATATGGTTTGTGGGTCTGGCAACGGCGGGACGGCTTGTAGGACGTATGGATTCAGAAGGAAAGTTTGGTACTGTGCTCAACAAAATATCGGCACTGATTATTTTGTGTCTGGCCTTTTATATGGCGATAAATTTTATGACCAGTATGTGACCCGATCCTTGTTAGAAGAAAAACTTCAATAAAGCGAATACCCCGCTCAAAGCAAAGGGGACACCAATCAAAAACAACATAAAGGCCAGGCAGCCTGCACCATTTACGCCGCCAGCAATTCGGGCGTCCCGAGGGTTAGCCGGATTGTATAATACCTTAATCTTACTGCCAACCCGGTTAAGGCTGAGATTGGTACTATAAGGATTCCAGAATTCCACGACTTCACCTGAAGCTGTATAGAAGCGTACCTTTAATCGGCGGGTGTAGCTGGTATCTACCGGATCATCACGGTCAAAGGGAACGACATCGATATCTACTTCGATATGCGCGTCAACGATTTGCCCTTTGGTACGGACCCAGTGGCGTTTACGATAACGATGGCGACGGATCGTTTTGAATCCAAAATAGATGAACAACAGACCGATTAAGCTAAACAACGGCATGAGCAGATCGGAGCTAAAATGAAACCAGTACACATTGAAATCAATTGAAATGATAATCTACTCCTTTAACCAAGCGATAATCAATATATCGGATATACTTACAAATAGTTTAATTTTTCCATAGGGAATAAGGCGCAGAGGAATGGAATACAAAAAAGATCCACTTTCCAGGGAAGTGGATCTTTTCAATAGCTACTTGGACTACTTATTGCTCAATAGAGACATATCAAAATCAACATCCTCAATAAATTCGATAACCTCACCATTAGGGCTATGAACTAATGCATTGGTTACAACTAGAGGTGGTTCACCAAGTGTAAGCTGATTGGGTTCCACAAAGGTTTTTGCTCCGTGGGCAAGGGCTTTTTGATATATTTCATCCACATTGTCCACGTAAAACGCAAAGTGTAATAAAGCCCCGTGAGCAACATCATGCTCAGATGCAGCTTTTTTTCCTTGGGCAGGGATGACGGCATCGTTATCAAAGATTTCGAGACAGGTTCTTTGGTCAGGGGAGATCAGCATGGAAGCTTCTTGAATCCGAAAGGACGGAAGACTCCAGTGATGTCCTCTTTTAAATCCCACTACTTCGGTATAAAATGCAATGGTTGCTTGATAATCGCGGGCTTGGATAGCCACATGAGCTAGTCCCTTCACACTCATTTCAGATCCTCCTTATATGTAAGTAAACCTTATTATATGAATTATTATGTGCTACATATATATTTAAAATAAGATTTTTATACGATTTTAGTTATTAAATAAAAGCTAATTTGGATGAAAAGCATTACTTTTTAAATTTGATCAGGAGGTGCTTGATATGCAGCATCAGATGGACGATATAGACCACAAAATCATGAAATTGCTACAGCATAATGCCCGAATAACGATTTCCCAAATCAGTAAAGAAATTTCGATGTCACAGCCGTCCGTTAAAGAAAGAATAACCAAGCTTGAAGAACGAGGGATTATTTCTGGATATAATGCTGTATTTAATTTACGGGAACTGAATCGGGGGACAACAACGTTTATTCTGGTGAAGACAGAACATTGCCAAGAGCTGATTGATTTTTGTAAGGCGGCGAAGGAAGTTACCGATTTATTCCGCATCAGTGGGGAATTTAATTATCTCATTAAGGTACAAAGTTCGTCTGTAGAGGAAATTGCAGAGTTTCAGGATTCTCTAGTTAAGCTGGGCCCCTCGAAATCGCATATTTGTATGAAAAATATACTGGAAAACAGGGTTTTGTTGTAGGTCAGCAGAGAAACGCATATTTGGAACAAAACATTCAGTAAAGCTGTTATTCGTGACATTAAATTAGGTGAATGGTTGGATGAAAAAAGTGACGCTGAATTACACCAGCGTCACCGTAATTCCCTGCTCCAGACGCTCCACGTCCTGGAGCTCGATCTTGCCGGCCATGGCGTGCAGAGCCGCCGCTGTGCCGCAGGCCGCTCCCTGCCGCAGCATGGCAGGGAGATCCAGTCCCGCCGCCGCGCCGGTAACCAATCCCGCGACCATGGCGTCACCGCTGCCGAGCGCGCTGACAATGTCCGCGTCCGGCAGGCTCACACGGTAGCGCGCATCGCGTGTTACCGCCAGCGCCCCGCGCGCGCCGAGCGAGATGACGGCCAGCTGCGCTCCTGCTTCCAGCAGCTGCGATGCTGCCGCTTCAGCGGCATCTGGGCGCGCTGCGTCGATTCCCGCGAAGCGGGCGGCCTCGTCCTCGTTAGGCTTCACGAGGTCGGGCTTTCCGCGCAGCCCCAAGCGCAGCGCCTCGCCGCTCGCGTCCAGCGCCACCCGCGCGCCGCGCGCCTTCGCCAGCGTGCACAGCTCGGCATACAGATCGGGCGGGCAGCCGGGTGGCAGGCTGCCGGAGAGAACGACCCAAGCCGAATCCTCGGCAAGGGTCGCGATTTTGCGCCGCAGCGCGGCTAGTTCAAGCGGCCCCACGGTCGGGCCGCTCTCAATCAGCTCGGTCTGCGTGCGGGCAGCCGGGTCGAGCACGGTTATGGCGAGACGGGTTTCCCCGTGTGGCGTTTCGATAAAATCGGCGTTTACGCCTTCCGCGCTCAACCCGTCGATGAGCAGCCGTCCGGTGTGTCCGGCCACAAATCCGGTCGCTCGTACAGGCTGACCTAGTGTGCGGATGACACGAGCGGCATTCACGCCCTTGCCGCCTGGTACTGTCAGACCGTTTTCTATGCGGTGGACGGCATTCAATCCAAAGCCTGCAACCGTGTAGATTTTATCTACTGCCGCGTTAAGTGTTACGGTGGTAATCACAAGGCATCACTCCTTAAGAAATCAGCTTTAAGCCCAATGCTGCGGCAAGAATCATGGCGATGAACAAAACACGCAGTACGCTTTTTTGCTCGCCATACAAGAACATGCCTGTAATCGTACTGCCCACGGTACCAATGCCTGTCCAAACGGCATAGGAAGTTCCCATAGGCAAACTATTCATGGCGTAGCTGAGCAGAGAGAAGCTAAGAATAAAGGATAAGATCATAAGTGCTAAAGCCTTCCACCCTTTGCCGACCGTAACTCCCTTCATGCCGATGACTCCAAGCACTTCCGAGCATCCCGCGATAACCAATGCAATCCAAGCCATTATGCACTACTCCCTTCCTGAGCATCACGATCGGTAACTAACTTCAAGCCGATCACACCCGCTAGCAAAAGGGCGATTAACAGTGTTTTGGACCATTGAAACGGCTCCCCGAATAGCAGCATTTCACCTACGACGGTTCCCCCTGTGCCCAATCCGGTAAATACAGCATACACCGTGCCTACAGGCAGACGCTTTGCAGCCTTCATGATTAAATAAAAGCTGGCCACCACAGCCAGCACAGTTACAGCCCAGGTGAGTACAGAATCTGCATGCTTCAAGCCTGATACCCATACGACCTCAATCAGGCCTCCAACAAAAACGTAAATCCAACTGCGATTCATGATGAATTTCTCCTCAATTCAGTATAATTTTACAATTACATTAACTTCACCTTTCACGAGGTGAAGTTAGTGTAATCCCACGCCAAAAAATAGGCCATGCAGCGTTCAGCCTTCGGTGGTAGTTGGTGCTTCCACTGTACAGTAGCTCTACCATGATTCCATCCACCAGCGTCATGTAGGCTAAAGCCACATCCGCTGGCTTCATATGTCCAAAGGGTTCCCGATCCCGTACATTTCGGAGGCGACGAGTTAATTTTCGCTCCATCTGTTCCAGGAAAGGATTCACAATATTCAGTACCTCGTTATATAAAGATACAGGCGGAAAAAAGGAAAAACGAAGCATAAACTTGGCTGAGTTGTTGCCCTCATATTCCTGTTCCATCCAGAATAAGAAATTATGCAGTGTATGCTCCAGCGACTGTTCTTTGCGTTCCGTAAAGTATTCAAAAATACGTAAATTCTGCTCTTGAAACGCGTAACTTGCCACCTGCAAAAACAAATCCTCCTTACCCTGAAAATGCGCATATATAGACGGTTTTCGGATTCCAACCTCGGCGGCAATACTGCTCAAGGATGCTCCCTCATACCCATTGGTGGCAAATTGGAAAAGAGCGGCCTTTCGAATCTCTTCCATTCCCATTATCATCACCTACCTAACGTTCGTTAGTTTATTTTTACATGAAAAAAAGTAAGTGTCAACCCATCGACATTTCGTTATGTACTCTGATTTTTTTATTCAACATTTAAATAAAAAAGTGGGAAGAAATAAGGGGCTCATGTACAATATAATGAGGAATATCTGTTCAAATGCAGTCCATTGGAAGTGAGGTTAGTTATGAGGCGAAGCTTACTGGCCGTATTGATCGCGGCTATGGTGTTTATTATTTATTATTTTGGCTTGTTTAATTACATCGGTAAAAATGAAGGAACTGTCATCAGTATTTTCTCTACCTTGACGGTTATTTCCATAAGTCTGATTATTTTCACGGAGAATCGTAATCCTTCCACCACCATGTCATGGATTTTGCTGCTGGCGTTGTTGCCAGTCGTTGGACTTCCTCTTTATTTTTTATTTGGGCAAAATGTATTCAAGCGCCGTAAGTATGACAAAAAGGCATTGCGTGACCAACAGGCGTATGAGCGTATCGAAAAGGATGCTTTGCGGGTCAAACGAGATCTGACCTGCTTTACAGATGAGCAGCAGCAGTTAATGCGCCTGGCCCGGAGATTGGCCCGCTCCCCGATTTATTTTGCGACAGAAACCCAGATTCTGAATAATGGAGATGAAACCTTCTCCACGCTGCTCGAAGAACTGCGCAAGGCGCAGCATCATATCCATATGGAATATTACATTTTCCGCTCGGATGATATCGGTACCAGCATTCAGAAAATTTTGATTGAAAAGGCTAAAGCGGGTGTTAAGGTTCGGTTTATGTACGATGCAGTCGGTAGTATTCAGTTATCGAAGGCATTTTTGAAGGAAATGAAGGATGCAGGAGTAGAGGTTGTTGCATACGGAGGCGCTCGGATTTTGTTCTTCTCCAGTCGGGTAAACTACCGTAATCACCGTAAAATTGTAGTTATCGACGGTAATATTGGATTAATCGGTGGCCTAAATGTGGGAGATGAGTATCTCAGCCGCAACAAAGCCTACGGCTTTTGGCGTGACACGCATATGATTGTGAAGGGCGAAGCTGTGCGGACATTGCAACTTATATTTTTACAGGATTGGCTTCATATGACGGGTGAATCGGTACTGGATAGCGAATATCTGTCTCCCGATATTGAACCGATCACGGATGGCGGCGTACAGATTATTGCCAGCGGACCAGACAATGAGCGGAGAGTGCTTAAAAATCTATTCTTCTCCATGATCACATCCGCTCGAAAATCCGTCTGGATTGCCACTCCTTATTTTATCCCGGATGAAGATATCCTGACTGCTTTGCGGATGGCTGCTCTATCCGGGTTGGATGTGCGTATTCTATTTCCCGCGAAACCGGATAAATGGCTGCCTTTTCTCGCATCCCACTCGTATTTCCAATCGTTGCTGGAGGTGGGAGTCAAGGTATATGAATATGAAAAAGGATTTCTTCACTCCAAGCTTCTCATTATTGACGGGGAAGTTGCGACTATTGGGACAGCCAATATGGATATGCGCAGCTTCCATCTGAATTTTGAAGTGAACGCTCTGTTGATTCAAACACACAGTGTGCAGCAGATGGTGACCGACTATGAGCGAGATTTGCAGAATGCCAGTTTGATCGTACGCGAGGAATTCATGAAGAAACGTCTGTTCAAACGTTTGATGGAATCGCTGGCTCGGCTGCTTTCACCGCTGCTGTAATGCACAAATGAAGAGCTGTGGATGAGGTAGCAGATCCTATAGTCAAAATGTAGTAAAGCCCAAAATATCCTGGAGACGGTATACAATATCTTTCCAAAATGTTGAATGATCCTCGTAAGCCGCCAGATCCAGACTGTATTCAGCTCCCCGGTTATTCCACAGCTTATCAAAATAGGCCGCCACCTGTCGGGTCAGCTTGCTGTCCGCCGGAGCGGCCACCCACAGTTCATTCTCCAGATTTAAATCATCCAAATTACGGGGAGTCAAATTGGTAGAGCCACCCCAAATCAAATGCTCTCCTTGTGCCTTGGCAATATAAATCAGCTTCGTATGGAATTGCTCATGGGTAGTATGATACCAACGAATTTGAATATTTCCATCCGATTTATCGGACAACTCTTGGGCAACCGGACGATTAGGTATGCCTATTTTTTCCTGCCCGAACGCGTTTTCATTGGGGTCCAGCAGCAATTGGATGTTTACGCCGCGTGCCGAGGCATCCAGCAGGCTATTCAATATTTTGCGATCAGCCAAATAAAACATGCCCATATGAATGCTGTCACCTTGCTTCGTCTGCTTAATGCCATTCAGAACGGAGGCATACACTTTGCCTTCAGTGAGATATTTGATCCGGTAGCTGTCCTTACCTGATGGGACTAGGGGCTCTGCTTGAGGTGTGTAGACAGGAAGTTGCCCTCCGCCCGAGAAGTCCAATACCGCCTGCTCTGTTTGTAAAATATCTCCGATGATCGGTCCCTTCACTTCTAGGGCAACATTGGAATGATAGGCACTTGCATCGTGAACATTACCTGTAGAAATGAGAGCAGTTTGCTCGTTGGCAACCAATTTTCGGTGATTGGCCTTGACGTTTAACAGCTTTAAATAAGAGCGAGCCGTAACGTCAGGTCCGTCACTGGCCATCAGATTGGGAATCCAGCCTGTGCCATGCTGCCCGAACCACTGGAAAAAGGTACGCCACACCGCTGAATAGATAGGCGTGGAGTCCCGCAACGGGTCTACATCGGTCTGTACGACCTGAATTCCTACTTGCTTCATATTCTCCAACAAAGGATTGGGAGCAGAATTATAGTTGGTATTGACTTCATCTGTAATGAAAAAGATAGGCATCTCAGGATAAGCTTTCTTTTTGGCGATAAGATGATTAGTCATTTGTGCGCTAACTTCGGGGAAGTGCTGGCCTTTGTGCTTATAATCGTTGAACAGAAACAGGTCAATGACGATAAATTGCTGGGCTTCATCAATGATGCCGAGCATACGATTCAAAATTTGCCCTTCATGTTGTACAGTGCTTCCATCCCCAGTAGGGTAGGTCAAATCCGTCCAAAAGTTTACCTCGTTTGTTGAATACTCCTGACTTTCATAAGAGACGAACGGAGGCAAGGGTTTATGGGTCTGATACAGCATGACGGCAATCAGCCAGAGGATAAGCAGCAGAATAGCGATTTTAAGAGCACGGCCCTTGTGCACGGTTTTTCTTTGATATTCCGGCACAGAATGCAGCGGATTTTGTTTAGTCATACGACGATCAGCTCCTTAATTAAATGCTGCATTCCATTTTATCGTGTCCGAACATGCAGATTATGAAATAGATACTGTCTAATTATTACCGCAAGTCCACAGTATTGAAGCGGAATGCTGAATAGAATGAAATGGAGAACGTTTTATTAATTAATTGAGGACATATGTCCTTTATAGGCAGGCTGACCTATACTTAAATAGATACAAAAGTCACTTACATGGGGAGAATAACGATTTATGAGAGGAATCTTGTTTGCTTTTCTGGGAGGCGCTTGTATTACGCTACAGGGGGTAGCGAATACACGGATTAGTCAGGATATCGGGACATGGCAGGCGGCTGCCGTTACTCAGCTAATAGGTTTTATTTTGGCAGCATTAGTTTGGATGTTTACAAAGGATGGCCGTGTGTCTGAAATGAAACAGGTAAAGCCGATGTATCTTTGGGGTGGTGCTTTTGCGGCTATCATTATATTTAGTGAAGTCACCGCCATTCAACATATTGGGGTTACGTTCACGATCTCGGCGCTGTTGATTGCTCAGTTATGCTTAACATTTCTGGTAGACATCAAGGGATGGTTTGGCATTGTGAAGCAAAAGATGAAGCTGCCACAATTTATAGGTATTGGTATGATGATCGCGGGTGTCATTATTCTAAAGCTCTAAAATAAAACATTATTATAGAAAAAGCTTAGAACGTAGAATTGAAGGTGAGCTGAGGAATGAGGGAAATACAGGATCAAGAGCAGCTAAAGTATTTTTTACATCTGCATCAGTTGGAGTCCATACTCTACGAGCCACTACATCCCTATTTGTCGCTGTATCGTTTGGAGCAAGGGGAAAAACTCTGTTTGCAGGGAGACGCCATTGAACATCTGTATATTCTGGTGCAGGGCAAGGTCAAAATTTTTACCAGCTCTACAGAAGGGAAGACTCTGATCCTTTGCTTCAAAACCCCGATCGAGGTCATAGGAGATGTTGAATATATTCGTAATAGTCACGTCATCAATACAGTAGAGGCAGTGTCGCCGATCTATGTGATTGGTGTCCATCACCAATGGATGAATAAGTACGGCAGAGATTATGCTCCTTTGCTGCAATTTCTATTGGATATTGTCACGCGAAAGTTTTGTCTAGACTCTGATTTCTCCAGTTTCAACCTTATGTATCCGGTGGAAGTCAGGCTGGCGAGCTACCTGCTATCGGTTTCTTTTGACGAATCCAATTCTGCCTTTTATGAGGAACTACGGGCATCCAGTCTGGTGGATGTAGCGAATTTGATCGGAACCAGTTACAGACACCTTAACCGTGTCATTCGCAAAATGATTGAAGAGGGATTGGTTGAACGGGCAAAAGGCTATATTGTCATTAAGGACAGAAAAGGTTTGAGTGAACTGGCAGGCCATAATATTTATGAAACGTTGCAATCATAGTGCTTTGAAGTAGAGCAGCACAATAAAGGGACTATCAAGGGAGAGGTAAACATGTTATTAGGGCTCATATTGGCAGTTATCGCAGGTGCTTTGGTCAGTCTGCAAACGATATTCAATAATAAGGTGAATGAGCGGACAGGTTCATGGGCCACAACGACATTGGTACTGGGAACAGGGTTCCTGGCTTCCTTGCTCGGGAGTCTTATTTTTGAAGGGAAAAATACATTTGCTTTACAGCATATGCAGCTGTGGTACTGGTTCAGTGGCATGATTGGTGTCGGCGTTGTGTTCTGTCTGGTGCAAGGAATGAAGCGACTTGGCCCTACCTATGCGATCTCCATCGTATTGACGGCACAATTAGGTACAGCCTTGTTGTGGGATTCATTAGGATGGCTTGGACTAGAGAAGATTCCGTTTACCTTCAATAAGTTGATTGGTGTATTGGTCATTATCGGTGGTATTCTCGTTTTCAAATTTGGACATGGGCGTACAAAGGAACCACAAGAAAATATTACAACTATACCTGATTCGATGAAGAGCTAAAGAAGGTTGTGATGACCTTAATCCTGCTTGATTGGGGTCCCACTTTCGGAGGGGTATTTTGCATTTTGCAGAGAAGCTGCATCTTAAGCAGGTGCTGCTTTTCGATCCCATAGGCAAAGAAAAATGTTCACGGTCATGTATATATTTTTCCATCCATGATACAATGAAAATATCTTAAAATAGTGCTTTAAGGGCCTAGATATTTGATATATGAGATGATAAATAGATCGGTTACCGTGTTCGGGAACGGTCTTATTTGTGCTTCACGAACCTGATGGAATGCACAGATTGACTTTGGATGAGGTGGAACATAGATGAGTAATACAGAAAATAAAAATGGATCACCTGACGGCTCAGACAGATCCGGCTCTTTGTTGCCTGCCACGCAGACAGGTGAACGGAAAATTGAGCATGTCCGCCTTTGTCTGCAGGAAGATGTGGCCGGACACGGCATTACCAGCGGACTGGAGCGATATAGTTTTAAGCACTGCGCTTTGCCGGAGCTACATTTTGACGAGGTGCGTCTAGATACAACTTTTATGGGGCGCACTGTACGGACACCGCTGCTCATCAGTTCGATGACAGGCGGTAGCGCCGAGACAGGAGCGATTAATGAGCGGTTGGCAGAGACAGCAGAGAGACGCGGCTGGGCGCTCGGTGTCGGCTCCGTACGAGCTGCGGTGGAAAAAGAAGAGTTGGCTTCAACCTTTGCAGTTCGCCGTCTAGCACCTAGCATCCCGATCCTTGCCAATCTGGGTGCAGTGCAGCTGAACTACGGGTTTGGTGTGGACGATTGCCAACGTGCAGTGGAAATTGCCGGAGCGGATATGTTGGTGCTGCATTTGAACGGCTTGCAGGAGATATTCCAACCTGAAGGGAATTTGGATTTTAGCAGGCTGCTTGAGCGCATTGAGGAGTTGTGTCGTCGTCTTTCGGTGCCTGTAGGCGTGAAGGAAGTAGGCTGGGGCATAGATGGTGAGACGGCATCGAGATTATATGATGCAGGCGCTGCTTTTATTGATGTCGCTGGTGCGGGCGGGACAAGCTGGAGCCAAGTGGAGAAATTTCGCAATCCTGATCCTGTGCGCCGTGCAGCGGCAGAGGCGTTCGCCGATTGGGGCAATTCGACCGCTGATTGTATCGTGGAGGTTAGAGCAGCCCAGCCTAATGGCGCTCTGATCGGTAGCGGTGGACTGAAAAACGGTGTCGATGCTGCGAAGGCACTTGCTTTGGGCGCTGACATGGCAGGCTTCGGTCGCTCTTTGCTTGGCTCGGCGGTCACCTCCAGCGAGGCATTGGAAGCGCGATTGGAGCAAGTGGAGCTGGAATTGCGTACAGTCATGTTTGGCATCGGAGTAGCTGGGATCGAAGGTCTTAAAGAAACGACCAGACTAAGAAAGAAGGCGAACGGATGAGTGGATTCATTAAGTTGGTTCCGATGAACGCAGAGCAGTATGATCGCTTTGAGCAACGCTCGCTCGCAGATTACGCGGAAGAGAAAATCCAGGCAGGCGCGTGGACGGTGGAAGAGGCACCAGAACGGGCAAAGGAAAGCTTTGCAACATTTTTGCCACAAAGACTGGATACGCCCCATGCTCACCTGTACATGCTTGAGTATTCAGGTAGTGTGGGTCAAGGCTCCGAGGAAGCGGGATATATCTGGTTCAACATTACAGAAGGTACGCAAGGCAAAGAAGCTTTTTTGCTGGATATTCTCGTTTACGATTCATATCAGGGGCGAGGCCTGGGTACGTTGACGATGCAGGCGTTGGAACAAGAAGCTCGGAGGCTGGGTGCGGTTCGCATCGGTCTGCATGTATTTGGGCATAATGAGCGGGCTTTACATGTATATCGCAAGTCTGGTTATCGGGTTACGGATATCCAGATGAGCAAGGAAATCTAAATAAAGCTATCTAAATAGGGATGCAGCAAAATCCTAAATTCACAGCCGTATGCTTGCCGCATGTATAGGTTCTCCTATATAATGTGGGTTGGTAAACTAACAGAGGGTATAGCGCATATTTTATATAAACGGGAGTTGTTCTGATTATGGCTTTAAAAGCGGGGATCGTGGGTCTGCCGAACGTGGGCAAATCAACACTGTTTAACGCAATAACGCAGGCGGGGGCGGAATCCGCAAACTATCCATTTTGTACAATTGACCCTAATGTAGGGGTCGTTGAAGTACCGGACGAGCGACTGGATAAGCTGACTGAACTGGTAGTACCGAACAAAACGGTACCAACGGCTTTTGAATTTGTTGATATTGCAGGACTTGTACGAGGTGCCAGCAAAGGCGAGGGTTTGGGTAACAAGTTTTTGGCTCATATTCGTGAAGTAGATGCCATTGTTCATGTGGTACGCTGCTTTGAAGATGAGAATATTACTCATGTGGACGGCAAAATTGATCCGATCAGCGATATTCAGACGATTAATCTAGAATTGATTCTGGCGGATATCGAAAGTGTAGACAAGCGCATTGATCGTTCCCGTAAGAACATGAAGGGCGGCAACAAGCAGTATGCCCAAGAGGTTGAAGTACTGGAACGGATCAAGGAATCGCTGTATGCCGACAAACCTGCACGTAGCGTAGAATTGTCAGAAGACGAAAAGCTGATTATACGCGACCTTCATTTGCTCACGATGAAGCCTGTATTGTACGCAGCTAATGTCAGTGAAGATGGTGTAACGGAAGCTGACAGCAATCCATATGTGCAAAAGGTACGTGAATTTGCAGTAGCGGAAAATGCTGAAGTGGTACCGATCAGTGCCAAAGTAGAGGCTGAAATTGCTGAGCTGGAAGGCGAAGACAAGGCAATGTTCCTTGAGGAGCTAGGGCTGGCTGAGTCTGGTCTGAACCGTCTGATCAAAGCAGCTTACCGCTTGCTGGGACTGTATACGTATTTCACAGCAGGTGTGCAGGAAGTACGCGCATGGACTATTCACAAAGGAACAAAAGCACCTGGCGCTGCGGGCGTAATCCACTCGGATTTTGAACGCGGATTTATTCGCGCTGAGGTTGTATCCTACGATGACTTGGTCGCTGCTGGATCTATGAACGGGGCCAAAGAACGTGGTCAGCTTCGTTTGGAAGGTAAGGAATATGTGGTGCAGGACGGAGACGTTATGCATTTCCGTTTTAATGTTTAGGATGCATCTCGGCGTATAGCAAACAGGGTTTATATACAAACATATTAGGTCATTGTATATGTGTTATCCGCATGTACTAACTTACTTAGTCGCTGCCTGTCCCGGGCGGCGACTTTTTATTTGATTCGTATTCCTTTTTCCTGATTGAGAGTTTGTTACCAAATCTTTAGCGGAATATTGTTTATTCGACTTCAATTGATTTGTTGATTTTTGCAAAATCCTAAATTAGCAAGTATTTTATGTAGCTAATTAATCGATTAGTTGTTATAATAAAGAGCTGTAGCCAGTGAATTCAAAGCTGGTTTCATATTAATTTAACTGAAGAGGTGAATCGCTTGTTGGACCGATTGCAATCATTGGCGGACCGCTACGATAAACTGAGCGAACTGCTCTGCGATCCGGATGTGGCGAACGATAGCAAAAAACTTAGAGATTATTCCAAAGAACAGTCTGATTTACAGCCTGCTTATGAAGCATATACCGAATATAAAACTGTCGTTGAGGAGCTGGACGCTGCTAAAGCCATGCAGGCTGAAAAGCTTGACGACGAGATGCGTGAAATGGTCAAAATGGAGATCGAAGAGCTGAGTGCCCGTAAGCGGGAACTGGACGAGAAAATCCGCATTTTGCTGCTGCCGAAGGACCCGAACGATGATAAGAACGTTATTATCGAAATTCGTGGTGCTGCGGGTGGGGACGAGGCTGCACTGTTTGCAGCGGACTTGTACCGGATGTACACTCGTTATGCAGATACACAAGGCTGGCGTGTAGAATTGATGGATGCGAACATGAATGACCTTGGAGGCTTTAAAGAGGTTATTTTCATGATTAACGGACGCGGTGCCTACAGCAAAATGAAATTTGAAAGTGGCGCACACCGTGTACAGCGGATTCCGACAACAGAATCTGGCGGACGTATTCATACGTCTACCTCCACGGTGTCCGTGATGCCTGAGGCAGAGGAAGTGGATATCGAAATTTTAGACAAGGATATCCGCGTGGATACTTTCTGCTCCAGCGGTGCGGGCGGTCAGTCCGTTAATACAACCAAGTCGGCGGTGCGTGTAACGCATATGCCAACAGGTATTGTGGCAACCTGCCAGGACGGCAAATCCCAGAACTCCAACAAGGAGAAGGCGCTGCAAGTTTTGCGTGCCCGTATTTCGGATATGATGCGTCAGGAAGAGGAAGCCAAATATGCAGGCGAGCGTAAGAGCAAAGTAGGTACCGGGGATCGCAGTGAGCGTATACGTACTTACAACTTCCCGCAAAGCCGTGTAACGGATCATCGCATTGGTTTAACCATGCACAAGCTGGACCAGGTGATGAACGGAGAGATCGAAGAAATCGTATCAGCGCTCACGATTGCAGAGCAGGCTGATTTGATGGAACAAGAGGTTTAAGTTTTGGGGAACGAACGCGATTGTGTGTATCGGATGCCGCCGGAACGGAACATGAGTGTCAGAGAAGCCTTAGTTGAGGCTTCTTCTTTTTTAGGAAGTTGCGGCGTGTTGGAGCCGCAGCATAATGCCCGCTTGCTGCTGGAACATGTGCTTGGGCTGGAAGGTACGAGGTTTTACGCCGCTCTGGGCGATCCGTTCCCTTCCTCCGTTAAGGAGACGTGGGAACGGATCATCGCCCGCAAAGCTGCGGGTGAACCGGCGCAGTATATTATCGGACGGCAGGAATTTTATGGACGCCCGTTCGCGGTTTCACCGTCGGTGCTGATTCCGCGCCCCGAGACAGAGCTGCTCGTCGAGGCGATACTCCAGCACGGCGACCGGCTGTGGTCGAGCGGTGCTCCACACGCGCTCGACATTGGCACGGGTAGCGGCGCGATTGCCGTGACGCTGGCAGCTGAGCGGCCGCGCTGGCACGTAGCAGCGGGGGATATTTCTACTGCTGCGCTCGAAATGGCGTCCCAGAACGCCGCCGCAAACGGCGCAGCCGTAGAATTCCGCGAGGGCGATCTACTGGTGCCGTTTGCGGGAACAGCGGTGGACATCCTCGTGTCCAACCCGCCATATATCCCGGCTGCTGACATCGCTGGCTTGCAGCCAGAGGTGCGCGACCATGAGCCGCGAATGGCGCTGGATGGCGGCCCTGACGGGCTTGGCCCGTATCGGGCAATGCTGGAGCAGCTTGGGCTCCTTCAGGCCCCACCCCGGCTAATCGGGTTTGAGCTGGGGATGGGACAGGCCAGAGACGTGGCTGGCCTGCTGGAACAGGCAGGTCATTGGAAGAACATTCTAATCATTCCTGACCTTGCGGGGATCGAGCGACATGTCCTAGGCGTCTCGGAGTAATGCTGCATTTTCTTTTTGCGAGTCTTTCCTTTAGAATAAGAGGAGTATGACCGAGAAACGGCTCAGGGGGAAATCATGCTTCAGAAATTGAAAAAAATTGATGGTCCGGTTATTTTTATTCTGGTTTTGCTCATGGCGATTAGTATCATAACGGTATACAGTGCTGGTAGGGGTCCTACGAACTTGGCAGAGCACGGCAACGATTACCAGAAGATGATCGGGTATTATATATTGGGCTTTGTAGCGATCTTGGGTTTAGCGATAGTTGATTTTCGGATATTCATTAAAAAAGCCTTGTATGTATATGGAGGCGGGATATTTCTGCTGATTCTCGGCTTTTTTGGCGGGACGGTTAATAACTCTCAAGGCTTTTTGAAAATTGGTGGCTTAAATCTCCAGCCTGCTGAGGTATTCAAGCTGGTTCTTATCATTTTTTTGGCGTATATGCTGATTAAAAAGCGCAAGAGCAAGCTGTATTTTATTCAGGATGTTCTTCCAGTTGCTCTAGTGAGCTTTGTCCCATTTGCCATGGTCATGGCACAAAATGACTTGGGTAATGCGCTCGGTTACATTGTCATCGTCATTGGTATGCTATGGATTGGTAATGTGAAGGCATCCCATGCGCTAATCGGATTTATCGTATTTGCAGTCGCCGTTGGTGGCGGGATCAAAGCGTATATTTCGTTTCATGATGAGATTGATTCCTTTATGAAAGGCATTGGACGTAGTCACTGGGTAGAGCGTTTAGACCCTTGGCTGGTACCAGAAGAAGCGACTGCGAAGGCATCTTATCATACGAAAAATGCCAAACTGGCCATAGCTTCTGGCGGAATGATGGGCAAGGGCTTCTTGCAGGGAACTTCGGTACAGTCCGGACGTGTTCCCTATACCTATGCGGATTCTATTTTTGTAGTTGTAGCAGAGGAGTTTGGGTTTGTAGGCTCATCCATTCTGCTGTTGCTATATTTTATTTTGATTCATCGAATGATCCTGATTTCGCTGGAATGCCGGGATCGAGCTGGACCATATATTATTGTCGGGATTGTGTCCATGTTGCTATATCAGATTTTTGAGAACATTGGTGCGTTTCTGGGCATTATGCCACTTACGGGGATTACGCTCCCGTTCATAAGCTATGGCGGTACCTCGTTGCTTATTAACATGGCTAGTATTGGCTTAGTTATGAGCATTAAGGTGCATGGCCAGGAGCTAGAGGATGACCTGCCGCAGCCTTCCAGAGTAAGCTTGACGAAGGCGAAAAAAGCCTAGTACAGGTGGGTTGTGGCTTAATATTAATAGTTATTTTTACGAGTTGAAACGGTGCAACAAAAGAGTCCAGATTGTGAAATCTGGGCTTTTTTATATTCCTAGGTGACGATCTAGCTTGCAATAGCCTGAATTATTTTACGAGATTCATAGGTTTAGACTCTCCCAAACCGGACAGACTGATAGATATGATAGAGTTTGGGTTTGGGGGGACGAAGATGAGAAGTTGGATAAAGCAAGCTGCAATGATACTCTTTTGTATTTCAATATTAATGATGTCTTGGGAAGGTCAAAAAACAGATGCAGCTATGACCACGGGGGCAAGAGGAACTTTAGCATCTGGAGTGACCACCACAGGGTTGAAAGTAATTCCGCACGATTCCATTCGACTGCGAATTTTAGCAAATTCAGATCGTCCGGAGGATCAGTTGGTTAAGCGCGAAATACGGGATGCCATCGTGCAGCAGATGAATGCGTGGGTGGGTGAACTGGACAATCCACAAAGCCTAAATCAAGCCAGAGTGTTGATTGACGCACATTTACCTGAAATTGATCGCTTGGTAGGTGAAGAACTGGCTCTTCGCGGTATAGCGTATGATCATCAGGTGGAGCTGGCAAGTGTACCTTTTCCGACGAAAATGTACGGAGGTCTTGTCTACCCGGCAGGGAATTATGAGGCGCTTCGGGTTACACTGGGGCAAGGGAAAGGGCAAAATTGGTGGTGTGTGCTGTTCCCGCCGTTGTGCTTTATTGATGCAGGCAGTGGTGAAGCAGCAGCACAAACTGTATCGGCAAAAACAAGTCATGAAGACAATCGAACGAACGCCGCTGGCAAGGAGCCGGAAGTACGTTTTTTCCTGTGGGATGCCCTTACGGGGCTGTGGAGCTGGGTGAGTGGCTTGTTTGCCTAAATGTTTCGTCAGTGCTATGGAAAAGAGAACAACGAGTGTAATTTTCCCCATATGTTATAATGGAACTTACGATAGATATACAGAGGGCAGAGCCAAATCGAACTGATTTGTTAAAGTAGGTTTTTGGGGATCAGGGCCATGAAATGGCCTGTATGACAATAAGATATGGGATGATCTGATATGAGTGATAAAGTGAATCAAATGCATGACTTGCACGTAGGTTTTGTGAAAAAAGAGATAGCAGAGCAGGAGCAGGCGTTACAGCCTTCTCATACACACTGGTGGGATGTAAGATGTCTGGTTCCTGTAGAGAGCACGACTGTATCTGCTATCTCGTCTTTTGAGGTGGAAAAAGTGGATTCCGTTGATTCTGTGAACAACACTGACGGGGATGGTTCTGACGAACTTTCAGCTGGACAGGCTCTGATCGCAGCGGAAAAGGGCATACGCGAGGCCGCCGTACTTCTCCAGGCTGGAGAGACGGTAGCCTTCCCTACGGAAACCGTGTACGGACTGGGGGCCGATGCACGCAGCACGAAAGCGGTGGAGGCGGTATTTGCTGCCAAAGGTCGTCCTTCCGATAACCCGCTCATTGTACATATTTCCGATGCTGCTCAATTAAAAGGCATGGTAGCGGAAATTAACGATACATCCCGAGCGCTGATGAATGCATTTTGGCCAGGACCGCTGACCCTCGTATTGCCGGTAGTGCCGCAGGCACTGTCATCGCGTGTGACAGCAGGTTTGGACACGGTCGGTGTGCGCATGCCGGATCATCCGATCGCGCTGCGCTTGATCACGGAAGCCGGTTGTCCGCTGGCTGCACCAAGCGCCAACCGCTCGGGAAGACCCAGTCCGACTCTAGCACAGCATGTGCTGGAGGACCTGGAGGGTCGCATCGGCGGTATTTTGGACGGAGGTCCCACGGGGGTGGGACTGGAGTCCACGGTAGTGCAAGCGGGTGACGACGGAACCGTCACCATTCTGCGCCCTGGCGGCGTGACGGCTGAACAGCTCGCTGCGGTTGCTCGCGCCGTCGTATTGGACCCGGCGTTGGCTGCCACACCGGGGCAGGATGTCGACAGCCTGGCGCCACGCTCGCCGGGCATGAAGTATACGCACTACGCGCCGCGAGGCCGCTTGAGCGTGGTACAAGGCCCGTCGCCTGTTGAAGTGACGGGCTGGATTCGCGACGCGCTGGCGGAGGCTGCCGCGCGCGGGGAGCGCACGGCGGTGCTCGCGTTCGACGACCATGCCGCCGGCTACGCCGGAGAACGGGTCTACACGCTGGGCAAGCTGGACGCGCTTCATGAGGCAGCGCAGCGTCTATATGGCGTGCTCCGACGCTGCGATGAAGACGGCGTCACCTACATTTTGGCGGAAGCCTGCCCGCCGAAGGGATTGGGAGACGCCGTCATGAATCGACTGCTTAAAGCGGCAGGTCATCGAATTATCCGATTGTAGCTTCTGTAAAGAATGGAGTCTCTTATTTTAATTCCTCCTCTCTCCTCGTCTCTGTTTTGGGTATTTTCAGTACCTGCTTGTACTGATTTGCCCCTTGTCCGCATAACGTGTACAAGAACAGACGGATAATGGAGGGATGGAGTATGCTGGCAGCCTCTGCCGATGCTGGGCAGGTTGTAACGATTCTGATCATGGCGGTAGCGCTAGGGATGGATGCGCTGTCGCTGGGCGTAGGGATCGGTATGAAGGGGATACGCCTGCGAGACGTGCTGCGCATCAGCATTGTGATTGGTTTTTTTCACATCCTGATGCCGTTGCTGGGAATGTTCACAGGCCATTATATGAGTTCTTTATTAGGCCATGTGACGACCTATTTCGCAGGGGGATTACTCATCCTTTTGGGCGGGCATATGGTGTACAATTCCTTCAAGGGAGACGGCGTACACGTATTGGATCATCGGTCGCCTTTGGGTCTTTTGCTATTTGCACTTGGGGTGAGCATTGACTCATTTTCTGTGGGAGTTTCCCTGGGGATGTTCCAGAGTGACCTGGTGCTGACTGTTCTGGCCTTTGGTTTTTGCGGGGGAGCGATGGCGATGCTGGGGCTGTTACTGGGGCGCAAGGTCAGCCGCAATCTGGGGGATTATGGAGAAGCGGTGGGCGGTGCCGTTTTGCTGGCATTCGGCTTTATGTTTATGTTTTGATTTTAACGTAGACAGTGTAAAATAAATACAGGATTTGAGTAATCCTCTGTTTATATATTTTTTCAACATACGGGGGGTGAAGACGTTGAAGAATATCTTATTTGTATGCACAGGGAACACCTGTCGCAGTCCAATGGCTGAGGGGATGCTGCGTAAGTTGGCTGCTGAGCATGGACTGGAACTGGAAGTGCGTTCCGCTGGAGTAGCTGCGATGGATGGGGCGTCGATATCCCGGCATGCAGAGGCGGTTCTACGTGATCACGATATATCCGATCAGATCACTTCAACCCCTTTAAGCGACGGGCTTGCCGAGTGGGCACATCTGATCTTAACCTTGACGCAAGGACATAAACAGCATGTCATTCAACGGTTTCCACAAACGGCGGGCAAAGTATTTACGCTGAAGGAATATGTGGAGGACCGGGACGCAGTGCTGAATGACGTACAGGAGTTAGATGGTTTGTATGCATCACAGCAGTTGATGGCTTCACTTGGACAAGAGCTATCAGCGCAGGAACGTGAGCGAATGATTGAATTACATCAACGGATTCCGGGCTTCGATATCTCAGATCCGTTTGGCGGTTCGCGGGAGGACTACGATGTCACAGCTGCGGAAATCCGTGTAGCTTTGCATAAGTTGCTGGACAAGCTAAAGGGATCTTCCGAATAAAGTCGGTACCATTCCTCTATTTTGTACGGAATCTGTTGATTTTCGAAAGTTAATCCGTTAAGATAAGGTGGAAAAATGAGAATCCGATGTAACTGGCGACAAAAGTGGGATTAACCACGATGGAGCATCGGATATACGGCCGGTCGCCTGGGCAAAAGAGCAATTCCACATAGGTGTGGACTGCTCTTTTTTCGTATACGAGCTACAGCAGATCTTCTGTTGCCTTCTTGTTCTTCCATTTTTTCTGCTCGAAATCTGAAACATCGGCTATAATATAGTCAGATTGTGATCAGGAGAGAGTGTGTTGAACTTGGGGCATGGGACCATGCCTAGTCTCTGAGAGGCTGTTCAACCAAAGGAGGTTCCAATGGTAGAACAATTGGATCATGAGATTTCACTCGAAGCACAGACCGCTTCTGTCGTGCGGGAAATTGCAGAAGTGGCCAGTCTTAAAGCTGGTCGCCTGCTGGTTATTGGCGCAAGCACGAGTGAAGTGGCTGGAAGTCGGATCGGCACAGCAGGAGCGCTGGATGTGGCTCAGCAAGTGTTGTCTGGAGTAGAATCCGTTCGCAGAGAGTATGGCTTTGATGTGGCGTTTCAATGCTGTGAGCACTTGAACCGAGCACTGGTCGTTGAACGTTCTCTACTGGAGCGATTAGGCCTGATGGAGGTTGCGGCTGTTCCTGTTCGTACAGCAGGGGGCTCTATGGCTACCGTTGCCTATCGCTCTATGGACGATGCGTGTCTGGCGGCGAATGTGCAGGCTCATGCCGGGATAGACATCGGCGAAACGCTGATTGGCATGCATTTGCGCCCGATTGCCGTTCCGTTTCGCCCAAGCCTTCGCTGGATTGGTGAAGCACGTGTGACGGCCGCGTTCACTCGTCCTCCACTTATTGGCGGACAACGGGCAGTGTACAGTCTGGAACAAGAAGCCGGCGGAAACTGCGATTAGCATTTGGCATGTCGGCATGTTTGTACTGATCTTTTTTGCATTGATGATGAGGTACCCAACAGAGGAGCAGGCATTTGCTTGTATACCCAACAATTTGACCATGGAGAGGGAGTAATCAATCATGATGGAACATCTGCGTAAAAGTGACCCGGCAGTGATGGAAGCAATGGGGCTTGAACTGAAACGGCAACGCCACAATATCGAGCTGATCGCATCTGAGAATATCGTCAGTGAAGCAGTAATGGAAGCCATGGGCTCCGTGCTTACCAATAAATATGCTGAAGGTTATCCGAACAAACGCTACTATGGTGGCTGTGAGCATGTAGATATCGTCGAAGATATTGCACGTGACCGTGCGAAAGAACTATTTGGCGCCGAGCATGCGAACGTGCAGCCTCACTCTGGAGCGCAGGCTAACATGGCGGTATATCTGGCAGCTCTTCAACCTGGAGATACTGTACTGGGTATGAATCTGGCGCATGGCGGCCACTTAACACACGGAAGCCCGGTTAATGCCTCCGGTTTGTTGTATAACTTTGCTGCTTACGGTGTACGTGAAGACAACTTCCGCATCGACTATGATGAAGTGCGCAAAGCAGCCTTCAAGCACCGCCCTCGTCTGATCGTAGCTGGTGCAAGTGCATATCCGCGTACTATCGATTTTGAAGCCTTTGCTTCCATTGCTAATGATGTAGGTGCTTTATTCATGGTGGATATGGCACATATCGCAGGTCTCGTGGCAGCAGGGATTCACCCTAGTCCAGTTCCTCATGCCCAATTTGTGACAACAACGACACACAAAACGCTGCGTGGTCCGCGTGGGGGCCTAATTCTGACTCGCAAAGCGTGGGCGCAAGCGATTGATAAAGCTATCTTCCCTGGTACTCAAGGAGGACCACTGATGCACGTGATCGCGTCCAAAGCAGTTGCTTTGGGTGAAGCGCTCCAGCCATCATTCAAAACCTATGCGCAAAACGTAGTTCGCAACGCACAGGTGCTGGCTGAGACACTGCTGGCAGAGGGGATCAACATTGTATCCGGTGGTACGGATAATCACCTGATGCTGTTGGATACCCGCAATTTGAATATTACAGGTAAGGAAGCGGAGCATGTATTGGATTCCGTGGGTATCACGGTCAACAAAAATGCTATTCCTTTCGACCCAACGAGTCCGTTCGTTACCAGCGGCATCCGTATTGGTACACCTGCTGCAACTTCTCGTGGTATGGATGAAGAGGCTATGGTTAAAATCGGTAAAATCATTGCTGATACTCTTAAAAATCCAAAAGATGATACTGTATTGTCCAAAGCAAGCCAAGCGGTGGGCGAGTTGACAGACAAGTTCCCGATCTATCCAGGAACACAATACTAATTCATCGCCATTCCTTTTAATCTTTATATGAAAAGGCTGTTTTCCTTTCGTTAGCGAAGGGAGAACAGCCTTTTTTTGATTCCAGACGACTCGAAACTTACATTTTTGGGTAATAAGCGATTAAAGTAAGGATTTATGCGCATTTTCCTTCATGATCTACGACCAAAGGAGTGATTGCATTGAGCGAAAGAAAATCCGCGCAATTATTGCAGCAGCTCATATTTGTAGGACCGATGGCGTTGTTTTTCGTCTTAATTATGGTCATTCCGTTCCTGTTGGGGCTGTATTATTCCATGACGAACTGGGATGGCGTATCTGAACATGTCCGATGGCTCGGGCTAGGGAATTATGTTCATATTTTTAAAGATGATCCCGATTTCCGTAATGCATTTTGGTTTACGGTCCGTTTTACCGTATGTGGTGTCATTCTAACTAACCTGGTGGGCTTTTTCCTAGCCTATGCGCTTACAAAGCCGTTGCGTACTCGCAATGCACTACGAACTGTATTTTTTATGCCTAATATGATCGGCGGCTTGCTGCTCGGCTTCATCTGGCAATTTATATTTGTACGTGGTTTTTCAGCGGTGGGAGAAGCGACAGGGCTTTCCTTTTTCAAACTGCCGTGGTTGGGTGATGGGCCTACTGCATTTTGGGGAACTGTCATTGTGTTTGTTTGGCAATACGCAGGTTATCTCATGGTTATTTACATATCCTCTCTAAATAATGTCCCACATGCTCTTATTGAATCAGCCCAAATTGATGGTGCGAGCCGAAGACAGGTTTTGCGTCATATCGTGGTGCCGCTTATTATGCCAGCAGTGACCGTCTGCTTGTTCCTGGCGATATCCTGGTCCTTTAAAGTATTTGAGCTGAATTTGGCTTTGACAAAGGGTGGACCATTCAAGGCGACAGAGTCTGTAGCGTTGGACATATATAATGAAGCGTTTACAAATAATCGACTTGGATTGGGAACTGCTAAGGCTATGATTTTCTTCGTGGTCGTTGCGATCATTACCAGCATTCAGGTGCGCCTCACGAAGAAAAAGGAGGTCGAAATGTAATGGAAAAAACATCGAACTATCGTTTAAGCACATGGGTAGCTGAAATATTGCTTATTGTGGTTGGGTTGATCTTTCTAGTTCCGTTCTATTTTTTGCTCGTGAACTCGGTTAAATCTTTTGGAGACATTTTGGCTCATTCCGCTTCGTGGCCGACAACCTTTCGTTTTGAAAACTATGCTAACGCCTGGAATAAAATAAACTTTCCCACAGCACTGGGGAATTCACTGATCGTCACCATCGTCAGCAATGCGCTTTTGCTGCTGATCAGCTCGATGGCCGCCTACCAAATGGTTCGGCATGATACTCTTTTTAATCGGTTCCTGTTCGGGCTGCTTGTGGCTGCGATGGTCGTACCTTTTCAATCGATTATGTTGCCGCTTATGGAAGTGTCCAACGTATTGAGCCTGAACAACAGCATACCAGGACTGATTTTGTGCTATCTGGGTTTTGGAGCGCCTTTATCAGTTTTTCTGTTTCATGGTTTTATTAAAACGGTGCCTATTGAGGTTGAGCAAGCGGCGAGAGTAGATGGTTCCTCTCGTTACGGGGTGTTCTTTCGCATCGTTTGTCCACTGTTGCTCCCTATGTTCGTGACCGTACTTATTTTGAATACGTTATGGATCTGGAATGATTATCTGCTGCCTTCGCTCATTTTAAATGATCCTGAGCTGCGTACGATTCCGATTGCGACCTATATGCTGTTTGGTCAATATACCAAGCAATGGGACTTGGCGTTGCCCGCACTGGTGCTCGGAATCACGCCAATCGTTGTGTTTTTTCTGGTGATGCAAAAATATATCGTTTCTGGCATTGCGGCCGGAGCGGTTAAAGGCTGATGGGAGGGTTATCGGATGAAAAAGACAGTGCTGCTTGTCATCTCCCTGATGTTGCTGCTTATGTGTATGCTTGCAGGTTGTGGTAATACAAAGGCTCAACAGAGTGGGACCAAAACGATACACATTTATCAATTTAAAGTGGAGATTTCGGAACCGTTGAACAAACTGAAGGCTGAGTATGAAAGAACGCACCCTGGTATCAAGCTGGATATTCAATCTGTCGGTGGGGGTACGGACTACGGTGCTTCGTTGAAGGCTAAATTCGCCTCAGGCGACCAACCGGACATTTTCACGAATGAGGGTTACCAGGATCGTGATACGTGGTTTGAGTACCTGGAGGATTTGTCGGATCAGCCATGGGTGAAGGACCTGGACGATTTCGCCCGTAAGCCGATGACGGTTAACGGTAAGATTTATGGACAGCCTATGAACCTGGAGGGATTTGGTTTTGTTTATAATAAGGATTTGTTCAAAAAAGCGGGTATAACCAAATTGCCTCAGACGTTAGATGAATTGGAGGAAGCAGCCAAGCGACTGAAAGCAGCAGGGATTATCCCTTTTGCTAACGGCTATGCAGAATGGTGGGTTCTGGGAAACCATTTTATCAATATCCCCTTTGCCAGACAGCCGAACCCGGAGAGTTACGTTGCGGATTTAAACCAAGGAACTGCTCGCATTCCTGGTAACCCCGTGTTCGATCAGTGGGTGAAGTTGCTTGACCTGACTTTAAAATATGGAAACCCCAATCCGATCACGACGGACTACAATACACAAGTGACACTGTTTTCAACAGGCAAGGCCGCTATGATGCACCAGGGGAACTGGACGCAGCCGCAAATAGATGGAATTAATCCTAACTTGAATTTGGGTATTCTTCCTACGCCTATAGACAATAATTCTTCCACTGGAGACAAACTGGCTGTGGGAGTGGCCTCGAACTGGGTTGTCAACAAAAACTCGCCTGTGAAGCAGGAGGCAAAGGAATTTCTCAACTGGCTGGTCACATCAGAAACAGGCAAGCATTATATTACCAAGGAGTTTAAGTTCGTTCCTGCCTTCAAAAGTATCACGTCTAGTGACGAGACCACAGGTGATTTGGGTGCGGAAATATCTCGGCACGTGAAGGAAGGCAAGATATGGAGCTGGAACTTCCAGCGCTTTCCAAAGGGGCTAAATCAGGATTTAAGCAGTAGTATGCAAGCCTATATCGCAGGCGTTATTACGAAGGACGAAATGCTTCAGCAATTTCAGGGAGCGTGGGATAATCTGAAGTATAGATAAAGAATATATGCGTGGGATAGCAGAGGCTCTATCTCAGGCAGGAAGTTTAGAACTGGTAGGCTTTGACGGTCAAGGACCGTCAGAGCCTTTTTAGTATGATTTCATATGACAAAAGTCACACGTAAATGGGCCTTGCCAAGTATTTTGCCTGTCATATCTTTCCCTTGACAAAAGGTTGCAGTGGCAGGTGTTAAATCAATCAAGGGAATGTTATAATAAACAGGATTTACAGGCACGCATTGCATCTGTGCTTATTTGGTTTGTACAAATAGGTTACATAGATCCTTTCGAATCAGGATGTTCGATATGCTGGTGCGGAAGAACGTGACGATAATACCGGAGGGAATATATTATGGCAAAACTGGTGGTTTGCGATCACCCTTTGATCCAACACAAACTTACATTTATCCGAGATGTGCGGACCAACACGAAAGATTTCCGTGAACTGGTTGATGAAGTAGCAACTTTGATGGCTTATGAAATTACAAGGGATATCCCGCTGGAGAGCATTACAGTGCAGACTCCAGTTGCTGAAACTGAAGGTAAAGTGATTTCTGGTCGTATGCTGGGCCTTATCCCGATTTTGCGTGCAGGCTTGGGTATGCTGGATGGTGTCGTAAAGCTTTTGCCGGCAGCAAAGGTAGGACATGTGGGATTGTTCCGTGATCCTGAGACATTGCAACCCGTAGAATATTATACGAAGCTGCCTACGGATGTAACTGAACGTGAATTGATCGTAATTGATCCGATGCTTGCAACAGGTGGATCGGCGATCGCAGCGATTGATGTGTTGAAAAAAAGAGGCTGTACTCAAATTAAAATGATGAATCTGATTGCCGCTCCTGAAGGAGTGAAAGCTGTGCAGGATGCGCATCCTGATGTAGACATTTATGTCGCTGCACTGGACGAGCGTTTGGATGATCATGGTTACATCATTCCGGGTCTTGGGGATGCGGGAGACCGCTTGTACGGAACTAAGTAGACTGCTTTTAGCGGTTCGGCACAATCTATGGACGCTAAGACAGATCATCTATCTGAATCACGGAAGATCTGGAAGCAGACGTTTATTATGAAAAGGGGTTCAACAGAAAATGTCTAAAATCAAAGTAATGACCATTTTCGGTGTGCGTCCGGAAGCGATTAAGATGGCACCTCTCATTTTGGAGCTTCAGCGCCATCCGGAGCATATCGAGTCCGTAGTATGCGTAACAGCTCAACATCGCCAGATGCTTGATCAGGTTCTGGAAGTTTTTAATATCCACCCTGACTATGATCTGGATGTAATGAAGGATCGCCAGACACTCAATGAAATCTCCATACGTGTACTTCAAGGTCTGGAACCCGTATTGCGTGAAGCCAAGCCTGATATCGTGTTGGTTCACGGCGATACGCTGACGACTTTCTTGGCTAGCTATGCAGCCTTTATGCAGCAAATTGAAGTAGGGCATGTGGAAGCAGGTTTGCGGACATGGAACAAGCTTTCTCCATATCCTGAAGAAATGAATCGTCAGCTCACAGGTGTGCTGTCCGATCTGCATTTTTCGCCTACTTCTTTATCGGCTGGAAATTTGCGGAAGGAGAATAAACCTGAATCGCGAATATATGTAACAGGCAATACAGTAACTGATGTGTTTCAGTATACAGTTCGCCAGGACTACGAGCATCCGGTACTGGACTGGGCTCAGGGCAAACGCCTGATTCTCATGACAGCACATCGCCGGGAATCCCAAGGGGAACCACATCGTCAGATTTTTAATGCGGTTAAGCGGATCGCAGATGAGTTTGAGGATATTGCAATTGTGTACCCAGTTCACCCGAGCCCGGCTGTGAAGGAACCTGCATTTGAAATTTTGGGCAACCATCCGCGTATTAAGCTGATTGATCCGCTGGATGTAGTGGACCTGCACAATTTTTATCCACACACGCATCTGATTCTTACCGATTCCGGTGGTCTTCAGGAAGAAGCGCCTTCGTTCGGAGTACCTGTCCTAGTGCTGCGTGATACGACCGAAAGACCGGAAGGGATTGAAGCGGGTACCTTGGAACTGGTGGGTACAAGTGAAGAGAATGTGTACAATCGGACCAAGGCTCTTTTGACAGATTCCGCGTTGTATGAGTCTATGAGTCAGGCAGCGAATCCTTACGGTGATGGACAGGCATCTGTAAGAATTGTCAATGCGATTTTGCACCATTATGGTGTTCAAACAGAACGTCCTGAAGAATTTCACACAATGTTCACAAAAGGCGTCCGTTCGTAATAATTAATCTTTACAAGGTAAGCATACAGTTAAACTGTACGGTTACCAAGGGATACAGCATTTTTAGATGCTTTGTCGACTGATTTTTATACTTTAGGGCGCTAAAATATCTCAATTGACAAAGCATCTTATATTTAAGTAAAATGGACTGGAATTGCAGGGGTGACATGGGAAAAGTGGTCAAACCTTCCAAGCAAAACAACAACCGAAACAACACCGGAAATGCCTTTAAGGCTATAGGACTGGTGAGCGCGATCGGCATTGATTTGACGATATGCACACTGGGTGGTTTCTATGCCGGAAAATGGCTTGATGCCAAACTTGGTGGATCTGGAATCTGGACTGGCGTAAGCGTTCTCGTAGGCTTGGTTGTAGGCGCATTGAGTATTGCCCTTGTGATCGGAAAGGTATTGAGGGATAAATGAATGAGATGACCCGCATGCAAAAGATGTTATGGATCGTAGCGCTTATGATTATGGCTCTGTGTTTCCTGGTCTCCGCCTTCATGCCCCAACATCGTGACATTGCTCACGGAATCATTCTGGGAACGGGAGTAAGCTGTCTAAATGTGCTATATATGGCCTACAAGATTCGACAGGTTGCGAGTGCGGCTGCCGGTGAAGGAAAGAAGAAAAAGGTGGGGATAGGCTTTGGCGTTCGATTGGCGACCTCTATTTTGGCAGTGGTGCTGGCTATGGAATTCCCAGCCTATTTCCATGAGATCGCTGTAATGGCAAGTCTGGTAACTGGACAGTTTCTTCTTTTAATTATAGGCATCATATTCACGCTACAGGAAAAATAATGGCTCAACTGAGAAAGGGGTGAGAAAACATGTTGCATGAATCACCGATTATCGAATTGGGCGGGTTTAACATTGACTTGTCCGTCATTATTATGCTTTTTGTGACTTGCGCGATTGTATTTGGATTGGCATTTGCTGCAACACGCAATTTGTCTGTGGACAATCCGAGCAAGCTGCAAAATTTTATGGAATGGATTGTAGAATTCGTTCAAGGATTGATTTCCAGCACAATGGATTTGAAAAAAGGGAAGCCATTCCTCTCCTTGGGGATGACGCTGATCATGTTCATTTTCGTGGGCAATATGCTGGGTTTACCGTTCGGGATTGTGACTGAATTCGATAATGTGCAAAGTGCCCAAGTATTTGGACATGAAATCATTCCAGTCAAAGAAGCACTAGAACAAGCACAGGCGTCTCACCCAGGCGAAGCTGCCCATGTAGGTATCAGCTGGTGGAAATCACCTACCGCAGATGCAGGGGTGTCCATTGGACTTGCATTGATGATCTTTGTCCTGGTTCATTTCCTGGGGATCTTCCGTAATACCAAAGCTTACTTCAAGCATTATGTTCAGCCATTTCCGTTCTTCTTGCCAATTAACTTGATTGAGCAGTTCTCAAAACTATTGACACACGGTATGCGTCTATTCGGTAATATTTTTGCCGGCGAAGTTTTGATTAGTGTTCTGCTGAAAATGACAGCACTCGGTGTGGGAGGTATGGTTGCTTCCGTATTGGGACTCGTAGTCTGGCAGGGATTCAGTATTTTTGTCGGTAGCATTCAGGCGTTCGTCTTCACCATTTTGACGTTCGTATATATATCACAGGCAATTGACACACATGAAGAAGAACATTAGGTGAATTATGTTTCAGGTTTTTAGTTAAGTTCAGGAGTACGCTTCGCGCTTAACTGCAAATACATGTACAATACAAATACACATCTCTAAGGAGGATTTTTAAAATGGGAGCTTGGGCATTAATAGCAGCAGCTATCGCAGTAGGTTTGGGTGCGCTTGGCGCAGGTATTGGTAACGGTCTGATCGTAAGTAAAACAGTTGAAGGTATCGCTCGTCAGCCAGAGGCGAAGTCCACCTTACAAACTATTATGTTTATCGGTGTAGGTCTGGTCGAAGCCCTACCTATTATCGGTGTCGTTCTGGCATTTATTTTTTACGCTAAGGCTTAATGAATTGAACTAAGCAAGGTTTGGCGGGGAAGGCACAGCCATCCGCGCCTTCTTTGTTCGTTGGAACATGAAAGATCCAGAACCGACGTTCACCGGAAAGGAGTGACTTCAATTGAGTTTAAATTGGACAAGTATCGTTTTCACTATCATTGCATTTTTGATCTTGTACTGGTTACTGACGCGCTATGCATTTGGCCCCCTCTTTTCCGTTATGGAAAAGCGGCGTCAACTCGTGTTACAGCAAATGAATGAGGCGGCACAAACACGTGAACAGGCTGTTGCTTATGTTGAGGAGCAAAAGCAGGCTCTCCAGCAGGCGCGTAAGGAAGCCTACGATATTATAGAGCAGTCAAAACAAACAGGTAACAAGCAAGCGGAACAAATTATTATTCAGGCCAAAGACGAAGCTGTCCGCCTGAAAGACGAAGCTGTTCGTGAAATCACAAGCGAGCGTAATAAGGCAGTTGCCGAATTGCGCAGCGAAGTGGGTAAAGCTTCGGTACAAATTGCTTCCAAACTGATTCAAAAGGAAATTAAGGAAGATCAAGTCCAGGGAGAGCTTGTCGACCAATACCTTAAAGAGGTAGGAGGCAAAGCATGAGCCGAGATACGGTAGTTGCCAAACGGTATGCGAAAGCTTTGTATGAAGTAGCAGAGCAGGAGCAAACCATTATGGAAACCGAACAGGAGCTACGTGCTTTTGTAGAAGCTGTATCGGGGGATGCTGAAATCCGTAAATTCATTAATTCTCCTAACATTACGGAAGCAGTCAAGCTTCAGGTTCTGGCTAGCAATTTTGAAGGCAAGTTGTCTGCGTCGCTGATTAACACGATTAAGCTGCTGATTCAGCGCAGTAGAGCAGATTTGTTCGAATCTCTCCTGGCCGGATATCTCGATATTCAGGAATACAAGCTGGGGATTGCCCATGCTAAGGTGTATTCGACTTATGCTTTAAGTGATCAGGAAAAAACAGCGGTAGCCGAGGAATTCGGAACCCGTGAACATAAAACAATCCGTGTGGAAAATATAGTGGACCCGAGTCTGCTGGGCGGATTGAAAGTGGTTATCGGCGATACACTGTACGACGGCAGTCTGGCCGGCAAGCTGGATCGTCTCGAGAAATCCTTTAACAGACGAGTATAGAAGATAGGGGTGAACACACTTGAGTATCAAACCTGAGGAAATCAGTTCATTGATTAAAAGTCAGATTGAACAATATAAAAATGATATCGAGGTCGTTGAAGTCGGCACTGTTGTTGAAGTCGGCGACGGTATTGCCCGCGTCTACGGACTGGAAAAAGTTATGGCCGGTGAATTGGTCGAATTCGACACTGGCGTATTGGGCTTGGCGCTCAATGTGGAAGAGAGCAATGTCGGTGTTGTTATTTTGGGTCAATTCTCCGACATTCGCGAAGGTGGTCAAGTAAAACGTACAGGTCAGATCATGCAAGTCCCTGTAGGCGAAGCAATGATCGGACGTGTAGTTAACCCGCTGGGACAACCGGTAGACGGTAAAGGACCGATTGCTACAACAGAATTCCGTCCGGTTGAAAGTCAGGCTCCAGGCGTTATGGCCCGTAAATCGGTACATGAGCCTATGCAGACAGGGATTAAAGCTATTGATGCGATGGTTCCGATTGGTCGTGGTCAACGTGAGCTGATTATCGGTGACCGTCAAACAGGTAAAACTTCTATCGCAATCGATGCTATTTTGAACCAAAAAGGCAACGGCATGAAATGTATTTATGTTGCTATTGGTCAAAAACAATCCACGGTTGCTCAAGTTGTTGAAACATTGCGTCGTCATGGTGCGCTGGAATACACGATTGTCGTTACGGCATCTGCTTCCGAACCATCACCATTGCTGTACATTGCTCCTTACTCTGGCTGTGCCATGGGTGAGTACTTTATGTACAAAGGCGAGCACGTCCTCGTTGTTTATGATGACTTGACTAAACAAGCGTCTGCTTACCGGGAACTTTCCCTGTTGCTGCGTCGTCCACCGGGTCGTGAAGCATATCCGGGTGACGTTTTCTACCTGCACTCTCGCTTGCTGGAACGTGCAGCGAAGCTGAATGATGAGCTCGGTGGCGGATCACTTACCGCATTGCCGTTCATCGAGACACAGGCTTCCGACGTTTCTGCGTATATTCCAACTAACGTTATTTCCATCACGGATGGACAGATCTTCCTGGAAGCTGACTTGTTCTATGCAGGGCAACGTCCGGCGATCAACGTAGGTATTTCCGTATCTCGTGTAGGTGGCTCCGCTCAGATTAAAGCGATGAAAAAGGTTGCAGGTTCCCTGCGTCTGGATCTCGCTCAATATCGTGAGCTTCAAGCGTTCTCCCAATTCGGGTCCGACTTGGATAAATCCACCAAAGCCCGTCTCGATCGCGGTGCACGCATGATGGAAATTTTGAAACAAGGTGTTAACCAACCGCTTGCTGTAGAGCAACAAGTAGTGAGCTTGTATACTGCTGTAAAAGGCTTCCTCGATGATATTCCTGTAGCGGATGTAAAACGTTTTGAAAAAGACTTCCTGTCTTTCATGGAGTCCGATCATCAGGATGTGCTTCAATCTATCCGCGACACGAAAGACTTGGTTGCTGATAATGAAGCAGCTTTGAAGGCAGCTATCGAGAAATTCAAAAAATCATTCGCCACGTCGGTTTAATACATTGGAATTTGCCTGTTTATGATGAAAGATGTCCTAAGGAAGCGTACCCTCTGGGTTGTGGCTTCCTTGGCATGTTTTACCCTCACTAACAGGCCCTTTAACATATGTCCGGCTGGATTTGAATCTTACGAAGTTAGCTTTGGCTTTGTCAAAGCTTGAAGGTGGTGAAATCATGGCAAAAGGTATGCGCGAGATTAAACGTCAGATTAAAAGTGTGCAGAGTACGAAGCAGATCACGAAAGCAATGGAAATGGTCGCTGCATCCAAGCTGAGAAAAGCTCAGGAAAAAGCGGAATCGGCTCGTCCTTACTCGGAAAAGCTTAAAGAAGTTGTGAGTAGCATTGCTTCTGGAGCGAATAACATCAAGCATCCAATGCTAGAGACGCGTCCAGTTAAAAAGACGGCTTATCTCATCATTACATCTGATCGTGGTCTGGCTGGTGGTTATAACGCCAATATTTTGCGACAGGTTACGCAGACGATTGCTGAACGTCACCGTTCACAGGATGAATTTATGATTTTCATCATTGGGCGAAAAGGACGGGATTATTTCAGACGTCGTGAATTTCCTATCGCTGAATCGGTAACAGATCTGTCAGATACACCTGCATTTGCAGATATCAAAACGATTGCTAGCAAGGCAGTACAAGGCTTTGAACTTAAAGAATTTGATGAGCTTTATCTATGCTATAACCGCTTTGTCAACGCATTGACTCAAATTCCAACAGTTGATCGTTTGTTACCGATGGCAACACCGGATTCTGCTACGACTTCATCCTCAATTAACTATGAGTATGAACCTTCACCAGAAGGTGTGCTTGAAGTATTGCTACCGCGTTACGCGGAAACGCTCATTTACGGCGCTTTGCTGGATGGTAAAGCAAGTGAGCTGGGAGCGAAGATGACGGCAATGGGATCAGCTACGAAGAATGCTACCAAGTTGATTGGAGAGCTTTCCTTAACCTATAACCGTGCTCGTCAAGCGGCTATTACCCAGGAAATTACGGAAATTGTCGCAGGGGCTAACGCTCAGTCTTAATGCGACTTCTTGCGACTGTTTTATAACAGGGTCTACACTATTATGATAAATTGCGGGCGCAAAACAAATCAGAATGGTTCGGATTTGCGGCTGTGCAAGCTTGTAGGAGGGAAACCAAAAGATGAACAAAGGACGCGTAGTGAGCATCATGGGTCCGGTTGTCGACGTTGAGTTTGAACGTGGGCAGCTTCCGGAAATTCTGAATGCCATTCATATTGGGACTGTGCTGGAGAGCGGAGTCAAAATTGATCTGACGCTCGAAGCTTCAAAACATCTAGGTGACAACCGTGTGCGTTGTATTGCCATGTCTTCCACAGATGGTTTGGTTCGTGGAGCTGAAGCAATAGATCTGGGAGCGCCTATCTCGGTACCTGTCGGCGAAGCTACTCTTGGACGTGTATTTAACGTGCTTGGAACGCCAATTGATAATGGTGCTGATATGAGTGAAACGGCTAGAAATCCGATTCACCGTCAAGCGCCTTCTTTCGAAGAATTGACAACTCAAGCAGAGATGCTCGAAACTGGTATTAAGGTTATCGACTTGCTGGCTCCTTATGCCAAAGGTGGTAAAGTCGGATTGTTTGGTGGTGCTGGTGTAGGTAAAACCGTAACCATTCAAGAATTGATTAACAATATCGCTCAGGAGCATGGTGGTATTTCTGTATTCGCAGGTGTAGGTGAACGTACACGTGAAGGAAATGACTTGTACCATGAAATGAGAGATTCCGGCGTTATCAACAAAACAGCGATGGTGTTTGGACAAATGAACGAGCCTCCGGGTGCGCGTTTGCGTGTTGCCCTCACAGGTCTGACGATGGCTGAGTATTTCCGTGATCAAGAAGGCCGTGACGTGTTGCTCTTTATTGATAACATTTTCCGCTTTACCCAAGCAGGTTCTGAGGTTTCTGCCCTGTTGGGACGTATGCCTTCCGCAGTAGGTTACCAGCCTACGCTGGCAACTGAGATGGGTCAATTGCAAGAACGGATTACTTCTACTAAAAAAGGTTCGGTTACTTCCATTCAGGCAATCTACGTGCCTGCGGATGACTACACTGACCCGGCTCCTGCTACTACGTTTGCCCATTTGGATGCTACAACGAACCTGGAACGTAAAATTTCCGAAATGGGTATTTACCCAGCGGTTGATCCACTCGCATCAAGCTCCCGTATTTTGGCTCCAGACGTTGTGGGTGAAGAGCATTATAATGTAGCGCAAGGGGTAAAACAAATTTTGGCCCGCTACAATGAGCTTCAGGATATTATTGCGATCCTGGGTATGGACGAGTTGAGTGAAGAAGATAAAATGCTGGTAGCACGTGCCCGTAAAATCCAGCGTTTCCTTTCACAACCTTTCCATGTTGCCGAAGCATTTAACGGCTTCCCGGGTAAATATGTGCCGGTTAAAGAAACTGTACGAAGCTTCAAAGAAATTTTGGAGGGCAAGTATGACCACCTTCCAGAAGCGGCCTTCCTTTTTGTAGGAGCCATCGAAGAAGCGGTTGAAAAAGCTAAAACGTTGTAAACATACAGGCAGAGAATAGCCGAGCCTTACGAAGTGAGCTGTCTGTGGACAGCTTCCAGGAGGGATTCAAGTGAGCACGTATTTACTAGAGATTGTGACGCCGGAGCGCCTGGTCTATACGGAACAGGTAAACAGCATCAGTGTTCGCGGCTCGGAAGGCGATCTTGGGATTTTACCAGGACACCTTCCCTTGGTCACTCCCTTGAAGATTGCACCGATACGTATTAAAATCGGTGGTCAAACTGAAGTGATCGCGGTCAATGGGGGCTTTGTTGAAGTCCGCAAAGATAAAGTGGTCATTTTGGCTGAGAGTGCGGAACGTTCCGAAGATATTGATGTGGAGCGTGCCCGTGCGGCAAGGGAGCGGGCAGAACTGCGGCTCCAGAGCAAGCAGGAACAGATAGATCATCATCGGGCAGAAGTCGCTCTGCAACGGGCGCTTAACCGATTGAATGCTACAAGTATCAGAACCAATAAGAATTAATATTGGATTTTGAGTGGAATTTTAAAAGGGTTCGGCATAGTATACGGATGGAATGACAAAGAGACCACTTCATAACTTCTGCCCAAGAATGCCTGCAGAAGGTAAGTGACGCCTTTGCTTCCTTCGATCACTGTGATCGAGCCCTTTTTTAGCTGTCTTTTCCAAAAATATAGTCCTATTTCTTGTTTGATGGCTAGGTATTTAGTACCTTTTAAATTCGCGAAACAGAAGTGATTATTCACATTTTGTCGAAATAAATGTACTGGAAACAGAAATAGCACTGGCATATTAGGCGCTCGCCGAGTATTATAAAGAAGTCTGTGACGCAGATGGGAGGAATTACGGATGAACGGGAAGCAGCAGTTGGCTGAACAGTTAAGTCAATCGGCGAGTATGACCGCGCTGATCTCCATGATCGTATCGCTCGTCTGTATAGCGTTAGCTTGGTGGGCTTTGCAAAGCTTAAAGCTGGATTTGTTAATCCGGCAACCCAAAGGACCGCAGGGCAGATTGCTGCACTTGTTTCTTGCTATAATTTTGGGACAGTTGGTTTCTGGTTTCTTGTTGAACTACATCTCTTGGAGCCAGATGCTCTAGAATTTGTTTTAACATGAAGTAGGCGGGTTATATGATTTTATGACTGTGGATGTTGCAGGAATTGTCGAATAACATCGTGCCATATTGTTAACAATGGTAAACAAAAGAACCATACATGTATAACTGGCTCAATCAGTTAGAACGCAATGGTCGTCAATGGTCGTCAAGTACAAAAAAACGCTTGTATACTTGTTTTAATCAGTGGTATGATGGCAGTTAGGGTATTAGTAAAATCTTGTTTTTTTATGTAATGAAAAAGCAAGGCATGAAAATAGCGGAATATGTTCTTTTTTTCAAAAATGGAAAAGAGAAATGACGCGCGGAGGGAACCATAGATGAGCAAATTTATCGTCCGCGGTGGCAACAGATTGACCGGGAGTGTCAAAGTCAGCGGAGCCAAAAACTCAGTTCTGCCGATCATCGCCGCTTCTCTGTTAGGAGAAGAAGGAGAAAGTGTTATTATGGATGCACCTCCTCTAGACGATGTGATGACCATTAACAAAGTGCTGGAGTCCTTAGGAGCAGGCGTTACATACCAAGACGAGGTCATTCGTGTTGACGCGCGGAAGATAATTTCCTGTGAAGCCCCTTACGAGTGGGTTAGGAAAATGCGCGCATCATTTTTGGTTATGGGGCCATTGCTTACACGTTTGGGACGTACAAGAATCTCGCTTCCAGGCGGATGCGCAATTGGAACAAGACCTATTGATCAGCATTTGAAGGGGTTCGAAGCGTTGGGCGCCGAGATAAGCTTGGGCCAGGGCTTTATTGAAGCTAAAAGTAACGGTCGTCTGCGCGGAGCTAAAGTTTATTTGGATGTAGCCAGCGTAGGAGCAACCGAGAATATTATGATGGCCGCTACTCTTGCTGAGGGCGTAACTACCATTGAGAATGCTGCTAAGGAACCTGAGATCGTTGATCTCGCCAACTTCCTGAATGGCATGGGAGCCAAAGTACGCGGTGCAGGCACAGGCGTAATTCGTATAGAAGGCGTCGAGAAGCTGCATGGTGTAAAACATACGGTCATTCCCGACCGGGTAGAAGCAGGTACTTATATGGTTGCTGCTGCGATCACAGGCGGGAACGTATATGTAGAAGGCGCGATATCCGATCATTTGGGACCGGTTATATCCAAGATGGAAGAAATGGGTGTAACGATTCAACCCGATGAAAATGGTATTCGTGTCATTGCGGATAAGCCGCTAAAGGCCGTTGATGTTAAAACGCTGCCTTATCCTGGGTTTCCGACCGATATGCAGTCTCAAATGATGGCACTTCAACTTGCCGCTGAAGGAACGAGCATCATTACGGAAACTGTGTTTGAAAATCGTTTTATGCATGTGGATGAATTTCATCTCATGAATGCGGAAATTAAGGTCGAAGGTCGTTCGGCGATTGTAACTGGCAATGCTAAGCTGACGGGTGCGAAAGTAACCTCGACAGATTTGCGTGCAGGAGCTGCGTTAATTCTGACCGGACTTATTGCGGAAGGTACAACGGAGGTATCTGGCGTTCATCACATCGATCGTGGTTACGTTCATTTGGCTGAGAAACTGACTGGATTGGGAGCGGATATTTACAGAGTGACTGTAGATGAATCCAAACTGGATCATTCGGCCAGCACAGAGCGCGTTGTGGCAGAAGAAACGTCAGGGAATCTGTTCAAGAAGATTCAACCTTCCCTCGCCTAACCTTTAACGTATTGGCATAGGTATTAACTTGAACCATTAGAACCAAGTCCGAAAGGACTTGGTTTTTTTGTGTTTTTGCTGCCTGTCTTTTTCATTCTTTCAGTTCTCTCAAAACGGTTCTATCAAAGTGGACGACCTCATATGATTGAGAATATCTGCTGGAGTATATGTGTACTTTAGCCGGACACTTAACCCTTTGATGGAGGTTTCAGCTTATGAAAGATTCACAGGTTCGCATCCGTATACCAATACATCATCCTAAGGAACATCGCCAGGCCTCACTTGCGAAGGAAAGCTCTGGCTCTATAGCAACTTCGTTGCAGAAAAATAAGCTTATGCAGCAGCAACCAGGCACAACAGGCGCATTGCCGCCTATCGCCAAGACCCATCGGCGTACCACAGCGTTGACTTCCACTATACACACTGTCGGTGCGATGCTTCCTGACACTGGAACAGCTCCCGGTAACACATACGACGCAAGCAGGCGGCAGGGACCGCAGCCGCATCTGCGGCCTGTAGCCGGGCGAGCCCCGCGTTGGGGGAGCCGCCGCCCATGGCTGCCCTTTGCCGCCATGGCAGGGGTGCTGGTGCTTGCCATGGCGGTGCCCGCACTAATGGCATGGCCACGTCAGGCAGTGCAGCCTTTGCCGTCTGGGAGCCGCACAGCCGCACCCGCGCAGCCTAATACGGCGGCAAAGAGCGAGGCGCCCGTTACGCGCCTGCCGGGTGTCCCGCCGATGCCAGCCGTACCGGCTGCTCCAGCGCGCAGCGTGCCGGCTGCGGCAGAGCCGGACGTGCGGGTGTACGTCACGTCTACTGGCCGGACGGAGACACTGCCTTTGGAGCAATACATTGTCGGCGTAGTAGCAGCTGAAATGCCGCCCAGCTTTGAGGAAGAGGCATTGAAAGCACAGGCCATTGCCGCGCGTACCTTCATTACCCGGCGTTTGTTGGCTGATGATACCAGTGGTGCCCCGGCGGGCGCAGATGTGACAGATACCGTTAAACACCAGGCTTACATCTCCAAAGCTAAACTTACTAGAGAATGGGAGCATTCTGGCAAATCCGCAGATCTGACTAAAATTCGTCAGGCTGTACGCGACACCAAGGATACAATCATGGTATATGATGGCAAACCCATTACAGCTTCTTTTTTTTCTACCAGCAACGGCTATACCGAAAATTCAGAGGATGTATGGGCGAAGGCCGTGCCCTATTTACGAAGTGTGTCCAGTCCATGGGACAAGCAGTTGGCTCCTCGTTTTACAGAAACCGTTACACTGAGTCGTCAGAGCGTGTTCGATAGATTAGGATTGAGTCGTGCTGCGGTCACTGCTTCTACTGGAGGGGGGAGTATGCCAGAGATTCGTATACTCTCCAAAACAGAAGGGCATCGCATCAAAAAGATTGAGGTGGGAGGTTCGGTCTTTACGGGACCGGAGATTCGTAACAAACTAGGGCTACGATCGGCTGAATTTACGTGGAAGACCGAAGGGGATCGGATTGCTATAACGACCTACGGTTATGGCCATGGCGTCGGTATGAGTCAGTGGGGAGCCAACGGAATGGCCAAGGAAGGCCATACGGCCACTCAGATTCTTCTTCACTATTATACTGGCATTTCTTTTGCGAATGCCTCTCGTATTCTAAGTTAGTAAATTTTTCGTAACTTTGAAGTATAAAAGAGTTGCGCCCGGTAACACTGGTTACTGAGGTGATGAGCAAATGAGTGAACAAAATAAAAACCAGAACCAAAATCATGAAGATACACCCAAAACCTTTCAGGGTGGAAGAGCTTCACGGCCGTCTTCGTGGAAAAAGCTGTTGTCCAAAAGGTGGGCATACCCGGCAGCCTACATTGCCGCAGCAGCCATTATACTAACCTTAGTGTGGGTCTATCAGGATGCTAGCCATAAGTCTTTCAAACCTGACCCAGCTAGTCCATCGGTACAAAGCACAAGCGCAGTGAGTACCGATGTTAACGAACAACAACCAGAAAGTGTGGAGGTTGTTGCTCAGTCGGAAAATATCGCATGGCCGGTGGCAGATGCTAGCGCAGTGCAGGTCGTTAAGCCTTTCTTTGACGAAAACGCGACGGCTGATGAGCAAGCGGCAGCTATGGTAGAGTACGATAAAACATTTACCGCTAACACCGGGATTGACCTTTCTCGGTCCGACGATCAGGCGTTTGAAGTGAGAGCTGCACTGAGTGGGAAAGTATCCCGTGTGGAACAACATCCGCTGGTAGGTAACGTCGTAGAAATCACGCATGATAATAATCTCAAAACAGTGTACCAAAGCTTGAGCGATCTGAAAGTAAAAGAAGGCGATCAAGTGAAACAAAATGATGTGATTGCTTCAGCAGGTCGCAATGAGCTCGAAAAGGATTTGAAAACACATCTGCATTTTGAAGTGTACCAGGATGACAAGCCGGTGAATCCAACAGGTCTGCTTCCTAAAAAATAAATGGGTCATAGCTTTGCATGCAAAGCGGGGAATTCATATTCCCTGCTTTTTTCTTGTGTAGTTTTAGCGCATAAGGTAAACATAAGCTACTTTTGCCAAATAAATAGGCCTTCCGAAGCATGTCTTACCACCAAACCGCGAATATATAGGCACGCTCCTCATATAATGTACCAAACTATCCACAGTAGGGAGGCGGGAGCGTGCACGATTACATCAAGGAACGGACCATCAAAATCGGTCGCTGTATCGTGGAAACAAGGAATACGGTCCGTACGATTGCCAAGGAATTTGGTGTCTCCAAGAGCACGGTGCATAAAGATCTGACCGAACGGCTGCCTGAAATTAACCCGGATCTTGCCGATCAGGTGAAGCACATTCTCGAATACCATAAATCCATCCGCCATCTGCGGGGGGGTGAAGCGACGAAAATTAAATACAAAAAAACGAGTGGGAAAAGAAGGGGAATTCTTGTTTCTGGCAAGTCCTAAAAATATATAGTGAATTGGCTGGCAAAGCCATTGAATCAACCCCCTGAAGTATGATATGTTAAAAGATGGTACAAGACGAAAAATGACATGTAACCGTAGGTTTATACATATATTTGCCGCTTCTTGTCGAATCTTAGCTTTTTAAAATATCACTTTGGGGGCCTTTTTAATATGTTCAGTAATGATATTGGTATTGACCTCGGTACGGCCAACGTGCTTATCCACGTCAAAGGTAAGGGGGTTGTTCTTGACGAACCTTCCGTTGTTGCGATAGAAAGCGATACAAAAAGAGTTCTGGCTGTCGGAGAAGAAGCGCGCCGTATGGTAGGACGTACTCCTGGTAATATCATAGCCATCCGTCCATTGCGTGATGGTGTCATCGCCGATTTTGAAGTAACGGAAGCGATGTTAAAATATTTTATTAATCGGGTAGGGGGTAAAAGCTGGTACAGCCACCCTCGTATTTTGATTTGTGCGCCGACGAACATTACCTCAGTGGAGCAAAAAGCGATTCGTGAAGCGGCGGAGCGTAGCGGGGCGAAAGAAGTATTTTTGGAGGAAGAGCCAAAAGCGGCTGCCATCGGGGCCGGAATGGATATCTTTGAGCCTAGCGGCAACATGGTCGTAGATATTGGTGGCGGAACAACAGACGTTGCAGTCCTCTCTATGGGAGATGTTGTAACAGCTTCTTCTATTAAAATGGCAGGGGACAAATTTGATACAGCCATCATGAAATATGTGAAAACGAAGTACAAGCTTCTCATCGGGGAACGTACGGCTGAGGATATCAAGATTGCTATCGGAACCGTGCATCCGAGCGGACGACGTGCTGAGATGGACATCCGTGGACGGGATATGGTATCCGGATTGCCCAAAACGTTAAGTATTTCCGCGGAAGAAGTGCAGGACGCGCTGAGAGATCCCGTGTCAGCGATTGTAGCTGCAGCTAAGTTTGTACTGGAGCAGACCCCACCGGAGCTATCAGCCGATATTATTGACCGTGGTGTCATTTTGACTGGCGGTGGTGCGTTGCTTAGCGGTTTGGACGAGCTACTTGCTGAAGAATTGCGTGTTCCAGTGCTGGTTGCCGAAGATCCGATGCATTGTGTCGTTAAAGGTACAGGAATTATGCTGGATAATTTGGATCATGTGGTTAAGAAAAAGTTCTAATCTGCCGATAGTGACTATAAGAGACTCGTGTGCGGTCAGGCAGGTTGCCTAGCATTTTGGCTTTAGTGCCTCCATGCGAGCATATAATTGATGAGCAGAGTATAGGATTGGGGTGCACGATACATGTTGAGAGGTTTATATACTGCGGCCGCCGGAATGATGACACAACAACGACGTCATGACACTGTGACGCAAAATATTGCTAATATGAATACCACGGGATATAAACAGGAGAATAGCGTTCAGCGCTCATTCCCCGAAATGCTTATTTCCATGACGGGGGGAAACCCTGATAACCCGGACCGTACGGTCGGCAAGCTTAATACTGGCGTTTTTGCTGAGGAAAGCCTCTCTCCTTACATTCAGGGAGCGTTGAAGGATAGTGGACAAACTACGGATTTTGCGATACAGTCCAATATTAATGTGAATGACCCGGCTACTGGTCGACCTATGGCTTTTGATCAGGCGGGAAAATTCATCAATGCTAACGGTGAAGTCACCTATCGTCCAGAAGCGTTTTTTACGGTACGGGACAATAATGGTAATGTCCGCTATACACGTGATGGACATTTTCAAGTAAATGGAACGGGAGCATTGCTTTCGTCGACTGGTTCAGCAGTGTTGGATACGAATGGAAACCCAATTCAATTGACGGGGCCTGTCTCAGCGCTTAAAGTAAATGAACGGGGTCAATTGGTGGACAGCCAATCTAACCAGTTGCTCGGAACGACGCTTGGAATTAGTGTTATTGATCGGCCATACCAGCTCGTTCGTGAGGGCAACGGTAATTTCCGTCTGAATGATACGGATGGTGCTACGGCTAGAATGATGACCGCTAACGATACTGTATCTGTTCGCCAGGGCTATCTGGAAGTATCTAATGTAGATGCTGCTCAGTCGATGGTGGATATGATGGCTGCGTTAAGAGCGTATGAAGCGAATCAGAAGGTTATTCAATTTTATGATAAAAGCTTGGACAAGGCCGTTAACGAAGTAGGCCGTGTATAACAGGGGGTAAGTGATGAACAACTCCATGATTGGCGCAATGGTGTCTATGGCCAGTGTGCAGCAGCGTTTGGATTTAATTGCCGATAATATCGCCAATGTCAATACGGTTGGTTATAAGAGTAAACAGGGTTCCTTTGAAGATGTATTGGCCAATGTGCAGCAACAACCTTCGACGTATCTCCAAAATGGGCGGGCGATGCCGCTCGGCTATAATTTGGGCTACGGAGTCAAAACGACCGCAATTATGAAAAATATGGAGCAAGGTCCGCTCAAGGAGACGGGACTTCCTACCGATCTGGCGATCCAGGGGAATGCTTTGTTTGAAATCCAAGGAAATGGGCAAAAAGCTTGGACGCGTGATGGCAGCTTTCATTTTATTCCTGATCCGAATGATAATGAGACGATGATGTTGACCACTGCCGAAGGTTATTCTGTGCTGGATAATAACGATGTTCCTGTGACTGCACCAGCGGGTTCCAAAGTAGCTATTAACTCTGATGGCGAATTGCTGATTCGTGCTAATGGAACTGGCGCTCCGACAGTTGGTCAGCGAATTAAGCTAATGGATGTACAGCGTCCAGAAGGATTGCAACAGCGGGATGATAACCTGTTTGTGTTAGCAAATGGCGTGACAGAAGCCGACGTATTCGGTGCAGCAGGGGTGGCAGGTGCTGTTCCAACGGACGTATCTGTGCGTTCCGGTTATCTTGAGGAGTCTAATGTGGATTTAGCGGGCGAAATGACGGATATGATGCAAGTCCAGCGGATGTATCAAATGGCGGCACGGGCATTAACCTCTAGCGATACCATGATGAACCTGGCTAACAATTTGAGGGCTTAAGGATTTGGTGATGAAGGAAGAACAATCTGATTCCCGTCCGATGCCTGAAAAGACTAAATCCCGCTGGCGTACTGTTCGTTATTTCGTAGTTCCGTTGTTGCTTCTGTTCTCGCTGTTAGGCGGCCTAATTGCAGGATATGTAATTGTAGGTAAGCAAGGGCTGGCAGGCGTATTTGAATGGAAAACCTGGCAGCATGTCATTGATCTTATATTTGCGCCTTAGTTTACTTAAAAAAGTGGCTGTGGTGGGAAAAGACCGCTCCGCGAATGATTTGATCTTACGATCGCTGTTGCAACGGAATTTTCATATTATTAAAGCTATTTAGATGTAAAAATCCAGTTGCAAAGGCGAACACTTACGCTTCTCCAGATTCAAATCCTTCGTTCCGCTGCTACCCGCCATTGTCCACTTTTGTAAAGGTAAATCAACCCGCAATTGTGTGGGGAGTATAGAAAGCAAAACCCTGTGCCAGTGGCGCAGGGTTTTGTTATGTCGCCGACGGCAAGAGCCGCCAGCGTAGCACGCATGGATTGCGGCCAATGTAGGCCATTCGCAGAGCCCTCCGATTGTTTCTCTGCCCTTCACGACAAGCGAGTATTATTGAAGCGAGCTTTCTTTATGAGCCAAAAATAACTTGGCGGAGGGGATGGAATCGTTCTGAAGAAGCGATAGCGTTCGCCTTTATCCTCGGATTTTAACCCTTTCGGGTTTTATATATGGAAAATCTGAGGATAACAGCGATCGGAAGAATGATCCATCCCCCGTAGCCTGCTCACCTTGACTCAATTGAAACTTCGCTTCACTCCATAATAGGAGCAACAAATATGGTACTTCCGCATAATTTTCTTTTTGCACCTGATGAATGTATAATGATGGGGAGTTTATAACACTGCGGGGTAAAACCAAGCACGAGCAAAAGGGCTTCTTCTCGCCTCTGGTTGCGTAATCGGCGGAAAAAGCCCCTTATCTCAACCTTCACTTCTGCAGTAGGTGAAGGATATCTAACATTGTTGCCGTGATGAGCTGTTTTTATACAGCGTTAGCGGGGTAATATTATGCTTGCAGTAACTCTGGCTGAACAGAGTGAAATCTGCAAGCGGGAGGAGTTATTAAGCTAAATGGACAAATTGCAATTGGATGTTAATCAAATTCAGGAGATTATTCCGCATCGACCGCCATTTTTGTTGGTGGACCGTATTATTGAATTGGAGGAAGGGAAGAGAGCAGTAGGCATTAAAAATGTAACGATGACTGAGCCTCATTTCATTGGACATTTTCCGGGTTATCCCGTTATGCCTGGTGTGTTGATCACTGAAGCGTTGGCTCAAGTCGGAGCAGTCGCATTACTGCACCTAGAGAGCAATCGCGGCAAAATCGGCTTTTTGGCAGGGTTGGACGGTTTCCGTTTCCGTGGACAGGTAGTCCCTGGGGATACGCTGACACTTGAAGTGGAAATTACTCGTTCCAAAGGCGCTTTTGGCAAAGGGAAAGCTACGGCGAAAGTGGGCGACACGGTAGTAGCTGAGGGCGAGATTATGTTTGCTTTATCAGACCCACCCCAATAGACAAGCCCTGCCGACATAAGCGCGACGTCTGAACCGAGTGCATGTGTACATAGAGATCCTGTTTTGACAACCCAAAAATGGAGAGGGGAAATTCCGTATGACGCAGTTGAGTAAAAAAGCATTAGAAGGCATTGAGAGCTGGCTGCAAGACCCTTATATTGATGAAGAAACCAAACAGGAGTTGCGCGCATTGCAAGGCAACGACCAGGAACTAGAGGATCGTTTTTACAAAGAACTGGAATTCGGTACAGGCGGTCTGCGTGGAGTGATCGGGGCAGGCAGTAACCGGATGAATCGTTATGTGATTGGACGTGCGACTCAAGGGCTCGCTCGCTATATTTTAGAGCAGCATGCTGGCAAAGAAGGAAAACCTTCAGTTGTCATTGCACATGATTCGCGCCATTTTTCGCCAGAGTTTGCTTTGGATGCAGCTTTGGTGTTGGCGGGCAATGGTATCGTAGCTAAGTTGTTCCCTTCCTTGCGTCCAACGCCACAGCTTTCGTTTAGTGTACGTCATTTGGGAGCCAGTGGAGGAATCGTTGTAACGGCGAGCCACAATCCTCCCGAGTATAATGGTTACAAGGTATACAACAATGAAGGTGGTCAGCTTGTTCCTGATCAGGCTGAAAAGGTGATTGGCTATATTCGTGAGGTTCCTTCTTTTGCTGACATCAAAAGTCTGGCACGTGAAGAAGCAGAGGCGCAGGGATTGTTGGTTTGGCTTGGAGAAGAGGAAGATGAAGCGTTTGTAGATACGGTAGCCAGTGTGAGTGTGAACCGAGAACTGATTGCAGCTGGACCGGGCAAAAACTTCAAAGTTGTGTTTACACCTCTTCATGGCACTGGAAATATACCTGTTCGTCGTGTGCTGGAAAAAATTGGTTTTGAACAGGTGCATATTGTGCCTGAACAAGAGCAGCCAGATGCAGAATTTTCGACCGTTAAGTCGCCTAATCCGGAAGAACGTGATGCGTTCAAGCTGGCCATTGCGCTGGGTGAGAAAATTGGTGCAGATCTGTTGATCGGAACAGACCCTGATGCTGACCGTATGGGGGCAGTTGTGAAAAACCGTGATGGCGAATATGTGGTCTTGTCCGGTAATCAGTCCGGCGCCATTATGGTTTACTACTTGCTGAATCAACTGAAAGAAACCGGCAAGCTTCCGAATAATGGTGCGGTCATCAAAACCATCGTTACTAGCGAAATGGGTGCAGTCATTGCTGAGCATTTTGGAGCAACAGTGTTTAACACGCTAACTGGCTTCAAGTATATTGGGGAGAAAATGAACCAGTTTGACCAAACTGGCGAGTATACCTACCTGTTTGGCTATGAAGAGAGCTACGGCTATCTGGCAGGGAATTATGCTCGTGACAAGGATGCTGTTTTGGCGGCCATGCTGATCGCTGAAGCTGCTGCTTATTACAGCACGCAAGGCAAGACGCTCTATGATGTTTTACAAGAGCTGTACGAGCAGTTTGGCTACTTCCTTGAGAAGCTGGAGTCTCGTACACTCAAGGGTAAGGATGGAGTAGAGCAAATTCAGGGCAAAATGACGGATTGGCGCAGCAACGCACCACAAGAGATTGCAGGTGTGAAGGTAGACAAAGTACTGGACTACTCTCAAGGCCTGGACGGACTTCCGCAGGAAAACGTACTCAAGTTTTTATTGGAGGACGGTTCATGGTTCTGCCTGCGTCCTTCGGGCACAGAGCCTAAAATCAAAGTATATTTTGCAGTACGTGGTTCCTCGCTGTCAGACGCGGAGCAAAGAATCGGTCAGCTGGTCGATGCTGTTATGGCTCGCGTAGACGCTTGAGAAAATTCCCTTTATAATAGAATAGGTTAAGGTAATTAGATATGAAATGAGTAATCGGTGACCTCTCACGGCAAAGGGCAGTACGCCGTGGAGGTCATTTCTCTGTATTGCAGAATAACCTGGAAGAGGCTTTGGAAAAATAGGCTTATTCCGGCAACGGAGGATTTTGCAAAATTCAATGAGTGACCTACCTAAAGGGCAGAATGGCAAGTGGGCAGCATTGAATTTTGCAAAATCCCGAATATTAAGGAGGTTCTTTGGTGTATCAGAAATGGCAGTATTGGAATACGACTTCTCGAAAATGGTTGTGGATTCTGGTCGCTGTTGGCTTGCTGGCTTCCATTCCAGTCATCGCCGATCGTGTAAAGACAGAATCCTCAAGTAAAAAAGTAGAGATTGTATTCGATTATCGGGATTTGACGGAGGCGGCTTCGTATCAGGCTCATCCGCAGGACTATCTGAATGAGCAGCTTGACCGCTTACAACAGGCTGGTGTGAACAGCATGGCGATGTATGAAAGTACGCTGGATGATTTCCGTAAAGCGGGCCGTATTGTAACATATACGACTCAGAATGTTGCGGATCTAGAAAAACGTCTTTCACCTGCAAATGAGAATTATACGTACGTTGTTTTCGCTGACAAAGAAAATGCTGAGGCACTAAAGCCGTTAATTTTACGTACGTTTACAAGTTTGGGCATCAACGTAAAGCCGTGGAGTTATCAGGGACAGGAGGGGCTTGTTGTGGAAACATCCCCCGAGGATGCGTATCTCAAGCCTATGCAGCCTGACCCGATTGCTATGAAGCAGCTTCGGAGCAAAGGATTTTTTATTGTTCCACGCATGAGTGACAGCCTTCCCTATAACCAGGAGTTGACGGAAGAGATGCTGGCTTCCTTTCAGCAAAATGGTGTAAAACGCATTTTGTTTGAAGGTGATTCAGTCAAAGGCTTTACTGATAATGAGAAAGAGCATAGCTTAGCGGCATTTGCTAAATTGCTGAACAAATACGATATTGGCCTAGCTGCTATCGAAAACTTAAAAAAACCGCAGGCAGGCTTCAATAAGCTTGCTTACGATATCCACTATAATGTTGTGCGTCTATACTCACTAAGTGATAAAGATGCAACGCTCGATGTGGAAACGTTGGCCGATCGTTTTGCACTGGCCACCAAGGATCGGAATATTCGCATGTTGTATCTGAATACCGCGCCTAGTCGTAGTGTTGCTGAGGCCAAGGTGAAAGACTCGGTTGACAACCTGATTCACAGCTTAGACAAACCGGGCAACGCTGTACAACGAATGGAGAAAAAAGGGTTTGAACTTGGACAAGCTGAACCGTTCCAAGTGGTCGATTCCTCCATTCAGCGCTATCTCAAAATGATCGTCGTACTGGGTGCACTAGCTTTCTTCTCCATAATGGTGTCCTATTTCGTTCCGGCATTGACTCTGCTTGCATTTGCACTCGGTTTGGTAGGCTCTGCAGGGCTTTATGTTTTGAACTCCAGCTTAATGGAACAAGGTTTGGCGCTGCTCGCAGCGATTAGCGGACCTACGGTTGCAATGATCATTGCAGTGCGTACGATCAGAATTAAACGTGAACAGGGGCCTGAACTTTCTGTAGGTCAACGTTTGAGTCAAACGCTTTTACTATACGTACAGACATCGATCTTGTCGCTGGCTGCAGTGCCTTTTGTTATTGCACTGTTGAACAGCATTGCCTACAGTCTGGTGTTAAACCAATTTAGAGGTGTAAGCTTGCTTCACATTCTGCCGATCTTCTTGGCTGCGATTTATATTTTCTTTTATCGTGGCGTTTCTATACGGGAGGAAATCTCCAAACTGTTACGTACGCCGATTACTGTATTGTGGGTTATCGCATTGGCTGTTATCGCAGCGGCAGGCTACTACTATTTGACTCGTACTGGAAACGCAGGTACGGTGTCGAACACAGAACTGGTTTTCCGTAATTTCCTTGAGAATGCGTTTGGTGTACGCCCGCGTAATAAGGAATTTTTAATGGCTCACCCACTGTTTATTGCAGGGATATTCTTGGCTTTGAAATATCGCAAAGCAATCTATTTGCTGATCATAGCTGCTATTGGTCAAGCCTCGATGGTGGATACCTTCGCTCACATTCACTCTCCAGCTGCACTCTCGCTTAGTCGCGGGCTGTTGGGATTGGGATTGGGTCTGGTGCTGGGAATCATCGCAATTGTCGTGTGGCAAGTGCTGGAAGGATGTTGGAAGAAATGGTCACCACAGCTAAAACGATAATAATCTCGGGTTATTACGGGTTTCGCAATAGTGGGGATGAAGCGGTGCTCAAGTCGATTCTGACTGCTTTAGAAGAGGAGAGTCGTCAGGCGGGGCTTACGGTCAAGCCTGTTGTTCTATCTTCTGACCCTGCTTGGACACAGAAAATGTACGGAGTAGAAGCTGTTCCGCGTATGAGCCTAGGAGAAGTGCGGAGAGCGATTAAAAACAGCGATGGGCTAATTAGTGGCGGCGGGAGTCTGCTCCAGGATGCTACAAGCCCTAAAAGCATTCCTTATTATCTAGCGATTCTGAAACTGGCTCAATGGGCTGGAAAGCCTACGTTTGTATACGCTCAGGGCATGGGCCCGGTACAGCGGAAGATATTTTATCCTATGATCCGATCTGTGTTTCAACGCTGTGAATATGTTTCCGTCAGAGATGAGCAATCTGCTGCTTTGCTGGGTACCATGAAACTGAAACGCCCGGTTGTTCATGTTGTTCCTGACCCTGTAATGGGGCTTCCTTTGCCCTCTGGTTCCGAGCTACATAATGCAGCAACTGAGACTGATGAGGATAAACTCCCGGTTGTTGGTGTGTCTGTACGCTACTGGGATAAGGAACAACGCGATTTAACGGCTATTGCAGATGGCTTAAAAAGATTAGCCGCGGAACGCCGTGTTCACTTGCGTTTCTTGCCATTCCATTTACCTGACGACGTACAGGCTTCAAGGATGGTAATGGATTTGTTGGGGGATATTAGGGGGACGGGAAGCCTTGTCAGCATGTGTGAACAAGTTACCGATCCGCAACAGATGCTTTTGGAAGTCAGCAGATGTAGTTTGATGATCGGGATGAGGCTGCACAGCTTAATTTATGCAGCGTCCCATCAGGTGCCCCCGTTGGGGATTTCTTACGATCCCAAAATTGATCATTTCCTCAGCCGTGTTGGTAGCCAGCCTGTAGGTACTACAGATGCACTGGATGGGCAAAAGTTGGCTAATGAGTCCATACGACTGCTGGATCAGCGCAGTCAATGGATTGAGAGCCAGGGGGCAGCAATTGCTTTGTTAAAAAGTGAGGCTCGCTTACCAGCACAACATATTGTTAATTACTTGTGTCGCAAAGGATGATGGATACAGTGACAGTTGATAAGGTTACGAGTGTGCCTACCGTCCCGATTTTCGGTGTTCAGGTATCAAGGCTTAATATGAAAGATACATTAAATGTATTAATTCAGGCGGTGAAGTCTCGCCGCCCCCATCAAGTGATCACTGCCAATCCGATTATGGTAATGGCTGCATTGGAAGATCCAGTGTATATGAATGTGATGAAACAGGCAGAGTTGATTGTTCCGGATGGAACTGGTGTGGTCTGGGCTGCAAACTATGTTGGGCATCCTGTACCCGAGAGGGTGGCGGGTTTTGACTTGTTACATGAATTGCTCGCAGCTGGAGAAAACTATCATTGGAAAGTTTACTTACTTGGATCGACGCCTGAAGTGATTCAGGCGACCGCTCAGCGGGTACATGAGCTTTATCCTGGAATTACGGTTTGTGGCAAGCGCGATGGTTTTTTTGGTCCTAACGAGGACGAAGCAGTGATTGCGGCTATTCGTGAAGCGAACCCTGATTTGTTGTTTGTAGCACGTGGAGCGGACACGCAGGAACCTTGGATTGGTAAATACAAGGAGAAACTTGGTGTGCCGGTGATGATGGGGGTCGGCGGTAGTTTTGATGTTATATCAGGCAAAACAAAACGCGCACCTAAATTGTTTCAAAAGCTACGAGCCGAGTGGTTATATAGACTTCTAAAAGAGCCCACTCGTTACAAAAGAATGCTTGCGTTGCCGAAATTCGCAGTGAAAGTGATGCGTGAAAAAGAAAACGTCACAAAAGTGTGATAAATAGCTTGAATCTGCCTTTAAAACCCGCTAATTTGCCAGAATATGAGGCTTGGTATTTATTTTTGATCAGAGTATAATTCAATGCGGTTACATCTGAAAAGGCATTGCTTTAAAATTGGGGGTCGAATGATCAAATGTTATTGATCTATATTATTGGTTTCATCATGGCACTGGGACTTGCGCTGTTACTGACACCGCTCGTCAAGAGATTTGCTGTGAAGGTTGGAGCCGTCGATGTGCCGAATGCCCGAAAAGTACATACCCGAATTATGCCGCGTCTTGGCGGTCTGGGGATTTTCTTGGCATTTCTGTTGTCCTTATTGGCGATGTTACCTTTTGTGCCTGACGGAATGCTGTCCTCGCGGGATATTAACTTTATTGCAGCCTTTCTGATTGGCGGTACGTTGATTACATTGATCGGTGCTCTCGATGATCGTCTTGATCTTAATGCGAAATTGAAATTTTTGGCTCAAATTGCCGTGGCGTGTATGGTCGTGTTTGCTTTTGATATTCGTGTGGATTTTGTAAATGTACCTTTTCAAGATGCATACTCTTCTTTAGAAAGCTGGATTTCCATTCCGCTTACGATTTTTTGGATCGTAGGTGTGACCAATGCCATCAATTTGATTGACGGTCTGGATGGACTGGCTGCAGGTGTCTCAGGAATTGCGATTGGAACGATCGCTGTGATGTCACTACTAATGGGCAATTACATGGTAGCCATGCTTTGCCTTGTACTGTTGGGCAGTATTATCGGATTTTTGTTTTTCAACTTTCATCCTGCAAAAATATTTATGGGTGATACAGGGTCCTTATTTTTAGGTTTCTCTCTGGCTATGCTCTCAATGCTTGGGTTCAAGCAAATTGCTATCGTATCATTTATTACGCCATTGATTATTATCGGTGTGCCTTTGTCAGATACATTCTTTGCTATTATTCGTCGCAAGTTGCAGAAAAAACCGATATTCTCACCGGATAAAGGTCATTTGCATCACTGCTTGCGTGAACTAGGCTTCAGCCACAGACAGACGGTGTTGATTATCTACGGTATTGCTGTATTTTTCGGTATATTAGCCGTGATTCAATCGTCGGCTGCGCTTAATGAAGCCAACTGGGTCACCTTTGTCGTGATATGTATCATGATGTTCTTCCTACAGATCGGGGCAGAAGTTATTGGGCTCGTTGGCAAAACCAAACGTCCTGTTCTTAACACACTAATTCGGTTGTTGGCTAAGCCAGATTCCCAGACGCGATCGAAATTATAATTTTAATTTAAATGTAAGCCTTCAAGCTTAGCGGTATACCGCGGGTTTGAAGGCTTTTTTGATGTTTGCTGTAAAAAAACTCCCTCCTTTTTTGAGAATTTACTAATTTTTTGTATGTTTGCTACCGATAAAAAAAGTAATGAATGATTACGTACCCCAAGGTGCGACAGAATCAAAGGAGGACAATGATTTGAAACGATTGCTATCCATGTTGCTGACGGTTGGTCTCATCATTGGCTTGGTGCCGGCGGCCCTGGTAGGTACGGCTCATGCTGCGACAGGAACTTATTTCATTTTTCCAAATGAAAAATATGATGCGGATTCGGCTAGAATGGTAAACACCGACCGTGTTACAGTTAACGGTACGATTAACGGAGTGAATGGAAGTACTATATCTTATAGTGTATTCCAACTCTCCAAAAATGGAACAAACCTTACAGTAGTTAATAAAAATGAGAGTCAAAAGGGCGGAATTACGGTCAATGGCTCTGCAATTCAAATTTCAGATATTAAACTGTTCCCTGGTTTGAACCGAATTACATTCCAAAGCAGTCAAAATTCGGCTGAAATGAAGGATTCCATTTACATTGAGTATCAGGATGGACCTAAGCTGTATGATCTGTCTGCTACGCTGAATGGCCAAACCCAGCAGTTGCTAGAGAATCAGACGGCGGTGCTGACAGATGCAAAAAATAGCGGCACAGATGACGTGAAGGTAGTCATTCAAGGTACAGCGCCTAATGCTGACAGTGTAACGCTTACTTCTACAAAAAGTAGCAATACGTATAATGTTTCCTCTTATACTAGCTATAAATTAACAGGTAGTGTTGTACTCACTCCGGGTAAAAATATAGTGTCGATTAAAGTGAATAACGGAACTCAGGCTCTTACAGTTACGCGTGAAATTACGATATATACCGGTAAACCTGAATTTTCTGATTTGACCTTGAATAAGGACGGCAATGTGTCTGCTGATCTGACGACTTCGCCTGACTTTACCGTATCGTCTACAAGCGGTGTGGTTTTGAAAGGTAATGTTCTGGTTCCTTCCGGAGCAACTGATCCAGTAGTGAGCAAAATTAATGCCAGATTTACGGATGTAAGCAATAACGGTAGCGCCATTGGGGATACCAATGGAATTGATGCTACGATTGATACAGCGAATGTGGTTACATCTAGTGGTTACAAAGTATATCCGTTCCAGGTAACTGTGCCTGATGGTATCGTAACTGACCACTTGATTCGTGCATCCCTGAGTGTAGGGTTTGCAGATGGAACAAGCTCCAATGCATCTGCGGTTCAATTTACATTGCGCAGTAGCACTCAGCCTTATATTGACGACGTGAACTTTCTCCCTGATTTTAATAATCAGCTGTTAAGTAGAATTAATGGTAGCGGGTCTGATCAAGCTGCTGCCATAGATGAAGCTATGAAATTAACAGGAAGTTCTATGAAGAACAAGACTACAGATGCTCCATCTGTACCTGTAGGTATGGAGTTTATCATTGTTAATGGTACACCTAGTTCAATTAGCGAGCTTTCTGGTGTAACCGTCCATACCGTGGGCTCCCAAGATGTGATTCGGACAATCAATGGTAAGTCAACACAAGTGAAGAAAGTTGTTGCTTATGTAGATACTTTGCCTAAAGAAGGACAAAACGTCCTGAATTTCTACCTGAATGGTGATTCAAGCAAATTGATTAAGGCAACTGTAAACTTATTGCAGGGTCCATTCATGAAATACGATACGATTTATGATGGTCAACAAATTCCGTTGAATACATCGAGTGCAAACTTAAATACGTATAAACTGAATCAGTTGGGTTATTTTAAAGGTAAATTGCTGGATGTAAGTAATGCAGCTGATATTCACTACACTGGCAGTAACCGAAACGTATTTTTGTATGTGAACAACGTATTAGTTGACCTTGAAGGCTCAGGAGCGAACTTTAAGCTGGCTGCTTCCTCCGAAACAGCGGCTGCAAACGCACTGGCAAACGGAAATAATGAAATCAAGTTTGTGTTCAAGCCAGGTATCGAGTATAGCAATACGGTAAAAGTAAACTTTACACAAACGAATATTCCAGTAATTCCTGCTCCAAACACACAAGGAATTATTCCTTTTACACCCGTTAGCGGCCTGAGCAATACGCCGAAGTATAGCGAAATTGCACCGAAAGCAAAAGATGCAAATTTCACTAAAGTAGATGACACTAACTACAAAACATCTCTGAAAAATATCAATATCTTTGGTACCTTCAGTATTGCTGATTTGGGTAAAGCGGATCAGGTAAGTGGTTCATTAAGTGATATTGCCAATAAAGATCAATACATTTTAGAAATTAAGGGATCAGATGACAGTGAGGTTAACTGGACGCTGAATAACGAGTTCTTCTCAGCAGAAGATGCCAAAACGGCATACAACTCTGGTGCTACTACGGATAAGTTTACAAGCAAAGATTTGAAAGACCTGCTCGTATACTACCATCCGGACAAAAAGTATTTCAGCTTTGTATTGAAAAACCAAACTATTTCGCAAGATGGAACGCCAGTAGCTTATAACATTACCTTGTACAATAGTGGCAAGAGCGGACCGTTTGCTACTTTCCGACTGCAAGTATCTGGTCAATCCACATCTTTTGATATCTTGCGTCCGCTTCCTGAAAAACGGATCGTAAATCAAAACTTTGTGCAAGTTGTTGTAAATGCAGGTAATGCAGATAGTGTTACAGTAGGTAAGGAAACAGCAGTTCAAGAAGGATTCGACTCTGATTATGATGGTACTGTGGATTACCCATCAACTTATAAAGCCATCGTTACAGGTCTAAAAGCCAACAAAGATAATAAAATTGATGTAGTGGTTACAGTGGGGAAGGAAAAATTAAAACAGACCATCACTGTTAAGTATGTGCCTACTAATATTCCTGGTGAGCAGTACATGGAAGCGATGAAAACATCGCACAAAGTGTTTGATGGTAATCTTACACTTGCTTTCGCGAAGGGAACGAGCCTGATCCGTCGGGATTACGATCAACCACAGCAATTCAAAAACCAGGTTTTCTCTGGTCATACTTTGTACTTTGCGATCGCGAATAGCGAAGATGGCGTGGTAGACCGTCATGAATTTGAAACTGAAAAAGCATTGTCCGACATGCAGAGTTTGATTGCTGATGGAAGTAGATACTTCAACAGAGATTTCCCAAGTCGTTTTACCAAGTCCAGTCCAGTATTCTGGATTGACCCAGGTACAGCTGATGATATCAAAACAGATGCTTACGATCCGGTAACATATGGTGCTGATCCATATCAATTGGCTAACAAATCGCAAAATGACAGCAGCAAAATCAAAAACTTCTACTGGCGTGACCCGTCTAACGAGCTAGTGCCTTCCAAGCGTGCTACATTGACGCTGACGTACGATAGCAGTATTGCTCAGGATGCAGGGAAACAAATGACGGTGTTCTTTTTTGATCCTGATTTGAAGGATTGGCAGAACATTGGTGGTGTGGTGGATCCGAAGAAACATACCATTAAAGTACCGTTTGATCGTTTTGGCTATTATGTAGTTGCTAAGGTTGGAGAAACATATAGTGATGTCATTAAGCACAAGTACGCCAGAGATTACATCGAAGCGATCTTGGCTAAAGGTGTTATGAACCCGATGGATCCAATCAATAGCTTTGGACCTGACAGCTACATTAAAAGAGGCGAATTCACGTCGATGATTGTCAAAGGTCTGCAAATTCCGCTTAATTTCAGCGGAGCGAAGCATTTCGACGACGTGTCTATTCCAAATACGATATCCGCAGATGCGCTCTACGATTATCGTTATATTGAAACAGCTGCACGTGCCGGTATTGTCAAAGGTTCGCAACCAAGAATCTTTATGCCGGAAGATGTAATCACACGTCAAGATGCAGCGGTCATTATCGCCAAGGCATTGAATTTGAAGCTGGAAACAGATCATGACAAGATCATGAAAAATCTGTCTAAAACCTTTAAAGATGCGGACAAGATCGATTACTATGCGCAAGCATCTGTATTGGCTATCGCCAAGAAAGGCTTTATCACAGGGTCTCCTGTAGATGCAAGTGATCCGAAAAAAGGTTATATGTTTAACCCTACATCCTTGACCTTGCGCGGAGATGCAGCGATTATTGTGGCTAAAGTTATGGCTGATAAAAAACTGCTTCCAAAAATTTAATCAATCAAAAACCTGAAATTATTAAACATCCCTCCATGCGAAATGGAAATTCCCTTTCATATACATGAGAGGGATGTTTTTTATAAATCAGCTATTTGACTGGAATTACGGGCCTGTGCCATAATATCAGTGAGATGAATACTTTGGATAAGCATTACGGCGTTTTTTTTATTTTTGATTTGCCTTAAACGACTGTAATAAATTGCTTTTTTTTAAGGATTTATCTCAAAATGTGTTTATTATTTTTATATATGTTTTTTTTGCGCATTTATCTGAAACTTTACGCCTATTTCATCGTAGTAGAGGATGTGTGTGCTTAAATATTACATAGAGAAGTGAGTGGGGAGTGATGAGATGTCTCAGTTTTCAATACGCCGTCCTGTAACAGTATTTATGTTAATTATTGCTTTGTTAATCGGGGGCGGTATTTTTGCGTTAAGGCTTCCTGTAGAGCAGATGCCGGATATGAAGCTGCCATATGCTGCAGTGGTGACCAGTATTCCAAATGCAACACCTACAGAAGTTGAGGAATTGGTTACTAAACCTATTGAGAAAAATCTGGCTTCTATTGAGAATGTGGATACGATCATGTCCGAGTCCTCAGAAGGAACATCTATGGTCATGATTCAATTTAACTGGGGAGTAGATATAAATCAGGCAACCCTCGATATGCGAGATAAAATCGATGGGGTTAGAGGCTCTCTTCCTAAGGCGGCAAATTCGCCACGCGTACTTAAATTGGATCTTAACGCAACACCAGTTATAACCCTCGCTTTTACAGGGGACCAGGATATTAACAAGCTGAAGCCTATTGCTGAAGATATTATTGAGCCGCGACTTGAAAGAATTGCGGGAGTAGCCGCAGCCAACATGTCAGGCGGCCAAGAACGACTCGTAAAGATCACTGTAGATCAGGCCAAGCTACAAAGCTATGGTATTACTCTGGACCAAATCAGCCAAGCGCTATCGGCTAATAACATTGCTGGGTCTGCTGGTTCTGTATATCGTGGTAATACACAAATTCAGCTTCGGGTACAAGGTGAATATCAGGCTGTTTCGGAAATGGGTGAAACGCCAATCCCTGTAGGTAAGGGAAGCGTGAAATTAAAGGATATTGCGACTGTTGAAGACTCCACCGAAGATGTTACTATTATTTCTACCTTTAATGGAAAGCCAAGTATTAATATTTCTGTTACTAAGGCTACAGGTGGAAATACTCTTTCAATCGCCAATTCAGTGAAGGAGAGTTTAGATTCAATACGGAAAGAGTTACCTGCGGGAACTCAATTGGAAATGGTAACAGATGCTTCTAAGCCTATTAGAGACTCCGTACACTCGCTAATAGAGCATGCTATATTGGGGCTTATTATCGCAGCCATTGTACTGCTATTATTTTTGAACAGTATACGTTCTACTATTATTGCTGCGATCGTTATTCCAATTTCCTTCGTAGCAACGTTTATGATGATGTATTTCACCGGACAAACCATTAATGTTATTTCATTGAGCGGTTTGCTTTTGGGATTAGGATCCTTCGTCGACTTTGCCGTTGTTATTATTGAGAATATTTTTAGGCAGCGACATGAAGGCAAAAGTATGCTACAAGGAGCTATTGACGGCTCCAAGCAAGTGGGTAATGCGGTTATGGCATCTGCACTTGCACAGATTGTAGTATTTTTACCAGTTGTTTTTGTTGATGGAATTGCAGGGGTTCTATTTAAACCGTTGGCGTTAACTGTAATTTTCTCTCACATCGCTGCTTTGCTGGTATCCCTTCTAATTGTGCCGATGCTTAGCTCGCGTTGGTTACCTACCATACCAGATGAATCCATTTACTCTTCAGGTACTTATAAAGGTATTAACCCTATTGTGTGGTTTAATATCGGATTTGAGAAATTTAAGGGTGGCTATCGACGTGTACTGAAGTGGGGAATTAACCACAGAAAATCTGTGTTAATCATTACTTTATTAATGTTTGTGGCGGCAGGTGCTTTGGTTCCTTTGGTTAAGGCTGAATTTATCCCTGAGTCCGATACTGGTGAATTTTCGATTAATGTGAAACTTCCGAATGGAACAGTCTTGGAAGAAACGGAAAAGGTAGTTCAAGGTATAGAAAAAGAAATTTTGAAAGTTCCTGATCTGGATAAAATGACAGTCACGGTTGGTTCTGGTGGCAACTCAGGCTTTTCAGGTGCAGCCCCATCCAACTCGGCAGATATAAATGTAACGCTGAAGGATGGGCATCAGCCAACAGACGCTGTAGTTGAAGGCCTTCGTAAGAAATTTGATAGTATTCCAGATGCAGAGATTACACTAGCATCTGCAACAGGTCTTTCGAGTGGAAAGGCTGTTAACATTAATTTAAAAGGTGACGATATGGACGTCCTGCGTGAACTCTCGGACAATCTCGTTGCGGATGTGAAAAAAATACCGGGTACCGTTAATGTCAAAAGTAGCTTGAGTGCAGTTCGTGAAGAATATGAAATTACCGTTAATCGGGAGCTTGCTAGTCGATATGGCTTGTCAGCAACTCAAATCTTATCTGCAGTTAATACTTCATTTAATGGATCAGCCGCCACAAGCTATCGTACGGGTGATGATCAGATTGATGTGAAGATATCATTGCCAGAGCAAAGCCGCCATGATCTGTCATCTCTACAAGCCTTGCGTATTACCACCTCGCAGGGGATTGATGTTCCTTTATCATCAGTAACAAGTATTGATAAACGGAGTGTACCCGATACTGTTACTCGTGAAAACCAAACCCGTCAAGTACAGATTACAGCTGATATCGACGGAACAGGGGATATTCTTACCATTAATCAAAAAATAGATGCTCTTTTGAAAAGTACTCACTTCCCAGAAGGCTATAGTGCAGATACGGGTGGCGGACAAAATGAACAAATGATGGAATCTTTTATGAACTTAGCGATAGCTATTTTGCTGTCAGTCGTGCTGATTTATATGGTTATGGCTGGACAGTTTGAATCGTTGCTTACACCATTTGTTATTATGTTCTCAGTTCCACCTACGGTAATTGGTGTGCTTATCGGTTTAGCTGTAACGGGAGCAAGCCTCAGCGTATCAGCATTTACCGGTTATATCATGCTCGTCGGTTTGGTCGTCAACAATGCGATTGTTATGATTGACTTTATAATTCAGCTTCGAAAAGAAGGCGAAGATCGAGATGAAGCCATTATTCATGGAGCGTCTGAACGGTTACGTCCAATTTTGATGACGACGCTGGCAACTGTACTAGCATTGCTTCCAATGGCATTTGCTACAGGCAGTGGTAACGAAACACAAGCACCGATGGCAGTAGTTGTTGTATTCGGGTTGTCCTTCGCTGCTATTATTACATTGATTCTTATTCCGGTAGTCTACGTAATCCTAGATAATATGATACAAAAACGTAAAAATCGGAAATTGAAAAGACAGGCAAAGAGACAACTGAAAAAAGAAGCGAAACTACAAAAAAGTGTTCATATATAAGGTGAGGTGGAGAAACATAATGAATAAAAAAAGTGCTCTGATTGCTACAACTTTGCTTTTATCAGTTGCATTAGCGGGTTGCGGTGGGGGTGAGGCCCCTGCCGCTCCAACTGCCGCGCAGCAAGCTATTCCGGTTCAAGTAGCCAAAGTGGCCAAAGGTAGTATTAACGACTCAACAGGTATTATTGGAAGCTTTGCTCCCAAGGAGACGGCTCAAGTATCTCCAAAAATTAGTGGTAAGATTCAAGGTATTAACCTTACAGTGGGGCAAAAGGTAAGCAAAGGCGACACATTGTTTACTATAGATCAAAAGGATATACGGGACTCGATTAAGCAATCCCAGGAATCATATCAGGTTGCCTTGGCCAATTTAAAACAGGCTGAGTCAGGCGCAGAGCAATCTGTGCAACAGTCAGAGTCCAGTGTGGATCAAGCCAAAAGTGCGCTTGTACAGCAAGACAATTCCATTACTCAAGCTCAGACCAGCCTGGTTGATGCTCAAAATTCCGTACGTGATGCACAAAATACGCTTAACCGCAACCAACAGTTGTTTAGTGCGGGCGCTCTATCTCAATCCGAGTTAGAGCAGTCCCAAATAGCGTACCGAAAGGCTCAAACTGCGGTGGAAAATGCACAGATTGCACTTCACAATGCACAAACATCCAAGGAAAGTGCACAAACAACATATAATAATGCTCTGAAATCATTACGTCTTGCACAACAGAAAACAGGCATAGATGTAGCCCGCGCTTCTCTAAATCAAGCCAAAGCAAGCTTAGATACAGCGCGTAGTCAACTGGTGGATGCTGTAGTCAAAGCTCCGATTTCCGGCACGATATCGGTAGTAACAGGAGTCCAAGGGCAAATGGTTAGTGCGCAATCTGCAGTTGTTACAATTGCGAATACCAATCCTATCATTGCTAAGGTCAACGTTTCTGAATCAGAGCTTCTGAAGATGCAGGTGGGTTCATCTGTAACTGTAGGTGTGGACTCGTTAGACAAGCGCATTGAAGCCAGAGTGTCGGCCGTCAATCCGGTAATGGATAATGACCTTAAGGCATATCCTGTCGAGATTTCGGTTCCTAATGGTTCTGGCGAATTAAAATCAGGGATGGTTGTAACTGTATATATGAAGACAGAGGCTCCTAAAAACATTTTAGTATCGCAGGACGCCATTACGGAGCAGGCAGGTAAGAAGTATGCATATGTAGTGGAGGGTTCTGTTGCTAAGCGTGTAGAAGTGCAGACAGGCCAGGAAAGTGCCAAACAGGTTGAGATAACCAAGGGGCTTACTGAGGGACAAAATGTTGTCGTTAAGGGTGTAAGTTTGCTTTCTGATGGCGCGAAGATTAATGTAGTAAAATAATTTGTTTTGTTATATTTACATTATATTACTGTTCCCCGTCATTTCTACTATTTAAAGTGTATTAGAGTATTAGATTTCTAAGGAATCTATAGTCTTTATGTACTTTATGTATTCTATGGATTATTCGTTACGAATATACTCCATTAAAGACCTGATTAATGTACATAAATTACCCTTGTACATTTAAGGTTGAGAAGGTAAAAGTTGTAGGATGACGGAGGAACAGGTTCAATAGTATAATTATGACTGTGGAAAGCGGAATACATAATCAAAAAAATAAAATTTTTTTTGAAACAGACGCAACTTTTTAGACCCATGCTACGTCTAATTGGGTGAGTATGAAACAAAGGGGTACAAAAGCGTAAAGACAAAATTCGCTAAAAAAAATCTTTACTGCATTGTTATCACATTGTATAATACTGGAGTACGTCATAAATGGACGCTTTCTTTCAACTAGATTCCAAGCTTCTGTGATATTGTCACAGATATCATTTTATAAGGGTTCTCATAAAGCTCGGAAAGGAGGTGTAACGACTGATGAGTGACAAGATCCGACAAAAAGACAAAAATAATATTTCTGTTTATATTCAAGGAGGAGAAAAAAAGGTTATGACAAAGTTTAACAAAAAAATGATCAACGTGCTGGCAACAGCAACATTGGTTGCTGGTGTTGCAGCTCCAATCGCAGCATTGACTGCACCAACTGCTATCCATGCAGCTTCTAGCTACACAAACCTGAGCAATCCTAGCATTAGCTCCAGTGCACAAGACGACGCTACTTTGGGTAGAACAAGAATGGTTATTACTCAAGCTTCCATCGCTGCTGGTGCATCTTTCACAGTAACATTGCCAAAAGGCTTTGAATTCTCCGGCGCTGGAAACGGTGTTGGTCGCGTAAACAGTGCTACTGACGCTACTTATGGTTTGGGTGTGTATCTGGATGCAGGTGATAACAACCTTGCTAAAAACGCTGATTCCACTGGATATAACGATGCTAATGCAGTAGAAGTTACTAAACTGACTGACAATTCTGCAAGAGTACAATTGAATTTCAGCAACTCTGCAGATGACGCTACTCTTTACCTGAACTTTGGTAAAGTTGATGTTACTGGACCTGCAAATGGCCCTATCAAAGTTGCTATTGATGCAGCATCTGCAAGCGGCTTGACTAGTGGTGAAGCAGTAATTGGTAACGTTGTTTCTTCTGGTCAAATCTCTTTGTCCGCTGCTGACACTGTTTCCAGTGAAGAAAACTTCACTGCAACTTTGAAAGTTAAAGAAGAAACAGCTGGTTCTTTGGGTAAAAACAACATTAAGTTGAAATTGCCTAGCGGTTTTAAATGGGATTCTGCTCCTAAATCCGAAGCTACTATTCTGTTTGGAACTGACATCAAACCAGCTAACGTAAAATACTCTGCTGATGGCGACACTTTGACTTTGTCTTTGGATAAAGTAAGTGGTCAGCAAACATCTTTCCAATTGCCTGTAGGTTTCTACGTAGATGACGAAACTAGTGCTAAAGAAGGCGACGTAACAGTTAGCATTTCTGGTAATGCAACAACTGACGTTAGCTCCTTGGTAGTAGGTAGCTACGGTCAAATCGGTGGCGGCGTTTCCGTGGCTACTCCAACAACGATCCTTGCTGGTCATGACGAGCAAAAAATTGGTGACATCGTAATCAAAGAAACTGTTGCTAAATCTTTTGTTAATGGACGTACTGTAACATTGCGTCTGCCTGAAGGTGCTCGTTGGCAGTCTACTTTTGAAAGCAACAACCCAGGAAGCAGCTTCTCCGGTTCTATGGAGAACACTAACGGATTGGGTGGAGCAGATGTTTCTTACACTGACTCTGACAAACGTACTTTGAAACTGACTTTCAAAAACGTTAACAGCACAACTGACGCTGGTACTTTGAAACTGAAAAACGTTGAAGTTGCTACGCAACCAGGTTTCTCTGGCGATCTGAACGTTGAAGTTGCTGGTAGCCAAGGTCTGAGCGGTAATGTTAAGGTTGCAACTGTGAAACAAGCAGTTACTCTGGCTGCTGCTTCCAAACCAACCCTGACAATCGGTCTGGGCGATCAACAAGTTGGCGATATCACAATCACTGAAGCTGCTAAAGAAGCTTTCGTTAAGAAAGACGGTAGCCGTGAAGTAATCTTGGAATTGCCAACAGGCGTACGTTTTGCTTCTACTCCAGAAGTAAAAGTTACAGCTGGTGACGTTAAAGTGAAGAGCGTATCTACTGATACTTACGGCGAAAGTAACAAAGGCCGTCTGAGCTTCTACATCGACAGCGAATCTGCTACTCCAAGTACAATCACAATCTCTGCTCCTAAGCTGACTGTTGACCGTACTGTAGCTCAAGGCGACATCGTTGCTAAGCTGAAAGGTAGCGCAGTTTCTTACACTGCATACAAAGGCGCAACTGACAACACTCAAAACTGGAAAGACAACAACACTGCAGCTGCTGAAGTAGCAATCGCAACTGTTGGAACTCCAGCTCCAGGTGCTACTAAAACTAAAGCTGTCTTCACACTGGGAAGCACTTCCTACACTGTGAACGGCGAAACTAAAACAGCTGATGTAGCTGCTTATGCTGAAAACGGACGCACTTACTTGCCAGTACGTTATGCAGCTGAAGCTTTGGGTGTATCCCCACAAAACATCCTGTTTGACAAAGCAACTTCCACAGTTACCCTGATTAAAGGTGACCGCGTTGCTCAAATCAAACTGAACACTAACCTGTTGACTGTTAACGGTTCTGTGATTCGTATGGACGTTAAAGCTGTAACTAACAAAAACCGTACTGTACTGCCTATCTTCTGGGTGAGCAGAGCGCTGGATGCATCCATCAACTATGATGCAACTGCTAAAACAGTAACTGTTGAAAACAACAACTAATTTAAGAGCAACTCTTTTGAGTTAACTGAATTAGATGAGAAGAGGGTTCCTTTTGGAGCCCTTTTCTTTTATTAGTCTTATTGACAAAGGAGAGAAATTATGAAACGTTTTGGAGCGGCATTACTATCCACACTGGTTCTTACTTCTGCGTTTGCCAATCTTGCAGGAGCTCAGTCAGGTGATATAAAGGTTATTATTAACGGTGTAACTCAGCAATATACACAATCTCCAGTATTTAGTCAAAATACAACCTTGGTGCCTCTTCGTGGTGTTTTTGAAAGCTTGGGAGCGCAAGTGGAGTGGGACAGCAAAGCCAAAAAAGTAACAGCATCTAAAAATGACGATACATTAACTTTAAATATTGGTTCTAAACTTGCTTATAAAAACAGCAATCCGGTACAGCTTGATGCAGCAACTCAAATTCAAAAGGGGCAAGTACTCGTTCCTTTACGTTTTGTGAGCCAATCATTAGGCGCCAAAGTAAATTGGGATCAGAGGACACGAACAGTTACTATTTCCAATCAAGCTAATGGTAGCACTACTGACGCAAATAGCTTGTCTAGTAAGCCACTCGCAGCTCCTGTGACCAAAGTTACTTATGATACCTACTATAATGACTCCTTGACCTATGTTGATGCAGTTAAACTGGCTATAGCCGATAGTACCTCAGTTAAAACAGCAGAAACGACTATTGACCAAACAGGTAAAATTATGAAAGAAGCTGGCAAGAATATTGACTTTGTTCCAGCTGAAGCAGGTGATGAAGGTCAAGATAAAGCTTTTAAAGGCTATGCTCAAACGAATCTAAATTATGAGGCTGCTAAGAAAAACTTAGATATGACCAAAGAGGGTATTGAATATAATGTGAAAGATCTTTATAACAAGCTCCTTCAAAAGCAAAATGCTGTTAAGCTGGCTGCATTGAATATTGAAGATGCTGAGCGCAAGCTTAAAGTTGCACAAATCAAGAGAGATAATCAAATGTCGAGTGATTATGAGGTTACTCAAGCAACTAATCAGGTGACCCAAAATCAAGCTGCTTTGGAAAAGGCAAAAAAAGATCTGGATAGTGCTTATGTGTCGTTGAACCAAGTGATTGGCTACAAGCCAGAACAACGTTACGAACTCAAGGATAAGCCTGTCTATTCTGAATTTAAAGATAATGTAGAGACAAAAGTAAGCCAAGTACTCACTAGTAGTACTGCTATTTGGTTGAGTGAGCAAAAAGTGGACTTGGCCGAACTGAGCTTGAAACTTTATAATTTCAATACTGCAGGAAATACCCCTTATGAAGCTGAACAACTTAATGTTGAAAAAGCTCAGTATGCTACAGAAGGTACAAAGAGACAGTTGGAAGAAGCTGTGAGAACAATTTATAACAATATCAAGGCATTGGAAAGCCAATACTCACAGATCCAAGCTGGTTTGGTGAGTGCAAGAAGCGCGGCCGACATGGCTAAAAAGCAATTTGATGTTGGATTGGCTACAGAGCTTCAGGTTTACGAGGCTAATTTGAAAGTGACTACTGCTGAACAACAAGCGGAAGATATTGTTTCAAGTATTGATACTTTGAAGCTGGCTTTCAATAAGCCATGGGCTATGCAAGGTTCCGCTGGAGCAAGTGCGCAATAATTTAAGCTTACCTATACTTGTTATAACTGCAGTAGGAGGTTTTCATGAAATCACGCTATAAAGTATCGTTGGCTGCTGTTTTACTTGGAGGAGGAATTGTGGCTGGCTCTTTGATGAACAATTCAGTTAATGGAGCCTCCAGTTCTGGACAACCTGGAACAGCTGATGATCCAGTCGTAACCAAAAGCTATGTTGACCAAAAAATTGCTCAGGCCATCAAAGGTGGGGGAACTGCAAGCAGCACTAGTAGTAAAACATCTAACTCGACTGCTCCAGCAACAAACACCACTGCTTCTAATACAACGTCTTCAGGAACCTCTAATGCAGCTAAAAGTTCAACGGTGGAGCAGACGACAGAGGCTTTGAAGGTTGTTGATGTAAAGCCTGGTCAGAAACTGATTGCCAAAGCTGGGGCAGAATTTATTTTACGTAATGGAAATGCTGTTGTGTACAGCATGGATGCCAGTGGTGCTATTGATATTACTTCTGGAACTGAAATTGTTCATAACCAGGCTGTCGAAAAAAATCATTTATTATCGTTTCCTAGAGAAGGAAGAGGTATTCAAGTAAAAGAAGGGCAGAAGTTTGGCCTAGTCGTTATGGTACGAGGCGGTTATACTGTTCAATAACTGGTGTCTATCTCTGTTTAAGGTACTCTTTTTCTTAAATACTGCTTGGGATAGCAAATTGTTCTTGGCTAAGTTGACTTTAAACACTGCACACTAACTTCATGAAAAATAATTCATTGAGTGGAGGGTGCAAACGATGGCGTCAAGAAGTCAAAGACGATTAATTCCCGAAAGCCGTGCCAGGTTAGATGATTTGAAGTATGAAATTGCTGCCGAGTTTGGGTTACCTATTTATAATCCTCAATATGCACATATACATCCGAATGCTGATAGTGAATTTGCTGCAGAATTGGGGGAGTTTACAAGGAATCAAAATGTAGAGTGGCGCGATTTAACTTCAAGACAAAATGGTTCCGTTGGTGGAGAAATTACTAAACGATTGATACAATCCGCTGAACGTAGCCTGTCTGAATTTGGTACATTATAAATTGTAATTATTGATATAGATTTTAAACAAATAGTAGGTATAAACTGGAGCTATTTACATGTGGATCATAATGGTTCGCATGTAAACTCACTTCATTTTCGAATTTTGTTATTTGGATGACATGAATTGACACCTTGTTTTAAATAGGATATCATGGCATTTGAGGCTTGTACGCAACCTTTTCCTACCGGAAAAGGTTCATTTTTTGTTAATCAGGTGTAAAAGATATCTTCCGTCATTTGTTGAGTTGAAGGTAACTGAATAATGCCATGCCATGTTAGGATTTATTAAAAATCCTCATGTATTTTAATTGTGGGAGGTTGAAATTCATGTCTGTAAAAGGTCGTCATTTGTTCACGTCCGAGTCTGTAACAGAAGGCCATCCGGATAAAATTTGTGATCAGATATCCGATGCTGTATTGGACGCCTTTTTGGCTAATGACCCTAATGCACGGGTAGCATGTGAAGTATCGGTAGCTACCGGTCTCGTTCTCGTCATTGGTGAAATCAGCTCCAAATCGGAATACGTGGATATTCCATCCATTGTTCGTAATACGATTAAGGAAATTGGTTATACACGTGCAAAATACGGTTTTGACTATAATACTTGCGCTGTATTGACTTCTTTGAATGAACAGTCGCCAGACATTGCTCAAGGGGTTAACGCCGCCCTGGAAAGCCGTGATCCTGCTGAAGTAGATAAGGAAACAGAAAACATTGGGGCTGGTGACCAAGGATTAATGTTCGGTTTTGCTACGAACGAAACACCTGAGCTAATGCCTCTTCCTATCGCTATGTCTCACCGTATTGCACGACGCTTGTCTGAAGTGCGTAAGGATGGAACGCTGAATTACCTTCGTCCAGATGGTAAAACTCAAGTAACGGTAGAATATGAAAATGGAAAACCTGTTCGTATTGATGCTATTGTGGTTTCTACGCAGCATGCAGAAGATACAACTTTGGAACAGATTCAAGCAGACATCAAGGAAAAGGTTATTTTGCCAGTTGTTCCTGCCGAATTGCTGGATGAGCAAACCAAGTACTACATTAATCCAACAGGGCGTTTCGTTATCGGTGGTCCTCAAGGGGATGCAGGTCTGACAGGCCGTAAAATTATTGTGGATACGTACGGTGGTTATGCACGTCATGGCGGGGGAGCATTTTCGGGTAAAGATCCAACCAAAGTGGACCGTTCTGCTGCTTATGCTGCTCGTTATGTAGCGAAAAACCTCGTGGCAGCTGGATTGGCTGACAAGGTGGAAATTCAGCTTGCTTATGCCATCGGTGTAGCTACGCCTGTTTCGATTAACGTCGATACATACGGCACAGGGAAAGTTAGTGATGAAAAACTCGTTGAACTGATCCGAAATAACTTCGATCTTCGCCCAGCAGGCATCATTCGCATGTTGGATCTGCGTCGTCCAATTTACAAGCAAACAGCTGCTTACGGCCACTTTGGACGTACAGATCTGGATGTACCGTGGGAGAGTGTAGATAAAGCGGAAATTCTGAGAGAGCAAGCGGGGTTATAATTCTCGTAAGTTATCAGAATAACGCATTAACCTAAAAAGACTGTTCATGCTATGCATGAGACAGTCTTTTTTTGATATGCTCTGCTATTAATTATGAACTTGCCATAGTGTACTTAATTTCACACCACTATTCGGATATCGGTGCGAGACCCAATAAATTTCTGAGTAAATGACACACCTTTTGTACTTCCTTATATTGCTCCAAATACGCAAAAAGAGCTTTTAAGAGACCTTTTTGAGGGTTCGATTTCAGAGCCTCTTCCTTTAATTGAGCGTAAATTTGCTGACACTCCTGTTTCTCCTCTGTGCTCCACGAAGAAAGCAGTATACTGTCTTCCAGGGAGTGGAGCAGGCCGTTAATTTGACGACCTTGGTCAAAGGGATTACTTAGTGCGCTCTCGGGTAACCAGCCTTTTTTGCTCCAGAACAAATGTGGAGCGGAATCAGCACTGCTCAGGCTGGTTGCCAAGGAACTGGATAAGAAGATGATAAACTGTGTTAGATGCTCAATCGTTTCATCATTCATCCGATCGGCAAAGAAGCGAATATATTCGAACACAATGCTTTTCAGTACAAAGGTTATATCCCATGCATGATCTTCAATGCCTGGTCCAAAAATATCAATTAGGCAGTCGTGAACCCATTTGTACAATTTGTATTCGTGCTGTTCAAACGCACCATTGAGTTGTTCATTCTGAAAAATAAGCATGGAAGGCTCAGGAAGATCCATCATGAGATACACTTTGTTTTCAACGAGATTTTTCAAATAAAGTACAATAAAACCGTGCAGTTTATCGTGCTTAGAAAGATCAGGTTTACTGTAGAGAGCCCGGATGTCTTGTTCAATGTTATTCTCCAGAATGATGCACATTTCCAAAGGCAGTTCTTCTTTCCCTTGAAAGTATTTATAGAAGGATGCCTTTGCCATTCCACTTTCTTTGGCGATTTCCTCAACAGATGTTGAATAATAGCCTTTTCTGGAGAACAGCCGAATGGCCGCCTGTAAAATATCATTTTTTTTACTTTCCATACATACTTCCCTCCAGGAACCAACTCGACAGCATGCGGATTTACCACTTCATACATTACAAAGGTTGGTCACGTGTAATAACTGTGTGCTGCTGTTTTTTGAGTTGTCGGTGCATCTTGTACTTGGCCATGATCATATACAAGGACGGCACCACAAACAAAGTTAACAAGGTCGAAAATAACAAACCGAAAATAACGGTGAACGCTAGTGGCTTAAAGAGCAGGCTTCCCAATAGTGCTAAGGGAATCATACCTACAATGGCAGCCAGGGAAGTCAATAAAATCGGTCTGAAACGAGCAGCGGCCGCTTGTATTACGGCTTCCTTTAATTCCATTCCTTCATGTCTTGCATCCTCGATAAATTCAATTAAGACAATCCCATTCCTCACAACAATGCCCGCAAGTGCGATAATTCCCATGATGCTCATAAAACCGATGGGCATACCAGTCAGAAAAATACCAATTATCCCGCCGGCTGCTGCTAGGTACACGGTTGTCATAATAATAATAGGAATGGAGAGTGAATAAAACTGCATCGTGATCAAGAGTAGAATGAGTAAGACTACAACGATCGCCAGCTTCCCTAAATCCGCGAATATGGTAGACTGATCGGATGTTTCACCGCCTACCTCCCATTTATAGCCTTCAGGGAACTTCATTTGTGCCAGTTTGCCTTCCACATCTACCATGGCTTCGCTTGCAGTTCGTCCGTTCAAGTCGGCTTCGACTGTAATCGTCCGCTCCATATTGTAATGCTTGATTTGCTGAATAGCAAATGACGGCTTAATCTGTACTAGCTGGTTTAATGGAATTTGCTTTCCGGCTGCATTCACTACACTTAGTTGTTGGAAAAGCTTACTTGGCTCCTCGTTACTGTGATTCAAATACATTTTGATATCTACCAGACTGCTTCCAGTATCGAATTGACTGACTTGAGCTCCTTCTTTTAACAGAAGAAGGGTACGAGTCAAATCTGTGTAGCTTACTAGATACTGATCCATGGCTTGTTTGTTGACCTCAAGCTCGAGGGCATATCGTTCAATTCCTATGTCATCTACGATGCCCGTTGTGCCCTCTACTGTCGCGATCTGCTCCTTTGCTTTTTGGGCAAGGGTTTGCAGTTCATTTAAATCCTGACCTGAGATACGAATAGAAACGGGTTTACCTACTGGAATCCCAAGACGGGGAACATACATAGTAACCGTGACGCCAGGGTAGGATTTCTTAACATGTTGTTCCCAGGCATCAACTGTCGAATTGAGATCGAAAACGTTCTCTTTTCCGACGACAGCAATCTGACCTACGGTTTCGTTATAAGTAATATTTCCACCCATGCTATTAATGTCACTAAACAGTTGGGGAGCAGTCCCTCCTGCGCTGTAAACGACCTTGGAAGTTTCAGGTTGCTTCTTGATCCAGCCTGCAAGATCTTTAACGACCTGGTCGGTTTCCGCAATGGAAGTGCCTACAGGCATTTTTACATTTAGTGCAACATGAGGGTCTTCCGATTCAGGGAAAAGCTCAACGGATGTAAAGGGAACTAATCCATAAGCAGCTGTTCCAAGCATGAGTCCAACCATAGCCGTCAGCAAGGGACGCTGAATGACTTTAGGCATCAGCTTTTGTGAATAAAGCTTGTTTAAAGAGTGAATCTGCTGACCGAGCAAGCCTACTGGTTTTGATTTCCCCTGAGGATGACGAGTCTGTCTGCGCTTTTCATACCATTCTCGAAAAATAGGGATGATCGTGAGGGACATGATCATAGAGGCTAACATGGTCAGAGAAACAATGGCGGGAATGGGTCTAATAAAGGCACCTACATTTCCGGGAAGAAACAACAGTGGAGCGAAAGCTGAGATGGTGGCCAATGTTGCAACCAAAATAGACAGCATGACCTCTTTGGTACCTTTTATAGCTGCAACGGAGGGTGATTCTCCTAATTCCGTAAGTCTGCGCTCAATATTATCGTTTACCACTACAGCATCATCCACGAGTATGCCGAGTACAATGATCAGACCGACAACGGAAATCTGATTTAAAGTAATGCCGAACATAGGTAGAAAGATAATGGCAATCGAAACCGAAATAGGGATTGCCAGCGCGACAAAAGCAGAGGTGAGCAAATTCAAGCCCAACATACAAACGAGAATAACAGCCGCAATTGCCAGAATCGTTTCACGCTTTAAGTCGTCAAAGATATGGTTTACCTGATCCTTTTGTGCAAAGAGAGTCTGTAAGTGAACACCTACGGGGAGTGTTTTCTCCAGCTCCTTGAGCTTGGTATTGACCTTTTCGCTCATAGAGGGGATGTCTGTGCCTGTTTCCGCTCCAATACTTAGCGTAATGGCCGGTTTACCCTCTACATAAGCGAAATATTCTGCCTCAGGATGTGCCAGCTCAGTTGTTCCAATATCTCTTAAATAAACAGGATTACCTTCCTTTGTACGTGTCAAAATGACCTGATTTAATTCGTCAGCTTTTTCGGTCTCACGAACAATGAGTTGATAGGTACGTCCGTTGTATTCAATATTACCGGTAGGAACTCGATCGATCTGAGATTGGATCGCTTGTGCCACTTGTCCCCACGACAACTGATATTGCTGGAGCTTCTGATTGTCGATATGGACACGTACTTCTTGGTCAGGAAGACCATTGAATTTGACACTGGATACGCCGGAAATCGTATTAAGTTGATCTTTCCAGTTGGTGGTCAAATCATTTAGTTTATACAGTGGTGCAGATGAGTCGGCGGTCAGAGCATAAGAGCCGATAAACGAGCTGGTCAGCTTGTCATTTACAACAGGCACCTCAGCACCTTGAGGAAGATCGGCTTGTGCATCTTGCACCTTTTTACGCATATTATCCCAAACTGTCTGAGGATCCACTCCATTTTTGGATTCGATTAGAATAGAGGAGAATCCGTTGCCAGAAGTCGAATTAATCGTTTTAACACCTTCAACCTCCTTGATGCGTTTCTCTAGCTCTTTAGTTACGGTTTGTTCTACCTTTTGTGGCGAAGCACCGGGGTAAACGGTTGTGACCATAGCATTCTGTATGGTCACGTCTGGCATTTCCTGCTGTGGTAACTGGAAAAAACCGAAAGCTCCAACTACAATCAGCATGACAAAAAACAGCAATGTTATTTTTCGCTTTTTTACGATGTACTCAATCATGGACGTCCGCCTTCCTCCGACTGAATCGCATTTCCATCAAACAGGGATTCTGCCCCTTTAATGACAATACGTTCTCCTTCACGAAGCCCGGATACAATTTGCAATTGATTATCTACAACCTGATTGCCAAGCTCCACAGGGGTTCTAACCGCTTTTCCTTGAATATCTTTGAAAATAAAAGGCTTGCTTCCCGTATTGATGACTGCTTCAGCAGGCACAAGAATACCATTCTTGTCTGTCACCTGATGCGCAGCTTTAATGACCTGGCCGGGTAACCAGTCTCGCTGTGGATTGGCAATGATAATCTCTACGTTAACCCGCCCCGTATCGGTGCTGGTTGAAGGATAGATGTTGGACACCATACCATGACGAGTCTCATCATAGAGTGCCACCTTCACCTGTTGTCCCTTTTTCCAATCCTTAATTTCACTGTCTGGTACGGGAAGGAGTACTTTAAGACGGTCGGTGGAGCCTATGCGATAGACGGCTTGGCCCGACGCGACCAAATCACCTGTATTCACGATTTTGTCTAAGATTACGCCGTTCACGGGAGAAGTTAAACGGGTGCGTGACAATGCCAGCTCCGCCTGGTCCTTGGCGACAAGGGCCTTTTCGTAGTTGGCACGTGCTTGTTTCTGGGAAGCCTCTGCTTGTTCGCTGGCTGCAAGAGCTTTAGTTTTACCTGCAATCGCATCCTGAAAGGAAGCTTGGACAGATTGATGCTCTTCGGCTGTGGCCCCTTCCAGCAAAAGAGATAAGGAAGCTTTTGCTTGCTCCAGATTTTGAAGAGCAGCAGTTGCATTCAGGCGGGCGTTCTCGTTATCCGACGCGGTAGCTGCACCTGCCTCAAACAGCTTTTGTGTCCGCTCGCTATCCGTCCTGGCCTTGTTATAGGCGCTTTGTGCCTTATCGACAGTGATTTGTGCTTGCTGTTTTTCCTGAGCGCGCGCACCCTTGTTGGCCCTGCTGACATTTGCACGAGCACTCGTAATACCTGCATCGGCGGATTGAATGGCAGAGGCAGCTGCCTGTAGGTTAGCCTGTGCGTTATCTATACCGGCTAAAGCTTCTTGGATAGAGGCCGTTGCCTGTGCAACCTGTAGCCTGTAGTCAGCATCATCTAGACGGGCAATGATTGCCCCTTTTTGGACTAGAGTGCCAGTAGTGACCTCTGCGCCGGCGACGATCCCTCCATTTTGAAAGGCCAGTGTACGTTCTTCATAAGCCTGAAGGGTGCCTGACAAGTCATAGGCGGTATGGAGTGGTGTATTTTTGACGATTGTAGTGCGCACAACGGTCGGCTGTGCGGATGAACCTGAAGCAGCATCTTTTTTTTCGGTAGAACATCCGGCAATTGCGAGGCTCATTGATAAGGTGAGCATGATGATGGCCCGTTGTTTATTCATGATTATCCTTCCTTCCGATAGGGTCATAAAATCGAGTTTAAACTAATTGGTTTAAAATGAACTCATTAGTTCATGTGTATTATAGTGCGCCTATATTGCATTCGTCAATTCACTGTTTTGGATTTTATGAATTAGTTGGCGGAATTTCGGAACTTTTGCCTTTATAATAAGTCTATTAACATAAGAGGATTTTTTTGTTTATTGGTAGAGTACATGCGCGGATTAATCCGTTTGAATACAAAGAAGATGGGAGCTATTATCCAAATGTTTTTAAGTAATAGAAAACAGAGCAAAGTGAAAGTAGATGGCAAAGGAATTGCTAAAAGATGGGCTGTTTTAACGCTGGCAGGAGTATTATGGGTCGGTCCGGTTGCCGGAACTGGGGTTCTAGTCCCGTTAAATAATTGGATATCTGCGCCAATCGCGAGTGCTGCCTCCGGTTCAACGGTAAAATTGGGTGAGGAGATCATTACTTCGGGCGCAACATTATTGAAATATCGTTTTAAAGGGTCCAAGGGAACAGCGCTGGCTGATATCGTTCGAGTAGACCTGCAAAATCCGTACGTAAAGCTGGATGTCATGACTGGGAAGAACGGACAGTTTACGACCCGTCAGAGTACAGGCGGTATGGCAAAAGAGACCGGTGCGGTTGCTGGTGTGAACGGGGATTATTTTAATACCTCTAGCGAGGGAGCACCGATCGGTGGACAGGTGTCTAAAGGGGTGTTGATGTCTACTCCCTCTGATTTAACAGGGATGTATGCCTTTGCTGTAACGAAGGATGGCTCACCGATGGTTGAGCAATTTACTTTTGAAGGTACAGTAAAAGCTGGTGATGGGTCTTCCTTCTCTTTGGCAGGGATGAATAAGGCTTCATACTCGCCTGAGACGAGTGGGAGCAGCTATAGTCACTCCAATGCTATGTATATTTATACATCTGCTTGGAAAGCAATTGAGCGACCTAAAAACAGTTCGACAACGCCTACTGAAATATTGGTACAAAATGGCGTGGTTACGCAAGTCTCCGAAAATGCTACATTGAATATGACTGTTCCGCAGGATGGCTATATTTTGCGTACACACGGTAAAGCAGCGGATTATGCCAAAGCGCATCTGACTGTGGGACAGACTGTAGAAACGAACTATCACCTTCGCGTCAAATCGACAGGGAGTGAAGTAGATCCTTCCAACCTACAAATGATGATCGGTGGACATACCATATTAGTAAATGACGGACAGAAGACGTCGTTCTCCCGAAGTACGACAAGTATAGGCGGGACGCGTGCGCGTACGGCTCTGGGATATTCCCGTGACAAGCGATATGCCTATGTCATCGCCGTTGAGAAGAATGGGAACAGCGTTGGTGTATCCTTGAGCGAGCTGCAAACACTGATGAAAGATATTGGTGTCTGGAAGGGGATGAACCTCGATGGTGGCGGCTCTACCACCATGGTAACTCGTGATTTGGGAGATACGACAGCGGGGCTTACATTCAATACAGAATATGGTACAGAGCAACGTAGCATCGTAAATGGAGTGGGAGTATATACCACTGCTCCTAAAGGAACGCTCAAAGGCTTTACCATCAAGGGCAATAAAACGCTGCTGATTGGTCAGAGCGGAAGCTACTCCTTCAAAGGCTACGACAACTACTACAATCCATTTGATACCTCGAAAGTACAAGTGACGTGGAAGTCCAGCAACCCAGCTGTTGTGTCCGTGAGCGGCGGTGTTGTGAAGGGGGCCAAACCGGGAACTGCTACTTTAACTGCATCCAGTGGCTCAGCCAGTGCGACAACCAAGGTCACCGTGCTTGGAGCAGATGAAATTTCATCACTTACTGCTGGAAGTGGGACAGGCTCGCTTACTGCAGGAGCTAAAATCGCAGTACCGATAACGGCCAAGACGAAAGATGGACAGAGTGTCAGCATTACATCAGATGCGCTCAAATGGGAGTTCATCGGCTTTAAGGGAAACGTTAAGGATAATCAGCTTACGGTAAATACAGTGGATGCGGGTGTGAAAACAGGCTATGCCATTGGTCGCTACGATGGTTTCAGTGCGGTTGTCTTCCTGTCCGCTGGCGGGGCAAGTACAAATAACTGGGAAAACTTCGAAAATGTTTCGTATCCGGTTGATTTCACTTCAAATGTGGAAGGTGTTACCGGTACAGCGGCTGTTGTACAAGGGGATGGAGACCATGCCAATTCCAAAGTGCTGGAGCTAAGCTACGACATGACGAACGGCAGTGGCAAAATGTATGCTTACGCTCAATTAAATGGCACATCCGGGAAGACGTTGGAGCAGGCAGCTACATCCATCTCGATTGATGTCAAAGGGGATAAGAGTCTGAACTGGCTGCGTGCGGAACTGGAGGATGCTCAAGGCAAAACGGCATATATTGATCTTGCCAAAGTGATCGACTGGAACGGCTGGAAAACGATTAACGCAGATATGAGCGGTTTGAATATTTCTTATCCGGCGAAGCTGAAACGTCTCTATGTGGTCAATGTAGCCGAGGGTCAGGATGAGCGCGCTAAGACAGGTAAGGTTGCTTTTGATAATATCTCTTTTAATACACCGGGGACGGTCGGCACAGAAGGACTTAAAAAGGGAACAGCTCAGATGACGATCGGTCAAAAATCAATGACGGTAAATGGAACGCCAACAACGATTGATGCAGCTCCGATGACTCGCAATGGTTCGACATATGTTCCAATTAAGTATGTGCTGGACGCATTTGGCGGACAAGCCAAATGGAATGCGGGCGATCAGCGGATCACCATTATGCGCGGTGGTGTGCTGATGGATTTGACTGTAGGAAAAAAAGAAGTGATTCTAAACGGAAAGCGTCAGAGAACTGAAGTTGCACCTATTGTACTGGGAGGCAGGACTTTAGTCCCATTAAGACTGGTGTCTGAACAGTTAGGAATGACTGTAAAATGGGAACAAGAAACGAAGACCATCACCCTCCAGTCATGATATGGTATGATATATACTTGAAATGCTAGGATTGGAGTAGAACATTTGTGGACTTTCAAGCCGATATCATAGACCGAGTCATTAAAAATGCCATCCAGGTGATGGAGAACAGCAAATATCAGATGTTCGAAATATTGGACACGGCCCGGACCGAACTGGTTACGTTAAATCAAGAGCTTCAGAGCGTATTGAAGGAAACGGCAGAAACGATCGAAAAAGTGGACCAGCTGGAAATGAACTATCGGCGGTCCCGAATTCGGTTGACTGAGGTCAGCCGTGATTTCGTCCGTTACTCGGAAGAGGATATCAAACAGGCTTATGAGAAGGCGACACAGCTTCAACTCGATGTGATGATTTTTCGCGAGAAGGAAATGTATCTCAAAGCCAGAAGAGATGATCTTCAAAAGCGGGCCAAAAGTGTCGAGGCTTCTGTCGAGCGGGCCGAAACTATCGGTTCGCAGATGGGGGTCGTGCTGGAATATTTATCGGGTGAATTGGGACAAGTGACGCGGATCATTGAATCGGCCAAGAATCGGCAGTTTATTGGTCTGAAAATTATTTTGGCTCAGGAAGAGGAGCGTAAGCGCATATCCCGTGAAATTCACGATGGACCTGCGCAACTCCTTGCGCATCTAGTGCTTAGGACGGAAATTGTGGAAAGAATGATCGCCAAGCAGGAATTTAAGATGGTTCAGGACGAAATAGTAGACTTGAAGAAACAAGTTCGCTCCAGTCTTGAAGAAATGCGAAAGGTCATTTTCAACTTGCGTCCCATGGCCCTGGATGACCTGGGGCTTATTCCGACGCTCCGGAAATATGTGCAGGATTTTGAAGAAAAAACGAAGATTAGAGCGCTTTTTGAAACAAGGGGCAAGGAACACCGTCTCTCTTCCGCGATGGAAGCAGCCATTTACCGTCTGATCCAGGAAGCTTTGACTAACGCTGCCAAGCATGCTTACCCTACCTATGTGCTTGTGGAGATTACCTACCAGGCACAGCTTGTAAAAATTGTTGTGCAGGATAATGGTCTGGGCTTTAAGCCAGAGCTTTTTCAGCAAAAAAGCAAAGACCATGGGCATTTTGGTCTGATTGGTATGCGGGAAAGGGTTGAACTGCTCGAGGGGAGAATGGAGATCGAATCAGCTGAGAATCAAGGCACCAAGATAGTGATTCATATCCCAACCAACGTGGAAAAGGGAAAGGAGTAACAACATGGAAAATCAGGAAATGAGTAATGCACCCATTAAAGTTCTCTTAGCGGACGACCATCAGTTGTTTCGTGAAGGACTTAAACGTATTTTGAATATGGAGGACGACATTGAGGTCATCGGAGAATGTGGCGATGGCATTCAAGTGCTGGAATTCTGCAACGTAGAGAAACCGGATATTGTTCTGATGGACATTAATATGCCAATTGAAAATGGTGTAGAAGCAACTGAAAAACTACGGGAGATGTTCCCGGATGTCAAAGTGATCATTTTATCCATTCATGATGATGAAAGCTATGTATTCGAGACGTTGCGCAAGGGAGCCAATGGCTATCTGTTAAAAGATATGGAAGCCGAGTCCCTCATTAATGCTATTCGTTCAGTACATGAAGGATATGCATTTATTCATCCGAAGGTAACGGGCAAGCTTATTCAGCAGCTTCGTCGGATGACTTACCTGAATGAAACAGGGGCTATGGCGGAAGGTCATACTAAGGAAGCAGGCGTGAAGTTTGTTGCAGGTGAAAATAATCCGCTGACTCGTCGTGAAGCAGAAGTGTTACGTCTGATGGCCGAAGGCAAGAGCAATAAGATGATTGGTGAATATTTATTCATTAGCGAGAAAACGGTCAAAAACCATGTCAGCAGTATTCTGCAAAAAATGGAAGTGGATGACCGTACACAAGCAGTTATTAACTCCATCAAATATGGATGGGTTACGCTGTAAAGTGTAGTCTTTTCATGTATTAGACGATGCAGCTGCCTAGATATGAATGCTGTACCGCCTCTCTTTTAGAGCGAGATATCCGCTCGTATGGAAGTCCAGTACATAACCGTGACACCTCTTCCTGTTATACGGCATATATTGTCGCTATAGGAGGAGGTGGAACCCTCGTGACGGCTCACTTGGTTTGGATATTGCTTATATACGGTGTGGGAGCTGCAGTCGTGCATCTCATGTATATACGACAGGCGGTTCAGGCTTATCACAATGGCGAAGATGCACACACGACATCGCTGAATCGTCGTGCGACTCGCTACATTGTGATTACATCCAATGATGGAGATCGTGTGGAATGGGTGATGCGTTCATTGAGTATCCTTGCCTGGCTACACCGGAGGCCGCTACATGTAACGGTACTGGATGATGAATCTATAGACGATACGCTACCGATTCTGACCCGGCTGGTGCGCTATAGTCATATGGATGTTTCAGTCATCTCATGTCGTTTTTCACCGGGGAACCCGGTTTTGCCGAAGTCAGGCGGTGAAAAACAGGTTGTTATTGATCTTAGAACAGCAAACCCGTTGGCGGGCGTCCCACTTGTTCCTTAGTGACAGGGATCTGTGGACATCGTGGTTAAAATCAGATATAAATATTTATAGACAGTTGCATATGCAAGACAATAGGGATTTCGTTGAAATCTGTTTGATGTGAAGCACACTTCAGGCTAATAGCCATGGAAGTGTGCTTTTTTGCTGTTCTCTAGGGTGATAAGAACTAGGAACAATGATGAATGAGAGGAGAGAACAAAGATGAAAATTGCAGTATATGCAGTCAGATATAAAGGGAATTGGAATCTTCGATTATCTGTGGATATTCGAGTAGATATGACATGGTGGTGGTGTCAAGATAAGCACCAGGAGAATGCTGTCGAAAGGTGGGTGTTATTAGGAGACGAGCTTCCCTTGTCTTGGGGAGTAAGCCTGTGTGGAGGATTTAGGGAGTTAGCAGAGATGGAGCGGTGGGGGGATCGACAATGGTGGGCCTATACTCTTGCACAGCTAAAGAATGAGTTGGTTCTTGAATCTTCTAATGGAGAACGGATCTTATCTGGAGGAGTAGACAATATATACATTTGGGACCGGCACCAAGGATGGGTTTCACGCACTCAACATGGGAATGAGGGACAAGAAACAATAGGAACTGTACGTTCTATTCAAAACCGGAAGCTCGCCACGGGAGTAAATGGATTGGATATGGAATGTTTAACACGACAAGCGAACGAGCTGACTCATTTGTTGGCAGGACGCCAGTTGCTTGTTCCTGAAGCTGAAGCATTGCTAGCAGAGGCAGCCCCGGATTTGGAGCATACTTGGCGTTCAGCTGCGCAACTTGCATATCTGCAAGGCCGACTCAGCTTTGCTGCTGGTCTGGCTCCAGCACCACGTGCGCGCTGGTCTGCCGCGCGTAGACAGGAACTCCGCTGCAACCGTTGTGGCAGCGGAAAAGTGCACCGCACAAGCTGCGCATCGTGCGGTCGTAAGGCGTGCGCCTACTGCGAGACATGTCTGACGCTTGGACGCAGTCGTGAGTGCTCGTTGCTGCTGCGCGGTACAGCGAAACTTGCCATGCCGCGCACGGCAGAGGCAACCCCGGCGACGAATCTCGACCGCTGGGGGCTGAGCCCTGCGCAACGTGCCGCCGCCGAAGCAGCGCTGTGCTTTTTGGCCGCACCACCCGGAGGGGTGCGAAAATGCTCTCGCCCGGTAGGCCAATGGCAACGAGCGCGCGAATTATTCCGGCGCAGCATGCGTGCGCGCCAGGAATTAGGTGCTGTCGCTGCGCATGGCAGCACTCTTGCCCTCAACGAGCAGTCATCGCCCAAATCTGGCGAGCGTGCTTGGGAGATTGCTGGCCGGCAAGTACCCGATTCTGCGGCCGAACGATTTCTGCTCTGGGCCGTGACTGGCGCGGGCAAGACGGAAATGATGTTTCCGCTTTTACAGCATGTGTTGGAGCGCGGAGGGACAGCGCTCGTAGCAACACCGCGCCGTGATGTGGTATTGGAATTGGCACCTCGCTTGGCAGTTGCGTTTCCCCAGGTTAGCATGGTGACGCTTTATGGAGGGAGTGCAGAACGGTGGCAAAGGGGACAACTGACACTGGCAACAACACATCAGCTGTTGCGTTATCGCCACTCTTTTGATTTGGTTGTAATTGACGAGATTGATGCATTTCCTTATCACAATGATCCAATGCTTGCCTTTGCTGCCCAAGCAGTATGTAAGCGGGAAGGAAAGTTTATTTATTTGTCTGCTACGCCACCGCGCCCCTTGCAGAAAGAGGCTGCACGTGGTCAACTGCCACATGCCAAGGTTCCCGTTCGTTTTCATCGTCATCCCCTACCTGTCCCAATTCGTTTGGGGACTCCTCCAGTGCATCAGTGGCTGCAAAAAGGTCAGCTTCCTGCTTCATTTATTCAGCGCCTAAACGTATCCATTCAACGGGGGGCGCAGGTCTTTCTATTTGTGACACGAATCTCACATATTCAAGGTCTTGTGGAGCTGCTGATTAGACAATTTCCTGATATACCTATCGCCGGCACCTCATCGCAGGATGAAGAACGAACCACTAAGGTGCGTTTATTTCGGGCTATTGAAATACGTGTGCTGGTTACAACCACTATTTTGGAGCGGGGAGTGACTGTTCCGCGGAGTGATGTGTATGTACTAGACGCGGACAGCAGTCTTTTTGATGAAGCATCCCTTGTCCAAATGGCTGGCCGATCTGGAAGATCTAAGGATGACCCATGTGGTAGTGTTATTTTTATATCCCCTCAATGGACTAGCGGTCAAAAGAGAGCGATTAAACAGATTAAACGTATGAATGCACTGGCTCGGAAAAGAGGATATCTGAAATTGGTGAAGCACTAAATGCATTAAATAAAAAAAGTTTTTTTGGAAATGTGAAACCTGAAACAATGTCGGTACGTAAACTACCAAGAAAGGTGCATTTTGGTATGGGGATGATTCCAAGAACCCGTTTGTTTTTGAATTGGTTATTCCATCGTCAGTCGCAAACATGTGTTGCTTGCGGTACTCTCACAGGTCATTTTTCCGAATTTACTGGGCTTTGTACACATTGCTCGACCCAAATTCCTTGGGTTTACAACATTCGTTGTGCACATTGTGGACGTCCGACGTCTTGTCTAGATTGCGTCAGGCCCGACCGATTAGTGCGTTATTATGTATGTAATCGGAGTGCAACCAGTTATACGCCGATGATGAAAGAATGGATAGGACAGTTTAAATACCGCGGCAATGAAAAGTTTGGCCCCCTGCTGGGCGAAATCATGAACCGTGCCTATCAGGCGATGAGACATGAGTTTGCAGGTCATAAATGTAATCGTTTCAAGCAATCTTTGTGGGATGTAGATATAGTGACCTGTGTCCCGGTAAGTGAAAAGAGGCTGACAGAGCGTGGCTTTAATCAGGCTGAAATTTTGGCAGAAGAGATTGCAAAGCGAAATAAGCTCCCCTTTCTACCTTTACTTGTTCGCCCGCAAGATACAGGGAAGCAAAGCTTTAAATCAAAAAATGAACGCATGAATACAATGAATAATGCATTTTCTGTTCACCCCAATATGATGAATTTGATGAAATCCTTTACTTTAAAAGCTGAATCTCGACGTGCTACGGAGGAGTGCACGCACTCCGTTACAATTTTGCTTGTAGATGATATTTATACAACGGGGAGTACATTGCAGGCGTGTGCACGTGTTTTGAGAGAAAAGGCATTAGAACGAGGAGTACATTTGGCTATCTTTTGCCTGACTCTAGCGAGATCATGAGTCTGAATTTCTATTATATTCCATAATTTTATGCTTGAAACTATGAAAAAAAGGTTATAATTCTTTTGAAAGAAGGATTAAATGATAGAGTATAAGCCTTTTAATCCGTACAATCAGCAGAATTTGACAACAAGCTAGAGAGAGGTATATAATAAAAATATAGAGACGAACAAAAAGTTAGGAAGTGAGGGATGAAATCAGAATATTTCAATTTAGAGGTTGATTTTTTTGGAAAAGAGGAGTACAATTTCTATCTGTTGATAGCTAACATGATTGGTAATAAGTGATCAGCTAACGACAAAAGAGCGGACATTGGGAGTGTCTCGCTCAGTAGTAAAGCAGTTAATTAAAATTTAAAGCTAAAAAGAGGAGAGAACAAAATCATGAAAAATGTAATGAAAAAAGTAGCAGTTTCTAGCATGTTGGCAGTTAGCTTAGGTGCAGTATCTTTGTTGAGTCCACTTGCTACAGGTCAAGTATTGGCAAAATCCAACTCAGACCAAAATAAAGACCGTTTTGAGGAACAACTGACTATTCAACAACAAGAAGCAGCACAAAAAGCATTCGAAGCAAAAGTTTACGGAACTGAAACTACTGAAAATGCAGCAACTACAGCACCGACTCAAACAACAAATGAGAACAAGAGCCAAACAACAACTACGACACCTGCACCAACTACAACTGAAACACCAGCAACAACTGTAAAAACAATCACAGTAAATGTTCAAGATGGCGACACACTGGCTTCTATTGCTGAAAAATACGGTGTAACTGTCGAAGAACTGGTTAAAATCAACAACCTGGTTAAAGTTGGCCAAGAGTTGCAAGTGCCACAAACAAACACAAATAAATAATTAACATTATAAACTGTTTTATAAAATGTATTTATTAAACCAAGCGTTTGACTATAGTATACGGGAAGGCCTCTATTAAAACAATGCTTTTTTTGAATAATTATTTGTAAAATCGCTTGTTTTTTTGGGCTGCAAATTTCCAATGGTACATCTATCTTAATTTCAGATAGCTTATAAGTTGAAATGATGTTAGGTGTATGAGATTTATGAATACCCACACTCCATGTGCGGAGCATTCGTATGGACGCCGATCCCCCGGATTTATAGCATTTTCTTGATTGTGTTCGGGGCACAGGTGAACATGAATTCTTCTGAGGATTGTTTCGCCCGGTTTTTCCCTCATTTTATTTCTACATTTTAACCATATTCATATATAGCTGTTTAATGATAATGAAGCGCTATTCCCGAGAATAACTGGAATGGCGCTTATTTTATTTTTTCCTCTAAAGTAAGGAGTAATGTTTGACGATAAATACTCACATGTAATAGGCTGGATTATGAGGACTTATTTGCCTCTGCATTTTATGTTGTTGCATATTAATGTACATATAATGGGAGAATTTTTGTCCGTTGAATCTTCCCCTCTTATACTTTTACTATGATAACGAACAAAATGTGGAATTGTGTTAAAACTAAAAAAGAGTTTTGAAATATTTGCTAGACGAGGCTCTTCACTATAAGTTAATGTAAGGATAATAGTAATTAAAGACCGGAACTTGGAAAGGGGCGCTACAGAGGATGAATTTAGATAACTGTCCTCGCTGTGGAAAGTTGTTTGTTAAGAATGTCAGAGGAATCTGCCAGAACTGTATTAAAGAAATTGAGGTTGAATACGAGCACTGTGTCAAACATATACGTGAAAATAAAGGTATTCATATGCATGAGCTTTCGGAAGCTACAGGTGTCTCCGTTAAACAAATCACGACATTTATACGTGAGGGACGTATTTCCATTGCTAATGCGCCTAATATGACGTATCCTTGCGAGGTATGCGGGATACCAATTCGTGAAGGGCATATGTGCGATTCTTGTCGAACGCGTCTGACTAAAGACCTGAATCAGGCCATACGCGAAAGTAGTAATCAGGATCAAAATAATAATATGGGCTCAGGTACCTACAGCGCGATTGATAAACTTCGTGGAAACTAGTACAGGGGAATTAAATACGCATTCAGCTATTCAAAAAGTTTCAAATACCGCCGATAATCTTTATAGAGCTTATCGGTTTTTTTATTTTAGCAACCATGCACGAAATAAAGAAGTAAGGCATAATACGAACCATGTTCGACGCTATGTCGTCTGATACATTCTGACCATATCAAATAACTAAGGAAGGTGGAAGTTATGAAAATTAACGAGACCAACCGCATTGGAGCTATTAATCCATATCAGCGAAATATTGAAACAGGACGCCAGGAGGAGCTTAAGAAGTCCCGCCGTAAGGACGAGGTTTCCATTTCTCCAGAAGCAATGGAAATGCTGAACCGTAGCAGTGATGCAGACCGCGTTAAGAAAATTCAGGAGCTTAAGCAGCAAGTAGCTTCTGGAACCTATCGTGTGGATGCCGATAAAATTGCAGAGAAGCTGTTACCTTTCTTTAAGCAGTCTTCCGAAAGCTAGGTGAAGGAATATGCCTTTAGAGCGTTTGATTGACGTGCTGGAACAGCTTAGAGAGGCGCACGAGCAGTTAATTGCATTAGGAACTCAGAAAAAAGAAGCACTGATATCAAATAAGGTTGAGCAGCTCATACAAGTCATGAATCAGGAATCGAAGATGTCCAGACACATTGAACAGCTGGATGATCAACGCCAGCAGGCAGCGTATGAATTTTTGCAGGAACGTGGTATTAAATCCAAGTTGAATCTTAATATTACAGAGTTGTCTCGTCTTGTGTTCGATGTAGAAGATAAGCAGCGCCTCCTTCAAATTCAAAAAAATCTAGCGGATACGCTTGCAAAATTAAAAAGATTAAATGAGTTGAATCAGCAACTCATAAAACAGGCGCTTTCCTATATTGATTTTTCTATTGAGAGTATGTCATATTATGCGGAATCTGAAGCAGTTTATCAGCGTCCAGCTGACAAAAGTACATCATCAGTACGAGCGGGGCTATTTGATACACGTGCCTAATTGAAGGAGGAAAATATGGTCTCAACATTCCATGGTATAGAAACAGCAAAAAGAAGTTTAAACACACAAACAGCAGCATTAAATACAACCGGACACAATATCTCAAATGCCAATACAGCGGGTTACTCCAGACAAGTGGTTAGTATGAAGGCCTCGGAATCAATGGAAGCCTATGGTTTGAACCGTTCTGTTGTACGAGGTCAAATGGGCACAGGGGTGGAATTTACTGCTATTGAGCGTGTCCGTCAGACGTTTTTGGACGATCAGTATCGTAATGAAAATACTTCATATGGTGGATGGAATGTTCGCTATGACACTCTTAACAAACTACAGACCATTATGAATGAGCCTTCAGATACAGGTATCCGAAAAGTCATGGATAATTTCTGGGATGCGTGGTCTGACTTTAGTCAGGATCCACAGGATATCACCAACCGTAAAATTGTAAAAGAAACGACGCTTGCTTTGACAGATGCATTGAACCAGACCAGCAAGCAGCTGGATGCCCTTAGCTCGGACTTGACCAATAACATTACTCTAAAAACAACGGAAATGAATTCGTTGTTACAATCCATTGCTGATCTGAACGGAAATATTGCCAAGCTAGAAAGCTTGGGCGACAATCCGAATGACTTGAAAGACCAGCGTGACTATGCTGTTGATCAGTTATCCAAGCTTGCTAATGTACAGGTTACCCAACTGGATAATGGTTACCAAGTGACTGTTGCTGGGCAAGTGGCTGTCGCAGGGACTGAGGTAACTGCCGTGACAGGAGAAGGATTGGTAGCTGCCTTCCAAGGCGGAACGCTAACTGGTGGGGAAGTATATGGCATGGTCATGTCCCGTGATCGTTATGTAGCTGACTACAAGAGCCAACTAGACCAGCTTGCCAATACACTGGCTAATGGTAATATCTCTGTTAAACTGCCAGCAGGTACAGTATTGCCTGAAGGTACGGTGTTAAATACTGGAGTAAATGGTGCGGCGGTTACTTATTCCAATGCAAATAACAATCGTACATTGACCTCTGACCTGACTGTAACAGTGAAAGGTATTAACGGTCTGCACCAGTTGGGATATACAATGAGCGGAACTACAGCGCAGACGGGCGGAGCGTTCTTCACTTCGACAGATGGCGCAGTCATTACAGCCGGAAATATTACACTTAATCCTGATATTCAAAATGATCCGGAGAAAATTGCTTCTTCCCTGCGGGTTAATGGGGCAGGAACGACCAATGAACAGGTTACTGTCGGTAACAATGGACTGGCATTATTGATGAGTGGATTAAAAGCAAATAAGTTTGAATTCAGCGGAGCAACGGCAAAGAATACGACAGTGGATGATTTCTTTAGCTCCATAGTAGGGCAATTGGGGGTGCAAACGCAGGAGGCGGAACGCCAATCAGAAAATGCCCAATTACTTACGGAACAGGTAGATCTAAACCGTCAATCAGTGAGTGGGGTATCTCTTGATGAGGAGATGTCCAATATGATTAAATTTCAGCACGCTTATAGCGCATCTTCGCGCTTTATGACGACCTTTGATCAACTACTCGATAAGCTCATAAACAGTACAGGACGTGTAGGTCTCTAACATATTCAAAGGGATAGTTTTTGTATATTTTGAAGGAGGTAAAGCATGCCTATTCGAGTGACCTCAGGGATGACGTCGATGCAGACACTCAGCAACCTAAACCGCAATTATAGTAATATGGATAAGATGGAAAACCAGATATCGACTGGACGCAAGCTTAATAAGCCTTCTGATGATCCTGTAGGTGTGACCTATGCCCTGCGTTACCGTGCAGAATTGGCTTCCAATGAACAATTTCAAACCAATGCCGATGCTGCTGTAAGTTGGTTAGATTTTACTGATTCCACTATGCAGCAGGCCCAGGAAGTAATGAAGCGGCTTAAAGAGCTAACCGTGCAGGCCTCGAGTGGTACTGTGGATGAGGCTGGACTCAATTCGATTAAGCTGGAAGTCGACCAATTGAAGGGACAAATGACTAATATCGGAAACAGTCAAGTTCGGGGCAAATATATTTTCAATGGGCAGAATTACGATAAGCAGCCATATGTACTGTCCGGCACAGTGACTGATTATTCCCAGATCGATCCTGATACTGATGCTATCCAGTACTCCATTGGGGATCAAGACCCGTTTCAAGTGAATACGTCTGGTAGTGAATTTTTTGGTGCTTCAACAGATTCAGATAATGTGTTTAAAGTGATGGATAATCTGACTGCCGCACTTACTAGTGGTGATCATAACGCTGTTTCGGCGCAACTAACGAGTATTGAATCGCGTACGAACAAGATGCAAGCCAGTCTTTCTGAAGTTGGTGCACGTACCAATCGGGTTGAACTGGTTCAAGCGCGCTTGACGGATCGAAATTTAAATTTAACTACATTGCAGTCCAAAACAGAAGATGCGGATATTGCTAGTCTAATGATTAAGGCTACCTCGGCTCAGACGATTTATCAGGCAGCATTGAAGTCCTCTGCTTCCATTATGCAGCCATCGTTAGTGGATTTTATGCGCTAGAAGTGTATTTGGATTTTTTGGTTCACTTCTAATAGAGAGTGCATCCGTGAGATTCAATATAAGTTATCAACTTGCTTATTTGACAGATTGATTCTAAGCTATGGACAGAAAGTCCGTAGCTTTTTTGTTAGCATTGAAGGAGGATTAAAAAGATGGCCCCAAAACAAAATCAAGATAATCTCGTACAAGAAGCGTCAATAGAGTATTTTACATTCGCAAAGGGAATCCCCGGATTTGAGGATTTTCATAAATTTTCCCTGCAGGAACATAATAAGTATTTCAGCCTGCTGACAGCTGTAGATGAGCCGTCTATTGCATTTGTAACGGTCAATCCGTTTGACTTTAACCAAGATTATGAGTTTGAGTTAACGGATAGTGTATTGGAGGAAATTGGTGTTACGAGTCATGAGCAGGTTTCCGTCCGGTGTATTGTAACTTGGCATAGTGACCGGACAAAAATTACTGTGAACTTATTGGCACCTATTATTTTAAATACAGACAAATGCACAGGAAAACAGGTTGTTTTGCAAAATACGGAGTATACAACGAGACATACATTATGGAATGAGGGGCAAGTTACAGGTAAGGATGGTGAATCCTGATGTTGGTGCTTTCACGCAAAAAAGGCGAGTCAATTGTGATCGATAATAATATTGTCATTACAGTATTGTCGGTGGAAGGGGATAATGTTAGATTGGGGATCTCTGCTCCTAAGGATATTGATATTTACCGGAAAGAAATCTTTGATGCTATTCAGCAAAATAATCAAAAAGCGGTTCTGGATATGGAATCTTTTCAGAAGATTGTACTTGATTTAGATCATCACAAATAAAAATACGTATAAAAGCTGGCGAATTATAATCGCCAGCTTTTATGTTTCTATATCGTACTTCTCTTAAAGATTATATTCTTTTAAAAAAATATAACTACATCTTGAACGAATTTTTTTATAGAAAATAAAAAACAGCTATAAACTATTTGCAAAGTAGAGTCGATATATATACAAGAGCGGTAATTCTTCAGGGCGGCCGACCTGTGAAGACGCTTATACCACAAGGATGTGGGCATTAAACCATTTCAGGGAGGAAATTTACAATGATTATCAATCACAATATCGCTGCAATGAATACACACCGCAACATGACTTTGAACAACACTGCTGCAAGCAAAAACATGGAAAAATTGTCTTCTGGTCTGCGCATCAACCGTGCTGCTGACGACGCTGCTGGTTTGTCCATCTCCGAAAAAATGCGCGGTCAAATCCGTGGTTTGGAACAAGCACAACGTAACGTTCAAGACGGTATCTCTTTCGCTCAAACAGCTGAAGGTGCTATGAACGAAGTATCCTCCATGCTGACTCGTATGAAAGAACTGCTGGTTCAACAAGAGAACGGAACTTACCAAACTAGCGATAAATCCAATATCAAAATGGAATTGGGACAATTGGGTGCTCAAATCGACGCAATCGTATCCAATACTAAATTCAATGGTATTAAGATTACTTCCAATGTTAAGATTCAAGCTGATGATGACAAATTCCAAATCACTATCTCCGGTATTAGTACAGCCGGATTTAAAGGGATGACTTCAGGTGCTACCCTTGCAAGTGCAACTACTGCAATTGAAAAAGTAGCTACACAACGTGCGAAATTGGGTGCTGTTCAAAACCGTCTGGAATACACTTCCAACAACTTGGGAACAACTGTTGAAAACCTGACTGCTTCCGAATCCCGTATTCGTGATACAGACATGGCTAAAGAAATGGTTGCTCTGTCCAAAAACAACATCTTGCTGCAAGCTTCCCAATCTATGCTGTCGCAAGCAAACTCCGCACCACAAGGTGTTCTTTCCTTGCTTCGTTAATTTTTATACTTGTATTTTGCAAGGTCTTGTCTTCATGGCAAGACCTTTTTTCTTTTATTTGTCCAAGCCATAAAAGATCGTACGCTAAACGCCGATATAGATTACATACCAGTTTACTAGAGGTTGGGAAGATAGTTAACATACTCTAATGTGTAACGGAGGACTCCATGGATCCAATTAAATCTTCAGCACCAGCAGTGAAGGGTTTAATACCATCAACTTCTGCTATCTCGAGATCTGAGGTAAGTGGTGGAACTGAGAGTATTGCAGCAATAGCTCATTCATCTGAACAACAAGTTGGTCGTCCGGTCAGAGAAGATAAAGATAAGATATTTGAAGAGCTGAAAAAAGCAATTGATGCAATTCAGGGTCCGCAGAAGGCTCTTGAATTCTCTGTCCACAAGGAAACTCACGCAGTTATGATTAAGGTTATGAATAAGGAGACTGGGGAGCTGATTCGCGAAGTTCCACCGGAGAAAATGCTTGACGTAGCCGCAAAAATGATGGAATTGGCAGGTTTAATTGTAGATAAAAAGATATAAGTAGAGGAGGATGCTATAATGGCAGTTACAAGGATAACAGGTATGGCATCAGGGATGGATATTGATTCCCTGGTAAAGAAAATGATTCAGGCTGATAGCCAGCCTTTGAATAAAATGAATCAAAACAAGCAATTGATGGAGTGGAAACGTGAGGGTTACCGTGAGACAAGCGTTAAGTTAGTTACGTTTGCCCAGACTAAAATCAATGACACCTTTAGTAAGTTGGATGCATTGAATGCACAAAAAGCTACTGTAAGCGGCAATACAACAGCAGTCTCTGCCAAAGCAGGGAGCTCGGCTGGCGGTATTATGGATATTACGGTAAATAAACTGGCGACAGCCGCTACTACTAAGTCATCTGCAGTTCCGACTCAAACAGGTACAGAAACCGATTGGAGTAAGGTTCTTTTGTCCGATATTGACGGTTCTGGAGTTTCTGGTACGGGAACTGTAGCAGTAAAGGTTAATGGGGTCTCCATTTCAATTGATGCAGCTACGGAAACAGTTGAATCCTTTGTAAATAAAATTAACTCTACTTCCCAGGCGGGTGTAACAGCTGTATTTGATTCAGCCACAGGTAAAATGTCCATTACAAGCAAGGCTACGGGAACGAATGGAAACAATATTGCATTGGAAGGAGATGTATTCACAACAGGCTTTAAACTGGCCTCTCAGCTTTCAGGAGGTTCGGATGCCAGTGTAAATATTAATGGTCTTGATGTGACGAAGTCTTCCAATAATTTTTTGATGAATGGTGTAGAAATTACGCTGAACAGTACTAGCAAAGGCGAATCCACCCACATTGAAGTAAGCAAAGACGTGGATAAAATCGTTGACACCGTACAGAGCTTTGTTGATTCATACAACGAGCTTCTCTCTTTTATGAATGGCAAGGTTAACGAAGAAAAGTATTCCAAGTACGCACCGTTAACTAGTGATCAGAAGAAAGATATGAGTGACGATGAAGTTAAACTTTGGGAAACGAAAGCTAAAAGTGGTATGCTGAAGCGTGATAGTATGCTGACATCCGCAATTAGTGATATGCGCACAGCAATGATTCAGACTGTCCATTTGGATAGCCCAATTACACTGCCGAACGGTACACAAACAAGTGAATTAAGCATGGCAAATCTAGGGATCACAACAGGAACCTATGAGACTCGGGGGAAGCTGATCCTAGACAAGGACAAGCTGAAAGCGGCCATTGAAGATAATCCGGATATCGTAAATAACTTTTTGGGCAAAAACTATTCCTCCTCTTATTTAAATAATGAAGTGACTGCATCCGATGGTATTTTTTCGCGTTTGCGTAAGATTTCCAATAAGACTTTGGACAGCCTGGCAAAAACGGCTGGTACTTCTAAGGTAAGCACGGATTTAACAGCGGCTTTTAATAAAGATAGTATTATGGGCGAAACTTTAAGGTTATTGGATATTAAAATTGATGACTTCCAAGATCGTTTGGACCAGAAAGAAACGAATTATTACAAGAAGTTTTCAGCAATGGAAACTGCTATAAGCAAGTATAATACTACTTCTAACAGTTTATTCAGCTAAAAGTGAGGAGGATGGCAATTTGATTAACTCTCCGTATCAGAAATATCAGCAGACCCAGGCGCAAACAGCGTCCAAACCCAAGCTGTTGATTATGCTGTATGATGGAGCCATCCGTTTTGTACAGGCAGGAATTGAGGGTATTGAACAGAGAGACTATGAGAAAACGAATGTAAACTTGTGCAAGGCCCAAGCGATTGTGCATGAGCTTATCTCAGCCTTAAACTTCGATTACCCCCTGGCAAACGATTTGGTAAAAATCTACGAATATATGCTGCATTGTCTGATTCAGGCCAACATTCATAAAGAAGCTGCGTCTGCAGAAGAAGTAATGCTTCATCTAAAGGAACTAAGGGAAGCCTGGGTGGAAGCAAGTAAATCTGTAGGAGCAGGTTTTGGCGTATGAATGAGATAGAACATTTACAATCCTTTGTTGATGAACTAAAGCTTCTCTGCAGGCGAACGTTAGAGGATCTCTCTACCTTGGATGAAGATGGTTTGTTGGCCTTTTCAACTAAAAGAGAAGAGCTTGTACAAGCGATGAAGCCTTATGGGGCTGCAGCCACGAACGAGATTAAAGAACAGATCAGGGGGATTCTGCAGGAAGAACAGGCAATTCTGGCTAGAATGATGGAGATCAAGCAAGAGGCGGCAGAATGGCTGCAAAAACGCGGCATGATTCGGGCTCAGCAACATGCTTATCAACAGTCCTATGCTGCAAATAGTCTCTTTTTTGACAATCGTAAATAGAAAGATTATGAAGGTGCCGAACGTATATCGGTACCTTTTTTATTTTACCTTTATTATTGATAAAGAAAGGCCGATAATAATAGATATAAAGTTTTCGGATTGGTGGTTATATATGAAACATGCTAACTTGGAAGTTATACAACAGCGTTTCCCTCATGTATTAGAGATGCTGGGTAGTGTTACGCATATCGCAGAGCAAAAGGAAGAAGCACCAGTTTATGAGCAATTGGAGAGGGATGAAATTTGGCTTCAGGCTGTTGCTGAATTGATGGAAGATTCCAAAATCCTGTTTGTATACGGTTTTGGTCAAGGGTTAAGTATCGCGGATCTGCTGGAACGCTTCCCGGATCGGTGGTTGTTTATATATGAACCGGATGAAGAAGCCTTTAAACAGGTAATGAGTGCTTATGATATTAGTTTTTTGCTTAACCATCCCAACTTATATTGGATTTCAGTAGGTGAAAGCCAATTGAAGCTGCTTTTTTATCTGCTGTGCAGTTATATGCAGGAGAAGCTGGCCTTTGTTGCGCTTCGCAGGTATTTGGAAAAAGATATTGATATTTTGCGGGATGTTAGAGAAGAGTTTATAGAGTATAAATCAGACTTTAATACGAATAAATATACAGAGAATCGATTTAGAAAAGAATGGACTCGAAATTATTTGTATCATCTATCTGAAACGTTCAGTACTCCATCTATTGAGCGGATGTTTCAATCCTTTAAGGGTTCGTCGGCTGTGGTCGTATCGTCAGGTCCCTCGCTTACAGAAGACATCGAATGGATTAAAAAGCTGTCTCGGCATAGTCTGATCATTGCGGCGGGTTCCAGTGTGCAAGCGTTAATCAGGCATGGGATTAATCCTCATTTATCCGTTATCATGGACGGTCATGAGGTAAATGATAGAATTTTTTCTAATCCGGATACTTTGAAATCAACGCTCTTTTTTACATCTTCCTCTTATTATGGAATTTCGGAGCGCAAAGAGAATAATAAAATCCATGCAGTTCTTAAGAATGATGAAATATCACAATATTTTTTACAGAAACATAAGAATCAATTATTGATGGTACCTACGCCTTCGGTAGCAGGTACAGCGTTACAGGTAGCCATCCATCTGGGAGCAGAAAAAATTATTTTTGCTGGTCAGGACTTATCTTATCCGAATCAAAAAGTGTACAGCGACGGAGTTGAACACTTTTCAGCAGATATAACCAAAACTATGCTGGATAAGGCAACACAAACTGTGGAAAATGTACAGGGCGGGTATAATGCAACGGACTCCAGCTTTATGTTCATGAAGGAGACTATAGAAGGTCTTATTCAGAATTTTGAGCAGATTACTTTCATTAATTCCACTCGCCATGGAGCCGTGATTGAAGGAGCGCCATTCCAGCCGATGGAGGAAATATATGAAGAAGTTTGTCATGCGAAGTTGGAACCAAACGCAATAAAACAATGGATGGTGGATCATCCTACTACTTTAAATCCTGAAGAAATTAATCCTGTGCAGGACAGACTTAGCTTTGTGCAGGAAGACTTGTTAAAGGTACAAACAGAAATTAGGGTACTGCGCAAGTTAATGAGTAATATCCAGCAACTTAGCAGAACAAAACCTCTTAAATGCCAAAACATGATGGTCGAGATCGAAGAGCGTTGGGGAGAGATTGCTAACAGGGAATGGTTCGCCCCATTGTATGAATCCTTGATTCCATTGGAACTGGCACGTTTTGACCGGATGCTGCCCACCATTGTAACAGAAGAGCAATTGCCGCGTAAGGCAGGATATATTTATGAGTATCTTGGTACACTCCTTGTAGATTTGGAGCAAAATACACCTGATCTGCTGGAGATGGTAGCTGAAGCGAGCAAACGAGTAGATGGCCTGCTTGTAAAACAAGCATAGATGACAAATCGGAGGTTAATATGTTTACCAACAAGATTGTACTGGTTACGGGCGGCACAGGCTCAATTGGCAGTGAAATTGTACGCAATATTTTATCGTATAACCCTAAAGCCTTACGGATTTTTAGCAGGGATGAGAGCAAGCAGTTTGATCTGCAACAAGAATTAAAAGAATTCACAAATGTCCGCTTTCTGATCGGTGATATCAGGGACAAGCAAAGACTGAGTTATGCTATGGAGGATGTGGATTATATTTTTCATGCTGCTGCTCTCAAACATGTGCCTGCATGCGAGTATAACCCTATGGAAGCAGTAAAAACGAATGTTATTGGTGTACAGAATTTAATTGAGACGGCTATTGAGCATAATGTAGAAAAAGTAGTAGCCATCAGCACAGATAAAGTGGTGAATCCAACGAATACCATGGGTGCTACGAAGCTGCTATCGGAACGTTTGATTTCAGCAGCCAATTTGTACAAAGGGAGCAAACGCACCATTTTTTCTTGTGTCCGCTTTGGAAATGTTATGGGATCTAGAGGCTCTGTTATACCATTATTTCGTGATCAGATTGCCAAAGGGATGTCCGTGACGGTTACACATGCAGAGATGACTCGTTTTATGATGTCTATTCCTCAAGCCGCTCAATTGGTCATAGATGCGGCGCATTATTCACAAGGCGGAGAAGTTTTTGTGCTGAAAATGCCGATTCTCAAAATTACGGATTTAGCCCAATGCTTGGTTGATTCATATGAAGAGGCGGTTGGTCAACCCTATCGTGGAGAAATTATTGAGACTGGAATCAGACCGGGTGAGAAGCTGTATGAGGAACTCATGACGCTTGAGGAATCTGAAAGAGCGCTGGAGAATGGACAAATGTATATCATTCCTTCGTTGTTTCACACAGCGGAACAGGAATACGCTGGTTTTCAAAAGGCGACTCGTCAAGAATATTCTTCGATGACTGCACCGCAGATTTTTCCGAAAGCTATTCGGGAGCTGATTGAACAGAATGGTTTGGGCTTTACCATGGGTGCTGTGTGATGGGCAATCCCAATTGTTTGGCGGTTATTCCTGCGCGCAGTGGCTCAAAAGGTTTACCTGGTAAAAACATTAGATTATTACATGAAAAGCCGCTTATTCAATATAGTATTGAGGCTGCGTTGAACAGTGGTTGCGTAGATGAAGTTGTTGTCACAACGGATAGTGAGGATATTGCTCGTGTATCAAGTCAAGCTGGGGCCGCTGTTCCATTTATAAGGCCTGCGGAGCTTGCTACCGATGTGGCCAAAAGCATTGATGTATTGAAGCATGCTGTTGAATTTTATGAACAGACCAAAAATCAATATTTTGATGTTATTATGCTGCTTCAACCTACATCTCCATTACGAAATGCCCTGGATATTAAAGAGGCGTATACTCTTTTTTTAAATAATCAGGCGGATTCATTACAAAGTGTCAATTTGTCAGGAGAGCAGCCCTATTTACTTCGGGAAATGGATAACGGTAAGCTCACAGCCTACCTGAAAGATGAAAGGGAGCACTTGAGAAGGCAAGATTTGAAAGAACTGTATGCTCTAAATGGAGCCATCTATATTGTGAAAAGAGATTTGTTGATGAACAGTGACACTCTGGTTGGACCGCATAATTGTGGATATATTATGCCTAGAGAGCGATCTGTTGATATAGATGACGAGTTTGATTTGAAAATGGCGGAGTTTTTTTGGAGAGAATCCAATAACAAGTAAGCCTCGCAGTAAGGAGGAAGTAAATAACATGCAGAATTTCTTACCCAATAAGGGGAGCCACTCCATTTATATTATTGCAGAGGTAGGAGTCAATCATAACGGTTCATTGGAGCTTGCATTTGAATGTATCGATCAAGCGATTTTATGTGGTGCCGATGCGGTGAAATTTCAGACTTTTAAAAGTGAAAAGCTGGTAACCAAGTACGCTCAGAAGGCTGAATATCAGACAGAAAATACCAATTCTACTGAGAGCCAACTGGACATGTTAAAACAGCTTGAATTGAGCTTTGATGATTTTGTGCTATTGAAAAAGTACTGTGAGGATAAAGGGATCGATTTCCTGTCCACACCCTTTGATGAAGAAAGCGCAGAGTTTCTCGATTCAATTCAAATTGATGCATTCAAGGTTGGATCAGGGGATATGAACAACATTCCCTTCCTTCAGAAGCTCGATAGCTATGGCCGTCCGATTATTCTTTCCACTGGGATGTCCAATCTGGACGAAATTGGAGAGTCCCTACAAGTATTCCAAAAAAGCGAGGTGCTATTGCTGCATTGTACTTCCGATTATCCGGCCCCTTTGGAGGATGTAAACTTGCTGGCTATGAAGACAATATCCACAGCATTTGATAAAGTCACAGGATATTCGGATCATACGGCGGGGATTGAGATCGCTATAGCGGCTTCAGCGTTAGGAGCCAGGATTATTGAAAAGCATTTTACGCTGGATCGAACCCTTCCCGGTCCTGACCATAAGGCTTCATTAGAACCTGCTGACTTTTCAAAGATGGTGGATGCGATTCGGAATGTGGGGCAAGCTCTAGGGGATGGTGTTAAAAGGTGTATGCCCTCTGAGGAAAGCACTAGAGCCGTTGCAAGAAAAAGTGTTGTAATGGCAACATCGAAAAAAGCAGGCCAGTTGATAACTCAGGAGGATCTAGTCATCAAGCGCCCAGGCACGGGAATAGAGCCGAAATATTATGCTAATTTGGTTGGCAAGCAGCTTCTGAAAGACGTACATGTAGATTATTTGTTGTCATGGGATGACGTACAATGAAAAAAGTATTAGTGATTACCGGAACGCGAGCAGATTATGGGATATATTATCCGATTTTACGGGCTATTGAGGAAGAGCATACACTGGAGCTCCACCTGTTGGCCACAGGAATGCATTTATCTCCCCAGCATGGTTATACATTAGACGCTATCCAAAAGGACGGGTTTCGTGTTTCTGCTAAGGTAGATTGCCTGCTACAAGGATCTACTCACGCTAATATGTCTCGTTCTATTGGAATAGCAATTATGGGCATGACGCAAGCCATAGAAGCTTTGGAGCCAGATTTCGTCGTTGTACTAGGAGATCGGGGAGAAATGCTTGCTGCTGCGATTGTATCCTCTCATATGAACATTCCGCTTGTTCATTTGCATGGTGGTGAAGTATCCGGCACGATAGATGAGTCTGTTCGGCATGCAGTCAGTAAGCTTGCTCATATTCACTTTGTGGCTACAAACGGAAGCAGAGAGCGCCTAATTAGGCTTGGCGAAGAACCGTGGAGAATTCATGTAGTCGGTGCTCCGAGAATTGAAACGATGATGAATACACCCCTGCCTGAGCTAGAAAGGACGAAACGGAAGTACGATCTGAATATAGATAACGACTTTGTTATGTTTGCCTATCATCCTGTCACCACAGAAGAAGCGGATATGCTCATTCTTGGTAACATGTTAGAAGTTCTTTTGGCTAGTGAGAATGAGGTTATTTGTGTAATGCCCAATTCGGATGCTGGCGCTGATACGATCGTTGGTGTATATCATCGTTTTGCTGCGAGAGAAGGAATGCATTTGGTAACCAGTTTTGAGCAATTAGATTATCTAACAATGTTAAAAAATGCAAAAATGTTAATTGGGAATTCTTCCTCAGGGATCATTGAGGCTGCTTCTTTTCATGTCCCAGTCATAAATATTGGAACTCGTCAGACAGGTAGAGAGCGTTCTGAGAATACCATAGACATCGCGGCCGACGAGGCTGAACTGATATCTGCCTTGGAATATGTAAAGTCTGAACCTTTCCAACAAATTGTTAAAGCAGCTGACAATATTTATGGTAGAGATAACACAAGCTCTCGCATCGTGGATATATTGAAACGAACCTCCAAGTCAGAGCGGCTTATCCAAAAGACTATTACCTATTAAGGGGGGAGCGACCTTGAGCTATATTGTTTTTGGAGCAGGAGGACATGCCAAGGTCATCGTGGATATTTTACGGTCTAATGGTGAAGAAATCATTGGAGTTCTAGACGATCATTGCAAAGAAGAAACGTGGAACGGATTTCCAGTCTTGGGGGGCCGTAATCAAATTGATCAACTAGTATCTCTGTATCCCGAGGCGCTGCTTATTGTGGCAATCGGAGATAATACAACCAGATTGAAGATGGCAAGCCAATTCAAAGTCGCCGGAGCCAAATTTGGAACTGCTATTCACCCAAGCGCTGTAGTCTCACCTAGCTCATTTATTGGCGAAGGTTCGGTAATCATGCCAAATTCAGTGATTAACGCTGACGCATATGTCGGCGAGCATGTCATTGTTAATACGGCGGCTACTGTAGATCACGATTGTAGAATAGAAGACTTCGCACATATTTCCCCAGGTGTACATATGGCAGGTGGAGTTCAAATCGGGTGCTGTGCTCATATCGGAATAGGTGCAAGTCTTATACCTGGTGTTCGTGTAGGGTGTAATACCATCGTTGGTGCTGCTTCTTGTGTCATCCGCGATTTGCCAGAAAAAGTTACAGCTGTGGGTTGTCCGGCCAAAGTAATCAAAACTGATAACGATAAGGGATGAAACGAAATGTCCAACAGAGACAGAATTTATTTATCTTCCCCGCACATGGGCGGATTAGAACAACAATATATCGCAGAGGCTTTTGAAACCAACTGGATTGCTCCACTGGGTAAAAATGTAGACGCATTTGAAACGGAGATGGCAAGTTACTTGGGATGTGGAGGTGCAGTTGCCCTAAGTTCTGGGACAGCAGCAATTCACTTATCTTTGATATTGCTTGGTGTGGAGAGGGATGATATTGTTTTTTGTTCTTCACTTACCTTTGTTGCCAGCGCCAATCCAATCTTATATCAAGGTGCAGTTCCTGTCTTTATTGATTCGGAACCAGACAGCTGGAACATGTCCCCTGAGGCGCTTGAAAGAGCATTCAAGACATATGCAGATAAGGGAAAGAAGCCTAAAGCTGTAGTTATAGTAAATTTGTACGGACAGAGTGCAGATTACGATCGGTTGAGAGAGATATGTGATAATTACGAAGTGCCAATTGTAGAAGATGCTGCAGAGTCGCTGGGAGCTACTTACGGTAAGCAAATGAGTGGAACACTTGGTAAATTGGGCATTCTTTCATTTAATGGAAATAAAATCATTACTACTTCAGGCGGGGGCATGCTGGTTTCAGATGATTTAGAGGCTTTAAACAGAGCGAGACATTATGCAACTCAAGCAAGAGACAAGGCGATTTACTATCAACATAGCGCAATAGGATTTAATTACCGTTTAAGCAATATACTTGCAGGAATCGGAAGAGGGCAATTAAAAGTTCTAGAAGATAGAATTTCACAAAAAAGAAATATTTTTGGATTCTATCATAAAATGCTATCAGAATTAGATGGCGTAACCTTTATGCCTGAAAAGGATTTTGGTAAATCCACACGATGGTTAACTGCTATGTTGATTGATTCCATGAAAGTAGGATTGGAGGCTCAGGAACTAGTTCGTTATTTAGAAAAATTTAATGTTGAGTCTCGCCCGGTATGGAAACCATTGCACCTACAGCCATTGTTCAAAGAAGCAGACTATTTTACACATGAAGTGGGAAGGGATATCAGCCAAAAGTTGTTTTTAAACGGAATTTGTCTCCCGTCTGATACAAATATGACTCAGCAAAATCATGAGTTTGTTGTTGAATTAATAAAAAAATCTTTCAATCAATAATCTAGATAGCGTGTAAACATAATAGACCACTATAATTAATAAGAATAAAGAACGTCAAAAACTATAAATTTATAATGAGTGGACTTCGAATATATACTAATTTGCTTTTAGAGACGTGATTTCTATGAATAACAACAGAATAAAACTAATAATTGTAGTTGCAAATTTGAATTAATAAGTTACTAATTAGATGTGAAAAATAACAAAGTCTCCATAAAGGAGAGCTGAGACTCGCAAGAAGGACATTTTACAAATGATTTTCTTGTGTTTTTTCATGCTCTAATTTCATTATAAATTAGGCGAGAAGAGCAGTTGCAACTATATTGAAGTTTCTATGGAAGTTTTTTACAATTCAAATTGTTTTCAAAGAGACTATAAAAAAGGATTAATAAGTTTATAGATAGAAATAGTACATTATTCATAGCAATTATTTTAAACCATTTTACTTCGATACCGCTTATATATGGTCATTGATTATCCAAACAGGGTTATTAAGAAGATTAGGGCTTGTATATGAATTGGATACAAATCGAGCCCAGCCAACGATAGTTTACTATAATTTACTTCGTAACAAAATTAAATAAAATTTATTTTAGTAGTTTCAAACACTTATAAAGAGTTTATTATACTCGTATAATAAACTCTTTTGCCTACTATACCATTCCAATCTATAGGAATAGATGGCTTTGTCAATATAAAATTGGAATAACTATGTATGAAAACATTATCAATTCCAATTGACAATGGATAACTTTGGGTGGTATAGTCAAAAATGTGGGCGAGAGCTTCACTTCATTTGATGACGAAGGGAATGTTAGTGCATGCAAGGTAAAGTAAAATGGTTTAACGCAGAAAAAGGTTATGGTTTCATCGAAACGGCTGACGGCGGCGACGTATTTGTACATTTTTCCGCAATTCAAACAGAAGGCTTCAAAACACTTGAAGAAGGACAAGACGTGGAGTTCGACATCGTCGAAGGCGCACGTGGACCACAAGCCGCTAACGTAACCAAATTATAATCATCCCCGGCATAGCCGACCTACATAATTGGTAAGATGGTTAGCAATGGATAACGCGCTAGCAACTGCCCTGGAATATATTCCAGGGCTTTTTTATGTTTTCTAAATACATAAAAGAGCCCCTTACACGGTGGTAAGGGGCTCAACATAACAGAACCTTTACTCTAGAGAACCGTCAAAGTCAGCCATCTCCACAAAAATGGTATTGGAGGAGGCAGATTGTTTCTCTACGCGTCCGTCTGGATAACGGAATTGATAGCGCAGGATGGCCTGGGCGATCAAGTACGCGCGGAGTGCAGATTCGATATCGAAGGAGAAGACGATGACGGCTTTATGGTCAGGATCAAGCTGGCCTAACGGGATACCTTGGAGCAGATTAGGATGCGGAATTGGCACAGAGTTCACGGTGACGGTTCTCAGTACAAGGAAATCTTCGGCTGAGAATGGTGCTGTGAGCAATAGCTCCTCTAGCGGAGTGTTGCCGATGTTTTCCACCTGGACGGTGAAGGACAGGGTATCTTCTTGCCCGACACGCAGAGCGCTGGAGCTAAGTGTAAGTTTAGGAATGGCTGCAATGACGGCCACGCCTACAGTGTTGGTTTGAGCGGTTTCCTGCAGGGTCTCTCCACCACTACGACGCGAGGTATATTCGATGGTGGCCTGGTTGCTAAATGTACCATCTGCAGGTGCTTCACGGATTTGTGCCTGGAGCGTAAGGGTGAGCGTCTCTCCTGGTGCAATATCCGGGAGCGTAATACCAGTGCCAGGATTTGCGCCTGGCTGTGCTTTTTCTTGGATAGTCAGGCTGTTGGGCACATAAACAAGTCCATGCGGCAATGGGTCCGTGAACAATGGATACTGCGCCGAGATTCCCCCCTTATTTGTAATCTGAATGGTGAAGGTCAGAGTGTCTCCTACAGAAGCGTCATGGGTGTTCACCTGTTTCACTAATTCAAGCAGTGGGAATACCACTGGGATCGTCACGGTATTTGTAGTCAATGTGCCTGGTACGATTCTTCCTCCAGGCAATGTAAATGAGTAGGTAAAGGCAGCTTGATTTACGATGTAGCCAGATGGTGGTGCCTCGGATACGGTTACCTGATAAGTCAGGGTCAATGACTGACCAGGTTCCACAGAACCTAGACTAACTCCGACAGCAGGATCGGCTTCTGCCAACGATTGACCGTCCAGCTGGATGCTGCCAGGAATGTATAGGGTTCCGGCAGGAATAAAATTCTGCAGAATAACTTCTGAAGTAATGTTGCCAAAGTTATGGAGCAGTACCGTGTAGGTCAGGGTTTCTCCTGCTAGGGCCTCCTTATTTTCTGTGGAGATGTTTGCGGAAAGCTGCGGATCAAAAACAGCTACAGTCACGGTATTGCTGGTGACCTCGCTCGCACCGCCACTATCAGCATACTGAAGTCGCACATTATTATTTAGACGTCCTCCGACCGGCAGAGATTGAACAATTACGGTGTAGGATACGTTAATTGTCTGTCCCGCCTGTAAGCTGCCGATAAAGAGTGGTTCACCCGGCTTGCTAGAGGCAGATGGAGAACCGTTAATTTTCAAGCTGTCCGGATTTATGATGGTGCCACTTGGTACGTAATCGGCTAACACGATGTCGGTAACGACGGAACCTCCATCATTAACAAGGGTCAGCTGATAAGGCACAGCATCACCCAATGCGACAGTAGATACCGTCGTGTGCAGCACAGCTGACAAGGCTCCTTGATCGGCAGCGGCTACTTTAACCGAGACGGAAGGCGAAGTGGTTTGCTGATCTAGGCTTCGCCCATCCGGCAGCTGGTAGGAGTAAGTCAGCGAAGCTTGATTCTCTAGTAAGCCCGACTCAGGGAAACGAACGACAAGTGCGGAGAAGACAGTAGTCGTTTTTTCTCCTGGTGCAATAGCGCCTAGCGTAATACCTTGTTCTGGACTGGCACCATATTGAGCAACTCTATTAACCGAAACAGAGCCGGGAACAAAGGAGAGATCTGGTGGCAATAAGTCAGCCAACAAGCCGAAGGCCCCAATATTTCCGGTGTTTTCCGCGATGATGGAATAGGTGACGCTTTGACCCGGATGTGCGATCTCTGTATTGGTTAATTTCGTAAGGTTCACTACAGGCTGGAGTATAGCAACCGTCACAGGATTGGACAAAATGGCACTCGATTCTTCACCATTTGTGAGCAACAAGCGGGCCTGGTTGGTACGCGGTCCCGGCTGTTCGGTAGCTGCGATACGGACTTCAAAGGATATAAGGGTCTTGGTATTCGCTTCTAATGAAGGCAACGGTATGCCATCACTAGGATCGATTCCAGCCACGGTAGACCCGTTAATCTGAACTGAGTCTGTAATAAACTCGATATCCTCTGGCAATGTATCCAGCAAACGGGCATTTTGCACGGTGTCCGCATCCTCGTTATGAATCACGAGTTCATACGTCAGGGTATCGCCAGTAGTGGCGAAAGGTGAGCTTACGCTTTTACTTAAGGTGATATCTAGCGGTGACACGGCAACCTCAACGATGTTGGATAAATGGAATCCGCTAGCCTCTCGGCCATCTGGAGCATTAAAGCGATAGCCTACCTCAGCCTGATCTACCAGTAGTACAGCTGTAGGGATGGAGGATACCAGCACTTGGAAAGTAACGGTTGCCGATTGTCCTGGTGCTATAGCTGGAGTCGGGATGCCGGAAACTGGACTTGCACCAGGAGCAGCGATGCCGTTAATCGTCACTGTGTTTGGAAGAAATACGGAGCCGTCTGGAATATTGTCACTTACCGTAGTTGAGGCAGCAATGTTTCCGGTGTTGGATACGACAATGGTGTAGGTGATGATGTCCCCTATGGTGGCATTGTTGGTACTGCTTGTTTTGACTGCTGTCAGGATCGGCTGGAAGACTGGAATAGTCACCACATTAGATGTTGAGCTGCCGGTAAATGCCCCGCTGGTAAAGCTAACTGATGCCTGATTGGTTAATTGTGCAGGTGTAGGCAAGAAATCAACTCGAACCTGGAATGTAACGGTAGTAACGGCTCCAGGAGTGAGTGTACCGATGGCAATACCGAATCCCGGATTTCCATCAGGGAAGGAGGTTCCGTTTATAGTAACACTGCCATTCACAAAGGAGCTTCCCGCCGCAATGATATCTGAAACCACTATATTATTGGCAGTACTGATTCCATTGTTGGAAACGGCCAAGGTATAGGTGATGATATCGCCGACAATGGCGTCTGTAGCTGCTGTTCCTTTGACAATGCTCACATCTGGCGAAGATACAGAGATACTAACTGTGTTGGATACAACTGATCCTGATACGGTTCTGCCATCCGGCGGTTGGAAAGTGAATGAGCCTGATGCTTGATCGACCAGTACCTGTGGATTAGGCAGAGCATTGATAACGGTTTGGAAAGTTACGGATACCGTTCCGCCCGGCAGCACAGATCCAACCGGGACGCCCGTTTCGATGGACACACCAGGTTGTGGACTGCTAGCGATACTGACACTGTTGGCAAGGAATGATGATCCGGCAGGGATATTATCACTGATCGTAAGGGCAGCTGCAATATTACCGTTATTCACAGCTGTAATCGTATAGGTTAGTGTATCGCCGACGGAGGCGTTAACAGTGCTCGATGCTTTAGTAAGTGTAATTAACGGCTGGAACACAGGGACGATGAGTGGATCGGAAAAGGCAGTGCCGGTGAACGTTCCGCTGGTAAATGTGACGGATGCAATATCCGTGAGCAGTGGTGGTTGCGGCAAGCTTTGGACAGAAGTTTGGAAACTCACGATAAATGTATTTCCAGGTGCGACGTTTCCAATAACAATTCCAGCAATGGGCGAGGCGTTAGGGAAAGGTACCCCATCGATAAGGACACTACCCGGAACGAATGAAGTACCTGCTGGGATTGTATCGGTTACAACGGTATCTGTGACGGAATCCACACCGCTATTCGTAATACTCAGTGTATATCTGATCGTATCTCCAACTACAGCGGCTGCCAGACTGGATGTTTTAGTCACCTGAATATTAGGTGCAGACACAGCGACATTAACTGTATTGGATGTGACAGTACCGCTCAGCACTCTACCATCCGGTGGTGAGTACGTAAAGTTCACTTGCCCTTGGTCGGTCAGTATAGGCGGAGTTGGCAGAGACGAGACGATGGTTTGGAAACTTACTGTGATACTGCCTGAAGGGGCCAGTGATCCGAGTGTTATGCCTGTAACTGGCGAAGCTCCTGGCACCAGGATGCCGTTAACGACTACGCTGTTAGGTAATAGTTCAGAACCTACAGGAATGTTATCCGACAGAACAGGTAAAACGGCGATATTTCCAGTATTGGTTAACGTCAAGGTGTAGACCAATGTCGATCCGATCTGTGTGTTGATGGTATTAGCGGTTTTGGTCAGGCCGATGATCGGCTGATAAACGGGCAAGGTCACCGGATCTGATTGCGAAGACGAGGTCAACGCGCCTGAAGTAAAGCTGACAGTCGCTTGGTTGGTTATTTGCGGCGGCTGAGGCAGACTGGCAACGGAGACCTGGAATGTAACGGCTGCTGAGCCACCTACTGCAATGGTGCCTACAGGGATACCTGAGATTGGTGACGCAGCAGGCACAGATGTGCTATTCACGGTCACACTCCCGGGGACAAAGCTGGTGCCTGGCGGCAGTGGATCAGATACGACGGCATTCACGACTGGGCTGATTCCGTTATTCGTAGCGACCACGGTATAAGTAATGGTATCTCCGACTACGGCAACTGTGGCAGAGGCTGTCTTGATAACGTCCACATCCGGCGAAGAGACGGAGACGGTCACGGCCGGAGATACTGCACTTCCGGTCAGGACACGGCCATCTGGTGGCTGATAGCTGAAAGCAGCGGTCGCCTGATTGACCAGTGTACCCGACGCGGGTAGTGAGGTAATAACTGCCTGGAAGGTCAGTGCGACGGTCGTAGCGGCGCCTATAATACCTAAGGGAATCCCGATGGTTGGATCTGAGCCAGGTGCGGCCGTGCCGTTGATCACTACACTATTAGGGATAAAGGCAGCCCCGGCTGGAATCGGATCAGTAAGGACGGTATCGGCGCCAATGTTCCCAGAGTTAGTAACAGAGAATGTGTAGGTCACAGTATCTCCAACCGTAGCTCTTCCCGTTCCTGCACTTTTTGATACAGTGACGATAGGTTGGTACACAGGGATGGTAACAGGGTTGGACACAGAAAATCCATTAAATGCACCTGAAGTAAAGCTGACGGTCGCTTCATTGGTAATGGACGCTGGTGACGGCAGTGACTGTACGTTAAGCAAAAAACGAATGGTGGCTCCACCACCGGCTCCAAGCGTCCCGACGGGAATGCCGTTTTGCGGGTTGGCTGTAGCAACAGGAGTGCCATTAATTGTAACGCTGCCCGGTACAAATGCGGTTCCGAAAGGAATGGTATCTGTGACGATTACGCCAGTAACAGGATCGAGTCCGTTATTGAACGCAGTTATGACGTAGGGAACCGAATCACCTACGACAGCGCCTGCCACATCAGCAGCCTTCGTGACTGTAACATTCGGTGATGAGATCGGAATGGATACGGGCAAGGCTGCACCGCTGCCGGTCAATGTTCGTCCATCCGGCAGTTGGAACGTGTAGTTCACAGTGGCTTGGTTGGTTAGTATGGAGCCAGGTGGTACCGATATGACCACGGCGCTAAATGAGACGGTTACCGTCGCACCTGGGGCAACCGAGCCGATATTAATACCTGTAATCGGGTCTGCCCCGGGAATAGGCGCACCGTTGACCAACACGCTATTTTGATTCAGGCTAAGCGAGCTGGATAACAGATCAAGCACGACTGTCTCTGCGGACGCATTGCCTGTATTCGTGACAGTGATGACAAAACCAAGCGTATTCCCTACGGTTGCACGATCTGCGCTCAGAGTATTGGTCACATTCAAAATCGGCTGAAATACAGGCAGGCTGACTTGATTCGAGACGGATTGGCCTGCGAAAGCCCCCGAATTAAAGGAGACCGTTGCCTGATCCGTTGACAAACCTGATGCTGGCAAGGAAGTTACTGTGGCCTGGAAGGTGACCGTTGCCGAGCTGGCAGAAGGGACAGTGCCCACGGACACGCCCGTGGCAATGTTGGCTCCCGGTATAGTGACACCGTTGACTTGTACGGAGTTAGGTACAAAAGTAGTGCCGTCGGCAATCGGGTCGATAAAGACCGTTCCTGTCACAGGTGTGATGCCATTGTTTGCTGCGGTAATGGTGTACGTTATGATGTCTCCAAAGGCTACAGACGTCTGATTGACTGTTTTGGTCACGGTCACATCTGGATTGGATACAGGAATAAACACCGGATTGGATTGGACGCTTCCGTTTAATGTTCGACCGTCTGGAGGCTGGAAAGTGAATGTGGCTGAACCTTGATTTAACAGCCCCAAGCCTGTAGGGACAGCATTAATGGCCACTTGAAAGGTTAAAGCGACAGAGGCTCCTGCTGCAATATTTCCAACCACCACACCCGTTTGGGGGTTAGCCCCGGCAACAGGTAAACCATTTACAGTGACGCTGTTGGGTATAAAGGAGGAACCTGATGGAATGGCATCGGTAAAGGTAGCTGTTGCTGCTAAATTACCTGTATTTTGGGCGGTCAGTGTATAGACTACGGTATCGCCTACGGTTGCTTGACTCATATTAGCAGTTTTAACGAGGTTGATAATAGGTTGGTAAACGGGAACGACAACGGTGTTGGAGAGTGATGTGAAATTCAGTGTGCCACTGGTAAAAGAAACCGTTGCCTGGTCACTCAGTTGGGGTGGATCAGGTAGACTGCTAACAGATACGGAAAAGGTGACCGTTGCTGACGCCCCAGCAGCGATAGAACCGATTGGAATCCCGGTCACGGGGCTGGCTGACGGCAGCGTTGTTCCATTTACGATAACGGAGCCAGGAACAAAAGAGGACCCTGTCGGAATGGTATCAGTCACGCGGACATCTGTTACGATTGCGATCCCACTATTGGTAGCTGTAATAGTATAGGTTATCGTATCACCAGGAACGGCATCAGTTGCCGAGGTGCTTTTACTGACCTGCACATTGGGCGATGAAACAGGAATTGTGACGATATTGGACGAAACATTGCCGTTAACAATCCGGCCATCGGGCGGTTGAAAGGAAAAGCTGATATTCGCCTGGTCGGTGAGTTGGGGAGGTAAAGGCACGGAAGTAATCACCACCTGAAAAGTTGTTTGAGTTGTGGCTCCTGGTGCAATGGAGCCAATAGACAGACCTGTTGCGGGACTGGCACCCGGAGCAGGAGTACCGTTAACGACCACACTGTTCGGCACCAGTGCCGAGCCTGTGGGGATATTGTCTGTTAATGTGGCAGCAGCAGCAATGTTTCCATTGTTGGTCACTGCCACAGAATACGTAACGATATCGCCAACCGTTGCCTGTAGGGGGTCAGCAATTTTACTTACAGTTAGCACTGGAGCATTGACGGCTACTGTCACCGGATTAGATACTGAAACACCTGAAAAAGCGCCGCTGGTATAGCTGACACGCGCTTGATTGGTGAGCTGCGGTGGGCTCGGCAATGGAGAGGATACCGTGACCCTGAACGTGATCGTCGCTCCTCCTCCTGGGGCAATGCTCCCAACCGGGATACCTAATGCCGGATCTCCGTTAGCCACTGCGATGCCATTCAGTGTTACGCTGCCCGCAGTGAATTGGGAGCCAGGCGGGATCGGATCGGAAACGACCATATTGTTCACTGCCTGGATACCGTTGTTGAGTACTGTCAGCGTGTATAACACTGAATCGCCTGGAATGGCAGTGGAACGGTCTGCGGTCTTTGAAATGGACACATTTGGCGCAGACACAGGAATGGATAACACGTTGGATGATGAGCTATCTGTTCGCACTCGCCCATCAGGCAGCGTAAAGGAAATGGCGGCGTTGGCCTGGTCTGTCAGTACTGATGGCGTTGGAAGAGAGGTCACTACAGTTTGAAATGTCAGTGTGATCGGGCTTTGCGGTGACACGGTTCCGATAAAAATACCTGCTGCTGGACTGGCTCCCGGCTGACTAACACCATTGATTACCACGCTGTTCTCTATAAAAGTAGACCCGGAAGGAATAGCATCAGTCAGCGTGACAGAAGCATTATAGTTGCCGCTATTTGTGACCGACAAGGTATACAAAATCGTGTCGCCAATCGTAGCTGCTGTTGTGCTTGCAGATTTGGCGATGCTGATACGCGGCTGATAAACGGGCACAGCAACCGTATTCGTCTGGGAGGTTCCGGTAAAGGTGCCACTGGTAAAACTGACACTGGCCGTGTTTTGCAGCGGCTGTACGGACGGGACGGCATTGACCAGCACGGCATAGGATACTAGAACAGATGCGCCTGCGCTGATGTTGCCAACAGGAATACCGCTTCTGGGGTCAGCCGTGCTCACAGGTGAACCGCCAACGGTTACGCTCCCGGGTACAAATGACACACTACTAGGGAGCGGATCGGTAATCAAGGCGTTGGTGATGGGATCAATTCCGTTATTAACGGCATTTACACTGTAGGTTAGCGTTTCGCCTACACTAACGGATGTGAATCCGGCAGACTTGGTTACTGCTACGTTGGGGAGCGATATGGATACGGAAACGATATTTGAAAGAAGTGTGCCCGACAGGGTTCTCCCGTCTTGCAATTGATAGGAATACTGGAGCTGTCCCTGATCGTTTAATCCACCTCCGGGTGGGAGAGAGTCTACTGTGGTGCGAAACGAGACTGTAATTTGTGCTCCAGGATTCACTGTGCCTACTGGAATTCCGGTATTGGGGTTGGCCCCCGGAACCGAAGATCCACCAACAATGACGCTCCCTGGAATAAAGGTGGAGCCTGCCGGTACAGTTTCCGTTAAGGTCGTATTTAACACGGCTGTACCGGTGTTGGCGATGAGAAATGAATAAGTAATCGTTCCACCGACGCTGGCACGGTTGGAGCTTGCGCTTTTAGTAATCGTTGGCGCTGCAATCACGACAGGTATAGCTACAAGATTGGACAACGATGATCCGGTAAAGGCACCGGAGGTAAAGCTGACAGTTGCGCGATTGTTGATTTGCGAGGGAGAAGGCAATGAATTAATGGCTGCTCGAAAAACAACTGTTACCGATGCGCCTGGAGCCAAAGTGCCAATTGGAATCCCGTTTACAGGCGAAGCTGTCGTAGCTGGTGTTCCGTTTACAGTGACGCTGCCGGGTACGAAGGCAACTCCGCTAGGTAGCGGATCAGTCACCACGACATTGGTCACATTTGCAATGCCGTTGTTTGTGGCGGTTATCGTAAACTGAATGGTTTCTCCAACAGCAGCAGCCGCTAAGGAAGAGGCTTTGGTCACGGTCACATTCGGCGAGGATACAGGAATGGTGAGCGTGTTGGATGTGCCGTTTCCATTCAATACACGTCCGTCAGGTGGCGTAAAGGTGTATGTGTAAGTCGCCTGATCTGTCAAGTTGCCAGAGGCAGGAACAGCATTGACGAGGGTCTGGAAGGTCACCGGTATAGTAGACCCCGTATTAATCGTTCCTACTGAAAAGCCAGCAGCAGGATTGGCAGCAGGCACGGAAGAACCGCCAATGGTCACACTGCCCGGAACAAAGGATGAGCCCGCCGGGATGCTCTCTGTAAAGTTGAGATTCGCAGCAATGCTACCCGTGTTGGATATTTGAAACGTGTACGTAATGGTGTCTCCTACTGTAGCAGCCGATGTATTGGCACTTTTAACAATCCCAATAACGGGTTGATAGATCGGTGTACTCGCAGTATTGGACGGAACGCTACCAGAGATGACAGGCCCGCCAGGCACGGTTTGAAAGGAAAAGGCTGCCGATGCTTGATTGCCCAGTTGCGTGTTGGCTGGCAATGAGGTGACTGTTGCTCGGAATGTAATGGTTACCGTGGAAGAAGGAGCTACGCTGCCCACTGTAATACCTGTTGCAGGATTGGCTGTGGGCTGGGCAGTGCCCGCGACAATAACGCTGCCGGGTACAAAGGTAGCTCCGGCTGGGATGATATCGGTAAGTACTGTGTTAGACGCGCTGACAAGCCCCGTATTTGAAATGTTAACCGTGTAAGTAACTGTATCGCCAATAACCAACCCCGTAGAGCTGGCAGTTTTGGTTAGGGTCACCAGCGGAGCATTGATATCAATTTGAATGGCATTGGCATTAACGGTATAAATATCGCCATTAGTGGTTAGTTGAAGGACACCGCTGGTTTGGCTGTTTAGCAGCGTGGAGGAGATATCGACGTTGGTAATGTCCCAGCCTTGCCGTCCACCCGTAACCTGCGTGCCAGGTGTCCCATTCACCGCATTAGTGGTACCGAAGGTCCCCGTCGTGACCAATGTGCCGTCATCCCCGTTAATTTGCGACGCAAAAAAATTAGTCGAAAAATTGTTGGGCCCAGACAGCGCAGTTAAGCTGGATGTGGTAGGTCCAAATAACGCACGATCCCCGGTGATATCCACGTCACCCTCTTGGGCGCTAATTAACGCCCTGCCGCGCAAAGTCCCCTGTACAGGCGTGGCAAACCCGCTCACTACCACGTTGACCGAGCCAGTAGCGCTGCTAACTCCTTCACCGCCTACACGCAGCGATAGGTTACGGAAGGGGAGAGACGGGTTATTGTATACCACTGCCAGTGTCCATCCAGCGTGGTTGGTGTTGGTAGAATCGGGGACCGTGATGGTGCCCGTTACATTTCCGACCGTGTATGCTCCTGCGCCGCCTTGAATGACCAAATTTGTTACATTTGCGGTTCTCACATAGGTACTGAGACTGGTGACGTTGACCGATGTTGCAGATTCAGGGCTGACTGTAGTAGATAAAGCAGGCGTCTGAAATGTGATCGGATTGCTGGCGCTGGACAATACATTGGTACTGCCGTTGGCATAGCTTCCTCCCCAAATAAGCTCAGCATACAGCACTGTACTGCCCGCAGGGAGCACGAGGAATGCTGTCGATGAGTTACTGGCAAAAGCAGAAGTCGTGCCGAATGGATACGTGCCGAAGCGTGAGGCTGTATTGGTTGTGATGAAAGCGCCGATGCTGGTCGCAGTACCCGGCACCCCTACCGAAGCAGAACGTGCCAGCCCGAGTGTATTCCCTATAAAGGTAATAGCCCCGGTCTGGTTCGTTGCGTAACGCTGAATAAAAGCCATGGATTAACTTCCTACTTTCCATCTCTTCCCAATTATATACCTCAGAGATTTTTGAAGGGGAAGAGCCAGCTAGGCTGGGTGTAATGATCCTTTCGTATAAATTGCCTGCATGATAATCAGGTCTTGCATACGGCATAAGTTCCTATACCTGATTCAGCTTGATATGGCCCCCTCCTCCTTCGATAAAATAGATTAGCATGAGCTCCAAATAGTGGATCTGTCACGACACCAGCGGAGTAGCTATTTAAATATCTCTTCATTATTCACATATGTATGCGAGCTAAAATTAAACATGACCCTTTTCATAGAATGGCGTTATTGGAAGCGTTTTATCGAATCATGAGGGATTTTGTAAAAATCCGTCGAAATGTTGATAGGTTTTTTTACTTGGCGTTAACATATGTGTTATACTGAAGGGGCAAAGGAGGCGTGCCCTATGAACTTAACAGTACGAGGTCAACAGATCGAGGTTACCGACGCTTTGAAGGACTACGTTGATAAGAAATTCAGCAGACTTGAGAAGTATTTCGATGCACCCCCGACGTCTGATGGAAGTGTAACGTTAAGCACAACCAGAGATTTGCACACTGTAGAAGTAACCATTCCTTTGCCGGGGCTTGTACTCCGTGCCGAAGACGAAAGCGATGACATGTATGCATCCATTGATGCCGTGGTAGACAAGCTAGAACGGCAAATTCGCAAGCACAAAACCAAGCTTAACCGGAAATTCCGGCAGGAAGGTAGTTTAAAAACTCTTTTTGTGGAAGATCCAGCGGGTAGCGTGGCTGTTGCCGAAGATGAGGATGCGGAAATGGATGAGCTGGAAGTCGTTCGTACCAAGCGTTTCTTGTTGAAACCTATGGATGTGGAAGAAGCTATTCTGCAAATGAACATGGTTGGACATAATTTCTTCGTATTTTCTAATATTGATAATGAGGAAGTTAACGTAGTTTACAAACGCAATGATGGTAAATACGGTCTGATCGAACGAGAATAGCCTGTGAATCAGAAACTCATCACATTTTAAAGTGAATAGAATGTTTTCGATTGAAGCATGCTTCATGGATATTAGGAAAATGATCATAACACGAGCCTTATCCTTGCGAACCTGGCGGGATAGGGCTCTTTTATATGTTTATTGTAAACATGATTGAAAATTTCAGCTTGGACAGGTGTAACCAATTGTGTATTTCGTGCGTCAATTGTTTTGGTATCTTTAACCGGATGCAAATCTGGAGGCTGCTTGTGTTGCGGCATGTCCTACAAACTGTTACAATTTATGCAAAGAACATCGCACGATGGGCTGGTATAGCCGGGCCTGTCAAACATATCGGGAATCAATTTCATCATGGACCCTTTCTTATTGTGAAATTGATTCTATTAATTGTTTTGCGCGAAAGGGGTAAACCATGCTAGGAATTGTCAAAAAAATTTTTGGGGATACAAATGAACGTGACGTCAAACGTTTAATGAAGACGGTTGAACTGATCAATAAAATAGAGCCTGATTTTGAGAAGCTCTCGGATGAGGAACTGAAAGCCAAGACGGCGGAGTTTAGAGAGCGGATTGAACAAGGTGCTACGGCTGAAGAAGTGCTGCCGGAAGCTTTTGCAACGGTTCGTGAAGCGTCCAAGCGGGTGCTGGGCAAACGTCACTATGACGTACAGATGCTCGGCGGTATTGCGTTGCACGAAGGAAAAATCGCAGAAATGAAAACCGGTGAAGGTAAAACACTGGTGGGAACATTGCCGGTTTATTTGAACGCTCTGTTGGGCAAAGGTGTGCACGTGGTTACAGTCAATGACTATTTGGCACAACGCGACAGCGGAGAAATGGGACAAATTTATAATTTCTTGGGAATGAGCGTAGGTCTGAACCTGGCCAATATGGATCATGCTGCCAAACAGGAAGCTTATGCTTGTGATATTACGTATGGTACAAACAATGAGTTCGGGTTCGATTATCTGCGCGATAATATGGTGCTTTACAAAGAACAGATGGTACAGCGTCCGTTGTACTTCTGTATCATTGATGAAGTGGATTCCATTCTCGTCGATGAAGCTCGTACACCATTGATCATTTCAGGACAAGCTCAAAAATCGACCGAGCTATATTTTGCGGCTGATCGTTTTGTGAAGAGCCTGAATGTTGAAGAAGACTACACGCTGGATATTAAGGTGAAGTCAGTTGCTTTGACCGAAAACGGCGTATCCAAGGCTGAAAATTTCTTTGGTCTTGAAAACCTGTATGATCAGGAAAGTGTTACAATCAATCACCACATCGTACAAGCCTTGAAAGCTAACGCTATTATGCGTTTGGATGTGGACTATGTCGTGGCAGACGGTGAAGTCCTGATTGTTGATGAGTTTACAGGTCGTCTGATGGCTGGACGTCGTTACAGTGATGGTTTGCACCAAGCTATTGAAGCGAAGGAAAACATCATTGTCCAAAATGAAAGCATGACACTGGCGACAATTACATTCCAAAACTATTTCCGTATGTACCGCAAATTGGCGGGGATGACGGGTACAGCGAAAACAGAAGAAGAAGAATTCAAAAAAATCTATGGTCTGGAAGTGCTCCAAATTCCGACGAACAAGCCTAACCAGCGTGTAGATATGCCTGACGTAGTGTACAAGAGCGTGAAGGGCAAATTCCATGCTGTAGTAGACGAAATTCTGGAGCGTAACAAAAAGAACCAGCCGATATTGGTAGGTACGGTTTCTATTGAAAACTCGGAGCTTCTTTCTGAAATGTTGAAACGCAAAGGCGTTCGTCATAAAGTACTTAACGCTAAGTACCATGCCGAAGAAGCTGAAATTATTTCCCGTGCAGGTGAAGCTGGCGCGGTTACCATCGCTACTAACATGGCTGGACGTGGTACTGACATCGTACTGGGCGAAGGCGTTGCAGAACTCGGTGGTTTGCACATCATCGGTACAGAACGTCATGAATCCCGTCGTATTGATAATCAGCTTCGCGGACGTGCAGGACGTCAGGGGGATCCGGGCTCCACGCAGTTTTACTTATCGCTGGGCGATGAGTTAATGAAGCGTTTTGGTGCAGATAACGTACTGAATATGATGGAGCGCTTGGGCTTCGAGGAAGATCAACCTATCGAGAGCCGTATGATTTCGCGTGCTATCGAATCAGCTCAAAAACGTGTCGAAGGGAATAACTTTGATCAGCGTAAAGTCGTTCTTCAATATGATGACGTGATGAATCAGCAGCGTGCTATTATTTACAAACAACGCCGTGAGGTGCTGGAATCAGAGAACATCAAGGAAATTGTGTTCGACATGATCAAGCCTGTCATTGAGCGTGTAGTGGAAGCTCACTGTGGTGATGATATCCCTGAAAACTGGGAACTGGAAGAAGTTGCAGAGTATGTGAACAACAACCTGCTTGAGGAAAACACACTTTCGCGCGACGATCTGTGGGGTAAGGAAAAAGAAGAGATGGTCGATATGATCTTCGAAAAAGTTACCAACAGATACCACAGCCGTGAAGAGATGATCGGCGAAGAAATGGTACGTGAGTTCGAGAAGGTTATCGTACTACGTGCAGTTGACAGCAAATGGATGGATCATATTGATGCTATGGATCAATTGCGTCAAGGTATTCACTTGCGTGCTTATGGTGGTACTGATCCATTGCGTGAATACCAATTTGAAGGCTTCGAAATGTTCCATGCTATGATCGCCAGCATCCAAGAGGAAGTTGCGACCTACATTATGAAAGCACAAATCGAATCCAACCAAGAGCGTCAGGCTGTCATCGACGAAGATAAAATCTCGACGAGTGGAGAACCTGCGGCTCCCAAAAAGAAATCCGCTCCTTCGCGTCCGCGTAGAAAATAACGGATTGAAATTAAGGGATAGGTCTTGATATACACTATCCTCTGCAACGCATATAATGGCAGGCGGCAGTTCAACCACTGACCGTCGGCCATTTTGTGCCATCAGGGGACGACACTGATGTCTTCAACTTATAGCTTTTCTGTTGGAGGATCAGTCTGAACATTGATGAATGGCTAGATTGCTCTCAATTCTTTTTAAACAATTATGACAAATAAGCAAGTCTCTGCTTATTTGTCAGTCAATTCCGCAGTTGATCTGGCTCACATACCAGAGCCAGTTATGTAAAAGCAGTTTGACTTTACGGTGGTCAGTAGGGAAGCGGAGGATTTGAATTTGGAGAAGCGTCAGCGTTTGTAAGATCAAATCATTCGCGCAGCGTCTCTTCACCCAGCCGTAACTCAAAACGCTTTTACACCCCTTAACCCTATATTAAAAGGAGAATGACATCATGATTGATCCAAGTGTAAAACATGATTTACGAGAAATAGGCAAGAAACTAACAAACCTTAGGGGGTCTCTTTGACTTAGATCTCAAACAGGAAATGATCGCGAACTTTGAGGAAAAGATGGCAGCGCCTGATTTTTGGGATGATAACGAAAAGGCCCAAGGCGTAATTGCTGAAATGAATGCTGTGAAATCTTCTGTGGACAGCTATGAACAGCTGCGTCAGGAATATGAAGATGCAGGTATGATGGTTGAGCTGGCTGAAGAGGAAGGCGATGAAGCGCTGGCTGGAGAAGTTGAAAACAGTATCAAATCCCTGCTGAGCAAGCTGGAGGAATTTGAGCTGCAATTGCTTTTAAATCAGCCCTATGACAAGCTTAATGCTATTCTGGAGCTGCACCCGGGGGCAGGCGGTACCGAGTCGCAGGACTGGGGTCAAATGCTGCTGCGCATGTATACACGTTGGGGAGAAAAACGGGGCTTCAAGGTGGAGACTCTGGATTACTTAGCGGGTGATGAAGCAGGGATAAAGAGTGTAACCCTGTTGATCAAAGGCTATAATGCCTACGGTTATCTCAAGGCGGAGAAAGGCGTACATCGGTTGGTTCGTATCTCTCCATTTGATTCCTCCGGTCGTCGACATACATCGTTCGTGTCTTGTGATGTAGTACCGGAAATTGCGGATGATGTGGATATTGAGATCCGCACGGAAGATCTTAAAATTGATACGTACCGGGCCAGCGGTGCAGGTGGTCAGCATATTAATACGACCGACTCGGCTGTTCGGATTACGCATTTGCCTACCGGTATTGTCGTGACTTGCCAAAATGAACGTTCCCAGATCAAAAACCGTGAACGTGCGATGACGATGCTTCGCTCCAAGCTCTACGAGCGCAAGATTGAAGAACAACAGCAGCAATTGGACGAAATCCGTGGTGAACAGTCCGACATTGCATGGGGCAGCCAAATTCGCTCCTACGTGTTCCATCCATATAGCATGGTTAAGGATCACCGTACCAGCGTGGAAACTGGCAACGTCGGGGCTGTGATGGATGGCGATCTCGATCCGTTCATCGATGGTTACCTGCGCAGCCAAATTAAGCTGGACGCAGAATAATTGTCTGTACGTTTTCCTACAGAACCGCAGTCTACGTGCCTGCGGCCTGTAGGAATTTTTGTGTGACGGTATTTTTATTAAAGGAGAACGTGAATGATGTCTCAATTGAACCCTCCCACTGCCCGCCGAAGAAGGCGTAAGCCTCTGATTGCCGCCAGTGGACCAGCGCGTAACGTGACCGATGTTTTGCTAATTATACTCGGCTCCTTCATTACAGCGTTGACCTTTAACATGTTCTTGCTTCCCAACCGGATTGCATCCGGGGGTGTATCTGGCCTGTCTATCTTGGGCGAGGACCTGTTTGGCCTGGAACCGGCCTATACGCAGTGGGGAATGAATATTCCGTTATTTATAGCAGGAGTACTGCTGTTAGGAAAAAAGTATGGCTTGCGTTCCCTGCTGGGCAGCATCATGCTGCCACTATTTGTTTATGTGACGAAGGATTGGGCAGTCCCGACAACCAATCCGTTGCTGGCTTCGCTGTATGGTGGAATCGGAGTAGGATTGGGCTTGGGCACTGTGTTTCGGGGCAGAGGCTCGACGGGTGGACTGGCTATTTTAGCTCAGATTATTCAAAAGTATACCGGTTTTAGCCTTTCTCTTTGTGTCATGCTAATGGATGGCACAGTGATCACGCTAGCTGGTTTCGCCCTGTCGCCGGAGCGAGCTCTGTATGCATTGATTGGCTTGTTTGTAACCGGCAAGGTTATTGATGCTGTAGAAATGGGATTAGGCTACTCCAAAGTGGCTTACATCATATCCAATCAAAAGGAAAAGATCACGCAAACTATTTTACAGGATTTGGATCGGGGTTTGACAGAGCTTGCAGGACGGGGGGGTTACACGAACGAAGAACGTCCTGTACTTATGGTTGTAGTCGGGCAAAACGAGGTAACCCGCCTCAAAACGCTCGTTCGCTTGGTAGACCCGGAAGCTTTTGTGATTATTAGTAATACACGTGAGGTATTGGGTGAAGGGTTCAAAAGGGAAGGCTAGCATAATGTGGTCTTTTGGACGCTTGCTCTTAACTGAATCAATGTAGGAGAGCCCACTGATGTAGTGGGCTTTTCTCTTTTCAGAACAGCTTTATCAAGCCTTTTTTGGTAACAGATCAAGCCAATCTGCTGCTTGTCCTTGATTAAAATATGAGGTCGGTACTCCTTTTACTCCGGTTTTGACCATAAATAAACCGCCTGCTAGTGGTTGGTCGGTATTATCGCCATCTTGAGCAGTTGTGATATACAACTCATCCAGATGTTCACCGCCAAAAGCACATGAAGTCACACAATTGACTGGAAGTGAAACCTCAGCAATTACTTCTCCCTGAGCAGGATGGATACGAGAAACACGTTTACCGCCCCAACGCGCGATCCACAACATGCCCTCTGCATCGATGGTCATGCCATCTGGATATCCTTCACTTTCATCCAATCTAGCTACCAGTTGCTTATTCTTAATGGTTCCCTGTGTCACATCGTAATCGAAGGAGACCACTTCCAAGGTCGGAGTATCGATATAATACATGGTACGATGATCTGAGCTCCAGGCTAAGCCATTAGATGTGGAAGCTTTATCGATCAGTAAGGAGACGCTTCCCTTTGTGGTCAGACTATACAACGCTCCTTGCGCACGTTCGCCATTTAAACTCATAGTTCCTGCCAAAAAACGTCCTGCAGGATCACATTTACCATCATTAAATCGATTTCCTGATCTACCTTCCTCAGGATCGTGGATCAATACTTTGGCTCCTGTTTCAATATCCAAACAGTATAGACCGCTGATCATGGCCACGATTACTTTATTTTTAAGATAAGGGACGACTGCACTAATATGTTCACCCACATCTATGGTACGATCTGTGCCTGTAGATGGATCGTAAATGTGTAATTGAAAACCCTCAATATCGACCCAAAATAAACGTTGCGACTGATGATCCCAACTGGGACCCTCGCCTAACTTGGCTTTAGCATCTATCACTAAATTCGCTGTATATGTTTTGATGTGTAGCACCCCTAACGTATAGGTTTATTTTCGTACATACTCACTCTTTATACCCTATTCAATGTCCAACGAATACATAAGTGCAGCAAATGTATAAACCGGATGAATACCAATATACAAGATAATATATAAAGGGAACGCTCCTTTTCTTATGCAAAATAGAAGACTAGATTCGCAAGGGGGTCTGTCTTTTTTGTTTTCCTTAATTGTAGCCTGTACAGCTTGGCGGCCAAAAGAATGGGCAAGAGTGCATATTTTAAATTTGGAGGAATAACATGACATGAGGTGTTGTATTTATATGAATAGAGTCGTATAATAATACATATTTCATAGGGACGGAATGGAGGAAGGTCTGTGAGCAGCAAGCTAAAGGTAGCAATTGTCGGTTCCACTGGATATGGCGGAGTGGAGCTGATTCGATTTTTGGTTCATCATCCGCAGGTGGAGATCGTATCTGTTATTTCTTCATCCAGCGCGGGTGTCCCGATTAGTGATGGGTTTCCACATCTGACGGATATTGTGGTACAGGATTTGGACGGTGTCGATATCCATGAAATTGCTGCCAAGGCTGATCTGGTTTTCACAGCTACGCCATCAGGCGTTAGCACCAAATTAGTGCCACAGCTTCTGGATGTCGGACTGAAGGTGATTGACCTTTCCGGGGACTTTAGGCTCCGAAGCGGGGAAGCGTATGAAGCATGGTACAAAAAGCCTGCGGCTTCACCCGAGTATCTCAAGCAAGCCGTTTACGGACTCAGCGAGGTGTATGCAGAAAAGCTTGCTGGTGTTTCTTTTATTTCGAATCCAGGCTGCTATCCCACGGCAACACTATTGGGAATTATTCCTGCCTTAAAGGCAGATTGGATTGACCATCGGTCACTGATTGTGGATGCTAAATCCGGGGTATCCGGCTCCGGTCGGGGAACAAGTCTTGTTTCACATTATGCGGAGATGAATGAGAATTTTAAGGCTTATAAGGTGAATAAGCACCAACATATCCCTGAGATCGAACAGGTATTGGGTGATGTTGCGGGCGAGGACGTTACAATTACGTTTACGACACAGCTGGTGCCTATGACGCGAGGAATCATGAGTACAATTTATGTCACGTTGAAAGGTGATCATACGGATCAGGACCTTATCGGGTTATACCGGGATTATTATAAAGGCCATCCTTTTGTCCGTGTACGTGGCGAAGGTATATGGCCGGCAACAAAAGAAGTATTTGGTTCGAACTACTGCGACATCGGTTTTGCAGCAGATGCCCGTACTGGGCGTCTTACGATTATTTCTGTCATTGATAATGTTGTGAAGGGTGCCGCTGGGCAGGCGATTCAGAATTTAAATTTGATGATGGGATGGGAGGAGAACCTCGGACTGGGCTTCATACCGGTATATCCGTAAGTAGCACGTAAACGCAACAGGTACAGGAGAACGACAGCGGGCAGGTTTGAGAACGCAAGCGTCCGGCTGCCATTTATTCCTTATAATGCGGGCGAGGGCACATATTATGGGCAAATTAGGGTTTACAGTAGTAAATGGGGGCAACATCGTAACTCCGCGTGGCTTTACAGCCGGGGGATTGCACTGTGGATTGAAAAATACGAACCGCAACGATATCGGCGCGATTCGCTGTGAGGTAGAGGCGACAGCTGCTGCTGTGTATACCACTAATGTGTTTCAGGCTGCACCGCTGAAGGTGACTCGCGAGAGCCTGACAAACGGTCGATTGCAGGCGATAGTAGTGAACAGCGGGAACGCCAATGCCTGTACAGGACAGCAAGGGGAGCAGGACGCTTACGCTATGCGTTCGGCCGCTGCTCGTGAACTGGGTGTGGCAGAGAGCACTGTAGCTGTTGCTTCGACGGGTGTAATTGGCGAGCATCTGAAAATGGATCGTGTGCTTGGCGGTATATCGTCACTACCTAAGCGGATGAGCGAGGCAAACGATGGAGCGGACCAATTTAGCCAAGCCATTCTGACAACGGATTTGGTGAAAAAGGAAGCATGCGTGTCAGTTGAAGTGGACGGTGTGACCGTGCACATCGCCGGGGCGGCAAAAGGATCAGGTATGATTCATCCGAATATGGCAACCATGCTCGCTTTCATGACTTGTGATGCGGTCATCGGGCAGACGGCTCTTCATCAACTATTAAAGCAGGCCACGGATACTAGCTTTAATATGATTACGGTCGATGGGGATACCAGTACGAACGATATGCTAATCGCTATGGCAAGCGGACTGGCAGGCAACAGCGAGTTGAACGCAGAGCATCCTGATTGGGGGGCTTTTGCCGAGGCATTCACTTATATTTGCCGGGAGCTGGCGAAGGCGATTGCCCGTGACGGGGAAGGTGCTACGAAGCTGGTAGAGGTGTCCGTAAGCGGAGCGGTAAGCGATGCTTCTGCCCAGGCGATAGCCAAGACCGTAATTGGGTCCAGTCTGGTGAAGTCAGCCGTTTTTGGCGCAGACGCCAACTGGGGACGGATTATTGCAGCCGTCGGACGTGCTGGAGAGCCGGTGAATCCCGATACGGTAGACATCCGCTTAGGTGACATTATCGTGCTGAACCAATCAAGTCCAGTTGCTTTTGATGAAGCCGAGGCGCTCTCCTATTTGCGTGGAGATATGGTGCAAATTATCGTTGACTTGCATCACGGGAACGGAATGGCTACAGCATGGGGCTGTGATCTAACCTACGATTATGTGCGGATTAATGCGGCTTATCGGACATAGATACCAGATTTAAATACAGATGGATTTTTAATAGTTAATAGAAGAAGCAAGCGGATATAGTTTTTCGCATCATTTGAAAATCGCACAAAATTGTGCAGAGGAGAAAAGGAGAGATGATATGCAATCGGCAGTGGGACACGCGGATCAAGCGAAACAAGCGGGACTGGCACGTCGTAATTTTGTGATGAAATGCGGAGGAAGTACGCTGGCTGCGTTGCCTGATTCCTTTTTTGACGACTTGGCCCGTCTGCAGTCGGAAGGCCTTCAACCAGTCATTGTACATGGCGGCGGACCTGCGATCTCTGACAATTTGGCGAAGCTGGGAATCGAAACGGAGTTCATTCACGGGTTGCGTAAAACGACTGAACCCGTGTTGGATGTCGTGGAAATGGTGCTGGCAGGCAGCATTAACAAGCAGATTGTTCGCAGAATAGGGATGCACGGAGGGCGAGCGTTGGGTTTGTCGGGCAGTGATGGCTATTTAATTGAAGCAAAGCCTGTGCCGAATGCTGCCGAGGTCGGTTGGGTTGGAGAGGTAACATCTGTTCAAGCATCGATTATTACGGGTGTGCTGGACATGAGCTATATGCCAGTTATTGCGCCTATTGGCATTGATCGATCCGGTCAGCGTTATAACATTAATGCCGATACAGCGGCGGGCGCGGTTGCTTCTCATCTCGGCGTCAGTCGAATGATTGTTGTGACGGATGTACCCGGTATTTTGAAAAAGAATGGTGTAGAGAAGAAGGTGCTGGAATCGATCACTATACAGGAAATTGAAGATATGATCAGCACGGGTGAAATCTACGGTGGTATGATCCCGAAAGTGAGAGCGGCTATTGCCTGCATTCACGGAAAAGTGAAGGAAGTCGTCATCGTTGACGGCAGCGAACCGCAGGTACTCAGCCGTGTGCTGAGCGGAGAATCAATTGGAACACGCATTGTGCGCATGCAGTAATTGCAATATATGCTCAACCTATATAACCAAACGATAAAGGGGCGTGAACGACATGAGTAAGGAACCGAATACGCTGGTGAGCGAGGAAATGCCAAGTACGAATGGAAGCGGAGCGCAAGCGCAAAAGGGGACGGCAAAAACGCAGGCAGATAGCTCTCTTTTTCCAAACTACGCAAGATACCCGCTTACACTGGTGAAAGGACAAGGAAGCTGGCTGTGGGATGATCAGGGCAAACGTTATCTGGATTTCATGTCAGGTATTGCTGTTACCAATCTAGGCCATGCGCCTCAAGCTGTAGCGGAGCGGTTGAAAAAGCAGATCGATGAACTGTGGCATGTATCCAATCTGTTTCATATTCCTGGGCAGGAGCGGGCCGCGGCCTTGCTGACAGCTAATAGTAGCGCAGATGCGGTGTTCTTCTGCAATAGCGGAGCTGAAGCGAACGAAGCTGCCATTAAGCTGGCGCGTCGTTACCACCAGAAGGTGAAGCAGACTGGTCGCTATGAAATCATTACGTTCACGCAATCCTTCCACGGACGGACGCTGGCAACCTTGACTGCTACGGGTCAGGACAAAGTGAAAGAAGGCTTTTTACCGCTTCCCGCCGGATTCAAAAGCGTTCCGCTTCATGATCAGGCTGCGCTCGAAGCAGCGATCAATGAGAATACAGCGGCAATTATGCTGGAAATGGTGCAGGCCGAAGGTGGCATGTATCCGGTAGACCCTGCTTTCGTAGACGTGATTACCCAGCTGTGCCAGGAACATGGATTGCTGCTGATCATTGACGAGGTGCAAACAGGTATGGGACGGACAGGTAAGCTGTTTTCCTTTGAGCATTATGGGATTGAGCCGGATATTTTTACATTGGCGAAAGGACTGGGCAGTGGCTTTTCGGTCGGTGCAATGCTAGGCAAAGAATATTTGCGTGAAGCGTTCACAGCGGGCAGTCATGGTTCTACGTTCGGGGGTACACCGCTTGCTATGGCAGCAGTTCAAGCGACCGTTGAAACGATTATTGATGACAAGCTGCCAGAACGCGCTGCCGAAATGGGAGATTATCTCTTCCAGAGTCTGCAAAAGCAGCTTGCAGATATTCCTTTTGTCCAGGATATCCGCGGAAAAGGTCTGATGGTCGGGATTGAGTGTGCGGAGCCGGTAGCAGAGCTTGTTTTGGCAGGACAGAAGAAGGGCATTCTGTTCATTACAGCAGGACCGAACGTGATTCGCCTGTTGCCTAACCTGTATGTAACGAAAGACGAAATAGATCAGGCTGTAGCATGGATTGCTGAATTGATTCGGGAGCACGTAGCTTAGTGTAAAGACAGAAGCATCCGAGATTAGAGCGTAAAAGGAGAGGATCGCATGAGCCAGGGCGGCGCACTGCAACAGGTGAATTTGAAAGGACGGGACTTTCTAGAGCTGGACGATTACTCGCCAGAGGAAATCCAGTATTTAATTGATCTCGCCGTTGAAATTAAGCGTAAGCACAAAAACGGAGAAGCTTATCAGCCGCTGAAGGGGAAAACACTTGGGCTGATTTTCGAAAAATCCTCCACACGCACACGGGTATCCTTTGAAGTCGGTATGTATCAATTGGGCGGGCATGCCCTTTTCCTCAGCAAAAATGATATTCAACTGGGACGCGGAGAGCCGATTAGCGACATGGCCCAAGTGATGTCACGTTATCTGGATGGCATTATGATTCGTACCTTTGGGCACGATAATGTGGTAGAGTTGGCCCGTTATGCATCCGTTCCTGTGATTAATGGTTTGAGCGATTTGGCGCATCCGTGTCAGGTGCTGGCTGATTATCAAACCTTATATGAACAAAAGGGTAAGCTGAAAGGACTCAAACTGGCTTACATCGGAGACGGCAACAATATGGCGCATTCCCTCTTAATTGGTGGAGCAAAGCTCGGAGTGCATGTCTCCATTGCAAGTCCAGCTGGATACGAGCCTGACCCGAGTGTGGTCGCGGTTTCTCGTGAGATTGCCAAACAGACAGGGAGTGAAATTGTTATCACGCAAAGTCCGCAGGAAGCAGTAAAAGATGCCGATGCGATCTACACAGACGTGTGGGCAAGCATGGGCTTTGAGGAAGAGCAGAAGGAGCGTGAGCTTGCTTTTGCCGACTTCCAGGTGAATGAGGAGTTGGTTAAGCTCGCGAAGCCAGATTATCTATTCCTGCACTGTCTACCTGCGCATCGTGGGGAAGAGGTGAGTGCAGGAGTAATCGACGGTCCCCATTCGGTCATTTTTGATGAAGCGGAAAACCGTCTACATGCACAAAAAGCGTTGCTAGTTGCTTTAATGGGATACAGTTGATCGTAAAGAAGATAGAGGTATAAGCATTCGGGGAGGACTTCAACAATGGCAAAAGAAAAAATCGTACTCGCATATTCCGGCGGTCTGGATACGTCGGTCATTCTGAAATGGCTCAAGGAAACCTATGATGCTGAGATTATCGCATTTACCGCAGATATCGGACAAAAGGAAGAACTGGACGGTTTGGAGGAAAAAGCACTCGCTACGGGAGCTTCCAAAGTGTACATCGATGATCTGCGTGATGAATTCGCCAAGGATTTTATTTACCCAATGTTTCAGGCGGGTGCTTTATATGAAGGGCAATATTTGCTCGGAACGAGTATTGCACGTCCATTGATCGCTAAGCGGATGGTCGATATTGCGATTGCCGAGGGAGCAACAGCCATTGCCCACGGCGCAACAGGCAAAGGCAACGATCAGGTGCGCTTCGAGCTGAACGCGGCGGCGCTAACGCCGGACATCCAAGTCATTGCACCTTGGCGGCTGGAAGAGTTCCGCAACCAGTTCCCGGGCCGGGCAGAAATGATTGCCTATGCGGAAAAACACGGTATTCCGGTAACCGCTTCTGCAGCCAAGCCGTACTCCATGGACCGCAACCTGCTGCATATCAGCTATGAAAGCGGTGTGCTGGAGGACCCCTGGTTTGATCCGAGCGCTCCTGAAAATAAAGAAATGTTCTTGCTCAGCAACGCGCCTGAGGACGCCCCTGATGAAGCAGAATATTTGGAGCTGGAATTTAAAGCAGGCAACTGCGTCGCTTTGAATGGTGAACAGCTAACTCCGCTGCAAGTGATGGAAAAGCTGAATGAACTGGGCGGCAAGCATGGAATCGGACGTGTAGATATGGTGGAGAACCGTTTTGTGGGTATGAAGAGCCGCGGAGTCTATGAGACGCCAGGGGGTACAATCCTGTTCACAGCTCACCGCAAAATGGAGTCCATCACAATGGATCGCGAGGTTATGAATCTGCGTGATAGCCTGATTACCCGTTATGCTACCTTGGTGTACAATGGATTCTGGTTCGCGCCGGAACGTGTTGCTTTACAGGCACTGGTTCATGAGAGTCAGAAAAATGTCAGTGGTACGGTGCGCGTGAAGCTGTACAAGGGCAATATTATCGGTGCAGGCGTTAAAAGTCCGGTTAGCTTGTACAACCCAGACATTGCAACCATGGAAGCTGATCCGACGCAAGCCTACGACCAAGGCGATGCCACAGGCTTTATCCGCTTGAATGCTTTGCGTTTGAAGGTAAATGCGGGCGTAACACAAAATCATAAATAAGATGTAATCAAAAAAATGTACGGAATGCGGGCCGTTCTTGTCCAAACGACGAGGGCGGCTTGTTATTGCAGAGAGGGGATCATGCAATGAGTAAGCTATGGGGCGGACGGTTTACAAAGCAAACGAACAAGCTGGTAGAGGAATATACGGCTTCTATTGAGTTTGATCAGGCGTTGGCGGAAGAAGATATTCAAGGCAGTTTAGCTCATGTGGCCATGCTGGGCAAATGCGGTATTATTCCGCAGGAGGATGCGGACACGATCAAGGGAGGACTGCACACCGTTCTGGAGCGTATCCGCCGTGGGGAAATTGAATTTTCCGTTTCGGATGAGGATATTCACATGAATATTGAAAAAAACCTGATCGAGGCCATTGGTCCGGTCGGCGGTAAGCTGCACACTGGACGCAGTCGTAACGATCAGGTAGCAACGGATATGCACTTGTATTTGCGCGGACGTGTGGTATCGCTGGTAGGTATGCTGCATGATGTACAAGTTGCATTAATTGGGCAGGCCAAGGACAATCTGGACACAATAGTGCCTGGATACACACACTTGCAGCGTGCGCAGCCTATTTTGTTCGCGCATCACTTGCTAGCGTATGTGTCTATGCTAGAGCGTGATATTGACCGACTCAAGGACAGCTACAAGCGCATCAATGTGTTGCCGCTCGGGGCTGGCGCTTTGGCTGGAACCACTTTCCCGATTGATCGTCATTTTGTAGCTGAGCAGCTCGGTTTTGATGGCGTCTATGAAAATAGCCTGGACGCTGTTAGTGATCGGGACTTTATCGTAGAGTTTTTGGCCGGAGCCTCGCTGATTATGACGCATTTGTCCCGTCTGAGTGAAGAACTGGTGCTATGGAGCAGCACGGAGTTTGGTTTTGTCGAGCTGGATGATGCTTTCTGCACAGGCAGCAGCATTATGCCACAGAAGAAAAACCCGGATGTACCGGAGTTAGTACGTGGCAAAACCGGGCGTGTCTATGGAAACCTCGTTGGTCTGCTGACAGTACTGAAGTCCTTGCCACTGGCATACAACAAGGATATGCAGGAGGACAAGGAAGGGATGTTCGATACGGTTGCTACGCTGGAGGGAGCCTTGCAATTGTTCGCTCCGATGATCGCTACGATGAAGGTGAACAAGGATCGCATGCGTCAAGCGGTCAACCAGGATTTCTCCAACGCAACGGATATTGCGGACTTCCTGGTCGGTAAGGGGCTTCCGTTCCGTCAGGCCCATGAGGTTATCGGCAAAACGGTGCTGTATTGCATCCAGCAGGGCAAGTATTTGCTTGATCTGAAACTGGATGAATTCCAGCAGTTTTCGGATCTGTTCGACGAGCGTATTTATGAGGTGCTTCAACCAGAAGCGGTAGTCAATGCTCGGAATGTGTATGGTGGAACCGCCACCGGTCAGGTGCAGGCAGCCATTGGACGCAGTGAACAGCTTCTAGTGAACACGTCAACATGGTTTGAAAATCATAAGCCAAAAAATTAATCTGTGAAGAAATAATTATTCTCTTGCACAGCAACGGGATGCTGTGTAAAATCAGATTTTAAGAATATTTGCCAGCTATGTTCTCAAAGGCACCGTTCGCGGTGTCTTTTGTGTTTTCCGAGAGGGTTGAAAGATTTATGATCGGAATAATCATGAACTACATAGAATTATTGGAAGTATATCGTCTACGATGTTTGACTCGCATAGTTCTATAGACCCATTCATACATTAGTGTGAAAGTTTCTAGAATTTACATTTTTGTATACTACGCCTACTAGGATTATGGTAGAATAGCACTAAGTTTTTCATTGAATTACCAATTTAGTAGAACGAGAAGCATATGCGATAAATCATTGTCAAGTGTTTAATGGCTTTTTCGACCAGGGAAATTTCATAAATGTGTAAATGAAGAGCTTAAATGAGAACACAGGTGTGTCCTGGTTTCGGGAGAACGGCTGGTAACAATATGGAAATAGTGACATAACAAAAGACAGAGTCGGGACGATCCAGGGAGGTATTATGAGAACTAAACGAACGACGCGTCAGCTAAAGAGCGCTTGGATCGGTTATCGCGCTTCTGACGCCGATGGATTGGTATCCTCATTGCATGAGGAGCGAATCCAGGCAGAGAAGTTGCTACGTGAGGAGCGGGAGCTTTTCCACGCGGCGCTGGAGCGGAAAAAGCAGCGGGATACCGAGTTAAAGCAACTGCTTGCGGACGCGCTTGCGGAAGAGCGGCGCTGGATTGAAAGGGCGGGAATTCATGGGTGACAAGCTTAGGTGGCAGGTTGGAGGAGTTTCAATTCGCCAAACCAAGAGAAGAATAAAAGAAGAGCGTCAGCGAATCGAACAACTGCAACAACAGCTAGAGGCTCAGCGTGCAGAGCAGGCCCCGATACTGTACAAGCTTGATTTTCATATCGAAGAGTTGGAACGGCGACTTCAGGATACAGAACTTCGTATTCAGGCTTTACAGAATGCCAATGATACAGCAGCAGCTGTGGAACAATTGCTGGATGAAGGAATACAGGATGGACAGGTGCAGGAGGCGCAAGTCCAATATGCATCTGGGCAGGAACAAGCAGCGGCAGGAGCAGCTATAGGTCTTGCTTCCAGTATCCCTGGTGCAGAAGGCGGAGAGGCGGCAGCAGGAACGCAGACCGGACGAAACGGCAAGGCCCGTCTGGGAGATCAGCTGGTGGAGAACGGGATGATTACCCGGGATCAGCTGACAGATGCTATCCGCAACCAGAAGCGTTACGGTGGCAGACTGGGCGATATTCTTGTAGAGATGGGTTTCATTACAGCTGAGCAGCTACAAGAGCAAATTGACGGTGATGAGTCCAAGGAGAGACTGGGCGATATGCTGGTTCGTTCCGGCTATATTACACCGGAGCAGCTAGAGCGTGCGCTCGAGTTCCAGGCGAAGAGCGGCGGACTGCTCGGCGACATCTTGCTATCATTGCAAATGTTGGAGCCAGCGGATTTGTACCGCGCGATTGCTACACAGAACCGAATCGGGCGTATTGGTGAGGAGTTGGCGCTGGATGCGGCGTACAAGCTACCCGAGCAAGTGGCCATGGCTTATGGCGTGGTCGTCATCCACCAATATATGAACCGCTATATTGTAGCGGTCAGTGATCCACTGCCAGAGGAGCGACGCTTGAAGCTGGAAGAAATTCTGGGTATGCCGGTAGAGCAAGTACTTGCAACGAAGGAAGAGATGGAGCAGCTCTGGGGTAAAATCTACGGTGAGGAAATGATGCAAGAGAGCACGACTGGGCTATTGGAAAAAGAACCGCATAATTCGGCGCGGACCACCTTTACCAAAGGACAGCTCTGGGTGTTTGCAGCTATGGGAATGATCACACTGCTTGGCCTCCTCTGGAACAGTTGGAAAACGGTGCTGATCATTAATATGATGATTCAGCTGTTTTATTTTGCTATGACGCTATTCAAATTTGGTATTATCTATCTCGGTTCCCGGCGTGGGGCGCAGCTTCGCTTCACGAAGGAAGAGGTAGACGCCATGGATGAAAAAAGACTGCCGATCTATACGATTCTTGTTCCGATGTATAAGGAAGCGGGCGTGCTTCCGATGTTGTTGCGGAATTTGGAACAGCTGGATTATCCAAAGTCCAAGCTGGATGTACGGCTGCTGATCGAAGAGGACGACATTGAGACGATTGAGCTGCTACGGGAAATGAAGCTGCCAGCGTATTACACGACACTGGTCGTGCCCGACGGCTTGCCAAAAACTAAGCCGAAGGCATGTAATTATGGACTTATTCGGGCCCGCGGCGAATTTGTCGTCATTTACGATGCTGAGGATCGTCCCGATGCTGACCAACTTAAAAAGGTCATTGCAGCGTTTGATTCACTGCCTGAGAATTATGCGTGTATTCAAGCGAAGCTCAATTATTTTAACAGCACACAAAATTTGCTGACCCGCTGGTTCACACAAGAATACAGTATGTGGTTCGAATTGCTGCTGCCAGGAATTATGCAGTTAGACACCCCCATTCCGTTGGGCGGTACGTCCAATCATTTCCGGGTATCTGTATTGAAAGATATCAATGCGTGGGACCCCTATAATGTAACCGAGGATGCCGATCTGGGCATTCGTCTGTATAAAGGTGGTTATAAAACGGCCATTGTCGATTCCCGCACATGGGAGGAAGCGAACAGCCGCGTGGGCAACTGGATTCGTCAGCGTTCACGTTGGATCAAGGGATATATGCAGACATGGCTGGTTCATATGCGCAATCCGGTTAAGCTGGTGCGCGAAGTGGGCTGGAAAGGATTTTTCGGTTTTCAGGTGATGATTCTGGCGACTCCGATGTTGCCATTGCTAAACCCGATTTTTTGGGGCTTGCTTATTTTATGGTTTGGCTGGGAGTTGTCCTTTATTCCCAAGCTGTTCCCGGGTTATGTGTACTACTTGGCCAGCGCGGAATTTTATATCGGTAACTTTCTGTTCGTATTCAGTAATGTGGCCGGCATGTATTGGGTCATCGGTGAGCTGGAAGAACGCGGTGAACGAACATTTTCATACGCGATGGTCAAATATGGGCTACTCTCGCCGTTATATTGGGTACTTATGAGTATAGCTGCGATAAAGGCAGCTTGGCAGCTTATAACCAAGCCGTTCTATTGGGAAAAGACGACGCATGGTCTGACCGATATGCATGACTTGGATGATACCCCGGCACAGTCCTCCTGAATATGAAGAAAGAAGGAGCAAGAATGGAGACCAAAAATCCTTTTTTATCTGTCGTCATTCCCATGTACAATGAAGGCTCTCACCTTGAGCGTTCACTTAAGGTGATTGATGGGGTGCTGTCTGTTGTCACCTCACGTTATGAGCTTATTATTGTAGATGATGGTTCCAAAGACGATACGTGGCTCAAGTTGTCCGAATTGTCCCGTCGTATGCCCTCTTTGCTCGCACTCCGGCTGAGTCGGAATTTTGGTAAGGAGCTGGCGTTGTGCGCAGGTTTGGAAAATGCATCTGGCGATGCGATCATTGTCATGGACGGTGATCTGCAGCATCCTCCTGAGATGATCGGGGAAATGGTGCGTTTATGGCAGAATGAAGGTTATGATTTAGTTGAATGTGTGAAAGAATTTCGGGGAGAAGAGTCTGTAGGCAAAAAGCTCGGAGCTTCTTTGTTCTATGCAACCTTGAATCGTTTGACGGGCTTTAATCTAAAGGATGCCTCCGATTATAAGCTGCTGGATCGAAGAGTGGTGGATGCCTGGATGGCGATGCCAGAGCGTATGCCGTTTTTTCGCGGGATGACCGCCTGGCTCGGTTTTCGTAAAACCCAGATTACATTCCGGGTGGCTCCACGAGAAGAGGGTCCAAGCCGCTGGAGTCCGTTAGGCCTATTTCGATTGGCTGCGGAAGCGATCGTTTCGTTTTCGACGGTACCTTTGCGGGTAGTGAGTTTAATGGGTCTCATTTTCATGCTGATTTCGGTCGTGTTGGGGATTCAAACCTTAATGCACAAAATAACGGGTGACGCTGTGACCGGGTTTACCACTGTCATTTTACTGCTTTTGATTATCGGTAGTGTACTTATGCTGTCGATTGGAGTGGTAGGAGAATATATTGCCGCCATATATCACGAAGTCAAAGCCAGACCCCGTTATCTAATTGCAGATAAACGGGCGAATGCTGACCGACTGTGGGTGGATAGGGAGTTTAATCAACATGATCAGACGTTCGTATCTAAAGTATCCAATCATTAAATACGGTATTGTCGGACTGCTGGGTACAGGCATTCATGTCGGTGTACTTGTGCTGCTGGTGGAGCTGTTTGCAATACCTGCAGTAACGGCTACTACCATAGGCTTTATCGTTACGTTGCTCGTTTCGTATGTGCTGAATCGTAACTGGACGTTCGAGCCTACCGGCGAAGGGAGCCGCACTCAATTTCTTAAATATTTATTGGTCTGCACCTGCGGCTTGCTCCTGAATGCCGCTCTGATGTACGTAACCATTCACTGGATTGGTTGGTCGTATCTGATCGGTGAAGTCTTAACTACCATCATCGTGCCAGTTCATAATTATATCTGGAACCGCTATTGGATCTTCTCCGTTCCGCAACAGCGTCAGAAAGAGGTTTCATGATCGTAAGGAAACATGGAAAGTTGTTGTCATTGTTTGCTTGTATTGCTGCTCTAGAATTAGCGGTGGGTGTTTATTTTGCATGGCATCTTGGCTATATGCATACCGATGCGCTCAGTCGAGTAGCAAATGCATTTTATGTACTGTATAGTCGTGACCCGCATTTGGGTGCTATTGGGTTTGTGTGGAATCCACTACCGAGTTTGATGGAACTCATTGTACTGTTGTTCTATCCATTGTTTCCCGCACTCGCTTCCCACGGGCTGGCAGCAGTGATTGTGAGCAGCCTGTTTGCTGGGGCGAGTGCAGCATTATTGTACGGGACGGGAAAAGAACTAGGGCTTCACGGTGTAACTAGTTTGCTAATTGCGCTGTTATTTTCACTGAATCCGTTTATGTTTCTGTTTGGCTTCAACGGCTTAAGTGACTCGCCCTATATCTTTTTTATCCTGTTGACAGTGAGTCGATTCTGTATGTGGCTTAAGGATCGCAAGGCGGCGAATTTGATCGTATCCGGTTTTGCGCTTGCATTGGCATTTTGGGTTCGCTACGAAGCAGTCCCACTGGGGGTTGCGCTGGCTTTGGGCGTATTACTGACGATTTTTTTTCTGCATCGGTGGCGTACAAACAGAGAGAACGTTAAAACGCAATTGTCTTTAAAAGAGCGCCTGTACAAGGTAGAAGCGACATGGCTTCTATTGTTGCTGCCGCTTGTCTTTTCCGGTTTGCTGTGGCTCTTTTTTAACTGGATTATCATGGGCGACCCGCTTTACTTTTTACGCTCGCAATATTCCAATTCCACACAATCAGCGGCTTTGCTGGAGGATCAACGCTTTGTAGAAATGTTTGCTCACCCTATGCTGATGCTAAAGTTTGTCGGGCAACGGACCTTATGGTATGCGGCTCCGTTGATTGCCGTTTTGCTTATACGCCTATTGGACAAACGTCTGTGGAGTTGGAGCACATTAACGCTGCTGGCTATTTTTTTATCAGTACCTGGGCTCCAGCTTTTACTGATGCTTAAGCATTCTTCGTTTGGCTGGTTCCGATATTTTATGTATGTATTCCCGATTACGGTTGCTTGGCTGCCGTATGAGCTTAGTCTGTTGAAGGGGAAAATGCGGGGGATCGGAATCTCACTGGTAACGGCAGGAATGTTGGCAACAGCAGGCTTGTTATCCTACGCACTGACGAATCCCGCGATTGCGGCGGATGAGCATAGCTATCTGACGCATAGTGGCAATGAAAGCTATACTCGACAAATTGTTGAACGGAAAATAGGGTCATGGCTGGATGAACATTATGGTTCATCTCTCATTTTGACAGATTCTTACACGGCCTATCCGATTATTTTGAGCAGTAAAATGCCGAAGAAGTTTATGATAACGAGTGATTATGATTTTGGGAAATCTTTAACGGATCTGCCCGCTTCCAAAGTGGATTATGTTTTGGTTACGCGCTCGGTAGAAGGGGTACCGCTGGATCAGGTGAACCGGAACTATCCTGATCTGTTTGAAAAGGGGGCGCCATGGGCCTCGTTGGTGCATGATTTTGATGGGGAGTGGCGATTGTACAAGATAGGGCATTGAAGAACTGCAATAATTTTATTGTATTTTAGTGCATCGTAGCGGAGGGAAGGATACAGCTGGAGGGCGTAAGCTCCCTACAGCTGCACCACCGCAAGAAGTTTGAGGGGGAACGAGAGGAATGTCCTTTCGCAAATGGTCTGCAAGCAGATGGATGGCTATAGGTCTGTTTGTGTTTATACTTGCATTGGAGCTATCTGCGGGCATCTATTTCAGCTATGTTCTGGGATATATGCACACAGACGCGCTCAGTCGGGTAGCTAACGCATTTTATGTGCTGTACAGCCGCGACCCGCATCTGGGCGCTATCGGATTTATCTGGAATCCACTACCCAGTCTTCTGGAAATGGTGATTCTATTGCTGTATCCAATCTTTCCGGCATTAGCCTCCTATGGATTGGCTGCTGTTATTCTGAGTGCTACCTTTTCTGCTTTGACCGCTATGCTGCTATATCGGGCGGGTGTCAGAACAGGGCTTAGCTCTAGGATGAGCTTGCTGCTGGCTTTGTTGTATGCACTGAATCCGTTTATTTTACTATTTGGTGCCAACGGTCTAAGCGATTCGTTATACATATATTTCATTATGATGACGGTGATTGAATTTGCGCTGTGGCTCAAGGACCGCATGACGGCAAGTCTGATTGTTTCTGGGTTAGCACTTGCCATGGCGTTCTGGACTCGTTATGAAGCGGTGCCTCTGGGCGTGGCCATGGCTGTTGGCGTGGTCTTGGCGATTTTATTTCTTCATCGCAACTTGGGTAGACGTGAACTGGCCTTGCGGGAAAAGCTACATAAAGTCGAGGCAACCTGGTTGCTTCTTCTGCTCCCCGTGGTCTTTTCCGGACTGTTGTGGATTTTCTTTAACTATCTTATTATGGGGAACGCTTTTTATTTCCTGAATTCAGAGTACTCGAACACGGCCCAATCGGCAGAGCTGCTGAATGATGATAAATTTGTAGAGATTTTCTCCAATCCGCTGGTGGCTTTGAAGTTTATTGCATCCAAAACTATCTGGTATTCTGTACCGTTGTTTGCTATTTTGTTCATTCGTCTGTTGAGTGGACGCTTGTTCCGGTGGGGAACCTTGATTATTTTGTTATTGTTCCTGTCTGTACCAGGCTTGCAATTTTTACTTATGATGCGGCAATCCTCGTACGGTTGGTTCCGCTACTTTATGTATGTATTCCCAATTACCGTAGCCTGGTTGCCTTATGAGTTGAGCCAGCTTCAGGGACGTTGGCGGAGGGCGGCCTTTGGTCTAGTGTCCGTCAGTCTGCTACTTACCGCTGGATTACTCTCCTATGCGTTGACTCGCCCGGATATTGCACCGGATGAGAATAGCTTTCTCACACGCACGGGGAATGTAAACTATGTGAGACAAGAATCAGATCGTAAGATTGCCGTTTGGCTGGATGAGCATCTGCCGAAGTCTACCATTATGACAGATTCGGCTTCAGCCTACACGATGATCGTCTACAGCCAATATCCCAAACGTTTTCTGATCACCAGTGATTATGCGTTCAATAAAGCATTAAGTTATCCGCAGGACAATCATGTGGACTATATCCTTGTACCTAAGATTATGTCAGGCATGCCGCTGAGTAAGATTAATATGGTATATCCGAATTTATATGAGCATGGTGCCCCATGGGTTCAGCTTGAACGTGAGTTTAACGGCGAGTGGCGCCTGTATAAAGTGTTGCCTAAGGCACTAACTAATGGATCTCTAACGACGGAGACAACGACTAATCCCTGATGATAGGCATAACAACAATCCCTGGAGCCTATTCCCTTCGCATGGTGCGAGGAGGAAGGCTGCGGGGATTTTTTTGCCTGTTTAGTGCCCTTTAAGCGGTAGCCATGCCAGTACATCCTGAATTTTCGCGTCCCAGTATCCCCATTCATGAGTTCCAGGACCTTCTTCGTAGGTCAGCGGAACTCCAAGAGAGGTGCATGTTTCACGAAAAGTCTGATTTCCCTTATATAAGAAATCTTCCGTACCGCAGCATTGGTAGAGTCGGGGGAGTGAGCTCCCCGCGGTGGTATGACGTTGTAGCAGCTCCAGCAAATCGTGATCTGTTCCGCGTATTTCATCTGGCCCGAAAATGTTAAGCCATTCCGCTGGACTCATGGCATTTTGCATAGGATCGGTACGGGATGCGTGTAAATCCATAACCCCCGAAAGACTGGCAGCGGCTGCAAAGCGTTCTGGGTGCTGGAGTGCCAGTTTGAAGGCACCATACCCCCCCATAGAAAGACCAGCTACAAAATTGTCTTCACGTTTGTCCGACAGAGGAAAGAATGAACGTGCCAAAGCCGGCAATTCTTCACTAATAAAGGTCCAATAAGCCGCTCCTTGCTCCATATTCGTATAGAAACTCCGATGTACCTGGGGCATGACGACGGCTAGGCCCATAGAGGCGACGTAGCGTTCAATCGAGGTTCGACGCAGCCAGGTTGAATCATCGTCCGACAGGCCATGCAGTAAATACAGTGTCGGATGTGGCCCTGTTCCTTGCTTGCCCTCCATTCCAATCTGTGAGCGGGTTGCCTGCGGAAGAATAACATTCATGGATGTGCTTAGACCAAGAACTTCCGAGTAAAACTGACATTGAATAAGTGCCATAAGAAAACCTCTTTTCCTAGGGGGTTGCAATCTCTTTGACCTGTTCCAGCCTAATGATTATTCATTCAGTATACTTTAACCTGTCCAAATATACATATCCAAGTGAGTGACTAGGCATTAAGTCCTGTTTCTTATTTATCCTACATTAGGAGGGGGCATGGTTATATGGGACGATTTTTTTAATTTAGGGGTTATTTGGGTTTGATTTCTGGTAAAGTGTTTAAAAAAGATTGATGAATCCAATCTGAGGGAGGAATTTATAGCATGGGGAAAAAGTTAAGAACCACAATTACAGGTGTACTGAGTACAGGTCTTATTCTTAGCGCATTCAGCGCAGCGGCAGCTGCTCCTCAAACTACAAGCGGCCATTGGGCGGGAGATCAGGTGCAACGCTGGTCAGCTACAGGGCAATTGGATGGGGCGGTAAAACCGGATGCGGCGATCACACGCGCAGAATTTATCGTTCTTCTGAACCGCAGCTTGGGAACGTTCACACAGGAACTTCCAGCAGTGACAGACGTAACATATGCAGGTGGTGTGAAAATCAACGGTAATGGAAGCAGAACGTTCACAGATGTTCCGGCATCCCACTGGGCATACAACGAACTGACAAGTGCCGTAAATGCAGGCTACATAAGCGGCTATGCAGATAACAAGCTCAAACCAAATGGTAAGGTAACACGTCAGGAAGCAGCTGCGATTATTGGCAAAGCTATTGGGCTGACTGCGGGTAACGCAGCAGATGTTACTAAATTCATTGACTCCGACAAAATCGGATCTTGGGCGAAGAAAAGTGTAGCGGCTGTTGCGGAGCAAAAAATCATCAACGGTTATCCGGATGGTAAATTCCAGCCACTGAAGCCGCTGACTCGTGCAGAGGCGGTTGCTATTCTGGATGCTGCATCCGGTTATAACCTGAGCCCTGTTGATAATCTGACGACGACTCCTGGTGGAACGGTAACGGATTCCACATACAGTAACGTGACAAATTCCACTTATGGTAATACGTCGACTACTTCTGGCAGTGAAACAGAAGATAGCAGCACAAGTACTAGCACAGATAGTACAACTACTACGGACAACTCTACAACAACAGAGACAAGCACAGAGACAACTACAAATACCGATACGACTACAGACACAGCTACTGACGCGGATGCTACTTCGAATGCACTGAAAGTCAACGATGTGTACGATGGTGAAGGTACAATTACAGGAACAGCAAAAGCGGGTTCCACAGTAACTGCCTATTCCAACGATCTGCCTATCGGCAGTGCAGTAGCCAAAGATGACGGCACATTTAGCATCAGTGTGCTTACTCAAAAAGCGACAGTTAGACTGGTGATCAAAGCTAAAGATACAGACGGCCATGAAAGTGAGCCTGTAGAAATCTCGGTTTTGAGTAAACGCAGCGAGTAATTTAGAAACAAAAAAACCCCCTTTCACTCTGTCTGGAACCAATCCAGCCAGTAGTGAAGGGGGATTTTTTCGTTTATTCGCTTATGCCATCTTCCACAATAGGTTTCTCCAGTTCGCGTGTTTGTGGCTCAGACGATGTGCTACCGCCATAACTAGCTATAATGCGCTGCTGCGCTCGGTACGTATCGCGGCTGATTCGGGTGCGCTGGATGGGTTTTCCATCTACCTTTTTTATTCGAAAGGTCTCTACCACATACCCTTCTTTCCCCTGCCGAATGACTTGATAGAAGCCTGAGGGGAGTGAGTCATTACGTATTCTCTTTACGGGTATGGGGAGTACGCGAACGGTGTGAGATTCAAGCTCATACGAAATATTGGATGGGAATGTACCAAAAATTTTGACGGTAAGCGTTCGATTTTGGACCGCGGCACGTAGGAGCAAATGTTTGCCGGTATTATTTCTAAAACGAAAATTAATGGATCCTGTAGCAAAGGTCGCATCCTGGCCTTTGGGCAGATAGCTGACTGGCAGGGAATGGTTGCGGCGTTCGACAATGTCCAAGCCGACTCGCAGCGCTGCATTATAGACCGTGCTGGATACCTGACAAATCCCACCGCCAATGCCGGACTCCAGCCGTCCGTTCACGATTACTGGAGCCTCACGAAAACCATGGGTGCGCTCAGCCTTGGCGATCACCTGGCCGTAGTCAAATATGTCACCTGGTTTGAGAATTAAACCATCAACGGTGCTTGCCGCCGAATTAACGTTATACACACGTCCTTCCGAGCTACTGCCGAGACTGGTGGAAAATTGGGTAATTTTACGCTCTATACCTTCGCTGCGCAGACTGTCGACCGTAATTTTCGGCTCCAACTGGTGGAACGGTAATTCCACTCGGATCGGCTCCTCGAAAGCCGTAAAATCCTTGGGGAGTGCCTGCTTCATTACGACGTCCAGTTTGGGCCAATCCAAGCGCCGGGCAGAGCGTCCCGGAATATAACGAACCTGATCGTTTGCATCAATCTGACGCACCGCATTGATAGGCATGCCGTATCGTTGCTCCTCCCAATCAGCTCCAAATTGGGATTTTAAGATCTTCTCTTGCTGGAAAGGTGTGATAGACCATTCCTTCTCGAAGCTAAAACGTGTCTGTACGCGAGTCCATAGATGCTTCGCGCTGAGTGCCTTTACCGCATTTCGGAATGCCTCCGCTTTATAACTGAACCCTGCTTCTCCGAGTGTTAGCTTTATATCCTGTGCACTGCTGTCACTGTCCGTGAAGAGCAGAGGGCGCTGCTTCAATGCATCCAGTTTTTTCTCCACCAGTCGAAGAGCGTCCGTTTTATCCATGCCGCCTACGTTGACTCCTCCGATCCGCACTCCCTCCGGTAGTGTTTGTCTATCGGCGTACAGATGAAGTCCTCCCCACAACATAGCCAGCGCCAGAACACCAGACCATATCCAAATGACAGATAAATGAATTTTTTTCATAATGCAGATGTCTCCTGTCTGATAAGCTTGATAGCATTTCGTGTGCCATAATATTCATATATATGTGCCAAAAGCAGAAAACTTTCGGTACTATTTAGGTAACAAATTTGTTACAATGATAAACGGTATGATGAAATACAGAAGTTTTTAAAGGAAATGCATGGAATATGTCGAATGGATAATAGGTTATACGTAACATGATTAAGCAGCGGGAAGTGATCGAGTGATTGAAATGCAGGATGTGTGGAAGACCTATACGAACGGGACCCACGCACTTCAAGGAGTATCGGTCAGAATTGACCGTAATGAATTCGTATACGTAGTCGGCCCGTCTGGAGCGGGGAAATCGACTTTTATGAAGCTTATTTATAGAGAAGAAGTACCGACCAAGGGACAAATTTCAGTCAATGGTTTTAATATTGGGAAGCTCAAGCAGCGCAAAATTCCCTACGTTCGTCGTAACATCGGAGTCATTTTTCAGGATTTCCGGCTTTTGCCGCGTTTGACAGCCTATGAAAATGTGGCTTTTGCTATGGAAGTTATAGAGGCTCCCAAGAAGCTGATCCGCAAGCGGGTTCCAGAAGTGCTCGAATTGGTTGGCTTGAAAGAAAAAATGAATCGTGAGCCTGCCCAGCTTTCTGGTGGGGAGCAACAGCGGGTAGCGATTGCACGGGCCATCGTGAACAATCCCTCGGTCATCATTGCTGATGAACCGACGGGGAATCTGGACCCCGAAACATCGTGGGAGATCATGCAGTTGCTGGATGAAATTAATTTTCGGGGTACGACCATTGTGATGGCGACACACAATAAGGACATCGTGAACTCCATGCGTAAACGCGTCATTGCCATCGAAAATGGCAATATCGTAAGAGACCAGGTAAGAGGGGAGTACGGATATGACTTTTAATACCTTCTTGCGTCATATGCGGGAAGGTTTCAAAAACATATTCCGCAATGGCTGGATGTCCGTAGCATCCGTCACCTCAATTATTGTGTCACTGCTCATACTGGGCGTGTTTATTATGCTGGTGCTTAACGTCAACTCCTTGGCTGATCAAGCAGATAGTCAGGTGGAAGTTAACGTATTTCTGGAGCTCAATGTCGATCAGAGCATGCGTGAAACACTGCAAAAGGAAATCGCGGCAATGCCGGAGATCAGCAAAACGACCTTTGTGACGAAAGCTCAAGGTTTGGAGGAGCTTCGCAAAGATTTGGGAGACAGTGGCAAGGATCTGCTGGAGGGTTTTGACAAGGACAGCAATCCACTGCCAGACAAAATCGTGGTAGAGGTTATTGAACCAACGACGGTTCCATTTGTGGCCGAGAAGATTGAGAAGCTGAATACATTGCATCCCGAAAAACCGATCTTAAAGGTTCGTTACGGCAAAGGCACTGTAGAGACGCTCTTTACCATTACTAAGCTGATCCGCAATGTTGGTTTTATATTCGTCGCCGGACTGGCGATCATGTCTATGTTCTTGATCTCGAATACCATTCGAGTAACGATATTGGCACGACGCAGAGAAATCAGCATTATGAAGCTGGTCGGTGCGACCAACTTTTTCATACGATGGCCGTTTTTTATCGAAGGCGCGCTTATTGGTCTTATTGGTTCTCTTATTACTGTAGGTATTTTATTTACAGGCTATCAGCGTTTGCTGACAGCCGTTCAGGGAGATATCGCTCTCAATATGTTGAAGCTTATGCCGCTTGAAGGCATTTGGATTCAGCTGAGTGCATTGCTGGTTATTTTGGGGATGCTGGTCGGAATTATTGGCAGTACCCTGTCCATGCGCAAGTTCTTGAAAGTCTAAGAAGCATTTGGTGGAACGTCGTAGTCATTCAATAGAACGGGGAAGCCCGGTGTTATTTTGCGATAAAGGATGGGGAGTGCAAGTTGAAAAAAATAGGATCTGTGTTGGCTGCTACGTTGGTAGCTGCATTGCTAATCCAGCCTTCTGACGGATATGCCAAAAGCGTGAGTGAGATCAATTCGCAACTGAACCAATTAGAAAAGCAAGCCAAATCTGCCAAGCAACAGCAGCAAAAGGCTGCTCAAGATAAACAGTATGCTCAACATTACAAAAATAAAACCGTACAAAACCTGAAAACGGTACTTGCTCAAATTAACAGCGTCAGTGATCAGCTGACTCGTGTAGCGGTTCAGATCGATCAAACGGAAGATAATCTGCGTGCGACTAAAAAAGATTTGGCCGAAGCAATTGATCGCATTAATTCGCGGGAAAAAATGCTGGAAACTCGTGTGCGTCTCATGTATACGGATGGAACGGTCTCCTATATGGACGTGCTTATGTCTTCGACCAGCTTTAGTGATTTTCTCAGTCGGGTAGATTCCCTGAAAACGATCGTGGAGCAGGACCAAATTCTGTTGGACGAGCATAAAAAGGACAAGGCTCTGGTCGTTAGCAAGAAAAAGCAGCTTGATACGGAATATAAAAATGCCAAGAAGCTGTATGCGCTCAAGCAGGACGCCAAAGCTCAATTGAATTCGAAGGAAAAAGAGAAGCAAAGACTGATTGCCAACTACGATCATGATATTGCTGAATCGGATGAAATTAGTGAAGAGCAAAACGATATGCTGGTAGCCCTCGCGAACAAACGTGTGGCGCTGGTGCAGGAGAAGAACAAGCTCAGAGCGGAGCAGGCTGCCAAAGCAGCACGCGCTAGAGCAGCTGCACGTGCTGCTGCAGCCAAGCGAATTGCGTCTTCATCCTCAGGCGCAGCCTCGAATTCCAGCCATACGGCAGCCAGTACGTATACGGGCGGATCCGGTACTTTGGCTACGCCTGTAGCCCATTACCGACTCTCATCTACTTTTGGCATGCGGGTACATCCGATAACCGGCAAGCTTAAAGGCCATACAGGTATTGATCTGGCGGCTCCGCAGGGAACCGACATTCATGCAGCCGAGGACGGTGTTGTCATTGTTGCTGAATGGTGGAGCGGATATGGGAACACGGTTGTCATTGACCACGGAGACGGACTATGGACCCTATACGGACATATTCGCAACGGCGGTACGGTGGTTCATACGGGGCAAACCGTGAAACGCGGTCAAAAAATTGCGGAAGTGGGTTCGACGGGGAATTCCACAGGACCTCACTGTCATTTTGAAGTGCGCGAGAATAACAAACCTGTAAATCCGATGAACTATTTATAATAGATAAGGTAAGCCCTATTTGTAACCAATCCGGTTGTAGATAGGGTTTTGCTTTAATGGTTCATATCCAATGAAGAACATGTGCATTGAAACACGGAGTAGGATACAATTAACATATTCCGTACAAGCTAAACGTATACTTCGTGAATGGATGCGTTGTGAGGAAATAGGATACAAGATAAAGAGAAGGCGGTGGACGATTAGATGTTGAAGAAAAGTACAGCGGTACTCTTGATGGTGATCGGGCTGCTTGGCGGCAGTCTGCTCACTTTTGCTTATACTGGAACAACCACAGTAGGGAATAGCGCTCTGGGCGAAGGACTGCTGGCGAGTGTAACGGGGAGTAGTTCCTCCTCCAGAAGTGATATCCGCAAAATTGAGACAGCGATGGACCTAATCCAGGGACAATATTATCAGGATGTGGATCGCACCAAGCTAGTGGATGGCGCCATCAATGGAATGATGGAGTCGCTTGGCGATCCGTATTCCTCTTATATGGGTAAAGAAACTGCACAACAGTTCGAGCAATCCATAGAAGGCTCTTTTACCGGGATTGGAGCCGAAGTAGCGGCTGAAAATGGGAAAGTAGTCGTAGTCACACCAATTAAAGGCTCTCCGGCTGAAAAGGCGGGTCTACGCGCTAAGGATATTATATTGTCTGTTAACGGTGAAACACTGGACGGATTGGATCTGAACAAGGCCGTTTCCAAAATTCGTGGACCAAAGGGCAGTCAGGCAAAAGTCAAAATTCAGCGTAACGGTTCTCCTGATCCACTCGAATACACGATTACCCGTGACAACATTGATATGGAAACTGTAACGGCTCATATGGAAAGTGATGGAGTAGGCGTCATTACGATCACCCAGTTCTCCTTAAATACGGCAGAACGTTTCAAGGAAGAGTTAGCCAAGCTGGAAAAACAAGGGCTTAAGGGACTCGTTATTGACGTGCGTAATAACCCAGGTGGGGTACTTTCTGTTGTCATTGATATTGCACAGCAATTTGTACCTTCCGGTAAAACGATTGTACAAGTGGAAGACAAAAATCAGAAGCGTGAGGAAGAGAAGTCCAAAGGTTCACGCAAAAATTATCCGGTGACTTTGCTCATGAATAAAGGTAGCGCAAGTGCGTCCGAAATTCTGGCAGGTGCTCTCCAGCAATCCGCTGGCGCAGTGTTGATCGGAGAAAACTCCTTTGGTAAAGGTACTGTACAAACCAGCTATGACAAGCAAATGGGTGACGGTAGCCTGCTCAAAATCACGATTGCCAAATGGCTAACGCCAAATGGAACATGGATTCATAAAAAAGGGATTAAGCCGGACATCGCGGTGGACCAGCCTGAATACTTTACGGCAGCACCGCTGAACAAGGAAAAGTCCTTGAAATACAATATGAATAGCAGCGATGTGAAAAATGCACAAATCATTCTGCAAGGCTTGGGCTACAAACCAGGTCGCGAGGACGGCTATTTTGACAAAGTGACTGAAAGCTCTGTTATGGCTTTCCAAAAAGAGGCGAAGCTGACGGCTAACGGCATCATTGATGCGAAGACAGCATCAGCGATGGAAGCCAAGCTGATTGAAAAAATTCGTGATCCGAAAAATGATAATCAACTCAAGCAGGGGATTGAAGAGATTCGGAAGGAAATGAAGACAGGCGTAGCGAAATAATAGTGAGGCTACAACAAGGGGGCTGGAAACAGCCTCCTTTTTTATTGGGATTTATTTGCAGTCCGTCGGTTTGTCTTCCCTACATTGGCAATTTCATATAAAATAAATGGATATGAAATGTACGTGCTCCGCTATACAGCGGACCAGGGGCATAAGGAGTGTGAATGGACTTGGAATGGGCATTACAATGGGGATGGAGCGTCTTGAATGCTTGCTTGTACCTGCTTTTGCAGCCGTTTTATTATATCTCGATACTCATTGTCGCGCTTGGCTATCGTCGGCAAATGCTACTGGAGCGCAAGCTATTTCATACTAGAATGCATAGCTGGGCTGCAGAGACCTGGCGTGTCGTATGGAGTGGCTTGCTTGCCGGGATGGCACTATCCGTTCTAGGAATGTTCATCAGCGTGCATCTGAACCCGACTTCCATCGTGTGCCTGTGGATAGCCACATTACTGCTCATGCTGGTACGCGTCCGTTACCTGTGTCTTGCTTATTCGGTTGGTCTGCTAGGTGTAGTTCAATTTTTTCTGAACATAGCGAGTGGCTGGCAGCCTGGGGGAGTGCTCGGGACATCGGTAGCAGCTATCCGTGGATTGGATATTCCAGCACTCTTAGTGTTGGTTGCTGTACTGCATGTGGCTGAAGCGCTGTTGGTTCGCTGGCAAGGAGGAAAGGCAGCTACTCCGCTGTTCGTCGAGGGCAAACGGGGGAGATTGGTTGGTGGCTATCGTATGGAGGATCTCTGGCCCATTCCGTTGCTATTACTGGTACCCGCTCAGGGAGGATTCATGCTTCCCTGGACACCTTTGTTCGGCGGCGATGCCGGAACAGGGTATATGCTAGCAGCTCTGCCAGTCCTGATGGGCTTTAGCAGTGTGACGCTCGGCCAGCTACCCCGACAGAAGGCAGTACTTACTTCGAACCGATTGCTCCTGTACAGTGTGGCTTTGCTTCTGCTAAGCCTGTTGGCGGCCTGGTGGAGTCCGCTAATCTTGCTGGCAGCGTTATTCTCCTTCTTGGCCCATGAAGCGCTGATTTGGTACGGAAATATAGAGGAAAGCCGTCTTAGTCCGATGTTTGTACACCCCGAGCAAGGGATGCGTGTTCTCGCTGTGCTGCCAGATAGTCCGGCGACAGCTATGGGCATACTGCCGGGTGAGGCCATATACCGTGTGAATGGCATGGTTGTGAACAGCCGTGCCGAGCTGCATCAGGCCTTGCGGATCAACTCTGCTTTTTGTAAGCTGGAGGTACGCAATCTGCAAGGGGAGAGCAAGTTTGTACAGCGAGGCATGTACGATGGCGATCATCATCAGTTAGGGGTCGTGCTTGCACCGGATGCAGACGCAGGCTGGGCCGTATCCATACAGCCGGCCTCCATCTACCGAATTGTGGCCATGCACATAGGTGCACGACGACGCAAAGCGGGACAAGCATCCAAGGCAGAGGGTACGCATTTGGACACCATGGACCAATAGATATTACAACAAGAGGGTGGTCATTATTTGATTAGAATCGAATAAGGCTACCCTCTTTTGTATATGGCGACAGCAGCCTGCTTGAAATGAATATTCTCATCGGTATACAATGAATAATGTAATGGGAAACATTGATGAACCGAATGCCTATCATGTGTGTCAAGCAGGGAGAGGAAAAGATGAACGCGATTCACTTTATTCGAGAGTACATCAGGCACCCACGCAGCGTAGGCGCTGTAATACCCAGTTCAAGACAGCTGGCCAAGCAAATAGCGACACCGATTTACTTTGACAAAGCCTCGTGCATTATTGAATATGGGGCAGGAACCGGTGTGTTTACGCAAGAGCTGATTTTGAACAAGCGTCCAGAAACGTTACTGTTAGTGATTGAGGCAAATGAATCGTTTTATAAAAAATTACAAAGCAAATATGGTCACCTGGAGAGGGTACACATCATTCATGGATCAGCCGAGCATGTAGCGCGGTATATGGAACAGTACCAAGTCTCGAAGGTGGATTATATCGTATCGGGGCTTCCTTTCACCAGCTTACCCGCCGCGTTATCCAGCCTCATCTTGGGACAAACGGCCGAGGTGTTAGGCCAAGAAGGCAAGTTTATTACGTTCCAGTATAGCAAAGTTAAGCACAATTTCTTCCGTACTTTCTTTGCAGATATCCAGATTAAAAAAGTAAATTATAATGTGCCGCCAGCCTATGTGTTTACTTGCAGCCTGTGACCCTTCAGCTATGTAGGAGAGTAGAATAAATACGAATATCCATACACGGATGATTATGAGAAGATTGGGTCAGCATCATTAAGATGTTGAAACGGTCTTTTTTTGTTGTCCACTTTTATGGAAATATAAGATAAGGGATATGTTAAATGGCAAAATTCATTTAAGGAATCATATTTTAAAATGGGGCTTAACCTATATATTACATAAGTTGGAACCTGTTAGACTTTTGTAGGATTCATAATAAATCTGAACTTTTGTTAAAGGAGATTTATATATGGTAAAACCGCTGATGTTCATGCGCTGGTGTGAGTATTATGGGTTAAGCGACCGTGAGACAGATTTTGTATCCTTTTTTATGATGAATTTTTCGGCTGCACGATCAGGCAATCAACCCAAACTTAAGGATCAATTTGTTGAGATTCAAAAAAAAGCCTTTCCAGAATACCCCTTTGATATTAGCCCGGAAGAACTGGATTATAACAAATTTGAAGAGCTGATGAAACGAGTGTTGAACATTCATTTTGACACAGCCGAACTGTTGTATTCCTTCTATCTCCAAAAGCTGTGTGCACCTTTGGCAGAATACATTTTATCTACTGGAGATGCCGAGCCAGCACGGATCTACTATGAGCTTATTCAAAAGGACAAAGTACGGTAGAGATAAAAAAAGCCCCTTAGCTAAGGGTCTTTTTTATATTCAGGCTATAAAGTTATTTAATAAGTTAACTCTAGTCAATGTTCTGCTATATAGGCATTTGGAATAATCTAAGAATATGGACATTACGTCCCATAAATGGTTCGATATGAAGATTTGATCGGTGGAACATATAGCAAAGCTGTATTACAACATTTGAAGATCCGAGCAATTCTGAATTTCGGACGGAGAGGAGAGTGTAATCAACCAGATCCTTGGAGGTTCGAAAGGTGGAATTTAAGCACGAATCTATAAAAAATGAATCTATGGATTAGAGTAAGGCGATGCTGTTCCGGAGCGGTAAACCCGTTTGGATTTAGGAGCCTTAAAACCTGCCGGAGCGGTACTTGTATGGGGCTGCTCTTTTCAAATGTAAAGGAGGAAAGTGGTATGAGAGCGAAAAATAGTAGTAGTATTCTGTTCAAACGTTCCAAATGGCTGCCTGTCGTCATGGCCTGCACGATGATAGTAGGGGGGGCTTTACCTGCTCCAGCTGTGGTTCACGGTCAAACGGCAAAGACTATTACTATTAAAGTAGATACATCCAAGGAACGTAAGCCTATTAGCCCTTATATATACGGTACAAATCAGGATTTGGCAGGCGATGAAAATATGGCTGCCAGACGACTTGGTGGCAATCGAATGACCGGATACAACTGGGAAAACAATATGTCCAATGCAGGAAGTGACTGGCAGCAATCTAGCGATAACTATTTATGCAGTAATGGTGGCCTGACACAAGCCGAATGTGAAAAGCCAGGAGCGGTGACGACTTCGTTTCATGACCAATCGCTGAAGCTTGGCACTTATTCTTTAGTTACGTTGCCGATGGCCGGTTATGTGGCTAAGGATGGAAACGGAAGTGTGCAGGAAAGCGAAAAGGCCCCTTCCGCTCGTTGGAATCAGGTCGTAAACGCCAAAAATACACCGTTCCAACTACAGCCTGATCTGAATGACAATCGGGTCTATGTTGATGAGTTCGTCCATTTTTTAGTGAACAAGTACGGCACTGCTTCAACAAAGGCGGGTGTGAAAGGATATGCCCTCGACAATGAACCCGCTCTCTGGTCGCATACGCACCCACGCATTCATGGTGAAAAAGTCGGAGCGAAAGAGTTGGTAGACCGGTCAGTCAGTTTATCCAAAGCTGTGAAAGCGATTGACGCAGGTGCAGAAATTTTTGGGCCGGTTCTTTACGGATTTGGCGCCTATAAAGATCTTCAAACTGCACCTGATTGGGACTCTGTAAAAGGCAATTATAGCTGGTTCGTAGACTATTACCTGGATCAAATGCGCCTTAGCTCGCAAGCCGAAGGCAAGAGATTGCTGGATGTATTCGACGTACACTGGTATCCCGAAGCGATGGGCGGAGGCATACGAATTACGAATGAGGTAGGCAATGACGAAACGAAGAAAGCCAGAATGCAGGCACCTCGCACCTTGTGGGACCCGACCTATAAGGAAGATAGTTGGATCGCTCAATGGAACAGCGAGTTTTTGCCCATACTACCTCGATTGAAGCAGTCGGTGGATAAATATTATCCGGGAACCAAGCTGGCAATGACCGAGTATAGCTATGGCGGCGAAAATGATATTTCCGGCGGGATTGCGATGACCGATGTGCTGGGTATCTTGGGCAAAAATGATGTTTATATGGCAAACTACTGGAAGCTAAAGGATGGTGTCAACAACTACGTTAGTGCCGCTTACAAGCTTTATCGCAATTATGACGGAAAAAACTCTACTTTCGGTGATACCAGTGTTAGTGCGCAAACATCGGATATTGTCAATAGCTCGGTCCACGCTTCCGTAACGAATGCATCCGACAAAGAACTGCACCTCGTTGTCATGAATAAAAGCATGGACAGCGCATTCGACGCCCAATTTGATCTTTCCGGCGCGAAGACTTACAGTTCCGGTAAAGTATGGGGGTTCGATAAAAACAGCTCGCAAATTAAAGAAGCAGCGCCAATCACGCAAATTTCAGGCAACCGTTTTACTTATACCGTACCGCCTTTGACGGCATATCACATTGTGCTGACTACTGGCAATGACACGTCTCCAGTGGAAGGTCCTGAAAGCTTTAAGCTGAAAGCTGAGGCTGGTGATGGGAAAGTCCATTTGTCCTGGGACGCTTCCGGCGGAATTGTAGGTTACAGCGTACAGCGGGCAACAGATGAAAACGGCCCTTTCGCTGCTGTAGCATCCAACTTGGTCGAAACGTCTTATACGGATACTAACGTAACAAACGGTACTTCATACTATTACAAAGTAACCGCCAAAACCAATAAGGGATCGAGCGAATCTAATATTTTGAAAGCGGTTCCGAAGACGCCTGTAAACGGTCCCGCTCGCTATGAAGCCGAAGAAGGCGCGCTGAAGGGAACCATTGTGGAATCCAGCGGGACCGGCTACTCCGGTACTGGTTATGTAACGAATTTCCACAATCCAGGGGATTCTCTGACGATGACGATTCAGGCTCCCACGGCAGGCTTGTACAATCTTACAATCGGCTACCGTTCTCCTCATGATGACAAACGCACCAATTTCTCATTAAACGGCAAAGCGTTTGGCGAACTGTTGCTTAAGAAAACGACTGATTTTAAAGAAACTTCCGGAGGCAAGGTGCTGTTGAATGCAGGCGCGAATACGATCGGTTTTGAAACAGGCTGGGGCTGGTACGATATCGACTACGTCAGGCTGGAGCCTGCTGCTGATCGCCCACCCCATGCGGTAATCAAAACGCTCACTAATCCGAATGCGACGGTAGAAGCAAAAGCATTGATGAACTACCTGGTTGATCAATACGGGAAGAATATGCTCTCTGGTCAAGAGGAAATAAATGAAATTGATTGGCTTCAAGCTAATGTAGGTAAAAAGCCGGCGATTGCAGCGCTTGACCTGATCGACTATTCGCCAAGCAGAGCGGAACACGGTCTTAGTTCCACAGAGGCAGAAAAGGCGATTGCATGGGATAAGCAAGGGGGGATCGTTACCTTTGCATGGCACTGGAACGCACCGAAAGGTCTGATCGATACGCAGGGAAAAGAATGGTGGAGAGGCTTCTATGCCGATTCGACCACATTCGATATAGAATATGCGATGAATCATCCAGAGTCTGAGGATTATAAATTACTTATTCGCGACATCGATGTGATTGCAGGGCAATTGAAGAAGTTGCAGGATGCGAAGGTTCCTGTCCTGTTCCGTCCTTTGCACGAAGCGGAAGGCAAATGGTTCTGGTGGGGCGCCAAAGGTCCTGAGCCTGTTAAAAAACTGTATATTTTAATGCACGACCGTTTGACGAATGTGCACAAATTGAACAATCTGATCTGGGTATGGAATTCTGTTGCTCCAGATTGGTATCCGGGAGACGAGTATGTGGATATTTTGAGCTTTGACTCTTATCCGCAAGCCGGTGATTACAGCCCGCAAATTGCAAAATACGAAGACCTTGTTGCATTGGGCAAGGACAAAAAGCTAGTTGCCATGAGCGAAAATGGACCGATCCCGGACCCTGATTTGATGAAGGCGTATCAAGCTCATTGGAGCTGGTTCGCTACATGGTATGGAGATTTTGTGAGAGACGGCAAACAAAACAGCCTTGAGCATCTGAAAAAAGTGTATAATCATCCGAACGTCATTACGCTGGATGAGCTCCCAACGAACTTAAAAACGTATGGCATTACTGAGCAGCCGCCCGTACCGGGCAGCTTCACGCTGAACGCTGCGGGTGAAACGGCGAAAGTATCGCTAAGCTGGACAGCATCGGCGAATGCGAAAAGCTATGAAGTGAAGCGTTCGGCGACTGAAAACGGCGCGTTCGCCACCGTAGCGAGCGATGTGTACGGAAGCAGCTACGCCGACACAGCCGTAACAGCAGACACGACGTATTACTACCAGGTGGTAGCGAAGAACGATGCAGGACAGACGCTGTCGAACACGGCTAGCGCAATGCCGAAAGCGGATACTCAGCAGCCGATGACAGGACTGCTGCTCCAATATCGCACAGCAGATAGTAAGGTGAACGATAATCACCTCAATCCGCAATTCCAAATTGTAAACAAAGGCACAACCTCCGTACCGATCAACGAGTTGAAAATTCGCTACTACTACACAATCGACGGTGACCGTGAGCAGACTTTCAACTGCGACTATGCGACGCTGAGCTGCTCAAAGCTGAATGGTAAACTGGTTAAAATGGAGAAGGTTGCAACGGGTGCCGATTATTATTTGGAAGTCAGCTTCAATTCGGATGCAGGCGTGTTAGCACCTGAAGGAAGCACGGGCGATATCCAAACCCGTATTCATAAGACAGACTGGTCGAACTATAACGAAAGTGACGATTATTCGTATAAAGGCACGCAAACCTCATATGCCGATCATCCTAAAGTTACCTTGTATCATAACGGCGTACTTGTTTGGGGAACCGAGCCGACAGCTAATTAAGATAAATGTTCGATCTAAAACATTGCTGAAATGAGCAGGGGCATTGTATCCTCTGCTCATTTTTTTTGTACAGAGCCTCTATAACTTTAAAATGGATAATGAAGGAAGGGATATGTTTGACTTTTATATTCAGATTAAAGAAATCACGAACTAAAATTACCTCATAATGTTAGAAAAGACGAAAAATATATTTTTTAGTTAAGAGGGGGATTGAAATGGAACATACACCTACGATCCGCTCGACGATAGAGACCGAACTCAAGCAGAGAGGCTATACATTTAGCAGCTTCAGTAAAATATCTGGAATTAACCGTGGTACATTTAGCACCATGCTGAACAGTAATCCACCCAAGCCGATTTCGGTTCGGCAGATGGACCTGATTACCAAGGCACTAGGATATCCCGATGGCTGGCTGTATGAGTTATACATAGATGAATGCTTTCACGAGGGGAAAGGACACTGGAAACGGATCAAGCCTTTTTTATTGCGTTGTGTAGATTTAGGAAGGAAGGACTGTATTCAAAAGGTATTGTCGAGATTAACGGAAGACTGGTCCTATGTGTCAACGGTATTTGAGTTTGCAGAAGAACTGCATAAAGTGGGAAAGAAAAATGAAGCTGTCCCTTTTTACGAGTGTGTGGTAGAGAACGAAAGATATTACCATTCGGAGCGGCTGGCAATCTGCCAGTATAGGCTGTTTTGTTATTCTCTAAATTCTGATTTGGATAATAATCGGCAAGCAGCTATAAGGTTTGCACCGTTTCCAAAGAACCTTCCCGAAAATTATCAACTAGACGCTTTGTTGAAGTTGACCAATACAAATTTCCAATTTTATGATTATGACATGGCTATACATTATGCGAAAGAACTTGAAGTATTAGTCACAGGTATTTTTTGGGACCAGGCTCAAGCAAGGGCGAAAAATCGTGAAGTTACACGTCTCAATACAGAAAGACATCTAATCGTTTATTATGGTCAAGCCTATTTAATGCAGGGAAATTCCTTAGAAAAACAAGGACTATATGAAGCAGCTATGAAGTTCATACCTTACTATGAAAATCTAACTCGGATTGAAGGCCTGGATGAGGTTGGAATGATAGAAGCAGAGAAATTCGAAATATGGGGGAAAGCCAATCGATTGAATCTACAAATTCTGATGGGGGATAAAGATAGTCTGCCTGCCTATGTTGAACTTATTAGGGATAATCCACAGGAAATATTACTAGGTCTATTAACCATTATAGAATCGGCCAATAATTACAGTTACTCAGTAGATGATACTTTGGTCCTTTTCGCCGAGGATATTAATAAATTTAGGGAGCTACGTACAAATATATCGTATTATCATACCAACAACAGTCTGCTGACATATTCTCGTTTTTTTCTTGAACTTAGTCGATATTTTTTTAGTAAGGGAAGCTACACCGAGGCAATAAACAATATGCTGATTAGTTTAGAAGCATCCTCTCAGTTGAACGATAAAACTTATTATATCAAGTCCATCACGCTATTGTTTGAGAAATATAAGGATCATTCGACTGAAGAACAACGGACAGAATATGAAAAAGCGATAAAAGCAGTGGAATATAATACGAGGCAAATGACCTCTTAGAGCAAAAAGGGCTATGTGTCTGTACCTAAAGCAGAAGATCACATAGCTCTTTTAGTTTATTGGACTAAATTGTTTGAAAAAAATTAGTGAATATCCGCTGTGAGGATTTTTATACACATTAAATTCCATAATATATTGAAATGGTGTAGAATAAAGGGTTGACCCCCATCCAATTTATTCATATAATTTCTAGTATATTGTAATTGATTGTCGAGGAGGGTGATTTTTTAAAATCATCTGAATACGCCGGGGGTGTTTTTATTGGAAAATGCAACCACGATTCGTTCGGAAATTGAGAAAGAATTAAAACTTGGTGGCTATACTTTTAATAGTTTTGGACAAGCTACGGGTCTTAATCGGGGCATTTTTAGTGCTATGCTTAACGGAAATCCGCCTAAGCCTATCTCCGTACGACAAATGGACTTGATCACTAAAGCGCTTAATTATCCCGAAGACTGGTTGTATGACCTGTATGTGGATGAATGTTTTTATGATGGAAGACCACATTGGAAAAGAGTTAAGCCGTTCCTTATACGCTGTGTTGAAGTAGGAAACCTGCAATGCGTGGAGAAAGTGCTCTCACGCTTAATGGAGGATCTTAATCACATCCCGACGATCTTTGCTTTGGCAGAGGAGCTATATGATGGGGGAAAGCTACAGGAGGCAATTCCTTTCTATGAGTGTGTAATTGAAAATGAAAAATATCAGCACTCAGAACGTTTGGCGATCAGTCATTATAAATTATTTGTTGCTTCTGTCGGTCAAGATTTGGAAAAAAATTTGGAATATGTTCTGAGATTTGTTCCTTATCGTAATCGCTTACCAGAGAGTTATCAGCTAGATGGGCTTTTAAAAATTATCAACATATATTTTTATCTACATAAATGGGACAGCGTTGAGAAGTATGGAGATGAGTTGTATACTCTCGCCAAAACTGTTTATTTAAATCGATATGAAAATAATAACACTAAAAGACGTGCTAGGGACGAATTTAAAACAGAGAAGAGTCTTGTTTTTTATTATGGATACGGATATTTATCTAAATCTACTGCTCTCCAAAAAATGGAGAAATTTGAGGAAGCACAATCGTATATTAAATACTATGAAGATCTAAGCTGGTTCAAAGGACTAGATTCAGAAGGCGAGCAATATGTAAAGATGTTCAGTCTCTGGGCAAAGGCAAACTCTTATACACTTGATATGCTTCTAGGAAAAAGGGACGTTTTAGTGGAATATATTACTTTTCTCAATCAACATCCGGAAGAAAAATTATCTGGTCTTTTAACTATCTTGGAATCAGCGAACAAATATAACTTCTCGGTAGATTATGTACTTGAAAGTTTTTCAGCAGAAATTGACCAATTTAAGTTTCTCGACGATGTAAAGAATAGAAATTATTATTGTTGTTTTTTATACCAACGGGCAATTTATGAGTATAAAAATAGTAGCTTTGAGAAAGGAACAAACTATGTTCTGGATTGTCTTGCTCTTTCATTAATTAGTCGGAACGATAGTGACTTTAAACAATGTGTCGCGTTGTTTGAAGTTTACAGAGAGTTTGCTACTAGTGAACAAAAGAGAAGGTATGAAAATATAATAAAGGAGGTGAATATCTATGAAAAAAGGTTATTTGATGGTGTTAGCCTTAGGTATTCTATTCTTTAGTATATTCCCTTTTTACAATCCAATTAATGTAGAAGCTTCTGATATGATTATAGTGTTTAATCATGGTATGGGTTGATTATATATGATTTTTAAAGCAGAGCTAGTACTTTCTAAGCCAATTCCTTTGAATTGGCTGTTTTGATGTATTCCGTTAAAGGGATGAAATGGGTTTTATTATATTTTTAACCTGTGGGGAAGGTATCAGCCTGTAAACTAATGTAAATACCACACCGAACAGGAGGTTTATTGATGTGAAATGGCAACAATTGGAGGAGTGCATCGAAGAAAAGCGAAAAGAATTAAATGAATTGGCGAAAGAGGTGGGATTGAAGGATCGACGGGTGTTGACCAAGTCTATGGAGTTGGATCGGCTCCTTAATAAGTACAGTGATTGGAAATATAGCTATCGTAGACAACAGAGCGTACCCCAAAGTTCACAGATACAAGAGAAGCAACACGAGCTCGTCCTATCTTATTAACATCAAGCATCATAACAAGATAAAACCTAACTTCACCTTGGCTTCTATACATAGTGAGATATAGCATAAACAAAATAATCTCTATTACATCTCGTACGCCGCCCTTATCCACGTTGTTCGTACAGTTTATTGTTCTGCGTCTACATCAGAGCGGAAGCCATGTAACATGAGGATACATCTCAAAAAAACCTCCCCATTCACGTTATGGCGTGACTCGGGAGGTTTTTGGGTTTTACTGCTGGAGCTGACGCAGCACAGTGATTTCGACACGGCGGTTTTTTTGTCGCCCTGCTTCGGTGCTATTGTCACCAACCGGACGGGTATCCGCGTAACCCGCATACTGGAATCCTGATGGGGATAGCTGCTCTCGGTCGATAAAGAACCGGAGTACAGACAGTGCCCGAGCGCCGGAAAGCTCCCAGTTGTCCTTGTAGGTCGATGAGTTGGAGGAGCGGGTGAATGGAATGTTGTCCGTATGCCCCTCAATACTAATCGGTGTTTTCAAATCTCGAAATAGACTGGCTAATTTGGATAGCGTGTTTGCAGAGCCCTGCTTGAGTGCCGCTCTGCCTTGGTCGAATAGAAAGCGGTCATTCAGCGTAATGACAATGCCACGCGGTTGATCGGATACGAAAATCTGGTTTTGTAGCTTGTTGTCTGTAATATATTCCTGGATGACTCCCATTAGGTTTTGCAGTTCTTTTTCCTGCTTGCGAAAAGCTTGTTCACGCTCGGTGAGCTTGGTTGATCCCGCTTCTTTTTTATCAGAGGCCGGTTGCTTGGTCGCGGGTGGATTCTTGCTGGTGTAACGATCGGCAGTCCCCGTAATGCCCGAGCCTTGCTCCAAAATAGAATCTCCCTTGTGGAACGTATCCTGAAGGGATTGAACAACGACGTCGTATTTCTTAGCATCCAGACTGCTCATGGCATACATCACGACGAAGAAAATGAGCAGCAGGGTGATCAGATCGGCATAGGTAATCATCCATCGATCTCGTTGGTCTCCACCGCCACCTTGACGCCCACGACGCTTAGCGCGCACTCTCATGGAAGTCCTCCTTTGGAGTAGCGCTCTCTGTACGTGAGCGACGAGGCGGTTTGCGATCTATATTTTGCTCTGAGCGGATAAAGAACTCCAACTTCTTGCGTACAAGCTTAGGGTTCTCTCCGTTTTGAATAGCCAGAATACCTTGCAGCAGCAAATCCATTGTGATAATTTCACTTTCACTGGCTGCTCTTATTTTGGACGCGATGGGCAGAAAGATCAGATTGGCGCTAGCAACGCCGTATAGTGTTGCGATAAAAGCCACAGCAATCGACGGCCCGAGCGCAGTAGGTTCGGTTAAGCTGCCTAGTACATGGATCAGACCCATGACCGTACCGATAATCCCCATCGTAGGGGCATAGCCGCCTGCCGATTCAAATATTTTTGCGTACCCCTCATGTTTGTGCCCAATAGCATCTAACTCTAGTTCTAAAATTTGTTTGATCTGTTCCTGTTCAGTGCCGTCAATAACGAGTTGAAGACCTTCCCGCAAAAATGCATTCGGATGCTCCGATGATATACGTTCTAACGCAAGCACACCGGATCGGCGGGAGGTGGCGGCCATGGAAACCAAATCTTCTATATATTGCTCCGTAGGATTGTCCTCACGACTAAAAGCCATCCGCAGAGCGGTGGGTATCGTCTTCAGCTTGGAGGCAGGGTAACTGATTACAACTGCGGCGAAAGTTCCGCCAAATACAATCAGAGCTGATGTGCCTTGTAGCAGCCCTGTGAATTCGCCGCCTTCCCATAAAAAGCCACCGATTAATGCTATGATTCCGGCGATGATGCCCAATACGATGGTGATATCCAAAATTTAATTCACTCCTATTCAAGACTTATCGTTTGCATCCACGGTAAGAAAGAGGTATAATACGGGAACAAACATTCTTATTCAACCATATTTCCCAAGTATCATTGCGCGGGAAATATCGACATAGAATTACAGGCAAAGACGTTAAAGCTCGATTGGTGTAAAAACATGATGTTTCCATTTTAGACGATAAGGGTGATGCAGGGCAATGAGTGATATCGTTGTTAGCGATAAGACTTTTGAAATTCAGTCGGAATTCCAACCTCAAGGCGATCAGCCCCAGGCCATTTTTGAATTGGTAGAGGGAATTGCAGAAGGAAAGAAGCATCAAACTCTATTGGGTGCTACGGGAACAGGTAAGACGTATACCATCGCTCAGACTATTGCCAAGCTGAATCGGCCTACGCTGGTTATTGCGCATAACAAGACTTTGGCTGCTCAACTGGCAAGTGAGTTTAAAGAATTCTTTCCCAACAACTCAGTCGATTATTTTGTCAGCTACTATGATTACTACCAACCGGAAGCGTACATCCCTTCTTCCGATACGTATATTGAGAAGGATTCCAGCATTAATGAGGAGATTGATAAACTTCGCCACTCAGCCACAAGCTCTCTGTTTGAGCGTCGTGACGTTATTATTGTAGCGAGTGTCTCTTGCATTTATGGTTTGGGTTCCCCGAAAGAATATTCAAGCTTGTTGCTCTCGCTTAGAGTCGGCATGGAGAAACCCCGCAATCAGATTTTGTCCCGCTTGGTCGATATTCAATATCAGCGGAACGATATCAACTTCGTGCGGGGTACTTTCCGTGTACGGGGGGATGTTGTTGAGATATTCCCAGCTTCCCATGGAGAAAACGCGATCCGGGTAGAACTGTTCGGAGATGAAATTGAACGGATTACCGAAATTAATGTGCTTACAGGTGAATTGATCGGTGAACGTGAACATATCGCCATTTTCCCGGCATCTCACTTCGTTACTCATGAGGATACGATGAGGGTAGCACTGGTCAATATCGAACGTGAGCTAGAAGAGCGGTTAGCAGAGCTGAAGGAGCAAGGGAAGCTGTTAGAGGCGCAACGTTTGGAGCAACGTACCCGCTATGATATCGAGATGATGAGAGAGGTTGGCTTTTGTTCCGGTGTCGAAAATTACTCGGGTCCACTGACATTCCGCGAGCGCGGAGCAACACCATATACACTGTTGGATTATTTTCCAGATGATATGCTGATCGTCATCGACGAATCTCATGTTACATTGCCGCAAATTCGTGCGATGTATAACGGGGACCAGGCGCGTAAAAATGTTCTCGTTGAACATGGTTTTCGTTTGCCATCTGCCTTGGATAACCGTCCGCTGAAGTTCGAAGAGTTCGAGGACAAAGTGAATCAAATTATCTATGTATCGGCTACTCCAGGCCCGTATGAGATGGAAAAATGCGATACGATGGTGCAGCAGATTATCCGTCCTACCGGTCTCCTTGATCCTATAATTGAGGTGCGTCCAAGCAAAGGTCAGATTGACGATCTCATTAATGAAATACGGCAGCGCATAGAACGTGAAGAACGGGTACTGGTCACCACACTCACGAAGAAAATGGCTGAAGATTTGACAGACTACTTAAAAGAAGTGGGCATCAAGGTTCGGTATATGCACTCCGAGATTAAGACTTTGGAACGGATGGCCATTTTGCGGGATCTTCGTCTGGGAACCTTCGATGTGCTGATCGGGATCAACTTGTTGCGGGAAGGTCTCGATTTGCCGGAAGTATCGCTGGTTGCGATTTTGGATGCGGACAAAGAAGGCTTCCTGCGTTCTGAGCGCTCTTTGATTCAGACGATCGGACGGGCAGCGCGGAATAGTGACGGACGTGTTATTATGTATGGCGATAAGATTACCGATTCTATGGATAAAGCGATTAAGGAAACGGAACGTCGCCGTGCGATTCAAATTCAATACAATGAAGAGCATGGGATTACCCCGCAAACCATCCGTAAAAAGATACGTGATGTCATTGAAGCAACCAAGACGGCAGAGTCCAAGAATGATTACCTTCCTAATGAGACGGGTAAACTTTCCAAGAAGGAGCGTCAATCCCTCATTCAGCGCCTAGAAGCAGAAATGAAGGATGCGGCCAAGAATCTACAGTTCGAACGGGCCGCCGAGTTGCGTGATGCTTTGCTGGAATTGCGGGCTGATTAAACATTGGGAATAAGCTAGAAGCACAACATATTGATAATAGAATGTTTGATTGCTTTTAAGAAATAGTGAGGACGGCCGATGTGGTCGTTCTCTTTGCGATATATCACTTCCATCGGATAATCCAACGCGATATAGGATGACGTGAATTACGGCTAAGGAGATGAAACATTTGGCGAATGAAAGCATCATCATCAAAGGCGCACGCGCGCATAATCTCAAAAATATTGACGTGACGATTCCGCGGGACAAGTTCGTCGTCCTGACAGGGCTTAGCGGCTCAGGTAAATCATCACTGGCTTTCGATACGATCTATGCGGAAGGACAGCGGCGGTATGTGGAATCATTATCTGCGTATGCCCGTCAATTCCTCGGGCAAATGGAGAAACCGGACGTCGATTCGATTGACGGCCTGTCACCTGCCATTTCCATTGACCAAAAAACGACAAGTCGGAATCCTCGTTCTACGGTCGGAACAGTTACAGAAATCTATGATTACTTGCGGTTGTTATTTGCCCGAGTAGGTCATCCTCATTGTCCTGAACATGGCATTGAAATCACTTCACAGACCGTCGAACAGATGGTAGACCGCATTTTGCAATATCCTGAAAAGACACGGCTACAAATCCTGGCTCCATTGGTATCCGGCCGCAAAGGTGAGCATAAGACACTGTTCACTGATATAGCCAAGCAGGGCTTTGTACGGGTACGTGTGAATGGCGAACTGCGTGAATTGTCCGAGAAGATTGAATTGGAGAAGAACAAGAAGCACTCGATTGAAGTGGTCGTAGACCGGATCGTAGTCAAGGAAGATGTACGTGCGCGTCTGTCCGACTCTATCGAGACGGCACTAAATCTTTCAGGCGGACAGTTGCTTGTAGATATTATAGGGCAAGAGGAGTTGCGATTTAGCTCCAACTTTGCGTGCCCGATTTGCGGTTTTAGCATAGATGAGCTGTCTCCCCGGATGTTCTCCTTTAATAGTCCGTTTGGTGCTTGTCCAGATTGTGATGGGCTAGGAGTTAAAATGGTGGTTGACCCTGATCTGCTCATACCCGATCCAGAAAAAAGTGTAGAAGATGGGGCATTCCAGGCATGGAGTGGAGGAACTTCCACTTATTATCCTCAATTTTTACAGTCCGTATGCGAACACTACGGTATTCCGCAGGACGTTCCTGTAAGCCAATTGACGTCAGAACAAATGAATCTTATTTTGCACGGAACAGGTGACCAGAAGATCCGTTTCCGCTATGAAAATGATTTTGGTCAACGTAAGGAAGCCTATGTGACCTTTGAGGGCATTATCCCGAACCTGGAGCGTCGCTACCGTGATACTGCTTCTGAGGGAATACGTGAATTTATTGAAGGCTTTATGAGTGCAAAGCCATGTAACACCTGTAAGGGGCACCGACTGAAAAAAGAAAGCCTGTCAGTAACGATTCAAGAGCGTAATATCGCTTATGTGACAGCTTTGTCTGTCGGGGAGGCTTCTCAATTTTTCCATACACTGAAGCTGAGTGAGAAAGAGCAGTCGATCGCCAACCTCATTTTAAAGGAAATTAACAGCCGACTGGGATTCCTCGTTAACGTTGGTCTGGAATACCTGACTTTAAGCCGTGCAGCAGGTACGTTGTCCGGCGGGGAGGCACAGCGTATCCGATTGGCGACACAGATCGGTTCCAGTCTGATGGGTGTGCTTTATATTTTGGACGAGCCAAGTATCGGGTTGCATCAGCGAGATAATGACCGCCTGATTAGTGCATTGGAACATATGCGGAATCTAGGCAATACGTTGATCGTGGTGGAGCATGACGAAGATACGATGATGGCGGCCGACTATATCATTGACATTGGGCCAGGAGCCGGAATCCATGGCGGGATGATCATGTCACAGGGGACCCCACAGGAAGTTATGGAAGATCCGAATTCCCTGACCGGTCAATATTTGAGCGGGCGTAAGTTTATTCCGGTCAATACCGAGCGGCGTAAGCCGGCAGATAAGTGGCTGGAGATTCGCGGAGCCAAGGAGAACAATCTCAAAAATGTGAATGTCAAAATTCCATTGGGTGTTTTCACGGCTGTCACTGGCGTATCCGGGTCTGGGAAATCGACGCTGGTCAACGAAATTTTGTACAAAACGTTGGCGCGTGATCTGAACCGTGCGAGAGTACGCCCAGGTCAACATAAAGAAATTCGCGGGCTAGAGCATATCGAAAAGGTGGTTGAGATCGATCAATCGCCAATCGGCCGTACACCGCGTTCCAATCCTGCGACTTATACCGGTGTGTTCGATGATATCCGTGATTTATTCTCGCAGACGAACGAGGCTAAGGTTCGAGGCTACAAGAAAGGCCGGTTTAGCTTTAACGTTAAGGGAGGCCGATGTGAATCTTGCAGAGGCGACGGCATCATCAAGATTGAGATGCACTTTCTGCCCGATGTGTACGTACCCTGCGAAGTGTGCAAAGGCAAACGCTATAATCGGGAGACCCTTGAGGTTAAGTATAAAGGGAAGAGTATTGCTGATGTGCTGGAGATGACGGTAGAAGATGCAACAGCATTTTTTGAAAATATCCCGAAGATTCATCGCAAGATTCAGACGCTGATGGATGTAGGTTTGGGGTATATCAAGTTGGGTCAACCAGCGACTACTTTGTCCGGTGGTGAGGCACAGCGTGTGAAGCTGGCTTCCGAACTGTATCGTCGCAGCACTGGTAAAACCATTTATATTTTGGATGAGCCGACAACGGGTCTACATGTTCACGATATTGACCGATTGTTGACGGTGCTGCATCGTTTGGTTGATTCGGGAGAAACGGTGCTGGTTATTGAGCATAATCTAGATGTAATTAAAACAGCCGATTTCCTGATTGATCTGGGGCCTGAAGGCGGAAGCGGCGGTGGAACGATCTTGGCTACCGGGACACCAGAACAACTCGTAAAAGTCGAAGAATCCTATACAGGCCGATACTTAAAGCCGATCCTTGAACGGGATACACAGCGCAGCCAAGCGCTTCAGACCGTCGATCTATAGATACTGTTTAGTGTATGTTTTAGAAACCCTGCACAGGCAGGAAGGCAGAATACGAATTAGCGTATTTATGCTTTCCCGTTGGCAGGGTTTATTTTTTTTGTAAAAAAAGAAAACTTTTATCAAATTCCTGCGTTAAAGCATGTGACACATAGTTTACCAAGCGCTGGAATAATAAATCTATATGTATATTCATCGACAGAAAGTCTCTGAGTAATCTCTAAATTTTTGGAGTTTTGGATGTTTAGGCTCGGGCTTGAAGAGGTTAATATATAACTTATGATTATCTAGCATCATACGAAGTTCCGTGCCCCGTGACAACCATTACTAGTTGAAGCGAAACCGTCTATAGTTATATCACATCTAAGATTTATACCACATCTCTGAGGAAGTCATGAAGGGAGCTGGAACGTTTGAAGATTAAGCAAAGTAGAGTTCTACGTACACGTGTATACTCATGGGCAGCAGGAGTCACTATAGCGGCATGGTTATTGGGTTATAGTGCTGCACCGTCCTATGCCTCCGAGGTGTCCGAGGCGTATGCGCCCATACAAGCCGAGATCGAAACCAGTGCAGCGATTGGAACTATTAAAGATTCAGAAAACGCTCACAATTATATTCAGCCCGCAGCAAAGGGTGGGTTTTTAATGCTGAACGTCGAGGACATTACAGAAGCAAGTGTGGTACACGTCACGTACGGCAAGCTGGACAGTTCTCTAGAGACTGTATGGAAACACCAGCAGGACCTGAACGTACAACCGGGAACAAGTAGCAGGGGAGTCCAGCGGGAGACGTCAGATGGTGGGTTGTTGTTTCTGATTGATTATACCCAAGCGAACGGAATGCGGGATTTGCAGGCTTCACGATTGGACGCGGATGGAAACCCCTTGTGGTCCAAAACATTACCGACTGATGGCTTGATATCTCAAGGGCAGGGTTCTCAGGTAGGACTGGAGCCACTTGAGGATGGCAGTTTTCTAGTCTCCTCACTGAACCTTGCGGAGCAGTCTTTCACTGTACTCAAATACACAGAAGATGGCGATATACAATGGAATCGAACGACGGCCGGGGTGACCTCAGGTTGGCTGGTTGGCAGTCACAATGGATATTATGCGCTTTTGAACAGCTCAGATGGTCCCGTGGGGGTACAAGCCGATGTGTATGGTCGTAATATCCGTGATGTCCATCTAGACTTAGGATCAGGTAAGGAAATTGCCGCGGTACGTGAGTTGTCCAGCGGTCATATTGCTGTAACAGGGCTTAAAGGAAACAGCAAGCGTACCCAGGTGTTAAGTAATGGTCTGCAATTGTTTAGTAATACAGAGGACTATGCCGCTGACCGGGTGTATCTGCCTGAGGAGCAGTTGTACGTCCAGTTCAGTGATCAATATGATCCACTGGGTAAAACCACGAAGATGCATGGCATTACTATCACAGGCTTAAAAGGAAACGGCACGAAGGTGTGGGAAACGAAGACTCATTATAAGGAAGATAACTCCTTCGGCATCCGATATGATACGGGATTGATATATAAGATTCCTTCAGGCTACGCGGTGGTGACATCTACAACAGGCGTCCAAAAGCCAATAGTACTCGATTTTGCGAAAATATTGATACCGGAGTAATCCGGTGTCTTTTTTATGAAATCGAAGAAGTAGCAAGTAGGTATGGCACTGTGGTGTGGCATAAGAAACAGCCTGCTTGTATATAAAATACAAGCAGGCTGTTAATGGGCTTTATGTCTAGGATGCAACGTGGCTGGACTGTAAAATGGCAGACAACTTCTCTTGGAAAGACGGAATGCCTACACGCTGTACATACGCATAAAAGCTTTCGCCAGCAATCCTATTTTCTTTGTAAAACAGAATAAGCTCTGCCAATACAGGACCAACCTGATCGCCACGCACGCGGCCTTTGAGTGCCTTGTTGAACTGGGCATCTGCTCCAAGTGCCCCGCCGACAGCGATGTCGAACGCGTCAACCATGCCTTCAGGTGTCTTAAGGAGCGAGCCTTGCAGTCCAATGTCGGCAATATGCTTTTGACCGCAGGAATTCGGGCAACCAATAAAATGGATGCGCACCTTTTCATCCAATTGTACGTGCTGATCCAAATACTCGGCAACGTCAATCGCTCGCTTTTTCGTTTCCACAATCGCCAGATTGCAAAACTCATTTCCTGTGCAAGATACTGTACGGCTCATAAAATGCTTGGGCTGTGGTGTCAGGCGTTGCAGCACGGGAGCTTTTAGTAGCTCATCTACTTGATCATCCGGCACACCGCTCAGCAAAATATTTTGCGACATCGTGGTACGAATCTGCCCATCACCGTAGCGGTCAGCCAGGTCGGCCAGTTCATGCAACTCGTCAGCACTGAGGCGACCAACAGGTACGTTCAGACCGACATAGTTCAGACCTTCTTGGGCTTGGGGATGTATACCGTCAAAATAGGCGGCTTGCCAGCCAATGGTTTTATCTTCACCTCGTCCCGGCATTTCGCCAGTGTACTCAGTCAGCTTGGCCAGGAATTTGTCTGGGCCCCAATCGGCAACAAGGAATTTCAGACGGGCATGGTGCCGTTTTTCCCGATAGCCGTAATCACGGAAGATGGTGGTGACAGCAATAGCAACCTTCAGTACTTCCTCAGGACGGACAAACAAATCCAGCGGATGTGCCAAATGCGGCTTGGCGGATAGTCCACCGCCAACCATCACATGGAAGCCAACCACTTCTTTTCCGTTAAGGATCTTGGTTGCCGGTGTGAAGGACAGGTCGTTAATTTCAGCCTGTGCATTATTGTAAGTATTACTGGAGATGGACATTTTATATTTGCGCGGAAGATTGGAAAAGTCGCGATTCAATAAGAAAAAGCGGTTTACTTCATCTACAATCTCCTGAGTATCCACCAGCTCATTAGGATCAATGCCAGCCAGAGGATTGCCGACAATGGTACGAGGGCAGTCCCCACAGGCTTCAAAGGAATACAAACCAACCTTTTCCAGACGTTCGAAAATATCCGGCAAGCTTTCAACGGTCAGCCAGTGAAATTGAATCGCCTGACGGGTGGTGACATCCACAAGATCGCGCCCGTACAGTGCGGAGATGTCCGCTAAGGCACGTGCCTGGGCTGAAGTCATGATCCCTGTATTGATGCGGACGCGCATCATGAAATGACCATCCTTGGGTTTTTGCTGGTAAACCCCAGCCCATTTGAATCGGTCCATATCGTCCGCAGAGATCGAGTCATACCCTTTGTGTGCATAGCTTTCGATGATGGTACGTATAACGTCGAGACCATCCTTTTCCAGCTTGACTAACTCAAACTTGTTAAGCTTATCGGGATGAGCATTCCAGATGGGTTCATAGGCCATCTTTTTAACCTCCTTCATGTGTCTTATTTATACTTGAGATTTTAGATATAGAACTCACGATTTTTTATTTCCGACAATATAACTAAGATATAATGTGATGGTATCATAGTTGGTTATGCCCGTAAACGAAGGAATGGTCCAAAGGGTATAACGATTTTTTATTGTTTTTGCTTATTTTTTTGATATAAGGATTTGGAAAATTTATAATATAAATAGTATGAGAGGATAGGGATGTGGCAAACGGCGCTTTTTTAGAAAAAGATAGGGCTTAAAGCGATTGTATGCGTGTCCCCTCTATGGTAGATTTGGACTAACTGATAGAACAGGGTCATGTTAGAGAGGAAATGGTGAGTATATGCGTAAGATGGGGAAAAGGGTAGCTGTGCTGGCTTTGGGCAGCGCTCTATGTGTTTCTGGAACGGCAGGTGCAGCCAGCAGTGGAGCTGCGTTGAAGGCCAAGGTCATTAATGGCGGGGTCTATGTTAACGTAAGTGATATGAATAAAGCATTAGGAACCAGCGGCGCGTATAACAGCGCAAATGGTACATATACGTTATCGGCCGATCGTGTGCCGCAGGTCGTTAAAAATGTATCTCCTTCGGTAGTCGGCATCATTGGCCGTTCTGCGACAGGAGAGACCGTAGCAGGGGGAGACCGATACAACCTGGCTCACGGCACGGGTGTCATCATTCGGGCAGATGGATGGATTGTTACGAACGCGCATGTAATCGAAGGATTAGGTGATGCCGTAGTTGTAACCTCGGACGGAAAATCTTACGGAATCATCGACAGCTACAGCGATCCGATCAGTGACTTGGCGTTGATTAAAATTAAGGCAAGCGGTCTTAAACCTGCTACCTTTGCAGCTTCTACGAATAGTTTACAGGTAGGCGAGCAGGTAGTAGCTATCGGTACGCCGATCTCCTTTTCACTTCGTAACTCGGCAACCTCAGGTGTTGTTAGCGGGCTGAACCGTGGTGTCAACGCTGCGTATCGTCTCATTCAAAGTGATACCGCGATCAACCCTGGTAACAGCGGTGGTCCGCTGGTCAATCTCAAGGGCGAGGTTATCGGGATCAATACAATGAAGTTCTCAGCGGTCGGAATTGAAAATATGGGCTTTTCGATTCCGGCGGATACAGTGAAATATGTCATCAATCAATTTTTCAAATATGGTGAGGTTCGGCGTGCTAGTCTTGGCCTAGGGCTTGAAGAGAGCTGGTCAGCTATCGTTGGATTACCTACCGAGGACCCTTTGAAAGTCACTAAAGTCACCTCAGCCAGTGCCGTACAGGTTAAAATCAAGGAAGGCGATGAGTTGTATAGTATTAACGGCAAGCGTGTAGCTTCCGCCATTGATGTCAATGAGCTGCTTAAAAACTATCAACCGGGCCAAACGGTGAGTGTACTTATGCAGTCGGACGGTGATATTGTGAAGCGCAAGCTGGTACTGACACAGGATACTGGTGAAATTTATGATTCCATTCAGTCTGGAGAAGATCTTGAAGACTCGAATGAATCAGGAGCTGCTGTAGATGACGGTATAGCGCCTTCGAAGGAAGCGTCAGATTCAGCTACGGGAAAGTGAAGATAACGGCTCATCAATTTATAAAATAAAGCTAAAGGGAGATTTACTGTGAAGCATATGCAAAGAAAAATGATGCGTAAGCTGGGGGTCGGCGCTGTCGCATTGTCCCTTCTGCTTACCGCTTTACCAGCAGTTGCAGCAGATCAAGATAAAAACATATTGGAATTGCGTCTACAAAGCGGCAGCAATACAGCCATCGTGAACGGCCAAAATGCGAATATTACGAAACCCTATTCCAAAAGTGGAGCACTGATGGTTCCGGCTGGTGTGTTTAAAAAGGCATTTAACAGCAAAATTCGCCTAGCTGAAGATAATGTGGTTAAGATCACCAGCGGCACTCACGTTGTATCGCTGACAATTGGTAGTCGTACAGCCTGGGTGAGAGGACACAAGGTGACACTTCCGGCTCCACCGGAAATGTCGTCAGGAATCCTCATGGTGCCTTTGCGTCAAGTAGCAGAAGGACTGGGCGGTAAGATGGAGAAGAACGGCGCAGGAATCATCATTCGGATGGAAGCCCAAGAAGAGGCGGGCACGGTAGCAGAAGAATCACCGAACATTGATAATGATGAGGGCAAGACGCAGATCGGGAATAGTTACTACGATTGGTCCATGAACTATCCAACAGGACTCGTTATCGGTCAGGGAGGTGGAGATGAGAGTATTTCCACATTTATGGACGAGAACAGTGCATACTATATGGAAGTACACACAGCATTACAGCCGGTTCCACTGAATGCAGACGATTTGTTGCAACAATTGGTGCAGGCAGCCAAGGAAACGGGAGAAACTGTAGTGGACCGAAAATCCTTCCCGAAAGCGAAAGTGCCTTATGCTCGTGTTATTACGAAGGATGGGGACGGCGTACTGTGGGAAAATCGTCAGTACTATGACAACGGACGACTGTATGTCGTTTATTTTTCCGATGCTAAAGCAACGAACTATAAAGATCTGGCCCAGTATGCTGGACTGTTGAACTCATTTAAAACCTCTTTTAATGCACAGGATAAAAGTATTAAAGACTTGTCCACTGTAGTAGGAGGCACACGTGAGGCCGGGAATCCAGATTACGGTGTGTCACTCAAAATACCCGCAGGCTGGAAAATGGACGACCAACGAATGCAGTATGAAAGCAATGACGGATCAAGCTTCCACATGAAAATCACCTCTGCTCCAGCAGATGGAAAATTGGAAAACTGGGGTCAGCAACTGCAAAAATGGCTGAGCGATTCATTTGTGTCCACAGCATACGAGGCACAAAAGACGTACCCGTTGGAGGTTGCAGGTGTTCAGGGATTAGTACAGGAGTACCGCTATAATTTTGGGGATGGATGGGTCAAGGAGTACAATGTGCTGATTCAGCAAAATGGATATCGCTACCTGGCTGAATACGCAGTGCCTGAAAAGGTAAGCAAGGGAAATGACCAGTTCAACGCGCTCATTTCTTCGCTTCAAATCGATTTCCAAACAGTAGCGAATAACTTTGGACAATTGGAAGAGGATGACTATCTGGCGGACAAAACGAAAACGATCAAAAAAACGTCTAAAGCATATGAATATACAGTGAATATCCCGCGGTATTGGACTGCGGTTAGCGATCAATTTGAATTGGGCGATATAGAGTATCAATTTACCGGAGGGCGTTTTTCTATCAAAATCGACAACGACCAATCCTTTGAATTAACGGTATCCCAGCTTAAGGACTTCTATGATAAGCAAGCCAAGAACTATAAAAACATTAAAGTGGAGGAAGTTAAGGATGTAACATTTGCTGGTGTGTCGGCAGTGTCCTTTACATTCCACCGTGTGGAGGAAGGCATCGGTTATACAGGTCGCCAAATCGTTCTGGAGCATAACGGTAAAACATATACCGTAACAACGACATTAAACGATGCGAACAACACGGGTGTACAGTCCAACGCACTGGATTCGACGCTGAATTCGTTTAGTTTTGTGAAGTAAAGGGTGAGGATAAAAGATTAGTGAGCTGTAGTGGGTAGAGGCTACGCATGCCATTTGATCCTACGATCGCTGGCGCTTCTTCGGATTCAAATGGCCCGCTTCGCTGGCCACCGCCAAATATTCCTAATCTTTTAGAGAGTGAAGTAAGCAGGGAAGTGCGAAGGCTGCATACTTTTACGAGGCCTTATTTCGCCTTTTTGCTATAACACGACCACCAAGCTTCAACATTGAGCTTTTTCTTACGGCAAGGTCAGTAAGCTTTGGTAATATAAAAAATGGAAGGCGATATATAGGAGGAATCCGAAAATAATTACGCTAAAGGCAGTCGACAAAAGTAATTGGGAAGAATGTGCTGAACTTCAACCGAGCCCTGAGCAACAAAGGTTTATGGTATCTAACCTTTACTCAATTGCGGAATGTCAGTTTTTGGATGGGTTTTTATCTAGAGCGATTTATAATAATGACGTATTGATTGGTTTTACGATGTTTGGTTTAGACCCGGATGACGGGAATTACTGGATTTACCGATTTATGATTGACGAAAGATTTCAAGGCCAAGGCCATGGTTACCATGCAATGTTGCTGGTTATTGACGAAATAAGGAAAGCCAGTAATCGGACTGATATGATCATGATTGGATATAAACCAGACAATGAACTTGCTAGAAAGCTATACAGAAAATCTGGTTTCAGGGAGGAAGGAATATCACCTTGGGGAGAAATGCTTGCGAAGTATAGCTTTGCCTAGTTAATGGTATGATGACGCACCTCCAATGCACCGCTGACCGGGATTGGAGGTGTTTTTGTATTTCAGTATTATATTTTTAAAGGAATCGCTTGGAAAGTGTAGAAGCTTGGGGCGCAGTCTGGTACACTAGATTAGTTACAAGATAAGAATAATTTCTGCCGCAGATGTTTGTGATGCGGATTTTTTGAGTTGGATGCGTTTCAGGTAAGTGACCGATGGTTCAGCGTGTGAATGATCGGACAAGATGATAGAGACAGATAGGCTTAAGAAATAAGATTCTTAGTAGGTTTCCATATCCCTGACTGAACATAACCAGCTTTGGAATGAGTGGATGGAACATTAATGAGATTACCAAGTAAGCAGCATAGCTGCCCTGAAAACAACGATGCTCCAATGAGGGACCATTCGTTTTCAGCATATAGGGAGGGCAATAATGAAATCAGCAGTACGAAGAGAAGATGTCGAGCTTCTGGCACCAGCAGGTGACTGGGATTGTATGCGTGCGGCGGTAGCGAACGGAGCCGATGCAATCTTTTTTGGGGTGGAAAAGTTCAATGCACGGGCACGGGCGAATAATTTTCGCATGGATGAATTGCCCGAAATTATGGCCTTTTTGCATAGCTACGGGGTTAAGGGCTTTTTGACATTCAATATACTGGTATTTGAAAATGAGCTGGAGGACGCTAAAGAGCTGGTTGATGCCTGTATTGATGCCGGTGTCGATGCCCTAATTGTTCAGGACATGGGCTTGGTGAAAATGATTCGCGACATTTCGCCGGATTTCCCGATCCATGGTTCTACTCAAATGACGATTACCTCGCCGGAGGCTGTAGAATTCACGAAGCCGTACAACATGGAACGGGTTGTGCTGGGGCGTGAAAATAATCTAAAACAGATTCAAAAAATTGGCGATCAAGCGAGACTTCCGATGGAAGTATTCGTGCATGGAGCGTTGTGCGTATCTTATTCAGGCCAATGCCTGACTTCAGAAATGTGGGGCGGACGCTCTGCAAACCGTGGTGAATGTGCACAGGCATGCCGTTTGCCTTACGATTTGATGGTGGATGGAGAGCAAAAGCCGATGGCCGATGTGACATATCTGCTATCCCCCAAGGATCTGGCAGCCATTGATTTGATGCCAGAACTGATCGATGCAGGTGTGGTTTCCTTTAAAATTGAAGGGCGACTGAAAACGCCTGAATATGTAGCGAATGTGGTTAGCAAATATCGCAAGGCCATTGACAAGTATTTTGACGGCGATACGTCCAAGACGAGCAAAGAAGATATCCGCGAGCTGCAGCAGAGTTTTTCACGCGGCTTTACACACGGGTTTCTGGAAGGAACGAATAACAAAAAGCTGGTGGACGGTACGTTCCCGAAAAGCCGGGGCGTGTATCTCGGCCGAGTGGAGCAAATCCTACGTGATGGTGTAGTATGCCGTATCGACGCCCCGCTCAAGCGTGGCGATGGTATTGTATTTGATGCAGGAGATCCTACGCAAAAAGAAGAAGGCGGACGCGTATATGATATCCGCCGCAAGGGCGTGAAGATTGAAGGCGAAGCTGGAGAAGGCTGGATCGTTGACATCGTAGCGGGACGCAATGATGTGGATCTGCGCCGAGTGCACGTGGGCGACCGTATTTGGAAGACCAACGACCCGGCGCTGGACAAGCGTCTGCGCCAGTCGTACGAAACCGAAAAACCGTACCGTGTCTTCCCGGTACATGTGCGGGTCAGCGGCTCCCCAGGACAGCCGCTGTCGACATGGTGGACCGACGTGCAGAAAGGCACAACGGTCCGCGTGGACTCTGAGCTGGAACTTGAAATCGCCCAGAAGCGTCCGATGACGCACGAACTGCTCGAAGAGCAGTTCGGCCGACTGGGCGGAACCGTGTTCCAGCTGGAGGAGTTGGACGTCCATCTGCATGGGGACGTCATCGTACCCATGCGCGAGCTGAACAGCATCCGCCGTCAGGCGGTGGAACTGCTCGCGGGCGAGCGCCCCAAACCACCCGTATACACGAAGCGGGCGGTAGAGGTGTATGGCGATGCAGCGACTCCGGCATCGTCTGTGGCACGTGGTCAGGCAGAGCTGACCGCGCTGTGCCGCAGCCTCCCTCAGGTGGAGGCTGCGCTTGAGGCCGGCGTGGAGTTCATCTACGCCGACTTCGAGTTCATCAAGCAATTCCCGGCAGCCGTAGAGGCTGTGCACGGCGCTGGGCGCCGAATTGCGCTGGTGACTCCGCGTATTCACATGCCAGGCGAAAACGGATATCACAACAATATCCTGCGCCTGCAACCGGATGCTGTGCTGGTACGCAATCCGGGAGCATTGTATTTTTACATGCGTCACCGCTTGGAGAACCCGGATGCACATCATCCGCAATTGATTGGCGACTTCTCGCTGAATATCGCCAACCATAAAGCGGCTGACCTGTTCCTGGATTCCGGCTGCGACCTGGTGACACCGTCATATGATTTGAACATCCAACAGATGGTCGATATGCTGGGACGTACACGTACCGACAAGCTGGAGATCGTCATCCAGCAGCATTTGCCGATGTTCCATACCGAACACTGCGTGTATTGTACTTTTATGAGTGAAGGCACAGACTACACCAACTGCGGTCGTCCATGTGAGGACCATCGTGCATCCCTGCGTGATCGTATTGGAATGTCTCACCCGGTTCGTGTGGACGAAGGATGCCGTAATACGGTGTACAACGCGATTGAGCAATCAGGCGCGGAATACCTGACTAACTTCCTAGAACTAGGCGTGTCCCGTTACCGCGTGGAATTTTTGGAGGAGACACCAGAGCAAGTTCATGAGGTTATTGATCTCTATAACCGTGCCTTGCGCGGAGAAATTAGCGGAACACAAGTATGGAAGACGCTGAAAGCGACGAATCAGCTAGGGGTTACACGTGGGCAACTGGTGAAGTAACAAGGCTGCTATAGAAAAAGCGAAAAGGGTATGTGCTTTGACAGCACATACCCTTTTCTATTTGCTAGTTTATATAAAAAATTACCATTGAGCCTCTTATTGCTATACTTTTTGGGCGCTTGTTTTCTTAGAAAAAACAATAAATTTTTGTCCAACATAATTAATTAAAGTATAGAAAACATTCCCGATTAGAATAGACACGTTGCCTAGAATCTCATTATTTTTAATGCTCAAACTTGAGATCAGGTAGTGACTGATTAGATAGCTGAGACAATACGACAGTATATAGCATATCAATATAATAGAGATGAACTTCCAAATGGTCTGTCCATGGTTTGCATCATTTTTGAAGGTAAATCTTTTGTTTAAGAAATAGCTTACAGTGGCGCCTACAGAATTACCGATAAAGGTCGATAACCAGTAGTTAGTCTCTAAAATATTAAATAGCAAGAACATGACGGACATGCCGCATATTGTATTTAGAACACCTACGACAAGAAAACGGAAAAAACTATTCTGAAATAAAGTCAAATTAGTCACCTGTTCGCATCTGTTATTGGACCGCTACAGCTTCCCTTTCACTATTATTCACTTTCTTTGTGTTTTCAGTATCAAAGGTGCTCTGGGAATCTAAAATAGTCTCAATAATATATTTAGGTCTTTGTTTTACTTCTTTATATATTTTACCGATATACTCGCCAATGAGTCCGAGTGCGACGAGTTGTAGACCACCTATAAACCAGATGGACAACATTAGAGAAGACCAGCCCCAAACGGTGGTACCAAGGAACTTGCTAATAAGGGTATAGGCAGCTATTAATAAGCTTATGCCAAACATTCCAAAACCCACAGCCGAAATAAGCCGTATCGGGGTTACGCTAAACGAGGTGATTCCATCGAAAGCAAAAGCGAGCATTTTCTTTAAAGGATATTTGGATTCACCTGCAAAGCGTTCGTGTCGATCGTAATACACTTCAGTAGACTTATAACCTATTAACGGAACTAGACCACGTAAAAAGAGATTTACCTCTTTAAAATTGGCTAATTCCTGGAGAACCCTTTTGCTCATTAAACGGTAATCTGCATGATTGTATACGATATTGACGCCCATTTTACTCATCAGACGGTAGAAGCCTTGGGCTGTTGAACGTTTGAAAAATGTATCGGTAGTTCTACTTTTTCGCACCCCATACACGATGTCATTACCTTCTTTGAATTTTATTATGAATTCTCTGATGGCATTGAGATCATCCTGTAGGTCAGCGTCAACGGATATCACACAATCTGAGGTTTCTTTAGCTTCCATTAACCCAGATAATAGAGCGTTTTGATGGCCCGCATTTTTCGCCAATTTGAGACCACTGACAAAAGGATTTTTTAGATTATATGATGCGATGATGTCCCATGTTTGATCACGGCTACCATCATCAACAAACAACATTTTACTATGTTTAGAAATGAGTTCGCTCTCAGCCAACTCTTCCAGAATCACCGTAAGTCTGCTTATGGTTTCAGGCAGTACTTCTTCTTCGTTATAACAGGGAATAACTAACGTTAAAACAGGGTTACTGATTATTGAATCCAAAGAACTCTCTCCTCAAATTTTGGCTTATCTGGTACTCAAATTTCTATCTTTTTTAGTCTATAATATGGTTTACTTAAATTATATAACAATGCAATGACTAAGTGCTATAATAAACTATTAGCAATTTCCAAACGTTACTCAAACTATTGAATAATTTAGTAAGATTTGTCGAAAAGGAGTTTTACCTATGAAAATCCGTAAAGCAATTATTCCTGCTGCGGGATTAGGAACCCGGTTCCTTCCTGCGACCAAAGCGATGCCTAAAGAGATGCTTCCCATTGTAGACAAACCAACCATTCAATATATTATTGAAGAAGCTGTTGCATCTGGTATAGAAGATATCATTATCGTTACTGGTAAAGGCAAAAGGGCAATTGAGGATCATTTTGACTACTCCTTCGAGCTGGAGCATAACTTGACTTCGAAGGAAAAATGGAACCTGCTCAATGAAGTACGCAAGCCATCAGAGATGGCAGATATCCACTATATTCGTCAAAAGGAACCTAAAGGCTTGGGGCATGCCATCTGGTGTGCACGTAAGTTTATTGGTGATGAACCTTTTGCCGTCCTTTTGGGTGATGACATCGTAGAGTCTGAGAATCCATGTCTCAAGCAGATGATTGACGTGTTCGATGAGTATCAGCGTTCTATTGTAGGTGTAAAACAAGTCGATTGGAACGAGGTACATCGTTACGGGATTGTTGAAGGCCATGCACTTACTTCCAAAATCTCTGAGGCGGAACGATTGGTGGAAAAGCCTAAGAAGGAAGAAGCCAACTCCAACTTAGCGATCATGGGACGTTATATCTTGACACCTGATATTTTTGATATCCTAGGTCAGCAATCCGCAGGAGTAGGTGGGGAGATTCAGTTAACGGATGCATTGTCCAAACTGGGAGAAAAGAGTCCGATCCTAGCTTATGAATTTGATGGCAACCGCCATGACGTTGGCGAGAAGCTGGGATTCATTGAAACAACCATTCATTATGCTCTACAGCATAACGAGATTAAGGATGAAGTGCTGGCTTATATGAGACAGGTTATTAAAGAGATTGACCAACAAAAATAAACCTTACTGTAAGAAGTAGGACTGATCCCTATTTGTAAGACAGAGAGCAAATACTTTTCAGTTTAAGGACCAGTTGCTAGAAACGAACTGGCGATTGGTTATTTAGTTCTGTTGAATGCAAATTAAGGTTAGTAGGTAAAGTAGTCCTGAACCGTCCGTTCGACGATGTCCGTTGTTGTATAGCTCAAACCTTGAGATAGCACGTTTCAGACTTTAACGTGGAATGGAACGACTTGATGGAGCATTATCAGCAGTCCCCCCCCTTGCGGGGGAGCTTATGGTAATGCTTTTTACCTTTCCAACTTTCTGATACGCTTTGGATTATAAACGCTGCCTTGATTGCTATGGAGTATTGTACCTGGTAGAAACGGTAATTGGTGAAGCGTATCCAAGACAAACGCGGTATTTTGCTTGTCAGCTACACTTTATGCCACAATTTCTCCATTTAAATTCAAAGATACTCGACAGATACAACATTTTCTCGCCAAACGGTAAATACGTAATTTCCATAACGATTTTTTGCATAGGGCTTCGATCCCGAATTGGTGCTTTAATAGAGATGCACTACTATATAAGTTGGCTGATTCTGTGCGTTTTCGTTTCTTGAGTTTGAGATGACATTGTAACTGCTCACCCTACATGATTTATTGTACAAGTTTATGATTGACCTTATGCTCATAAGAAACAAGTCCGTGGCTTTCCTGTATCCATACCGAGTTTTATGCTGTATGTAGAGTTCGCGAACATTCCTACGAGAAGTTCTTCTCCACGGCCTCGTAGCTGCTTTCTAGTGGAAGTATATGGCTTGAGGAAGACCTATCCATCACAAGCTTGACTTCAAATTCACTTTTCCCGAAATAGATTTCCCCATTGTACTAAGTAGTCTCTGGTGACATCCCCCTTCAACTCCCTTGTACTTTTTAGAGCGTCTAATTGTTGCTTTAAAAACCAATTTTCCGTTTTTTGGTTGCTCAAACTCTGAATGTATGCTCAGGTTCTTTTTTATAGCTGTATTGTTTACCGAGAGGCAGCTTTATCCGTTTCAATTCGCCGTTAAGATACGACCTTAACATGATTTTTACTTGTTCTTATTTCATATGCCCAATTGCTCCATGACTTGTCAGGCCGAGATACTAGCCAGTATCAGGAGATGCTTTCATTGTGTAAAAAAGGTAAAAATTTTAAATAGATGTAATAAAAAGAAACTTTTTTTCTCTTGATGCGTCTTATATATTGAGAGGTTGCCCATTGAGGTTCTCTCAACTTTATCGAAGGGAGGGATTAAGATGAATTCTCCAGAATTAGTCTTTTTCGAACAAGAGGACACCCTTGATTTGGACTTACAAATTAATGATCTAACATTAAAGCAAGCGAAAAATCCTTGCACAAGCACTGTAACTTGTAGTGTTTCTAGATGCCTTGGTACACATGTGACTTGTGAGTGTTGGTGCTAACTTTAAAAGAAATCTGACCCTGGATATTATTTCATACATCCAGGGTCTTTTACTTCAGGAGGAGGTTATCCTATAGTGGATAAAGTTACAAATATAAATATGTTTCAGTCATTAGATTTTTTTATGGTGAGAGTACCACTACTGCCTATTGATTTTTACTATAACTTATTCAGTGAAAGTACTACATATGATGTGACAAGGAACAAGGCTTTATCTTTGTTAACAGACCCTGTTATACGGGAAGCGATCACCATAGCCAGCCCTTCACTTATGAATTCTATCAATAATGTCCTAACCAATAAAAATACTAAAAAAATGAACACGGTGCTACGGGCAGTTGTGAATTATCTAATCAGGCTTTCTTCAAGAGCTACACCTTATGGGATTTTTTCTGGGGTTTCTATAGGTCTCTTTTCGGAACTTAGCTGCTTGGAAGTGGGTGATACTAGGCAGAACAGGAAAATATCCCGTCCAGATATGGAATGGATCATGGGATTGGTTAAATATTTAGAGAAAGAGGGAAATGTGGTAAAACAGTTGGCGGTGCGGACTAATCCAACCTTGTATTTATCTGGTACAAGAATAAAATTGCCATTTTTAAACTATATTGAACAACACCACGATCCTGATGTAAAACGAATGAAAAGTAGTTCGATAAAAGCGTCCAAGCCGGTTCAGCTTGTGATGGATTATGCACAAACTCCGATTCCTTTTGCTAATCTAGTTAAGAAAATACAAGAAGAGTATCCCGAAAACAATGAAACTTTAATAACTGAATTTCTGATGAAGCTATTGAATCAGGAGTTTTTAATTAGCAATTTGAGACCACCATTATGCATAGATAATATGGATTTGCCTTTTGAATATCTACGAAAACAGATAGCACCTATAAACAATATTGAATATATCAAAAAAGGTCTCGATGAAATTAGTGAAGAAATAAAACAATACGATGATTCTCCAATAGGTAAGGGGGAATCCTTGTACAATCAGCTATGTATAAGAATGAGAAAATTAGTTCCAACGAAGGAAACTTTGCAGATTGATATGGAGACAAAAGTAGAAGAAGCCTTTTTAAGCCAAAATGTCTCTAAAGATATTGCTAGATCAGCAGAAATCTTATGGAGGCTGTCGCCGGATTTGAGTAATCCTCATTGGACACAGTACCGAAATGATTTTATAGAGAAATATGGTATTGATTGTCAAGTTCCGATCTTAGAGCTTTTGGACGAAGATTTAGGGTTAGGGGCTCCGCCTGATTATAAATATCCTGAGAGTAGATATAGTTTAGAACACCCAATACTAAATGCAGAGAGAGAGAAGGTTCTGGCAAACTGGATTACAAATGTTATTAAAGAAGGAAAAATAGAAATAGAACTGACGGATGAAAAATTAAAGAGGATCGAGACTTTATCTGATGAGCTTTTGCCCCCTACCTCTATAGAAATGTATGTTACCATAGCAGCAAATAGCGAAGAAGCTTTGAAAAATAACGAATATAAGATCATTATCAACCCCAATTCGGGAAGTGCAGGTGCAGGTAAAACATTTGGAAGGTTTGGACCAATCCTAGATAAGACTGCAAGAGAGAAGATCACGAACACGTATAAAATTCAAGAGGAATACAGAAAAGATGCTATATTTGCTGAACTTGTATATTTAACGGTCAATAGTAGACATTCTAACGTAGTGATTACCAACAAATCATGTAGTCACCAAATTGTGTTGGGAACTAATTATTCCAATGTAGATACTTCAAAACAAATTTCAATTTCTGATTTATATGTAGGATGTACCCACAATTACTTTTATTTAAAGTCACAGTCGTTGAATAAAGAGATAATCCCAGTTTCCACCAACATGCTAAATTACAATAATGCTCCCAATGTATACCGTTTTTTAATGGAAATTTCACAAGAAAGACACAGAAGCATTTTGCCTTTTCAGTGGGGAGGCCTATCGGAATTCCCTATGCTGCCTCGTGTGAAATATAAAAACATAATTTTATCTTTAGCGAAATGGTCGCTTAATAAAAATAACGATGAATTAAAAAAATGTAAAAACGAGGAGGATTGGATTGAGGGTTTTGAAAAGTGGAGAGGGGAGTGGCGCGTTCCAAGATATGTTTATATTACCACTTCTGTTTCAGATAACAGAGTACTAATTGATCTTAAAAATGAGTTTTTTATATTAGAGTTATTTGAGAAATATCATAAATTAAGTGATTCACAATCATTATGGTTAACCGAGAGTGGATTTGAACCAAGTGACGTATGGGCTAGAGGGAAAGAAGGGCGCTTTATCGCAGAGTACGTTATTCCCTTAGTAAGGACAAATGTAGAGGAACCTTTGACCCCGAAGCAGTGTGAAGATATGAATCTTATTCAAAGACCAATCAGAGAGCATTCAAACATTATATATTTACCGGGAAGTGAATGGCTTTATATAAAGCTTTATGGTATGTCTGAACGAGAGGAAGAGTTTATTGGCAATTACATTAGAACATTTTGTGAGCAGGTAGAGAATCAAGGAATAATAAATCGTTATTTTATTGTTAGGTATAAAGATCCGGATCATCATATACGGTTACGACTTCATGGTGAGGAATCCGTTGTTTGTAAACAACTAATCCCTGCTATTCATATGTGGGCTAGACGCCTAAAGGTTGGAGGTCTACTAAGTAAAATAATATTTGATTCATATGAGCCGGAAATTGAGCGATACGGTGGTAAACGTTTAATTAGTATAGCGGAGCGTTTTTTTGCTGTTGATTCGAAGATTACAGTAGAACTGGTCTCTTTAAAATATAACAATAAGCTGAATGTTCCTATAGAGATTATTGGTTTCATTAGTGTAATTGATATTTTAAATCAGTTTATACCAGCGGTAGAACGGCAAGTTACTTGGTTTCATGAAGAAGAATGGCATAAGGAGCATGTAAAAGATTTTATGAAGGATCGCACTTTTTATATAATTTTGTGCGATGTTTCGGACAATTGGTCCTCACTTAGAAATTTGGAATACGGGGACTACTTATTATCTAAGTTTCAAGAGCGAAAAAAAATAATAAATGAATATAAAGAGGCACTTGAACATGAAAAGGATTTAACGAATACATTTTCCAATATTCTAGGTAGCCTCATTCATATGCATTTAAACCGTCTTATAGGTACGAATAGAAAAATGGAAAGAAAGATAATGTCGTTGTTAAGTCATTCTTTATATCATTTTAATGAATCAATAAAGCACAAGAAAAAATGTATTTCAAAGGAGTTGAACGTTGATGACAGTAGTACAAAACAATAAGAGCCTGCATAACGATATTATAAAAATTGTAAGTGTTATAAGTGCCAGGTTGACTGACCCCCAGTATGTACAGACTATATGTTCTTCTGAGCAGAATCATGTAGATAAACAAGAGGAGTTTAATTGGAATGATATAAGCCTGGCAACTGGATTTCCAGCAATCAGTATTTTGTATGGGAGACTAAGTACTGTATTAAAGGATGAGAGATTAAAAGAGTATGCACACTCCTACCTTTTAAGTACTCGTGAATCATTAAAGAAATCAGGAGCGTCATTATCACTATGGGAAGGATTATCTGGTGTTGGATTTGCCGCATATCTATTATCTGACAATGGTATAAAATACAGGAGATTTATCAACCAAATTAACACTTTAATATTGCGTCATGGTAGTGCTGATCTACTGAATGCAAAAAGTGGGCTGGAATCAGGTACGTCAATTAATGATTATGATGTAATTTCCGGATGGAGTGGCATAGGAAGGTATCTGTTACTGTTCTCTGATATACCTGAAATTAGGGAGCTCCTTATTGGTGTTCTTGAGTATCTTGTTCTTCTAAGTAAAGATAGGATTATCAACGATAAACAAGAGGTTCCGAATTGGTATATTTCAAATGAATATTTACTTTCACATGAAAAGGATGAATATCCATTTGGATATTTTAATATGGGTTTAGCTCATGGAGTTCCTGGCCCCTTGGCATTATTATCTATAGCGTTACTTCAAAATATAAAGGTACCTGGTCAAATAGAGGCAATTCAACGATACTGTGACTGGATAACAAAATGGAAATTGGAACAAACAGATAGAATACAATGGCCCTTAATTATAAGCTACGAAGAATTTACAAACGATCAATTATACGCTAAAAAACATCGGGATGCTTGGTGTTATGGTTCGGCAGGTGTTGCGAGGAGTCTATTTTTAGCAGGTAGATCCATCGGGGATAGAAGCTTGGAGGTTTTAGCTGTAAACGCATTTAAATCGATATACAAAAAATCTATCGAAGAGTGGAATATTTATTCACCAACGGTATGCCACGGATATTCAGGATTATTGAAAATTACCTATCATATGTATCGGGACACGCACGATCCTGAATTGCAAGAAAACTATCAAAGCTTGCTCCGAACGGTCGTTAAAATGTTTGATGAAGAATCGGCATTTGGTTTTTATGATTTATATAGGGATTCTAATTCTACTAAGAATTTAAATTATGTAGGTTTACTTGACGGTGTTTCGGGAATAGCCATGACATTACTAGATTCTCTTTATCCTGATGAAAAGGATTGGGGGGCGAGCTTATTGATTTGCTAAGGTAATAAGTAAAGTAACGGATGAATTACTCAAACCACAGAGAGGAACTGGTTAGCGTTCTTAATCGATAACAGGGTTACAATTCCACTCAAAAGATGAACAATAAAAAGGGGTATCTCAAAGGCAGTTTTTTATAGTGAAACAGCCTATGAGACGAATTATAATTAACTTCATGAGAAAAAGCGTAGGTTACAAGGCTGAATTAGTCCGAAATCTGCGCTTTTTGATTCACTAGAGTCTGTAAGATAGTTTGTTTAGTAAAATGGAAGTCATAGAAAGGGGGAAGAATACATGGGGCTTTGGTCAAAAGAGCAACTGCGAGCTTTCATTAAGGAGAAAAACCAGGTGACTGCACAGGAGGTGTTGGAAGTAGAAATGGACGCGCTCCTGGGCTAGGAGAAGCAAGAGATCAAGGGTAAAATGACGCCAAACAGCCGTAACAGCAATAGCAAGAAAGAACGTCGTTAGCGAGTATGACGAGCAGAAGCTTGCTGTACCTCGACGTGACGAGCGGCCAGCCAAATGAATGGAATAGCTCTTAAACGGCTTTGACGATTTGACGGGATGAGTAGATGCGCTGTATATAGGCGTAGAAAATGAATTTGATGAGCTTATTGCGATGATTGTTGTTTCGTCCCTTTCAGGGTAGGTTGCGTCTAAGGTGGTGTCATCGAGCCAATTCAGAGCCTCACTTACAACGTGAGCGAGTTGATCCTGAGGACTTCTCGAATGGACTCGACCCAAGCAATGACGACTTTAGGTTCCACCTTCTTTCCAGCTCCTTGTGCATTTTTTCTACTCTTACTTCTTCAAGCTCCAAAGAGTGTTCACGGACCTTGTCCGTAGCTGTATTGCTTGCCCACAGGCTGCTCCAGACGGTATACTCCGTTTTTTCATCCACGTTTTGAGCTCTGTGTCATATTCCGTATCTCCAACTGCTCTATAACCTCTTTTACAGGTACTCCTGCCAATCTCATTTCGGGGGCTCTCACTTTTTATTTCTAACGGGTAACTCACTCTAGTTGCCAACGCAAAAACACCTTCAAGGTTATCCCCCTATCTTACGACAGGATTACATTCTCTTGAAGGTGTTTTAATTGTCTCACGTTGTGGGGTAGTCCCACATCCATTTTAGCAAGGATAGGCTTTTCTGTTTTTTAGGACATCCCATCGATTTATGGGACAGCCTCAAATAAACAAAACAGAGAACAACTAAACTCCAGGGACTATTCTCTTTTCAGTTCGTTTATCAGTTCTTTTTCCTTGGGATCAGCTTGAATCAGCTTATCGTACAATGCTTTGTCATCTTGTCCCTGCTTTTGCAAAGCGGCAATATAGTATCGGGTTACCTCACGATTCGTAGCGTCACTCAGATCGTCCTTCAAGCCGTTTTTCAGGATGACGGCAGCCTCGGCGGGTTTACCTGACATGAACTCAATTTTTCCAGCACTGAGCGCAATGCTTGGAGTTACTTCAAAAGTACGTATCAATTGAATTTCAGGTGGAATCGTCTTAAGATGAGCTACCCCATCTAGAACCTGCTGATAAGCAGCAAGACCTGCTTGGAAATACTTCTGTTCCTTGGCTGAGTCCTTAGCCAATCGAGCTTTATTGCCAAATTCAAACGCTTGGGTAATCAGCAAATTGTACCAATCCAGATCCCAGGTGAAGTTAGCACGGTTATTTTCCAAAATGGCAAATGCCTTGTCATTGTTTCCTTTAGCTTGCTCAAGTCGCATTTTGATAAACAGCATATTTCTATTATACGGTTCTGCCTGCAGCCCCAAATCAACAATGGTCATACCGCCTGTATAGAACTCTTCGCGTTTGGTTTGCTTGTAGACCTGATAATACATACTAGACAAACCAACAATTGAATCAATATGAGTTGGGCGCAGATTCAAATCCTTATTATAAGCAGCTTGTCGTTGTTCGAACGAATTGCTGCTTTCCAGCGCTTTTGCTTCCCAGGCAGCATTGCTGGCTTGTGCAAAGCGCAGCCCTACAAACAGAAGCACAATACTGAGAACACAAATGACGATACTATAAATCGGACGGAAACCTTCAGGCTTCATCGCCAAGCGTTTTACAGGTTGTGCATCCATTGCTGCAGCCATACCCCCGAGTCCAATAAACACCAGTATACCCATGAACACATAACTCATATTAAAGTCCAATAGACTATGGAGCAAAATGGACATTGCCAAGATCAGGTAAAGGAAGTGGCTATCCCGCTTTTCCTCATCGCTCTTGATGTAACCTTTAATGTATTTATAGAAGATATAAAGGATAAACGCCATAAAAATAATGAATCCAAGAATACCGGCCTCTACCAGATACTGCATGAAAAAGTTATGTGCCTGTGCGCTTGTGTAGCCATAGTCTTGATATTTTCCATACAGCGTAGCCCAACCGCCGCCACCTGCGCCAATCAACGGATAATCAGCAATTAGCTTGGAAGCATCGCGATAAAAGGTTATACGTTCCAGCACACTATGCTGTTGGAAGTTGATATTTTCCAGACGTGTCTCTACATTGGCTGGTAGAAAAGTTCGTAGTCCTGTACCAATGAGCAGGAACGCAACTACACCAATCACGACCACAGAGCCAACAGGCAGCCACAGATTAGAGAGTTTACGTGAGGCTAGACCGTGCATCCTTTTTTCCAAACGAGATCCCAGAGAGGTTTGTATAAGCCATAGAACAACTGCAGTCACCAAGGAAGTCCCAAGAAGCAGTCCCCAGCCTTTAGCAGCCACAGCACCGTTGTAGGTCTGATTCAGCTGTAATCCCCAATTTGTAATAGGACTCAAAATAGCAAGTGAAACGACACCCGCAATTGCGCAATGTAAAAGCCATAAGATTTGCCGTGCTGGCTTAAAGAACAGAAGTAAAAGAACAAATACGACTGGCAGCATTATGAGACCACCACGTGAAAGTGTCAGGAACAGTGATACCAATATAGGCACCAGCATAAAGGCATGAGTCGCTTTTCCATACCACGTCTTCGACTTCATCAGACAAAAGATAGCTGCGAACAAAAATGCCATCAAAAATGCCGCATATGTATTCGCGTACTGGAAGACGGAAGTGAGACGCGGACCATTAGTATCTATCTTTATGGCATCAACGTAGCGATTACCGCTTACCATTGTTGAGAACCAATCCACGAGTCGTCCGGCCAATACCCACTGTCCAAACCAGTTGATGAGGCCGAAGCCTATAATAATATAAGCTACGGTCATAATCGCGGTTTGGATGATCTGGTTGCTCAACCGATCTCGCAAGGCGTACAATGTAATGATGAAGAACGAGGCATAGATGCACTGCACCACTACCATGTTCATCGCGAGATAATGAGAAGCAGCAGAAATCAATGAAAGCACGAACGTCAGCGGAAGTAAGATAACAAGCACAGCCAACCAGTCTCTTTGATCTTCCAATTTGAAATTCTTATAATAGGTTACGATTCCCAATATCAGCAGAATCGTGCTGATGATCAAAGCCCAATACAGAGGCTTCTCAAAGTCGAGCATTTGACCATTAAAAAGCGCCGCCTGGAAGGGGGCCCAAGCTAAAAACAAAATCATGCCAACAATTAACACCCAAAACATAGCCGGCCTTTTATCGTCACGGGTCGACGTTTTGGCCTGTTTCCCGTATACTGGATTCGACAAGGTTTACAATCTCCTTTTCTTGTAGATACGTCAACATTTTAGCATATAGTAGCTGTCAGAGCCATATCGCAAGAATAAACTTCCCACATATTTACATTGTTGTATTGTAAGAGACTTACCAAACCATGTTTAAGGTCGTGACACACTCGTATGAATTTAACTCAAAACTTTTCGAAAAATTTAAAGTTACTTTGGGAATTGTCTAAAAAGGATATACAATCTAGGTACCTTGGTTCATTTATGGGGGTACTCTGGGCTTTTATACATCCTATGGTGTCTATACTTGTTTATTGGGTCGTATTTCAGGTTGGTTTTAAAAATGTACCTATTGGTGATACACCCTTTATACTTTGGTTACTAACAGGCATGGTGCCGTGGTTATTCTTTTCGGAAAGCTTGTCAACTGCAACCAATAGTATTATTGAAAACAATTATCTGGTAAAGAAAATTGTTTTCCGAGTAGGCTTGCTACCAATGGTAAAAATTTTGGCTGCTCTTTTTGTCCATGTGTTTTTTATCATCGTTCTTTTCATTATGTTCAAAATATACAATGTTGAATTTACGATGTATAACATTCAAATCCTTTATTATTTATTGGCCACCATTCTTCTTTCTTTGTCCATTTCTTACATAACAGCGACATTGGTTGTTTTTGTAAAAGATGTTGGTCAAATTGTAGGAGTGTTTATTCAATTGTTTTTCTGGCTTACGCCAATCTTTTGGAATTTGAATATTGTCGAGGATAAGTATCAGTTTTTCTTTAAACTTAATCCTGTTTTCTATATTGTTGAAGGATATCGTGATACCTTTATTAATCACAAATGGTTCTGGGAGCATCCATCCATGACGATCTACTTTTGGGCTATTGTGATCATCGCAGGTACGATAGGAATCAAAATTTTCAAAAAAATGAAATCTCATTTTGCTGATGTATTGTGAGGAGAAGAGTATGACTCAAACAGAATCAGTTGCTGTAGAAGTTAATAATGTCACTAAAATATATAAAATATATGATAATCCCAATGAACGTTTAAAAGAGGCTATTCATCCTTTTAAAAAGAAATATCATTCTGATTTCAAAGCCATAAGTGACCTTTCCTTTTCTATTAAAAAAGGGCAAGCGATTGGCATTATCGGTAAAAATGGTTCGGGCAAATCGACTCTTTTAAAAATGATTACAGGCGTAATTACGCCTACCCATGGAAGCATAAAGGTGAATGGGAAAGTTGCGGCTCTGTTGGAACTCGGTGCTGGGTTTAATCCGGATTTAACTGGAATGGAAAATATTTATTTAAATGGTACGCTTATGGGCTATAGCAAAGCAGAAATGGATGAGAAGGTAGAAGATATTACATCCTTTGCGGATATTGGGGACTTCATTAATCAACCAGTCAAAATGTACTCCAGCGGTATGTTTGCCCGATTAGCCTTTGCAGTAGCCATCAATGTTGATCCAGACATTTTGATTGTGGATGAGGCCTTGTCTGTTGGAGATATTTATTTTCAGGCCAAATGTATCACCAAAATGAAGGAGCTCTCTAAAAAGAGCACAGTTTTATTTGTCTCTCATTCCATGGATACCATTAAGAGTTTTTGTGATACAGCATTGCTTATTGATAAGGGACACATGGTCGAAATTGGTCCAGTGAAGCGCGTAGCACAAATTTATGAAAATATTATTAACCAGGAAATTGCAGATATGAAGCGTGTCCAATCTTTGGATACATTTGTGAATTCCGAAACGGATAAAAAGAGTACGCTGTTGTTGTTAGAAGAGGATCCTGCTTTTGCAAAACGTGCCAATGAGTTTCGTTCAGGAACGGGAGATGCACGTTTTATAAGGGCAGACTTGTTAGTCAATGGAGAAGTGGTAAACCAGGTCCCTTTTGGCGAAATGGTTACTTTGCGTTTGCTGGCACAATATTATAAAGATATTGATTCCGAGGGAACCATTGGCTACATGGTTAGAAACCATACTGGTGTAGATGTGTTTGGCATGAATATCTACAATAAGGCCAAATTAGTCCCGAAAATGCAAGCAGGGGGCATTCTTGAGGTTAACTTTAATTTCCGCAATCTTTTGTCTGAAAGTGGTAAATACACCATTTCTATTGGCTTAAAGCCTAAGCCGTTTGAGCCTCTTTATTTGGATAGCGTAAGTATAGCAGCTGTTTTTGAGGTTCCTAAGCCAGAGAATAATTACGTACCAGGTTTAATATTTGTAGATAATACAATAGATTTGCAAGTTATTAATTAAGGCTGGTGATAAAATGTGTGGGATTTTGTTTTCTAATGTAGCTATAAATAAAGAAGCATTTCTTAATTCATTAAATATAATGAAGCATCGGGGGCCTACGGCCCCGCTTTGTGTATACCAGCATGAAAATTTTATGCTTGGTCACAACAGATTAAGCATTTTAGATCTGGATCAGAGAAGTGATCAGCCTTTTTTTTCTGATGATGGAAGATATGTGATTATATTTAATGGAGAAATCTATAATTATAAAGAATTAGCTTCTACTTATTCAATTCAAATGAGAACAAACTCAGATACTGAACTTTTATTGAAGCTTTACATTCAATATGGTCCCCAAATGTTGAATTGGCTTAATGGAATGTTCAGTTTTATTGTTTTAGACGTCCAGCACAAATCATTTTTTGCAGCACGAGATCGTATGGGAGTAAAGCCGCTTTATTACAACAAAAATGGTGAAGAGTTCATTTTTAGTTCTGAAATTGCTCCATTGCTCCCATTAGTTCACAACGTTTCTTTAGATCAAGCAGCTGTAAGACAATATAAAAAAATGAGATGTTTTTTTAATAATCGTACTGTCTATAATGAAATAAAAGAGTTTCCCCCAGGATATTACTATGAGAATGGCGAATTTATTAAATATTGGGAACTTGATTATTCAGAGAAAGAGCCGCCTTCTGATGAGGAACTTGAGTTTTTAATTCGTTCTGCAGTAGAGTACCGCAAAATCGCAGATGTTGAAATTGGAAGTTACCTTAGCGGAGGCTTGGATAGCACGATTATTACTGCACTCGCTGGAGTAGAGCATACTTGGACTGTTGGCTTTGAAGATTATAATGAGTTCGAGTGGTCTGAAATCGCAGCAACAAGATATAACACTATTCATCACCCGATATTATTTGATCCTGATCGCTTTTTATCATTAGCTCGTGAACTGGTGATTGTAAAAAAAGAGCCTCTGTCTGTGCCCAACGAAGTGTTGCTGTATCATATGACACAACAAGCATCTGCTAAGAACACAGTCATATTAAGTGGAGAAGGCGCTGATGAGCTTTTCTTTGGATATGATCGTATCTTCAGATGGGCTAGTAGCACCACAGACTTTGATATCCGAGCCTTTAGTGATCTCTACACCTATGGATCGGAAGATGATTTAGAGATTGTAGAAGATGCATTGGCACCTTTTATGAAGTTAAAGTCCCCTCAAAAAATCGTAGCGGCATTCTTTCAACAAGCCCATTTGCGAGGGTTACTCAAAAGGCTGGATAGTGCCTCGATGTTAAATTCGGTAGAAGCAAGATCTCCTTTCTTGGATTACAGATTAATTGAAAGGCTTGCAGGGGTAGACGCTCAGTATAAGATGAAGGATGGAGTTGTTAAGGCTCCGCTCAAGAGAATTTTTAAAGACATTATCCCAGCAGAGATTGTAAACAGAAAAAAGGTAGGTTTTCCTGTTCAACTTGAAAGAGTCCTATCTTCTGAAAAAATTGAAGGGAAGACGACATTCGACAAATGGTTTAACTTCAATTTAAATACGTTAGGAGAAATCTTATGATTATCGGCTATACTTCCGGAGTCTTCGATTTATTTCATATTGGACATTTGAATTTGTTGAGAAATGCTAAGTCACTCTGTGACAAACTCATTGTGGGTGTGACCACAGATGAGTTGGTTTCATATAAGTACAAAAAAGCGGTCATTCCTTTTGAGGAAAGAATTGAGATTGTTAGAAATATCAAATTTGTTGATACTGTAATTCCTCAGGACTCCATGGATAAATTTGAGGTTTGGCAAAAATTAAAGTATGACGTAATGTTCGTTGGTGATGATTGGTTTCAAAATGAACGTTGGGACCAGTACGAGTTGCAGTTTAAGGAAGTTGGAGTGAAAATTATATATTTTCCCTATACGAAGAGTACATCATCAACTTTACTGAATGAGACATTACTGAAATTAAGAAAATAAGTGGATTTTTGCCTGAAAGGAAGAGGTTTTACAGTGAATATGAACAGATCTATAGCTTTTGTCATTCACAATCTTGTTTTATATGAAACGATTAAGCCTTTAATTGAGGAATGTGAAAAAAAGCAGATCGTTTGTGATATTTATGTCCCTCACATTGAAGAAGATGATTGGGGAGACATGTCCTTAGATACCTATCATTATTTGAAGAATAACGGTATAAACGTGACTCTAACAAGCGCTGTACCCGACAAAGCATATAAAATAGCCTTCTATCCTTACCTCCCCTATTATTTGGAAGTTAAGTCCGATTATAAGTTCAGATATCAGTATGGAATGGCTAAACCAAACTGGAATTTAGATACATGGAGTCGGAATTTCGATTTCATTTTTTGTAATGGGCTATATGATTCCTCGGTTCTGGCAGCCTACACTCAGACTGAAATCGTAGGCATGATTAAATATGCTAAATTTCAAAGAATGAAGCGCGAAACGGATAAATATAATTTGCTTTATTTGCCTACGTATGGGAATGAATCGTCTATTGAGCTTGTAATGAACCATATTGAAGAAATTTCAGATACCTTTAATATGAAGGTAAAATTGCACCATGGCACTTCTTTTTTGGAGCATGATCGGGTTAGTCTAGTTAAGTCTCATGTTCCTGAAGTGCTTGATCACAAGGCTTCTCTTGTTCATTTAATAGAAGAAGCGGATGTAATATTGTCTGACGGCTCTGGGGCTATATTTGATGCGCTGTTTACGGATACTCCAATTGTAATATTCCAGCATCCCCAAACAGAATCGTTCGAGGGGATTCTACCTTTGGAAGAACAAATAGTTCAGCAAAACATTGTTCCTTTTGTGAGCGATAACGACAATATTAAGCAAACTTTACTTAATGCAATCTTAGATGAACAACTAATACAACAAAGAAGGAAATTTACTTTAGAGATGTTTCCGGTCAAAGGAAGAGAGACGATAGATAAGTGTATGGATGTAATTAATAGATTTTTACAAGATGACGTAGACCAGGCTTATAGAGCAGGGCATACACGTCTAAAAAATGAATTTAATGAATTACAAACTCATAATCAAAATCAAAGCCAAGAAATAGAACAGCAAAAACAACGCATAGCTGAGCATACGGATCAGATTAACACATTGATTCAAACGCGTGATCATCAGGAAAATGTAATAAACAGCATGTCAGCAGATATTAGATCTCTGTCTGAAAAGAAAGATGAATTAGAACAACAGTACGCTCAACTCACACAGGATTATAATGATGAAAAAAACAACTTGGATATTTTAAACCATCAATATAGACAGCTATTTGGTCAATATAATGAACTGAACACCCAGTTCAGTGAGTTGCAAGAATATAATGGAAGACTGTCCACGGAGCTTCATAATATTTATAACTCTAAAAGGTGGAAAATGGCGAATAAACTTAAACATATTTTACACAAGTCCAAAATGATATATGTTCTTAAGGGATATAGAGTATGGAAAAACTATGGCACCACGATCTTACTAAAAAAGATTAAATCTAAAGTGTCGCATAAGCTTAAACGGACTAACGCAGGGGATCATCCTGTTGATCTGCGCAAAGATGAAGGAAACTACAATCAGTTATTAACTTGGTACGAGTATAAATTTTATAATTATAAAGTAGCCAAAGACAATTCATTTTCCCTGGAACTTGATAAGTTCGAGACTGCATTTGAGAAAGATCTTATATCGATCGTTCTTCCTGTATATAACGGTGAGGATTATGTATCGAAAGCTATTGATAGTATTCTGCAGCAATCTTATAAGTATTTTGAACTCATTATTATTAACGATGGTTCAAAAGATAAAACGGCAGAAATTATTGATGCGTATGCCAAAGCAGATCATCGTATTAGGGTAGTCCATCAGGAAAATCGTAAAATACCAAGAACATTATCCAGAGGTTTTAAACTAGCTAAGGGTGAGTACCATACTTGGACCAGTGCAGATAACATTCTTCCTGAACATTTCTTGGAGAAGATGGTCGCTGATCTTAAACGTGATGAAAATATTGGTATGGTATATGCGAACATGAGGTTAATTGACTCGGACGGCCAAGTAATTTCCAACCATGGCTGGTATGAAGAACCACAGTTCAGTGGCAATGTTATGCTACCTAAGTCCGCATTGGAGCTAAATGTATATCCTAACAATACGATTGGTGCGGCCTTTATGTATAGGGCCAAGGTGACTCACTTATTAGGTGACTACTCTAGTTATAAGCATACCCTTGAAGATTATGATTATTGGATGAGAGTGAACTCCTTATTTGAGCTCAAACATGTGACGTTCGATGAGCCTATATATGATTATCGCTGGCATGATAAATCATTGACCGCTTCAGATCAAGAACTCGGCATCACATCTAACAGATATAAACTCATGGTACTTGATGATTTTAGAAGGGATTTTTATCTGACCCCATTAGTTTGGATCATTGAGGGAGACGCAGCTGAAGTTAGTGATTTTAAGAAATATGTTCTGGCTAAGGGCCATACCGTGGTTGGAAGAGATGAACTAAATACGATTATTGGCCTTAATTTGGCAACGCCTATTTGCTATTTATATATTAAAACAGGCGAAGTCCATAATTTTGAATTTATGGATTCTAATGCTTCATCGTCTATGTATGCACTGCTTATAGATAAATCAGAGCATACCACAGATACATTTATAGCTGACTATCCTTGGGATCTGAAAATAAAGGATAAAATGAATGGTGAGACGGATAGCAACTATGACTTTTTTGCACAGGAGACCGAAGTTCTGTTCTCTCTTATAAATACCAAGGTTAAAAACGATCACTTATATCGCATTGAGGCGGTAATTGAAAGTGAACCCGTCTATAAAAAGGATCTATCTGTTATTATTTGCACTTACCAGCGGAGTGAGAAACTTTCCAATGCAATTAAATCAGTGATAGAACAGTCGTTGGATAAAGCGAGCTATGAAATCATTGTTGTCAATAATGATTATCAGAATGATGAGATTCATCATCTGGTTCGTGAGTTCAGAGCAACCTATAATATTGATGATTCCTTCATGCGATATATGGAGGCACCGTTAAAAGGCCTTTCCTTTGCACGTAATGTTGGTTTATTTGGAGCAGAGGGTGAAGTCATACTCTATATTGATGATGATGCTATCGCGAACTCCAACTTGCTTGAAGAGACCGTCAGAGGCTTCTCAGATCGTCCGGATATCGGAGTTATGGGTGGGAATATTATACTCAATTTACACGAGGAACGGCCTGAGGTGGTTAAACCAGGTACTGAAGCCTACTGGAGTCAGCTTATTGTGGAAGGCGAAGAAATTATTGATTCTAATTTTCAGTGGGAGTTTCCTTATGGAGCCAACTTTGCGGTTAGACATGCTGCACTAATGCGAATTGGGGGCTTTAGAAGCGCTTATGGGCGTAAAGGAAACAATTACGCTGGAGGAGAAGAAATTGTTGTATCTTTTGCTATGAGAGAAATCGGGTATAAGGTTGGTCTTAATCCGAAGATGAAAGTCATTCATGATGTGGACACCTCCCGATATACGGTTGAGCATGTTAGAAAGACAATGCGAAATAGCATTTTAACCAATTACCAATTGCAAAAGGATCTGTATGCGCCAATGGAATCGGATATTGAAGCAGATAAGAATCACCTTGAAATTGTTAAAGCTGAATTAGACCATTTGCAGAAGATGCCGGCTAAAAATCAGGATGTTGAAATTGATATCTTGTATAAACAGTACACAATCGAAGCATATGAAGAGCTGATACAAATGAAGGAAAATGATATAAATACGCGAAGACAGCTGGCAGGAGCGTATAGATAATTAATAAAACTTTAAAGGCGCCTCTTTTATAAAAATAAGGGGCGCCTTTATTAGTATGGAGCTGTTAAATTGAAAATTTTATATTTCTCTCCAATCTATTGGGATGATTTAAAACAACGTCCGCAACATTTGGCTGAAGAATTTGCTAAGCTCCCGGGGGTTCACATTACCTTTGTAGAACCATCCATTAGCATACTTAATAGTATTGCAAGGCAGAACTCAGATTATAAACAAAGAAAACAAACCATTAATGATAGTCTTCAAATATTCAGGCCGTCAGGCAGTCTGAGATTACCTAGAAGCTTTGAAGGCTTAGACATATTTCATATGAATCAATGGTTTGAAAAGAAACAATTAAAGGATTTTGTTTCCAGTTCAGATATCATTTGGTTGGGGAGCCCGGTTTTTTATCCTCTTATTAAACAAAATAAGAAGAAGATTATATTTGATCGTATGGACGACTATGTATTTCTAACTAACAATGCATTGATGAAGAAGTTACTCAAAAAGTGGGAACTTGAATTACTTGCCAAGGCGGATCTTGTTATATCTACGAGCAATGATTTGCATAAGCATTCTCTATCATTGAATAAACAATCTTATTTAGTGAAAAATGCTGTGGATACAGCTATACTAAACATAAATGTAAATAGCTTGGTTGCCAGTGACTTGAGACGATTAAAGCATGAGGGCTACCATATTTTTGGCTATGTAGGAGCGCTTGACCACTGGTTTGACGTGGAAGCGGTTAAGGCAATTACAGAATTTGATGAGAAGTTTGTTGTATGTTTGGTTGGGAGAAATAACCTGAACTATAATTTTGAGCAGCATAGTGGGATTAGATACTATAACCCAGTTCCCAAATCAGAAATTGGTGCGATTATTGATGTTTTTGATGTTTGTTTATATCCCTTTTCAAGGAATTCAGATAGAATTGATACGATTAATCCAGTCAAAGTTTATGAGTATCTTAGTCTGAATAAAGTGACTCTAGCTGTGCAGAGTGAAGAAACTAAATTATTAGATCAGAAAGGGGTCTATCTATATCGTAGTTTAGAAGAAATAAGGGAGTATCTGGCGAGTGTAGACACCCTGCAACGGCCTTTTAATAATCAGGAGCAACTGGAAAACTTCATAGTCCACAACAATTGGGAAGCTCGTGCAAAAACCATTATGGAGCTACTATAAAAGAGCTTTAATAGGAGGAAGTTAGATATGAAAGGGATTATATTAGCTGGAGGGACTGGCTCTAGATTATACCCGCTTACTAAAGTTACAAACAAACATTTGCTGCCGATTGGTAAATATCCAATGATTTATTACTCTATTGACAAGCTAAAAAAGGCGAATATAAACGATATTTTGATCGTTACTGGAAAGGAACATATGGGAGATGTAGTTAATCTCTTAGGAAGTGGAGTCGACCTTGGAGTTACACTGACTTACAAAGTACAAGATGAAGCCGGTGGAATTGCACAGGCTTTGCTTTTAGCTGAGCACTTTGTTGGTAATGACAAGATGGTTGTAATTTTGGGGGACAATGTATTTAAAGATGATATAACCTCATTCGTTGAAAAATTCAAGCTTCAAGAATCGGGAGCGAAATTGCTACTTCATAAAGTTCCTGATGCTAATCGCTATGGAGTACCAGAATTACAAGGCGATAACATTGTAAATATTGAAGAAAAGCCTAAGAACCCTAAGAGTGATTATGCAGTTACGGGCATTTATATGTTTAACCATTCAGTGTTTGATATTATCAAGACTTTGACCCCTTCAGCAAGAGGAGAATATGAAATCACAGATGTGAATAACGCTTATATTCAACGAAACCAACTTACATTTGATATTTTAGAAAATTGGTGGACTGATGCGGGAACACATGCTTCATTGATGCTTGCTAACAAATTAGTGAGTGAAATGGATTATGAACTATTTTCCTAGGATGATCGCAGGACTAAAGAATCCGCAGATAACAATGACATAAAGAAAGTGAGACTTTATAAATGCAAATTGTGCATGCTCCAGCTAGAATAAAGTGGGTAGATGTTTTAAAGGGACTGGCAATTATTTTTTTAGTCTTCTCACATTTGGTGCCTCATGGTTTTAAAGGGAATGAGTTGATGGATAAAAGCTTTATAATAGGGTATTTTTATTCCTTCCATATGCCTCTTTTCTTTTTTGCTTCTGGGTTTACCTCTAATTTTCAGAAGTATAAATTTAGTAGTTTTTTGTGGTCTAAAATCAAAACAATCCTTTTACCATATACGACTCTTTATATATGTTCCTTATTGTATTTTGGTTGGATGCATTGGATGGGGATTGTCGGAACACTTGATCCAATGGTTGTTATTGAAACTTTTTTATATGCAGATGGGAATCACTTGGGTATTCTTAATATGTCTCTATGGTTCCTACCTTGTCTTTTCTTGGCCCAAATTATTTCGTACTTAGTTTTGAAGATTTCCTCAAAGAAAAGTTATATGTATGTATTTTGGATATTGCTCACCATTCTAGGGGCATTTTTAAGTAAGCTTGATACACATGCACTTCCCTGGTCATTGGGAACTTCAATTAATGCAGCTTCCTTAATTATTTGTGGTTATTTATTTAAAATGAATGAACAATTTTTTATTGAAAAAATCAAATTAAATAAACCATACATTGCTTATGCTGGTGGCTTCCTGGGTCTTGTGTTATTTTTAATAAATGACAAGCCAGGCATGTCAGGAAATTACTATGGGCATAATTATATATTATTTTACCTATCAGTACTGAGCAGTCTAGTATTCTATATTTACTTATCTAAAAAAATTGAGTCATCTAACTTGTTGTCCTATTTTGGTAAAAATTCTCTAATTATATTTGGTCTGCATGGATTAATACTTAGCTTCTGGGAGAATGTGAATTTTTACGAGATGTTTTCTGTTAAAACAAATATGTATTTAGATGGAATTTCATTTGTTGTTATCTCTACCTTGCTTGTCTTCTTAAGTTGTGTCCTTTTCATTGAAATATTTAATAGATTCTTACCATTCCTGATTGGCAAAAAATTTAGTTTTGGCAATTCTAAAATAACTACAATTCCCAATAAAAATGTTTAATGATTAACAAAAAAAAGCCCCCGATTTTTATTCGAGGGCTTTTTTTATGCGTCGGACATCTGGATTGAATTAGAAAAGATCGGGATTATCAGGGTATATTTTTCTGAATTGTGAACGTATAAGCTCAACTTTTTCTTTTGTGATGGATGACGTCTTTTTCAAGACGATGGCTTCTACGTTATTATCAAGAGTATAGCTTTTTAAAGGTTTAAAATTATTTTTAAGAGATCCGTTCATGACCTCTTCTGCGAGTATACCTACAACCTTTTGACCACTTTCACCTAAATGGTATTGTGTAGGTAATGCGATCACAACATAATCAGACTCAAAAAACGACACTGGAAAGCCATCTCTTAAATCCACATGGTGAGTCAGATTCATAAACGGAAGAGCATTGCTATTGTCAGGCATTTCGATCTGTCTAAGTATGTCATCATTAAGAATTCCAGAGCTCGATAGGACATATACTTTATGCTGCTCTGATGAAATTTCCTTAAGATCAGCCGTCATTTGCTTCAAAACAGGTATATCTGTTCTTACTCTAGGTGTTTGTTTAAAGTCACTGAATAAAGAAGAGAAGTAGGTAACAGGCCGTGCATTTGTATTCGTAAAGGTTACTAAGAAATTACAAAGCACTAAATAAGCCAGAATAACTAAGCCAACACTTTTTGCATATTTTATCTTGGACAAATAGTTTAGAATGAGAATAACGCCACTAATAAATAGAATTAACACATTCACTGTAAGCAGATAATAATGCTGAGAAGCTAAGCTTTGGATTCTTGTAAAAAGAAAGTACGTAATGAATAAGTTCGTAACTAAAAAGATTGATATATACCTTGTTTTACTAATGAATAACAAGCCTATGCAACCAACAAGAGCTATGATGAAAATGAAGGCTCCGTAATGATAAAATAAATTCTGCAAGTTACTTAAGACGTCACCAAAATAATAAGCTGAGTAGGCGTTCTTAAAGTTATTGGTCAGAGCTCTTTGAATAAATTCATTGAAGAATATGACAAGAAACAATGCGCTTGAAGCTCCTATAATGAAAAAATTTAAGATAACCTGTAAGAGCTGCTTAAAGCGAAACTCTTTTTCTAGAATCCATTTGAATATAAAGGCGATACCGATCGACCCAAAAAAAGATACGATCCAGAATCCATACCATCGTCTTGTGAATGTTAGTAATACCAGGCAAGCAGCTAAAAGTAAAATCGCTTTTACATTTAAGCGTTCAAAATCATTATTAAATAAGATAACTAGGGACAAGCCGATAAAAATAAGTCCTATAGAATCCAGGTATCCACCCAACATAGGAGCTATCATAATTGGGAAAGTAAATGTAAGTACAAAGATGATAAGAACGTTCAATTTTGTGTTTAGCTGGATTTGATCAGCAATCTTGATACATAATAAGAATAGTATCAAACAAGAAGGATACAAGAAGCAGGTATAGATTGCTAACACATAGCTCATGTAGCTTGTACCTAAGAACTTTAAGGGTAAGGCGAGAAAGACTGTTGGGAACACGGAATAATCGTCTCTTAAAATACTTGCATAGATTTGTTTAGATGCTGCTATAAAATCTGTACTTAAGAGGTTATTAAATTGTATGGAAGTATTCCAATAGGCCGAAAAGTCCCAATAATAAATGAAATGTTCCCTTTGGAGGAAAGCGTAAATGAATATAATCCCAACGAGATAGCCGCCAAAAGCTAGGTATTGCACCATTATTTCTTTCTTTGCATATGTTAAGATACCACTGATGTGTAAAATGTATGTAGCACCTATGACAAACGACTGAGCAATATTTAGACTGAATAATATGGAAATATAGTAAGAATCAATTTTAAACAATATGAGAATCGGGATAAGTAGCCACATCAAAATCAAATAGGACCAAACAAAATTTTTATTAACTCTCGATAAATTCAAAAGCATATTCCCTCCCAAAATAGTGTGCTTATTAATTTTATAGTAATCATAAATGAAAGTATATACAGAAGATGTTGGAGGTTTCGTGAATGATAATAAAGGAAGTACTTGCAGGTGCAAAAATTATTGAACCCGTGGTCCATGGTGATCACCGTGGTTTTTTTATGGAAAGCTACAATGAACAAATCATGAAGCAGCATGGAATCAACTATGCTTTTATTCAGGATAATCAGTCCTTATCTGCAGAAGCTGGCGTGATCCGAGGGCTGCATTACCAGCTTCATCCTAAAGCCCAGACCAAACTTATCCGAGTGCTTTCTGGAGCCATCTATGATGTTATTGTGGATATTCGTAAAAGTTCCCCAACATTCGGTCAATGGGTCGGGGTGATCTTAAGCGAGCATAATAGACGTCAGTTACTGGTGCCTAAAGGATTTGCTCATGGGTTCTGTACGCTTGTTCCAAATACTCAAGTGCTGTACAAGGTAGACGAGTATTATTCACCCGAAAATGATCGGGGAATTCTGTGGAATGACCCTGCGCTGGGGATTGATTGGCCAACTTCTCATGCTATTCTTTCAGAGAAGGATCAGAAGCATCCGACATTTAGGGATGCAGACATTAACTTTGATTAGAGTGATAATAGGCGGCTGTTTTGTCGTTCTGTTTTAAAATAACATGTTAATTGTATTAAAGCACGTTTGAGGAGGTATTTATGAAACTTCTTGTCACCGGCGGTGCCGGATTTATTGGCAGTAACTTTTTATTGTATATGTTAAAGCAGCATCCAGATTATGAAATCGTGAATGTGGACGCACTCACCTATGCAGGCAACTTAGAAAATTTGAAATCCATTGAAGATCATCCCAAACATTCCTTTGTGAAAGCAGATATTACTGATGCACAAGTGATGGATCAGCTGATGCAGCAGGGAATTGATGTGGTGGTGAATTTTGCAGCAGAGTCGCATGTGGATCGGAGTATTTTGGAGCCGGAAGTGTTTGTGAAAACAAACGTATTGGGTACACAGGTGTTACTGGATGCCGCCAAGAAATATAATGTGACCAAATTTGTGCAGGTATCGACAGATGAAGTATACGGTTCACTGGGTGAAACCGGATTGTTCACAGAGGACACTCCGTTGCAGCCTAATAGTCCCTATTCTGCTTCCAAGGCAGGCGGTGATCTGTTAGTTCGTGCATATCATGAAACCTTCGGTTTGCCAGTGAATATCACACGTTGTTCTAATAATTACGGTCCATATCAATTCCCAGAAAAACTGATTCCGTTAATGATCTCACGTGCATTGAGCGATCAACAGTTACCTGTGTACGGGGATGGCTTGAACATTCGCGATTGGTTGTATGTAGAGGATCACTGCAGCGCTATTGACCTGGTCATTCATCAGGGCAAGCTGGGTGAAGTGTATAATATCGGGGGAAATAACGAGCGGACGAATGTGCATATCGTCAAAACGGTATTGGAGGAGCTGGGCAAGCCAGAATCTCTAATCTCGTATGTGCAGGATCGTCCGGGTCATGACCGCCGTTACGGTATTGATCCGACCAAAACCATGAACGAGCTGGGCTGGAAGCCCAAGCACTCTTTTGAGACTGGCATTAAAGAAACGATTCGCTGGTACTTGGACAACGAGGAATGGTGGACCCGCATTCAATCCGGTGAATATCAGCAATATTATGCCAAGCAGTATGGTTCCCGCTTAGGGGATGTGTAAAATGAAAATATTGGTTACTGGAGCATCCGGTCAACTCGGCAAGGATGTGGTAAAGGTCTTCCAAGAGCAAGGACATGATGTTGTTGGCTATGATCGGGAACAGCTGGATATTACGGATTTGGACCAGGCGATGAAAATAGTGGGACAATATCAGCCTGAAGCTGTAATCCACTGTGCAGCGTATACAGCGGTTGATGCGGCGGAGACTGATATGGATAGAGCTTATCAAGTAAATGCTGCTGGAACACGTAATATGGTATTGGCTGCGGAAAAAGTAGGAGCTAAACTGGTGTATATCAGTACAGATTATGTATTTGATGGAACCGCTGAGCAGCCCTATCACGAATATGATAATACGAATCCACAGAGTATCTATGGGAAGTCCAAACGGGCGGGAGAGGTGCTAACCGAGACACTTTGCTCTAGGTACTTTATTGTTCGTACGTCATGGGTGTATGGGCTGTACGGGAACAATTTCGTTAAAACCATGTTGAAGCTTGGACAAGAGAAGCCGCAGCTTCAGGTGGTAAATGATCAGAAGGGTTCACCTACCTATACGGTGGATTTGGCACATTTTTTGGCGGAATTGATTCAAACGGAGAAGTATGGCGTATATCATGCATCCAATAGCGGTTCTTGCACCTGGTACGAGTTCACACAAGCTATTTTGCAGGATGCCGCAGAGCTATATGCTGTGAAAATCACTGCAAAATTAGAGCCATGCAGCACAGAGCAGTTTCCCAGACCCGCAGCGCGTCCACGTAATTCCGTGATGGAGCATATTGCAATCCGGACCAACGGATTCCACGATTTACAGGATTGGCGCAAAGGATTGCGTGACTTTTTGCAGGAGTATTTTGATAAATCTGAATAATTGAAACTTTATCATAGCTATCAAAAATCTCCCATTATTTCAGGATTGGGAGATTTTGTTATATTTAAGACTATGTTGATTAAGGGTGATGAGCATTATAATGTATAGGCAGGTGGAATGTACATGTCCCCGTAGCCCATATTTTCAAAGAAGGAGGGCATTATTCTGAACAGACCTAACGTACAAGTTTTATTGTCTACATATAATGGAGCAGCTTACTTAGATGAGCAGGTAGAAAGTCTCATCAATCAAAAAGACGTAGAAGTACAGATTCTAATCCGTGATGATGGCTCAACAGATGATACGGTAGCCAAGTTGATTACATTGGAGCAACGTTATCCCAAACAGATTAGGTTATGCCCAGAGAGTAATGTAGGTGTTATTGCGAGTTTTTTTGATCTGATTCAAAGATCGTCCGAGACATTCGACTATTACGCCTTTTGCGATCAGGATGATGTATGGATGCCGAACAAGCTTGCTCGGGCTGTAGCTCAGCTCAGGGAAAAGGATGAGAGCCAGCCGCTGATGTATTGTTCTGCTACCCAAATGGTCTCTCAAAACTTGGAGCACCTCAAGGTATGGCCAGCTGATATTCCCAGACCTTTATCCTTATATAATGCTCTCATCGAGAATGTGTGTGTAGGCTGTACCATGGTGTTCAATAAACAAACACTCCAACTCGTGAGGAAGAAAATTCCGGCTACCTTAAACAATGTTATTATGCATGACTGGTGGATTTACTTATGTACCGCTTCTTTTGGTGAGGTTGTTTTTGATCCCGAGCCGTCCATTTGGTATCGCCAACATCAAAACAATGTGCTGGGAGGTTCAACGGATGGCTTGGTTAGCAAGTGGAGAAAGAGACTAAGTAGATTTGTGAAAGGAAAAAATCGCTATATTTTAAGTAAACAAGCCCGGCAATTTGTTCAACTATATGGACAAGACATGCCTTCTCAATTGTACAGAGATGTGGATCAATTCCTGGACAGCTACCAAAAGGGTGTGTTTTCTCGTATGAAATATATAGGGCAGTCTCCGTTTTATAGGCAGTCCCGGTTGGACAACTGGATTTATAAGTTAGTTTTTATATTGGGAAAATTATAGAAGATGGAAAGAAAAATATTGAAACTTTTTTCCATATAGGAGCGTCAAATAATCAAAGGTGCAAATGAATGCTAGATAAAAAACCCATCGAATGCGTGTTCCTTTTTGGAAATATATAGTATAATTGAAACGTGCAACCGATAGAGCTGACAAGGGCGGTCGGCTAACTCTCCCGAGGAGGGGGGTGAAGCCTGTGACAGTGTTTGAGGCGCTCAGTTTAATGCTGACGTTCGGGGCGTTAATCGTCACACTGTTAGAGTTTAACAAACGAAAATAGACCGCCCCCGCAAGGAAGGGTCTATTTTCGGCCTGATTGTTCCAAAACCGTCCGCTCTTGGAGCGTTGGTTGCGCGGGGCTGGCTGGCACCAGCCCTTTTTCCATGTATATCTTACCACGATGAAATTTAGACCTCAACCGAGGATTTTACAAAAATCTAATAATCGACTTCCAATGAACAATATATAGTTCCAAATGGTTTCGTTTGTCTATATTTGCACTTTGGAGCAGTTGGAATCGAATTTTGCGAATTTCTACTAACTATGCAAGGTTACAAGTTATGTGCTTTTTTGCGCCCCGTGGTCTGCACGGTATGCTATAATAGGCGATAGTAGAATAGATTACTGAATTTGTCAGGAGCGTTTTAAATATGGATGTAAGCATACTGGTCGTCAACTATAATACATGTCGATTGACGCTGGATTGTTTGCAGTCGGTGTATGCGTCAAAGACGCAGTATCGATATGAAGTGATTGTTATCGATAATCACTCCAGTGACGGGTCTGTTGAGGCTATTCGTGCTGCATACCCGGAAATTATGTTGATAGCCAATAAGGATAATACAGGGTTTGCCAAGGCGAATAACCAGGGCATGGAAGTAGCTAGCGGGCGTTATGTATTGCTGTTGAACTCCGATACGTTGGTGCAGCCGGATACGCTGGATACAATGATTCGATTTATGGATACGCATCCGGAGATGGGGGCATCGGGCTGTAAGGTCATCCTGCCGGATGGCTCGCTAGATAAGGCTTGTAAGCGAGGGTTTCCAACGCCGTCTGCGTCTTTTTACTATGCTTTCGGCTGGTCGAAGCGTTACCCGGATAACCCAAAGTACAACCAATATCAGCTTGGGCATCTAAGCCCGGATGATGAGTATCCTGTGGATGTACTGGTTGGGGCTTTTATGCTGGTGCGTCGGGAGACGATTGACCAGGTTGGCGGATTGGACGAAACCTTTTTTATGTATGGTGAGGATATAGACTGGTGTTACCGGATTAAACAAGCTGGTTGGGGCATTTACTACTACCCACACACATATATTATTCATATCAAAGGAGGCAGTGCTCGCCGTCGCCCTTTGAAAATTATTTATGAGTTTCATAGAGCTATGTGGGTATTTCATCGTAAGCATTATAAGCAGCAGTACAGCTGGTTCACCAACATGGCTGTATATGCGGGAATTACGGTGAAGTTTGGAATGGCTTTTCTTAAAAATAAGTTGTCTGCACCGGTTAAGCCGGACGGCGGAGAACAATCTCGTACTGAGGTGAAAGCATGATACGCAGAAATCAGCGTTTTTTAACCCAATTATATATTGTGGCGGATTTCGCGGTCATTCAGTTATCCTTTCTGATCGCTTGGTTTTTCAAATTTGAAAGTGAATGGATCACTTATAAAGAGCCACTTCCTATTCAAGTATATGGAGGGTGGAGCTTAATATACGGTCTGATTGCCGTTGTGCTGGGGATGTTATTCTCACTCTATTCGCCAAAGCGCAAAAAGAGGTTTGCAGATGATGTATTTCGCGTTACCCAGATTCACATTGTTGGCCTGTTTGTGCTGTTGAGTGTGATGTTTTTCGTAAAGCAAATCGACATCTCGCGGTCCTACCTGGCGATCTATATGATTGGTAATGTACTGATTATTTTGTTTTATCGATATTTTTTGAAGCAAGTTCTTAAAGTCCTCCGTCAAAAAGGATACAATAAGCAATTCATGCTCATACTTGGAGCGGGTTCTTTGGGCCAACGATTTTATCATAATCTTGGACAGTATCCTGATTTAGGCTACGAAGTAGTGGGATTTCTGGATGATAAACGGCATTGGAGTGAAGAGGAAGAGGCCCATTTTCGCCCGATTCTTGGAGGATTAGATCAGTTGGAGGCAACGCTGTCGCGCCTGATGATTGATGAGGTCATTCTGGCGCTGCCGCTGGATGCTCATGATAAGTATCCCAAGATTATCAACATGTGTGAAAAGGCTGGAGTGCGCACGCTTATTATTCCCGATTTCTTTGATTATTTGCCGGCACGACCTTACTTTGACAACTTTGCAGGTATGCCGATGATTAATGTACGAGATATTCCACTGGATGTAGCAGGGAATCGATTGTTTAAGCGTCTGTTCGATATTTTATTTTCTTTATTTGCGATTATTCTGACCTCTCCGATTATGCTGGCCGTGGCGATTGGTGTGAAGGTCACGTCGAGAGGCCCCATTATTTTTAAGCAGGAGCGGGTAGGCTTGAACCGTCGCACCTTCCGAATGTACAAATTTCGCTCCATGAAGGTACTGCCGCCTGGAACTGAAGATACGGGCTGGACGACTGCTAATGACCCAAGACGCACACGTTTTGGTACGTTTATTCGTAAAACAAGCCTCGACGAGCTGCCACAGTTTTTCAACGTACTGTTGGGTGATATGAGCGTCGTTGGCCCACGTCCGGAACGGCCCTATTATGTGGATCAGTTCCGTGAGGAAATTCCAAAATACATGGTGAAGCATCATGTTCGTCCTGGAATTACAGGCTGGGCACAGAGTAACGGTTTGCGCGGAGATACATCTATTGAGGAACGGATTAAGCATGACATCTTCTATATTGAGAACTGGTCGCTCTTATTCGATATTAAAATTATTTTTCGCACGATTCGCAATGGTTTCAAAAACGCATATTAATCCAGAGTCACCCTTCGGCTTAGCCGGAGGGTGTTTTTGTGTCTATATAGCTGATTTTTTAGTTCAACTGATATAGGGCTGTTTTGAGTAGGTGTATGTAGGGTATTGACCTGTACGAAAAGGATGTGACACCCTATGAAACGAGTGATTGCTGCAGTTATTCTTTTAATGATAATCGGTACATTTTTACTGGCTTACAAAGGACAATCTACTGAAGAACATACTGGCTTTACCACACACCGTGTGATTTCGCATGCCATGGGAGCCGTTGATGGTTTGGCCTATACCAATGCGCGTGAAGCGTTTGTGGAAAATTACAAAAAAGGTAGCCGTGTATTCGAGGTCGACCTGATGTTTACTTCGGATGGACATTTGGTGGCGCGCCATGAATGGACAGAATCCTTTACCAAACAAATGCAACAGGAATACGCAGTTGCTACAGAGCAGGGCGGAAAGCCTTGGAGCTATCATCAGTTTAAAAACACCCCCATACACGGTTCTTATACTCCACTTGATTGGAAGGATGTATTGGATTTATTGGAAAACTACCCGGATGCCTATATTGTGACCGATACGAAAGAGCAGGACCCTGCCCAAATCAAACAGTTATTTGCACAACTGACCCATCAGGCCCAGGAGAAAAATCCCGAACTTCTGTCTCGTATTGTCCCTCAAATTTATAATGAAGAAATGTTGCAAACGTTGCGGAGTATCTATCCTTATACATCCATCATTTATACGCTATATGCTACAGAAGACACGAATGACCAGATCATTCAATTTGTCCAACAGCATGATATAACAGCAGTAACTTTACCAGAAAATCGCGTGAGTGGTGCCTTAGTGGAAAGTTTGCGTCAGGCAGGGGCAGTGTGCTACGTAAATACGATTAACGAGTTGCAGGACGCCACTGAGTACGAACAGATGGGTGTAAGAGGTTTTTATACTGACGTTTTAACGGAAAAAGAACTTCGTAGACGCAGTTGGTTGTATGCGCTGAGACCATGAGCTGTCTGAACTCGGTGTTCCCATTTGATACGAACATTGACACCTTTTAAGCACTGTCATAGACTTAGCATAGAACGCTTTTGGATATTGGAATTCGGCTCGTCTGGATGATGACAAAAGCAATGGATGCTGGAGGAATGTGTGTTGGCAGATTCAATTCAATCATGGAGGCATGTATTTAAGCTTGATCCTGACAAGGAACTGAATGATGAGGCGCTTGATGCCGTGTGTATGTCTGGTACGGACGCCATTATGGTGGGAGGTTCATCGGGCGTAACCTATGAAAATACGGTGGATTTGCTGTCGCGGGTTCGGCGTTATGAGGTGCCGTGTGTGCTTGAGGTATCCGATCTGGAAGCTGTGGTGCCGGGGTTTGATCTATATATGATTCCCATGGTGCTGAATACCGCTGACAGTAATTGGATTATGGGGCAGCACCAACGTGCGATTGAGCAATTTGGTTATATGATCCCTTGGGATTTGCTTGTGACGGAAGGATATATTGTTTTGAACGGTGATTCCACCGTCGCTAAGCTTACTGGTGCGGAAACTTCGCTGAGTGCTTCTGCTGCCGCTTCATATGCACAGATTGCTGACAAGCTTATGCATCTACCGATTGTATATGTGGAATATAGCGGTGTCTTTGGAGATATGGAACTGGTACAACAAATACATCGCGGTACGGAGCGATCTCGTGTCTTATACGGAGGAGGGATCGTGGATAAATCTACCGCGTTACAAGCAGCAGCTGTTTGTGACACCATTGTAGTAGGAAACATTATTTATCGTGATTTGGCGAAAGCGTTGGAGACGGTAGCTGTGAAATTGGAAGTATAGAGCGTGAATATATGAAAGCTTAGGGAAAGGAGCATGCACGCATGCAATCAATAGATATACACGAGGCGGTAGCTCGCCTTAATCAGCCTCAGCGTCAGGCCGTCGAGGCGGTAGATGGTCCTCTGCTAATTATGGCTGGCGCAGGCAGTGGTAAGACACGGGTGCTCACGCACCGAATAGCTTACCTCATTGCGACCCGCAAGACGGCTCCATGGGGGATTTTGGCGATTACCTTTACGAACAAGGCCGCGCGTGAAATGCAGGATCGCGTATCCAAGCTGATTGGTCCGCAGGGGAAAGATGTGTGGGTATCCACCTTTCACTCCATGTGTGTGCGTATTTTACGCCGGGATATCGAGCGGATCGGATTTACCTCCAATTTCAGCATCTTGGATTCTACGGATCAATTGTCTGTCATCCGAAGTTGTATGAAGGACCTGGATATAGATACCAAAAAGTTTGAACCCAAAGCGGTTCAGTCTATGATGAGTACGGCTAAAAATGAACTGGTCACTCCTGAAATGTATGAGCGCAAGATTGGCGATTATTTTGAAGGAATTGTGGCGAAGGTATATACCAAGTACCAACAACGGCTCAGAAACAACAACTCTCTTGATTTTGATGATTTGATTATGGCAACGATTCAGCTCTTTAAAGAAGTGCCCGAGGTACTTGATTTCTACCAGAAGAAATTTCAATACATTCATGTTGATGAATATCAGGATACGAACCGTGCGCAGTATATGCTGTGCAAAATGCTGGCTGACAAGCATCATCGGCTATGTGTTGTAGGTGACAGCGACCAATCCATCTATCGGTGGCGGGGTGCGGATATTAGCAACATTTTGAACTTTGAAGAGGATTACCCGGAAGCACGCACGATTTTGCTGGAGCAGAATTATCGCTCAACTTCAAATATTCTTAATGCAGCTAACGAAGTCATTGGCCAAAACACAGGCCGCAAGCCAAAAAAACTATGGACCGACAAAGAAGGCGGCGCCAAGATTAAGGTTTATCGTGCTGACTCCGAGCATGACGAAGGCTATTTTATCGCCTCAGAAATTCATAAGAATATTAAGGCGGGCAAAACCTATAGCCATCATGCCATTTTGTACCGTACGAATGCCCAGTCTCGGGTGGTCGAGGAAATTTTGATCAAATCGGATATCCCTTACCAAATCGTGGGCGGAATCAAGTTCTATGATCGTAAAGAGATTAAGGATTTGCTGGCGTATCTTCGCCTACTGTCCAATCCTGACGACGATATCAGCCTGATCCGAATCATTAATGTACCCAAACGAAGCATCGGCGACACAACGGTTGGCAAATTACAGGCAGCTGCGGCGGAACGTGGGGTTTCGATTTTCCGTGTGCTTCAAGTGGTTGATGATTTGGGCTTTGCTGGACGCACGCGCAATGCGCTTGTAGAGTTTTACGATATGATTGAAGGTTTAAGTCGGATGGTGAATTACCTGTCAGTTACTGAGTTGACCGAAAAAATGCTGGAAACCACCCAATATCGATTGGAACTACAAAATGAGAATACTCTCGAGTCACGCTCGCGTTTGGAGAATATTGATGAGTTTCTGTCGGTAACTATGGAATTTGAAAAAGGGACGGAAGACAAGTCGCTTGTCTCCTTCCTGACCGATCTTGCTCTCATTGCCGATATTGATTCCATGAATGACGATGAAGAGGAGCAGAGTGATGCGGTTGTATTAATGACCATGCATAGCGCCAAAGGACTGGAGTTTCCTATCGTATTTATCGTTGGTATGGAGGAAGGGGTATTCCCTCACAGCAGGGCCTTTTTGGATAATGAAGAGCTGGAGGAAGAGCGTAGATTGGCGTATGTCGGGATTACCCGTGCTGAGGAGCAGTTGTTCCTCACATGCGCTCAGATGCGCACTCTGTTTGGACGTACCACAGCTAACCCGCCTTCCCGCTTTCTCGAAGAGATTCCGGATGAGTTAAAAGAGGATACGGTCATCAAGCGTGATCGTTACCGTCGTTCAGGCAATGTAGGCGGATCTTATGGTGGTCGCGGACTGGGCAAAAGCAGTGGCAGCAACTTTGGTGGAGAGCGCTCGTTTGATACGATGAGCCGTAGTGGCTCGTCTGCTTCCGCGTCGCCCCGCGTAACAGTGACCACTTCCTCACCTGCAAAACCAACTCCGTCTGTTTCGACAGGGGGGGCATCCATTTTTGCTGCCGGAGACAAGGTACAGCATGGCAAGTGGGGAATTGGAACCATTGTAGCTGTAAAAGGAACGGGCAATGATATGGAGCTTCAGATTGCTTTCCCGGCTCCAGTAGGGGTTAAACGACTGTTAGCTGGCTTTGCACCGATTACAAAAGTAGAATAATCCTAAATATTATTAAATCTCGAACCTCATAGGGCAGCTTGGCTAAGGCCTTTGCCCTAATGAAGTTCCCGGAGGGATACGCCTGCATGAACCTAATGCACAGGATGGAGCAGCTTGTTGCTGAACTGAACACATATAACTATCACTACTATACATTGGATGATCCCCAGATCAGCGACAAAGAATATGATGTGCTTTATGACGAACTGGTAGCGCTTGAACAGACAAGCGGTCTTGTACTGCCGGATTCGCCAACACAGCGTGTGGGCGGGGAGATCCTCAAGGGCTTCACACCGCATCGCCATCTCGCTCCATTATGGAGCCTTGATAAAGCTCAGAATATGGAGCAGCTGCGTGCATGGAATGCGCGTGTCGTGAAGCTGATCAATGATTACAATACCAAGAACCCGGAGCAACCTTTGCCATCCCCCGGCTATGCGATAGAACTAAAATTTGATGGACTGACGCTGAACCTGACATACACGGATGGACAACTGGTGCAGGCTTCCACACGTGGTAATGGTGTGGTAGGTGAGGGGATACTGGCACAGGTCAAGACGATTAAATCCGTGCCACTTACAATTCCTTTTCGAAATGGAACAATTGAAGTGCAGGGAGAAGGAATCATGAATCTTTCTGTACTGTCCAAATATAATGAGACTGCCGCGGACCCTCTTAAAAATGCACGCAACGCTGCAGCTGGTGCTTTGCGCAACTTGAATCCCAAAGTGACAGCAGAACGCCGACTGAATGCATTTTTCTACAACGTGGGATATGCAGACGGTATCCAGTTTAACAGCCACCAGGAGATGATGACCTTCCTGCGCGAAAATCATTTCAAGGTAAACCCATACTTGACTTACTTTGATAATTTTGATGATGTAATGGAGCAGCTGATTGAGATTGAGGAATCCCGTGCAGGATTGGACTATCTTATTGATGGGGCAGTATTGAAAATTACAGATATGCGCACACGTGAGGTTCTTGGATATACTGATAAATTCCCACGCTGGGCGGTGGCCTATAAGTTCGAAGCAGAGGAAACGACTACGGTCCTTAACTCAGTCGAGTGGAATGTAGGAAGAACCGGGAAGATCACTCCACTGGCTAGGGTAGAACCGGTAGAGCTGGCGGGAGTCACTGTACAAAATTGTACGCTGAACAATGCTGGTGACATCGAGCGTAAAAAACTGAAGTTTGCTTTGGGGGCACGTGTGTTTATTCGTCGCTCAAACGATGTTATTCCTGAGATTTTGGGAAAAGTAACATCTGAGAACGATGGAGGGGAAATTGTGGTTCCAGATCATTGTCCAGCTTGTGGGTTTCCGCTGCAGCAGCGAGGCGCTCATTTATTTTGTGACAATAAGCTAGGTTGTAAACCCCAAATTGTGGCCCGCATTTCTCATTTTGCTTCACGTGATGCTATGGACATTGAGACGTTCAGTGATAAAACAGCTATTCAACTGCATGATGAATTGGGAGTTCGTGAACCAGCGGATCTGTATACACTGCAATATGATGATCTTGTGAAGCTGGAGCGGTTTGGTGAGAAAAAGGCCAATAACCTCTTGGCGGCACTCGAAAAGAGTAAGGAGAGAGACTTGGCTTCTTTCCTTTATGCTTTGGGCATACCGAATACAGGTAAAGCGACGACACGCATGTTGGCTGAACACTATCGTGACTTGCACAAGACGATGTCCGCTACGGTGGATGAACTGATAGAACTCCCAGATGTAGGTGGGATTGTAGCTGAAAGCATTGTTGCATTCTTTGCCGATCCATTTACTCAAGCAGGGATTGAAAAGATGCTGTCTCTAGGGGTAAAAGCTCAGGCCCCCGAAGCTCCACAGGCGAAAAAGACAGACAGCTTTTTCAGTGGCAAAACGGTTGTGCTTACAGGTACCTTGCATCAGCTTACGCGTGATGAAGCTGCATCGAGGCTGGAGGCGCTGGGAGCCAAAGTTGCCGGATCTGTATCGAAAAAAACGGATCTAGTCATAGCTGGTGAAAAGGCTGGGAGCAAGTTGGCTAAGGCACAACAGCTCGGAATTGACACCATAGAAGATGAGGATGAATTTATCAGACTGTTAGAACAAGAATAATAGTTTTTGCAATGAGGGCAGTCATTCCGTTCCAAAGCGGAGTGGCTGCCTTATTATCTGTTATATAGTAAAGAACAAGAGTATAAAAAAGTGCTTGCTAAATAACTTCAGGCATGATATATTACTAGACGTTGCTTTGAGAATAACATTTCTTGAAGCAAAGTTGCTGAAAAGATAATCAAAAAAAAGATTTGACAAGAAAGCAACTGACATGATATGATCTAATTCCTGACTTGTTAAACAAACGAGGTCAGACAAGTTCTTTGAAAACTGAACAAATGGATGATGAAATAAAGATTACTTCTTTTATAAAGAAGAATCGCTAGCATTAAAAATGAGCTAATCGCTCTTTCTATAACCAACTTCGGTTGGTCTTTAATGGAGAGTTTGATCCTGGCTCAGGACGAACGCTGGCGGCGTGCCTAATACATGCAAGTCGAGCGGGGTTAGTTAGAAGC